>NZ_JABXGD010000040.1 GCF_022627955.1 Microbacterium sp. C5A9
GGCGATGACCGCGGCCAACTACGACCGCAACCGCGAAGGCTTCCAGTGGCGTTCGCTGGAGGACACCACCAACGATCCCACCGCCGCGCATCGCGCGCCGCTGCCGTACCGCAGCTGGCAGATGAGCGAGGACTACTACAGCGGCGGGCAGATGCTGTGGCTGGCGGTGGATGCCAAGCTACGCGCGCTCAGCCACGGCCGCAAGTCGCTGGACGATTTCGCCAAGGCCTTCTTC
>NZ_JABXGD010000041.1 GCF_022627955.1 Microbacterium sp. C5A9
GGCCTGGGTCGCGGTGGTTCCGATACGCGGGCCGCGCTGGTCGGCGGTGTCGACCGTCACGGTCGCGGACAGGCCGACGCGCAAGGGATTCTGGCGCAGCTCATTGGCGTTCAGGCCGATCCGCACCGGCACGCGCTGGACGATCTTGATCCAGTTGCCGCTGGCATTCTGCGGGGGCAGGAGCGCGAAGGCGTTGCCGCTTCCCGCGCCCAGGCCGATGACCTTGCCATGATA
>NZ_JABXGD010000042.1 GCF_022627955.1 Microbacterium sp. C5A9
GGATAGACCCGCGCGATCAGCGGCACGGCGGCCGAGAGGCGGTCCATATCCTCCCAGTCGATGATGATCCCCGCCGCCCGCGCGATGGCGGGCAGGTGGATCAGATGGTTGGTCGAGCCGCCGGTCGCCAGCAGGCCGACCGCCGCGTTGACGATCGCCTTTTCATCGACGCATCGGCCCAATGGCCGGTAATCCTCGCCCTGCTGCCCGATCTTGGCCAGACGGTGCACGGC
>NZ_JABXGD010000043.1 GCF_022627955.1 Microbacterium sp. C5A9
TGGGTCCGCGCAGCGACGACAAAGCCGGGGCCGCGACTCCCGAGAGCGACAGACGCACGTGGGACGCACCCACGGAACGGCAGTTCTGAGCGCATGGATGCCAACCAGCTGATCGCGGTCGCCACGGAGCGGCCCGAAGAGCTCCCCGGGTCCGCTCGCGAGAACCCGTTCGGCCCCGAGTGGCATGTGTACAAGGTGCGCGGCAAGGTCTTCCTCCTCGTCCCCCTCGACG
>NZ_JABXGD010000044.1 GCF_022627955.1 Microbacterium sp. C5A9
GTGTGTCGAGCCGCCATATCCATAGCCCGACCAGCAGGACTAGCACTGCCGGCCAGAGCCGAAGCAATCGCGTGGCGCCGGTCACAGCAGGATCGCCTTCGCGCGCGCCAGGCGCTGGCGGCGATCGTCGATGCCATTCAGGCCCCCGTTGATCAGCCGCGTCACCGCCTCGACGTCATCGCGATCAGCAGCAGCGTTGATCCGCCGCGAGGTCCAATAGGCGCACGCC
>NZ_JABXGD010000045.1 GCF_022627955.1 Microbacterium sp. C5A9
TCGAATAGTGGCGGGTTTCGGGGTGGGAATGTCGGTGGTGGCGGGTTGGATGGGGTCATGCCCACCCGCACTCGCACTCTTCTGGATCAGGCCGTCGCCTGCCTCGATGAGGTGCTCGCCGACACCGCGTTGGCGGGGTTGACCGAGGCGGAGCGTGTCGACGTGCTGGTGTCGGCGGGGGCGGTGTTCCGGCGGGTGGAGGCCGTGGTCGT
>NZ_JABXGD010000004.1 GCF_022627955.1 Microbacterium sp. C5A9
TGTTGAGTTCTCAAGGATCGGATGCTCCCACGACCCAGTCATCACAACCAGGCCCGAAGGGCAACTTCTCTATCTTATCTTCACCGTTCCGGCTGTCAAATCGACACGCCGTGAGGCTCAGAACCAGATCTGCGGCTTCGGGCTTAGCGCTCCGAGGCAACTTCACTAGCTTATCCGTTTCGGAGTCGCTGTCAAATCGACCGTTTCTCCGAGGTGGAAGCTCCAAGTCAGACAGAAGTGTGTCTGCGACCCGCTCCGAGGAGCTGATCAGTTGGAGGTGGTTCTCCGCTTGAGGGGGGTAAGGCTCTCGGCCTCTCCGCTTCCCTGTGGGGCGAACAAGTAATAAGTTACGCGGATCCCAGGGATCCGGCAAATCACTGCGATCGGCCGGGCGTGTCGCGTGCCCCGTCGAGCATCACACGTCCTGCGTGCGGATGGGATACGCGAAGAAGCAGAGCCATGCGAGCGCGCTGAACACGAGCGGAACCACGGCGACCATCACGCGGATCCCGACATCCACCGCGTCGGGCTGCGCCTCCCCCAGCGAGGCGTCGAACCCCGAGACTGTCAGCACCGCAGCGACGACCAGAGCCTGGAGCACCACCGACCCGCGCACCACGAAACCGTTGACCCCGAAGTAGGCACCCTCCCGACGGTGCCCCGTCCGCACGGCATCCTCATCGATGATCTGCGCGAGCACCACCTCGAGCAGCTGCAGGAGTCCGCCCACTCCCACGCCGACACCCACACCGACCAGTGCCGCGGCGAGCACGCTCGCCGGCAGCAGGTAGGCGAGCACGGCGAGCCCGAACACCGCCACGCTCCACAGCAGCGCCGTGCGCGGTGTCGTGCGACGGACCACTGCGCTCCAGAGCACGATCGACGGGATCGCCGTGACGAAGATCGCGCCGAGCAGCACACTGCCCTGCCCCTCTGCGGCGTGCAGCGAGTAGCGGACGTAGAACGGGAGCCCCGCGAGGATCACCGCGATCGCCGTCTGCGTGAAGAGCGACCCCAGCACGTAGGGCACGAATGCACGGTTGCGGAAGGTGTACGCCAACTGTGCACCCCACCTCATGGCCTCGGACGTCGCCTCGGGCACCCGGCGCTCGAGCATGCCGCCGAAGAACGACCACGCGAGCAGGCCCAGGCAGACGACGGAGAGCACGATCGCCATGCCGGGCCAGCCGATCCACCCGTAGAGAGCGGGGGCGCCGGCCGTTCCCAGCACCATGCCGAGGATCGCGAACACCTGCCGAGGGACATTGCCCCGTGCACGCTCCCCCGTGGTGCGGAAGATCTCGGGGAACAGCGCGGAGATGTTGAGCACCACGACGACGAAGGCGATGTCGTACACGGCGACGGCGACGAGGAACCAGACGATCAGCCCCCCGGTGGGCAGGGCAGGCGGCATCCAGATCAGCGCGAACGCGACCACGAGCGGCACGATGCCGAGACCGATCCACGGGATGCGACGACCCCAGGGCGTGCGGATGCGATCGGAGAGCGTGCCCACCACCGGGTTCAGCACGGCGCTCAGCACTCCGTGGGCGACCAGGGCACCGGCGACCCACGCCGGAGCGACCCCCAGGTGTGTGACGTAGAAGTACACGACGAAGGCCGAGAACGTCTGCGCCATGAGCTGCGTGGGAAAGCCCGAGGCCCCGAAGGCGATCGTCTGGGCGCGGGTGGGTGCGCCGTCCAGACGACGCTCGCGCAGGCGCGTGGTCAGGGAGGTCATGCGACAGGGCTCCTCTGCAGATCACGCAGCGCGCGCCACCCGATGCGTACGAGTCCCTCGTCGGCGATGGCCTTCCGCACGAGCGGGTCGGCGAGGAGGCGCAGCTCGTGTCCGCGTTTCACCGCGGCGAAGTCCACGACCGCCCGCAGCTCGTCGTCGTCGACCATGGGGTGCAGGTAGATCTCGGTCACTCCCGCCGGCACGGCGCGCAGCAGGGCGAGGAATCCGTCCCGCACCTGCTCGTAGCTCTCGCCCGGCACCTCCTCGAACGGATGCGTCCACAGGCGGTCGACGATCTCGACGCCGAGCGCATCCGCCGCGGCGCCGACCTGCTCGAGACGGCGGGCCAGCGCGGCATCCGCCCCTTCCATGACCCGTGGCAGGCGGAACGGGAGTCCGTGACGCGCGGCGAGGGCGAGCACCGGCGCGAGGAAGTCGCGACCGGTGAGCAGCCCGTAGACCGAGCCCATGTGATTGTCGAGGTGCGTGACGTCGACACCCGCGTCGAGTGCCGCCTGCAGCTGGGCGGCGATCTCGGCGACGACGTCGTCGACCGATGCGCGCTGCTCGACGGCGAGCGCACCGGCCGGGAAGTACCCGGCATCGTCGACGAGCGTGCTCGCGATACCCGTGAGCGGCCTCCAGCGGTAGTCGGTCCACTCGCTCGTGAGCACCAGATGCACACCGATGTCGAGGTCGGTGCGCGACGCGGCGAAAGACAGGGCCTCGGGCGCCCAGGCGCACGGCACCATCAGCGTGGTCGAGTCGATGTCGCCCGCACGGAGCAGGCCGGAGATCGCGGTGTTCGCCGCGTGGCACATGCCGAAGTCGTCGGCGTTGATGATCACCGCCCTGGTGCCGGGGGCGAATCCGAGTCGATCCACGAGATCCGAGGTCATGTGCCGCCCTGCCGACTAGGCCTTGCGAGCGGCGGGCTGCCGCTCGACCGAGGGGACCAGCTGGGCGAAGACCGTGGCACGCAGAGCCGCCCCCGCCTCGTCGGCGGCGCCGACGAGAGGAGCTTCGGGACCGAAGGAGGAGACGAGGAACCGCAGCGGCAGACGCGCCGAGAGGCCGTCGGCCTCTCGACCCACCGCCTCGACGAGCACCGGATGCGCGGCCGTGCCCGCCAGGATGAACGCCTCGGGATCCACAACGAGTGCGATCGTGCCGGCCACGAGGGTGAGGCGCCGCGCCATCTCGGCGACCATCGCCTGCGCGGCCTCATCGCCGTCGGCCGCCGCATCGAGGTGTCGCACGATCGGATCCTGCGGATCACGGCCGTGCACGAGTGCGAGGTCGCGGACGACATCGTCGCTGAGCACCGGGGCACCGATCGGCACCGGCGTCTGCGGGAGGTACATGACCTCGCCGGCGACGCCGGAGAATCCGCGATGCAGCGAGCCGTCGAGCACGATCCCCGCACCGAGGCCCTCGTGCAGCAGCAGCAGCGCGAAGCTGGCCAGCGCGGCGCCGGACCCGGCAGTGAGCTCGGCGAGCGCCGCGAGATTCACATCGTTCTCGACGCGCACGGAGCATCCGAGACGGGTCTCGAGTGCGCAGCGGAACGCGCCGCCGTCGGGGCCCTGATCATCGCGGATGCCGCCGTCGGCCGTCACGATCCCCGGGACTGCGACCACCACGAGGTGGAGGGGGCCTCGCACGGAGCGAAGACACCTCTCGACGGCCTCGGCGATGACCTCGACGCGGTCGACATGAACGGGCAGCGGGGCGTGGTCTTCGGCACGGACGGCACCGGTCGGGTCGACCAGCACCACGTGGGCTCCCTGACCGTCGACGTGCACCGCCGCGGCGAATCCGAGCTGCGGGTGCAGGGCGACGCGGCCTGCCGCGGGTCCGCGGGTCTCGCGATCGACGCCGGCCGGGGCGACGGCGGTCGCCGCTTCGAGCATCCGCAGCACCTGTGTGACGGCCGTGCGCGACAGCCCCGTCTCGGCCATCAGCTCCGCCCGTGTGAGGGGCCCGCGGCGAGCGAGGGTCTCGAGGATCGCCCGCCCGTTCAGCGTGCGCAGCAACGTCTGCGGACCTGCGAGCGGTCGTGCCATGGTGATCCCCCGGATTCGGTGCCCGCCCAGCATGACACATCGCGTCTCACCGATCCAGCATTCCACGCACCGCTCATTTTCGTCCCGAGTGACCATGTCGAGAACATCGGTCATCACGCGATCAGACAACGGAATCGGTTGCGTGAGCGCCATCTTGCTGTCAATATCGCCATATGAGCACCCCGCGCAAGCAGCCACCTCTGGACGACATCTCGAAGCGCATCATCGAGTTGCTGCAGGAGGACGGGCGGCGGCCCTATGCCGAGATCGGTCGCGAGGTCGGGCTCAGCGAGGCCGCCGCGCGCCAGCGGGTGCAGCGCATGACCGAGGCGGGCGTCATCCAGATCGTCGCCGTCACCGACCCGATGCAGCTGGGATTCCACCGCATGTCGATGATCGGCATCCGCGTCACCGGCGATCCGCGCCTCGTCGCTGAGGAGCTGACGAAGATCACCGAGCTCGCCTACGTCGTCGCGACGCTCGGCACGTTCGACATCCTCGTCGAGGCGGTCTGCGAGAGCGATGCGGACCTGCTCGATCTCATCGCCACGCGCATCCGCACGATCCCGGGCGTGACCCACACCGAGAGCCTGCTCTACGCCGGGCTCTACAAAGACCTCTACAACTGGGGCACGCGCTGACGCGCGAGCCCGGAGAGCAGGAGAACAGCATGGGAACCACGGTCTTCGAACGGCGCCGCCCTGCGGATGCCGTGATCGACGCCTCGCTGCGCGACACCGCGCTGAGCGTGTTCTGGCTCGACGATGTCGAGCGCGACTCGCACCCGGCTCTGACCGGAGCCGTCACGGCCGATCTCGCCATCGTCGGCGGCGGGTACGCCGGACTGTGGACGGCCGTGCGCGCGAAGGAGCGCGACCCCGAACGCCGCGTCGTGCTGCTCGAGGCGTCGCGCATCGCCTGGGCCGCGTCCGGACGCAACGGCGGCTTCTGCGAGGCCAGCCTCACGCACGGGCACGAGAACGGGCTGACCCGTTGGCCACAGGAGATCGACCGCCTCGAAGAGCTCGGGCTCGAGAACCTCGACGGCATCGAGCGCACGGTGAAGCGATACGACATGGATGTCGACTTCGAGCGCACCGGGCAGCTCGCCGTCGCCGTCGAGCCGCACCAGGTCGAGTGGCTGCGCGAGGAGGAGGGCTTCCTCGACCGCGATGCCGTGCAGGCCGAGGTGCACTCCGACACCTTCCTCGCCGGAGCCTGGGAGCGGGAGGGGACGGCCCTCGTGCACCCCGCGAAGCTCGGACTCGAACTGGCGCGCGTCGCCGTCGACCTGGGCGTGGAGATCTATGAGCACGCGCTCGTGCGCGAGGTGATCGGCGACGGCTCGGGCCCGATCACGCTCGTGACCCGCGAAGGCGGCCGGGTGACCGCGGATGCCGTGGCGCTCGCCACCAACGTCTTCCCCTCTCTGCTCAAGCGCAACCGCCTGATGACCGTGCCCGTGTACGACTACGTGCTCATGACCGAGCCGCTGACCGACGAGCAGCTCGCGGCGATCGGCTGGTCGCACAGGCAGGGCCTCGCCGACAGCGCCAACCAGTTCCACTACTACCGGCTGACGGCGGACAACCGCATCCTGTTCGGCGGATACGACGCGGTCTACCACTTCGGCGGCAAGGTGCGCCCCGAGTACGAGGACCGCGCCGAGAGCCACCGCAAGCTCGCCTCGCATTTCTTCACCACCTTCCCGCAGCTCGAGGGCCTGCGCTTCACCCACCGGTGGGCCGGAGCGATCGACTCGTCGAGCCGCTTCTGCGCGTTCTTCGGCACGGCTCGCAGAGGACGGGTGGCGTATGCGACGGGCTTCACCGGACTCGGAGTCGGCGCAGCCCGGTTCGCCGCCGACGTGATGCTCGACAAGCTGTCGGGCGAGCCGACCGAGCGCACCGAACTCGCGATGGTGCGTGAGAAGCCGATCCCGTTCCCGCCCGAGCCGGTCGCCTCGATCGGCGTCAACCTCGTGCGCGCGGCGATGAACCGGGCCGATCACAACGAGGGCAAGCGCAACCTGTTCCTCAAGACGCTGGATGCCGTCGGCATGGGGTTCGACTCGTGAGCGGACTCGCGCCCGGCGAGGCGGTGGATGCGGCTGCGCTGCCGCTCGCGCACGAAGCGCTGCCCGCGGTCGAGGTGATCATCGGCGCGCCGACGGCCGCCGTGCACGAGCTGACCACGGTCGGCGGTGTCGAGGTCGGCATCTGGGAGATGACGCCGGGCACCGCATCCGACACCGAGGTCGATGAGGTGTTCGTCGTGCTCTCGGGCCGCGCCCGCATCGAGTTCGTCGAGCCGGCGCTGCCCGCGATCGAGGTCGCCGCGGGCTCGGTCGTGCGGCTGGCCGCGGGGCAGCGCACCGTGTGGACGGTCACCGAGACACTGCGCAAGATCTACATCGCCTGAGGACGTCGACGACATGGTGAGACGGGCGTCAGTCGCGTGCGCCGTACTCGGGTGATGCCCGCAGCGGAAGAGAAGCATCTCGGCGAGAGCGCCCTCTCAGCATCCCGGCACCAGCGTGTGCTGCAGATCGCGGCGACGATAGTGTCGTGTGCACAGCGTGCGAGAGTGTCGCGTGCAGAGCGCCGGGGGGCATCATGACTCAGATTTCGAGGCCGGAAGCATCGGCGACAGCGTCTTCTCTGCCCGGATTCGAGATCATCGCCCGCCTTCGACGCCTGCTCGTGGTCGGCGCGGCCGCCGCCCTGGGCTATTCGCTGTTCATGACGAGCGGAAAGGGCTACTGCCCCGGAGGCGTCTCGGCCGACGGCGGTTTCCTGGATGCCGCAGGCAACCCGACGGACACCGCGCCGATGTGCGTGTATCTCGACCTGCATCCCAGCCCGGTGATCTTCATCGCACTCGCCGTGATCGTCTTCACCGCGATCACGATGGTGCTCCGCCGGGCGGCAGACGCCCCCTCGGCGATCCGCTACCTCGACAGGGCGGCCGCCGCGGTCGCGATCCTGGCGATCGCCTCCGTCGTGATCAGCCAGATCTGGTTCGCGCTGATCCCGATCACCGACTGGGACGGAACGGGAACGTTCTTCTACCCGTTCCCCTTCGGATCCGTGGACCTCCGAACCGAACCGATGTCGGTGGGCTAGCACCCGTGTGCCTGGGTCATCGGTAGCGGAGTCGAATCGCTCACCATATCGGTGGGCGCGGGAGGGAAGGCCCGCACCCCGCCCGTGAATCACAGGGCGGCGAGCATCGTTCGGTTCATCCGGCGCAGTCGGCGGCCGGTGCGCGCGAGCCGCCGAGAGTGGGCAGCCAGAGCAGCAGGTCGGGCAGGGCCGCGTACGCCGCGAGCCCGTGGGTCACGCCCGGATAGCGGTGGAAGGTCACATCCGCCTGTTGTGAGCAGAGGAGCTCGACGTACTTCTCCGTGGCGCTGGGAAGAACCAGCTCATCGGCTTCACCCTGGCCGACGAACACGGGAACGGTCAGAGGTTGACCGCCCGCGCTGTTCTCTCTGAGCAGGGTCTGCCACGGCTCCGTGGTGGCTGGGTCGCTGGTGACGTACCCGCCGACGAGGGGATCTGCGATCGCATGCAGCTCCTTGGTCTGGGTGAGCAGGCAGAGCTCTGCCATGTCCGGTGTGGCCTTCGCGCCGGCGGGGGTGAGAATCGCGGTGATCTCGTCTGAGGTGAAGCGATCCTCGTACGCGACCGTGTAGGCGGGTATCGCGAGGGAGGCGATCGTGACCCCGGAGAGGTTCACGATGTCGTCGGTCATCAGCGCGTTCAGATCGGCCGCGGGGGCGGCGACCGCAACACCCTGCACCTCGAGCTCCGGGGCGTAGGAGGCGGCTCGTTGCGCGGCGAAGAGAACGGCTTGGCCGCCCTGCGAGTGACCCCACAGCACGACACGGCTGCTCGCATCGGCATCGTCGATCTGGCGAGCGGCGCGCACGATGTCCAGAACGCTGTTCGACTCCGGAACGCCGAGGAGGTACGAGGACTCACCTTCCACTCCGAGGCCCGGATAGTCGGTTGCAGCGATCGCGTAGCCCTCGGCCAGCAGTTCGTGCAGCCCCTCGATGTACTGGAAAGGGTCGAGCCCGAGCGATGGCGCGCACCTCGCGGCCGCTCCAGTCGTCGGATGCGCCCAGGCGATCACAGTCCGACCGCCGCCGGGGGCCGGATCATCCGGAACGATCACGACACCCGAGACCGGGATGTCATCGCCCGCGAGGTTCTGCGAGTGATAGATCACCCGCCAGGCGCTCGAACCGGCGGGAGCGCTCGCGATGGCCTCCATGCGGATGATCGTTCCCGGATCAGCGGAAGGCACCGGCGAGGGCAGAGCGTAGAACGCAGGATCAGTTGCGAGGTCTGCTCGACCCTCGACGTACCGACGGGCGAACTCCGCTGCGGCGAGCGCGAGCACGACGACGAGGACGACCCCGATGATCAGCAGGGTCCGTCGCGTCCGTCGCGGACGACGAGCGTGCGCCGCGGGCTTTCCGGTTCGCATAGAGACTGTCTAGCGCACTGCGGTCGCGGCTGGGGTGGATGATGATGCGACTCCCGCAAGAGAGGTACGCAGTGGCGCCGCCCGGGAAAGCTCGTTCCGGGCGTCACCGCTGCGGCGGCAGGTTGAAGATGACCTCGTAGGCGAAGACCTCACCGTTGACGTCACCCACGGTCGTGATCGTGTAGGGACTGAGATTCAGAATGTCGCCGACGTGAAGATCCGGAGGGTATACGACGCGCGTCGGATCCACAGAGCTGCCCCCTCCACGTCGCACCGAGTTCAGTGCGTCGAGGTAGTAGAAGCCGACACAGAACCGGTCCAGGATCGCGTCGTTGAAATCGCCGGACGCGACTTCATAGGAGACGAGTGAGCCGTCGTCGGCATAGTGTGCGGTGCCGGCCGCACCGTCCCGAGCTCCGTAATCGTGCATGCGCGAATACAGGTCCTCGTTGAGCAGTCCGCTGGACAGGATGATTCCCCCGCCGTCCGCGCGCATGCACCTCGGTGTGGGCTCGGCCGACGGCAGGGGCCCGGGCGTCGGTCCCGTCGTGGGAGAAGCGGCCGGCTCCCGCGTCGAGGACGCGCCCGGCGCCGGCGTGATCGCCGATGCCGACTCGACGGTGTCGGTTGTCGGAGCGACGCATCCCGAGAGAAGGGTCGCCGTGCCGAACAGCAGACAGACGAGCACTCCCGCCGCTGCACTGCTGATCCTCGTGGTCATTCCTGCATTCTGGCGTGATCGGCGATCCGACGTCTGTCCTCTCTTCGGAGGACAGCCTCAGGCGGATCTCCCCGGTGTGCTGACTCGACGCCCCACTCGTCCTCGTGCCGCTCGACGAGAAGTGGCATCAGAGCAGCGCGCGCACCGATGCATAGGCATCGGCGACGTCGCGGGTCGGCACGTCGTAGACGCGCGCGATCCCGGAATCGCCCTCGTGCCCCACCCAGCCGGGGTCACCGGTCGACACGAACGCCACGGCGGCGCCATGGACCGCGTCGGCGAGCGCCTGCGGCGGGTTCGGTCCGGCCAGGGCATCCATCGACGGCCCGTCGAGGCAGTCGAAGAAGAACGGCACGTCGAGGCAGTGCTCGGCGAAACCGAAGCGCCCCGACGGCCACGAGAACCGGTAGACCCAGGTGGGCGCATCACCACGGTCGGCCGCGATACGAGGCACGGTGGTGCGGAACATCCGGTCGGTGAGCACCCGCCCCGCGAGGCGGGCCTTGCCGAGGCGGGCGACGTCGGCATTGGCGGCGAGGTACTCCGCTCGGATGCTCCTGCGCACCCCGAACCTGTTCAGCAGCACGGCCTGCGGCACCCATCGCAGCGCCTTCGCCGCCCCGCCCGCGAACGCCATCGTGAACTCGTCGTCGGTGGCGCCGATCACGAGCGGCTTGTCGGCACCGACACCGGCGCGCAGCGACTCCCGGGTGGGCCGCGGCAGCAGGTCGCCATCGATGGCGGGACCGAGCGGCAGCCCCTCCTCGATCATGGTGGTCATCGATGACGGGCCGAGCTGCGTGGCCTTCTTCTGCAGAGCGAGCAGACGATCCTCCGACAGCGTCGAGAGCCCGGCGACGGTCGGAGCGACCCCCGCCGACGCGGCGAGCGCACGCCCGAACGCCTCGGCACGGGCCTCGGACACGTCTCCGAGCGCACCCGAGATCGCATAGACGCCGTGGAACAGGTGCTGCGCCTTCTCCATGCCGAGCAGAGTGAGCACGGCCCCGCCCCCGGCAGACTGCCCGGCGATCGTCACGCGCCCGGGGTCGCCCCCGAACGCGGCGATGTTCTGCTGCACCCACTCGAGGGCCAGGAGCCAATCGCGCACGCCGCGGTTCGAGGGTGCATCCTCGATCCAGCCGAAGCCGTCGACGCCGAGCCGGTACGAGATCGACACGGTGACCACGCCGTCGCGGTTGAAGGCGCGACCGTCGTACCAGGGGCTCGCCGGGGATCCGGCGAAGTATCCGCCGCCGTGGATCCAGACGAGCACGGGCAGGCCGGACGCCTCGGGGTCGGGGGTGAAGACGTTCACGTTGAGCGTCGACTCGCCCTCGACGCTCGGCTCGGGGATCAGCGTCACACCGGGGTCGCCCCGCTGCGCGGTCGCCGCGAACTCGAGTGCGTCCCGCACGCCCTCCCAGGGCGCCTTCGGCACCGGCGCCTGGAACCGCAGGGCGCCGATCGGCGCCTCCGCGAACGGGATGCCGAGGAACGCCGCCGACCGCGCGGCACCGTCCCCTCCCGCGCCGGGGCGCCAGCGCCCGCGAACCCGCCCCGCGGCGGTCTGCACCTCGACGTACTCGGTCATGCCTGTCTTCCGTTTCTGGGTTCGGGGACTACTCTCCGGCGCGCCTCACCTCGGCGTGCGGCATCCGCTCCGTCATGACCCGCACGGCAGCGGGGTTGTCGTCGACGAGCACGGCATCGCGCCCCAGAGCCGAGGCCACCGCCCCGGTCGTGCCGCTGCCCGCGAAGAGATCGAGCACGCGGTCTCCCGGTCGACTGGACGCCCGCACGATCCGCCGCAGGATGCCCTCGGGCTTCTGCGTCGGGTAGCCCGTCTTCTCACGCCCGGTCGTCGGCACGATCGTGTGCCACCAGACATCGGTGGGCAGCTTGCCGCGGGCCGCCTTCTCGGCGGTGACGAGCCCCGGCGCCATATAGGGCTCGCGGTCGACGTCGTCGCTGTTGAACACGTACTCTCGCGGATTCTTGACGTACACGAGGATCGTGTCGTGCTTGGTGGGCCACCGTCGGCGGGACTTCGCGCCGTAGTCGTACGCCCAGATGAGCTCGTTCAAGAAGCAGTCGCGTCCGAACACCGCATCGAGCATGACCTTGGCGTAGTGCGCCTCGCGGTAGTCGAGGTGCAGGTAGAGCGTGCCGTCGTCGGCCAGCAGCCGCCATGCCTCCTCGAGCCGCGGCATGAGGAACGCGCCGTAGTCGTCGAAGCGGTCGTCGTAGGTGCGCAGCATGCCGCGAACCCGCTCGTACTCGTGGCCGTGGAAGCCGTGCCGCACCTCGGTCGCCGTCGCCGGTTCGGAGTTCGGCAGGAGCGGGTCGGCCTCGGCGCCCGGACCCCGGGATTCCGCGCCGTCACCGCCGTCGGCAGCGGGATCGTGCGGAATCGTGGACGTGCGTCGCGCGGTGACCACCTGCCGCTCCTGCGCGCGGCCCGTGTTGAACGGCGGGTCCAGGTACACGAGCGTGAACGACGCCGAGGGCAGCGTTGCCGCGACGGAGAGGTTGTCGCCCTGGATGATCGAGACGGCGCCGGGGACGAGAGCCCCCGGGTCGTCGATCACGGAACCCGGTGCAGCCATGCGTCGGTGGCGAACTTCGACTCCACCAGCGCCTCGGCATCGGCGTACTCGTCCGGGGTGATCGTGCCGTCCTCTGCCGAGGTGAGCGACCGGAAGGTGTCGATGAAGCGCTCGATGATGTCGGCACGAGAGAGGCCGGTCTGGCTGCGCAGCGGGTCGACCCGCTTGGCCGCCGACGTCGTGCCCTTGTCGCTGAGCTTCTCGCGGCCGATGCGCAGCACCTCGGTCATCATCTGACCGTCGATGTCGTACGAGAGGGTCGCGTGGTGCAGCACTCCCCCGTTGGCGAGACGCTTCTGCGCGGCTCCGCCGATCTTGCCCGACGAGCTGGCGATGTCGTTGAGGGGCTGGTAGACCGCGTCGATGCCGAGCGAGCGCAGCGCCTGCAGCACCCAGTCGTCGAGGAACGCATACGAGTCGGCGAAGGTCATGCCCTGCACGAGCGACGCCGGCACGTAGAGCGAGTAGGTGATGATCTGGCCCGCTGCCATGAGCATCGCGCCCCCACCCGAGATGCGGCGGACGACGTCGAAGCCGTGGCGCTCGGCGCCTTCGGGGTCGACCTCGTTGCGGTACGACTGGAACGAGCCGATGACGACCGCCGACTGGTCCCACTCCCAGATGCGCAGGGTGGGGCGCCGTCGCCCTTCACCCACGCGAGAGGTGAGCACCTCATCGAGAGCGAGGTTCATGCGCGGCGAGACCGCCTTCTCGTGCACGATCTCCCAGTCGAAATCGTTCCACCCCGGCGCGGTCACCAGAGCGCGGCGCACCGCGGTGCCGACGGCCTCGGGCGTGAAACCGAGCAGCTGGGCGCCCTCGGGCAGAGCGTCGCGGACCACGGCGGCGATGGCGGTGGCATCCGACTCGACCGGCAGCCCGGTCACCGCCGCGTCGATGTCGTCGAGCGCCGTGTCGGGCTCGAGGAAGAAGTCACCGGCGAGGTGGAAGCGAGCGATCCTGCCGTCCTCGACATCGAGGTCGACGACGACGAGCTTTCCGCCTGGAACCTTGTATTCACCGTGCACGGTTACAGCTTAAGGCGCGCGGTGCCCGGCCGGACGGAAGCGGGTCGACGGAAACGTCGGCAGCACGCAGGGCGGGGCGTGCGGGGCGGGGTCTCACCCGCCGAGCACGACCACGCGCTCACCGGCGCGGATCGGCAGCGAGTAGCGGTTGCCCGCTGGTGGCTGCGGGCACAGGTACTGGTCCGAGAACGCGCACGGGGGAAGGTAGGCGCGGTTGAAGTCGATGACCGCCGATCCGTCGGCCGCGGGCTCGTCGATCGGCAGGAACCGGAAGCGGTACGTCTCGATGCCGTTCGTCCCGTCGGCGAACACCGCGCTCAGGCTGCCCTGCGGGGTGCGGGTCGCGTGCAGGGTGAGCGGGATGCCGTCGAGCTCGAAGTGCAGACGCCCGGCGAGCTCCGTCTCGGCCGCCTGACCGTCGATCGCGGTGATCGTGATGGTCTCACCGGGCGTCTGCTCGAACGATGCCGCGATCCGCCAGCCCTCCCGTGGCGGATACGCGTCGATCGCGCTGAAGTGCTCGCGCTCGCGCCGCCGGGGGTTGAACACCCTCAGCGCCACCGAGCCCCTCCGATCGAACACCCTCAGCTCTCGGCGGCCCAGCCGCAGGGTCTCGCCACCCCGCAGCGTGACCACCGAGCCGCCCGCCCCGAGGTCGCTTCCGCGGATCCCCCCGTCACCGGTCAGCGCCCAGAGCCCAGGGACTCCCTCCACCGCGGCGGGCTCGGTGATGAGCCAGTTCGTCGACTCGAGCGCGGCAGGTCCGTACTCCGCCCCGGCATATCGCTCTCGCGACTCGTGCCATGCACGCCACTCGTCTTCGAAACCCACCACGCACCTCCCTCTCGCCGCGAATCTATGCGGAGAGGAGACCGATATGCCGGGGGGACGTCACGCGGATTCACCCGCTGTAACACCCGTTCACGGGGCGTAACACGCGGACGCGCGGGAGCGGGCGGGGTGGGAGCGTGCGGCGTGGGTCAGCGTGCGGGGATGTGCGTGTCGAGCCACGACAGCACGTCGGCGCGGACCTCGTCCTGCTGCAGCTCCGCGAAGATCTCGTGTCGGGCATCCGGATACACCAGCGTGGTGACATCGGTGAGTCCCGACCGGGTGCGGTACTCGTCGGCGAGCTTGTGCACGCTGCGCGGGCCGCCGACGGAGTCGTCGCGACCGACGAGCAGAAGCATCGGGATGTCGCGGCCGAGGTTCTTGCGCGGGCGCCCGTAGAGCTTGGCCGCCTCGATCGGGCCGAAGAGCTTCAGCAGCGGCACGTCGGTGGTGAGCGGGTCCTCGTCGAACTGCGTCCACACGGCGGGGTCGCGGCTCAGCCATTCGAGCCCGGTGGCGTCGGGACCCGCCCAGCGCGCATTCAGCGGCGCGGCGTTGAGGGAGCCGGGCATCCGCAGCGCAGAGCCCGAGAGGATCACGGCATCCCAGGCTTCGGGATGATCGTTCACCAGCATCTGCGCGAGGAACGAGCCCCACGAATGGCCGAGCAGCACGAGCGGCAGATCGGGATGCTCGTCCTTGATGATGCCGGTGAGCTGCCAGATCGCGTCCTTGGCGGCGGTCAGACCGCCCTTGCCGAGGCGGCCGAGCTTGGCGGGGCCCCCATGCTGGCGGATGCCGGTGCGGCCGTGGCCACGGTGATCGTCGGCGTACACGAAGAAGCCGGCCTCGGTCAGGGCCGAGATCAGGGCGCCGTAGCGGCCCGCGTGCTCGCCCACTCCGTGCAGCAGCTGCACGACTCCCCGCGCGTCACCCACCGCCGGGTGCACGTCGTAGACGATGGCGATGCCGTGAGCATCCGTGAACTCGCGCGTATCCGTCACGCCCCCACCCTACTGACGAGAGCGTCAGAGCGTCACTGATCCGGGTCGCGGAGCGTCACTGCACCAGTGCGTCGACCATCCCCTGCGCGATCTCGAGATCGGTGACCTCGTAGCCGCCGACGCCGTCGGATGCCGATCCCATGCGCACGCCGTCGCGCGCCTGACCGTCGTCCTCGCGCACGGTGCGCTTGGCCGAGAAGTGCAGTGCGTCGACGCCGGTCTCGACGAGCGCGCGGACGCTGGCGGCATCCACCCCGCTGCCCGCCATGATCTCGATCTCTCCCGCCGCCTCGGCGACCAGAGCGCGCAGCGTGTCGACACCGTCGATCGCCGTCGAGGCACCGCCCGAGGTCAGCACCCGGCGCAGGCCCAGCGACCGGGCGGTGGCGAGCGTCGCGACGGGGTCGACGCTCACGTCGATCGCGCGGTGCAGCGTGACGGATGCTCCCCCCGCGGCGTCGCGGAGGCGGCGCATGGCGGGGATGTCGAGCAGTCCGTCGGCGCCGAGCGCACCGATGACGACGCCGTCGGCACCCGCCGCGATCGCCCGACGCACATCGTTCTCGGCGACCGCGATCTCGTCGGCGGAGTACACGAAACCACCCGGCCGCGGACGCACCAGCACGTGCACCTCGGGCCCCACGGCGCGCGCCGCGTCGATCGACAGCTCGAGCGTCGCGGGCGAGGGGGTGAGGCCTCCGAGCGCGAGGGCCTGGGCGAGTTCGACGCGCGCAGCGCCGACCGCGCCGGCGATGCGCACTCCGGTGGGGTCCTGCACGGCGATCTCGAGGGCGACGGGTCGGGTCATGCGTCCATTCTGGCCTGTCGGACGCGTGCGATCCGCCGCGCCCTTCCCCTCGCGCGGGAAATTACTTAGACTAGCTAAGTAATGTCTGCGTCCGATGAATCCCTCCAGCTCACCGCGACCGATCTGCGCATGGCCACCTTCCGGCTCGCCCGACGCCTCCGCTGCGTCCGTGCCGTCGACGCGATGAGCGATGCCCAGCTCGCCGTGCTCGCCACCCTGCGCATGCACGGTCGCCGCACCATCACCGCCCTCGCCGAGCGCGAGCGGGTCACCGCACCGTCGATGACCAACATGATCAACGGCCTCGAAGAGCAGGGTCTCGTCGTGCGCACCCCCGACGACGAAGACCGCCGTCGCGTGCAGGTCGACATCACGGATGCGGGGGTCGCGATCGTCGCCCAGACCATCCAGCGCCGCGACGAGGCACTCGCCGAGATGCTCGGCGAACTCGACTTCACCGAGCAGGAGCTCGCGACGCTGCGCGAAGCGAGCGCCCTGATGCGCAAGGTGGTCGACCGATGACCGCCATGTTCCGATCGTTCGCGAACATCAACTACCGCATCTGGTTCGCCGGCGCCCTCGTCTCCAACATCGGCGGCTGGATGCAGGCCACCGCACAGGACTGGGTCGTGCTCACCGAGCTGACCGACAACGACGCGGCGGCCATGGGCTTCACGATGGCGCTGCAGTTCGGACCGCCGCTCGTGCTCGTCAGCCTGACCGGCTGGGTGGCCGACCGCTTCGAGCGACGCCGCATCCTGCTCGCCACCCAGACGTCGCTGCTGCTGCTCGCGATCGCCGTGGGCGTGCTGCTTCTGAACGACGTCATGACGCTGCCGATGATGTTCGGCTTCGCGGCCGCGTTCGGGGTCGTCAATGCGTTCGACGCCCCGGCCAGACAGGCCTTCGTCTCGGACATGGTCTCGTCGGGCGACACGTCGAACGCGGTGGCGCTGAACTCGGCATCCTTCAACCTGGCCCGCATGATCGGGCCGGCCGTGGGCGGGCTGCTGATCGTCGCCATCGGATCGGGATGGGTGTTCATCGCGAACGCCGTGACCTTCCTCGCGATGCTCGTCGCCCTGCTGATGCTGCGCACCGGCCAGCTCGCGCCACGGCCGAAGAACCGCAGGACCGGGGGCCTCGCCGAGGGGTTCCGGTACGTGTGGGGCCGCAGCGACCTGCGAGTCGTCTTCGTGACGGTCTTCCTGATCGGCGCATTCGGCATGAACTTCCCGATCTTCGCCTCGACCATGGCGCTGGAGTTCGGCGCGGGGGCCGACGGCTACGGCATCCTGAGCTCGGTGCTCGCGATCGGATCCCTCGCCGGGGCCCTGCTCGCGGCCCGGCGCGACCGCGCCCGCGTGCGGGTCGTGATCTTCGCGGCGGGCGGCTTCGGCATCGCGGCATTCGTGTCCGCGGCGATGCCGACGTACGTGAGCTACGCCGTCACGCTGACGTTCACCGGATTCATGATCGTCACCCTGCTGACCACCGCGAACGGCTATGTGCAGATGACGACCGCACCGGCCCTGCGCGGACGCGTGCTCGCGCTGTACATGGCGGTGATCATGGGATCCACGCCGGTGGGCGCCCCGATCGCGGGATGGGTGGCCGACACGTTCGGTCCGCGGAGCGCGATCATGCTCGGCGGCACGGCCGGGTTCGTCGCCTGCGCCATCGGCGCGATCTGGGTCTTCACCTCCGGACGCCTGCATCGCGCCGAGAACAGCCGATTCCTGATGACCCTCGACGAGACCCGACCCCTCGACGTGATCGAGGCCGATGTCGTACGGCGGCCCGAACCGGTCGAGTTCAGCGACGAGGCCGCCGTCACCACGCCGATCCGCACGACCAAGGGCGACGGATCGGTCCGCTGACGCATCCGCCGGATCGTCGCCGTGCGGTTTGTCAATGCCCTCCACGCACGGCCGCGGCGGTCGTAGCGTCGCACCATGGACCAGAACACAGGACGCACTCCGCACTCCGAAGAGCCGGCTGAGGGATCTGCCGAGCGTGACGAGCTGCACGGAAACTCGCAGGGCGCGGCGCAGGGCGGCGCGATCCAGGGCGACAGCTCGCACGGCGACGCGGCGCGCGGCGCGATCCAGGGCGAGGCCGAGGACGGGAACGCCCAGGGTGCCGCTCAGGGCGGCGCCATTCAGGGCGACAGCTCGCACGGCGAATCACCCCGCGGCGCGATCCAGGGCGATGCCAGCCCCGACCGCGAGAGCGCGCTCGGCGGCGACGAGCACACCGAGGAGCAGCTGACCGCCGACAACGAGGTCGAGCAGGACACTCTGCGCACCCTCGACCCGGACGACGCTCCGGCCTGAGACACGACGAGAGCGCCGATACCCCGGGGGGCGGGTGGCGCGATCGGTCGTGATGATCGGAGGATCAGGGGACGATCCGCAGACGGGCCCGAACGGCCGGTGTGCGGATCGTCCTTCTCGTCGTGACCGCGGTGGTGCTCGCCGGTCTACGCGCCGAGGACCAGCTTGAGCTGCTCGACGGCCCAGTCGAGTTCGGTCGCGCGGATGACGATGGGCGGGGCGATGCGGATGGTCTGACCGTGGGTGTCCTTGACCAGGACGCCGCGGTCGAGCAGCCTCTCGGCGATCTCGCGACCCGTGCCCCGAGCGGGGTCGATGTCGACGCCCGCCCAGAGGCCCGCGATGCGCACCTCGGTGACGCCGTGGCCGATCAGGGGCTCGAGCGCCGCACCGAGGTGAGCGCCCAGTGCACGGGCGCGCTCCTGGAACTCCCCCGACTCGAGCATCTCGACCACGCGCAGCCCCACCGCCGCGGCGAGCGGGTTGCCGCCGAAGGTCGAGCCGTGCTCGCCGGGCCGGATGACGCCGAGCACGTCGGCGTTCCCCACCACGGCGGAGACGGGCAGGATGCCGCCGCCCAGAGCCTTGCCCAGCAGATACAGGTCGGGCACGACGCCCTCGCGATCGCAGGCGAACGTCTCGCCGACACGGCCGAGGCCCGACTGGATCTCGTCGGCGATGAAGAGCACGTTCTTCTCGTCGCAGATCTCGCGGATGCGGCGCAGGTACCCCTCCGGCGGGATCACGACGCCGCCCTCGCCCTGGATGGGCTCGATCAGCACGGCGGCCGTGTCGTCGGTGATCGCGGCGGCGACGGCATCCGCGTCACCGTAGGGAACAACGTCGAAGCCCGGCGTGTAGGGACCGAAGTCCGACCGCGCCTGCTCGTCGTCGCTGAAGCTGACGATCGTCGTGGTGCGGCCGTGGAAGTTGCCCGCCGCGACGATGATGCGCGCCTTGCCCTCGGCGATGCCCTTGACCCGGTAGCCCCACGCCCGCGCGACCTTGATGCCGGTCTCGACGGCTTCGGCGCCGGTGTTCATCGGCAGCACCATGTCCTTGCCCGCGAGGCCGGCGAGCGCGGCGGCGAAGGGCTCGAGCCGATCGCTCATGAACGCACGGCTCGTGAGCGCGACACGACCGAGCTGCTCGGTGAGAGCCGCGACGATCGCCGGATGCCGGTGCCCGAAGTTCACCGCCGAGTAGGCGGCCAGCAGATCGAGGTAGCGCTTGCCTTCGACATCCGTCACCCAGGCACCCTCGCCGCGCGCGATCGTGACGGGCAGCGGGTGGTAGTTGTGCGCGACGTGCGGCTCCGCGGTCGCCTCGACCTCGACGCCGGGCTCGACGGCGGTCATGACCGGCCCCGCAGCTCGAGCGTGCAGCACTTGATGCCGCCGCCGCCGAGAAGGAGCTCGGACAGGTCGACCATGATCGGGTTGTAGCCGCGCTCGCGCAGCTGCGCCTCGAAGCCCGTGGCGCGCGGCGAGATGATCACGTTGTAGCCGTCGCTCGCCGAGTTGAGGCCGAAGACCGAGCCGTCCTCGTCGGACACGAGGATCGCCTCGGGGAAGCGCTCCTCGAGGATCGCGCGGCTCTCGTCGTCGAAGGCACCGGGCAGGTAGGCGATGTTCGCGCGCTCGGGGCCGCCGTTCTCGACGCCCTGCACCGGGTCGAGCACCGCGATGGCGGTGTCGAGGTGGTAGAAACGCGGGTCGACGAGGGTGAGCGACACGACCTCGCGGCCGAAGACGTCGCCGACTTCGCGGTGGCTGTCACCGGTCGAGCGGAAGCCGGTGCCCGCGAGGATCACGTCTCCGACGAGGAGGAAGTCGCCCTCGCCCTCGTTGACCTCCTCGGGGATGACCGTGTCGTACCCGGCGCCGCGGAACCAGTCGGCGAACGCGGGCGCCTCGCCCTGGCGCTCGACGAAGCGGAACTTCGGCACGTAGGCGCGACCGTCGATGACGAAGCCGCCGTTCGCGGTGTAGACCATGTCGGGGAAGCCGGCGAGGGGCTCGATCAGCTCGACCTCGTGGCCGAGCTCGACGTACAGGTCGTGCAGCTTCTGCCACTGCTCGACGGCCTTGGCCGTATCGGTGGGCTTGGTCGGCTCCATCCACGGGTTGATCGAGTAGTTCACCGTGAAATGCGAGGGCGAGCACATCAGGTAGTGACGGTGGTGTGCGGTGCGGACCGGGGTCGCGGTCTCGGACGTCGACGCAGTGGTTTCGACAGACATGGGGCTCCTCGAACGGGATGCGGCGGACGCTGTCCAGGGGCCCGGCGGTCCTTCGACCCTGTCCGCTCGTCGAGAGCAGGGGCGGGGAAGATGCGACTCGAGCACGCCGCCTCCATTCTGTCATCCGCCCCCTGGATGCCGCCAGAGCGCCGGCCCCTCCCCTGCGCCCCTCGCGTCACGCTCCGCGGACGACGAGCTTGCCGACGGTGTGACCGGCTTCGAGGTGCGCGAGTGCGTCGGATGCCTCGTCGAAGCCGTACTCGCGCTCGATCACGGGGGTGATGCGACCGTCGGCCGTGAGGTCGAGGAGCTTCGCGATCACCTCGGGGCGCGGCGTCGCCGCGAGCGGACGGATGCGCCGCGTCGAGCCGATCGACCGGCAGAACGCCTCGAGCATCCGCGGCACCGGGCCGAGCACGTGCCCGCCGTTGCCCGTGACGAGAACAGCAGTGCCACCAGGCACCATCAGTCGCTGCAGCTCGCGGAGATCCAGGCCACCGGCGATGTCGATCACCGCGTCGAAGTGCGCTGCCGGGAGCTCCGACAGCGGCGAGCGCCGGTGGTCGAACGTGTGCGCCGCGCCGAGATACTCGACGAGCCGCGCGCTGCGCTCCCCGCAGGATGCCCAGACCTCCGCACCCCGCAGGGCGGCGAGCTGCACGGCGAACGTGCCGACTCCGCCCGATGCCCCGATCACGAGCACCCGCTGGCCGGCCGCGGCCCGCCCGTCGTCGCCCGCTCCGATTCCGACCCCCGCGAGGTCGAGCGCCTGCCAGGCGGTGCCGCCGGCGACCGGCAGACAGGCCGCGGCCTCGACGCTCACGCCGGGTGGGATCGGCACGAGGCGCGATGCCGGCACCGCGACGTATGCGGCGAGTCCTCCCCCGCCGACGAGCTCGCCCACGACCGTCTCGCCGATCTCGGCCCCGATGACGGCCGGGCCGGTGGCGACCACCTCTCCGGCGACCTCCATCCCGCGCACCGGGTGCTTGGGCTTCCTGAGCCCGAACACCGGACGCACCAGCAGGGGGTCGCCGAGCATCAGTCGAATGTCCCCGGCGTTCAGTGCGGTGGCGTGCACGCGGAGCACGACCTCACCGGGTCGGGGCACGGGCACGGCGATCTGCTCGAGCCGGACGCCGTCTGCGGGGCCATAGGTCTCCCGCAGCCAGGCGGGCATGGTGCCGCCGGGCGTCGTGCCGGCGGGGTGCGTCTCGCTCATCTCAGGCATCCTTCGCGGTCGGTGCGGGGTACTGGAAGAGATCGTCGAGCCCGACCCCGAACGCGCGGGCGATCTGGAATGCGAGCTCGAGCGTGGGCGAGTACTTCTCCTGCTCGATCGCGATGAGGGTCTGCCTGGTCACCCCGATGCTGCGGGCGAGCTCGGCCTGTGTGAGGCCCGCGGCCTCGCGATGCGCACGGATGCGATTGGAGACGAGCGTGGGCTTGACCATCAGACGAGACCCCGCCGATAGGCCACGACCCGGGCGACGCTGCCGACCATCGCCGCGACGGCGAAGCCGGCGAACATGGTGTTCGCGATCCAGAAGACGTCCGCGCCCACCGCGCAGAGCGCGATCACTCCGAGCCCCGCGATCACGACGAAGGCCTGTTCGACGCGGCTGCCCATGCGACTGATGTCCCGATCGCGGACGTCGGACTTCCCCACGCCGTCGGGATCCTTCGCACCGGCGATGATCCCCCACACGATGCTGAGCACGATCGTGGCCACGATGCCCAGACCGATCGCCCACAGCATGGGGGGAAGCCAGTCGACCTCGGTCGCCGGTGTCGTCGCCGTCTGCTGCAGCACGGCCACGATGTACCCGCCGATCACGAGCACGCCGACGATGAGACCCGCCCAGGCGTTGCGCTCTTCGTAGACCACGATGCCTCCTGTGTCAAAGATTCTTGACATGAGAGTACGCCCGCCGCATCCGTCGTGTCAAGAATTCTTTACACTGCCTCCGGAGTCGCGCTGCGGGCAGGTGCGCGCCGCCGCGTCGCGCTCACCGCATCCCCCGCATCCCCCACCCCAGCCAGGGCCACAAACGCCCCTTCGCCCCAGCCGGGGTCACAAACGCGCCCGAAGAGGCCCGTTCCGGTGCGGAATCGACCTCGCCCACACCGCAGGTGCGTTTATGACCCCGACAACACGGCAGGTGCGAGATCGACCCGGCTCACCGCGCAGGTGCGAGATCGACCCGGCCACCGCCGAGACCGAGCTCAGATGACCGTGGCGCTCCAGTCGTCGGGGTTGCCGTATCGGTGCGCGGTGATCGCGATGGCCTGCTCGTGCACGAAGGGCAGCAGCTCGATGCGGCCCGCCGAGGTGACCTCGCCGTCGTAGATCGCGAGGTCGGGATCGCCGTCGACGGCAGCGGCGAGCGCGCGGTGCACGGCCGCCACCGAGGCACGCGGTCCGACGAGGCGCACACGGTCGGGGGTCGGCTCGTCGCGGAGGGCGTCGAGCACCCCTCCGGGCTCCCTCCTGCGGCTCATGCGCTCGATCCACTCGTCGTCGGTCTCCATGAAGACCGTCGCGCTGAGATCGCCGAGCGCGCGCCTGACCTCGGGTGGCAGCCCGACCGGGGTGGACAGCACGAACCCCGCACCGGCGCGCACGGCCGCGACCACCACGCGCAGCAGCTCCTGCCATCCGGCATCCGCCGTGGCCCTGATCTCGACCGGCACGGGGCGATAGCGGAAGAGGTTGCGCTCGACGCCCAGGTGCGACACATCGCGCACCTGGCCGAACTCGCGGTCCCAGGCGAGCGCGTCCGACAGCGCCGAACGGCGGAGCCACTCGAAGGCCTCGTAGCCGAGCGAGGGCTGTGCCGACTCGATGAGCTCGGTGATGCGCGAGTCGAGGCCGCGCAGATGCAGGGTGCTCGAGACGGGCCCTGACGCCTTCGAGCGCCAGGAGCCGAGTCCGATCAGGTAGTTCGGACCTCCGGCCTTCGCACCGGGTCCGACCGACGACCGCTTCCAGCCGCCGAAGGGCTGCCGCTGCACGATGGCCCCGGTGATGCCGCGGTTGACGTACAGGTTGCCGGCCTGCACCGAATCGAGCCAGCGCTCGAGGTCGGCGGGGTCCTGCGTGTGCAGGCCGGCGGTGAGGCCGTAGGCGACGGCGTTCTGCAGTTCGATCGCGCGCTCCAGGGTGGGGGCGTGCATGACTCCGAGCACGGGTCCGAAGAACTCCTCGGTGTGGAACCGGGAGCCCGGCTGCACGCCCACGCGGATGCCGGGTCGCCACAGCCGCCCGCTCGGGTCGTCGGCCGCGACCGCCGGTTCGATGAGCCACTGCTCCTCGCCCTCGAGCTCGGTGAGCGCCCAGGCGAGCTTGCCCTGCGGTCGCTCGATCACCGGCCCGACCTCGGCGAGCGGATCGCTCGGCGGCCCGACGTGCAGCGAGCGTGTGGCATCGGCCAGCTGTCGGGCGAAGCGCTTCGAACGGCCCACAGGGCCCACGAGGATCGCGAGCGACGCGGCCGAGCACTTCTGGCCCGCGTGCCCGAAGGCGCTGCGCACGAGATCGGCGACGGCGAGATCGAGATCGGCCGAGGGGGTGATGATGATCGCGTTCTTGCCACTCGTCTCGGCGAGCAGCGGCAGATCGGGTCTCCACGAGCGGAACAGCGCCGCGGTCTCCCACGATCCGGTGAGGATCACGCGGTCGACCGACTCGTGGGTGATGAGCGTGCGCCCGAGCGCTTCCTCGTCGATGTCGACGAGCGCGAGCACGTCGCGCGGGATGCCCGCCTGCCACAGCGTCTCGGCGATCACCGCGGCGCAGCGCCGCGACTGCGGCGCAGGCTTGAAGACCACGCCCGACCCCGCGGCCAGAGCGGCGAGCACGCCTCCGGCGGGGATCGCGAGCGGGAAGTTCCACGGCGGCGCCACGACGGTGACGCGCGCCGGTTCGAAGACCGCGCCGGCCACGGCATCGAGCTCTCGCGCCTTCGCCGCGTAGTACCGGGCGAAGTCGACCGCCTCGCTGACCTCGACGTCGGCCTCGGCGAAGACCTTGCCCGTCTCGGAGGCGGCGACCTCGATCAGCTCGCCCCGACGCGCCTCGAGCGCCGCAGCGGCACGCAGCAGCACCTCGGCCCGGTCGGTCGCGGGCCGTGCACCCCAGAGCGCACCGGCGTCGCGCACGCCCGCGATCGTCTCCTCGAGTGCGGCCGCGTCGTCGATCCGCGCACCCTCGACCGTCTCCTCGCCGAGGTGTGAGTCGTCGATGCGCGCATGGATCTCGCGCGCCCAGTCCCGGTTGGCGGGGAGCGAGGGGTCGGTGTCTGCCGTGTTGGTGAACCCGGGCGCACCGCCCGCACCACCGGGAGCACCGGCCCCGTCGCCGTCGATCTCGCGAGGAGCGTAGACGGCGGTCTCGAGGAAAGGCTCTCCCGAGTCCTCGGAGCCGCGGGAGATCCCCAGCACGGCCTGCGTCAGCCCCTCTTCGGGAGCGGGGGCCACCGGCACCGGACGCAGCGATTCGTGCAGCGGCGCCTGGCGGTCCTGGGTGCGCAGTGGGCCCGAGCGCAGCGTCGGCGAGGTGGAACGGCGCAGCGCATCGAGGAACCGATCGCGTTCGCGAGCGAAGAGCGTCTCGTCGTGATCGAGTCGGAACGCCGCCGAGAGGAAGTTGTCGCTCGAGGCGTTCTCCTCGAGCCGGCGCACGAGATAGCTGATCGCGACGTCGAACTCGTCGGGATTCACGACCGGCACGTACAGCAGCACCTCGCCGACGTCACGGGAGACCGCCTGCACCTGCCCCTGGGCCATTCCGAGCAGCATCTCGAACTCGACCGGCGGCTGTCCCGACGATCCGCCGACGGCGACGCCCCGCTCCTGGGCGAGCAGCCACGCATAGGCGATGCCGAACAGGTTGTGACCGGCGATGCCGAGCCGCGCCACCGCGACGTTCTCGGGGCGCAGCGCCCAGTCCAGGCAGCGCAGATAGTTCGCGTCGGTGTCGAGCTTGGTGTCGTACGTCGCCTGGGCCCAGCCGTGCATGCGCGCCTCGACGCGCTCCATCGCGAGGTTCGCGCCCTTGACGAGCCGCACCTTGATCGGCGCACCCCCGCGCTCGACGCGCTCACGCGCCCACGCGGTGAGCTGCTGCAGCGCGGGCAGCGCGTCGGGGAGGTACGCCTGCAGCACGATGCCCGCCTCGAGTCCCCGCAGCCGCGGATCCTCGAGGATGCGCGTGAAGACCGCGATCGTCAGGTCGAGGTCGCGGTACTCCTCCATGTCGAGGTTGATGAAGGTGGTGGCCCCTGCGTCGGTCGACGCGCCCGCCGCCGTCAGATACAGCGGCATCAGCCGCTCGACGACCTCGTCGACCACCTGATCGAACGCCCACATCGAGATGTGGCTCACGATCGCCGACACCTTGACCGACACGTAGTCGACGTCGGGACGCCGGATCAGATCGTGGATGCCGTCGAGCCGCCGTGTCGCCTCGCTCTCGCCGAGTACCGCCTCGCCCAGCAGGTTGAGGTTGAGACGCGACCCTGATTCGCGGATCCTCGCGATCGCCGGTCCGAGCTTGGCGGGGCGCGCGTCGACGACGAGATGACCGACCATCTCGCGCAGCACACGGCGGGCGATCGGCACGACGGGTGCCGGGAGGATCGGCGCGACACCGCCGCCGATCCGCACCGCGGAACGCAGGTACCAGGGCAGGAACTCGGGCACGATGGGGGCGATGCGATGCAGTCGGGATGCCGCGGCGCCGAGGCTCTCGGGGCGCATGACGCCGTCGACGAAGCCGAGGGTGAACGGAAGCCCGTTCGCATCCTGCAGCACACCGGCGAGACGCGCGGCGGCCGGGTCGACGTCGGCGGCCGCGGCCTCGACCACCCAGCGGCGGGCGAGCTCGACCGCTCTGTCTGCGAGAGCGGCGGATTCGGCATCCGCGGAAAGCGACGTCTCTGCCATGACCTCAGCCTAGAACCGGCATGCGCCCCGGCCGTTGAGCGACGGGCGGGCACATTCGACCGCGGCAGACCCGGCTCAGCGCTGCGCGATCATCTCGGCATACCCCTCGCGGAACGTCGGATACCGCAGCTCGCCCACGAGGTCGCGCAGCAGGCTCCCGTCGAGCACGGTCCCGCCGCCCACCGGAGGGTCGAGGGCGGGCGGCATCGGCACCCCGAGTCCGGTGGCGATGAACGCCGCGACCTCGCCGAGCGGCACCGGCTCGCGATCCACGCCGTGCACCAGTGTCGGCGGATGCGCGGCCCGCAGCAGCACCTCGAGAAGCCGCACGAGATCGGTCTCGTGGATGCGGTTCGTCCGTCGCGCGGCATCGATCGCATCGCCCGCACGCACCCGGCGGATCAGCGAGTCGCGCCCCGGGCCGTAGATGCCCGCCGGCCGCACGACCGTGGCGCCCAGCAGCTCGCGTGCGAGCCGCTCCCCCTCGACGAGGGCCGCCCCACCGGCGCTCGTCGTCGCCGTGGCATCCTGCTCGGTCAGCGGATCGGGCCCGGGACGCCCCTCGAACACCCGGGTCGACGACACGAACACGACACGGGACGGCGTCGTCGACAGCGCATCGGCGATGGCGGGAAGGGCGAGCGGATAGATCGATCCCCGTTCGGACTCCGCCCGGCTCGGCGGCAGCGTGATCACCACCGAGTCGAACTCGGGGAGCTCCTGCGCGAGCGGCTTCTCCAGATCGGCGGCGATCGTGCGGAAGCCGGTCGGCAGCCCCGTCGCGTTCCGCCGGATCGCGACCACCTCGCCGCCGCCGGCGAGGACCCTCTCGCCCAGGCGCACGCCGATCTTGCCGCATCCGACCAGCAGCGTGCGGCCCGGCTCGCGCGCGTCGATCCCCCACGACGACGTCATGCTCAGCTCCACACGCTCGGTGCCGCGGTGCGCGTGGGCGGAAGCGCGGATGCCGCGGCCCAGTCGTGCACCCACGGATCGATCTCCGGCACCCCGTCGGGCTTGCCGACGGCGGCGAACAGCTCCTCGTTGCTGACGGTGCCTCCGGCGCGACGCAGCATCCGTGCCCGGACGATAGCCCGGGCGTAGACCTCGCCGTCGACGACGGCACGGTGCTCCAGGAAGATCGCCTTGTCGTCGTGGCCGATGAACCGTGACTGCACCTCGAACCGCTGCCACAGCTGCAGGGACTTGCGGAAGGTGATCGTCTCGCTCGAGACCACCGCGTACCAGTCGCGATCCTTCATGGCATCGAACAGCCCGGTGCGGATCAGCAGATCCCAGCGCCCGAGGTCGAACAGCGACAGGTACCGGCCGTTGTTCATGTGGCGCAGGATGTCGATGTCGGTCGGCAGAGTCGTCAGCGTCACCGTTCCCACGGACGCAGGGTCGAGGGTCGTGCCGCGCCGTGCGCGACGACGGGCTGAGAGGATCACCAGGAGGGTGCGCCAGATCACGTTCACGAGACTCGATCGTAGCCATCGACGCACGGACGCGGAATTTCGTTGTCCGAACCCTCCAGTGCGCGAATCGGCGCCCGCGGGCGCATCCGCTCGATTTCCGGTTCCCCGGACCCGCGCGTAGAGTCGCGCTATGAGCGCCGAAGCCCAGCCTGAAGTCATCGTCCGTCCGGTCCGTGATGTGGATGCGGAGGCCCTGGGTCGCGTGCACGCGCAGTGCTGGCACGAGACGTACGACCACCTGATCAGCAAGGCGGCGCTCGAGAAGGTGTCGCCCCGCCGCATGGCCGAGCTGTGGACGCACTGGGCGTCGCAGGGCCCCGACTTCACGATGAAGGCCGCGCTCGTCGACGGCGACATCGTCGGCTTCGTCGGCTCGGGCCCCGCCCGCGACAAGGACGCTCCGTCGATGCGCGAGCTCTACTTCATCTACCTGCTCGACGCGTTCCACGGCACCGGCATCGGCCAGAAGCTCTTCGACGCCGCGGTCGAGAGCGACGAACCCCTCTACCTCTGGGTCGCGGAGGACAACCCCCGCGCGCACCGCTTCTACACCCGCAACGGATTCACGCTCGACGGCGCCAGCCACACCGAGCCGTTCCTCGGCGAGACCCTGACCGAGGTGCGCTTCGTCCGCTGAGCGTCACGCCGGCACGCCCGGACCCGCGTTCGCGATTCAGCATGAACGGCCCCCTGCCTCAGGCGGGGGCCGTTCACTGCATCCGGCAGCAGTGTGCTGCTCACTGCGGACGCGGCTGACGACGGAACTCGGCTGACGACGGAACGTGTCAGCGCCCGGAGACGGTGCCGAACACCTTCGCGATCGGCGCGATCACCAGGGGGCGGGCCGCGGCCCAGCCGCCGGCGATGACCACGAGCGACGCCACGAACACCCAGAATCCCGTCCAGGTGACCGCATCCTGCGAGGCGTACATGTGGTTCAGGTTGCGCAGGAACCCGGTCAGCATCACCAGCGCCACGTGCACGACGATGAACGCGACGAAGTACAGCATGACCGGGAAGTGCACGGCGCGCGCCCACTCGATCGGGTACGCCTTCGACAGCCGCTCGGCCTTCTTCGGCCACATGCCCGACATCCGGAATCCCGTCACCGCGGCCAGCGGAGCGGCGAGGAACACCGTCGTGAAGTACGCGAGCTGCTGCAGGCTGTTGTAGTTGTTCCAGCCGTTCTCGTGCGGCCAGTCGAAGGAGACGTACTGCAGGCCTGCCGACAGCGCGTTCGGGAAGACCTCCCAGCTGGTCGGCACGATGCGCGCCCAGTGGCCGGTCGTGACCAGCAGCACGACGAAGATCACGCCGTTGACGAGCCAGAGCACGTCGAGCGCCTGGTGGAACCAGATCGTCAGACTGACCTTGCCCTTGGGATTGTTCCGCGGCGTCCAGAACGCGGTCGGCCGCTTCTCGCTGCGGATGCGGAGTCCCGAGCGGATGATCAGCACCATGAGGAACACGTTGAAGAAGTGCGCCCAGTTGACCCAGGGCGCGAACCCGGGCTCGACCGCGATGGCCGGCTCGTATTCTCCGGGGAAGGCGACGAGGAAGTCCTGCATGGCCGGCAGGCTCAGCAGCGTGCGCACGAACGCCACGGCCGCGCCGGCCACGATGCCGAGCGCCGCTGCCCCGAGCAGGACCGCGATCCCCTGCGTCCACGTGGGACGGCGAGCGGATGCGGTGTCGGATGCCGCCGGCGCGGGGAGGCGGCGCGGGGCCGTGCCGTTCCAGACCGTGCGGGTCCACGGCAGCGGTGCGCTGACGTCGGCCAGGGCGGTGCCGGGGGCCTGCGCCGCAGCCTGCGCGGCGGTCTGCGCCGGTGCGGGCGCCTGTGTGGGCTCGGCGGGTGCGGGGGCGGCGAGATCGGTCACCACCGCAGGCGCGGCGATGGTCGGCACGGTTCCCGCGGGCGGCCAGGGCTCGCCGCCCGGCGTGCGCGGGAGTCCCCGGCGGACGGATGCTCCACCGTCGGCCACGGCGACCGGAACCCCGGGCTGTGCATCAGTCGGGGGCGCAGTCGTTGCGGCGGCGGCAGCAGCCTGCGGACCCGTCGGCGCCTGTGCCTGGGCCTGCGTCTGTGCTGGTGCGTGCTCCGGCGTGGGCACCTGCAGCGGTGCCACTGCCGCCCCCGTCACCGCAGCGCCGAGGGGAGGCCAGGGCTCGCCACCCGGCACCCGCGGAAGTCCGCGGCGCAGAGCCGGCGCTGCCGCAGGCGCGGACACAGCGCCCGTCGAGCCGACGGACGACTCCGCCGCCCCGGCATCGACGAGGGGCGCTGAGTCGGCCTGGGGCGCTGAGCCGGCCTGGGACACTGGGCGCTCGTGCACCTCGGCGCCCGCGCCTGCCGACGGGCCCGACGCCTCGACGAGCTCAGCGCTCGACGCCTCCGACTCTCCGGCGGCACCCGCCACGTCAGCGGGCGGCCAGGGCTCGCCGCCGGGCACGCGCGGCAGCCCGCGCCTCAGCATCCGGGTCGCCATGACTACTTCTTCCGCGCCTCGAGAGCCGCGATTACCTGCGGCACCACCGTGAACAGGTCGCCGACGATGCCGAAGTCCGCGACGTCGAAGATCGGAGCCTCACCGTCCTTGTTGATCGCGACGATGTTCTTGGCGGTCTGCATGCCGGCGCGGTGCTGGATCGCACCCGAGATGCCGAGTGCGACGTAGAGCTGCGGCGACACCGACACCCCGGTCTGCCCGACCTGGTGCGACTGCGGGATGTATCCGGCGTCCACGGCCGCGCGCGAGGCACCGACGGCGGCGCCGAGCGCATCCGCCAGCTCCTCGACGAGGACGAACTTCTCCTTCGAGGCGAGACCGCGTCCGCCCGAGACGACCCGGGTGGCGCCGCGCAGCTCGGGCCGCGACGATGTGACCTCGACCGCTTCGACCGCGCCGACCGTCGCGGCGGGGGCGCCGGATGCCGTCACCGCGAGGGCCTCGACCGTGGGCGAGTCGACCGCTTCGGCGCGGGCGTCGACGGCCCCCTGACGCACGGTGATCACCGCCGTGCCGTAGGTGGGCGCGGAGTCGGTGAGGTAGGCCCCGCCGTAGACGGAGTGGTGGGCGACGACACCCTCGTCGTCGCGGGTGACGCCGATCGCGTCGACGGACAGCGCCAGCTTCGCCCGCGCCGCGAAGCGCCCGGCGACGTCGCGGCCCGCGATGGAGTTCGAGATCAGCACCGCATCCGGTCGCACCCGTTCGACGGCGGCCTGCAGCGCGTCGACCACCGGAACGGTGAGCGCCGTGGCATCCGCGTCGGCGGTCAGCACGACGGATGCTCCGGCGGCGGCGACCTTCGCCGCCGCATCGGCGGATCCGCCGACGACGAGGGCCACGGGAGCACCCGCGGTCGAGGCGGCGCCGATCAGGGCGGCGGTGCTGCTCGCCGGCTCACCCGACGGGTCGAGGTCGACGAGCACGAGGATCGGGTTCTCGGGGTAGGTCATGTCACACCAGCCTGTTCTGCACGAGGTACTCCACCAGCTTCTCGGCGGCATCGCCCTCATCGACGATCTTCACGCCGGCCGCGCGGGGCGGCTTCTCGGCCACCGCGGTCATGATCGTGCGGGGAGCCGCCGCCGGGTCGGCGGAGACGCCGAGGTCGTCGAGGGTGAGCACCTCGAGCGGCTTCTTCTTCGCCGCCATGATGCCCTTGAAGTTGGGGAACCGCGCGTCGGGCATGGCCTCGGTGATCGAGATCACCGCGGGCAGCGGCGCCGAGATCGACTGCGCACCGGCATCCGCCCCTCGGGTTCCGGTGATGCCCTCGGGGGTGATCTCGACGCTCGTGAGCGCCGTCGCGTGCACCCAGCCGAGGTGCTCGGCGATCATGGCCGGGATCACGCCGCCGGATCCGTCTGTCGAGAGATTGCCGGCGATCACGAGGTCGGGCTCAGCCCGTCGGATCGCCGCGGCCAGGGTCTCGGCGGTGAGGCCGAGGTCGGCTCCGGCGAGCTGTTCGTCGGCGATGTGCACGGCAGACCCGGCACCGATCGCGAGCGCCCGCCGCACCGATGCGGTCGACCCCTCGGGAGCCATCACGAGTGCGACGACCTCGGTGCCCTCGTTCTTGTCGGCGTGGCTCAGAGCGACTTCGAGGGCCCGCTCGGTGATCTCGTCGAGCACCACATCTCCGGCACCGCGATCCGCGAGCCCCGTCTCGAGATTCAACTTGCGATCGCCATAGGTGTCCGGCACCTCTTTGACCAGGACGAAGATCTTCATCGATTGCTCCTCACGACTGCCATGATTCTAGTCCCCTGACACTGAGTCCCACCGGATGGGCGACTGAGAACCACCCGCGCACGGCGTGGACGATGCCCTACCGTAGAAGCGTGGTCCGCCCTCGTCCCCTGCCCGTCGATCCGCTCGCCGAAGCGAAGCGGCAATGGCTCGCGCACGGCTGGTCGGACGCCGCCGACGGCATGGCCGTGGTCACCTCCGTCATGCGGGCCCAGCAGCTGCTGCTCGCGCGGGTGGATGCCACGCTCAAGCCCTTCGCGCTGAGCTTCGCCCGCTATGAGATGCTGCGTCTGCTCGCCTTCAGCCGCGCGGGACGGCTGCCGCTCTCGAGCGTCGTCGCCCGCCTGCAGGTGCACGCGACGACCGTCACGAGCACGGCCGAGCGACTCGTGCGCGACGGACTCCTCGTGCGCGAACCGCATCCGCACGACGGACGGGCCGCGCTGCTCGCCCTCACCGATGCCGGTCGCGAGCTCGTCGAACGCGCCACCGCCGCACTGAACGACGACGTGTTCGCGTCTCCGGGAGTCAGCAGCTCGGATGCCGCCGAACTCGTCGCGATCGTCGCACGCATGCGCAAGGCCGCCGGCGACTTCACCGATCCGCGACCGCAGCCGGATCCGCTCTGACGTGGCCGAGTTCGTGCTCGAGCGGATGGAGTCGGAAGCCGAAGAGCGCGGGCGTACACTGCCCGCATGAGCGAACTGCGCCTGCACACCACCCTCGAGGGCCGCGGCCCCGCCGCCGCGATCATCCTCACCGACGAGCAGGTCGCCTCGTTCGGGGCGGGCAAGGCATTCCCCGTCGCCGTGACGATCGACGGCCGCACCGCGCGGCTGCGATTGGCCCGCATGGGCGGGCAGAACATGATCGGGTTCAGCAAGGCCGTGCGAGCCGAGCTGGGGGTCGAGATCGACCAGGACGTCGACGCGGTCATCCGTCTCGACTCGGCCGAACGCGAGGTCGAGATCCCGCCTGCGCTGGCGGAAGCGCTCGACGCGGACCCCGCCCTGCGCACGGCGTTCGATGCACTGTCGTATTCGGTGCGCAAGGAACACGCCCGCACGGTCGCCGAGGCCAAGCAGGAGGCGACCCGCGACCGCCGCGTCGAGAAGATCGTCGAGGCGCTGCGCGGCTGAGGGCTGCGCCGGCTCAGCGGTTCTGGAAGTCGGGCGCACGCTTCTCCCGGAAGGCCGACATGCCCTCCTTCTGGTCGGCGGTGTCGAAGAGCGCGGCGAACGCCTGCTTCTCGTGCGCCAGGCCGTCGGTGAGCGTCGTCTCCATCGCCGCGTCGAGGGCGGCCTTCGCCGCGAACACCGAGGGCAGCGACTTCGACGCGATCGTCTCGGCGAGTGTCGTCGCCTCGGCCAGCAGGTCGGATGCCGGAACGACGCGTGACACGAGACCGGAGCGCTCCGCCTCGTCGGCGCCCATGAACCGGCCGGACAGCACGAGTTCGGCGGCCTTGTAATAGCCGACCGCTCGGATCAGGCGCTGGGTTCCGCCCATGCCCGGGATGACACCGAGGTTGATCTCGGGCTGACCGAACTTCGCGGTGTCTGCGGCGAGGATGATGTCGCACATCATCGCGAGCTCGCACCCTCCCCCGAGCGCGAAGCCCGAGACGGCGGCGATCACGGGAGTGCGCACGGCGGCGAACTCATGCCACACCCCGAAGTGGTCGGTCTCGCGCATCTCGGCGGCCGACATGCCCTCCATCTCCTTGATGTCAGCGCCGGCGGCGAACGCCTTCTCCGACCCCGTGACGACGATCGCACCGACGCCGTCGTCGCGGTCGAACGCGACGGCGGCCGCGGTGACCTCGTCGGCGAGCCGACTGTTCAGCGCATTGAGTGCCTCAGGCCGGTTCAGGGTGATCCACCCGACCCGTCCGCGCTGCTCGACCAGGATCGTCTCGTACTCGCTCATCGTGAAGCCCTCTCCGTCGTGGTCCTCTCAGTATGTCGCGGGTGTGATCGGGGTGTTTCGTGTCGCTCGGCTCCGCCGGGCTCGCTCAACGACCGGGATGCGCGTCGCGGACATCGGTGATGATGCCTGAGAAGTCCCGGGTCGCCCCGTCGCCGTCGGCGAACGCCGCGTACAGCTGCTGCGCGAGCCGGCCCATCTTCGCGTCGGTCGACGTCTGCTCGATGGCCTGCAGCGCGAGACCGAGGTCCTTGGCCATCAGGGCGCCCGCGAATCCGGGCTGGTAGTCGCGGTTCGCGGGGCTCGTGGGCACGGGACCGGGCACGGGGCAGTTGGTCGTGATCGCCCAGCACTGCCCGGAGGCCTGCGACACGACGTCGAACAGCGCCTGATGCTCGAGCCCGAGCCGCTCGCCCAGCACGAACGCCTCGGCCACGGCGATCTGCGAGACGGCGAGCACCATGTTGTTGCAGACCTTCGCCGCCTGTCCGAGACCGGGTCCGCCGCAGTGGACGATGCGCGTGCCCATGACCTCGAGCACCGGGAGAGCTGCGGCGAAATCCTCGGCCGAACCGCCGACCATGAACGCCAGGGTGCCGTTCTCGGCGCCGACCACTCCGCCCGACACCGGGGCATCGATGTTGCGGTGGCCTGCGGCGAGCGCGAGAGCGTGGGCCGCGCGGGCCTCGTCTACCGCGATCGTCGACGACTCGATGAACAGGGTGTCGGGGCGCGCGGCGGCGAGCAGCTCGGTGCGGTACGCGTCGATCACGTGCCTGCCTGCGGGGAACATCGTGATGACGACGTCGGCGTCGGCGACGGCATCCGCCCCGCTCGCCGCGATCGGGATGTCGGCGGCGAGTGCTGCCTCGATCGCCGCGGGCACCAGGTCGAACCCGTGCACCTCGTGCCCGGCGGCGACGAGGTTCTTCGCCATCGGCAGCCCCATGTGGCCGAGGCCGAGGAACGCGATCCGCACCGTCGACGTCTCGGTCATGATGCGCTCCGCATGGATGCAGACCCGGCCGGACGCAGCATCTCGCGGCCGACGATCAGGCGCATGATCTCGTTGGTGCCCTCGAGGATCTGATGCACCCGCAGGTCGCGCACGACCCGTTCGATGCCGTAGTCCTGCAGGTATCCGTAGCCGCCGTGCAGCTGCAGCGCGCGGTTGGCGACGTCGAATCCGGCATCCGTCGCGAAGCGCTTGGCCATGGCGCAGCGCATCGTCGCATCCGGAGCCTGCTCGTCCACGGCCAGGGCGCCGTCGCGGACCATGAGTCGAGCGGCCTGCAGGTCGGTGCGCATGTCGGCGATCGCGAACAGGATCGACTGCTTCTCGGCCAGCGGCTCCCCGAACGCCACGCGCTCGTGCACGTACTGCACCGCGCGATCGAGTGCCCACTGGGCGCCGCCGAGCGAGCACGCGGCGATGTTGAGGCGACCGCCGTTGAGGGCCGACATCGCGATCGCGAAGCCACGACCCTCGTCGCCGAGCATTCCGGATGCCGGGACGCGCACGCCGTCGAGGATCACCTGACGGGTGGGCTGCGCGTGCCAGCCCATCTTCTTCTCGGGCGCACCGAAGCTGAGCCCCTCGGCGTCGCCCGGCACGAGGAAGGCGCTGATCCCCCGGGCACCTGGCTCGCCGGTGCGGGCCATGACCACGTAGACCGCGGCCTCGCCTGCCCCCGAGATGAACTGCTTCACGCCGGTGAGGAGGTAGTCGTCGCCGTCGCGCACCGCGCTGGTGGCGACGTTCGCGGCATCCGACCCGACACCCGGCTCGGTGAGGCAGTAGCCGCCGAACTCCTGCATCGCGGTGAGCTGCGGCAGCCACGCACCGCGCTGCGCGTCGTCACCGTAGGTGTCGATCATCCAGACCACCATGTTGTGGATCGAGATGTAGGCGGCGACCGCGGGGTCGCCCTGCGCGAGCTCCTCGAAGATCGCGACCGTGTCGGAGCGGCTGAGCCCCGTGCCGCCGAAGTCCTCGCGCACGTAGATGCCGCCGAGCCCCAGTTCGCCGGCCTTGCCGAGGGACTCGCGGGGGAAGAGGTGCTTCTCGTCGCGCTCGGCGGCGAACGGCGCGAGCTCGGTGTCGGCGAACTCGCGGACGGCGTCGAGGATGGCCTCGCGCTCTTCGGCGGTGGTGGTGACGGTGGTCATTGTCATGTCGATTCCTTGTGGGAGGTTTCGCGGGGATCAGTGCATGGTGGGGATCACGAAGCTCGCGCCCTCGCGGATCCCGGCGGACGGCCAGCGGCTCGTGACGGTCTTGGTCTTCGTGTAGAAGCGGAACGCGTCGGCGCCGTGCTGGTTGAGGTCGCCGAATCCGCTGCGCTTCCAGCCGCCGAACGTGTAGTACGCGATCGGCACCGGGATCGGCACGTTGACGCCGACCATGCCGACCTCGACGCGGGCGGCGAAGTCGCGGGCGGCGTCGCCGTCTCGGGTGAAGATCGCGACGCCGTTGCCGTACTCGTGCTCGGAGGCCATACGCAGCGCCTCTTCGTAGTCGGCGGCGCGTGCGATCACGAGCACCGGACCGAAGATCTCCTCGCGGTAGATCGCCATGTCGGTCGTGACGTGGTCGAACAGCGTCGGTCCGAGGTAGAAGCCCTGCTCGTGCCCGGGCACCGAGAAGCCGCGACCGTCGGCGAGAAGGGTCGCCCCCTCGTCGACGCCCTGCTGGATGTAGCCCTCGACCCGCTCGACCGCTGCTCTCGTGACGAGCGGCCCGTAGTCGACGTCGGCCGCGAGCGAGGGGCCGACCCGCAGCTGCGCCACCCGCTCGGTGAGCTTGGCCGCGAGAGCATCCGCCGTCTCCTGCCCGACCGGAACCGCGACCGAGATGGCCATGCAGCGCTCCCCCGCCGATCCGTAGCCCGAACCGATGAGCGCGTCTACGGCCTGGTCGAGGTCGGCATCCGGCATCACGATCATGTGGTTCTTCGCGCCGCCGAAGCACTGCGCCCGCTTGCCGTGCGCCGCGGCGGTCGAGTAGATGTACTCGGCGATCGGCGTCGATCCCACGAATCCGACGGCGCGGATGCGGTCGTCGGTCAGCAGCGCGTCGACCGTCTCCTTGTCGCCGTGCACGACGTTGAGCACTCCGGCCGGGAGCCCCGCTTCGAGGAACAGCTCGGCGATGCGCACGGGCACCGAGGGGTCGCGCTCACTGGGCTTGAGCACGACGGCGTTGCCGGCGGCGAGGGCGGGACCCGCCTTCCACAGCGGGATCATGGCGGGGAAGTTGAACGGGGTGATCGCGGCGACGACTCCGAGCGGCTGACGCATGGAGTACACGTCGATGCCGGTGCCCGCGCCCGTCGAGTATTCGCCTTTGAGCAGGTGGGGAGCTCCGGCGGCGAATTCGATGACCTCGAGGCCGCGCTGGATGTCGCCCTTCGCGTCGTCGACCGTCTTGCCGTGCTCGCTCGCGAGCAGCTCGGCGAGCGACTGCATCTCGCGCTGCGCCAGATCGAGGAAGCGCAGCAGCACACGAGCGCGCTTCTGCGGGTTGGTCGCCGCCCAGTCGACCTGCGCGGCCTCGGCGTTCGCGATCACGCGGCCGACCTCGTCGGCGGATGCCAGCGGCACCCGCGCCTGCACGGATCCGGTGCTGGGATCGAACACGTCGGCGAAGCGGCCGCCCTCGGGGGTGAGGTGCGATCCGCCTACGAAGTGGGGAATGGTACGAGTCATTGTGCGATGTCCCTTCGTGCCGTCGTTGGCACTATGACGATGGTACTTCGGCATCCGCCGATTTACTAGGGCGTCCTTGCATCTCTCCCGCCGAATCGACCGGGGAAGGGGGTGGGCCGGAAAGCGTTTCCCCGTTAGGGTCGACGGAGCGGGATCGCACGCAGAGCCCCCCACCAACCAGGAGACCCATGCACTACGGCGCCGACTACAACCCCGAGCAGTGGCCACGAGAGGTGTGGCCCGACGACGTCAGGCTCATGCGCGAGGCGGGCGTGACGCTCGTGAGCCTCGGCATCTTCTCGTGGTCGCGGATCCAGCCCGCCGAGGGCGTGTTCGACTGGGAGTGGCTCGACGAGATCATCGGGCTGCTGCACGAGGGCGGCATCCAGGTCGATCTCGCCACCGCCACCGCATCGCCGCCGCCCTGGGCCTCGGCCGCCTACCCCGAGATGCTGCCGCAGGATGCCGACGGCTCGACGTTCTGGCCGGGCAGCCGCCAGGCGTACGCCCCCTCATCACCGGTGTACCGTCGCCTCGCCTCCGAGCTCGTCACCGCACTGGCCGAGCGCTACGCGCAGCATCCGGCCGTCGTCCTCTGGCACGTCAACAACGAGTACGGATGCCACCTGCACTACGACTACTCCGACTCGGCGCGCGACGCGTTCCGCGTGTGGCTCGAGCGCAAGTACGAGACGATCGACGCCCTCAACCACGCGTGGGGCACCGACTTCTGGTCGCAGCGCTACACCGCGTTCGATCAGATCGTCCCTCCGCGCAAGGCGCCGTACAGCATCAACCCGACGAGCGTGCTCGACTTCAAGCGCTTCACCTCCGACACCCTGCTCGAGCTGTACGTCATGGAGCGCGACATCATCCGCGCCTCGGGTGCCACCCAGCCGATCACCACGAACTTCATGGGCGCGTTCCCTCCGGCCGACTACTGGAAGTGGGCTGCCGAGGTCGACGTGATCAGCGACGACAACTACCCCGACCCCAACGACCCCGAGTCGTTCCGCGGGGCGGCGTTCGCCCGCGAGCTGATGCGCGGTCTCAAGCCCGGAGCTCCGTGGATCCTCACCGAGCAGTCGACGAACGCCCTCAACTGGCGTCCGACCAACGCGCCCAAGGCACCGGGTCAGATGGCGGCGATCAGCGCCCAGGCGGTCGGCCGCGGCGCCGACGGCATCATGTTCTTCCAGTGGCGGCAGTCGCGCCGAGGCAGTGAGAAGTTCCACTCGGCGATGGTGCCCCAGGCGGGACTCGACACCCGCACCTGGCGCGAGGTCGTCGAGCTCGGCGGCCAGCTGGCGCAGCTGCCCGCCCTGCCCGACGTCTCGTCCGGGGCGAAGGTCGCGCTCGTGTTCGACTGGGAGAACTGGTGGGCGATCGACGGGCGCGACCACCCGATCGTGCTCGACTACCTCACCCTCGCGCACCGCTGGTTCGCCGCGCTGCACCGCCAGAACCTGGCGATCGACATCGTGAACACCACGAGCGACCTCAGCGCGTACTCGCTGGTGGTCGCTCCGCAGCAGTATCTGCTCGGCGACGAGGGCGCCGCCAACCTCACGGCCTACGTCGAGCGCGGCGGGCACCTCTTCGTCTCGGCGTTCAGCGACGTGGTCGACCAGGACGACGCGTTCCGCGAGGGCGGGTTCATCGTGGGGCTGCGCGACGCCCTCGGCGTCGCGCTCGAGGACTTCGGCGCGCTCGTCGCCCCCGAATCGGTGCGGTCGGCGGACTCGGCCGGCGAGGTCGCGAGTCATGCGGTGCCCGACGGGCCCGGCCAGTCGGAGGCGCCGCTCGACGGCCCCGCCGGGCGCATCGTCGGACAGTACTTCGCCGAGGAGCTTCTCGTGCAGGACGCCGAGATCATCGGCCGCTTCACCGAGGGACGCACCGCGGGCCGCGCGGCGTTCACCCGCAAGGACTTCGGCGAGGGTCGCGGGTACTACCTCGCGACGATCCCCGACGACGACGGGATGCTCGCGGTGCTGCGCTGGCTCGCGGCCGAGGCCGGGGTGGCCGCCGAGATCGCGGGGCTGCCGGAGCACGTCGAGATCGCGCGGCGCGGCAGCATCCTCACCGTCATCAACCACAGCACCGAACCGTACGCGGTCGACGTGGCCGGAACCGACCTGCTCACCGGGTCGACCTCCGCGCGCCGCGAGCTCGGCGCGTTCGGATGGGCGTTCGTCGACACGAGCGCGGCGCAGGGATCGCAGGATCTGACGCACCCGTCATCGAAGGATTCGCAGAAGGAGAACAGCTGATGCAGTACACACGTCTCGGACGAGCAGGCGCCCGCGTGAGCCGCCTGGCTCTCGGAACCATGAACTTCGGCCCCGTGATCGACGAGGAGGCATCCCTCGCCATCCTGGATCGCGCGATCGAGGCCGGCATCGACTTCATCGACACGGCGGACGTCTACGGAGGCGGCCGGTGGGGCGATCACCCCGGACAGTCGGAGGAGATCCTCGGACGGTGGATGAAGGACCGCGGCATCCGTGACGACCTCGTCGTCGCCACGAAGGTGTTCGGCGTGATGGGCCCCCGATCGAACGACCGAGGGCTGTCGGCGGTGCACATCCGCAATGCGGTCGACGCCTCGCTGAGACGCCTCGGCACCGACCGCATCGACCTGTATCAGATGCACCACATCGACCGAGACGTGCCGCTCGACGAGACGCTCAGCGCCTTCGCGACGCTGCGCGAACAGGGCAAGATCGTCTACCTCGGCAGCTCGAACTTCGCCGGGTGGCACCTGGCGCGCGTGCACGAGATCGCCGCGGCATCCGGCTATCCGGCGCCGGTGACCGAGCAGTCGCTGTACAACCTCACCGAGCGCACGGTCGAGCTCGAGGTGGCGCCCGCCGCAGAGCAGTACGGCATGGGGCTGCTGCCCTGGTCGCCGCTCGCCAGCGGGCAGCTCGGCGGCGTCCTGCAGAAGACCGACCGCTCGCGGTCGAGCCTCGACGCCCTCGGCGAGCGGCGCCCGGCGATCGAGCGCTACGAGGAGTTCTGCGCCGAGCTCGGCATCCGCCCGGGTGTCGTCGCGATCGCCTGGCTGCTGCATCAGCCGAGCGTGACCGCCCCGGTGATCGGCCCGCGCACGATCGAGCAGCTCGACTCGGCTGTCGAGGCGCTCGACGTGACTCTCGATGCCGAGACCCTCGCCGAGCTCGACCGCATCTGGCCGGGCCCCGGCGGCGCCGCTCCCGAGGCGTACGCCTGGTAGAGCGGGATCCGGGCGCGTGTTCGCCGTGCGTTCACCGCCCGGACATGTCGACCGACTACAACTGCAGATGCGCGGACACAGACTCAGACCGGATCGGGTAGTCACGTCATCCGCGCCTACGGTGAGCGTCTGCTCCCGAAGAGACCCCCGCCGAATCGGGTCGGCGGGGGTCTTCTCTGTCTTCGGGGCGTTCGAATCGCGTGAGTGACCCCATTTCGACGGAACTTCTGGTCATTTGCGCGATTCGAAATCCCCTGGTTGTGGACAACACGATCGAGCTGTCGGAATCATGCAACCGTGGCGCCATGGGACGAACGCAGAAGCTTCCAGATGAATGCGGCGATGGATTCCCGGTCCGAATCGCTCGCCTGCACGGGGTGAGCCGCAGTCGCCTTCGCGGTCGGGACCTCGAGGCGCCGTTCCACGGAGTGCGTATCCTTCGCGGAAGCACGCCGTCTTTCCGCGACATCGAGGATCCATACGAACGGCAGCGGCAGGCGAGGGTTCACCGGGCGCGCACCTATGCTCCCGGGATGCACCAGGGCCACTTCTTCAGCCACCAGACCGCAGCGTCGATCTGGGGTGCACCATTGCCCCTGGAGTTCACTGACGCAGACGAGATCGCGGGCTATACCGAGCTGCCCCTCCACGTCAGCGCTGCCGGGCCGACTCCGTTCCCCCGAGCGGCCGGGATCACGGGGCACCGGACCCTCGCGAGTCTCACTTCGATCAGCGATCAGGATGGCCTCCGGGTCACGTCCGCCGCCGCCACCTGGGTGTCGCTGGGCACACTCCCCCTACTCGATGTCGTGGCGCTCGGCGACTACCTGTGCAGGACTTGGCGGCAGGGTCGGGGCCGACCGTCGCCGGGCCGCCCGCCCCTCAGTACCGTCGACGAGCTCCGAGCATCGCTAGACGCCGGACGGCGCCGCGGCGCCGCGCGCCTCCGTACGGCGATCGATCTGATCCGAGAGGACTCCTGGTCGCCTCGAGAGACGAAGGTGCGATGCATCCTCATCACGGCTGGTCTTCCCGAACCCGAGTTGAATGTCGACCTCTTCGACGATCACGGTCGCTTTCTCGGTTGCGTGGACATGGCCTATCGGCACGAACGCGTCATCGTCGAATACCTCGGGATGCTGCACGGCGACAGGTGGGCGGCGGACGTGGAGCGCATCGCGGGTCTCCGCGCAGCCGGTTGGACGGTCATCGAGGTGACGTCACCGCTCCTGAAGAACCCGCAAGAGCTCGTGCGTCGCGTGGCCGCGGCTTTGCGGCGCTGATCTGCTTCCGCTCGAATCGCGTGAACGACCCCATCTCGACAGAATTTCGGGTCATTTGCGCGATTCGAAGGCCCTTGGATGCGGGGCTACAGCCGCTCGATGATCGTGGCGTTGGCCATGCCGCCGCCCTCGCACATGGTCTGCAGGCCGAATCGCCCTCCGACCGTGTCGAGCTGGTCGATGAGGGTTCCGAGCAGGCGGGTGCCCGACGACCCCAGAGCGTGACCGAGGGCGATGGCCCCACCGCGGGGGTTCAGCTTCGCGGCATCCGCTCCGACCTCGGCCGCCCAGGCGAGCGGCACCGACGCGAAGGCCTCGTTGACCTCGTAGGCGTCGAGGTCGTCGATCGAGAGTCCGGTGCGGTCGAGGATGCGGCGCGTCGCCGGAATCGGCCCGGTCAGCATCATCAACGGGTCATCGCCGACCACCGTGAACGCGTGGAACCGCGCCCGCGGGGTCAGGCCCAGGGCCTCCGCCCGCTCAGCGCTCATCAGCAGAGCGGCGGATGCTCCGTCGGTGAGCGGCGACGAGTTGCCCGGCGTGATGCTCCAGTCGAGGTCGGGAAAGCGCTCGGCGAGCGCGTCGGTGCGGAACGCCGCCGGGAGCCCCGCGAGGCCCGCGGCCGTCGTGCCCGCGCGGACGGTCTCGTCGGCCACGGCATCCGGCGCCTCCGCGACCGGGATGACGGTGCGGTCGAAGAACCCCTCGGCCCACGCGGCGGCGGCGCGGCGGTGCGATTCGGCCGCATAGGCGTCGAGCTCGGCGCGGTCGAGACCCCAGCGGTGCGCGATGAGCTCGGCCGAGACGCCCTGGTTCACGAGTCCCTCGGGGTAGCGCTCGCGCAGACGAGGCGACATCGGAGAGCCGCCTGCAGCCGACGAGCCGAGCGGCACGCGGCTCATCGATTCGACGCCGCCGACGATCACCGCGTCGTAGGCACCGGCGATGATCCCCTGCGCGGCGAAGTGCACGGCCTGCTGACTCGACCCGCACTGCCGGTCGATGGTCGCCGCGGGGATCGACTCGTCGAAGCCGGCGGCGAGCACGGCCTGGCGCGCGATGTTCGACGACTGATCGCCCACCTGGCTCACGCAGCCGAGCAGGACGTCGTCGATCTGTCGCGAGTCGAGCCCGCTGCGCTCGAGCAGCGCGGCGAGCGCACCGGCGGCGAGATCGACCGGATGCACGCCCGACAGGGCACCACCCGGCTTGCCCCGCCCGACGGGGGTGCGGACGACATCGATCAGGACGGCTTCGCTGCGCGTGCTCATGCGTCCCATTCTCACCCTCCGTCGATGGCCGCGGCTCCCGGCATCCGAAATACAATCGTTGATGCGCCCGTACCCCGGCGCATCCCCCACCGTCGAGGCGCCCGTGACCCGGGCGACCGCACTCTCCGAGGACCCACCATGTCCAGTGAACCCATCACCGTCTCCATCCGTCGCGAAGTCGACCCGGAGCACGTGACCGCCGCGACCGCCTGGGTGCAGACCGGGGTCAACCTCGCGCACCGGTATCCGGGCTTCCTGGGCTCGGGGTGGGTGCGCGACGGCGAGGATTCGCACATCTGGCACATGCTCTACCGGTTCGCCGATGAGAAGTCGCTCATCGCCTGGGAGCAGTCCGGCGAGCGGGAGTGGTGGAAGTCGACCGGCGAGCAGTTCGTGCGCAGCGAGCACGTGCACCGGCGCACCGGCATCGAGGGCTGGTTCGATCAGCCGACCACCGACACGATCACGCTGCCCCGGGCCGACGGCTCGACGGCCTCGGTCGCGCTGGTGAGCACTCCCCCGCGCTGGAAGCAGGCGGTGTCGATCTGGCTCGGCTTCTTCCCGGTGAACCTCGCGTTCACGTACGCGATGAGCCCGATCCCGGGATGGAACGAGCTGCCCATCTGGCTGCGGGTGCTCGCGACCACGGCGGTGCTCACGCCGATCATGGCCTACTGGGTGCTGCCGTTCGTGACGCGGTCGCTGCGTCGTTGGCTCACCCGCTGACGCGCACCGCTCAGACGGCGGCGATCCGCCAGGATGCCGCGTGCGCGGCGCCCGGTTCGAGCACCACGAGATCGGTCCCCGAGCTGAAGGCGTCGGGCGGGCAGGTCATGGGCTCGACGGCCAGCCCGATGCGGTGGATCGCGTCGATACCCGGGTTGTCGGCCGTGTGCACCTGCACCCAGGGGCATCGCTCGTCGAACGTGATCGCGACGCCGGTTCCGGCATCCGTCACCAGGCGCACCTCGGCGGCTCCCCCTTCGCGGGAGAGCCCGGTGAAGGCGTGGTCGATGAAGACGTCTCCGATCGGGCGCGCAGCACGGAAGTCCCACTGCGGATGCTCCGTCACGCCCTCGACCGCCACGGGGCTCAGCCGATCGTCGGTGACGGTGAGCACGTCGGATGCCGGCAGCGTCAGCGTCCAGTCATCCACCCGACCGGCGGGGCCGGCGACGAGATAGGGATGCGGTCCGGTGCCCCAGGGTGCGGCATCCGCCCCGAGGTTGTGCGCCGTCACGGTCTGGTGCAGCCCGTCGGCGTCGATGCGGTACTCGGTCTCGACCTCGACGCGGAAGGGGTACCCGGTCTGCGGCTCGATGACGGCTGCGAGCACGACGCGGTCATCGAGCACGAGGCGATCGTCGAACTCTGCCCAGGCGAGCAGGCCGTGCAGCGCCTGGCCGCGCGCGGGCTCGGTGAGGGCGAGCTGATGCTCGACGCCGGCGAACGTGTAGCGGCCGTCGACGATGCGGTTGGGCCAGGGTGCGAGGGTGGCTCCGCGGTATCCGGGGCGCACCTCGTCGGCGTCGAACGGCACGACCAGGTCGCGCCCCTCGAACGTGAGCACGCGCAGCGAGGCGCCGACGCTCGCGATCACGGCCTCGTAGCCGTGACCGGCGATGCGCAGCTGCCGCCCCGAGCGCGGGCGCGCCGCCGTCGCGATATCGATGGTGGTGGTGGAGTCCGTCATCACAGCCCCTGCGCGAGTCGGTAGTACGCCTGGTTCCAGCGCACCTGCTTCTGGAACTCGGGCAGCGTGGTCGCGTCGTCGATCACGAGCAGCTCGACCTCGGCCATCTCGGCGAAGTCGCGGAAGGCCTCGAGCCCGACGGCGGTCGACATGACGGTGTGGTGTGCGGCACCGGCGGTCAGCCAGGCGGCGGCACTGGTGGTGAAGTCGGGCTGCGGCTTCCACACGGCGCGGCCGACCGGAAGCTTCGGCAGCGACTGGCGCGGCGGCACGTTCTCGACGACGTTCGCGGTGAGGCGGAACCGGTCGCGCATGTCGCTGAGCGCCACGACGAGCGCGGGCCCGGGGTCGGCGGTGAAGACCAGGCGCACAGGGTCGTCCTTGCCGCCGATGCCGAGCGGGTGGATCTCGAGCGTCGGCTTCGCGGTGGTGAGCGACGGCGAGACCTCGAGCATGTGCGCCCCGAGGATCAGCTCGTCGCCGGGCGTCATGTCGTACGTGTAGTCCTCCATGAGGCTCGCACCGCCGGGCAGGCCCGCGCCCATGACGTTCGCGACGCGCACGAGGATCGCGGTCTTCCAGTCGCCCTCGGCGCCGAAGCCGTAGCCCTCGGCCATCAGGCGCTGCACGGCGAGACCGGGCAGCTGCTTCAGCGCGCCGAGGTCTTCGAACGACGTGGTGAAGGCGCCGAAGCCGCCCTCCTCGAGGAACGACCGCAGACCGATCTCGATCGCGGCGCCGTCACGCAGCGACTGGTGGCGCTCGCCTCCGCGGCGCAGCTCGGGGGCGACCTCGTAGAGCTCTTCGTACTCGGCCACGAGGGTGTCGATCTCGGACTCGGATGCCGCGGCGACCGCATCCGCCAGATCGTTCACGCCCCACGTGTTGACCTGCACGCCGAAACGCAGCTCGGCCTCGGTCTTGTCACCCTCGGTGACCGCGACGAAGCGCATGTTGTCGCCGAAGCGAGCGAGTTTGAGCGAGCGGGATGCCGCGAGGCCGGCGGCCGCACGCTGCCACGTCGCGATCTCCTGGCGCACGCGCGGGTCGCTTGCGTGCCCGACGACGGTCTTGCGCGGCACGCCGAGGCGCGTCTGGATGTACCCGAACTCGCGGTCGCCGTGCGCCGCCTGGTTGAGGTTCATGAAGTCGAAGTCGATGTCGGCCCACGGCAGCTCGACGTTCGCCTGCGTGTGCAGGTGCGCGAGCGGCTTCTGCAGCGCATCGAGACCGGCGATCCACATCTTCGCGGGGCTGAACGTGTGCATCCACGCGATCAGGCCGATGACGCGGTCGTCGGCATTGGCCTCGAGCGCGGTGCGCTTGATGGCGGCCGAGTCGGTGAGCACCGGCTTCCAGACGACCTTGACCGGAACCTCGCCGGCCTCGTCGAGCAGGCGGGCGATCTCCTGCGACTGCTCGGCGACCTGCGCGAGCGTCTCGGGGCCGTACAGGTGCTGGCTGCCGGTGAGGAACCAGACCTCGTAGCCGTCGAGCGAGGTGGTGAGCGGGGTGCGGGTCATGAGCGGTCCTTCGATGTTCCGGTATCAGCGGGAAGAGTTCAGAGGGAGTCGACCGCGGCGGCTTCGATGGCGAGGCCCGCGCGGTAGCGGTCGAGGTAGGCGGTGAAGCCCGCGGCATCGGCGGGATCGGGGTCGGCGACCGAGAGGGATGCCGACGCGAAGACGTCGCGCTCGAGGTACTCCCCCAGCGACCGATCGTCGGCATGGGCGAGGTACGACGCGAGCACCGCGATGCCCCACGCCCCACCCTCGGAGGCGAGTTCGCCGACGGCGACCGGGGCACCGAGCGCTCCGGCCAGGAAGCGCTGGGCGACACCGGCCGTGCGGAACATGCCTCCGTGCGCGAACATGCGGTCGAGCTCGACTCCTTCGGCGGCGAGCACCTGCATCCCCAGCGCGAGCGTCCCGAAGACGCCGTACAGCTGCGCGCGCATGAAGTTCGCGAGCGTGAAGGCACTGTCGGGGGTGCGCACGAACAGCGGTCGCCCCTCGGCGAGGCCGGCGATCGGCTCGCCCGCCAGGTGGTTGTAGGCGAGCAGCCCACCGGCATCCGCCTCGCCGTCGAGCGCCTCGCGGAAGAGCGCGTCGAAGACGGCGTCGTCGTCCAACGGCTGCCCCGCCGCAGCCGAGAACCGGGTGAAGAGCCCCGCCCAGGCGGCGAGCTCGCTCGCGCCGTTGTTGCAGTGGACCATCGCGACGGCGTCGCCCGCGGGAGTCGTGACGAGATCGAGCTCGTGGTGCACCTCGGCCAGCGGGCGCTCGAGCACGACCATCGCGAAGATGCTCGTGCCCGCCGAGACGTTGCCGGTGCGCGGCGACACCGAGTTCGTCGCCACCATGCCGGTGCCGGCGTCGCCCTCGGGCGGACAGAACGGGATGCCGGGCCGCAGCGAGCCGGACGGGTCGAGCAGTCGCGCGCCCTCGTCCGTCAGCGTGCCGGCGGCGGCGCCGGCGGGAAGGACGGCCGGGAGCAGGTCCTTGGCTTTCGCGGGCAGGCGGTCGGCGGCCCGCGCGTCGTACGCCTGCAGCATCCGCTCGTCGTAGTCGCCGGTCGCCGAGTCGATCGGGAACATGCCGGATGCGTCGCCGACGCCGAGCACGCGCTCGCCGGTCAGTCTCTCGTGCACGTACCCCGCGAGAGTGGTCACGGCGTCGAGCTGCGGCACATGCGCCTCGCCGTCGAGCACGGCCTGATGCAGGTGGGCGATCGACCAGCGCAGCGGGATGTTCACCCCGAGCAGGTCGGTCAGCTCGGCCGCGGCGACACCCGTGTTGGTGTTGCGCCAGGTGCGGAACGGCACCAGCAGCTCACCCTGCGCGTCGAACGCGAGGTAGCCGTGCATCATGGCCGAGATGCCGATCGCGCCGAAGGTCTTGGGGCGTGCGCCGTGGCGGTGCTCGGCGTCGGCGCGGAGGGCTGCGTAGGCGGCCTGAAGGCCGGCCCAGACCTCGTCGATCGCATACGTCCAGAGACCGTCCTCGAGCCGGTTCTCCCACGCGAACGACCCGGTGGCGAGCACCTCGGTCGCATCGGAGCCGATCAGGCAGGCCTTGATGCGGGTGGAGCCGAATTCGATGCCGAGGCTCGTGAGGCCGGCGACGATGTCGTCGTGAGCGGTGGTGTCGGTCGTTTCGCTCATGCCGGTCGTGTCGCTCATCGCCGCGCGTCCGAGTTCTGGCCGTAGACGTTCTGGTAGCGGGCGAAGAGGCTGTCGATCGCCTCCTGCGGGATCGGGATGAGCGGCCCTGCCTCCCGGGCGTAGTGCACGGTTCGGGCGACGTCCTCGACCATGACGGCGGCCTTCACGGCATCCTTCGCGTCGACCCCGATCGTGAACGGGCCGTGGTTCTGCATGAGCACGGCCCGGCTGCGGTGGCCGGTGAGGGTCTGCACGATGCCGCGGCCGATCGAGTCGTCGCCGATGATCGCGAACGGGCCGACCGGGATCGGGCCGCCGAACTCGTCGGCCATGGCCGTGATGACGCACGGGATCTCTTCGCCGCGGGCGGCCCAGGCGACGGCGAAGGTCGAGTGCGTGTGCACGACGCCGCCGACCTCGGGCATGTGCCGGTAGACGTAGGCGTGGGCCGCGGTGTCGCTCGACGGCGAGCGGTCGCTGCCGGGTGTGCCGGGGATCACGGCGCCGTCGAGGTCGCACAGGATCATGTTGTCGGGAGTGAGGTCGTCGTAGCTGACACCCGAGGGCTTGATGACGAAGAGGTCGGCACCGGGCACGCGGCCCGAGACGTTGCCGCCGGTCCAGACGATGAGGCCGTAGCGCACGAGTTCGCCGTGCAGGCGGGCCACATCTTCGCGGACGGTCCGGATCGCGGCGTCGATCTCGGCGGAGAAGGCGGGGGCTTCGTTGCTCACGGGTACCTCAGGGTCGGCGGTGGTCACTGTGACCGGTCACAGAAGTGTGTCACGGCGGTCCTCCGGCCGTCAAGACACGGGTGCTCGGCGGGCGTGCGGGGTCGCTTTCGCGCCTCCCGAGAGTCAGCGCGGCGGCGCGACGGACGCCCGGGTCACCAGCACCGGAGCCACAGGCGGAAGGTCGGATGCCGGGGCCCCGCTGCTGCCCGCGAGGGCCGTCGCCACGGCGCGCCGCGCCAGCTCGTCGAAGTCCTGGCGCACGGTCGTGAGCTTCGGCCAGTAATACGCGGCATCGGGGATGTCGTCGAAGCCGACCACGCTGATGTCGTCGGGCACGGAGAGCCCCGCCTCGTGGAGTCCGCCGAGCAGACCGAGCGCCATCTGGTCGTTCGCGGCGAACACGGCGGTGGCTCCGGAGTCACGCACTGCGGCGACCGCGGCATAGCCCGACCCCGCGGTCCAGTCACCCTCGATCACGGGACCCGCGACGAGTCCGCGCGCCGCGATCTCGGCGGCGAACCCCTCGGCACGGGACTCGGCCTCGAGCCAGTCGGCAGGACCGGCGAGGTGCGCGATGCGCGTGTGACCGGCGTCGGCGAGCGCTGCGACCGCGAGCCGTGCTCCGGCCGCCTGGTCGACCGAGAGGCCGCGTGCCCCGCGGTCGGCGGCGTGCAGCGTCACGACGGGCACGCCGATGCGCAGCTCGTCGAGGGCTTCGAGGGTTCGGGCATGAGGTGCGACGACCACGATCCCCTCCACGCCCTGCATGACGAGATGGTCGACGGCCGAGACGACGGCCGCGGCATCCCCCGCATCCGCGAAGGCCGCGCTCACCCAGTACCCGGACTCGCGGGCCGATGCCTCGAGCGCGGCGATGCTGCGCGACGGCCCGTACTGCAGCGCATCGGACGCCAGCACCCCCAGGGTTCGCGAGCGTCGGGTGCCCAGCGCGCGGGCGGCGTTGTTCATGCGGTACCCGAGCTCGGTCATCGCGGCGAGCACGCGCTCGCGGGTCTCGACGGCGACCTCGGGATGGTCGTTGAGCACGCGCGACACGGTCTGCCGAGAGACCCCCGCGAGCACCGCGACATCGCGCACGCCGACGGTGCGGCGCGGCTCGCTGCTCGTGTCACTCACGCCGACGAGTGTATGCCGAGCGGCCCCGGCGCCTCGCCGTCGTGCCACTCTGGTGACATGCGCATCGCACTCACCGGATCATCGGGCAAGCTCGGCAGCGTCGTCGCGCGGGAACTCCGCGCCCACGGTCACGAGGTCATCGGCATGGACGTCGCAGGAGTCCGCGGCCCGGACTTCGTGCAGGTCGACCTCACGGATTACGGCCAGGTCGTGGATGCTTTCACCGCCGTCGGCGACCGGCACGACGGCATCGACGCCGTGGTGCATCTCGGCGCGATCCCGGCCCCCGGCATCCGCAGCGACGTCGCCACGTTCCACAACAACATGCCCGCCACGTTCAACGTGTTCTGGGCGGCGGTGCGCCTCGGCATCCGGCGCGTCGTCTACGCGTCGAGCGAGACCGTGCTCGGTCTGCCGTTCGACGCGCCGCCGCCCTACGTGCCCGTCGACGAGGAGTATCCGGCCCGCCCCGAATCGGTGTACTCGCTGGTCAAGACGCTCGAGGAGCAGCTGGCGAGGGAGCTCGTGCGCTGGCACCCCGACCTCTCGATCACGGCCCTGCGCTTCTCGAACGTCATGAATCCCGACGACTACGCCGAGTTCCCCGACTTCGACGGCGATGCCCTGCGTCGCAAGTGGAACCTGTGGGGCTACATCGACGCCCGCGACGGCGCGCAGGCCGTGGAGCGTGCGCTCGAGGTCGCGGCCCCCGGGTTCGACAACTTCATCATCGCGGCGGCCGACACGGTGATGTCGCGCCCGAACGCCGAGCTGCTCGCCGAGGTCTTCCCCGACGTCCCGGTCGCCCGCGAGTTCGGGCCGAACGAGACGCTGCTCTCGATCGACAAGGCCCGGCGCGTGCTGGGTTTCGACCCGCAGCACTCCTGGCGCGACCACGTCTGACCCGAACACCCGCCGACGCCCGGGAGAGCGGCTCAGCGTCGGGCGATGGTCGATCCGCGGATCACGAGGCGCACCGGCAGATGGTGCGACCCCTCACCGATGTCGATCCCGTCGATCGCGTCGAACACCCGAAGGGCCGCCTGACGCCCGAGCTGCTGCAGGTTGGCGTCGATGCTGGTGAGCTCGGGCCGGGCGTTGGTCGCGAGCACCTCCCAGTTGTCATAGCCGATCACCGCGAGGTCGTCGGGAACCGTGCGACCCAGATCGCGGGCCGAGTCGAGCACGCCGCGAGCGATCTGATCCGACCCGCAGAACACGGCGTCGATGTCCGGATGCCGAGTCAGCAGCAGCGCCGCGGCATCCCGCCCCCAGTGCTCGGTCCACTCCGAGAACATCGGCTCACCGACGAGTTCGAGACCGGCTTCGGCGAGCGCGGCCCGGGCACCGGCGAGGCGATCCTGCGCTGCGGCGTAGGTCGGGTCGCCCGAGATGTGCGCGATGCGCCGGCGCCCGCAGGCCAGCAGATGCTCGATCGCGAGGCGCCCACCCGCGTAGTTGTCGGGGGTCAGCGACAGGTCGCGAGGATCGTCGGAGGGCGCGTAGGCGTACACGACGGGCACCGGTATCTCCTGCCCGAGCGACGGCCGAGCATCCGTCTGCCGACCGACGACGATGATGCCGTCGACCCGACGACTCAGCAGCTCCTTCAGGTGATGCTGCTCGCGGATCGCGTCGCCGCGCGCATCGCACAGGAAGACGTTGATGCGGCCCGCGCCGAAGGCATCCTCCGCCCCCATCAGGATCGGGATCATGAATCGACCCTCGAGGTCGCTCGTCAGCAGGCCGACCGTGCCGGTGCGCCCGGCCAGCAGGCCCCGCGCCATGGCGTTCGGGGTGAACGAGAGCTCCTCGGCGATCGCGCGCACCTTGGCCCGCGTCGAGGCCGAGACATCACCCCGATCGTTCAGCGCCTTCGAGGCCGTCGAGATCGACACGCCGGCGCGCGCGGCGACGTCGCCGAGGGTCACCGCCCGAGATCCGTTCGTGTCGCTCATCGCTCTCCCTGTTGCTGAAAGGTTATCGGAACGAGGGTTGACGGCCTCGTCAGAATCACGCTATACCTTTCGAAAGGGTTTTCGTAAATTTCGGAAACTCGGCTCTCCCCCTCGGGCGCTGCAGTGTCGAAGCGCCCCACCGCACCCCGCTCGACGACGAGCCCAGAGGAGCTCCTTCCATGAACACCACCCGCACCCGCGCCACTCGGCGCTTCTCCGCCGCCGTGCTCACAGCCGGCCTGATCACCGGCGCTCTCGCCGCCTGCGCACCCGCCGCAGACGACGCCGCGTCCGACGAGCCGATCACCGCCGAAGGCACCGACGACGGCACGACGCTCACCCTCTGGACCCGCGCTCCCATCGAGCGTCAGGCCAAGCTGCTGGTCGACGCCTACAACGCGAGCCACGAGAACCAGGTCGAGCTGACCGTCGTCCCCAACGACGACTACGTCGCCAAGGTCGGTGCCGCCGCCGGCTCGGGCGGCCTGCCCGATCTCTTCGCGGCGGATATCGTCTACGTGCCGAACTGGGCGCAGCAGGGCCTGTTCCAGGACATGTCCGAGCAGATCGACGCGCTCGACTTCAAGGACCAGATCAACCCCGGCCACCTCTCTGCCGGCACGGTCGACGGCGCCGAGTACGTGCTTCCGTTCGCCCTCGATCTCTCGATGCTCTTCTGGAACAAGGAGCTGTTCGCCGAGGCGGGCCTCGACCCCGAGAAGGCACCGGCCACGCTCGAGGAGTTCGCCGATGCCGCGATGGCCGTGCAGGCGCTGAACAAGCCCGACACCTACGGCACGGCGACCGGCCTCAACTGCGGAGGATGCCTGGTCTTCACCTGGTTCCCCTCGATCTGGGCTTCGGGCGACGAGGTCATGAGCGACGACGGCACCGAGTCCCTGCTCGACGGTGACTCCGCACAGGCGGTCTACGACACGTGGGCCGGTCTGGAAGAAGCGGGCGCTGTGCTCCCCAGCTCCACCGACGAAGCGGGCCCCACGTGGACCGCCGCGTTCAGCGAGGGCAAGGTCGGTGTGATGCCGTTCCCGGCGACGCTGCTCCCCTCCCTCGAGTTCGACGCGGGAGTCGCCGGCATCCCCGGCGTGGACGGCGGCGCCTCGACCTTCGTCGGCGGCGACGGCATCGGCATCTCGAAGGACTCGAAGAAGGCGGCTCAGGCCTGGAACTTCCTCAACTGGATGATGTCGGAGGACGCCCAGGTCGAGGTGCTCGCGAAGGACGGCAACGCCGTCTCGCGAGGCGACCTGGCCGACAACGAGTACGCCGCGGCCGACCCGCGACTGGTCACGATCAACGAGGTCGCCGCCCAGGGCGACACCCCGGTGGCGCTGAACTTCCAGCAGGCGTTCAACGCCCCGGGCAGCCCGTGGCTCACGCTCATCCGCAATGCGGTACTGAACGGCGAGGACTCCGTGCCCGCCGACAACGAGGAGATCACCGCGATCCTGTCGCAGTGACCGCGAGCGGGGGCGGCGTGGATCGCGTCGCCCCCGCATCCTCCCGCTCGCCCCCCGCACTCCCGATCGAAAGAGAACGAGATGACCCAGGCCGCACCCCCGCTGCCTCGCCGCAGACGGCGTACCGCCTTCGGCGGCCCTGTGCAGGGCTGGCTGTACGCCGCCCCGACGGCGATCTTCGTCGCCCTGCTGTTCATCGTGCCGCTGGTGCTCGTGGTGCAGATGTCGGCCTCCGACTGGCCTCTCCTGAGCGGCAACCGGGGCATCAACTTCCCCGAGAACTACGCGGATGCCGTCACGCACCGCCTCTTCTGGGATTCGATCCGCTTCACCCTGCTCTACACCGTCATCACGACCGTGATCCTGATCGGCCTCGGGCTCGGCCTCGCCCTCCTCGTGCAGGAGTCGACCCGATGGAAGGGCTTCCTGCGCACGGCGTTCCTGATCCCCAGCGCCCTGGGACTGGCATCCGCCTCGCTGCTGTTCTACGTGCTGTACTCCCCCATCGCCGGGCCGTTCGCGAACCTCATGAAGTCGTGGGGCATCACGTTCCTCGGCACCCCTGAGGGGGCGCTGTGGTCGACGATCTTCCTGATCGTGTGGCGCTACGCCGGCTTCTACATGCTGCTGATGCTGGTGGGCCTGCAGGGCATCCCCGACGACGTCTACGAGGCCGCCCGCATCGACGGCGCGAACCGGTGGCAGACGTTCCGCGACATCACGGTGCCGCTGCTCAAGCCGACCTTCGCGCTCACGACCGTGATGTGCGTGACAGGGTCGCTGCTCGCGTTCGAGCAGTTCTACATCCTCACCAAGGGCGGCCCCGACAACAGCACCATGACCGTCGTGCAGCTGATCTACAACGTGGCCTTCCAGGGGCAGAACAGTCTCGGCATCGCCGGCGCCCTCTCGGTGATCGTGCTGCTCGCGCTCATCGTGATCAACGTCTTCCAGCTGCGCGCGTTCCGCCGCACGGATGAGAACTGAGCGGAGAGCGGAGAACCATGTCTCAGAGCCTGACGCGCACGATCGTCGCCCCGAACCATCAGCCCGCCACGCCGCGGTACCGCTCGAAGGCCGCTCGCGTGATCTTCGGCATCCCGTACTGGGTGTTCACCACCGCCCTCGCGGTGATCTTCCTCTATCCGCTCATCTGGACCGGCGTCTCGTCGGTCAGCCCGATGGCGGGCACCAGCCAGACCGACGGCTGGGGGTTCGGCAACTACGCCGCCCTCGGCGAGTACCAGGCGGGGATCTGGGTGTATCTCGGCAACTCGCTCTTCGTGTCGGTCCTCACCGTGGCGCTCACACTGTTCATCTCGCTGCTGGGCGGCTACGCGTTCGCGCGCTTCTCGTTTCCCGGCAAGAACGCGCTGTTCCTGCTGACCCTCGCGATCCTGATGGTGCCGTATGCGACCCTGCTGATCCCGCTCTACGTGATCCTCAACGCCGTCGGCCTGCAGAACTCGCTCGTCGGCGTCGCACTCGTGATCACCATGTTCCAGCTGCCGTTCTCGCTGTTCATGATGCGCATCTCGTTCGAGTCGATCCCGAAGGAGATGGACGAGGCCGCGATGGTCGACGGATGCTCCAGCTGGGGCGCGCTGTGGCGGGTGCTGCTGCCTGCGGTCAAGCCAGGTCTCGTCACGGTCGGGCTGTTCGCGTTCCTCACGGCGTGGAACGACTTCATGGCCCCGCTCATCCTCATCAACGACACCAACCGCATGACGCTGCCGCTCGCGGTGGCCAACCTCCGCGGGCAGGTGCAGGGTGTCGTCGACTACGGCGCCACCGAGGCGGGAGTCGTCGTGCTGGCGCTCCCCTGCATCCTGCTCTTCCTGATCCTGCAACGACACTACGTGCGCGGCTTCATGTCCGGCGCCTTCAAGGGATGACCATGTTCGACACCACCACACCTGCCGCTCCCGTGGTCCCCACGCGCGGGCGACTGCGCCCCCTCGGCCTCGACGAGGTGCGCATCACCGGAGGGTTCTGGGGCGACCGCCAGACCGTCAACGGCCAAGCCACGCTCACACACATCGAATCGCGGCTCGAGTCGGAGGGGTGGCTGCCCAACTTCGATCTCGCGGCCGCCGGCACACTGCCGGCCGGGCGCCGAGGGCGCGAGTTCGCGGACTCCGAGATCTACAAGTTCCTCGAGGCGATGGCGTGGGAGATCGGACGGACGGATGCCGCCGCCGACAGCGATCTCGAACAGCGCTTCCGTCGAGTGGTCGACCGCGTCGCCGCCGCGCAGGAGCCCGACGGATACCTCAACACGATGTTCGGACGCGACGGTCAGGGCGAGCGCTGGTCGGCGCTGCAGTGGGGGCACGAGCTGTACTGCCTCGGTCATCTGTTCCAGGCAGCCGTCGCTCGGATGCGCACGAGACCGGATGCCGACGACGGCCTGGTTGACATCGCGCGCCGTGCCGCCGACCTCGTGTGCCGCGAGTTCGGCGCGGACGGACGAGACGCGATCTGCGGGCACGCCGAGGTCGAGGTCGGCCTCGCCGAGCTGGGCCGAGCTCTCGGCGAGCAGCGCTACGTCGATCAGGCCGCGCTCTTCGTCGAGCGACACGGTCGGGGGTCGCTGGGCGAGATCGAATGGGGGCGCAGCTACTTCCAGGACGACGTTCCGGTGCGCGAGGCGGAGGCGCTGCGCGGGCATTCCGTGCGGGCGAACTACCTCTCGTCAGCCGCAGCCGACGTCGCCGCCGAGACGTCGGACGAGCCTCTGCTCGACGCTCTGCGGCGGCAGTGGGACCGCACCGTCGAACGTCGCACCTACGTGACCGGCGGCCAGGGATCGCATCATCAGGACGAGGCCTTCGGCGACGACTGGGAGCTGCCGCCGGATCGCGCCTACTCCGAGACGTGTGCCGGCATCGGCTCGATCATGTTCTCGTGGCGCCTGCTCCTCGCGACCGGTGAAGCGCAGTACGCCGACCTGATCGAGCGCACGCTGTTCAACGTCGTCGCGACCTCTCCGGGGTCGGATGGACGGTCATTCTTCTATGCCAACACGCTGCACCAGCGCACGCCGGGAACGCCCGCGGATCCGGATGCCACGTCGCCGCGTGCCTCGTCGTCGCTGCGAGCCCCCTGGTTCGAGGTGTCGTGCTGCCCGCCGAATGTGGCGCGCACGTTCGCGAGCCTCGCCGCGTATCTGGCCACGGCGGACGATGACGGCGTGCAGCTGCATCAGTACGCGCCGTCGACCGTGCGCACGATCCTGCCGGGTGGGCGGGTCGTGGCGTTCGACGTGGCGACGGACTACCCCGCCGACGGCGACGTGCGCGTCACGATCGCCGACGACGTCGAGTTCACGCTGACGCTGCGCGTGCCGTCGTGGGCGTCGGGGGCGACGGTGCGCGTGCACAGCGGTGGGGAGGTCACGGAGTCTCCTGCGCCCACGGGCACCGTCGACGTCGCTCGCGTGTTCCGGGCCGGCGACATCGTCGAGCTGCGGCTGCCGATCGTCGCACGCGCCGCGGCACCGCATCCGATGGTGGATGCCGTGCGCGGCAGCATCGTGATCGAACGCGGCCCCGAGGTGATGGCGCTGGAGTCGACCGACTTCGGCGCTGATGCGGGCGAGGCCGTGTTCGTCGGCGACCCGATCGAGCGTGACGGGCAGGTGGTGCTGCCTGTGCGCCATCGCTCGTCCGGGACGGTAGTGGATGCCCCGCTCGTGGCTTATCACGACTGGGCCCGCCGGGGCCCCTCGACCATGAGGGTGTGGATTCCGTCCATGTGAAGTCAGGCCCTGACGAGGTCAGCTCCAGAGCGACGCGACGCGGGCCTCGGATTGCGGGTGCAGGACTGAGCGAGCGGTTCGTGCTCGACGCAGATGCGCATCAGCTGGCGCCTTCTTCGGATTCGGGTTTCGGCCAGCTCAGGTGGAGGTCGCGAAGCTCGTACGGGTGAGAAACCTCATCCGTGAGGAAGTACGTGTAGAACACGACGGCTGCTTCGTCAGCGGTGAAGACCTCGTGCGGGTAGACCGTGATGCTGTGGCGACCGTCGTCGAAGTGGATCACCTCGGTGGGCTCGCCTGTGCGATCGCCACCGGGCTTGCCGATCGCGTACTGGTGCGCGGTACCGTCAGGGTCGAGGCGACGCACCTCGAGAGCCAGCGCCTCGGCGGTGCCGGCGCACTGCATGTACTCGTCGCTGAGAGGGATGTCCTCGAGAAGGTCCGCGCCTTCGGGCGCTCGCCAGAGGCTCCATGCCCAGGTCGACAACCCATTCATCTGGTTCAGAGAGAATCGAATTTGATCCGGATACGGGCGGACGTAGTCTACGAGTGCGCCACGAGTGGAGTCGTTGATCTGTCGGATGTGTGTGGGCTGATTCATTTAACGGTCTCCAGCTGCACTCTAGTGATCTCAATCCTCTTACCGTTGTAAATGGCGGTCGCAGGGCGTTCGGGACTGACAGTGTTATCGAACCCTTTCTGGGCTGCGTCACGGACCCCGGTGCCTCCCTTGACCTCGATGCCGGTATACGTCCCATCGGCATTCTCGAAGAAGCCGTCGTAGTACCTGATCTGATCGGCGGTCGCGTCCGGCTTGTGGTGATAGCCCTCGATGCTCGCACGCACCTTGTCACGAATGACGTCTTGTCCAATATCCTCAGCGACTCGATCCAGTCCGATCTTCTCGGTGTCGACCCAGGGTCGTTGCCCGTCACCGTTCCAGTGGCCCTTGATGTCGCGACCCCCGTACTCGGGGTGCGGTGGCGGACGCTCCACGATACGGGTGGCATCATCGCCGGTCGCCTCGTTCATCCAGCGGGTGCTGGCGTGCCAGGCCGCTGCGAGCCCGGCTCCGGCGACCCCCGCTCCGGCCCACGCGACGCCGCCACCGGGTGCAGCTCCCACTCCGGTGAGCGCGACGGCGCCTCCGCCGCCGATCATGGTGCCGCCACCGATGACGAGCGCAACTCCGCCGAGGAGTTCGAGAAGGATGTCGGGGTGGTTGATGAGGGCGCTGCCCATCGAGGCGATGAAGTTCAGCTGCTCGATCGCCGGGTTGAGCACGGCGGTCTCGAACATGACCGTGCCGATCGCCCCCGCGACCGCCCAGTTCTTCGTGCTCTCCGCCTGCTTCGGAGTCTCCAGCGGCGCCGCATCGGCCGCCTCGTGAATGGCGTTCGCGGCATCCACGGCGTAGCGATCCAACACGCCCCGCGCGTTGGTCAAGACCTCCACGGCCTGTGCGCGCAGGTCCGCTCCGCCATCGACGAACGGGACGTCGAGCTCGACGTGTCGCAGGCCGAGGTCGCGCTCCAGCTCCCGCACCTTCACCCGGTGCTCCTGGTGCGCGGCGATCGTCGCCGCCTCCGCCTGCTCCCACACGTCGATTGCCCGTGCCGCTTCGTCCTGCGCCCACCGCAGAGCATCTCCGTAGGCCGACAGGGCGGCGGCGGCGCTCATCAGGTGCTCGCCGCATCTCTGCCACGACGACCGCACGTACTCGGCCCGCTCGAGGTATTTCTCGTGCGGGTACCCCGTCCACGCGGAATCGACCTCGAGGCCCCGCAGCCCATCCCGAAGCGTCGTGGCAGCCTCTGAGCGAGACCGCCACGCGGACGCGACCGTGTGCGCTGCGGCATACGAGCCCGGGATCAGTGCGACCGGGTCGTTCGTCATCCCCAACTCGGGCATCAGTAGTCGCTCTCCGACCAGATCATGTGGTCGAGTTCGCTGCTCGATGCCTCGTCACCCCGGTCGAAGATTTCGGCTGTCTGCCGCAGGTTCTCCGCCAACATGTCGACATCCCCGAGGCGCCGCCCCAGCGCGGTCGTCCAGGTGTCGCCGAATCGGGCCACCGCCGCATCGACCCAGTCCTCGCCCAGCCCCGAAGACTGCGCGACCACGGGCGATCCGAAGTCGCCCCGCACAGCCGCGGCCTTCGTCGCGAATGCGCGGAGCTCGTCCGTTTCCACATCTGCCATCGCCTCCCCCAATGCCCGAATGACGACTTTACGTCTTCACATGGGGCGTTTCTGCGGCTTGATGCGCTACATACCGGTGTGCAGGGATGCTTCATGGTCGACGCGGCTCAGCCGTCCGAGATCCCCGCCGGACCGCGGTCGACACCCGCCCCCGGGGGCACGCAAATGGCCCCCTGTCCACCGGACAGGGGGCCATCGGCGTGAGTCGGAGAGGGCTACTCCCGTTTTCGAGTGACCGCCCGCTGCAGCAGCACGAATACGAGCAGGATGCCGCCGGTGATGATGGTCGTCATCTCGGGTGGGATGCCTCCGTCGCGGGTGATCAGCACGTTCATGAGCCCGAGCACCAGTGCCCCGATGACCGAGCCGAGCACGTAACCGTATGCACCCGTCAGCACGGTGCCTCCGATCACCGCGGCGGCGATCGCATCGAGCTCCCACCCGATGCCGGTGATGTTCTGCGCGGTGCCGAGCCGCGCGGTGTACAACACGGCGGCGAGGCCCGCGAGGGCGCCGCTGATCACGTAGACGAGAACCTTCGTGCGGTGCACCGGCAGTCCCATCAGCAGCGCCGAGCTCTCGGATCCGCCGATCGCGTAGACCGTACGCCCGGTGCGCGTGCGGTGCAGCACGAAGAACGCGGCGGCCACGACGATGACCGCGACGAGAACCGCGGGGGTGATCACGAGGTCGTTGACCTTGGGACCGTCGATGATCTTCAGCTGCGCGCCGATCCAGCGGATGGGCGAGTCCTCGCCGAGCCGCTCGGGTGTGGTGCTGAGCAGCGAGGCGAGGCCCCGCCCGAGGAACATCATCGCCAGCGTCGCGATGAACGGCTGCACGTTGAAGTACCTGATCAGCACACCCGACACGATGCCGAAGAGCACTCCGATGCCGATCATCGCGATGATCACGGCGATGGCGTTCCACCCGGCGTTCGAGAGCATGACGCCCGCGACCGACGAGACCGCGATGATCGAGCCCACCGAGAGATCGATGCCTCCGGTGAGGATCACGAAGGTCAGGGCGACAGCGAGCACGATGAGGTGCGCGTTGTTGATGAGCAGGTTCGACAGGGTGTTGAACTGCAGGATGCGGCCGTAGGCGACTTCACCGAAGATCACCATGCCGACGAAGATGACGACCGATGCGATGGTCGGCAGCACCGACGGATTCGCGGTGATCATGCGTCGCAGGCGGTCGATGACGCTTTCGGTCGCCTGAGGAGCCGGCGCGGCGATCATGACGCTCATGCGGACACCTCTTCCTTGACGGTGATCTGTTCGACCGGTCGCTCCCTGCGGCGTCGACGGAACCAGCTGCGCACCCGCTGCGACTGGAGCAGACACAGCACCACGATCACGATGGCCTTGAAGGCCGGGGTCGCGGACGACGAGACGCCGAGATACAGCACGGTCTTGTCGAGGGTGGCGATCAGCAGTGCTCCGACGAACGCGCCGCTGAGCGAGAACTTTCCGCCCGCCAACGACGCGCCGCCGATGACGACCGCGAGGATCGCGTCGAGCTCTAGCTGATAGCCGGTACGGGAGATGTCGACGGTCATGACACTTCCGACGGACATGATGCCCGCGATGCCGGCGAGGATGCCGCTCATGATGTACGCGGTGAGCAGCAGGCCCTTCGGCTTGATGCCCGCCATGCGACTCGCCCGAGGGTTGATGCCGATGGCCTCGATCATGAGTCCCAGCGCGCTGCGCCTGACGACCCATCCGACGGCGATCACGATGAGCACGGCGAGGATGAACACCACGGGGATGCCGATCACGAAGCCGTTCGCGATCCAGCGGAACGCATCGTTGGAGGCCGTCGTGTTCTGCCCGCCGGTGATCACCTTGGCGATGCCACGACCGGCGAGCATGAGCACCAGCGTGGCGATGAAAGGCTGCAGCCCGACGTAGGCGACGAGCAGACCGTTGACCGCCCCGAGGATGCCGGTGATGACCAGCGCGAGTCCGACCGCGGCGAGTGCTGCGCCGAAGGAGTCGCCTGCGGCGCTGAGGAACTCCATCGAGACAGCCCCGGCGACGGCCATCAGCGAGCCGACAGAGAGGTCGATGCCACCGGTGGCGATCACGAGCGACATCCCGATCGCGATCATCATGATCGGCGCCGCCTGGCGCAGGATGTCGATGAGGTTGCCGACGAGGTTGCCGTTGTTGGGGTTGATCGAGAGCGCGAGGTAGGTCGGGTCCTTGATGACGTTCAAGGCGAGCAGCGCGAGGATCGCGACGATGCCCCAGAAGAACGGCTTGTGGATCAGATCCCGCCAGATGGTGGTGCCGGCTGACGCGGTCATCGCGCTGCCTCCTTGTCGGTCGTGTGGCCGATGGTATCCGGCAGTGCGCCGTCGGCGTCGTCGAGGGTGTCCGCGGCAGCCTCCACCCCGTGAGCGGCGATCACATCCACGATCACCTGGGCTGTCACGTCGGGGCCGTTCTGGATCTCGCCGATCTTGCGGTGGTCCTTGAGCACCACGATCCGCTCGGAGAGCCGCACGACCTCTTCGAGCTCCGACGAGATGAACACGACAGCGACACCGTCTTCCGCGAGCTCGGCCACTGCCTCCTGTATCTCCGCCTTCGCGCCCACATCGATGCCGCGCGTCGGCTCGTCGAGGATCAGCAGCTCGGGCTGCGTCGCGAGCCAGCGCCCGAGCAGCACCTTCTGCTGGTTGCCGCCGGAGAGGTTCTTGATCATCCGATCGGGGTCTGCCGGCCTGACGTTGAACTGCGCGATGTAGCGGTCGACGATCACATCCTGCTCCTTGCGGCTCATCGGCCGCGCCCAGCCCCGCTCAGCCTGCACCGCCAGGATGATGTTCTCGCGCACGGTCAGGTCTCCGATGATCCCCTCGTCACGGCGGTTCTCGGTCGAGAACGCGATCCGACGAGGCAGCGCGTCGGCGGGAGAGCGCAGGTCGACTGTGCGGCCGTGCAGTTCGAGCGTCCCCTCGTCGGCGCGATCTGCCCCGTAGAGCAGCCGGGCGAGCTCGGTGCGCCCGGAGCCCAACAGACCGGCGAAGCCGATCACCTCGCCGGGGAGGATGTCGAGGTCGGTCGCTTCGACCGCGCCCCGTCTCGCGATACCGGATGCCGCGAGCAGCGGCTTCTCGTCGGCGTCTCGCGGTGCGCGACGGCGGTTGCCCCCCAGCGACGTGAGCGCGTCGAGGTCCTTGCCGATCATGGTCGAGATGAGGGCGTGGCGGTCGAGGTCTCGGGTGAGGTACTCGCCCTCGTACCGTCCGTTGCGCAGCACCGTCAGTCGGTCGCTGATCGCATAGACCTGGTCGAGGAAGTGCGAGACGAAGAGGATCGCGACACCCTGGTCGCGCAGCGCCCGGATCACGGTGAAGAGCCCCTCGACCTCCGCGGCGTCGAGGCTGGAGGTCGGCTCGTCGAGAATGAGCACCTTGGCCTTGATCGCCATCGCTCGACTGATCGCGACGAGTTGCTGCATGGCGATCGACAGAGTCGAGAGCGGTCGGCGCGTGTCGAGGCGCCCGAGTCCGAGCCGATCGAGGGCTTCGGTCGCGGCGCGATGCGTGGCCGCCCAGTTGATGCCGAACACACCTCGCAGCTCGTGGCCGAGCATCACGTTCTCACCGATCGACAGGTTCGGGGCGAGGTTGACTTCTTGGTACACCGTCGAGATCCCGGCATCCTGCGCGTCCCCCGCTACGCCGAAGCTGCGCTCCTGACCTGCGACGACGATCGACCCGGAGTCGATCCGGTAGACACCGGTCAGGGCTTTGATCAGGGTCGATTTTCCGGCGCCGTTCTCTCCCATGAGCGCGTGGACCTCGCCCGGGAAAAGCCGGAAATCGACCCCGTCGAGGGCTTTCACGCCAGGGAACTCGATCGAGATCCCGCGCATCTCGACGATGGGCAGTGCTTCGTTCATCGCTGTCTCTCCGTCTGCAGAACCCGGGTGGCGCAGTGCTCCCGCCCCACCCGGGCTCGCTGCCGGATCACTCCGGCGTCGGGTTCGGTGCTCGGTCAGTACTTGCGGTCGGCGAGCACGGCCTGGGCCGCCTCGGCCGAGTCAAACGCCTCGCTGGGGACGACGATGTACGAGTCGACGTCCTCGCCCGCGAGGGCCTTCTCGACGACCTCGAGTGCGGTCTCCCCGAACAGCGGGTTGTACTCGTGCACGTAGCTGAGCTGGCCGTCAGCGAGCGCCTGCATGGCGTTCTTCGTACCGTCGATCGTGGCGATCTTGACATCCTCACCCACGACGAGGCCGGCCTCCTCGGCAGCCTGAGCGGCTCCGAGACCCATCTCGTCGTTCTGTGCGAACACGAGCTGGATGTCGTTGCCCGAGGACTTCAGCATGGTCTCGAACACGCTCTTGCCCTCTTCGGCCGACCAGTTCGCGGTCTGCGCGTCGAGCTTGGTGAGCGACGAGTCGCCGAGCCCCTCGTCGAATCCGGTGTTGCGCTCGTTCACGACGCCGACGCCCGCCGGCCCCTCGAGCACGACGTAGTTGCCGCCGTCGGGGAACGTGGCGGCGGCCCAGGTGCCGACCTCCTTCGCGACCTCGACGTTGTCGGGGGCGATGCGGGTCACATACAGGCTGTCGTCGTCGGGCTCGATGCCGCGGTCGAGCAGGATCACGGGGATCTCCGCCTCCTGTGCGCGCTTGAGCGAGTCCTCCCAGCCGGAGGCCTCGGTGGCCGACAGCAGGATGACATCGACGCCCTCGTCGACGAACGACGTGAACGCGTCGATCTGCGACTTCTGGTCGAGGTTGGTGGCGGGTGCGTACTTGAGGTCGTATCCGGCATCTTCGGTGAAGGTGTCCTGGATGTTCTGCTCGTTGGCCTCACGCCACGCACCCTCGGGACCGACGGCGACGAAGCCGACGGTGGTGAGCTCGTCCGACCCACCGCCCTCGCCACCCGAGTCGCCGGTCGAGCAGGCCGCAAGGCCGATGGTGAGTGCGCCGACTGCTGCCAGGCCGAACGCGATGCGGATGCGCTTCTTCGCGGACATTTCTTCTCCTCTTTGAGACGCCGGGAGTCACTCCGGCAATGGTGGAACCGTCATGGTCCTGTCGTGATTGCAGGACACCTGCACCGCGTGTCCTGCGGTGATGTTACCGGGAACATTTTCTTGAACACAAGAGTTCGTTACGAAATCGGTGAGATCAGTGTCGCTTGATCTTGTTACCGATCACAGTTCAGCGCTGTGGCTCAACTCTGCCGCGATCATCTCGACCACCGTGTCGACCGTGACGCCGGGACCGTTGCTGAGCTCGCCGATCTTCTCGCGGTCCTTGAGCACGATGATGCGGTCACTCAGCCGCACCACCTCTTCGAGCTCTGACGAGATGAAGACCACCGCGACGCCGTCGCCGGCCAGCTGGCTGATGCGGCGCTGGACGTCGAGCTTCGCGGCGATGTCGATACCGCGCGTGGGCTCGTCGAGGATCAGCACGTGCGGGCGCACGGCCAGCGCCCGAGCGAGCAGGATCTTCTGCTGGGTGCCGCCGGACAGCAGTTCGACCGGTCGATCGAGGTCCGCCGGGTCCAGATGCAGCGCCTCGACGTAGGTCTCGACGAGCGCCGACGCCTCGGCCTGCGAGAGCGGTCGCGACCACCCGCGCAACGCCTGCAGTGAGAGGATCATGTTCTCTCTCGCCGTCAGCTCGCCGATGATGCCCTGCGTGCCGCGATTCTCCGCGGACAGCGCGATCCGATGGCGCAGTGCGACCGACGGACTGCGCAGCTGCACCTGCTCGCCGTCGACCCAGAGCACTCCGCTGTCTGCTCGCACAGCACCGCTCAGGAGCGAGGCGACCTCGGTGCGCCCGGAGCCTCGGAGCCCGGCCAGCCCCACGATCTCACCCCGCTGGATCTCGATGTCCATCTGCTCGAGTTCCCCCCGGCGGCCGATGTCCGAGGCCTGCAGCGCGGGCTGGCCGTCGGACGAGTAGTGGTGCGCCTTGCGCTCCGAACCGAGGGCCCGGAGGCTGTCGATGTCCTTGCCGAGCATCTTCGAGATCAGGTCGGCGCGATCCAGGTCGCGGGTGGCGTACTCGCCGACCCGACTGCCACCTCGCAGCACTGTCATCCGATCGCTGATCGCGAAGGCCTGCTCGAGGAAGTGCGAGATGAACAGGATCGCCACCCCGCGCTGTCGGAGCCCACGGATGACGCGCATCAGTGTGGCGACCTCTGCCACGTCGAGGCTCGAGGTGGGTTCATCCAGCACCAGGACCCGTGGCTCGTCGACGACGGCTCGGGCGAGAGCCACGAGCTGCTTCTGCGCAGGCGTCAGCACCGACAGCGGCGTCTTGGGATCGAGGTCGTCGAGTCCCAGCCGCGCGAGCGCCTCGGCGGCATCCGCCCTGGTGCGTCGCCAGTCGATGCCGAATCGCCCTCGGCGCTCTCGCCCGAGCATCACGTTCTCGGCGACGCTGAGGTTCGGACTCAGCTGCGCCTCCTGGAACACGGTGGCGATTCCGGCGGCTCGACTGTCGGCGACTCCGCCGAAGCGGCGTGGCTCGCCGTCGACGAACACCGCACCCGCGTGCGGCGTGTGCGTGCCGGTGATCACGCCGACGAGAGTCGACTTGCCCGCCGCATTCTCGCCCATGACGGCATGCACCTCGCCGGCGAACAGGCGGAAGTCGACATCGTCGAGCGCACGTACGCCGGGGAACTCGACCGTGATGCCCTCGAGCCGCACGATCGGCTCGGGACCACGGTCGGGTGTCATCGCACCTCCCGCGCCGCGGCCGACGAGGCGCGCGCCACGAGTTCGGTCGGGATGCGGGTGAGCGCGGGGATGTCGCGTCCCTCGATCGCCGCGCGCAGCATCTCGACGACCGAGACGCCGAGCGCGCCGAAGTCCTGCCGCACGGTCGTGAGCGGCGGCACGAAATGCCGGGCGAGCGGGATGTCGTCGAAACCGACCACGCTGAGATCGGTGGGCACCTCGAAGCCGCGGTCGTGCAGGCCGTGGATCAGACCGATCGCCATGTCATCATTGGCGGCGAAGATCGCCGTGTACTCGGGCAGGCGCGTCAGTCCCTTCGCGAAATCGTAGGCGAAGTCGGCAGACCAGTCGCCGACGACGATCGGGCGCTCGCGGATGCCCCACGACTTCGCCCTCGAGTGGAACGCGCGCTCCCTGGCCCTGGCGTCCAGCCAGTCCAGAGGGCCGGAGAGATGCAGGATGTCGCGATGGCCGAGCGCGACGAGATGGTCGACGACCAGCGTCGTGCCGGCGTGCTGGTCGATCGACACGGTGAGGAAGGTCGGATCGGCGTCAGCCTTGACGACCAGCATCGGCACCGCGATCGCGATGCGGCGAAGGGCGGCGACGGACGACGATCGCGGCGCGATCACGCAGAGCGCGTCGACACCCTGCGTGACGAGGTTGTCGACGGCCTCCTGCGGAGACAGCGCATCGCCCTCATGCAGCGCGATCGGAGTGACCGAGTACCCCGCGGCACGCGCCGACAGCTCGACCGCACGGAGGATGCTGGTCGGGCCGTGCGCCACCGCGCTCTCTACGATGACACCGATGCGTCGGGTGCGCTGGGTCGCCAGCGCTCTGGCAACGAGATTGGGCCGGTAGTCGAGCTCCTCGATTGCCTCGAGCACACGTCGCCGCGTGTCGGGCTTGATGTTCGGGTGATCGTTGAGCACTCGCGACACGGTCATATGAGACACACCGGCGATGGTCGCGACCTGGCGGATGTTGGGCTTGTCGGAGCCGACGTTCGCCATGCGCACCTCCGTCGGCCGAACCTCGGGAAATGTTACCGAGAACAACCGCGGTGGTGCAATGGATGCCGCTACAGCCCGAGGCGCTCCAGATACGGGTTCACGAGCCGGCGCTCGGGGTCGAACCGGGCGGCGAGCGCCGCGAAGTCCTCCCAGCGCTCGTACCGCGAGCGCACCTCGGCGCCGTCGAGCGTGAACACCTTGCCCCAGTGCGGGCGGGCCGTGGCCGGCAGCAGGGCCTCGAGCGTGGGCAGGAATTCGCGCACCGCCGCTTCGTCGGGCTTCCAGGTGAAGTGGATGCCGACGGCATCCGTTCCGTGCGAGGAGCTGAGCCACAGCTCGTCGGCGGCGACCGTGCGGATCTCATTGACGAGAAGCAGCGGCGCGATCTGACCGGCGAGCGTGCGCACGGCCTGGATCGCGGCCACGGCATCGGCGCGCGGCACGAAGTACTCGCTCTGGATCTCGGCACCCGCAGACGGGGTGAACTCGAGCTTGAAGTGCGCGAGGCGCTCGAACCACGGCCCCGGCACTCCGAGCTGCTCGGTGCAGGCGACCGGGTCGACGCCGATGATGGGGTGCCGCTTGGCGGTCGCCGCTTCGCCGTCGATGCGCGAGAAGAGGTCGGCGCGGGCGATCTCGCGTGCCTCGGGCTGCCGCTGCTTGACCCAGATCTGGTCGGCGACGTCGGTGCGCTCCCAGCGCGAGAAGATGCTCACGCTCGTGCCGATGCTCGTCACCTCGTCGAAGTCGGCGAGGATCGCGTCCCACGACGGATGCTCGAACACGTGCTGTGCGACCTCGTACGCCGGTTCGACGTCGAGGGTCACGTCGATCACTGCGCCGAGCGCGCCCAGACTCACGACTGCGCCGCCGAAGTCGTCGTCGCCGCGCTGCAGCGCGCGCACCTCACCCGAGGGCGTGACGATCGTGAGCGCGCGCACCGCGCTGGCCAGAGAGCCGATCGCGTCGCCCGACCCGTGCGTACCCGTGGCCACCGCCCCGGCGATCGAGATGTGCGGCAGCGAGGCGAGATTGGCGAGCGCGAGCCCCTCGGCATCGAGCAGCGGAGCGATGTCGCCGTACCGCAGGCCGCCCGAGACGCGCACGGCATCGCGCGCCTCGTTCACCTCGAAGACCGTGGGCATGCGATCGAGCACGATCAGCAGTCCGTCGGTGTCGGCGATGTCGTTGAAGCAGTGCCGCGAACCGAGCATCCGCACCCTGCCCCCTCGGGAGAGCAGCGCCTGCAGCTCGTCGACCGACGCAGGGTGCTCCACTCCGGATGCTCGGTAGGTGAGGTTGCCTGCCCAGTTGCGTTCGATCGTCATGGCGCCATGTTAGCCACGGCTGCGGGTTGTCCATCGATGCACCGGGCGCGCCGAGGTGCCCGACTAGGCTGACCGCATGACAGCGACGCCACCGCCCCGAGCGACCATGAAGGACGTCGCGGCGCTGGCCGGAGTCTCGATAAAGACCGTCTCGAACGTCGTCACCGGCACCGTCGCGGTGCGCAAGGAGACCCGCGTCAAGGTCGAGGCCGCGATGGCGCAGCTCGACTTCGTCCCCAATCTCAACGCCCGCGGACTCCGCAAGGGGCGCTCGGGCATCATCGCCGTCGCGCTGCCCGACCTCGCCACCGCGTTCTCGGCCGAGCTGTTGCACCGCATCGTCGAGACGGCGCACGAACGCGGCCTCGCCGTGCAGATCGAGGAGACCGCGACCGACCCCGAGCGTGAGAAGGAGCTCGTCTCGCGCGCCCGCGCCCACCTCGTCGACGGACTCATCCTGAACCCGATCCGTCTCGAAGACAGCGTGCTCGAATTCGGTGATCACCTGCCACCGCTCGTGGTGATCGGCGAGGTGGAGCAGAGCCGGGCCGACCATGTGCGCATCGATAGCAGACGTGCGGCTGCCGACGCCACGCGGCATGTGCTGTCCCGCGGCGCGACGCGCATCGCCGTGATCGGTGCGGACGATGACCCCTCGGTCGCGACGGCGACGAGCAGGCTCCGACTCGAGGGCGTGCACGATGCTCTGCGCGAGGCCGGGATCCCCCGCGACGCCGCGCTCGAGATCAACCCGATGCCCTGGTCGATGACCGGCGGAGCCGCTGGTGTCGAGACGCTGTTCCGCCGCGCCGTCGCCTTCGACGCGATCGTCGCCTTGACCGACACCCTCGCGCTCGGCGCCCTGCACGCCCTGCACGATCACGGCGTCAGCGTGCCCGACGACGTGATCGTGACCGGCTTCGACGACGTGGAGTTCTCGCGCTACACCTCCCCGTCTCTCACCACCATCGCGTTCGATCGCCGCGCCTTCGCCGATGCCGCGCTCGGACTGCTCGAGTCGCGGATGGATGATCGTGCCGCTCCGCCGCGCGCGCTCACGCTGTCGCACCACCTGCTCGAGCGAGCCAGCACGGACGGCACGCCCCGCGGCTACCGCCCCTGACTCCGAGCCTCGGCCCGTCGCCGCACACGGTGCGATCCGAAAGTCGGAGATGACTCTTGCGAGTCGATTACATCGATGTAATGATGTAGCTCGATCCCGACCGCAGTCACGAAGGAGTGACGATGACACCCCCGCTCGATCTGTCTCGGCGGCAGTTCCTCACTGCCGCCTCCGTCACGGCCGCCGCAGCCCTGCTGGCCGGCTGTGCGCCGGGCACTGTATCCGGCGCGAACGGCGCGAACGCCGCCACCCTGCAGTTCTGGCACCTGCTCTCGGGCGGCGACGGCGTCACGATGTCGCAGCTGCTCGACACCGCCAACGCGGCACAGAACGCATACCGCATCCGCCCCACCGTCCTCGCGTGGGGAACGCCCTATTACACGAAGCTCGCCATGGCCGGAGCCGGCGGCCGGGCGCCCGATGTCGCGATCATGCACGCCACGCGCACCGTCGGCTGGGCACCGGGGGGCCTGCTCGACACGTGGGATCTCGACCGCCTCGCAGCCCTCGGCGTCGACGCCTCGACCTTCCCGAAGCCCATCTGGGAGAAGGGCTTCGTCGGCGAGAACATGTACAGCATCGCGCTCGACGCCCATCCGTTCGTGGCGATGTTCAACACCGACATCTGCGACGCGGCGGGCGTGCTCGACAGCGACGGGCGCCTACAGGAGACCTCCTCGCCCGAGGAGTTCCTCGACCAGCTGCGCACGATCGGCGGCAAGGCCGACGGCCACGCGCTCTCGTACGGCTACCTCGGCGACGGCGCGCAGATGTGGCGCCTGTTCTACACCTTCTACTCGCAGCACGGCGGCGCCATGGAGCTTCCTGCCGGCGGCAAAGCGGTGATCGACAAGGATGCCGCGGTCGAATCGCTCACACTCATGCGCACCCTGCTCGACGGTGAGATCGCCCTCGCGCAGGCCGACTACGGCAGCGCGGTGGCAGAGTTCGCGACCGGCAAGAGCGGGATGCTGTTCACCGGCGTCTGGGAGCTGCGCACCATGCAGAGCGCCGATCTCCCCTTCGACGCGACCATGATCCCCACGCTCTACGGCACCCCCGCGGTCTACGCCGACTCGCACTCGTTCGTGCTGCCGCACCAGACCAACGCCGACGAGCAGAAGCGCGAGCTGACCTACCAGTTCGTCGCCGACATGCTGAAGGGCTCGTTCGGCTGGGCCGAGGCCGGGCACATCCCCGCCTACCTTCCCGTGACCGAGTCGCCCGAGTACGCCGACCTGATCCCGCAGGCGCACTACGCCGAGGCCGCACAGCACGTGGTCTACGATCCGACCGCCTGGTTCACCGGCAGCGGCTCGAACTTCCAGGGCGAGTTCGGCGCCGCCGTGCAGGGCGTGCTGCTGTCGGGCGACGACCCTGCCGCCGCGGTCGACCGCTTCGAGACACGCGTCAACGCCCTGCTCCGACAGCCGAACCCGGCAGACCCTGAGGGGACGTTCGCATCATGACCACCGCGACCGACTCCACCCGCACGATCGTCACCGGCTCCAAGGCCGCATTCCCGGCCCGCCGCGCCGGCTCCTCCCGCAACCGCGAGCAGCTGATCAGCTGGGCGTTCCTCGCCCCGTTCCTCGTCGCCTTCGCGCTGTTCCTCGTCTGGCCGATCGTGCACGGCGTCATCCTCAGCTTCACCGACCAGTCGCTCACCGGCGCCGGTGGCTCGTTCATCGGGTTCGCGAACTACGCCGAGGCGCTCACCGACCCCAAGATGTGGCAGTCGATGGGCAACACGGTGTGGTTCACGCTGCTCTCGACCGTGCCGCTCGTCGTGGTCGCGCTGCTGATGGCGGCGCTCGTCGACCGCGGCATCCCCGGCCAGTGGCTGTGGCGGCTGTCGTTCTTCATGCCGTATCTGCTCGCCTCGACCGTGATCTCGCAGATCTGGGTCTGGATCTTCAACCCGCAGATCGGCGCCGCGAACAACATCCTGAAAGCCTTCGGTCTCGAACCGCTGGCCTGGCTGCAGAACCCCGACACGAACATGCTGTCGATCGTGATCGCGACGGTCTGGTGGACGGTCGGCTTCAACTTCCTGCTGTACCTGGCGGCGATGCAGAACATCCCGCCGCAGCAGTACGAGGCCGCCTCCCTCGACGGCGCGGGCCCCTGGCGGCAGTTCTGGTCGATCACGCTCCCCCAGCTGGGTCCGGCGACCGTGCTGATCCTGATCCTGCAGATCCTCGCATCGCTGAAGCTGTTCGATCAGGCGTACCAGATGCTCGGCGGCGTCGCGAGCGACACCACCCGCTCGATCGTCCAGTACATCTACGAAGCGGGCTTCGTCAGCTACCGATTCGGCTACTCGGCCGCGATCTCCTATGTGTTCTTCGCTCTCATCGTCATCATCGGCGTCGCGCAGGCTCTGATCTCGCGCCGCCGGAAGGAGCAGCTGTGATGTCCTCCGCCACCTTCACCGAAACCATCACCACGCCCACGGGCAGGCCTCCGCGCGCCCGTCGCTCGCACCTCCCCGGTCAGAAGCCGTTCGGCGCCCTGCGCATCAGCGCCCTCATCGTGCTGATCGTCCTCGCGATCGGCTGGCTGCTGCCGTTCCTCTGGGCAGTCGCGACCGCCTTCAAGACCGAGACGGATGCCGCCAGCGGCGACCCCTCGTGGATCGGCGCCTCCGGTCCGACGGTCGAGGCGTTCACGGCGATCCTGTCGCAGGGCAACGTCTACACCTGGGCGTTCAACAGCCTGTGGACGTCGATCGCGGTGACCCTGATCACCCTGGCGATCTCGGCCCTCGCGGCGTACGCCTTCTCGCGGCTCGACTTCACCGGCCGCAAGTGGCTGTTCGTCGCGGTCATCGCGTCGATCGTCGTGCCGCCGCAGGTGCTGATCATCCCGCTCTTCTACCAGATGCTCGCGTTCAACATGATCGACACCTACTGGGGCCTGATCCTCCCGCAGGTCGTCGCCCCTGCCATGGTGTTCATCCTGAAGAGGTTCTTCGACGCGATCCCGATCGAGCTCGAAGACGCGGCCCGCGTCGACGGCGCCAGCCGGCTGCGCATCTTCTGGTCGATCGTGCTGCCGCTCTCGCGGCCGATCCTGGCATCCGTCGCGATCTTCGTGTTCATCGGCGCCTGGAACAACTTCCTCTGGCCGTTCCTCGTCATCAACGACACCACGCTGATGACGCTGCCCGTCGGCCTCCAGACCGTGATCAGCGCCTACGGCGTGCAGTACGCGCAGGTCATGGCCCAGGCCGTGCTCGCGGCGCTGCCGCTCATCATCGTGTTCATCATCTTCCAGAAGCAGATCGTCAAGGGCGTCGCGACCAGCGGCTTCGGCGGTCAGTAGTCCCCCCACCCGGCCACAGAGCCACAACCGGCCACAGAGCCAGATACAAGGAGAGCAATGTCTCAGGCCCGCATCACCATCGACCGCGATTTCACCATCGCCGACGTCCCCCGGAGGCTCTTCGGGTCATTCGTCGAGCACATGGGTCGCTGCGTCTACACCGGCATCTACGAGCCGGGGCACCCGCAGGCCGACGAGCGCGGCTTCCGTCAGGATGTGCTCGCCCTCGTGAAGGAGATGGGTCCGACCGTGGTCCGCTACCCCGGCGGCAACTTCGTCTCGGGCTACCGCTGGGAAGACGGCGTCGGCCCGGTCGAGGACCGCCCGGTGCGCATCGACGGCGCATGGCACACGATCGAGACCAACGCGTTCGGTCTGCACGAGTTCATGGACTGGGCGAAGGAGGCCGACGTCGAGGTCATGGAGGCGATCAACCTCGGCACCCGCGGCGTCGAGGAGGCACGGTCGCTCGTCGAGTACGCCAACCACCCGGGCGGCACCTACTGGTCCGACCTGCGTCGCAAGAACGGCGCCGAGCAGCCGTTCGACATCAAGCTGTGGTGCCTGGGCAACGAGCTCGACGGCCCGTGGCAGATCGGCGGCAAGACCGCGACCGAGTACGGCCGCCTGGCCCAGGAGTCGGCCAAGGCCATGAAGCTGGTCGACCCGACGATCGAACTCGTCGCGGTCGGCTCGTCGGCCCGATCGATGCCCACGTTCGGCACCTGGGAGCACACCGTGCTCACACACGCGTACGACGAGGTCGACTTCGTCTCGATGCACGCGTACTACCAGGAGCACGACGGCGACGCCGAGTCGTTCCTCGCGGAGTCCGTCGACATGGATGCATTCATCGACGGCGTCATCGCGACGATCGACGCCGTGAAGGCCGCGGGCAAGCACACGAAACAGGTCGACATCTCGTTCGACGAGTGGAACGTGTGGGACCAGGTGAAGTTCAACGACGTCGAGTCGGTGGAGATCGCGAAGGCGGGGTGGAAGAAGCATCCGCGCGTCATCGAGGACACCTACAACGTGACGGATGCCGTCGTCGTCGGCACGCTGCTGAACAGCCTGCTGCGCCACGGTGACCGCGTGAAGATCGCCAACCAGGCACAGCTGGTGAACGTGATCGCGCCGATCCGCTCGGAGGAGAACGGTCCGGCCTGGCGTCAGACGAGCTTCTGGCCCTTCGAGCGCATGGCGCGCCTGGCGAAGGGCCGCATCCTGCGCCTCGCGGTGTCGGCCCCGCAGATCGAGACGAAGCGCTACGGCGGGGTCGACGCGATCGACGCGGCCGCCACCTGGGACGAGGAGACCGGACGCGTGGTCGTCTTCGTCGCGAACCGTTCGCTGGACGAGGAGAGCGACCTCACCGTCGACCTCCGCGGCCTCACCGGTCTGCGCGTCGTCAACGCCGAGACGCTGACGATCCCCGAGGGCGGCGACCGCCTCACGTCGAACCTCGAGACGACGCAGGATGCCGTGCACATGGTGCCGCTCGCTGCCGCCGAGGTCGTCGACGGCGCGGTGCGTGCGACTCTTCCGCCGCTGTCGTGGTCGGTCATCGAACTGGCCTGAGCGCCCGGTACCCCTGAACACGAAGAAGCCCGGTATCGATCGATACCGGGCTTCTTCGTGTTCAGGCTGAGAGGATCAGCTCTCGATCGTCTGGCGACGGCGAGCGAGCAGCAGGAAGCCGCCCGAGAGCAGTGCGAGAGCGATGGCCGCTGCGGAGAGCGGGACGATCACGTCACCACCGGTGTTCGCGAGGCCGCCCTCACCGGGAGCAGCTGCGCCACCCTCACCCGGAGCCGCACCACCGCCACCGGCGACCGGAGCCGCGAGGACGGAGAACGCCACGTCGGTCGGCGCCGAGGCGACGCCGGTGATGGCCTGGGTGACCGAGACGGTGTACGTGCCGGGCTGCAGAGCCGCGCCGAAGTCGACAGCCCACGATCCGCTCTCGACCGTGGCCGTGAACGTTCCGCTGGCTGCGGCGAAGGATGCCGCGAGTGCTGCCGTCGTGCCCGCCGGAGCCGGCTCAGCGCCGGTGAGCGTCACGGTGACCTCAGCGCCGCTGATGCCCGTGCCCGAGAGCACCGAGGGTCCACCGTCGTGCGGGAACTCCGCGCCGTTGGCGACCGAGGTCACGGCCGGCGAGACGGGGATGACGGAGAACGTCGCGGTCGCCTGGGGCGAGACCTCGGTCTCTCCGTCCAGCGTGCGGCTCTGGGTCACGACGATGCTGTGCGAGCCGTACTTCAGGCTCAGGTCGTCGACGGTCCAGGAACCGTCTGCGGCGACGGTGGTCGTGCCCAGGGACTCGCCCTCGGCGTCGCGCACCGTGATCTCGGAGGTCGGCAGACCGGTTCCGCTGACCGCGGTGACGGTCTCGTTCAGCGTGGCGCCGTCAGCCGGCGAGGTGATGACCGGTGCGACCAGCGGTGCCGGCACGACGGTCAGGTCGAGCGTGGTGGCCGACGACGTGCTGAAGCCGTTCACCGCGGTGATGCTGATCGTCGCGTCACCGAGCTCGACCGGTCCGACGAAGGAGAACGCGCCGTCGACGACCTCGACGGTCTGCTCTGCGCCGTAGCCGCTGACGGTGACCGTCTCGGCGCCGGGCGCGGTTCCGGTGATGGCTGCGCCGGGGTTGACCTCTGCGCCGTCAGCCGGGCTGGACACGACCGGTGCGTCGAGGTCGAGTGCGATCTCGTAGCCGTCGGTCTTCGGGAGAGCGGTCACGAGCGATGCCGCCCAGGTGAACTGCTCTTCGGTCTCGGTCGCTTCGGATCCGCCGGAGATGAGGCCGACGGCCGCGTTGCCCTGGATGACCGCGCCGCCGGAGTCGCCGGGGCCCGCGAGCGTGTTGCTCGAGAAGCCCTGCACCCAGTGACCGCTGATGCTCGCCCAGCCGTCGAGGATGTCGTCACTGTCGACCGTGCCGGTGGTGAAGCCGGTCGTGCGACCGCTCTTCGAGACCTCGCCGAGCGACGGAGCCGCGACCGACTTGATCTCGACGACGCTGTCGGCGAGCGAGCTCAGGGAGTCTCCGGCCGTGGTCCAGTCGGTGACCGCGGGGACCGGGGTGAAGCCCGACTCCGGGTCGATGTCGATGACCGAGATGTCGGTCGCCGTCGTGTCGCCGTTCGAGCCGAGGCTGCCGTTCGCGCCACCGAACTGCGCGAAGCCGAACGTGCCGAGGAGGTCGATCGTGCTGGGCAGCTCGACCTGATCGCTGCCGGCTGCGTCTTCGCTGCTGGGCACCGAAAGCGTCGTGTCGATGAGGGGCTCATCGTTGTCGTCGAACGCGCAGTGTCCCGCGCTCAGGAGCGCCGGGGCACCCGCGGGCGAGAACGCCGCGAAGCCGATCGAGCACGACCACGCTGCGCTGCCCGGCTCGTTCGCGAGGAAGCCTTCGAGATCGGGGGCGACGGACAGGTAGCCCTGGCCACCGACGACATCGCCCTCGTCGAACGCCGAGAGAACGCGGTCGACCGTGACGACAGAGGCGTCGGTCAGGTCGGCCTTCGCGGCGACGTTGTCGATCGCAGCCCCACTGGTCGGGCTGTCAGCGGTGACGACGACGACTCCGCTGCCGTCTGCCGTCGTACCGAAGGCGACGACCTCGACGCCTTCGTCTGCTGCCTGCTTCGTCGCCTCGAGGATCTCTGCGTCGGGGCCGCTCTGGCTCGATGCGTCCGTCGCGGGCGTCTGATCTGCGCCGTCCTCCGCGAACGCCACGGGCGCTCCCAGGAAGAGGCCCGACAGGGCGAGAGTGGTGGCGGCGGTCAACGCCAGCGGGCGTCGACCTGTCCCTCTGTGCTTCATGTGATGTATGTCCTTGCTGGTCACGGATCGTCAGTCAGTTTCAGTTCCGGCACGCGCACGGAGCACAGAACCGGCCGCCTCCCGGTGGAGGCGTGAACTGCGACGCTGGCCCCCCGACAAGCAGGATCCTGCCCGTCGGGACGAACAGGGATCTCCAGCAGAGTACCCAGTAAATCCACAGAATGGGGAAATTGTTTACCAGAATTTTGCCAGTTGACCTGGCACTCGTTTCCGGGTTATACGCGCGAGGCGCCGCGGTCGGGCATCCGCTTCTCCGCACCGCCGAATCCGCTGAGAACCCAATATTCTGGCGACCGACCCGGTTACCATGGCCACCATGAGCACCCACCGCAGAGCACGGAACCTCGTCGGCGTCGCGATGCTGGGAGCCTTCGCCCTGCTGGCCACGGCGTGCGCGACCGGCGCGCCCGGCGACGCCCCGACCTCGACTCCCGAGCCGAACAGCGAAGAGGCTGCCGTCGTCGAGAAGCTCGTCGGGCTCTGGGGTGAGAATGCGGCTGGCCAGCCCCACCTCGAGTTCGCCGCCGACGGCACCGTCACCGGCAGCGACGGATGCAACGGCGTCAGCACGACCTACTCGGTGAACGGCGACCGCGTCGACCTCGTCCGGTTCGCCTCGACCCTGAAGGCCTGCCCCGGCGTCGACGACTGGATGCGCGGGGTGCGCGCGGTCGAACTCGACGGCGATGTGCTCGTGATCATGGACGCGTCGGGCGCCGAGCTGGGCAACCTCACCCGCTCCAGCTGACCCTTCCCGGTCGTCGAGCGACCCCGCGCACCCTCCCCGGTCGTTGAGCGAGCCCGGCGCAGCCGCGCGAGACGGAACGCGCCCCTCCCCGGTCGTTGAGCGAGGCGCGAAGCACCGAGACGAAACGCGCCCCTCCCCGGTCGTTGAGCGAGGCGCGAAGCACCGAGACGAAACGGAGTCAGCCTTCGACGTGCCGCTCGTCGACGCCGTCGTAGAACGACAGCGGTCGGATCAGTGCGTTGGCTCCGGCCTGCTCGATGATGTGCGCCGTCCACCCCGTGACACGGGCCGCCACGAACAGCGGCGTGAAGGTGAGTGTGTCGAAGCCGATCAGGTTGTACGCCGGACCCGACGGGTAGTCGAGGTTCGGGTAGATGCCCTTGCGCGAGACGAACTCCGATTCGAGGGCGTCGTACAGCTCGGCCACCTCGGCGCGGTCGTAGTGCGCGACGAGCGTGTCGAGTGCCGCCTTCATGGTCGGCACACGCGAGTCGCCGCTCTTGTAGACGCGGTGGCCGAACCCCATGATCTTGCGCTTCTCGGCCAGAGCCGCATCGAGCCAGGGCACCACGTTCGAGGCGTCGCCGATCTCGTCGAAGATGTGCAGCACGGCCTCGTTGGCGCCGCCGTGGAGGGGTCCCTTCAGCGCGCCGATCGCGCCGACCACGGCCGAGTACAGGTCGCTGAGCGTCGAGGTGATGACCCGCGCGGTGAACGTCGAGGCGTTGAACGAGTGCTCGGCATACAGGATCATCGAGCGGTTGAACGCGTCGACCACCACGGGGTCGGCTTCTTCTCCGAACGTCATCCAGAGGAAGTTCGCCGAGTAGTCCAGGTCGTCGCGCGGGGCGATCGGCTGCTCGCCACGGCGACGGCGCTGGCCGTACGCGACGATGGCGGGAAGCGCGGCGAAGAGGCGGATGCTGCGCTCGAGGTTCTCCTCGGGGCTGCCGCCGGCATCGAGCACCGAGCCGCCCGCATGCGTGTCCGAGGCGCCGATCAGGCTGACGGCCGTGCGCACCTCGTCCATCGGGTGCGCCTCGAGCGGGATCAGATCGATCGCCGCCTTGACCGTGTCGGTCAGCGCGCGATGCGGACGCTCCTGTGCGCGGAAGGCCGCGAGCTCGTCGAACGTCGGCAGCTCGCCGTGCCAGAGCAGGTACGCGACCGCCTCGAAGGACTGCGTCGCCGCCAGCTCCTGCACGGGGTATCCGCGGTAGAGCAGGCTGTTCGTCTCGGGGTTGACCTTCGAGATCGCCGTCGTGTCGACGACCACCCCTGCGAGGCCCTTCTTGATGTCCGGCTCGGTCATGCTCACTCCTTCGTGACGGTGAAGCCTGCGACGCCCGAGTCGAACTGCGTGTAGGACTCGTAGTCGATCAGGTCGTAGAGATCTGCGCGGTGCTGCATCTCTCCCAGTTTCGAGGTGAGGTGCCCCTCCTCGCTCAGCGTATCGAGCGCACGGCCCGCCGCGCCCATCGCGATGCGCAGCAGCGACACCGGCCAGATCACCATGTTCACGCCGACATCGCGCAGCTGGTCGACCGAGAACAGGTCGCTCTTGCCGAACTCTGTCATGTTGGCAAGGATCGGCACGTCGAGCGCGTTCGCCACGGCCTCGAACTCGGCGAGCGAGCGCATCGCCTCGGGGAAGACCGCGTCGGCCCCGGCATCCACGAGCGCCTTGGCGCGATCGATCGCCGCATCCAGTCCGTCGACGGCGCGGATGTCGGTACGCGCCATGATCAGGAAGTTCGGGTCGCGGCGGGCGTCGGCCGCGGCCCGGATGCGCCGGATCGCCGTGCGCTCGTCGACGACGCTCTTGCCGTCGAGGTGACCGCAGCGCTTCGGGTTGATCTGGTCTTCGATGTGCGCGCCGGCGAGCCCCGCATCCTCGAGCTCCTGGATCGTGCGCGCGACGTTCATCGGCTCGCCGAACCCGGTGTCCGCATCGACGATCGCGGGGATGTCGGTCATGCGCGCGATCTGCTTCGCCCGGCCGGCGACCTCGGTCAGGGTGGTCAGACCGATGTCGGGCACCCCGAGATCGGCCGAGAGCACCGCTCCCGAGATGTAGACGCCGTCGAAGCCCTTCTGCTCGATCAGGCGCGCGCTCAGCGGATTGAACGCCCCGGGGAACCGCAGCAGATCGCCGCTGGCGAGCCGCTCGCGGAACAGGCGGCGCTTCTCGGCCGGAGTGACGTGCGAGTACAGCATCAGAACAGGCCCTTCGGGGCGTCGGCACCCTCGAGCAGACCCGGCTTCGCGATGATCGACAGCTCGCCGACCTCGGCGGCCGTGAGTTCGGGCAGGCGCTGCACGAGGTCGAGGAAGCGCTCGATCTCGGCCGGCTCGAGCACGGGTTCCGCGAGCAGACGGAACTTCGCGATGTAGTTCTCCCGGGCGAACGGACGAGCGCCGAGCGGATGCGCGTCGGCGACGGCGATCTCGTCGACGACGGTCGTGCCGTCGGTCAGGCGGAACTCCACGCGACCGCCGAACGCCTTCACGTCGGGGTCCTCGGAGTGGTAGCGGCGCGTCCACTCGGCGTCCTCGGCGGTGGTGATCTTGTGCCACAGTGCGACGGTGTCTTCGCGACCCGCGCGCTCGGGCGTGTACGAGTCGACGTGGTGCCAGCCGCCGTCCTGCAGGGCGACCGCGAAGATGTACGGGATCGAGTGGTCGAGCGTCTCGCGCGACGCCGTGGGGTCGTACTTCTGCGGGTCGTTCGCGCCCGACCCGATCACGTAGTGCGTGTGGTGGCTGGTGTGCAGCACGATGGCCTCGATGTTCGCGGGGTCGCGCAGCGCCGGGTTCTCGGTGCCGAGCTTGCGGGCGAGGTCGATCCACGCCTGCGCCTGGTACTCGGCCGAGTGCTCCTTCGTGTACGAGTCGAGGATCGCGCGCTTCGCCTCGCCCGTGGCGGGCAGCGGCACCTCGTAGGCGGCGTCCTTGCCGTCGAGCATCCAGGCGATCACGCCGTCTTCGCCCTCATAGATCGGTGCGGGACTGGTCTGTCCGCGCATCGCCCGGTCGACGGCCTCGACAGCGAGCTTGCCGGCGAAGGCCGGGGCGTGCGCCTTCCAGGTCGAGATCTCGCCCTTGCGGCTCTGCCTCGTGGCGGTGGTGGTGTGCAGGCCCTGGCCGACGGCCTGATAGATCGTCTCGACGTCGAGGCCGAGCAGGGTGCCGATGCCGGCCGCGGCCGACGGACCGAGGTGCGCGACGTGGTCGATCTTGTGCTTGTGCAGGCAGATCGCCCGCACGAGGTCCATCTGGATCTCATAGCCGGTGGCGATGCCCCGCAGCAGCGCGCGGCCGTCGGCCTGCACGTGCTGGGCGACCGCGAGGATCGGCGGGATGTTGTCGCCCGGGTGCGAGTACTCGGCGGCGAGGAAGGTGTCGTGATAGTCGAGTTCGCGCACGGCGACACCGTTGGCCCATGCCGCCCACTCGGGGCTGGTGCGGTGGTCGAGCGCCGCGCCGAACACCGTGGCGCCGATGCCGCCGGTCGAGACGGGGTGGCTGAACGCCTGGGCGCGAGCCGCGTTGATGGGGCCTCGGGTGAGGGATGCCGCGGCGACCGACGCGTTGTCGATGATGCGGTTGATGATCATGTCGGCGACGTCCTGCTCGACCTCGACCGGGTCGGCGGCGACCTCGGCGATCTTCCAGGCGAGCTGGTCTTCACGGGCGAGGTTCTCGTCGCTGCGGTGGACGCGGACGTGGTGGGTGACGGTCATTTCACACCTTCGGGGTTGGCGGTCAGGGAGTCGAGGATGCCGGCGAGCGCGTTGTGCAGATGCACGTGCGTGGCGTGGGCGGCGAGGTCGCCGTCTCGGGCGGCGAGAGCTGCGGCGATCGTGCGGTGCTCGCCGGCGGAGGCGGCGAGGCGGTCGGGCTTGTCGCGGGCCATGCGCCGCACCCGCACGAGGTGCGTGCGCACGGTGCGCAGCGCCGAGGCGATGTAGTCGTTGGCGACCGCCGCGTCGAGCGCCGCGTCGAAGCGTGCGATGAGCGCGTAGTAGGCGTCACGCCCTTCGACCGCGGCGAGGTCGACGTGCGCGAACTCCTCGGCGAGCGCGGCGAAGAGGTCGGCATCGCCGCGCTGGGCGGCGAGGCGGGCAGAGGTCTCTTCCAGCGCGCGGCGAATCTCGAACAGTGCACGGATGTCGTCGGCATCGAGATCGGCGACGACCGTGACCCGAGGGGACTGCTGCACGACGAGGCCGTCGGCGGCCAGGCGCCGCAGCGCCTCGCGCATCGGCGTGCGACTGATTCCGAGGCGGGCGGCCTGCTCGACCTCGCCCAGCACGGAACCGGCGGGGAGGGCGCCGGACTGGATCTCGTCGAGCAGCGCCGCATGGGCTCGGTCACTCGCGCTGATGCGATCGGCGACGGAGCTCATTCCCTCAGTGTATACATAAGGCGAGGAGAGTGGGCTCTTTACGCGAACGGGATGCTCTCACGTATACATTGCGCTAGTGCTCTGGCCGCACAGCATCCGGAACCGGCTCCACGAACTCGGCCGGGCGCGGTTCGCCGAGCTTCACGACGACCACTCCGACCAGCACGAGAGCGGCCCCGAGGGCCTGCAGCAGATCGGGGAGCTGGCCGAGCAGCAGCCACCCGAAGAGGAGCGCGGCGACGACCTCGGAGAGCGCGATGAACGATGCCAGGCGCGATCCCAGCATCCGGGTCGACGCGATGCCGAGCACATAGGCGAGAGCCGTCGCGATCAGCCCGATCGCGAGCACCGGCACGAACCAGGGCACGGTGCCGAAGCGGTAGGCGATGTCGTCCGTCGTCCACGCGATCGGGAGGATGCCGACGAGTCCGGCGATCGTCAGCGCGATCGCCCCGAGCAGCAGCCCTCCCCCGGCGAGCGCGATCGGCGGCAGCCCGGTGTCGGCCTTGGCCGAGAGCACGAAGTACGTCGCCGCGCCGACCATCGCGGCGAGCGCCCACAGGATGCCGGCGACGTTGACCTCGGCGCCGGTGAGGATGTCGAGCATCAGCACGAGCCCGACGAAGGCGATGGCGGCGCCGATCACGCTGCGGCGAGTCGGCCGCTCGCCGCGGCGGAGCCACAGCCACAGGATGACGGCGATCGGGGCGGTGTACTCGATGAGCAGGGCGAGGCCCACATCCATCACGGCCACGGCCTGGAAGTAGCAGAGCTGCGTGGCGGTCACCGCGAGCAGCCCGTAGGCGGCGACCATGCCCGCGTTCTTTCGCAGCACTCCCCACCGCCCCCGGAGCGACAGGATCGTCGGCACGAGCAGCGCGAGGGCAGCGACCCACACCCGCACGGTCACCGCGGCCCCCGGCGTCCAGCCGGCATCGATGAGACCGCGCGCCCAGGCACCCGACATCCCGAACGCGAACGCCGCGCCGATCGCGAGCGGCAGACCGAGCCGTACACCCTGCGTCGTGATGTCATTGGCAACCGTGCTCATGACAGGTGACGCTACTCGCGCGAGCTGTAAGGTGTCAATATGACGTTCGCCGATGACACCGAAGAGGCGCTGCGCGCTGCCGTCTGGCTGGTGAACTCCGCCGGAGAGCCCGAGACCCTCGAGACGCCCGCCGACCACGCGGCGTTCCTCACCGAGTTCCCGTACTCGGGACGTCTGGATCGCGACGCGGGCGAGCTGGCGGCGCTACGCAGCATCCGCCCCCGCCTGCGCACGATGCTGCTCGCGCCGCGCGACGAGATGGCCGAGCACGTCAACGCCGCGCTCGCCGAGAACCCGCTCGCTCCGCGCCTGGTGCGCCATGACGGCGTCGACTGGCACCTGCACACCGTCGCCGACGACCGCCCCCTCGTCGAACGCGTGCTGCTCGAGACCGCCATGGCGCTGATCGACGTCATCCGCGCCGACGAGGGCTCTCGCATCTCGGTCTGCGCCGACGACACCTGCGAGGCTCTCGCGCTCGACCTGTCCCGCAACCGCTCGAAGCGGTACTGCTCGACGACGTGTACCAACCGCAACGCGGTCGCCGCCTACCGAGCCCGCCGCGCTCGCGCCTGAGGAACGGCATGGCACTCTCCTCTCCCTCCGACATCTGGTTCCCCGACGCCGCCTCCTTCGACGGCAGCTACGGCCACACGCTCGAGACTCTGCGCGCGATCGCGCCGATCGCACCTCCTGAGGGCTTCGCGGAGCGCTGGATGCGGTGGCGCACCGAGGCGCGCTCGGTCGATGCCGCACCCACCGTGCTGACCACGAGCACCGAGATGGCCGAGGCACCAGGCAGGCGCGTCTCTGTGATCGAGTACTCGGGAGTCGACGGCACCCGCCTGCGTGCGTGGGTCGTCGAGCCCGTCTCGGGAGCTGCGCGCATCGGGATCGTGCACAGCCACGGGTACGGAGGGCGGGAGGCGATCGATCTCGCCCGGGTTCCCGACGACGCGGCCGCCATCTTCCCGGTCGCCCGCGGCCTGCCGAGGCTGAACGCCGGCGTCGGCGCCCCTGCGACGATCGCCGAGCACGTGCTCGCCGGCATCGACGATCCCGAGCGCTACATGCTGGGCCTGTGCGCCCGCGATCTGTGGCTCACTGCCGACGGGCTCATCGCCCTCATCGGGGACGTTCCCCTGTACTACGTGGGAGAGAGCTTCGGCGGGGGCATCGGATCGCTCGCGCTGCCCTGGGACGACCGGTACATCGGCGGCACCCTGATCGTGCCGAGCTTCGGCCAGTACGACGAGCGGCTGGCCGTGCCCTGCCTCGGCAGCGGAGAGGTCGTGCGCGCGCACGTCTCGGCACACCCCGACGCCCGGGAGGTGCTGCGGTGGTTCGACGCGTCGAGTGCCATGACGTTCGCGCGGGTGCCCGTTCGCGTCGAGGCGGCCCTGCGGGATCAGTACGTGCCGCCGCAGGGGCAGTTCGCGGTGGCGAACGCCGTCGGCGCGCTCGAGCTCGAGGTGCTGCCGGCCGGGCATGCGGAGTACCCGGGGTCGGATGCTGTCATCGCCGCCGCGATCCGCCGCGGCCGCGCGCACCTCGACCTCGTGCTGAATCGCTGACGCCGTGTGCTGAATCGCTGACGCCTCGCATCGCCGTCGAGAGAGCGCTGCTACGCACGACCTCCGCGCAGCCAGCTCCGGATGCCGCGACGACGACGTTCCTCCCGGGCATCCGCATGCGTCGAGCGCTCGCCGACGCGATAGAACTCCTCGGCGTTCGACCAGAAGATCGCATCGAGGTCGTGCCCGCGGCGATCCGCCCAGGTGATCACGGCGTCCGCCCATCGACTCCGGGCCGTCGGCTGATACGTCGCCGATCCGTCGGCGGGCGCGTGCGGGTCGCCCGGCTCGGCGGGACCGATGACCGACACCGGCCAATCGCTCCCCCACATCAGCCGCTCCACCCCGAACGCATCGGCCGCGGCGTCGAGGAACGGCTCGAGCTGTGCGGCCGACCACTCGCCGGACGCCTCCGCGGGCAGCCCCGACAGCTTGCAGAAGACCTCGGGATGCCGCGCGAGGTCGTCGAGATCGCGCACCCACTCCATCGACGGCGCCACCGGGGCATCCGCCGTGCCGACCACCGGCTTGCCGAGATGATCGAGCACCATCCGCAGCTCGGGTACCGCGCCGGCGAGACGGGCGATGTCGGGCAGCTGAGGCGCACGCACGCAGGCGTCGAAGGTCCACCCGCGGGCGGCGACCTCGCGCGCACCGGTCACGAATACCGCCGAGACCGCGACTCCATCCGGTTCGTCCTGCAGGTTGTGCCGCACGCCGACCACGAGCGGCTCGGCGGCGAGCCCTTCGAGATGCGCGGTCGTGTCGGTGCCGCGGTCGAGACGCGCGCCGGCGACGATCGCCACGACGCCGGCCGCCTGCGCCTGCGCCGCGACCCAGCGCACCTCGGCGAGGAAGTCGTCCTCGACCGTCTCGGCCTGCACGAACACGGCTCTCTCGACCGTGGCCGCGTCGACCCGGGAGTGCTCGATCTCGAGCGCCGCGAACTCCCAGGCGAGCGGGCCGTCGAGCCAGGTGTACGTCAGTGCGTCGGGCGACCAGAGGTGCAGGTGCGAATCGAGTACGCGCATGGCCCCATCCTGCCGCAGACATCCGACCGATCGAAGGGGTGTCTGCGACTGTCGGCGAGGCCGACTACCCTTTCTCGAAGGCGCACGTCGCGCCGCGCACCGGGGGGAGAGCGTCGATGACGAACGAGCAGGATGCTGCAGGGCAGCACGAACCCGTCGGTCCGCCTGAACCCGTCGTTCGGCCCGAGCCCGTAGTGCCCCCGGCTCCCGTCGACGCGGCGACGCCCGGCGGCCCGCCCGCGGTGCCGCTCGCCCCGCCGCTGAGCTCGCCCGCCGGCCCGCCTCCGCCGCCCCAGCCCGGATACCCGCAGCCTGCATATCCGCCGGCCGGCTATCCGCAGACCGCTCCGTACGGCCAGCAGGTTCCGCCCGGGGCTCCGCCCGGGTCTCCGTACCAGGGCTATCCGCAGGCCGGGTATCCCCAGCCCGCGTACCCGCCGCCCGGGTACCCCCAGTCCGCACCCTCCGGCGCCGGGGCATACCCGATCTCGTCTTCCGCGCCCCCGCCCCCTCGGTCGGGCGGGCGCTCTCTCGCCGTGGTCCTCACCGTCGTCGGGGTGATGGCGGTGCTCGTGGTGGTCGGCGTCGCCGTGGCCGTCGGCCTGCTCCTGGGCTCCACGCCGTCGACGCCGATCGCGGTGCCGAGCCCGAGTTCCGTCGCGCCCGACGGTCAGCCGTCGGAGCCGTCCGCGCCGAGCACGGAGCCCGACGATGGTGAGGACCCGGCCGACCCGGGGGCCGGGGCCGCCATCGCCGACCGGCTCGATCAGAAGATCGACGAGTACAAGCGGCTGCGGGATTCCGGAGAGCTCTGGCAGAGCATCCCCGACACCGAGTTCAATCGCACCGCGGTCAGTGCGTTCCTCTACTTCCTCACCGACATGAAGGCGGCGACGATCTGGGGCGTGGATGCCGCGACCGCCGACGAGTACGAGCAGCGCATGACCATGCTCGAGGAACGTCTGCTGGCGGAGCAGCCGCTCGGGGACGACATCGAGATCACCCTCGAGGACAAGGTGTTCACCTACGACGGCGAGACGGGCGAGGGCGGATACACCCCGCGGTAGCGGCGCGTTACGCTCGAGGGATGAGCGACTGGACCAGCACCGCGATCGCCCTGCTGGAAGCCGACGCGAACCGCAGCGCGGACACACATCTGCACCTCTTCCCGCTGCCGCCCGAGTGGGGCATCGATCTGTACCTGAAGGACGAGTCGGTGCACCCCACCGGCTCGCTGAAGCACCGGCTCGCCCGTTCGCTGATCCTGTACGGACTCGTGAACGGCCGCATCACCGAGCACTCCACACTGGTCGAGTCGTCGAGCGGTTCGACGGCCGTCTCCGAGGCGTACTTCGCCCGCATGCTGGGGCTGCCGTTCGTGACGGTCGTGCCCCGCTCGACCAGCCAGGAGAAGATCGACCTCATCGAGTTCTACGGCGGCCGCTGTCATTTCGTCGACCGGGCCGAGGACATGTCTCCCGAGGCGCAGCGCCTGGCGTCGGAGTGCCACGGGCATTACCTCGATCAGTTCACCTACGCCGAGCGCGCCACCGACTGGCGCGGCAACAACAACATCGCCGAGAGCGTGTTCAGTCAGCTGTCGCAGGAGCGGCATCCGATCCCCCGCTGGATCGTCGTGGGTGCCGGCACCGGCGGCACGAGCGCGACGTTCGGCCGCTACGTCAAGTACCGGCGGCACGAGACGCGGATCGCCGTGGTCGACCCCGAGGGCTCGGCCTTCTACGACGGGTGGGCGGGCACCGTCGACCCTCCTGCCGGACGTCCGAGCCGCATCGAGGGCATCGGCAGGCCGCGCGTCGAGGCGTCGTTCGTGCCGACCGTGATCGACGAGATGATCCGCGTGCCCGACGCTGGATCGATCGCCGCGATCCGGATGCTGCGCGAGCGCACCCTGCACTGGGCGGGCGGGTCGACCGGCACCAACCTCTACGGGGCCTTCCAGCTGATCGCCCGCATGCGTGCGGCCGGCGAGACGGGCAGCATCGTCACGCTCATCTGCGACAGCGGCATCCGCTATGCCGGCACCTACTTCAACGACGAGTGGGTCGCCGAGCAGGGCTGGGATCTCGGCCCGCATCGCGCCCGGCTGGATCACCTCCTGGAGACCGGCGACTGGGTGGAGTGAGCCGCGGTTCACCGCTCCGCACGGACGCCGGGGACCGGCCGTCTCGCGGCGCTTCTCCTGCGCGATCTGACCGACGGCGCCGAATCGGGAACGGCTACGCTGGCCGCATGACTACTCTCATCCTCACTGTCGCGGGTGCCGATCGTCCCGGACTCGTCGCCGCCGTCGCCGATGTCGTCGATGCCCACGGCGGCAACAGGGAGAACAGCTCGTTGGCCGAGCTCGCGGGCACCTTCGCCGGCGTGATCGAGGTGTCGGTGGCCCCCGAGCATGCGGACGAGCTGCAGGATGCGCTGCGCGGCCTGCAGGGGCAGGGGCTTCTGACCCTCGCCGTCCTCACCGGAGCGCCCGCCGACTCGGACGCCGAGGATCGGGTGCTCGAGATCCAGGTGCTCGGCAATGACCGCCCCGGCATCGTCCGCGAGGTGTCCGGCGTGCTCCACGCGCATGATCTCAGCATCGAAGAGCTCGCGACCGAGACCCGCGATGCGGCGATGGCCGGCGGCCGGCTGTTCGAGGCATCCGTGATCGCGCGGGTTCCCGCATCGGTCGACCTCGATGCCCTGCGTCACGACCTCGAGCGCATCGCCACCGAGGTGCAGGTCGACATCACGGTCGCCTGACCGGGATCGGTCAGGCGCGCTGCCGATGGGGTTCGTGGAGGCCCTGGACCGGGTCAACGCCGCCCACCCCTGGTCGCACAACGACGCCTTCGCGGGCTTCGTGCTGCGGCATGCCCGCGCGGTGCGTCGACGAGGCGGAGACACCGCGGTGGATGCAGGCTGCGGCACGGGCGCCCTGGCGAGTGCGCTGTCGGAGGTCTTCCCCGCGGTGATCGGCATCGAGCCGGATGCCGACGCGGCGGCATCCGCCGCGCAGAGGTTAGCCGGTCGGCCCGTCCGGGTGGAGCAGCGGCGATTCGGTGCGGAGCCCGAGGACGCGTACGACCTGATCGTGTTCGTCGCGTCCCTGCATCACATGCCTCTGCGGGCCGCGCTCCAGGACGCCCGTGCGGCGTTGCGACCAGGGGGTCGCATCGTGATCGTCGGCCTCGCGCGCGAGACCTCGGCGGATCTGCTGCGCTCCGCGACATCGCTGCTGCTGAATCCGCTCATCGGCATGGTGCGGGGCCGGTCGCGCGCGGCCGAACCGCCCGTGCGCGCCCACGCCCCGACCGCTCCCGCGACCCAGACCTTCGACGAGATCCGCGCGATCGCTGCCGACGTGCTCCCCGACATCCGGATGCGTCGGCGTCTGTTCTGGCGCTACACCGCGCACTGGGAGGCGCCGGGCCGTCCGCTCTGAGTCGGAGCACTGCCCGATCCGACGCGAGGAGACGACGAAGGCCGCCGTTCCTCAGGAACGGCGGCCTCCATCGTGCAGGGTCAGACCAGGCGCGCCTTCGGCGACACCGAGTACGTCGCCTCGGCATCGCTGTTGACCGCGTCGCCCAGAGCGGCGTCGATCGCGGCGAGCGTGTCGGCGTCGAGCGTGACCCCCGAGGCCTTCACGGTGTCGGCGAGCTGCTCGGGGCGCGAGGCCCCGACCAGTGCCGCGGCGACGTTCTTGTTCTGCAGCACCCACGCGATGGCGAGCTGCGGCATCGTCAGACCCGCCTCCTCGGCGATCGGCTTCAGCTTCTGCACCGCGGCGAGGATGTCGTCCTGCAGGAAGCTCTTGATGAAGTCGGCGCCGCTGTGCGGATCGGTCGCGCGCGAGCCGGCGGGAACCGGCTGACCGGGCAGGTACTTGCCCGAGAGCACGCCCTGCGCCATCGGCGACCAGACGATCTGCGAGATGCCGAGCTCTTCGGAGGCGGGCACGACCTTGCCCTCGATCACCCGGTGCAGCATCGAGTACTGCGGCTGGTTCGAGATGAGCTGCACACCGAGCTTCGTGGCGAGGGCGTGCCCCTCGCGCAGCTGCTCGGCCGTCCACTCCGAGACGCCGATGTAGAGGGCCTTGCCCTGACGCACGACGTCGGCGAACGCCTGGAACGTCTCTTCGAGCGGGGTCTCGTAGTCGAACCGGTGGGCCTGGTACAGGTCGACGTAGTCGGTGCCCAGTCGCTTCAGCGAGCCGTTGATGGACTCGAGGATGTGCTTGCGGCTCAGGCCGGTGTCGTTCGGGCCCTTGGGGCCGGTCGGGAAGTAGACCTTCGTGAAGATCTCGAGGCTCTCGCGACGCTGACCCTCGAGCGCCTTGCCGAGCACGACCTCGGCGGCCGTGTTGGCATAGGTGTCTGCGGTGTCGAACGTCGTGATGCCGGCGTCGAGCGCGGCGTGCACGGTCTTCACGGCGGCGTCGTCGCCGACCTGCGATGCGTGGGTGACCCAGTTTCCATAGGTGATCTCAGAGACCTTGAGACCGCTGTTGCCGAGATAGCGATAGTTGACCATGCGACAACGCTACCGGCCGCCGCGGACGTCGGGCCCGGATCTCCGTGACCGGTCTCAGCGCCCGCCGTCAGACGCGGGGCTCGACCAGCTGCTCCTGCTCCTCGAGCGTCTGCGCCTGGGCGCGCTTCTCGGCGAGCTCGCGCTCCTTCGACTCCTGAGCCGCCTCGCGTCGCTCGGCGCGCGTCTGCGGCGTCTCCGCCGACTCCGTGCCGGTCTCCGCCTGGATCCCCTGCGACTGCGCGGTCACGATCGCTGCGCGATCGCGGAAGCCCTCGGCGGTCACCCTGTCGAGCGCGACCTGCTTGCGGATCGCCGCCGCCTTCTCGTAGAGCGACGGGTCGCCGTACGAGGTCAGCACCTTCACGAGCACGGGCAGCAGCTCGATCATGAAGAACAGAGCCGCGATCAGGATGTGCGCCCACAGGATCGTCGGCTCCTTCTCGCTGAGCCGGTTCAGGCCGCTGATCTGGCTCAGCAGACCGATCGCTCCCGCGTTGCCCGATGCCACGGACTCGGCGCGCGCGTTGTAGGCCGCGAGCGCGGTGTCGTAGCTGTCGCGGGCGGCGGGCAGCTGCGACTGCGCCTCCTCGCGGTTCTGCGCCTCCGACGTGCTGGTGTTCTCCTTCGCCGCGGTGCCGGCCGCGGCGAGCTCCTCGTTGGCGGTGCGCAGCTGCGCGGCGAGCGCGTCGTACGTCTGCTGCGCCTCTGCGAGCTGGGCCTGTGCGGCATCCGAGCTCGCGCCCTCGCCGTTCACCCCGGTGCAGCCGGGAACCGTGCCGGCGCCCTCACCGGTCAGCTCGCACTGGTAGAGGATCCTCGCCTGATCGATGACGGCCTGCTGGTCGGTCATCTTGGTCGTGAGGTCGTCGACCGTCGCCTGCGCGGCCGATTCGCTGGCCGACGACGAGTCGGTGCCGGCGACGACACCGGTGGCCGCCTGGTTCTCGAGTGCGGCGACGCGGTCGGATGCCGCGTCGAGCGCCTTCTTCTCGGGCCCGGTCTCGAGCGCATCCTGGTCGGCCTGCGCCTGCGTGATGTTGGTCGAGGCGACCTCGCGCGCGATGTCGTTGTGGAAGATCTGCAGCACGAGCGGCTCGGCGACGACGAAGCCGATGATGGCGGCCATCACGACTCGCGGGATGGCGAGGCCGATCAGCTTCCAGACGTTGCGCGTCGAGGTCATGGTCGACGTGAGGAACCGGTCGAGGTTGAAGATGATCAGCGCCCACACGATCGCGAGCGGCACGGCGAGCCAGATCGCGGCCTGCACGCCCGTGGTCAGGGCGAAGAGCATCGAGATCGCCGAGACGAGCGCGGTGCCCGCCAGGACGAAGAACATCTGCACGAAGCGCGGTGTCTCGCCGGGCACCCGGTCGAGGATCTCCCCGTCGGCGCCACCCAGGATCGCCAGCTGACGCAGTCGCGAACCGGGTGTCCGAGGCGTCCGCTCGCGCGGCTGGCGGCGAGGCTTCGGCTCCCGCGCCGGGGCGGGAGCGGCGGAGTCGTCCGTGGCCGCATCCGCGTCGGGTTCCGTCGTCGTCCGGTCGACGGGCTCCGGCGCCTGCAGATCGGCGCCGGTGGGCTCGTACTCCCGCAGGAAGTCGAGGTCATCCGTGTCAGCGTTCGGGTCGCTGTCGAGGATGATCCGACCCTGGGAATCGAACCGTCCGGGGCGGTGGGCAGAATAGGGCATCCCGACAATCTACGAAACGTCGCCTGTGGAAAACGTGCACGAACCCTGTGTTTCCGCCTCTGCGGGGCCGCCCGGACGCGGCGGACGGTCAGCGCGGAAGCATGCGGGCGAGCGCATCGGCGCTCGCGGCGAGCGCATCGTCGAGGGAGAAGTGCCCTGCCGCGCACAGCGTGGCAAGCCCGTGCACGAGGCCCCACACACCGGTGACGCTGTGCTCGTCGAGCCCCGCGGCGACGGATGCCGTTCCCAGCAGCTCTTCGAGCTCGGCGATCAGCGGGGCCATGGTCTCACTCGGCTCGCCGGGGATGCAGACCGTGGGGTCGTAGACGACGTCGAAGCCGTTCGGATGCTCGACCGCATAGCGGATGTACGCGGCACCACCCTCGATCGCGGCGGATGCAGGGTCGGATGCCCCCTCGATCGCCGCGCGCACCGCGACGACGAGATCACCCATGCTCCGCTCGGCCAGCACCTTGAGCAGTCCACGGCGGTCGGAGAAGTGGTGGTACGGGGCGTTGTGGCTCACATCGGCGGCGCGGGCGACTTCGCGAAGGCTGATCTCCCCCGCCGGCTTCTCCGCGAGCAGCTGCATCGCGGCCGCCTCGAGGGCATGGGCGAGGTCGCCGTGGTGATAGCCGGATCGAGAACTTGACACAAGCAACATTGTTGCCTATCTTGACAGTGTCCACCACAGCTTGACACTGTCAACATAGGAGTCCATATGTCTTCCGCACTGATCATCGACGGGCACCCCGATGCGCGCTCCCTTTCGGCCGAAGTCGCCCGGCGCTACGCCGCAGCGCATGGAGACGCGCGCATCCTGGCGCTGCGCGACCTCGTTTTCGATCCGTCACTGCGATTCGGCTACCGCCAGCGCATGGAACTCGAGCCCGACCTGATCGACGCGAAGCGCGCCCTCGCCGAGGCCGCGACCGTCGTCGTGGTCACGCCGCTCTGGTGGGGATCGGTGCCCGCACTGCTCAAGGGCTTCTTCGACCGCGCGCTCCTGCCGCAGCAGGAGTACCGCTACACGAAGCTCGGACTGGTCGAGGGCCTGCTGCCCGCCCGCAACGGCCGCCTGCTCCTCCTGGCCGACACCCCGTGGTTCCTGACACCCTTCACCGGCCTGCCCGCCCAGACGCACGTCGCCCGCGGCACACTGCGCTTCTGCGGCATCCGGTCGGTGCGCACCACACGCATGCTCGGCGTCAAGGACGCGACCCCCGCGCGCATCGAGTCGTGGCTCGCACGCGCCGAGTCGCTGGGCCGCCGAGACGGCATCCGCGATCGAGGTCGCGGCGCAGGGACTCAGGCCATGGCGGCCGAGGCCGCTTCGTCCTCGGTCGTCGCGACGAGCTGACCGCACGCGCCGTCGATCTCCTTGCCGCGGGTGTCGCGAAGGGTCGTCGGGATGCCGGCGTCGTTGAGCCGGCGCACGAACTCGTTCTGCACCGACGGCTCCGACGACGTCCAGATCGAGCCGGGCGTCGGGTTCAGCGGGATCGGGTTCACGTGCACCCAGCCACGACCGCGCTCGTTGAGCTTGTCGGCGAGCAGGTCGGCACGCCAGGCATGGTCGTTCATGTCCTTGATCAGCGCGTACTCGATCGAGACACGGCGGCCGGTCTTGGCGTAGTAGTCATAGGCGGCGTCGAGCGCCTCGTCGACCTTCCAGCGGGAGTTCACCGGGATGAGCTCGTCACGCAGGTGGTCGTCGGGGGCGTGCAGCGACAGCGCGAATGTGACGGGGATGTTCTCGTCGGCGAGCTTCTTGATCGCCGGCACGAGACCGACCGTCGACACCGTGATGCCGCGGGCGCTCATGCCGAGGCCGTCGGGCTGCGGGGCCACCATCGAGCGCACCGCATCCATGACGCGCTTGTAATTGGCGAGCGGCTCGCCCATGCCCATGAAGACGATGTTCGAGACACGCTCCATCGAGTGGTCGTCGGCCTTCTTGCCGCCGAGACCGCCCTCGGCGATCAGACGGTTGGCGCGCACGATCTGCTCGATGATCTCGGCGGTCGACATGTTGCGGGTGAGACCCGCCTGACCGGTGGCGCAGAACGGGCAGTTCATGCCGCATCCGGCCTGCGACGAGACGCAGAGCGTGATGCGACCCGGGTAGCGCATCAGCACCGACTCGACGAGGGCGCCGTCGTGCAGACGCCACAGGAACTTGATCGTGTCGCCGCGGTCGGTCTCGAGCCGGCGCACCTCGGTCAGCAGCGGCGGCAGCATGCCCGCGACGAGCGACTCGCGGATGCCGGCAGGAAGATCGGTCATCTCCGCGGCATCCGAGGTGTAGTGGCGGAAGTAGTGGGTCGAGAGCTGCTTCGCGCGGAATCCGGGCAGACCCAGCTCCTTCACCTTCTCGACGCGCTCGTCCGGGGTGAGGTCGGCGAGGTGCACGGGCGGCTTGCCGCGCTTGGGGCTCGCGAACTGCAGCAGCGGGCGCCCCTCGGCATCCTTCTGCTGGGTCCACCCCTCGGTCGCGGGGCGCACCTGCGGCGTGCCCGTGGAGCGGACCGCCCCCGTACGGGACGACGCGGATGCTGCCTGGGGGCGCGTCTCGCGCGTGCGGGGAGTCTCGGTCATACCCTCCAGGGTACGCGGTGCCGGGTGGGAGACGCCTGGGGCGCAGAGACCCCCCTCCCTAGACTGAGGCCATGGAGCTCATCCTGTGGGTCGGAATCGTTCTCGTGGTCATCGCCGTCGGCGCGGTGATCGTCGCCGCCGCACTGCGCGGCATGAGCCCGAAGGTGCCGGAGGCCCAGGCCTACCGCCCCTCGCCGGCACGGCAGACCGCGGCCGCCGCGACCACGACCATCACCCCCGCGTCGGGCCTGACGCCCGAGGTGATCGCCGAGATCGACCGCCTCGTCACCGCCGACCAGAAGATCCGCGCCATCAAGGTGTACCGCGAGCACACCGGCGTGCGGCTGCAGGACGCCAAGGACAGGATCGACCACTGGTCGGTCAGCACCACCGCCCCGCACACCGCCGCCGTCTCCCACGCGTCCGAGGCCCACTCCTCGATCACCGCCACCGCCTCGTCGGTGCGCGGCGCACTGCCGGCATCCGTCGCCGCCGAGGTCGACCGCCTCGTCGCGACCGACCAGAAGATCCACGCGATCAAGCTGGTCCGCGAGCACGCCGGCGTCGGGCTCAAAGAGGCGAAGGACCTCGTCGAGTCCTGGCCGCATCCGCACCGTCTGTGACCCACGCGGGGCGCCGTCGGGGAGAATGAGATCATCCCCCGATGAAGGAGCTTCTTCGATGCCCGACCGTCTCGACCGCGCCCGCAGCACCGGAGTGCTGGCCGTTCTGCGCGCCCCCTCGCCCGAGCTCGCCCTCGACGCGTCGGAGGCGATCATCCGCGGCGGCGTGACCGGCATCGAGGTCACCTTCTCGACGCCCGACGCCCCGGAAGTCATCCGCGAACTCATCGCCCGACACGGCGACGCCGCCCACATCGGGGCGGGCACCGTCACCACCGTCGCGCAGGCCGAGGCCGCCGCAGAGGCGGGCGCCGAGTTCCTCGTGAGCCCCGGCACCCTGCCCGCGCTCACCCGTGCCATGCTCGACACCGGCCGGGTCGTGATGACGGGCGCGATGACGCCCACCGAGGTCATGACCGCACTCGAGCTCGGCGTCGACGTCGTGAAGATCTTCCCCGCGTCGCTCGGCGGCCCGTCGTATCTCGGTGCGCTGCGCGGCCCCTTCCCCGACGCTCCGCTCATGCCGACCGGTGGGGTGACTCCCGACAACCTCGCCGACTGGTTCCGCGCGGGCGCCGTGGCGGTCGGCGCCGGTGGCGACCTCGCGAACGGCGCCTCGATCGCCGCATCCGACTGGGCCGACATCGAGCAGCGCTCGGCCCGCTTCGCGGCATCGCTGGCCGCCGCGCGCAACTGAGCCCCACCCCCGCCCTGTCGTCCCCCATCCCGTCATCCCCTGAGGAGTCCGCCATGTCCGACGCCACCCGCGACCTCCTCGACGCCGCCTCCTCCGGAGATGCCGACGCGGTGCGTGCGGCCCTCGACGCCGGTGCCGACATCGAGGCCCGCGGGCGAGACGGCATGACCGCGCTCGTGGCGGCGACCAAGGCGAACCACATCGACGCAGCACGCGCGCTGATCGAGTCCGGCGCCGACGTGAACGCCACCGACGACATCCAGGACTCGGCCTACCTGTACGCCGGCGCCCGCGGGCACGACGAGATCCTGCAGCTCGCACTCGCCAACGGGGCCGACCTCGCCAGCACCAACCGCTTCGGCGGCACGGCACTGATCCCGGCATCCGAGCGCGGGCTGCTCTCGACCGTCGACATCCTCCTCGCCGCGGGCGTCGACCCGAACCACGTCAACAACCTGAACTGGACGGCCCTGCACGAGGCGATCGTCCTCGGCGACGGATCGGACGTCTACGTCGACGTGGTGCGCGCCCTGATCGACGGCGGTGCCGACATCACGATCCGCGACGGCGACGGAGTCCTGCCCGTCGACCTCGCACGCTCGCGGGGCTACGACGCGATCGTCGCGCTGCTCGACGCCGACCGCCGGTGATCGCCCTCGAGCCGTGGGCGTGGGCCGCGCTCGCACTCGCCGCGGTGACGATCGGCATCTCGAAGACGGCCCTGCCCGGCGGCAGCATCCTGGCGATCGCGCTGTTCGCGACCGTGCTGCCCGCTCGCACCTCGACCGCCGCGATGCTCCTGCTGCTGATCGTCGGCGATGTGTTCGCCCTCATCACTTACCGGCGCCACGCGCACTGGCCCACACTGCTTCGACTCGCGCCCGCGGTGGTGGCGGGGCTGCTCGCCGGATTCGCGTTCCTCGCCATCGCCGGCGACGGCATCGTGCGCCGCGCGATCGGCGTCATCCTGCTCGCCATGATCGCGGTCACCCTCTGGCGGCGCTGGCGCCAGAGCAGAACGGATGCCGCGGCGCACGCGCCGGGCGGCGTGCTGCTCTCGAGCGTCTACGGCACACTCGGTGGCTTCACCACGATGGTCGCGAACGCGGGCGGACCGGTGATGTCGATGTACTTCCTGGCGACGCGCACCCCGGTGCAGGTGTTCCTCGGCACCTCGGCCTGGTTCTTCGCGATCATCAACCTCGTGAAGATCCCGTTCCTCGCCGGTCTCGGCCTGTTCGAGGGGCCCGTGCTGCTGATGGATGCCGTGCTCGCGCCACTCGTGGTGATCGGCGCCCTCGTCGGCATCCGCCTGGCGCGCCGCATGGATCAGCGCCTCTTCGACCGCATCGTCATCGCGCTGACGATCGTCGGCGCCGTCTACCTGCTCTTCTGACCCGCGAGCCCGCGCCCTCAGTCGAGGAAGATGTCGGGGAACAGGCGGTCGTCGGGTGTCCCCGGAACCGCGGCGTACCCCGAGAAGTCGGTGACTCCGTCGGCCTCGAGCACGTCTTCGACGATGAGCGACTGACCGGTGTACTCGGCCGCGGGCTTGAGCAGCACCGCATACGCGGCGTCGGCGTAGATGTCGGCCGTGCGGCTCGCCGCCATGACCTTGTCGCCCCCGAGCAGGTTCTGCACCGCGGCCGTGGCGATGGTCGTGCGCGGCCACAGCGTGTTCGCGGCGATCCCGTCGCGGGCGAACTCCGCGGCGAGCCCGAGCGTGACCATGGTCATGCCGAACTTCGCGAGGGTGTACCCGGTGTGGGCGCCGAGCCACTTCGGCGTGGGGTTCAGCGGCGGGGAGAGCGAGAGGATGTGCGGGTTCTCGGCGTCCTTCAGCATCGGCACGGCCGCGCGCGACAGCATGAACGTGCCGCGCACGTTGACGTCCTGCATCAGGTCGTACTTCTTCGCGCCCAGGTCGAGCGAGCGCGACAGGTCGATCACGCTGGCGTTGTTGATGACGATGTCGATGCCGCCGAACTCGCCCTGCGTCTTGAGCACGGCCTCGGTGATGTCGTCGTCGTCGCGCACGTCGCCGACGATCGGCAGCGCCTGGCCGCCGGCCGCGCGGATCTGCTCGGCGGCCGAGTGCACCGTGCCCTCGAGCTTCGGATGCGGGGTGTCGGTCTTCGCGAGCATCGCGATGTTCGCCCCGTCGGCTGCGGCGCGCAGCGCGATCGCGAGGCCGATGCCGCGGCTCCCGCCGGACATGAGGATGGTCTTGCCTGCCAGTGTGCTCATCAGCCGCCTTCTTGTGTCGAGTCGCGTGAACTGCTGTGTCTCCGGCGCGAATCAGGCACTGTGCGCGATTCGCCCGCCGGGGAGGTCTACTTCGGCGCCATGCGGATCGCGCCGTCGAGCCGGATCGTCTCTCCGTTGAGATAGCCGTTCTCGATGATCTGCTGCACGAGCGACGCGTACTCGTCGGGCCGACCGAGGCGCGACGGGAACGGCACCTGCTGGCCGAGCGAATCCTGCGCCGCCTGCGGCAGCCCCATCAGCATCGGGGTCTCCATGATGCCCGGCGCGATGGTGCAGACGCGGATGCCGTAGCGGGCGAGCTCCCGCGCGACCGGCAGCGTCATGGCATGCACGCCGCCCTTCGACGCCGAGTAGGCGGGCTGCCCGATCTGCCCGTCGAACGCGGCGACGCTCGCGGTGTTGACGATCACGCCGCGGTCCCCGCTCTCGGTCGGGTCGTTCTTCGCGATCAGCGCGGACGCCTGGGAGAGCACGTTGAAGGTGCCGACGAGGTTGATCCGCACGATGCGCTCGAAGTCGGCGAGCACCGCCGGGTTGCCCTCGCGGTCGAGGACCTTGGCGGGCGGGGCGATGCCGGCGCAGTTCACGACGATGCGCAGGGGCGCCTTCGCCTGCGCCGCGGCGACGGCCGCAGCGGCATCGTCGGCGCTCGTCACGTCTCCGCCGACGAAGACACCGCCGAGCTCGGTGGCGACCTCGGATCCCGACGACGACGGGAGGTCGAGGATCGTCACGACGGCGCCCGCTGAGGCGAGCCTGCGGGCCGTGGCGAGGCCCAGCCCTGACGCTCCACCGGTGATGAGAGCACTCGAGCCCTGGATCTGCATGCGGTTCTCCTTCGAACGTGCGACTCAGTGTCAGCCTAGCTGATCCGGAGTCCCAGCGAAGGGAGGGCCCGCTCCAGGCTGGCGGTCGCCCCTGAGCCTACGTCACCGACACCCCGCCGTCTCCGGCCGCACTCCGTCTCCGGTCGCTCTCCGGGCGAGCCCGGGCGCACCGAAGGGGAGGGCCCCCACGGGCCCTCCCCTTCGACTCGGCGCACTCGGGTGGGAGGCGCCGCCCCGGAGAACCGGTCAGACCTCGATCTGCGCGGCGATCGCCTGGAGCTTGTGCCGGGCCAGCGCGAGGTTCGCCGAGGTCTTGGTGAGCACCAGGTAGATGAAGAGCCCGTTCGCGTTCTGCGCGTCGAGGACGTTGATCAGGTGGTACTGCGAGGTCAGGGTGATGAGGATGTCGTCGATCTCGTCGGTGACCCCCAGGTCGCGCATCGTGGCGAGCTTGGCCCGCACGACGTTCGAGTTGCCCGCCGCGGCGATGCCGAGATCGAACGAGGGGTTGCCGCCCTGCGCCAGGGCCATGCCGCTCGCGTAGTCGACGATGGCTGCGCCGGTGGCGCCCTCGATGGCGAGCAGCTGCTGCAGCGCGTCGTCCAGTGAGCTCATGTTCGGGTACTCCTCTGTGGTCAGGATGGTCTCGGAGTGCGCCGACTCGGGCGCGATCGTGGGAGCACGGGCGTCAGCCTGGATCCACTGCAGGAATCGGTCGAGATCCGGCTCGTCGGCGTCTGCGACCGCGGAGCCGGACGACGGTGCGTCGACATGGCTGCCGGTGCGTCGCCACCACGGGGACCGGGACGAAACGCGCACGGAGACCTCTGGTGTGTCGGTGATGCGGCCGCAGAGCGCGACCGGGACCGACACTAACCGAAGGTCAGCGGGCAAATCCGGGAGAATACGCGTATATCGATATACGTTGCTCGGGCCTGCGAGGATGGAGACGTGAACCTCCCGCTCGCATCCGTTCCTCCCGCGTCCACCGAGGTGCCGGACGTGGTCCGACGACTGGCCGCAGGGGCCGCGCTCGAACCGGTCTGGCTGAACGGCATCGGCGGACTCACCTTCCGCACCGATGACGGCCGCTACATCAAATGGGGACCGCACGACGTGGAGGCGACCATGCGCGACGAGGCCGAACGGATGCGGTGGGCTCGCCACTGGATCCCGGCGCCCGAGGTCCTCGACCAGGGCGCGGACGCGGATCACGAGTGGCTCGTCACCGCGGCGCTCCCCGGCCACAGCGCCGTCGACGCCCGGTGGCGCGACACCCCGGAGGTGGCGGTCCGCGCGGTCGGCACCGCTCTGCGCGCGATGCACGAAGCCCTGCCGGTCGACGAGTGCCCGTGGACCTGGGACCCCGCATCGCGGATCGCGAATGCCCGGGAGCGGGGCGTCACCGTGCCCGCCGATCTGCACACGCCTCCGCCGACCGACAGGCTCGTGGTCTGCCACGGCGACGCCTGCATGCCGAACACCCTGCTCGACGACGAGGGCCGTCCTCTCGCCCACGTCGATCTCGCCGTGCTCGGCGTCGCCGACCGGTGGGCCGACATCGCCGTGGCCTCGATGAGCACCGGGTGGAACTTCGGCCCCGGGTGGGACGACGTGCTCATCGAGGCGTACGGGGTCGCTCCCGATCGGGAGCGGCTCAAGTACTATCGCCGGCTCTGGAACGAGACCTGATCGGGCGGATCCACCCGCCCGCCGACGACGACGTCCGCTAGGCGCCCGCCGCCGACTCGTCGGGCTCCTCGTGGATCGTCACGCGGATCTCGGCGATCCGACGGCGATCGACGGCGGTCACGCGGATCGTCGCACCGGGCACCTCGACCGAGTCTCCGACCACCGCGAGGCGTCCGAGCATCTCGGTGACGAAGCCGGCGACCGTGTCCGAGGCCCCACGAGGCAGGGCGATGCCGGTGATCTCGGCGAAGTCCTGCAGGTTGAGGCGACCGTCGAGAGCGCCACCGGCCGCCGGCATCCGCTCCTCCGTGTCGTACTCGTCGAAGATCTCGCCGACGACCTCCTCGACGAGGTCTTCGAGGGTCACGATGCCGTCGGTGCCGCCGTACTCGTCGACGACCACGGCGATCTGATGCCCGGCGGCCCGCATGCGGGTCAGCGTCGGCAGCACGCCGGCGGTCGACGGCACGTACTCGACCGGTCGCATGAGGCCGAGCACCGAGCGCATCGGGTCCTCTGCGGCGGCCTCGAAGAGATCGCGCACGTGCACGAAGCCGACGATGTCGTCGAGCGAGGCGTCGATCACGGGATACCGCGAGAACGGCAGCTCCCGCACCTGGGTGATCGCGTCGGCGAGCGACGAGGCGCCGTCGAGTGCGACGACCTCGGGGCGGGGCCGCATGACCTCGCTGACCTGACGACCGCGCAGCGACAGCACGTCGTCGAGGATGCGGCGCTCGTCGTCGGGCAGGCTCTGGTGCGTCGCGACGATGTCACGCAGCTCCTCCTCGCTGAGCTCGTCCGCCGCCTTGTGCGGATCGCCGCCCAGCAGGCGCACCATGGCGTTCGTCGAGACCGAGAGCAGCCAGATCACCGGACGCATGACCGTGGCGAAGCCGTCGAGCACCGGCGCGACCGCATAGGCGAACTGCGCGTTGCGCTGGATGGCGAGACGCTTGGGCACGAGCTCGCCGAGCACGAGCGACAGGTAGGCGATCACCAGCGTCAGCAGCACGGTCGCGAGGGTCATGGACAGCGCGGGCGCCATGCCGAAGCTCTCGAGCAGCGGAGCGACCGACGGGGCGATCGACGTGGCGCCGTATGCGGCCGAGGCGAAACCCGCCACGGTCACACCGATCTGCACGGCCGAGAGGAAGGTGTTGGGATTGCGCGCGAGTCCGGCCACCTTCTCGCCGCGCCTGCCTCGGGCCGCGATCGCATTGATCTGGCTCTCGCGCAGCGTGACGAGGGCCATCTCCGTGGCGGCGAACACGCCGCCGACGAGGACGAAGACGAACACCAGGGCGATGTTCAGTGCGAGATCCCCCATCAGCGGGTCACCTCGCGAGGTGCAGGGGCGCCCGAGGTCATTCGGGCGCCGGGTCTGTCAGGGTCTGCGGACGCGTCGGATCGGCGCGAGGTGTTCACGAGTGTTCCTTTTCGGTGTCGGTGGTGAGCGGTGCAGAGGTGGAGGAGGGGTCTTCGAGCGCGTCGCGCCGGTCGTCGCGGCGCGTCTTCATGAGGCTCGCGACGGTGGCGACGGCGATCGTGGCGCCGATGAACACGAGCGAGAACCAGATCGGGATCTCGGGAGCCCAGAGCATCGGCTCACCGCCGTTGATGAAGGGGAGCTCGTTGACGTGCATCGCGTGGAGCACGAGCTTGACGCCGATGAAGGCGAGGATGACCGCGAGGCCCTGCGCGAGGTACACGAGGCGCTGCAGCAGACCGCCGATGAGGAAGTACAGCTGGCGCAGGCCCATCAGCGCGAAGGCGTTGGCGGTGAAGACGATGTACGCCTCTTCGGTCAGACCGTAGATCGCGGGGATCGAGTCGACCGCGAAGATCAGGTCGACGAAGCCGATCGCGATGATCACGAGGAACATCGGGGTGAAGAAGCGCTTGCCGTCACGCTGCACCGTGAGGCGGTCGCCGTTGTACTCGTCGCTCACCGGAAGGATGCGGCGTACGAAGCGCATGAACCGACCGTTCGCCGGGTTGTGGTCACCCTGCGCGAACGCCTGACGGTAGGCGAGGAACAGCAGCAGGGCGCCGAACAGGTAGAAGATCCAGGAGAAGTTCTCGATCAGCGTCGCGCCCAGGGCGATGAAGCCACCGCGCATGATCAGTGCGATCACGATGCCGATCATCAGCACCTTCTGCTGATACATCCGGGGCACCGCGAACCCGGTCATCACGATCAGGAAGACGAAGAGGTTGTCGATCGACAACGCCTTCTCGGTGAGGTAGCCGGCGAAGTACTCGCCGCCGTATGTCCAGCCCGAGACGGTGCCGATGCCGACGCCGAACAGCAGCGCGAGACCGATGTAGAACGCCGACCACCGTGCGGACTCGCCGATGGTGGGCTCATGCGGCTTGCGGACGTGCGCGAAGAACTCGTACACGAAGAAGGCGATCGTGACGGCGATCGTGATGATCCACACGAGGGGCGTGATGTTCAAGGAGGTCTCCAGAAGACGTAGGCGTGACGATGTCGACGCCAAGGTCTTCTCCATCCTCGAGATCGAGGACCGGGGACCCGGGATGCAGGGACATCCGTAATGACGAGCCGCCCGTGGTGGAGTACTCCCCTTGGGTTCACTCGATGCTAGCGAATACATCGGCATCTCAGCTAGGAGAAAGCTGAGTATGACCTGACGGTGGGTCAGGCCGTCGGACCGAGGATGAAGTTCCACGCGCCGGTCAGCACCGCGACGGCGATCGCGATCACCGGGATAATCGCCGCGACGATCACGAGCAGCGTGTCGCGGCGATCCCACGTCGACTCGCGCGCCCACGACCGCGGACCCGTTCCGCCGAAGCCGCGCGCCTCCATGGCCGTCGCGAGAGAGGAACCGCGTCGGATCGCCAGTACGAACAGCGCGAACGCCATGCCCAGTGCGCGGCGCACGCGCCCCTGGTCGGCCACGCCGCGGGCTCTGCGAGCCAGCGCGAGCGCACGCCAGTCCTCGGTGAGCAGCCCCAGCATCCGCATCCCCGCGAGCGCACCCACCACGAATCGCGCCGGCAGCCTCACCCGCTGCGCCAGACCGTCGGCGAGATCCGTGGGGTCGACCGTGACGAAGAGCACCACCGCCGGCAGGCCGATCGCCAGCACGCGCACGGCTGTCGCCGCGGCGAGCGCGAGCGAGCCGTCGCTGATGCGGATGACGAACCACTCGAGATGGATCGTCCCGCTCGTCGCCCCGTAGAGGGCGATCGTGACGGCGCCGAGGGGAGCCGCGATCCACAGCACCGCGGTACGGGTCCAGAACTCCCTCGCCCCGAGTCCCGCGAGCAGCAGCAGCGGGATCTCGAGGAGCAGGGCGACGGATGCCGAGACGACGTCGATCGAGAGCACCAGCGGAAGGGCGATGAGCAGTGCCGCCGCGAGCTTCGCGAGCGCCGCGCGCCCCGCGATCGGCCCCGGACGGTCTGGGCGGGCGGTGAGCGGATCGATCATCGGCCGACCACCACTCGTCGCGCGTGCAGTGCGTCGAGCACGGCCTCGTCGTGGCTGATCGCGACGACGGCCGTCCCCTCGTCGCGCAGCCGGGCGATGAGGCCGACGAGCTCGGCCCAGGTCGTGGCATCCTGCCCGAATGTGGGCTCGTCGAGCACCAGCATCCGGGGACGCGTGGCGAGTGCCGCGGCGACCGTGAGCCGCCGTTTCTCGCCGCCGGAGAGCGTGTAGGGGTTCGCGTCTGCGAGAGACGCGAGTCGCAGGCGCGCGAGGAGCTCGTCGGTGCGCGTGGCGATCTCGCCGTCGGAGAGCCGCAGAGCGCGCGGACCGACCGACAGCTCGTCTCGCACGGTCGTGGCGAGCAGCTGATGCTCGGGCGTCTGCAGAACCGTGGCGATGCGGGTGAGCAGCGCGCGCGACGACCAGCGGAAGGGATCGGCCTTCTCGTCCGACGCGAGGGCGGGGAGCGCGGTCACCGAACCGCTCTCGGCGGGGATGAGCCCTGCGAGGGTCAGGCCGAGCGTGGACTTGCCCGCACCGTTGGGGCCGGTGACGCCGACCACCTCGCCCGCACGTACGTCGAGGTCGAACGGGCCCGCGACGGCGAGTGCGCGCCGTCGCGCCACCGTCAGCCCGAGAGCCTCGATGAGGGTCTCGCCTGGCCGCTGCGCGGGCGCGGGCGGCACGGCGGGCGGGTGACCGGGCACCCACACTCCCGATGCCGCGAGCTCGGCGCCGCGCGCGCCGAGGACCTGTTCGGGTGTGCCGTCGGCGAGCACGACGGTCCCCGCGGGGTCGGCGCCCAGAACGATGACGCGCGTGACGAGCGGCAGCCAGATGTCGATCCGATGCTCGATCACGACCAGCGTGGCACCGGTCGCGTCGAGCGCGGCCGAGACGGCATCCCGCACGTCGGCCACGCCCTGGGGGTCGAGGTTGGCCGTCGGCTCGTCGAGAAGGATCGCCCCCGGCCGCATCGCGAGCACGCCGGCGAGCGCGAGACGCTGTTTCTGCCCGCCCGACAGCGCCGCGGTCGATCGGTCGAGGGCGACGTCGAGCTCGACGGCATCCAGCGCCTGCCGAACCCGCGGCCAGATCTCCTCGCGCGGAACGCCGAGGTTCTCGCAGCCGAACGCGACGTCGTCGCCGACCCGCGCGAGGATCGTCTGCGTGTCGGGATCCTGCAGCACCATGCCGACCCGACCGCGCGCCTCGGTGGGAGCACGCCCGTCGACCCGCAGCGCACCGTGCGTCTCGCCCTCGTCCGCCCCGCCCAGCACCCCGCCGAAGCCCTGCAGCAGGGTCGACTTGCCCGACCCCGAGGCGCCGAGCAGAAGCACCCGCTCGCCCGGCTCGATGCGCAGATCGACCTCCCGGACGGCCCAGCGCAGCCGTGTCGCGTACCGCCACCCCCAGCCGTGGGCTTCGAGGGTGGCGGGCGTCGTGGGCGAGGTCACACCCGTGCGGTGACCTCGCGGCCGGCGGCGAACCGGCTGAGGGCTCCCGTCGCCGCGAGACCTCGCGCGATCAGCCAGGCGCCCAGGCCGGCGATCACCGCGCCCGAGACGGTGGTCGAGACGATGTACACGGTGGTGAAGAGCGTGTCGGCACCGGCGTACCAGAGGATGCGGTCGTTGATGCCGCACGCCAGACCGGCGCCGGCACCGGCCAGCATCGCGACGGGCAGACGCCAGACGCCGTAGACGAAGAGGAGGAAGATCAGCTCGGCACCGAGTCCCTGGACGAGTCCCGAGACGATGGTCAGCGGCCCCCAGGCGTTGCCGACCAGCGCCGAGATGATCGCGGCGACGAGCTCGGTGTAGAGCGCCGCGCCGGGTTTGCGGATGATGAGTCCGCCCAGCACGCCGGCGATGAGCCACGGGCCGGCGAGCAGACCCTGCACACCGGGCAGGAGAGGGGTGAGGACGGTGCTCGGGATCTCGTAGCCGACGTTCCAGAGCAGGAAGATCACGGCGCACGCGACGGCGATGACGCTGGCGACGACGATGTCGACGACACGCCAGCGCCAGAGCTCGGGGCGACCGAGGCCCTTCGCTGCGGATGCTGCCGCTGCGGATGCCGATCCGGTGGTGGATCCGGACGTGGATGTGCTCATTGAATGCTCCTCCCTGCGCTGGCATGACCCAGATCAGGTTCGACGGTCGAAGCGCGATTCGCTCCCTCTCAGCCCGGCTCGCCGGACTCCCGTGGTTGTTCTCACGATCTTACCCAGTACCGACACTCTCGTCCCCTCCTGTTGCAGCGCCCGGATTCCCGCCGTGGATTCGGTACCGTGAGGAGGTGACCGCTCCAGACGCCACCGAGGCCACTCCCGACGCGCCCGCCGATGACGCTCGTCAGGATGACGACCTCGATGCGACCTTCGGCGCCGCCTCGAGCTCCGCCGCCGACCCCGAACCGGATGCGCAGTGGGCGGAGGAAGGGCGAGGCGCCACCGCCCTCACCTGGATCGATCCTGTCGCGATCGGGCAGCAGTCGGCCACGGCGGCCCTCGACGAGGAGTCCGTCGACCGCACCGTCGGCGGCGCTGCTCTTCTCGGTGACGCGCACCTGCGTCCGCGCATCGCGACGCCGGGGGTGCTCGTTCCCCTGGCTCTCGTCGTCGGACTCGTCGGCGCCTATGCGGGATCGACCATGCTCTGGCCCCTGCACGAGGTCGCCCCGACCGTGGCGACCGCCGAGTTCTCGGCCGTCGCCGCCGCTCCCGCCGACGTGCTGTGGCCCGCGCAGGGCAGCGCCGCCGTGGGCATCACCGGCCTCGGCACCACCTCGTCGACCGTCGACCCGGCCGCGATCGCCAGCATCACCAAGGTCGTCTCGAGCCTGATGGTGCTCGACCGCATGCCTCTCGCGGTCGGCGAGCAGGGCCCGGAGTTCTCGTTCACCCGCGCCGACAACCTCGAGTACTGGCAGTACCGGCGCCTCGACCAGTCGGCGCTCGATGTGCCGGTCGGCGGCGTGCTGACCGAGTACCAGCTGCTGCAGGGAACGCTGCTCGGCTCGGCGAACAACTACATCGACCGGCTCGCCCAGGAGATCTGGGGCTCGAACGCGGCGTTCGCCGATGCCGCGGCGACCTGGCTGAGCGATCGCGGGCTCGACGACATCACCATCGTGACCCCCTCGGGCTTCGACGACCGGAACACCGCGACGCCGCAGTCGCTCGTCGCGCTGGCGGAGATCGCCATGCAGAACCCGGTCTTCGCCGGCATCGTCGCGACGCCGTCGGTCGATCTGCCCGGCGCGGGCACCGTGGTGAACACGAACGGGATGCTGGCCGACGCCGGCGTCGTCGGAGTCAAGACGGGCACGCTCGGCGACAGCTGGAACCTGCTGACGGCCAAGGACATCACAGTCGACGACACGACGGTGCACGTCTTCGCGAGCGTGCTCGGACAGATCGACGACGAGCAGCGTCTCGCCGAGACGCGAGCGCTGCTGGCCCAGGTGGAGACCGCCCTCGACAGCCAGGAGCCGGTTCTCGTGAAGGGCACCGTCGTGGGCACGGTGTCGACCATCTGGGGCACGACCGTCGACATCGTGACGGACGATGACGCGAATGTCGTGCTGTGGAACGGCGTCGGCGCCGAGGTCACCCCGTCGTTCGAGCTCGGCGACGAGCGGGAGTCGGGCGATCAGGTCGGCACGCTCACCAGCGTGGGGCCCCTCGACACCACCACGACGCCTCTCGTGCTCGCCGAGGATGTGGACGGCCCCAGCCCCTGGTGGCGCCTGACGCATCCGCTCGAGCTCTTCGGCCTGTCCGGCGCACAGCGCTGATCGCGACGCCTCGCCGTCCCGGAAACCGAACGACGCCCATCCCCGTCGAGGGATGGGCGTCGTTCGTTCTGCGGTTACGGCAGGGCTGTCGTCACGCCTGCGAGCCGTCCGACTGCGGTCGTTCGACCACCGCCTGCGCTTCGGCCGCCGACGCGGCCGGAGCCGACGCGCCGACCGCGGCACCGATCTGAGCCGCGGTGGCGGCTTCTTCCGCCTCGCCGCTGACCATGACCGGGGTCGACCCGGTGAGCGCGTCCTCGGCGTCGATGTCGGTCGCCGCCTGCTCGAACTGTGACTGGTACAGACGCCAGTAGGCGCCCTGCGCAGCGATCAGCTCGTCGTGCGTGCCCTTCTCGACGATGTCGCCGTGCTCCATCACGAGGATCAGGTCGGCGTCGCGGATCGTCGACAGGCGGTGCGCGATCACGAACGACGTGCGTCCCTGGCGAAGCGCCGCCATCGCGTTCTGCAGCAGCAGCTCGGTGCGGGTGTCGACAGCCGACGTCGCCTCGTCGAGGATCAGGATCGACGGCTGCGCCACGAACGCGCGGGCGATCGTGATCAGCTGACGCTCACCGGCCGAGACATTCGACGCATCCTCGTCGAGCACGGTGTCATAGCCCTCCGGCAGCGCGTGCACGAACCGGTCGACGTACGTCGCCTTGGCGGCCTCGAGCACCTCTTCGTCGGACGCGGTCGAACGCCCGTAGCGGATGTTCTCGCGGATGCTGCCGGCGAAGAGCCACGGATCCTGCAGGACCATCCCGGTGCGCGATCGGAGGTCATCGCGGGTGATCTCCGAGATGTCCTGCCCGTCGAGCGTGATGCGCCCGCCGCTGAGCTCGTAGAACCGCATGATGAGGTTCACGAGCGTGGTCTTGCCCGCGCCCGTCGGGCCGACGATCGCGACCGTCTGACCCGGCTCTACCCGGAACGAGAGATCGGTGATGAGCGGGCGCTCGGGCGTGTACGAGAACTTCACGTTCTCGAACTCGATGACGCCCCGGCCCTGCACCAGCTCGGGAGCCTCGGCGTCGTCCGCCTCCTGCTCCTCGGAGTCGAGCAGCTCGAACACGCGCTCGGCCGATGCCGTGCCGGACTGCACGACGGCCGCCATCCCTCCGAGCTCCGACAGCGGCTGCGTGAACTGCTGCGAGTACTGGATGAAGGCCTGCACGTCGCCGATGCGCAGCTGGCCGCTGGCGACCATGAGGCCGCCGAGCACGGCGATACCGACGTAGGTGAGGCTGCCGACGAAGGTCATCGCCGGCATGATGATGCCCGAGAGGAACTGCGCCTTGAAGCTCGCCTGGAACAGCTCTTCGTTCTCGGCCTTGAACTTGTCGAGGGCGTCCTTCTCCCGGCCGAACACCTTGACGAGAGCGTGGCCCGAGAAGGCCTCCTCGACGCGGGCGTTGAGGCGGCCGACCTTGCGCCACTGGATGCCGAACGCCTTCTGCGAGCGCGGTCCGATCACGCCGAAGATGACGGCCATGAGCGGCAATGCCACGAGAGCGACGAGCGCGAGCTGCCACGAGATCGAGAACATCAGCACCAGCACGCCGACCACGGTCAGGACCGCCGTGAGCGCACCCGAGAGAGACTGCTGCATCGTCTGCGTGATGTTGTCGATGTCGTTGGTGACGCGCGAGATCAGATCACCGCGCTGCACCTTGTCGAAGTACGACAGCGGCAGGCGGTTGATCTTCGCCTCCACCCGCTCACGCAGGCGCCACATGGTGCGCACCATGATGACGTTGATGACGTACCCCTGGACCCAGCTGAGGAACGCCGCCACCACGTAGATCGCGAGCACGGCGGCGATGATCCACCGCAGGGCGTCGAAGTCGATGCCCGCACCGACCTGGAAGTCGTGCAGCGCGGCGACCTGATTCGCGAAGTCGTCCTGACCGGCGGAGCGCAGCTGCTCGACCACCGTGTCCTGGGGCGTGCCGACGGGGAATCCGGGGAAGTCTCCCTGCGCCTGAGCGAGCTGGTTGGAGATGAAGCCGGTGTAGATCAGGTTGGTGGCCTCGGCCAGCACCTTCGGCGCAGCCACGGTCAGCACGACGCCGATGGCACCCATGATCGACACGAAGATGAACCATGCCGCCGAGGGCCTCAGCAGCCCGATCATGCGCGAGAAGCTCTTGCCGAAGTTGTCGGCCTTGCCCGGCGCCACGCTGTCCCAGCCGCCGCCGTTCTGACGCGCCTGCTCGGCCAGCTCGGCCTCGTACTTCTCCTCTTCGGTCATCTCGGTCTCGACGGTCGCCGCCGGAGCGGTCCCCCGCTGACGACGGTTCTTCGGAGCGTTCTGCTCGCTCATGCGTCCACCCCCAGCTGCGACTCGACGATCTCACGGTAGGTGTCGCTCGTCGTCAGCAGTTCTTCGTGCGTGCCGACGCCGACCATGGTCCCGCCGTCGAGGACGACGATGCGGTCGGCATCCGTGATGGTCGAGATGCGCTGGGCGACCACGATCTTCGTGACGTGCGGAAGCTCGCGCCACAGCGCCTGTCGCAGACGGGCGTCGGTGGTGAGGTCGAGTGCCGAGAACGAGTCGTCGAAGACGAGGATCTGCGGCTGGCGCACGATCGCGCGGGCGATCGCGAGGCGCTGCCGCTGACCGCCGGACACGTTCGTGCCGCCCTGCGCGATGCGGGATTCGAGTCCGTCCGGCATCTCCTCGACGAAGTCGCGCCCCTGCGCGATCTCCAGGGCGTGCCACAGGTCGTCGTCGGTCGCGTCTTCCCGGCCGTAACGGAGGTTCGAGGCCACCGTGCCCGTGAAGAGGAACGGACGCTGCGGGACGAGGCCGATCGACGCCCACAGCGACTCGACATCGGCCTCGCGGACATCCGTGCCGCCGACGAAGACGGCGCCGCCGGACACGTCGAACAGACGCGGGATGAGCGAGACGAGTGTGGTCTTGCCCGCACCCGTGGAGCCCACGATCGCCACCGTCTCCCCCGGCTGGGCGCCGAAGCTGATGCCCGACAGCACCGGTGAGTCCGCACCGGGGTAGGTGAACTCGACATCGTCGAACGCCACCGCACCGGGCGTCGCGAACTCGGTCACGCCGTGCTCGGGCCGGGTCATGCTCGAGCGGGTGTCGAGCACCTCGCCGATGCGCTCGGCCGAGACCGCGGCGCGCGGGATCATGATCGCCATGAAGCTCGCCATGATGACGCCGCCCATGATCTGACCGATGTACTGCATGAAGGCGAAGATGGTGCCCACCTGGGCGGTGCCCGCGTTCACCTCGATGCCGCCGAACCAGATGACGGCGACCACGGTGACGTTGAGGATGAGCATGAACAGCGGGAAGAGCAGGACGAAGAGCGAGCCGACCTTGCGACCGACGTCCATGATGTCGGTGTTCGCCTCGCGGAACCGCTCTTCTTCGACGCGCTCGCGCACGAAGGCGCGCACGACGCGCACGCCGGTGAGCTGTTCGCGCATGACCCGGTTCACCGCGTCGAGCTTGCCCTGGTAGCTGCGGAACAGCGGCACCATGCGGCTGACCACGAGACCGGCCACGATGAGCAGCAGCGGGACGGAGACCGCGATGAGCCAGCTCAGGCCCACGTTGGTCTGGATGGCGAAGATGATGCCGCCGATCGCGAGCAGCGGCGCGGTGACGAGCATCGTCGCACCCATCATCGCCAGCATCTGCACCTGCTGCACGTCGTTCGTGTTGCGGGTGATCAGGGATCCGGCGCCGAACTGCGACACCTCTCGCTCGGAGAATCCGCTCACCTTGCCGAAGACGTCGGAGCGGATGTCGCGCCCCGCGCCCATCGCGGCACGCGCCGCGAAGTAGGTGGCGATGATCGAGGCGATGATCTGGCCGAGCGACACGGCGAGCATGAACAGACCGGTACGCCAGATGTATCCGGTGTCGGACATCGCGACGCCCTTGTTGATGATGTCTTCGTTGAGACGGGGCAGGTAGAGGGTCGCGAGAGCGCTGGCGAACTGGAAGACCAGCACGATCAGTAGCAGCCACTTATAGCGGGACAGATAGCGGACGAGTATTTTTCCCAGCACAGGCGGACTTTCTAGGAAGGATGAAGTGGCGGATCCCTCGGCGGGCGAGTGCGGGCCGATGTTCGCGCACATGTAAGGGTGCCACGAACCACCGACTTTCGGATCCCCCTGTGGGTGGACCTTCGCTCACAGCGAACCGTTACGCGGCGTGATCGGCACTTTCTGTACTCGGTCGACCTGTAGGTCGAGACGGGTCCGAATCTTGTACCGCCAGTCAGATACAACTTGTGATAGACAGTAGGTACAAACTCTGACACGGGGGTCGAAGATCATGGACAGACTGATCGCTCTGCTCTCCGCCCAGCCGGCGGAGATCCTTCTGGCGCTGCTGTCGCAGCCGCTGTTCTCACTGGCGGTCGCCGCGCTCGTCGCGATCGTCTGGCGGCTCGCCTCGCGCCGGAGCGCGGCAGGCGGGTCCGACCTGCCGACGACGGCTCTCGATGAGACGGTCCGTGCGCGCTACCGACCCGAGATGATCGCCGTACGTGTCGGCGCGATCGCGGTCGTCGTCAGCCTCGTGCTCGAGAACCTCACGGCCACCCTGACGCCGCCCGACAGCGACGCGGTCTCGTGGTGGCGGTACGCCACTCCCCTCCTCGCCGGCGCCGTCTCGCTCCTCGCACTCGTGTGTCTGGTCGCGCTCCGCGGCTCGTCCGCACCGCGGCGACCGGTGCCGCTGGCCGGCCGCCGCACCTGGGCGACCTTCGGCACCCGCGCCGACCTCACCGGCGCCGGGCTCGCCGCGCTCGCCCTCACGCTGACCGCGATCGCGGCGGGGCTCGCCTCCTCTCCCGACCCCCGAGGGCGCTACGTCTGGCTCGAGGTCCCGATCCAGAACGCGTCCGTCGATCCCCTCCGCCCCTGGTTCTTCGGCTGGGCGTACGGAGTCCCGGTCCTGATCAGCCTCGCGGCGCTGCTGGTCGTCGGGGTCGCCACGCTGCACTGCAGCGCTGCACGTCCCTTCATCGCCCCCGAGACCCTTCGCGTCGAGCGGAACCAGCGATCGACGGTGGCATCCGGCATCCTGCGCATCGCGACCGGGGCGACGATGCTCTCGCTGGCCGCCGCGTGGCGGTTCATCGCCGAATCGGGCACGACGACCGCTCTGTCGATCGAGGGAGACGGAACCTACGAGGTCGCCTGGCGGTACGCGGAGTTCGCCACCGCCGCGGGGTGGGGCGCCCCCGCCATCGAGGTCTGCGCGTTCCTGCTCCTCTTCTTCGCGACCGGCATCCGGACCACCCGTCGGCGCTCGGCCCCGCTCGCACAGCAGGATGCCGAGGATCCGCTCCTGTCACTCACGGAGAGCGAGCGATGACCGCCCACCCCGACCGGACCACGGCCTCGGCCGTGACCCCGAACCCCGCCGAGGAGTCCAGCCCGGCCATCGACATCTACCGGCAGTTCCGCGGCCTCATCGTGTCCGGCCAGCTGGGGGCAGGCGAACGGCTCCCGACCGTGCGCCAGACCGCGTCCGACCTCGGGGTCGCCGCGGGGACCGCTGCCCGCGCCTACCGGCTGCTGGAACGCGATGGCCTGGTCGTGACCCGCACGGCGGCGGGCACCCGCGTCTCGGACTCGGCGGGCGTCGTGCCGCACGCCGTCATCCGCCAGATCAGGGACCTCGTGGCCGCCGCGGAGGACTCCGGCAGCGCGATCGAGGACGTGATCGACGTCCTGCGCGTCGTCGCACGGTCGTCGAGCGGCACTCCGGAGGCCGAGACGCGCTGACGCGTCCGCCGCCTCAGAACAGCGGATGCTCCGGCACGAAGCCGCGCGCCGCGGCGCCCGCATCCGGAGCGAGGTCGGCGAGGGTCCGCGGGTCCCACTGCGGATTCCGATCCTTGTCGACGAGCTGCGCGCGGATGCCCTCGACGAGGTCGGGGTGCTGCGTCACGAACCACATGACCCGGCGATACTCCCCTTCGAGCGCTGCACGCAGCCCCGACATGCCGCGGGCCTCGCGCACGGCGTCGAGCGTGACGGCGAGGCCGGTCGGCCCGAGGCTCTCGAGCAGGTCGGCGGTCGCGCCGGCATCCGGCTCATCCCGCCTGCGCAGACGCTCGACGATCTCGACCACCGTCGCCGCCGAGAACGCCTCATCGATCCACTCCCGCGACGCGGGGAGGGTCGAGGGATCCGGTGTCTCGTCGAAGAGCAGGACGATCTCGGCGGGCCCCGTCGGATCCGCGCGATAGGCGAGCGCCTCCCGCAGCGCCTCGAGGCGGTCCGAGGGCACGACGTGGTCGGCGAAGCCTGCGAGCACCGCGTCGGCGCCGTTCATGGTTCCACCGGTGAGTCCGAAGTACTCCCCGAGCCGACCGGGCGCACGACCGAGCAGCCAGGTGCCTCCGACATCCGGCGTGAAGCCGATGCGCGTCTCGGGCATCGCCAGCTTCGAGCGCTCGGTGACGATGCGGATGGCCGCGTGGCCCGAGAGCCCGATGCCGCCGCCCATGGTGATGCCGTCGGCGATCGAGACGATCGGCTTGGGATACTCCGCGATCATCGCGTTCAGCGCGTACTCGGCACGGAAGAACTCCGCGGTCTCGTCGGCGCGCCCCGCCGTGATCTGCGCGTGCAGGGCACGGACGTCGCCGCCGGCGCACATGCCGCGCTCGCCCTCGCCGTCGATGAGCACGATCTGCACGTCGCTGTCGGACCGCCAGCGATCGAGCGCCTCGGCGAGCAGGCGGATCATGTCGATGTCGAGTGCGTTGATCGCCTCCGGGCGGTTCAGCGTGAGCCGGCCGAGCGCCCCTTCTGTGCGGACGAGGACGCGGGGCGAGTCGGTGGTGTCGGTCACGCGTGCCAGGCTACCCGCTCGATCCGGTCTTGCAGAGGACCCGAATAGTGAGGTAAATGCGCGATCCGACCGCTTTTCCGGCAGGATAGACGGAACTGCCCATTTTCAAGGAGAGGTCGCGCATGCCCGACGGACAGGTGCTCGAGTTCACGCGCGTGACGAAACGCTTCAACGAGGTGACGGCGGTCTCCGACTTCTCCGCGCGGATCGAGCCCGGGGCGGTCACCGCGTTCCTCGGCCCCAACGGCGCAGGAAAGACCACGAGCCTGCGCATCCTGCTCGGCCAGGTGCGTGCGACGAGCGGTACGGCCACGATCGGCGGGGTCGCCTATTCGGAGCTGCGGAACCCGCTGCGCACCATCGGCTCCGTGCTCGAGGAGACCGTGTACCGCCCGCGCCGCTCGGCAGCACGCCAGCTGACCATCGCGGCCAAGGCCAACGGCATCCCGCTCTCCCGCGTCGACGAGGTGCTGTCTCTCGTCGGCCTCGAGAACGAGGCGGACGGCCGCATCGGCAGCTTCTCCCTCGGCATGCGGCAGCGGCTCAGCGTCGCCCACGCACTTCTCGGAGACCCGGGTGCGCTCGTCTTCGACGAGCCCGCCAACGGCCTCGACCCGGAGGGCATCCGCTGGATGCGTCTTCTCATGCGTCGACTCGCCGACGAAGGACGCACGGTCCTGGTCTCCTCCCACGTGCTGAGCGAGATCGAACAGGTCGCCGACAACGTCCTCGTGCTCTCGCGTGGGCAGCTGATGCTGTCCAGCGGCATCGAGACGCTGGCCGACCCGTCATCCGGCGCCGTCGTCGTCGACGCCGCCGATCGCGCCGCTCTCACGGCCGCCCTGTCGGCCGCGGGTTTCGAGGTCGAAGTCCTCCGCTCCGGCCTCACGGTGCGCGGCGGCGACGCCGGCACGGTCGGCGCGATCGCCGCAGACGCGGGCATCGCCCTGACCACGCTCGTGCAGCGCGGACCCACACTCGAGGACATCTTCATCGAACTCGTCCGCGGCGGGAAGCACGTGCCTCGCGCGATCGCCACCACGGCAGCCGTCGTTCCGCCCGTCATGGCTGAGAGCGACGCCGAGAGCACGACTGCTGACGTGGACGCCCCCGACGCGGAGGGCGAGAGCCCGGAGTCTGCGGAGTCTGCGGAGTCTGCGGGTGAGGGTTCTGAGACGGAAGGCTCTGAGGGCGAAGACGCGGTAGCCGAGGGCGCTGCTCCGGCTCCCGAGGACGAGGTGATCGCCGAGGCCGACGGCGCCGAGGCCCCTGCCGCTGGCGGAGCCGTCGATGTCGGCGCCGATGCATCAGCCGCTCAGCCGTCGTTCGATGACATCCTGTTCGGCACGGGGGCGGAGCGGACCGTCTCGGAGGAGGCTCCCGAGTCCGGCACCGCGGGCGCCGACGCACACGCAGGTCTCGACGTCTTCTCCGGCCTGCGCGAAGGCGACGTCACGGATGAAGCGGCAACGCCTCGTGCCGAAGACGAAGCGGCTGAGGACGAAGCTCGCGACGAGGGCTCTGCGGACGACGGCTCTAGCGACGACGGCTCTGGCGACGAGGGCGACGATCCGCGATCCGCGGCCGTCAGCTCGATGCTGGCCGCGGCGGCGCGCGCCTACTACGAGGACGAGCCGAAGCAATACCCGTACGGCGAGTCGGAGTCGCACGACACCTCCGGCGCAGAGGCGCCTGCCGAGAGCCACGAGGGCGAGCCGCAGGAGAGCGCAAGCGACGAGGGCGAGCACCGCGAAGGCGAGCACCGCGACAGCTGAGCCGCTCCCGCCCTCTACGAAAATGCCCTCCGCGCCGACAGGCGGCGGAGGGCATTCGCGTATCCGGAGCTGCAGCGGCGATCAGGCCGGTCGCGGTCGGATGACGGGGCGTCGGCGTCCCTTCGACGTCGATGTGGGCGCGGTGGCGACGATCTCCTCGACGTCTGCGGGCTCATGCGAGACATCGAGTCGCAGGGCCTGCGTCAGAGCGAGCCCGTGACGCGTCGTCAGGATCAGGCGACGGTACTGCTCGTCGCCGTCCAGGTCGATGACGACGCTCGGGCGCCGTCGACGGATCAGCACGAAGTCGACGCTGCCCGCCGCCTTCCAGGTGCCCGATGCGAGCACACCGGGGATGTGCGTGCCAGGGTTCGGCACGCCCCGCAGCCAGGTCCATGCGTCATCGATGAGCTGCACCTTGGTGATGGTGTCGCGCGCGATGCGCAGATTGTCTCGGTGGAAGCTCGCCGCTCGCTCGATCGGCGAGAGCACGACCTCGAGTTGCGTCTGGTCCAGCAGCAACGTCACCATGCGTCAAGTCTGCCAGCGAGGCCCTGCGAGTTGTCTGCTTCTTGCTCACAGGACGGCAACGATCCATTGTCTGTTCTCTCCATCGCGCTTCTCCTATTCCGATGTTCCGCTCGGCTATTCGAACAAATGTACTAGACTCGGACACATGATACGAACCACCCCGAGCGACCTCGAGCAGCGGATCGAGCTGCTCGACGCCTGGGTCGCGAAGCGGCGGCAGATCGCTGCTCTCGAGGCAGAGGCCGCGTCTCTCCTCGCGGAGCGGATCCGACTGAGTCAGGCCGATGGCGATGAGCATCCCCACCATCGCGACGCCATCCGACGGTCGATGATCGCCGAGTATTCGGCAGCGGGGCGGATGACTCAGGGCAGCGTCGAGTACGCCTTCACGGATGCCGGATTCCTCCATGCCGGCCATCCCGGGGTGCGTGAGGCCTTTCAGCAGGGCGCCATCACAGCCGCCCACGTCCGCGAGATCGTGCGTGCTGCAGGAGTGGTGCGCGAGGCCGTGAACAACGGCACCGCGGATGCCGACGTGTTGCCGCTCTACGACACCGTGGCCGTGATCGTCGCCGAGACCGAGACGCCGGCGCGCACACGGGCGCACCTCCGCGAACTGGCCGCCGTGCTCGCCGGCCTGACGACCGTCGAACGACATGAGCAGGCGAGGTCGGAGCGCACGGTCACCATGCGCCCGGCGGGTGACGGCCTCGCCGTGGTGACGGTCGTCCTCCCCGAGCATCTCGCGGTGGCGATCATGGATCGCCTGACGCGACTGGCCCGTGCGGTCATCGATGGCCGCGCCGACCGTGAACCCCTGCTCGAGCCGCTCGACGACGGCGAGAACCCGATCTATCCCAGCGACATCGCCCATGACGACCCCTCGCGTGACGACCGTGCGATCTTCGGAGACGGGACGTTCACGACAGACCCGACCTCCTCGAGTGGCGCGTCGTCGTGCGGTTCGTCCTCAGACGTCGACCCTCTCGTCGATCCCATCAACAGCCCTTTTGTCGAGCACATCCCCGCCGATGACCGAACGATCGACCAGGTGCGCACGGATCTGCTGATCGACCTGCTGCTGGCTTCAGATCCGAGCGCCGCGAACGGCTCCGGACTCGACAACATCGTCGCCCGCATCCAGGTCACGATCGCCGCCACGACCCTTGCGGGCTGCGATGACCGGCCGGCGCAGCTCGACGGGCACGGCCCCGCGCACCCCGACATCGTCCGCGACCTCGCGGGTCGCAACAGCGGGTGGTCGCGCCTCTTCCTCGACCCCGGCGGAACGGTGGTCGAGACCGACAGCTACTCGCCCACGGAGTCGATGCGACGGTTCCTCCGGGCGCGAGACCAGCACTGCCGATTCCCCGGGTGCAGGATGCCGGTGCATCGATGCCCGATCGACCACACCTTCGACCACGCGAAGGGCGGGAAGACCGAGGTTCGGAATCTCGCTCACCTGTGCGCTCGGCACCACGCACTGAAGCACCCCGATGTGGCCGACGACAGTCGATGGACAGCGCAACAGCTTCCTGACGGGACCATCGACTGGTTCAGCCCGCTGGGTCGCACCTATCGAGACTCACCACGCCGACGGGTGATGTTCGTCTAGACGCGCTGACCCGTGCGACGCTCCGCCACGACGGGAGCTCCGCCACGAGGGGAGCTCCGCCACGACGGATGCTGCGCCACGAGGGGAGCTCCGCCACGACGATTGCTCCGTCACGACGGAGCAAGGAGCCTCACGCCTGCGTCGCCTGGGCCGCCGCAGCGGCGGCGATCGGCAGAGCCGCCTCGATGCGCTGCAGCTCGTCCTCGCCGTGAGCCGCGGTGAGGAACCAGGCCTCGAACACACTGGGCGGCAGAGCCACTCCCTGCTCCCGCATGGCGTGGAAGAACGGCGCATAGCGGAACGTCTCCTGCGCCTGGGCCTCGGTGTAGTCACGCGGAGCAGATGCCCGGAATGACGGATTGAACAGGCTGCCGGCGTTCGCCACCGCGTGGGTCACGCCCGCGTCGGTCAGCGCCGCCGTGAGGGCCGACGCGATCCGCGCCGCCGCAGCGTCGACCGTCGCGTAGACCTCGGGAGTCGCGAGTCGCAGTGTCGCCAGGCCCGCAGCCACCGAGAGCGGGTTTCCCGACAGGGTCCCTGCCTGGTACACCGGGCCGAGCGGAGCGAGCAGATCCATGACCTCGGCGCGTCCACCGAGAGCCGCGAGCGGCATCCCCCCACCGACGACCTTGCCGAACGTGAAGATGTCGGGCAGGTACTCCTCGCCCGCGGCAGCCTGCAGACCCCAGAACCCCGCGGGGTGCACGCGGAACCCCGTCAGCACCTCGTCGATGATCATCAGCGCGCCGTGCGCATGCGCGGTCTCGGCGATGAAGCGATTGAAGCCGGGCAGCGGTGCGACCACGCCCATGTTCGCGGCCGACGCCTCGACGATGACCGCAGCGATCCGCGCGCCGTGCTCGGCGAAGACCGCCTCGAGGGCATCCCGGTCGTTGTAGTCGATCACGAGCGTCTGCGCGGCGATCGGAGCGGGCACTCCCGCGGATCCGGGCAGAGCCAGAGTCGCGACGCCCGAGCCCGCGGCGGCGAGCAGCCCGTCGGAGTGCCCGTGGTAGTGGCCGGCGAACTTCACGAGCAGATCGCGACCGGTCGCACCCCGCGCGAGGCGGATGGCGGTCATGGTGGCCTCGGTGCCCGTCGAGACGAGACGCACGCGCTCGATCGGACGCACCTCACCGAACCGCACACGATCCGCGATCAGCGCCGCGAGCTCCACCTCGCCCTCGGTCGGCGCCCCGAACGACAGTCCTCGACCCGCCGCGTCCTGCACGGCGGCGACGATCTCGGGGTGGGCGTGGCCGAGCAGCGCCGGCCCCCACGACGCCACGAGGTCGACGTACTCGACACCCTCGGCATCCGTCACCGCGGCGCCCTTCGCCGACGCGAGGAACCTCGGCGTGCCGCCGACCGAACCGTAGGCGCGCACCGGCGAGTTCACCCCACCGGGGATCACCGTGCGGGCAGCGGAGAACAGGTCGTCATTGCGGTCGGTCATGGGGTCCCTCCAGAACAACGGCGGGGCGGCGTGTCAGCCGCGCAGCCAGCGGGCGGCGTCTGTCGCCCAATAGGTGAGCACTGCGTCGGCGCCGGCACGGCGGATCGACAGCAGCGACTCCAGAATCGATGCACGGCGGTCGATCCAGCCGTTGGCCGCAGCCGCCTCGATCATCGCGTACTCGCCCGACACCTGGTAGGCCCAGACGGGGATGTCGACGGTGTCGCGGACCTCCCGCAGCACGTCGAGGAACGCCATCGCCGGCTTGACCATGACGATGTCGGCGCCCTCCTGCTCGTCGACGACGGCCTCGCGGACACCCTCGCGGCGGTTGCCGGGGTCGAGCTGGTATGTGCGGCGATCGCCCTTCAGCTGCGAATCGACCGCCTCGCGGAACGGCCCGTAGAAGGCGCTCGCATATTTCGCCGCATACGCGAGGAGCAGGGTGTCGGTGAAGCCCTCGGCATCCAGCGCAGCGCGGATCACCGCGACCTGGCCGTCCATCATCCCCGACAGGCCCAGCAGCTGTGATCCCGCCCGCGCCTGCGCGAGCGCCATCGACGCGTATCGCACGAGAGTCGCGTCGTTGTCGACCGCGCCGTCGGCGTCCAGCACACCGCAGTGCCCGTGGTCGGTGAACTCGTCGAGACAGAGGTCGGTCTGCACGACCAGCGCGTCGCCGACCTCGGCCGCGAGAACCTCGGTCGCGACGTTCAGGATGCCCTGCGGATCGTCTGCACCCGAGCCCTGCGCGTCGCGCACGGCAGGCACTCCGAACAGCATCACGCCGCCGACTCCTGCCTCCGCGGCATCGACCGCCGCAGCACGCAGCGAGTCGAGCGAATGCTGCACGATCCCCGGCATCGATCCGATCGGCACGGCCTCGGACAGTCCCTCACGCACGAACAGGGGCAGCACGAGATTGCGCGGCTCGAGCGAGGTCTCGCGGACCAGGCCACGGACCGCGGGAGACTGGCGCAGCCGGCGCAGACGCACGTCAGGGAAGCTCACGGCGCCAGCTCGTCCGACGCATGCGGAAGGGTGAAGCTCGACACGGCATCGATCAGCGCATCGACCGTCTGCCGGTCGGCCACGACCGTGATCGGGAGCCCTGCCCTGTCGGCATCCTTGGCCGTGCGAGGACCGATCGCCGCCAGCAGCGTCTCGTCGGGGATCTGCGGGAACTGCTCACGCACCTGCTCCGCCACCGAACCGCTGGTGATGAGGATCGCGTTGATGCGGCCGTTCTCGACATCGCGCTTGATGCGATCGGTCACCGGCACGCCCACCGTGCGGTACGCCACGACGCTGTCGACATCGTGGCCGGCCTCCTGAAGCATCACGCTCAGCACGGGCTTCGCGATCTCGCTGCGGAGCGCGAGGATGCGGCGACGCTCCTGCGTCTCGAGCGCGATGAGCTGCTCGGCCATGCCCGCAGCGGAGTTGTCCTCTTCGGGAACGATCGCGACCTCGTAGCCCACGGCCTGCAGCGCTGCCGCCGTGGTCTCACCGACCGCCGCGATCCGCGTCGAGCGAGGCACCACGGCGCGGTGCGCGAACATCACGTCGACCGTCGTCGCGCTCGTGACCGTCAGCCAGTCGTACTCTCCCGCGGCGAGCCGCCGCAGCGCGGTGTCGAGCGCCGCCTGATCGGTGGTCGGCGCGAAGTTGATCAACGGCGCCACGACGGGCACCGCTCCGCGGTCGCGAAGACTCGCGGCCACCCCGTCGCCCCACGGGCCACCGCGGGGTACGAGGATCCGCCAGCCGTCCAGCGGCCGGGTCTGCTTCGAATTCGTCATGAGGAATGCTCTCGGGAAACAAGGTCAGCCGCCCCTTGATCGAGCAGCCGACGGGCAACACTCAACCCGAGCTCGCGAGCCGCGTGCATCGGGACTGCACCATCGGCAGCATCCGCGTCATTGCCACTGCCGTTCCGTTGAATATACTCCCCGTTCAGGACCTCCGTGACGTCGAGCCCGATGCGCCGGCCCCCATCCGGGGCGTAGACGACCGTCCTGACGCGGATCTCGGCTCCGTCGAAAGACGCGTGGGCGGCCATCGGCGCCTGGCATCCCGCGTCGAGTCCTTCGAGCACCGCGCGCTCGACCGTGACGGCCAGGCGTGTCCGCTCATCGTCGAGTTCGGCGAGCGCTGCGAGCAGCTCCTCGGGGGCGTCCTCGCGGGTCTCCACGGCGAGCGAACCCTGTCCGGGGGCGGTGGGCCACTCCGCGAGCCCCAGCTCCTCGCGCCGCAGCGGCGAATCGGAGCCGAGCCGCGACAGCCCCGCCGCGGCGAGGATCACCGCATCCAGCTCACCGGAGGCCACACGCTGCAGCCGCGAGTCGACGTTGCCGCGGATGTCGACGACCTCGGCGTACGGAGCCCGGCGGCGGACCTGCGCGATGCGTCGCGGAGACCCCGTGCCGACCGTGCTTCCCGTGCCCAGCTCGTGCAGGGGCGTGCCCTCACGCGTGATCGCCACATCGCGAGCGTCCTCCCGCGCGGGCGTCGCCGCGATCACGAGACCTGCGGGGATCGCGGTCGGGAGATCTTTGAGCGAGTGCACGAGGAAGTCGCACTCCCCCGCCAGCAGCGCCTCGCGCAGGCGTGTGGCGAAGATCCCCTGGCCGCCGATCTCCGACAGGGAGGCGCGGTTCGTGTCGCCCTCGCTGGTGATCGGCACGAGTTCGACACGGCGGCCGGACACCTTCTCGAGGGCGGCGGCGACATGACCGGACTGCGCCTGGGCGAGCGCACTGCGGCGGGTGCCCAGCCGGATCGGGGTGGACGGGTTCATCGGAATCGTCATGGCGCGGCCTACTGCAGCACGTCCGCGATCTCGTCGAAACGGAGGCGGCGCCCCGTGTAGAAGGGGATCTCCTCCTTCACGTACAGACGCGCGTCGGTGTAGCGCAGGTCGCGCATGAGATCCACGAGCTCGGTGACCTCATCGGCCTCGAGCGGCAGCAGCCACTCGTAGTCACCCAGAGCGAACGCGGCGACCGTGTTCGCGATGACCCCCGTGAAGGCGGCACCCTTGCGACCGTGGTCCGCGAGCATCTTTCGGCGCTCCTCCTCGGGCGCGAGGTACCACTCGGGCGTGCGCACGAAGGGGTACAGGCACAGCCAGTCCTTCGGCTCGACGCCGCGGAGGAAACCGGGCACGTGCGCGCGGTTGAACTCGGCGTCACGGTGCACGCCCATGACGTTCCAGACCGGGAGGAGAGAACGGAGCAGCTCCGTGCGGCGCAGACGACGCAGGGCCTTCTGCAGGTCCTCCGCGGTGTCGCCGTGCAGCCAGACCATGAGGTCGGCGTCGGCCTTCAGACCCGAGACGTCGTAGAAACCGCGGACCGTGACGCCCGAGTCCTCGATGTAGGAGACGATCGTCTCGAGCTCGGTCGAATCGGACTCGGTGACCGGAACGTCGGGGTTTCGTCGCCAGACGGCCCACAGGGTGAAGCCGGACGGGTTCTCTTCGCGCTCATCGGACATGGATCCAGTCTGCCCCCTTTGCCGAGTGGTGGCGAATTACCCGGACCGCCTTGACAGCGCGGGCCGAGGCTCGGACCGGGGAGAGACTCAGCGGGAGAGCGCTCGGGCGATGACCCACACCGCGCCGCCGACCGTGGCGGCGACCGCGACGGCTGCGGCGACGGCCGCGACCGGGTTGCGGTCGGCGAAGACTCGCGCCTTCGCTGCGGCCCGCTTCGAGGCCTTGTCGAGCCGTCTCGGCACATTGCCCTTGACCTCGATGGCGGCGAGGGCGGCCTTCAATTCGGCGCGCGCGGATGCCACGGGGTCGACGATCCCGGCGGGGACGGCCGTCTTGGGCAGCGAGGTGAGACCCGCTGCCTTCTGGATCGAGGTGCTCTCAGAGTTCGTCATCGCCGGCTTCCTTCACGAGTCGGATGTCCTCGCCGACCGCCTGCGCGGGATTCTGTCGGCGGAGCACCTTGCGGAACTTCAGGATGCCGAGCAGCGCGAACAGCAGCACGGCGATGATCAGGATGCCGAGCACGGCGAGCGCCGAGAGCCAGACCGGCCACCACGACGACAGACCCGCGATGGCGAACACGAGGATCACCGGCACGGCCCAGAAGAGGAAGAACAGTGCGACGAGGAACCAGACCGAGCCGATGCCCGCGTCCTTCGCGGTCCTCGACACCCAGGTCTTCGCAGCGTCGATCTCGGCCTTGACGAGGTTGCCGATGAGTTCGGGCAGATCGCCGATCAGCGACAGCAGGCTGTCCTCGGCGCGGTCGCGGTATCCGCGGGGCATGTCAGTCTCCGGACTTCGCTGCGGTGGAACGTGCAGACGTGGACTTCTTGGTCGCGGGCTTGCTCGGGGCATCCTTCTTGGCTGCGTCCTTGGCCTCGTCGACGGCGTCCTCGGTCGCGTCGACGATGTCCTCAGCAGCCTTGCGGCCCGCGGCGACGGCGGAGTCGAGGCGCTGTCCGGCGGTCTTGTCGCCACCGCTCGCCGACTTGACGACCTTCTGCACGCCGGTCCAGATCGCGCCGGGCACGGCCGCGGCCTTGTCGCCGACGTAGCCCTTGACCTTGTCGACCTGCTCCTGCACCGGGTCGAGGTTCCAGACCTTGAGCCACTGCGTCTTGATCTGCTCGTAGCGCTCGCGTCCTGCGCGCGTCCCGAGTACGTATCCCACGCCGAGTCCTACGACGAGTCCGATCTTCCCCTTCATGGGGTCTCCTCACGTTGTGCCGGTGTGAACGCCCTGCGGCGAACCGGCGGCTCGGCGCCGCCTGCCAGGTGTCCAGCGTAACGCCGTATGCCGATTTCGGCATCTATAGGTCAGAGGGTTGACAGACCGCGGCGGATGAGGGTGGCTCCCCCGGCGCCAGAACGGCACGATCCGCCCCGTCAGTCCCAGAGGAGGGAACGTCGAAGACGATCGGCCTCCTGCTGCGCATCGGGCACGACCTGGGCGAGTCCTGTCCCCGCGAGCCAGGCGCCGACCGCCGCCAGCCCAGGCACGGCCTGCACCGCGGCGCGCGCTGCGGTGCGTCGCTCGCCGGAGCCGATGATCGATGCCGGCTGCGACTGCACGAAGCGTGATCGGTGCGACGCCACGACGTCTGCCTGCGACAGCGAGACCCCGAGAAGCGCGGATGCCTCGCGCACCGCGAGACGAGCCGCGGCGTCGTCGTCCAGGCTCGCGGTCGCCGGCGGCTCGCCCTGCGCGCCGAACGAGACGCGCACCACATGCCGATCGCCGGCCGCCCGTCGCACCCACTCCCACTTGGCCGTGGAATGGGTGAGGGCCTTGGCGGTGTGACTGCCCGGCACGGTCAGCACGCCGGTGCCCCGCGGCGCGCCGTCGAGCGCCGTCGGCGCGAGCAGCAGGGTCACGAGCTCGATCTCCGGCGACTCCGCGACATCCGTCGAGGCGAGTGCGGGGGCGACTCCGGCCAGCAGCGTCCGCGCTGAGATCTCGGGCGTCGCGATCACCAGGCCGTCGGCCGAGAGCACACCGTCATCCGCCTGGCCGGCGTCATCGGCCTCTCCCCCGGTCCGCGTGACCTGGCCCGGGAACTCTGCGGCCGCGACGCTCTCGATGGCGACGTTCTCGGTGGTGACGGCCCACGAGTCTCCGGACTTCGTGACCGATGCGACTCTGACGCCGGTGCGCACCACCGCACCGAGCTTCGCGAGATCGGCGACGAGTGCGTCGATCAGCACCGTCATGCCGCCGTCGAGCCCCTCGACCGCGGCACCCGGCGACTGGGCCCGAGCCGCGCGCGACGCGCTCTCGTCGCGCAGGGCCTGCACCGCTCCCGACAGCGATCCGACGCGGGTCAGCGCGGCGTTGAGTCCGGGGGCCGCCACGTCGACGTCGACGTCTTCGGGCGACGCCGAGTAGACGCCCGTGGTCACCGGAGCGACGAGACGATCGCGCACCTTCGCGCCCATGCGCGAGGCGACCAGCTTCCCCAGACTGTGGTTGTGACCGATCGTGAGCGGCGGTCGCACCCGGTCGAGGTACGCGCGCCACACGCCGGACCACCCGAGGATGCACCGGACGTCGTCCTGGAACGGGTTCCCGGGGATGCCGAGGATGCCGCCCACCGGCAACGGCGCCGCCCCGACACCCGGGATGCCGGCGAGCCACGCACCTCCCGCGGCGGGTGCCACGATGCGGTCGGCGATGCCCAGGTCGTCGATCAGCGCACGCACGCGCCCACCACGGGTGGCGTAGCTCTCCGCACCCGCATCGACCACGACGCCGTCGAGCTCTGCACGCTGGATCGCCCCGCCCACGGCCTCCGAGCCTTCCAGCAGCGTCACCCGCATGCCGACCTTGGCGCACTCTCTCGCCGCGATCAGGCCGCCGACGCCTCCGCCGACGACGATGACATGCGTCTGCGCGGCGCGTTCCGCGCGGGCTGCGAGCTCGGCGCGGGAAGACTCCGCGGCGCGCGTCTCGCCGGCATCTGCGGTCTCAGGGGCCATGTCTGCGGTCTCAGGGGCCATGTCTGCGGTCCTTCCCGTCAGATCGAGTGGACGAGCTCGACGATCCGCGTCAGCTGGTCGGGATCGGCCTCAGGCGGCACCCCGTGTCCGAGATTCACGATGTGTCCGCGCGCGGCACGACCGCGCTCGACCACGTCGCGCACGTGCGCCTCGAGCACGGGCCACGGCGCCGACAGCAGCGCCGGATCGATGTTGCCCTGCACCGACACGTCCTGGCCGAGGATCTTCGCGGCCTCGTCGAGCGGCATCCGCCAGTCGACACCGACGCCGTCGGCGATGCCGTCGAGTCGCATGTCGGCCAGGAACGGCCCGGTGCCCACCCCGAAGTGGATGCTCGGCACTCCGATGCCCTCGAGCGCCGTGCGCGAGTGGGGTGCCACGAAGGTGCGGTAGTCGGCGGTGCTGAGCGACCCGGCCCACGAGTCGAAGAGCTGCACCACGGATGCTCCGGCGTCGCGCTGCGTCTCGAGGAACCGTCGGGAGATCTGCGCGAGCCAGCCCGCGAGTCGATGCCAGGCGTCGGGGTCGGCGTGCATCATGCCGCGCGCACGCAGATGCTCCTTCGAGGGGCCTCCCTCGACGAGGTAGGCGGCGAGGGTGAACGGCGCCCCCGCGAAGCCGATCAGAGGCGTGTCGCCGAGCTCGGCGGTCACCAGGCGCACGGCCTCGGCGATCGCGGTGCCGTCGAGCGAGTCGGGGTCGATCGCGGTGATGCGGTCGACGTCGGCCGCCGTGCGCACGGGGTTCGCGAACACGGGGCCGCGTCCGGGCTCGATCTCCACCTCGACGCCGGCGAGACGCAGCGGGATCACGATGTCGCTGAAGAACACCGCGGCATCGACGCCGTGCCGACGGACCGGCTGCAGAGTGATCTCGGCCGCGAGGTCGGGGGTGAGGCAGGCGTCCAGCATGCGCGTGCCCACGCGCAGCTCCCGGTACTCGGGCAGCGACCGCCCGGCCTGTCGCATGAACCACACGGGGGCATGTTCGGGGCGGGGTCCGGTGAGGGCGCGCAGCAGCGGAGCGTCGGAGAGAGGCATGACTCCATCCTCCCATCCCGCCCCTCTGGCCGACCTGTGCGCGGGGAGGGGTAGAATCGATCCGTGCTGCTGTGTGTCACGGCGAGTCACAAGACCGCCTCCTTCGATTTGCTCGAACGCCTGAGCCGCACCCCCGATGACGTCGCCTCCACGATCGTGGACACCGCGTCATGCGTGCAGGGTGCGGTCGTTCTTGCTACCTGCAACCGCTTCGAGGCGTACGTCGAGATGGACGAACCGGTCACCGCGGCGGGCGCGATCGGCGTCGAAGCCGTGCTCGAAGCCGTCGAATCCGCCACCGGCATCCCCACAGCCGAACTCGACGGCGCCTACGACGTGCACTCCGGTCGCCGCGTCGCCGAGCACCTGTTCTCGGTCGCCTCGGGCCTCGAATCCGTCGTGTCCGGAGAGGGCGAGATCGCCGGACAGGTCCGCCGCGCACTGAAGTCCGCCCGCAAGGACGGCACCACCTCGCCCGAGCTCGAGCGCCTCTTCCAGCGCGCCAGCCAGGCACAGCGCAAGGTCAAGAACGTCACCGCCCTCGGTCGCGCCGGCCGCTCGCTCGTGCGTCTCGCACTCGAGCTCGCCGACAGCCGCATCGCCGACTGGGCTGCCGAGCGCGTCCTGCTGGTGGGCACCGGCGCCTACGCGGCCGTCACCCTCGCCACCCTGCGCGAGCGCGGCGCCGTCAACATCTCGGTGTTCTCGCCGTCCGGCCGCGCCGAGAAGTTCGCCGCGAAACACGGCATCCGTCCCGTCGCCGCCGACGACTACGCACGCATCGCCTCGCGGTCGAGCCTGCTGATCACCTGCACGACGGCCACCGAGCCGGTGCTCACGCCGGCACACCTGCAGGCGCCGACAGGCATCGCGGCCGCGGGATGCCCCGTCGCATCGCACAGCCAGCTGGTGGTCGACCTCGGCATGCCCCGCAACGTCGACCCCGCGGTCGCCGCTCTCGAAGGCGTCGCGCTGCTCGATCTCGAGACGATCAGCCTGCACGCCCCTCTCGACGAGCTGCAGGCGACGGATGCCGCACGCACCGTCGTTCGTGAGGCCGCAGACACCTTCCATGTCGTCGGGAGCCGTCAGAGTGTAACCCCCTCGGTCGTGGCTCTGCGGTCGCACATCTTCGCGCTGCTCGACTCGGAGATCGACCGAGCACGCGCCCGCGGCGACGAGGACGGCAGGGTCGAGCAGGCTCTGCGGCACCTCACCGGAGTCCTCCTGCACACGCCGACCACACGCGCGCACGAGCTCGCCGCGTCCGGCCGTGCGGGAGATTTCGCCGCGGCGCTGACCACGCTCTACGGCATCGAGCCCGCGGACGCCGCCCAGTCGTCCGACGAAGACACGGCCGCGACCGCCTGACGGGCGTCGCCCTCTCTGCACAGAAGCCCTCGACGGGGGCCTGTCCCCCGCACGCGCGATGAGGACGACGGCTCCGCCCGAGCCTCACTCCTGCTTCATATCGTCGAACCCATGACAGCGTCCGACGCTCGGCGCAGACTGGGAGCATGCTCGTGGACCCGAATGTGATCGGCATCATCATCGCCCTGTTCGCCTTCACCGCCACCGTGCTCGGCGGGGTCTCCCGCATGCTCGCGCGGCAGTCCCGCGGGCTGGATGTGCGCTTCGACAGGATCGATGACCGGTTCGCGAGTGTCGAGACGCAGATCACCGACCTGAAGACCGAGCTGAAGGGCGACATCGCGGACGTGAGAGTCGAGATCGCGGACCTCCGCACCGAACTGAAGACCGACATCGCCGCGGTCCGCACCGAACTCGCCGACGTCCGCGCCGAGCTCAAGACCGACATCGCCGCGGTCCGCGCCGAACTCGCCGACGTCCGCGCCGAACTCAAGAACGACATCGCCGCAGTGAAGACCGAACTCAAGGCCGATATCGCCGAGGTTCGCACCGAACTCAAGGCCGACATCGCCGACCTCCGCGTCTCGATCGCTCGCCTCGAGGGGCCGTTGCCGAAGCTGCAGCGCCTCTGACCTCTCGCCGCCGTGCGTCGAGTGACAGACTGGACTCATGGCCCTTCACATCACCGGAGACACCGCCGCTGACTCCCTGCTGACCGACAACCCCCTCGCTCTGCTGGTGGGCATGCTGCTCGACCAGCAGGTGCCCATGGAGACCGCGTTCGCGGGACCGCTCAAGATCGAGCAGCGCACCGGCGCCGCGGATGCCACGACCATCGCCGGCATGGACCCCGACGAGTTCCTCACCGCGTTCAAGGAGACGCCCGCGGTTCATCGGTTCCCCGGCTCCATGGCCGCGCGCGTGCAGACCCTCTGCCAGGAGATCGTCGACCGGTGGGGCGGCGACGCGTCGGCGATCTGGACCGACGGCGACCCGTCGGGAGCGGAAGTGCTGACGCGCCTCAAGGCCCTGCCGGGATTCGGCGAGCAGAAGGCGAAGATCTTCCTCGCGCTGCTGGGCAAGCAGTACGGATTCACCGGATCCGGCTGGCGTGAGGCAGCCGGGGACTACGGCGTCGAGGGGTCGTTCCGCAGCGTCGCCGACATCGTCTCGCCCGAATCGCTGACCAAGGTGCGCGAGCACAAGAAGGCGATGAAGGCCGCTGCCAAGGCGAAGGCATGAAGCCCACCGGCGACGACGTCGCCGGACTCATCGCCCGCTCCGCCCCCGCCGTGCGACGTCGGGATGCCGAGACGCTGACCGCGCTCATGCAGGAGATCACCGGACGCGAACCGCAGACCTGGGGAACGATCATCGGCTTCGGCAGCTGCCACTACCGCTACCCCACGGGAACCGAGGGCGACAGCGGACTGCTCGGCTTCGCGCCGCGCAAGGCGGCGACGACGATCTATCTGTTCGACGGCGTCGACGCCCACCGCGACGCTCTCGAGAGGCTCGGTCCGCACACCACCGGCGTCGGATGCCTCTACATCAAGGATCTCGAGCAGGTCGATCTCGACGTGCTGCGCGGCATCCTGGAACGCTCGCTCGCCTGGGTCGAGGCGGGCGGTACGGATCAGGTGCAGCTCACCGTCACCGGCTGACGGAGGCGGCGCCGCGGGCAGGTCAGCGCAGCACCTCGACCAGCGCGACCCAGGAGACGACGATCGCAGACACGATCGCCAGCAGACACCCGGCCGCCGCGAGGTACAGCCCCGCCGGATTGCCCAGCGCGACGAGGATGCCCGCAGCGAGATAACCCGCGATCGGCAGGAATCCGACCAGGTACTTGAGGGGCCGTGCCCGGTCAGCGGGATCGGTGTCCGCAGCGATCAGCGTCGTCGCGTGTATCTGGAACGCGGACGCGAGCACGGCGATCAGAATCGTGAGGATGCCGAGCCAGACCTCGTCGATGCCCGGGACGAGACCGAGCCCCGACACGGTGAGCGCGAGGACGAGCGCCGCTATGCCCGCGAGGAGCCGCGCGGTGAGAGTCCGCGACTTCACGATCTCGCCGATGTTGACGCTCGCGGCGACGATCACGAGGCCTGCCAACGCCGCTGTCGCGCCTGCCATCGCGACATTGAACTCGCTCCAGTGCTCGATCATGGGGTCAGCATAGGCCCGCACGGATCGGGGCGTGATCAGATCGGCGAGGCCGGGGTTCAGAGGTCTTCGGTGCCCGTGCGCTGCGTCGCCACCGCAGCACGGGCACGATGCCGGACAGCCGGAACCGCGAACAGAAGCACGATCGCCGCGATGATCCCCCGGACGATCCAGAGCCCCGGGCCCCAGATCACCTCGTAGGTGCCGGGGATGCCGAAGAACGCGGCGATGATCTGCGCTTCGGCGCTGCGCCCGACCTCACCGCTCGAGATCGACAGGCCTCCGACGATGCACACCACGCCGAGGGCGAGCAGGACGAGCGGCATGATCGCCGCGGCCGGTCGAGCCTCACCGCGCATGATCAGACCGATCGCCTTCACGAGCGAGACCAGGGGGAACACGAAGAAGAACCACACCAGGGCGCCGAGCATCACGCCGACGCCGATGAAGATCGGTACCCAGATCAGCATCCAGGGGCTCTCGTCGCCGATGAAGTAATCGGGGTCGCGCAGCATCGCGACCCCGAAGCCGAGCAGCGTTCCGACCGGGAGCACGACGAGCATGAGCCACGCCACGGGCATCGGCACCCGCTTGCGCTTCCCGAGGCGTGTCATCACGATCTGGATGACCAGCGCCGATGCGATCGCCGGGATTCCGAACATCGCGATGATCGGCGCTGCGCCGTCGTTCTCGCGCAGGTCGAGCACGGCGAGCAGCATCCAGCTGATCGCGAGCGCACCGCTCACGATCAGCGCGACCGGACGTGTCGCCGTCCGCCGCTCCGCCTGAACGCTTCCCCCCGGAGCATCCATGGGACTCAGGCGCCTTTGAGGCGCTCCGCGAGGTACTGGTGCAGCTCGTCGATCGAGACGCGCTCCTGGGCCATGGTGTCGCGGTCGCGCACCGTGACGGCACGGTCGTCGAGCGAGTCGAAGTCGACCGTGACGCAGAACGGCGTGCCGATCTCGTCCTGGCGACGGTATCGACGGCCGATCGCGCCCGCGTCGTCGAAGTCGACCGCCCACGAGCTGCGCAGGGTGTCGGCGACCTCGCGAGCCAGGGGCGACAGGCGCTCGTTGCGGCTCAGCGGCAGAACCGCGGCCTTCACCGGAGCCAGGCGCGGGTCGAGCTTGAGCACGGTGCGCACGTCGGTGCCGCCCTTGGCGTTCGGCACCTCCTCTTCGCGATACGCGTCGACGAGGAATGCCATCATGGCGCGCGTGAGACCGAACGACGGCTCGATCACGTACGGCGTGTAGCGATCGCCCGTGGCCTGGTCGAAGTACGTCAGGCTCTGGCCCGAGGCCTCGCTGTGGCTCGACAGGTCGTAGTCGGTGCGGTTGGCGACACCCATGAGTTCGCCCCACTCCTTGCCCGTGAAGCCGAAGCGGTACTCGACGTCGATGGTGCCGGCGGAGTAGTGCGCGCGGTCGTCTTCGGGCACGTCGAACTGACGCATGTTCTCGGGGTCGATCCCGAGGTCGATGAACCAGTTCCAGCAGGCCTCGACCCAGTGCTCGAACCACTCCTGCGCCTCGGCGGGCGGCGTGAAGAACTCGATCTCCATCTGCTCGAACTCGCGCGTGCGGAAGATGAAGTTGCCGGGGGTGATCTCGTTGCGGAACGCCTTGCCGACCTGGCCGATGCCGAACGGCGGCTTCTTGCGGCTCGCGGTGAGCACGTTCGAGAAGTTCACGAAGATGCCCTGCGCGGTCTCGGGGCGCAGGAAGTACAGGCCGGACTCGTCGTCGACCACGCCGAGGTACGTCTTGACCAGGCCGGAGAAGGCCTTGGGCTCGGTGTACTGGCCCTTCGTGCCGCAGTTCGGGCAGGGCACGTCGGCGAGACCGTTCTCGGCCTTGCGGCCCTTGCGGGCCTCGAAGTCCTCGATGAGGTTGTCGGCCCGGAAGCGCTTGTGGCACTGCAGGCACTCGACCAGGGGGTCGGTGAAGGTCGCCACGTGACCGGATGCCTCCCAGACGCGCTTGGGGAGGATGATGCTGGAGTCGAGGCCGACCATGTCGCCCCGGCCGCGCACGAACGTCTGCCACCACTGACGTCGGATGTTCTCCTTGAGCTCGGTGCCGAGGGGACCGTAGTCCCATGCCGACCGCGAACCGCCGTAGATCTCACCGGCCTGGAACACGAACCCGCGGTGGCGGGCGAGGGCGATGACCTTGTCGAGGCGGGACTGTTCGGCCACGGTGGCTCCAATGGTCGGCTGTGGGAGATGACCCGTGATCACGGGCACATCAATCTTATCCGCGCCGGATGGAGCGCAACTCTCCGACCTCGGGTCTCTCGAGCCCTCGAGGCTCAGGCCGAGAAGAGGTAGCCCTTCTCGACGTCGAAGCCCGCGAGGGTCAGCCCGCTGCCGAGCAGCCCCTCCATCTGCGCTCGCAGGCGCAGGCGCCACTCGTGCGCGGCATCGGGGTCGGACACCCTCATCGCCTCGATGTCGGTCGGGATCTCGAGCGTCTCGACGACGGACTCGGGATCCGGCTGCTTCGCGATGTCGGCGAGCGCCCATTCCACGTCGAGCCGATCGCTCTCGTCACCCGCGTCGCCGCCGCCGAAGATCCCGTAGCGGTTGACGGAGTATCCGGTCGCGCGAGCGCCGAGCACCGTGAGGAAGAAGTGCGCGTTGCGGGCGACGAGCGGGTCGAAGGTCCAGCTGATGCGTCCGACATCGCGTGAGAACGCCCACTGTCGCTGGTGCTCCTTGAGCTCCCGCCCCCACCCGCGGCCGCGGTACTCGGGCAGCAAGGCGGTGATGTGCGAGTGCATGGCCCGCCGCGCCGGAGCGCCGAAGAAGGCGATCGAGGCGCCGACCATGCGCTCCTCCCCCTCCTCGGCATCGAAGAGACCGACGACGTAGTTGCCCGACTGCTGCAGCGCACGCAGGGTTCCGGCGTCGATGACGCGCTCGGGGCCGCGGATCGAGTCCAGCAGGCTCTGCGCGTCGATGATGAGTTCAACGGTGTCGAGATCACGGATGGTTCGCACGACCCCAGTCTGCCCCTCCCGCGCGGGATTTCGGAATCGTGCGACGCGATCGGGCTGGGATCCGCGCCCTGACCGGGCGTACCGTGGGGGGATGGCATCAAGCGACACCACAGCCGAGAAGTCGGACACCCGGTTCTTCGGGCAGCCCTGGGCCCTCGTCCACGTCTTCGGTGTGGAGATGTGGGAGCGGTTCAGCTTCTACGGCATGCAGGGCATCCTGCTGATCTACCTGTACTTCTCGGTCACCGAGGGCGGGCTCGGCCTCTCCCAGGCCGTCGCCGGAGGAATCGTCGGCGCGTACGGCGGATCTGTCTATCTCTCGACCATCCTCGGCGCCTGGGTCGCCGACCGCATCCTGGGGTCGGAGCGGGTCCTGTTCCTCAGCGCGATCGTCATCGTCGCCGGTCACGTGGCCCTCGCACTGCTGCCCGGGTTCCTCGGCGTCGGAGTCGGTCTCGTCCTGGTGGCGCTCGGCTCGGGCGGCCTCAAGGCGAACGCCACAGCCGTCGTCGGCACCCTCTACAGCCCCGAGGACACGCGACGCGATGCCGGATTCTCGCTCTTCTACCTCGGCATCAACCTCGGCGCCTTCCTGGGTCCGATCCTCACCGGCATCCTGCAGTCGACCCTCGGCTTCCACTTCGGGTTCGGGCTCGCCGCGATCGGGATGACCCTCGGCCTGGTGCAGTACGCGTTCGGTCGTCGCGGGCTGCCCGACGAGGCCAGGGCGGTGCCGAACCCTCTGCCCGCGTCGCGGTACCCCCTCGTGGTCGGCGTCGCGGTCGCGGCGGTCGTGCTGATCACCGTGCTCGTGCTCGTCGGCGTCATCACGGCCGACAACCTCTCGACGATCGTCATCATCGCGACGGTCGTCGCCTCGATCGCCTACTTCGCGGTCATCCTCACCAGCCGCCGCATCGACCGCACCGAGCGCTCCCGAGTCTGGGGCTTCCTGCCGCTGTTCATCACGAGCGTCGCGTTCTGGTCGCTGTATCAGCAGCAGTTCACCGTGCTGACCGTGTACTCGGACGAACGGCTGAACCGCAACCTGTTCGGCTTCGAGATGCCGATCTCCTGGGTGCAGTCGATCAACCCCGTGTTCATCATCATCCTGTCGGGGGTCTTCGCCGCGATCTGGACGCGCCTCGGAAAGCGCCAGCCGTCGACGCCGGTGAAGTTCGCGCTCGGAGCCATGATCATGGGCGCCGCCTTCCTGCTGTTCCTGCCCTTCGCCAACGGCGCTGCCAACTCGACGCCGCTCCTCGCGATCGTCGGCATCCTGCTGGTCTTCACGATCGCCGAGCTGCTGATCTCCCCGGTCGGCCTGTCGGTCACGACGAAGCTCGCGCCGCGGGTCTTCCACACCCAGATGGTCGCGCTGTTCTTCCTGTCCGTGGCACTCGGCACGGCGATCTCGGGGTGGCTCGTGCAGTTCTACGACCCGAAGAACGAGGTCCCGTACTTCTCGATCCTCGGCGGCATCGCGATCGTGGTCGGCGTCGGGCTGCTGCTGTCGGCGAAGCCCGTGCTGCGGCTCATGAAGGGCGTGAGCTGACACCCGGCCCGCAGAGGGCGACGCGGCCGGGGCCTCCGGATCGCCGATAGCCTGAAGCGATGGGAGAGAACGACGATCGCGCACGCAGAAGGCTCTCCCGAAAGGTCCCCCGCTGGGCGACCGTCGCCGTGCTCGCCTTCGCCGGGCTCTGCTCGTCGTTCATGTTCACGCTCGTGGTGCCGTTGCAGGCGGAGCTGCCGCGGCTGCTGAACGCCTCGCGCGAGGACACCACATGGGTCGTCACGATCACCCTGCTGGTCGCCGCGGTCGCGACCCCGATCTCGGGCCGCCTCGGGGACATGTACGGCAAGCGCCGCGTCGTGATCGTGCTGCTGTCGCTGCTCATCGTGGGATCCGTCATCGCCGCACTGTCGGGCTCGATCGTGGGGGTCATCATCGGGCGCGCGCTGCAGGGCGCTGTCACAGGAGTCGTTCCCCTCGGCATCGCGATCATGCGGGACGTGCTGCCGCCCGAGCGGCTCGGCACGGCCGTGGCGCTGATGAGCGCCACGATGGGTGTGGGCGGCGCGATCGGGATGCCGGTCGCCGCCCTGCTCGCCGAGAACGCCGACTGGCACTGGCTGTTCTGGCTCGCGGCCGGTCTCGGCGTCGCCGGACTGCTGCTCGTGCTCGCCGCCGTTCCGGAAGACGTCCTGCGCTTCCCGGGCCGCCTCGACGTGCTCGGCGCGATCGGCCTCGCGATCGGGCTCACCGGCATCCTGTTGTTCGTGTCGCGCGGAGCCGAGTGGGGCTGGACGGCACCCCTGACCCTCACCTGCATCATCGGCGGAGTGGGCGTGCTGCTGATCTGGGGCTGGTATCAGCTGCGCACGAAGGACCCGCTGCTCGACCTCCGTGTCGCGGCCCGCCCCGCCGTGCTCTTCACGAACATCGCGGCGATCGGCATGGGCTTCGCGCTGTTCGCCTCGAATGTGACGTTCCCGCAGCTGCTCGAGGGACCCGTGTCCGCCGGCGCCGGCTTCGGACTCGACATGGTCACGGCCTCGCTCATCATCATGCCCGCGGGCCTCGTGATGATGGTCATCTCACCGCTGTCCGGCTTCCTCGAGCGCACGGTCGGGCCCCGCCCGCTCTTCACGGTCGGGGCGGGGGCGATCGTGCTCGCCTACGTCTTCGTGCTGCTGTGGTCGACCGAGGTCTGGCACATCCTCGTCGGCAACCTGCTGATCGGCGTCGGCATCGGCTTCACGTTCGCCGCCATGCCGATGATCATCATGCGCTCGGTGCCGGCGAACGAGACCGGCGCCTCGAACGGACTCAACGCCCTCTTCCGCTCGGTCGGGACCTCGAGCGCGTCCGCCGTGATGGGCGGCGTGCTCGCGGCGATGAGCATCGATGTCGGCGGGGTCTCGGTCCCCACCCGCGCGGCGTTCGACCTCTGCTTCTGGCTCGCGATCGCGGCCGGCATCGTCGCCCTCGTGCTGTCGCTGTTCATCCCGCGCCAGCGGTCTGCCGAGCAGCATCCGTCTCTCCCCGGGTGAACCGGGTCGGCACGTCGTCTCAGATCACGCGCGGATCGGGATCCGTCGGCCGCGGCTGACGGAGCCGCTCGGGAATCGGCCACGCGACGACGTACTTCGGCGTGGGCGGGCGGGTGACGTCGCCGAAGTCGTCGACCTTCACCACGATGCGGCCGTCTGACCCGTCGCGATCCGGAGTGACCTCGAGGATGCGGACGCGCAGCGGGCGCTCGGCCTCGCCGTCGAGCATCCACGGGTCCGCGAGCCACGCGATCCCGTGCTGGTCGAGGGCGTCCTCGGCGTCGAGCCATTCCGTGGCGCCGGCCACGATGCGCCCGAGCACGTCGACGGCGACCCAGCCGTCGCCGTCGGGATGGATCCATCCGAGCAGCTCGCCGTCGTCACGGCGGTGCGGGGTCCAGTCGTCGCGGGGCATTCCCCGATGGTACCCACCGCGGCGGGACCGGGGTCGCTCAGTGCGTGTACTCCATGAGCTCGACGCCCAGGATGCGGAACGCGTCGTGGGCGCGCAGCCGATGCGTGATCGACAGGTCGTCGAAGCAGACGATCAGCGAGTACGCGACGCCTGCCCTGGGGCCGCCGAGCACGCCCGCTTCGGCGCGCACCCCCCGGTCACGCCCGGTCTTGTTGATGAACAGCAGCCCGTGCGCGTCATGATCGTGCGAGAAGGGGTCGAGCCCCGTGGCCGCCGCGACGAGACTGAGGTCCTGGTTCAGGCTCAGCCATTCCGAGACCTGCGCGCTGACCGGCGCGTCGACGACCTGCGAGTTCACGAGGGCGGAGAACAGACCGGCCAGCTCCCGCGCAGACCCCACCGCCACCTGCGGCGCATCGTCGGGCCCGCGCTGATCGCGGAACCGGTCGAGCAGGGCGGTGCGACGCAGGCCCAGAGCCTCGATCCTGTCGCGGACACGGTCGTGGCCGACCCGCTGCAGCAGGGCGTTGACCGCGATCGGATCTCCCGACGTCGCGGCGAGCACCGCGAGATCTTCGAGCGGCAGAGCAGGGGCGTGCAGGTGCCGCCACACCCCCGCGGAGGAGACCGGAGCGACGGCGCTGCGCTCGACGATCTCGAGCGGGTCGAGGGACCCCGCCGCGAAGCCGGCCGCCACTTCGATCAGCAGGGGCACGACGCCGAGTCCGGCGACGGGCATGGTGACGTGGTCGTCACCGGAGAGCACGTGCACATGGTTGTCGAGGTCGACCACGTGCACCGACACCTGGGCGCCGGACTCGACGAGCTGTTCCAGTGCACGCGTCGTCGAGGTGAACGACCGACGGCCGGCGGCGGCACGACGCGGCAGCCGGCGGCTCGTCTGCTGAGAGCGGCGCAGCGAGGCCAGAGGTGGCCCATCGACAGGCTCGGAAACGCCCACGCGTGATCCTTCGGAGGGGGATTGGATTGGCGGGATGCTGCGGGGTCCATCCGCCGCAGCACGGATATCGTAACCCCCTCAGGTGAGGATGCCCTATGCGCTCCGGTATACGGTCATCTGATCGTCATACAGAAGGCACCAGGGCACCCCTCCGCGCCTGATCGGTCACGACGGCGGGATCACCAGATGGTGACGCGCGACTCCTGCGGCAGCCAGAGCGCGTCGGACTCGGTGACGCCGAACGCGTCATAGAACGCATCGATGTTGCGCACGATCTGATTGCAGCGGAACTCGTTCGGCGAGTGCGGGTCGATGGTCAGCAGTCGCAGAGTCTCGGCGTCACGGCTCTTCTGCTGCCACACCTGCGCCCACGACAGCAGCAGCCGCTGCACGCCGGTGTAGCCGTCGATGACGGGGGCTTCGCCGCCGTTGAGCGAGAGCTCGTACGCCTTGAGCGCGATCCCGAGCCCACCGAGGTCGCCGATGTTCTCGCCGATCGTCAGCGCACCGTTGACGTGATGCTCGGGGTCGAGTCCCTCGGGGACGAGCTCGTCGTACTGCGCGATGAGAGCCTTCGTGCGCTCCTCGAACGCCGAGCGATCGGCATCCGTCCACCAGTCCTCGAGCTTGCCGTCGCCGTCGTAGCGGCTGCCCTGGTCGTCGAAGCCGTGGCCGATCTCGTGGCCGATGACCGCGCCGATGCCGCCGTAGTTGGCCGCGGCGTCGCGGGAGACGTCGAAGAAGGGGTACTGCAGGATCGCCGCGGGGAAGACGATCTCGTTCATCGACGGGTTGTAGTAGGCGTTGACCATCTGTGGCGGCATGTGCCACTCGTCACGGTCGATGGGCGTGCCGACCTTGGCGACGTTGCGGTCATGCTCGAAGATCGCCGCGCGACGCACGTTGCCGAACAGGTCTGCACGGTCGATGACGAGGCTCGAGTAGTCGCGCCACACCGTGGGGTGACCGATCTTGGGCGTGAACGAGTCGAGCTTCGCCAGCGCGCGCTCGCGGGTCTCGGCCGTCATCCACTCGAGGTCGGTGATGCTGCGGCGGTACGCCTCGATGAGGTTGGCGACGAGCTCGTCCATCGCGGCCTTCGCCGTCGGCGGATAGTGACGCTCGACGTAGACCTTGCCGATCGCCTCGCTGAGCGCGCTCTCGGTGACCGAGACGCCGCGCTTCCAGCGCTCGCGGATGGTCGGCACGCCGGTGAGTTCGGTGCCGTAGAACGAGAAGTTCTCCTGCACGAAGTCGTCGGTGAGGTAGGGCGCTGCCGCATGCACGACCTGCGCGCGCAGCCACGCCTTCCAGTCGTCGAGGCGCTCGGCGGTGAGCAGCGAGCCGAGCCCTTCGAGGAAGCTCGGCTGGGAGACGACGACCTCGGCGAACGCCTCGGGGTGGGCGGGAGCGACGGCGTCGCGCCACGGCTCGAGGTCGACCCCGGCGAGATCCTGGATCTCGGCCCACGTCTTGAGGTTGTAGGTGGCGACCGCGTCGCGGCTGCGCACGTTGTCCCAGTGATGACCGGCGAGCTCGGTCTCGAGAGCGATCGCGCGGTCGGCGGTCGCCGCCGCATCCGGGATCTCCGCCAGAGTCAGCAGCCGCTCCAGGTGCGCGCGGTACGCCGCACGCGTCTCGGCGAACGTGTCGAGACGGAAGTAGCTCTCATCGGGCAGCGAGAGACCTGACTGCACGACGACGGGCAGGTAGCGCTCGGGGTCGCCGGGGTCGCCGTCGACGTAGAAGCCGATCAGGTGCGCGCGACCGTCGCGGTCGTAGGCACCGACCGTGCGCAGGAACGCGGGGATGCCGTCGATCGCGTCGATCTCGGCGAGCGTCTCGGCCAGCGGCGTGACACCGGCGGCCGCGATGCGCTCGGTGTCCATGAAGCTCGCGAACAGGTCGCCGATCTTGCGGGCGAGGGTGCCCTCGTCGGCGCCCTGCGATTCCTCGATGATCGCGCGGACGTCTTTCTCGGCCTGCTCAGCGAGCAGGTGGAACGAGCCCCACCGCGCCTTGTCGCCCGGGATCTCAGTGCGCGCGAGCCAGGCGCCGTTGACGTGGCGGTACAGATCGTCCTGCGGGCGGATGTCGGAGCTGAACTCGGTGGTCTCGAGGCCGGAGGGAAGCACGTCTGTCATGCGCCCAGCCTATGCGGCGCTCCGACATTCGGGCGGAATCACGCCACGATCATGCGGAGCGACGGATGCCGAGACGCCGGCGCCGCCGTGGAGGCTGCGGCGGCGCGTCCGCGGCGCGTTCGTCGAGCCGGGCCGCACGACGCTCGGCCCACGCGGCGACCTCGGCATCGATGTCCCGCGGCGCCGTGACCACGGGAGGCCCTCCCTGCAGCTGCCGCCGCGCCTCGATCACGCGTCGGTTGAAGTCCTCGAGCACCTCGCGCACGTCGGCCTCGCGTCCGAGCAGGTCGAGGTGCGCGTTGAGCTCACGGTCCTCGGTGCGCAGCAGGATCGCGGGCGGGCCCAGGCCCGTGAGGTTCTCCTGCTGGATCTTGCGGCGGATCCACCAGTCCGGATCGTGGTGCGTGCCGAGGCCCTCCAGCGGCTTGCCCGCGCCCGGCAGATCGTCGAAGTCTCCCCGACGGATCGCGATCTGGATCGCGGTCTCGATGAACGCGGCCTGGTCGACGGCCGCCGCGAACCCGGGAGGACCGACGGCGGTCTCCTCCTCGGCCTCACCCTGCTGCTGAGCGCGGTATCTCGCCGCGGCCTCTCTCGGATCCGTCATGACGCACCTCCGTGGCATCCGGTCACTCCAGGGTACGGCCGCTTCGCGCCGGGAGGCGCGTGCGGCCGCACCGGCATCGGCAGGCGTGTCAGCCAATAGGCTCGGAGGATGACCGAGCGCACTCTCAACCGCGAGATCCTGCGCCTCGCCGTCCCCGCCCTCGGCGCTCTGATCGCCGAGCCCGCGTTCCTCATCGTCGACGCCGCCCTCGTCGGCCATCTCGGCACGACCCCGCTCGCCGGACTCGGCATCGCGGGCGCCGTGCTGCAGACGATCGTCGGCCTCATGGTCTTCCTCGCGTACTCGACCACGCCGGCGGTCGCCCGGCTGTTCGGTGCCGGACGACCGGGCGAAGCCGTCTCGGTCGGCATCAACGGCATGTGGCTCGCCCTCGCGATCGGAGCGGTGCTCGCCGCCGCCGGCGCGGCGTCGTCGCCCTGGCTGGTGTCGCTGTTCGGCGCGAGCGATGCGGTCGCTGCCGATGCGAACGCGTACCTGGTGGTCTCGATGTGGGGCCTGCCTGCGATGCTGATCGTCTTCGCGGCCACCGGACTGCTGCGCGGGATGCAGGACACGGTGACCCCGCTGTGGATCGCCGGCCTCGGCTTCGGCGCCAACGCCCTGCTCAACGTCCTCTTCATCTACGGCCTGGGCTGGGGCATCGCCGGCTCCGCGGCGGGCACCGTCGTGGCGCAGTGGGGCATGGTCGGCGCCTACGTCCTCGTGATCCGCAGGCTCGCCGCCACGCACGACGCCTCGCTGCGGGCGCGTCGCGAGGGGCGCGGCAACACCGCGCGATCCGGCGGGTGGCTGTTCCTGCGCACGGTGAGCCTGCGGGCGGCGCTGCTGGTGACGGTCGCCGTCGCCACGGGCCTGGGCACGCAGGAGCTCGCGGGCTGGCAGATCGTGTTCACGATCTTCTCGGCCGCCGCCTTCGCACTCGATGCCCTGGCCATCGCCGCGCAGGCGCTGATCGGCAAGGAGCTCGGCGCAGGTGACGAACGGCAGGTGCACAGGGTGCTCAGACGCACGGTCGCCTGGGGAGCCTGGTTCGGGGTGATCGTCGGCGCGCTCATCGCCGCCCTCTCAGGTGTGCTCGGCATCGTGTTCACGGGTGACCCGACGGTCGCGGCCCTCGTGCAGCCGGCTCTCCTGATCCTCGCCGTCGCGCAGCCGATCGCCGGCGTCGTGTTCGTGCTCGACGGCGTGCTCATGGGCGCGAACGATGCGCGCTACCTCGCGATCGCCGGCGGGCTCAACCTGGTCCCCTTCCTGCCCGCGCTGTGGATCATCGCGGCGACCGGGGTCGACGGTGCCGCCGGTCTCATCTGGCTCGCGGTCGCGTTCTTCGGCATCTACCTTCTCGCGAGGCTCGCGACGCTCGGGTGGCGGGTGCGCTCCGGCCGCTGGGTCACCGCAGGCGCCTGACACCCGGCCGGCAGACGCACGCGGCGCCCGTCAGTCGGCGTATCTCCGGCACCACTCGTACATGATCACGGCAGCCGCAGCACTCGCGTTGATCGACCGGGTCGAGCCGTACTGCGTGATCTCGATATGGGCGGATGCCGCGGCGAGCGCCGCCTCCGAGAGCCCCGGCCCCTCCTGCCCGAAGAGCAGAACACAGCGCTGCGGCAGGTCGGCGCGATCGACGGGCACAGCACCCTCGACGTTGTCGACCGCGATGATCGGGATCCCCTGCGCCGCCGCCCATGCCGCGAACGTCTCGACGTCTTCGTGGTGCACGACGTGCTGATACCGGTCGGTGACCATGGCGCCGCGCTTGTTCCAGCGTCGGCGTCCGATGATGTGCACGGTGTCGGCGAGGAACGCGTTGGCACTGCGCACGATCGACCCGATGTTCATGTCGTGCTGCCAGTTCTCGATCGCGACGTGGAACGGGTGCCGCTGCGTGTCGAGGTCGGCGACGATCGCCTCCATGCGCCAGTAGCGGTAGCGGTCGATCACGTTTCGGGTGTCGCCCACCGCGAGCAGCTCGGGATCGTACTGCTCGTCCGTCGGCCACTCGGACTCGCCACCCGGCCAGGGGCCGACGCCGTAGCCGGGCTGAGGCGACGCGTCTCCGCTGTCCGTCGGGTTCCGGGCCGGCTGCGCATCCATCCGGCAAGCGTATCCGCCACCCCCGCCATCGATATTTAGGTGTACCGAAAAATCCGCTACGATTTCGGCATGCCTAAAAATTCCGTCGTCGACGATGCACCCGCCGGAGGAACCGCGCGGACCACCCCTCCGCGCAGTCTCTGGCTGCTCGGCCCCGCTCTCGTCGCCGGAGTGGCCTATCTCGACCCCGGCAACGTCGCGAGCAACATGACCGCGGGCGCCCAGTACGGCTACCTGCTCGTCTGGGTCGTCATCGCCGGCAACGTCATGGCCTGGCTGATCCAGTACCTGTCGGCCAAGCTCGGCGTCGTCACCGGGCAGAGCCTCCCCGAGGTCCTGGGCGCGCGCCTCACGAGACCGTGGGCTCGGCGGGCCTACTGGCTGCAGGCCGAGCTCGTGGCCATGGCGACCGACCTGGCCGAGGTCATCGGCGGCGCGGTCGCCCTGTACCTGCTGTTCGACATCCCGCTGCTGCTCGGCGGGGTGATCACCGGCGCCGTGTCGATGATCCTGCTGGCCGTGCAGAGCCGTCGCGGTGCACGCCCCTTCGAGTTCGTGATCATCGGGCTCATGCTCATCATCACGGTCGGCTTCGTCGCCGGGCTCTTCGTCGCACCGCCCGACCCTGCCGGAGTGGTCGGCGGTCTCGTCCCGCGCTTCGAGGACACCGGATCGGTGCTGCTCGCGGCATCCATCCTCGGCGCGACGATCATGCCCCACGCGATCTACGCCCACTCGTCTCTGACCCGCGACCGGTTCGGCTCGGCGGCAGCGCACGCCCCGACCGAGGCGGCGCGCACCGAGACGTCGCGCATCCGCCGCCTGCTCACCGCCACCCGCTGGGACGTCTCGATCGCGATGCTGATCGCCGGCACGGTGAATCTCGGCATCCTGCTGCTGGCGGCCGCCAACCTGGCCGGGGTCGAGGGCACCGACTCGCTCGAGGGTGCGCACGCAGCCCTCGCAGCCGGACTCGGCCCCGTGGTCGCCACCTTCTTCGCGGTCGGGCTTCTCGCATCGGGACTCGCGTCGACGTCGGTCGGCGCCTACGCCGGGGCGGAGATCATGCACGGACTGTTGCACGTGCGCATCCCCCTGCTCGCGCGACGCCTCGTGACCCTCATTCCGGCCCTGGTGATCCTCGGCATCGGCGTCGACCCCACGCTCGCCCTCGTGCTCAGCCAGGTGGTGCTGTCGTTCGGCATCCCGTTCGCGCTGATCCCGCTCGTCGCGCTCACCGCGCAGAAGCGCACTCTCGGCATCTGGGCCAATCGCACCTGGACCACCGCCGCCGGCATCCTCGCATCCGTGCTCCTCATCGCACTCAACGGCGCTCTGCTCTGGCTGGTGCTCACGGGCGCCTGACCCAGCCCGGCGCCTGACCCGCACAGCGCGCGCACAGCGCGCCGCGCGCACGGAGAACCGCCCCGAGCCGGCACGGGAAGGAGTCGGCTCGGGGCGGCGGTCTGTCGACGCGGACGTCAGCGCCTGCGGAAGGTCTCCGTCCAGACCGACGTGGCGCCGTCGGCGATGCGATACCCGCTGTCGGGAACGGCGACGACCGTCACCTCACCGGTGACACGCACCTTGCCGTTGCGCGAGGTGACCTCCTCGCCGTTCACGTAGTAGGTCACGCCCCTGACGTTCTTGGGCACCTGCACCTCGTCGTGCGCCGTGCCGGGGCGGTCCTTGAAGGTCGGCGCCTTCGGAGTCACGGCTGCGGTCAGCACGGGGACGTCCCCCCAGTCGAGGTCGCTCGCCAGGTAGTACGAGGTGTACGCCGGCTGGTTGTACGTCGTCTGCTGACGGGCGGTCTCGACCCGGTACTGCACGTCGTGCATCAGCGTCGTGAGCTTGTGCGCGGTCGGCTCGGTGGTCGTGAAGAACCGCAGCGCGCTCGAGTCCGCGGTGCGCACCAGCAGCTCCTCCCGCCAGTCGCCCAGCACGTCGGCGACGAGCGACGGGTTCCCCTTGGTGCCGTTGTTCGTGAGTGTGCCGGTCGCGGTCAGCACGGTTCCACGCGTCCAGTCGTCGATGGTCGGCGTCTGGGTGCCACTGCCGTTCACGAGCTGGGTGGTCATGTCACCGGCCCACCTGATCGACATGTTCGTCCCCGGGGTCTCGGGCTGCAGCACCTCTCCGGTCGCGCTCAGGAGACCGCTCCCTTCTGTGCCGCCCGGCATGCTCGACCACACCTCGATGCCCGGCACGTCGGGTCGCACGTCGCCGATCATGGCACGGCCGGTGTCGCGGCCCGAATAGGCGCCGAACAGGGTCTCGCCGGTCGCCGCATCGCGCATCGCCGACCCGTAGGGGGCACTCGTGGCCCCCTCGTGGGCGGTCCAGATCTCGAGACCGGGGCGGCTCGGATCGATGTCGGCCACGTGCAGCGCGTCTCCGTGGCCGAGTCGCACGTTCTCGCCCGGCGCGGCGCTCCCCTCGGGCAGCACGTCGAACGAGCTGTAGAGCAGACTGCCGTCGTCGTCGATCGTGGCCGAGCCGTAGACGAGCTCCTGCCTGCCGTCGGCATCCACATCGGCGAAGCTGAGCGAGTGGTCGCCCTGCGTGGTGATCGTGCCGAACTCGGGATCCGTGCCGTCGCGCCCGTGCGGCGAGTCGTTGAAGGGGTTGGTCATCGGCACGTGGCCGCTGTCGACCTGCCAGCGCTGACTGAGGTTCTCGCCGTCCCAGTCGAACGTCGTGACGGTCGTGCGTGTGTAGTAGCCCCGGGCGAACACCGCGGAGGGATGCTCGCCGTCGAGGTATCCGACGCCTGCGAGGAAGCGATCGACGCGGTTGGCCGGCTCGACGCGCGACATCGCGTAGTCGCCCCACAGCAGGCCGTCGTCGCCGCGCTCGGTCGGATACGGGATGGTCTGCAGCTCCTCGCCGGTCGCGCTGTCGAAGACCGTGAGGTACTCGGGTCCGTCGACGATGAAGCCCTCGAACTCGCGCAGCAGGTTGCGGTCGCTGCGACTCGGTGCGTACACGTCGATGAAGGTGTCGGCGAGCTCCTCGGCGCTCTCCCGCGAGAGCGGGTAGTCATGCGTGATGGGCAGGCCCCACGCCTCTTCGAGGGTGGCGGGCCACTGCCCCGAGACGACCTCGTCCCGATCGCTCCAGCCGAGGAACATCTCGACGAGGTGCTCCTCGTAGTCCGCGGCGCTCAGCCGGTAGTCGTCGTCGTTCGAGTAGCCGGCGGCCACGTCGGACTCGGGCATCGTGATGTACGACTCGGCCGCCACGGAGCCGTCGTCGGCGTAGCGCACGGACTTCGTGCCCGGCGCCGTCTTCAGCATCGTCTCGGAGCGACCGTCGCCGTCGAAGTCGTAGACGAGGAACTGCGTGTAGTGCGCGCCGGCTCGGATGTTCACACCGAGGTCGAGCCGGTTCAGCAGCGTGCCGTCGAGCTCGTACGTGTCGAGGTAGACCGGGCCCGTGTAGCCCCGCTGCGAGACGTCCTTCGAGTTGGACGGATCCCACTTCACGACGTACTCGTACTGCCCGTCTCCGTCGACATCGCCGACCGAGACGTCGTTGGCCGCGTACGTGTACGTCTCGCCCCTGGGCGTGACGCCGTCGGCGGGCTTCTGCAGAGGCAGGTCGTGATGCCCCTCCGCCCAGGCGGTGACGGATGCCGAGGCGGATGCCGTCAGCTCGACGCCGTGCACCACGGGCACGACGGAGTACACCGAGTCGGCCGAGCCCTCGGCGTCGTCGTAGTTCGCGCTGTCGGTGACCGTGGCGATCTTCTCGCCGTCCCGGTAGACCGCGAAGTCCGGGCCGCTCAGACCCGTGGCGGTCGCACCGCCGGCCTCGGTCGCGAGCAGGCGCCAGCTGAGGAAGACTCCCTCGGCGGTCGACACGGCGACCAGACCGCGGTCGAGTGCCTCGAGCTGAGGGGTCGCGGGGCCGGGGTCGTGGCGCCCGGTGGAGGCGGATGCGGGGGCAGCGCCGGATGCAGGGGCGGTGGTCGCAGCTCCTGCGCTCTGCGCGCCCCCGACGAGGAGGCAGCCGGCAGCCGTGACAGCCACGGCGGCGCGGAACGATCGGTGTCGGATATTCATCGTCGAAATCCTTCTCTGGGCTCGAAGCCCGCTCGGATAGCGTTTTCCCGTGCCCGGTCGAAGCTACCCGCACGGGGTGCGCCCGTCAAGGAATCCGCGCCGATTGAGACGATTCACAGGCAGCAGCGGCGATTAGGCTCGAAGTCATGTCTGCCGAACACGCGCGCCGCACCGTCCGCATCCTCACGTGGATCGGAATCGCGACCGGCGTGGTCGGCGGCCTCCTGGTCGCCTTCCCGACCGTGCTGCCCGTCGGAGGCCCGTGGGTGCAGCTCGCGCTGGGCGTCGCGACGCTCATCCTCGCCTTCCGTGCGCGCAAGATCGGGATCGCCGAGATCGAGGGTTTCGACGGTCGCCTCTCGCTCTTCGCGGCGCTGCTCGGATTCCTCATCGTGTTCTTCGCGGGCCAGGTCGCCTTCGGCATCCTCGTCGACGTCGCCAACCCCTGATCTAGGCTGGACCCGTGGCATCCCCGGCAGCAGACGACTACCTCAAGACCGTCTACGCGCACACCGAATGGCAGGATGCGCCGATCACCCCCTCGGTGCTCGCCGCGAAGCTCGGCATTGCCCCGTCGTCGGTGACCGAGATGGTCAAGAAGCTCGCCGCCGCCGGACTCGTCTCGCACGTCCCGTACGGTGCGGTGCGCCTGACGGAGGCCGGCACGCAGCGCGCCCTCGCGATGGTGCGGCGTCATCGGCTGATCGAGACCTGGCTCGTGCGGGAGTTCGACTACGGCTGGGACGAGGTGCACGACGAGGCCGAAGTGCTCGAGCACACCATCAGCGACCGTCTGCTCGAAGGCATCGACGCCCGACTCGGACGCCCCCGCTTCGACCCGCACGGCGATGCGATCCCGGATGCCGCGGGTGTCGTCGACCGCGAGCCCTTCGTGCTGCTCGCCGACGCCCCGACCGGGCATATCGGCCGCGTGCTGCGCGTCGACGACCGCGACCCCGAGCTGCTGCGCGCGCTGGAGGCGACCGGCGTCGTCGTCGCCGCGACCGTCACGACCACCACCTCGGGCATCGAGCTCGCCGGCGTCGAGACCGCGCTCCCCGAGGGCGCGGCCGGAGTGGTCTGGCTCAGCGCCTGAGCGCTGCCGCCCCGCCGCCCTGTCGCCTGTAGACCTGTCGCCGCAACCTGACACCTGCCCGTCACCGCGGGCCAATAGGCTGAGCACATGGCACACCGCGATGACATCGAATGCTGGCTGACCGACATGGACGGCGTACTCGTTCATGAGAACGACGCCATCCCCGGAGCCGCCGAGCTGCTGGCCGGGTGGGAGCAGAACGAGATCCCGTACCTGGTGCTGACCAACAACTCGATCTTCACGGCACGCGATCTGTCGGCCCGTCTGCGTGCGAGCGGACTCACCGTTCCGGAGGAGCGGATCTGGACCTCCGCGCTCGCCACCGCCGACTTCCTCGCGCAGCAGCTGCCCGGCGGCTCGGCCTTCGTGATCGGCGAGGCAGGCATCCTCACCGCGCTGCACGAGGCCGGGTTCATCATGACCGAGACGAACCCCGACTTCGTGGTCGTCGGCGAGACCCGCAACTACTCCTTCGAGGCGATCACCAAGGCGATCCGGCTCATCATCCGGGGCGCGCGCTTCATCGTCACCAACCCGGATGCCACGGGTCCGTCCGCCGATGGCGTGATGCCGGCGACGGGCGCGATCGCCGCTCTCATCACCAAGGCCACCGGCAAGGAGCCGTACGTGGTCGGCAAGCCGAACCCGATGATGTTCCGCTCCGCGCTCAACAAGATCGGCGCGCATTCCAAGAAGACCGGCATGATCGGCGACCGCATGGACACCGACATCATCGCCGGCATCGAGGCGGGCCTGCACACCGTGCTCGTGATGACGGGAATCAGCGACGAGGCCGAGGTGCAGAAGTACCCGTTCCGTCCCGACGAGATCGTCGACTCGGTCGCCGATCTCCTGCCGACCGTCACGGCCTCGATCCCGACGCTCGACGAGGACTGACGTGGGCGCACTCGACGAGGGCGAGCGGGTCGTCGCAGCGGATGCGGCGACCTGGCGCGCCTGGCTCGAGGAGCACCACGAGCGCACTGCCGGAGTCTGGCTGCTGAGCGTGCGCGGCAAGGACTCCGGCGGCGTCGGCTACGACGATGCCGTGCGACACGCACTGTGCTTCGGCTGGATCGACGGCCCGGTGCGCACGTTCGACGATCGGACCGTGGGCCAGTGGTTCTCGCCACGACGGCGCGGCAGCGGCTGGGCGGCGACCAACAAGGCGCGCCTCGTCGACCTCGAGGCTGCCGGCCTGCTCGCGCCGGCCGGCATCCGTGTGCTGGAGGCCGCCAAGGCCGACGGGTCGTGGACCATGCTCGACGGCCCGGAGGCGGGCATCGAACCGCCCGAACTGACCGCGGCACTCGATGCGGTTCCCGCCGCGCGCGCACACTGGGACGCGTTCCCGAAGTCGGTCAGGAAGTTCGGCCTGACACACATCGCGACGGCGAAGCGCGCGGAGACGCGTGCGGCGCGGATCGCCAAGATCGTGGCGGATGCCGCGGAGGGGAAGCGCCCATGAACCAGTCGGACCTGCTGTTCCTGGTGGTGATCCTGATCCTGCTCAGCACGCTGACGGTGTTCATCGTGCAGTTCGTGCGCTCGCGCCGTCGCGGCGGAGGAGAGGGCGGCGGTCGCGCGGGCTGGTGGGAAGGCCCCTGGGACGACGACGACCGCAAGCGCTGAGCGCCGCCGACCTCCGGGGGCATCCCCCGCCGACCTCAGCCCAGGGTCAGACTGCGGACGCGTGCGACCGGCTCCGGCATCCGCAGCGGACCCGCTCCCGGCGTGATCGTGCCGAGTATGCGCGGCTCACGCGCCCCGGTACCGCCGGGCGTCACGGCCGCGACGCCGTGCATCGTGCACCAGCCGATCAGGGCGAACAGGATCGCCTCCTTGCTGTCGACCGGCGCCCCGAGCTCGTCGGCCAGAACGACCTCGACGTCGGGGAGCGCCTCGCGCAGCCCCTGCATGATCAGGGGGTTGTGGCATCCGCCGCCTGACACCGCGAGGAAGCGGATGCCGGCGACCCGGACGTCCTGCGCGACCGTGCGCACCGTGAGCTCGGTCAGGGTGCGCACGAGATCAGCCGGCGCGATGCCGGGCCGCACCCGGTCGACATGCGCGCGCACGTAGTCGAGGTGGAAACGCTCTTTGCCGGTGCTCTTCGGAGCGGCCAGCGCGTAGTACGGGTCGGCCAGCAGAGCCGCGAGGAGCTCCTCGTCGACGCGGCCGGAGCGGGCGACCGCGGCATCCACGTCGTACCCGCGCTCGTTCAGCCCTTCGGCGACCACGACCGCATCGACGAGCGCGTTCGCCGGTCCGATGTCGTACGCCGAGAGCCCCTCGGGGCCGACGACGGTCATGTTGGCGATGCCGCCGAGGTTCACCGCGGCGGAGATTCCCGCACGACCGCGCAGAAGCAGTTCGTCGAGGAACGATACGAGCGGAGCACCGTGGCCACCCGCGGTGATGTCGCGGATGCGCACGTCGGAGACGACCGGTGCACCCACGCGCTCGGCGATCCACGCGGGCTGCCCGATCTGCAGCGTGCCGAGCGCATGGCCCGCATCGACCCAGTGGAACACGGTCTGACCGTGGGAGCTCACGGCGTCCACGCCCCCGACGGCGTCGGATGCGGAGGCCGCGACATCGGCGAAGGCCTGGCCGATCAGAGTGTCCAGCTCGCAGACCTCGGCGAGCGTCGTCGGCGCAGGGGGCAGCGCGGCGATCAGTCGCGCGCGCAGTGCGGGGTCGTACGGGACGCTGTCTTCGTGCAGCACGGTGCCGCGCAGCTCGCCGTCGGTCTCGTCGAAGTCCACGACCGTGACGTCGATGCCGTCGTGTGAGGTGCCCGAGAGCAGTCCGAGTACGCGCATGCGTGATCCTTCCGTCGCCTGGTACGAGCGTAGAGCGCTTTTGTTAGGGAGGCGAACTGAAACTGATGTCCGCGCAGCATTCTGCGGGCCTCGCTCGTCGTCGACAGAGTGAGCGCATGTGCGTGTCAGCAGAGATCGTCGCCATCGTCATCGGCGCGGTCGGCATCATCGTGATCGTGAGTGCCTGCATGATCGCCGGCATCTCGTGGGGCGTCCACCGGTCCCACGCGGACCGCGCCGGCGTCAGCGCAGGACGAGCGCCGCAGCGCCGATGAGCGGCCCCTCGTCGCCGAGGCCCGAGCGCACGACGCGGGTGCGACGCGAGTACTCGTGCGCGGCGCTCGCAGTGAGGGCCTGCTGCACGAGGTCGATGTAGTCGGCCGAGACCCGAGAGAACCCGCCACCGATCGCCACCATGTCGAGGTCGACGAGCGTCGCCGCATCGGCCAGAGCCTCGCCGACAGCCTTCGCCGACCGCTCGATGGCCGCACGGGCGACCGAGTCACCGGCAGCGGCGTCCCGGGCGAGGTCCTCACCCGTCGCCCCGCTCCAGCCCTGCTGCTGCGCCCAGGCGGCACTCGCGGGTCCTGAGGCGATCTCCTCGAGCGTGAGACCGCCCTCGCGGCGTACCTGCCCGAGGTGTCCGGCGTTTCCGGTGGCGCCGGGGATGTACGCACCGTTGACGACGAATCCTCCCCCGACACCCGTCGAGACGACGATAGAGAGAGAGGAACGGGCCTTCTTGGTCGCACCGAACCAGGACTCGGCGAGCGCGAGCGCCCCGCCGTCGTGTCCGAAGACGGTGGGCAGCGCACGACCGAGGAGCCCGGAGGCCGTGGTGCGCACCGCATCCGCGAGACCGTACCCGCGGGCTGCGGGCATGTTCACGGGGAGTATCTGACCGACGTTGCGATCGATCGGGCCGGCACTGCCGATGCCTGCCCCGACGAGCTCGGCATCGTCGGGAAGACGCGACAGCGCATGGGAGATCAGTGTCGCGATCGCGTCGTCGAGTGACGCGGGTGTGGCATCCCGGCCCGTCGCCCTGCGGCTGCGGCTTCCCCGCACGAGCACACCGTGCTCGTCGACGAGCGCGGCCTCCATCTTGGTGCCGCCGACGTCGACGGCCAGCGCGTAGCGGGTCACTGGGGGTCGAGTCCGAGGTCGTCGAGGTCGAAGGCGGCGCGCCACTCGAGACCCTCGGCTTCGATCGCGGCCTGAGCCCCGGTCTTGCGGTCGACGATCACGGCGACGGCGACGATCTCGGCGCCCTCCTTGCGCAGGGCCTCGACGGCCTTGAGTGCGGACTGGCCGGTGGTCGAGGTGTCTTCGAGCACGACGACGCGCTTGCCCTTGACGTCGGCCCCCTCGATCTGACGACCGCGGCCGTGGTCCTTCGGCTCCTTGCGGACGACGAAGGCGTCGAGCGGCTTGTCGGCGGCGACCGAGGCGTGCAGCACCGAGTTGGCGATCGGGTCGGCGCCGAGCGTCAGGCCTCCGACTGCGACGACGTCGAGGTCGCCGATCAGGTCGAGCATGATGCGGCCGATCGCGGGGGCGGCGCGGTGGTCGAGGGTGAGCTTGCGCATGTCGACGTAGTACGTCGCCTTCTTGCCGCTCGAAAGGGTGAAGTCTCCGTGGAACACCGCCTCGTCCTTGATCAGGTCGAGGAGGGTCTGGCGGTCTGCGTCGAGTGCGGTCACGGCATCCAGTGTAGGAGGCAAGCCCTAGGCTTGACGCATGCGCTTGGCCACCTGGAACGTCAACTCCATCCGCACCCGCGTCACCCGCACCGTCGAGTTCGCCGTCCGAGAGGACATCGACGTGCTGGCGATGCAGGAGATCAAGTGCAAGCCCGAGCAGTTCCCGTACGGGCCTTTCGAAGAGGCCGGATACCACGTCGAGGTGCACGGCCTGAATCAGTGGAACGGCGTCGCGATCGCGAGCCGCCTGCCGATCACCGACGTGCGCACCGCGTTCGACGGCATGCCAGGCTTCGCCAAGGGCCATGAGGGTCCGGATGCTCCGCTCGAGGCGCGTGCCCTGGGCGTGGTGGTCGACGGCGTGCGCGTGTGGAGCCTGTATGTGCCGAACGGCCGCTCGCTCGACGACCCGCACTACACCTACAAGCTCCACTGGCTCGAGGCGCTGAAGACGTCCACGGCTGCCGAGCTCGCAGCGAACCCCGACCTGCCGCTCGCTCTGGTCGGCGACTTCAACATCATCCCGTTCGACAGGGACAACGGAGACCCCGACATCGTCGAGGGCGTCTCCACGCACGTCTCCCCGCAGGAGCGTGAGGCGTTCTTCGCGTTCGCCGACGCCGGCGTCACCGACGTCGTGCGCCCGCTGATCCCCGAGGGCTTCACCTACTGGGACTACCAGCGGCTGAAGTTCCCGCGCAACGAGGGGGTGCGCATCGACTTCGTCCTCGGCTCCCGCACGCTGGCCGACGCGGTCACCGGTGCATCCATCCACCGCGATGAGCGCAAGGGCGAGCAGCCCAGCGATCACGTGCCGGTCGTCGTGGAGTTCGATCTCGGCGGCGGCGCTGAAGACGACGACGACCTGCCGATGATCTTCTCCTGAGCACCGTGCCCTTCCGTCTGATCGCGACCGACCTCGACGGCACTCTGCTCACCTCGGCATCCGAGGTCAGCACGCGCACGCGGGCGGCTCTCGACGCGGCGCGGGCTCGCGGCATCCACGTCGTGCCCGTCACCGCCCGCCAGCCGATCGGCCTGCGGGCGATCGCCGCCGGTGCAGGCTTCGACGGGTGGGCGCTGTGCAGCAACGGCGCCTACGCGACGCATCTCACCGAGGGGCGGATGCTGTTCGCGGAGGAGCTTCCGGCAGAGACGATCCGCTCGCTGGCCGAGGCGCTGCGCGCGAGCATCCCGGACCTGCTGTTCGCGAGTGTGCGCGAGGGGGGCGAGACCTTCGTCGCCCAGCACGGATATGCCGAGATCGCCGACCTGTCCGACCATAAGCGCGACCCGAAGACCATGGGCGGCGTGGCACTCGACGAGGTGGTCGCGGCTCCGAGCCTGAAGTTCGTGATCCGGCATCCCGAGCTCGCACCGGCGGCGCTCTTCGACGTGCTCCGCGACCTCGACCTGACCGGATTCGAGGCGACCCTCTCGGGCGCCCCGTTCGTCGAGGTCATGGCCGAGGGCGTCACCAAGGCCTCGGGCCTGGCGCGTCTGTGCGCCCATCTGGGTATCGATCGCCGTGAGGTGATCGCCTTCGGCGACGCGCTCAATGACGTCGAGATGCTGCGCTGGGCAGGGCACGGCGTCGCGATGGCCGGCGCGGATGACGTCGTGCAGGATGCCGCAGACGAGACCGCCGCCTCGAACGACGACGACGGCGTCGCGCGGGTCATCGAACGGATGCTCGGCGGCCTCCGAACCGACTAGTCCTCGAACGTGCCCACGGCCGGCACCCGGTCCGTGCGGCCGTAGCGCACCAGCATCACTCCCCCGTCATCCGCCACCGGCGGCTCGAGCAGCGTGAGAACCGAGGGCAGCGCCCCGTCGTCGAACACCTTCTTGCCCGCGCCGAGAAGGATCGGATAGATCCACAGGTTGAGTTGGTCGAAGAGCCCCTCGGCGAGCAGCGAGTGCACCAGGTCGATGCTGCCGATGACGTGCACCTCGTCGTGCCTCATGCGCAGATCGGCGATCTCGAACTCGAGATCGGCGCCGACCCGCACGCTGCCCTCCCAGTCGAGGGCGGGAGTCGCATCCCGCGTCGCGACGTACTTCGGCACCCGGTTGAAGAGACGCCCGATCTCACCCGACGGACCGTCGGCGTGATGGGGCCAGTATCCGGCGAAGATGTCGTACGTGCGGCGGCCGAGCAGCAGCGCGTCGAGGTTCTGCATCCCCTTCATGACCTCGGGGCCTACGCCCGATGACGGGTACCCGGCCTGCCAGCCGCTGAAGCGGAAGCCCCCGGAGGTGTCCTCGTCGGTGCCGCCAGGCCCCTGGGCGACGCCGTCGAGGGTGGTGAAGAGGTCGATCAGGATACGACCGGTCATCGGATTCCCCGGTCAGGCCGGGTCGCCCTGCTCGGCGAGGAAGGCGTCGGGACCCTGCTCGGCGGCCGCCGGGTCCATGTACATGAACTCGAGCACGTTGCCGTCGGGGTCCTCCAGATCGCGGGAGTACATGAAGCCGTAGTCCTGCGGGTCCTTCGGCTCGGTTCCGCCCGCGGCGAGACCCGCGTCGAGCACGGCATCCACCTCGTCGCGCGAGTCGCGGCTGATCGCGACGAGCACCTGCGCGGCAGTCTTCGGGTCGACGACCGACTTGTCGGTGAACGTGGCGAAGTACTCGCGGGTGAGCACCATGAAGAAGACGTCCTCGCTCCACACGACGCACGCCGCGTTCTCGTCGGTGAACAGCGGATTGATGTCGCAGCCGAGCGCCGTGTAGAACGCCTTCGAGCGCTCGAGATCGGCGGTGGGCAGATTGACGAAGACCTTGGTCACGGTGACTCCTCTGTCGATGCTGTCGCAAGCATGCTCGCCAAAGTTCGCCGCCCCGTCAAGGCCCTTCGAGGGTGTCGGACGTCGGGCGCGTGCGCATCGGCATGAGCACTCCGGCGCCGGCGGTGAACTCACCGATGGGCGGATGCTCGACCGCGAGATCTCCGCCCAACACAGAGATCGCCGCCCACCGCGGCGGACGCAGCACGAACCACGGCGCACGAAGCTCGACGCTCGCGGTCTGACGCCCGCACGATCCGTCGTGCGGGGGATGCCGCGGCGACCCCCGCGCCCCTACGGTGGAGGGATGCCCGCCGCGCCTTTCCTCCGCACACCCACCGCCCGCGAGCAGCGCGGCGATCTGGTGCTGGCCGCGGTCATGTTCGTGGGCGCGATCCTCAGCGCCGCGCTCTCGACCGTCGCCGAGATCTACGGCGACACGAGGGCCCCGGAGTGGACAGCGCTCGTCTACGCACTCGCGGTCACCGCGCCCCTCGGATGGCGGCGCCGCTGGCCCGCCGCGGTCGCGATCGCCGTCTGCGCGGCGTACTTCCTCGCCATCACGTTCCAGGTGCCGGAGATCTACGTCGGCAACATCGCGATGTTCGTGTCGCTGTACACCGTGGGCGCCTGGATGAACAACCGTCGGGCCGCGATGATCGTGCGCGTCGCGATCATCGTGGGCATGTTCATCTGGCTGCTGATCACGATGTACCACACGGCGATCGATGAGGCCGAGAAGGCCGAGGTCGCCGCAGGCCTCCTCTCGCCCTACCTGGCGTTCATGCTGATCCAGCTGCTGCTGAACGTGCTCTACTTCGCCGGCGCCTACTACTTCGGCGAGCGCTCGTGGAACGCGGCGCAGGAGCGCGCGGTGCTCGAGCAGCGCACCGCCGAGCTCGAGCAGCAGCGTGAGGTCACCGCGGCACAGGCGGTGGCTCTCGACCGCGTGCGCATCGCCCGCGAGCTGCACGACGTCGTCGCCCATCACGTGTCGGTGATGGGCGTGCAGGCGGGTGCGGCGCGGCTCGTGATCGATCAGGACCCGGCGAAGACGACGAGCATCCTGACCGGCATCGAGGGCTCGGCGCGCGACGCGATCCATGAGCTGCGGCAGCTGCTCGAGACCCTGCGGTCCCCCGGCGGTGAGACGACCGACGCCTCGTCGACCGTGAGCCTCGATGACATCGCCGACCTCGCGGCGGCCTCGACCGAAGCGGGTCTGCCCACCGACTACGCCGTGATCGGCGACCCGCTGCCGGTGCCCTCGCTCGTCGCCGTCAACCTCTACCGCATCGCCCAGGAGTCGCTCACCAACGCACGCCGCCACGCAGGCGCCGGAGCGACTGCGGATGTGCGGGTGCGGTACGACGAGCACGGCGTCGAGGTGGAGATCGTGAACACCGGTCGCACGATCGCGGCCCTCCGTCCCGGGCTCGGCCAGCTCGGCATGCGCGAGCGGGCCGCGGCATCCGGAGGCACGCTCGAGGTCACACCCCGACCCACGGGCGGTCTGCGCGTGCGCGCGAGGGTGCCGCTCGACGGGTCGACGCCGCGGACGACCCACGACTCCCTGATGACCGAGAGCAGCGCCACGCGATGACCGACACCTCCACGCCGATCCGCGTCCTGCTGGTGGACGACCACGCGATGCTCCGCGCGGGCTTCCGCACGATCCTCGACACCCAGCCCGACATCACGGTCGTGGGCGAGGCCGCCACGGGGGCCGAGGCCGTCGCACAGGCCGCGGCGCTGCATCCCGACGTGATCACGATGGATGTGCAGATGCCCGACATGGACGGCATCGAGGCGACCAGACGCATCGTCGCCGACCCCGAGATCTCCGCGGCGATCGCGATCATCACGACGTTCGACCGCGACGACTACCTGTACCAGGCGCTGGATGCCGGAGCCAGCGGATTCCTGCTCAAGAACGCCGGTCCCGAAGACCTCCTCGCGGCCGTCCGGGCTCTCGCAGCGGGCGACGGGATGCTCGCGCCCGAGGTGACCCGTCGGGTGCTCGCACGGTTCGCGACGGCATCCGCTCCGGCATCCGACGCCGAGCCGTCGCGGGTCCCCGCATCCGCATCCGCGTCCGCACCGGTGGTCACGCTGGCCGAACCGCTGACCGAGCGCGAGGCCGAGGTGCTCGCGCTGCTCGCGGATGCCCGGAGCAACGCGGAGATCGCGAGTGCGCTGTTCATCGGCGAGGCGACCGTGAAGACGCATGTCTCACGCATCCTGCAGAAGCTCGGCGCCCGCGACCGGGTGCAGGCCGTCGTGCTCGCGCACCGCATGGGACTCGCCTGACCCGGGTCATGGATACCCTCGGAGGGTGTCCGCTCCCGCGTCCTCCACTCCCGTGCCCGCCGCTCCGCTGTCCCGCCCGATCGTGGCGGGCATCGTCACGGCGCTCGTGGGATTCACCAGCTCATTCGCGGTCGTGCTCACGGGCCTCACCGCCGTCGGGGCGTCCTCGGCGCAGGCGGCCAGCGGTCTGCTCGCGGTCAGCCTCACGATGGGCCTGGCGTGCATCGTGCTGGCATGGCGGTATCGGATGCCGATCACATCCGCCTGGTCCACGCCCGGCGCCGCGCTGCTCGCCGCGACCGGCGTCGTCGACGGGGGCTGGTCGGCGGCCATCGGAGCGTTCCTCGTCACCGCGGCGCTGATCCTGCTCACCGCGATCTGGCCGGCTCTCGGCGCGCTGATCGCGCGCATCCCTCCCTCCATCGCGCAGGCCATGCTCGCCGGCGTGCTGCTGCCGCTGTGCCTCGCGCCCATCACCGGTCTCGTGACGAACCCCTGGGGCGTCGTCCCCGTCGTGCTCACCTGGCTGGTCTTCGCCCGTCTCGCGCCGCGCTGGGCCGTGCCGCTGGCGTTCGTCGCCGCCGCGATCGTCGTCGCGGTCTCCCTGCTGCAGGCGGGAGCGCCGGTGGATGCCGGTCTGCTGCTCCCCCGGGCCGAGTTCACCGCCCCGACGTTCACCGTCGGCGCGCTCGTCGGCATCGCGCTGCCGCTCTTCATCGTCACCATGGCCTCGCAGAACGTGCCGGGAATCGCCATCATGCGCAGTTTCGGCTACGAGGTGCCGTGGCGTCCCGCGATGCTCGTCACGGGGATCGGCACCGCCGCGGGCGCGACCGCCGGCGGCCACGCGATCAATCTCGCCGCGATCAGCGCTGCGCTCGCGGCATCTCCCGACGCCGACCCCGATCCGGCGCGCCGCTGGGTCGCCGGCGTCTCGACAGGGGTCTCGTACCTCGTGCTCGGCGGCTTCTCGGCGGCGTTCGCGGCTCTCGTGCTGCTCGCGCCCGACGCCGTGATCCCCGCCGTCGCAGGCCTCGCGCTGTTCGCCGCGTTCGGGTCGTCGGTGCAGCAGGCCATCGACGACCCGGGCGAGCGGATCCCCGCGGTCGTGACATTCCTGGTGGCGGCATCCGGCGTCTCGCTGCTCGGAGTGAGCGCCGCGTTCTGGGCGCTCGTGGCGGGGCTGCTCGTGCGCACGGTGCTGCACGCGGGGCGGCGCTGACCCGGCATCCGCTGCGGTGGGGCTGAGCGCCTCTTCGGCTCCGCCCCCTTCGGCGGTTAGCGTGGACGCGTGATCCCTTCGTCCGCCGCCTCCCCCTCGCCCGCGAGCGCCCCCGGTTTCTTCGACGCCCGTCCGCTCGTCGAGCCGGTGCATCCCGCCGAGGTCGACGCCTTCGCGCGGGCCCATCGTGCGGCGAACCCGACTTCGGGGGCGCAGATCGTCGGCTGGGTGTTCGCGATCGTCGGGCTGCTCTGCATCGTGCCCGTGATCGGCATCATGCTGATGGGACTCGGATACGCGATCGGCAGGGGCACCGGCGTCGCGGTCGGCCTGGTGCTCGCCGTGCTGCTCACCGCGGGTCTCCTCGTCGGCGGGATCGTGCTGGTGCGGCGGGCGAACCGCACCCGCACCCTCGCCCGTCTGCGTCTCTCGCGCTTCGCCGGGGCCAACGCGATGACCTACATCGACCGCATCGACGCCCCGCCCCTGCCGGGCATGATCTTCTCGATCGGATCGAGCCGCATGTCGACCGATGTGCTGCGCGGCGTCGAGCCCCGGTTCGTGGAGTTCGGCAACTACCAGTACACGACGAGCAACGGCAAGCAGACGCAGACCCACCGGTGGGGCTATGTGGCCGTGAAGCTCGACGTGCCGCTGCCGAACATCGTGCTCGACGCGCTCGGCAACAACACGCTCGGCAGCACCCTCGCCCTCGCGTTCAGCCGCGATCAGCGACTCTCGCTCGAGGGCGACTTCGACCGGTACTTCTCGCTGTACTGCCCGGCCGGATACGAGGCCGATGCCCTGTACCTGTTCACGCCCGACGTCATGGCGCGGTTCATCGACCATGCCGCGCAGCTCGATGTCGAGATCGTCGACGACTGGCTCTTCCTCTACGCTCGGCGCGAGGTGTCGACGCTCGACCCCGCGACGTGGGCGTGGCTGTTCGGGGCGGTCGGCGCGCTTCTCTCCAAGCTCGACCAGTGGGCGCGGTGGCGCGACGACAGGCTGCGACTCGCCGCGCAGCATCCGACGAGCCCCGGTGGGGCACTCCCCGGCGGAGCGCCCGGCACCCCCGGCATGCCTGCCGTCCCCTCCTCCGCCGCGCCGGGACTGCCGTTCGCCGCCCCCGCAGGCCTGCTCACCCCTCCGCCCGGTGTGGCTCCCCCGGGTCGACGACTCCGGCGACGCAGCCCCTGGCTGATCGTGGGCATCGTGCTCGGCGTCGTGTTCATCGTGACGACCGCGCCCTTCGCGCTGGGCATCTTCGCCTTCCTCTTCCTGGGCTGACGGCTCCTCCGCCTCCGGGGGGATGCGCGGCGGAGGCGCGTCCGTCGCGGATCTCCGCCACAGGGGGGATGCCGCAGCCGCCCCACCCTCCGTAGCGTGAGGGCATGACCACAGGAAAGCTCGTACTGAGCGGCATCACCAAGAGCTACGGCTCGCGGCGCGTGCTCGACGACGTCTCGTTCGAGGTGGCCCCCGGGCGCCTCACCGGGTTCGTCGGCGGCAACGGCGCAGGCAAGACCACGACCATGCGCATCGTCCTCGGGCTCCTCGCAGCCGACGGCGGATCGGTCACACTGGGCGGCACCGCGCTCACGAGCGCGGATCGACGTCACTTCGGCTACATGCCCGAAGAGCGCGGGCTCTACCCCAAGATGAAGGTCCTCGACCAGATCGTCTACCTCGCGCGCCTGCACGGATTCAGCAAGCCGGACGCCACCACACGGGCCACCGCGCTGCTCACCGAACTCGGGCTCGAGGAGCGCCTGGGCGACACGATCGAGTCGCTGTCGCTCGGCAACCAGCAGCGCGCGCAGATCGCCGCCGCCCTGGTGCACGACCCCGAGGTGCTGATCCTCGACGAGCCGTTCTCGGGCCTCGACCCGCTCGCGGTCGATGTCGTCGCATCGGTGCTGCAGGCCTCGGCCGCGAAGGGCGCGTCGATCCTGTTCTCCTCCCACCAGCTCGACGTCGTCGAGCGGCTGTGCGACGACCTCGTGATCCTCGCGGGGGGCACGATCCGCGCCTCCGGCTCGCGCGATGGGCTCCGCGCCCAGCACGCCGGCGACCGGTACGAGCTCGTCTCCGCCGGGGATGCCGGCTGGCTCCGCGCCGAACCGGGCGTGACCGTGGTCGACTTCGAGGGCGGATACGCCCTGTTCGACGCCGACGGTCCCGAGACCGCCCAGCGCGTGCTGCGCGCCGCCGTGGAGCGCGGCGATGTCGCGAGCTTCGCACCGAAGCATCCGTCCCTCGCCCAGATCTTCAAGGAGGTCATCCAGTGAGCACCCCCAAGAGCGCCGGATCCGGCGTGCAGGCGTCGATGATCTGGCTCGTCGCCGAGCGCGAGATCGGCTCGAAGCTGCGCAGCAAGGCCTTCCTGATCTCCACCGGCGTGCTGCTGCTCATCGCCCTCGCGGGAATCGTGATCGGCGGCTTCGCGAGCAAGAACACGAGCACCATGCCCGTGGCCGTGACGTCGGAGACGGCGTCGATCGTGTCGGCGCTGCCCGACATCGAGGTCACCGAGGTGACTGATCAGGCAGAGGCCGAACAGCTGCTGCGCGACGAGAAGGTCGACGCCGCGGTGCTGCCCGGCGACGGACCGACCGGCGTCACCGTCGTCGCCCTCAAGGACGCACCCAGCGGGCTCGTCTCGGCGCTCTCGCAGGCCCCGACGATCGAGATCCTCGAACCCGCGACCACGAACCCCCTGCTGCGCTACTTCATCGCGATCGCCTTCGGCATCGTGTTCATGGGCGCTGCCGCGACGTTCGGCGGCACGATCGCCCAGAGCGTGGTCGAAGAGAAGCAGACCCGCGTCGTCGAGATCCTGCTGTCGAGCATCTCGGCCCGCACGCTGCTGGCCGGCAAGGTCATCGGCAACACGATCCTCGCGATGGGGCAGATCCTCGCGCTCGCGGCGGTGGCGACGATCGGTCTGATAGCGACGGGCCAACGCGAGGTGCTGTCGACGCTCGGGGCGCCGATCATCTGGTTCGCCGTGTTCTTCCTGTTCGGGTTCATCCTGCTCGCGGCGATGTTCGCGGCGGCCGCATCGATGGTGTCACGTCAGGAGGACATCGGATCGACCACGACCCCGATCACGATGCTCATCATGGCGCCGTACGTGCTCGTGATCGTGTTCAACGACAACCCGCTGGTGCTGACGATCATGTCGTACGTGCCGTTCTCCGCGCCGGTGGGCATGCCGATGCGCCTGTTCGTGGGCGAGGCGCAGTGGTGGGAGCCGCTGCTGAGCCTGGTGATCCTGCTCGTGAGCTGCGTCGCCGCGATCGTGGTCGGCGCGAAGATCTACGAGAACTCGCTGCTGCGCATGGGCACGCGGGTGAAGCTCGGCGAGGCGCTGCGAGGCTGAAGTCGCTCGGATACCGCTCCATCGACGAAGGCCCCACCCCGCAGACATCTGCAGGGTGGGGCCTTCGTCGTTCAGATGGTCACAGACCGGGGTCAGATCAGGCCGTCGGACAGGGTCGTCGGGTTTCCGAATCGGTGGTTCGTGATCGACACGGCCTGCTCGTGCAGGAACGGCAGCATCTCGACCCGGCCGGCACCCGTGACCGTGTGCGACCACACCGCGACATCCGGCGTGCCGCCGAGAGCCTCGAACAGGGCCGAGGCGTCGCCGCCGACGAGACGAAGGCGCTTCCAGCTGTGCGCGGCCTTCGCCGACGCCTTCGCGTAGCCCTTGACCCAGGCCGCGTCCTTCGCGTGCGACACCGTCACACCGTGCGCGCGCAGCGCCTTCTCGACCCGCGAGGGCAGCGCCGGAGCCGACACCGTGAAGGGGCTGCCGCTGCGCAGAGCGGCGGCGATCACGCGGATGCCCTCGACGAGCGGGGCGTTCTCGGCGATGCGCACATCGGTCTCGACCGGACGGTAGCGGAACACGTTGCGCTCGACGCCGAGGCCCGACCGGTCGCTCACGGCACCGAACTCCTCGACCCATGCACGCTCGTCCGCCGCAGCCGCACGGTGCAGCCATTCGATCTCGACGGCGTCGAGGTCGGAGCCCGCCGCTGCCAGCAGCGCTTCGACGGGCGAGCTGATGGCGGCGCCCGTCGCGGCGGCCGGCAGCTCTGCGGAAGCCCAGTCGCCGAGCCCGAACAGGTAGTTCGGTCCGCCGGCCTTGGCGCCGGCACCCACGGCGGAGCGCTTCCACCCGCCGAACGGCTGGCGCTGCACGATGGCACCGGTGATGCCGCGGTTCACGTACAGGTTGCCGGCCTCGACACGGTCGAGCCAGGTCGCGACCTCGGCGGAATCGAGCGAGTGGATGCCGGCGGTGAGGCCGTAGTCGACGGCGTTCTGCAGGCGGATGGCCTCGTCGAGGTCCTTCGCGTGCATGATGCCGAGCACCGGGCCGAAGAACTCGGTGAGGTGCGTGGTCGAGCCGGGCGCGACCCCGATCTTCACACCGGGAGTCCACTGCCGGCCCTCGGCGTCGAGCTTCTTCGGTTCGACGAGCCAGCGCTCGCCCTTGTCGAGCGTCGTCAGGGCGGTGAGCAGCTTGCCGTTCGCGGGCTCGATGATCGGCCCCATCTGCGTCGCGGGGTCGTCGGGCAGCCCGACGCGCATCGAGGTGACGGCGTCGACGAGCTGACGCTCGAACCGCTTCGAGTCGGCGACCGAGCCGACCAGGATCGCGAGGGATGCCGCCGAGCACTTCTGCCCCGCGTGTCCGAAGGCGCTGCGTGCGACGTCGGCGGCCGCGAGGTCGAGGTCGGCCGAAGGCGTCACGATGATCGCGTTCTTGCCACTCGTCTCGGCGAGCAGGGGCAGGTCGGACCGGAATGAGCGGAACAGCTGCGCGGTCTCGTAGGCGCCGGTGAGGATCACCCGATCCACCTCGGGGCTGGCGACCAGACGCGTGCCGAGGTCGCGGTTCGCGAGGTCGACGAGCGCGAGCAGGTCGCGCGGCACACCCGCGGCCCACAGCGCCTCGACCATCACGGCGCCGCAGCGCTGCGTCAGCTTCGCCGGCTTGATGATGACACCGGAGCCCGAGGCGAGGCCCGCGAGCACACCGCCGGCGGGGATCGCGACGGGGAAGTTCCACGGCGGCGTGACCACGGTCACCTTCGAGGGCACGAACTCCGCGCCGACGATGTGCTCGAGGTCGAGAGCGCGCTCGGCGTAGTAGTGCGCGAAGTCGATCGCCTCCGAGACCTCGGGGTCGGCTTCGGCGATGGTCTTGCCTGCTTCGCGCGCCATGATCTCGATCAGCTGTGCGCGACGCGCGGCGAGCTCGTCGCCCGCCCGGTGGAGCACCGCGGCGCGCTCGGCGGCCGGACGCGCGGCCCACGCCTCGGCAGCTGCGGATGCGGCGGCGAAGACGCCGTCGAGCTCGTCGGCCGTCTCGACCCGGGCGAGGGCGATCGAGTCGAGGCCGAGCGTCGACGCGGTCGAGCGGGCGAGGATCTCGCGACCCCACGCGCGGTTCGCTGCGATCGCCGGATCGCTGTCCGGCTGGTTGTGGAATCCGGTGGTGCCGGCATCCGGTGCGGTCTCGGCCTCGGCCGCCCGGTCCTGCACGCGATTCGAGGCGGGCACGCTGCGGTCGGCCTCGAGGGCGGCCAGCGACCGTTCGAAGCGCTCCCGCTCGCGGGTCAGCAGCGTCGGGTTCGAGGCGAGCTCGAACACGGCGGACATGAAGTTCTCGGGGCTCGCGTTCTCCTCGAGGCGACGCACGAGGTACGCGATGGCGACGTCGAACTCGGCGGGGTTGACGACCGGCGTGTAGAGCAGCAGCTGGCCGACGTCCTTGCGGACCGCCTCGGCCTGACCGGTGGCCATGCCGAGGAGCATCTCGTACTCGACGGCGTCCGTGACGTTCCGCTCCTTCGCGAGCAGCCACGTGTACGCGATGTCGAACAGGTTGTGCCCTGCGACGCCGATGCGCACGGCATCCAGGCGCTCGGGGGTCATCGACCAGTCGAGCACGCGCTTGTAGTTCGTGTCCGAGTCCTGCTTGGTGCCGTAGGTGGCGAGAGGCCAGTCGTGGATCTTCGAGTCGACCTCTTCCATCGCGAGGTTCGCACCCTTGACGACGCGCACCTTGATGGGCGCTCCGCCCTTCGCGCGACGCGCTGCGGCCCACTCCTGCAGCTGCTGCATGGCGCCGAGCGCGTCGGGCAGGTAGGCCTGCAGCACGATCCCTGCCTCGAGGTCCTCGAGACCGGGCTGGTCGAGGATGCTGGTGAACGCCGCGATCGTCAGGTCGAGGTCGCGGTATTCCTCCATGTCGAGGTTGATGAACTTCGTCGTGCCGGTGGCCTCCGACGAGGCGGCGAGGCGGTAGAGCGGGGTCAGCTTCTCGACGACGTCGGCGACGGCCTCGTCGAACGACCACATCGACAGCTGGCTGACGACGCTCGAGACCTTGATCGAGACGTAGTCCACGTCCTTGCGGGCGAGGAAGTCGTAGGTGCCCTGCAGGCGGTGGCCGGCCTCGCGCTCGCCGAGCACGGCTTCGCCGAGGAGGTTCAGGTTCAGGCGGTTGCCGCTCTTACGCAGCTTGGCGATCGCCGGGCCGAGCTTCGAGGGGGTCGCATCGAGCACGAGGTGCCCGACCATGGCGCGGAGCACGCGGCGCGAGATCGGCACCACGACGCCGGGGAGCTTGGGCGCCCAGAAGCCGCCGGCCCTGATCGCCGCCCGCAGGTAGCCGGGGAGGAGCGAGGGGGTGAGGTCGGAGATCTCGGCGAGCTTGCGGCCGGCGACTCCGAGGTCTTCGGGCCTCATCACGCCGTCGACGAATCCGACGGTGAACGCCAGGCCGTTCGGGTCCTTCAACACCTCGGCGAGGCGCTGGGCTGCGGGTTCGACGGGGTGCGTCTCGCTCTCGGCGAGCCAGCGCTGCACGAGGGCGGCGACGTCTTCGGTACGCGGAGTGGTGTCGGCGGCGACGGTCATCGGTGTGGCCTTTTTTCGGGGGAGCGCACACCCGGGATTCGTGTGCGGCTCGATCATTCTGAGGCGCGCGGGTAGGCTACGTCTATCAACCGATCTGCACGTTTTCTGTTCGGTTTCACTTAACCTTCGAGCGAGACGGAGCCGCACCGGATGCTGGACGTCAATCGGCTCAGACTGCTCGTGGAGCTCTCGCGACGGGGCACGCTGTCGGCGGTCGCCGATGCCCTCTCGTACAGCAAGGCATCGGTGTCGCAGCAGCTCAGCGCGCTCGAGCGCGAGGTGGGCGTGCCGCTCCTTCGCCGCGTGGGCCGGGGCGTGCAGTTGACCCCGCAGGGAACCGTGCTCGTCGCCGAGGCGATCGGCATCCTCGATCAGCTCGAGCACGCCCAGGTGGCGGTGGCCGAATCGCTCACCGAAGTCACCGGCACCGTGCACGTCGCGGTGTTCCAGTCGGCCGCGCACTCGCTGCTCCCCCAGACACTCGACGCCCTGCGTCACGAGCATCCGGCCCTGCGGGTCGAGGTGACCGAGTGCGATCCCGAGACGGGACTCGTGGGCGTCTCGAGCCGCGACTTCGACCTGATCCTCGCCGAGCAGTACCCCGGTCACACGCGGCCGATCCACGGAGACCTCGACCGCGTGGTACTCGCCCACGACGCGATCACCCTCGCGCGGAGCCCGGACTCCAGCCCCGATCCCGACCCGGCGTCCGCACTCTGGGAGACCCGCGAGCTGCCGTGGGTGCTCGAGCCCGCGGGCACCGCATCACGCGCGTGGGCCGAGCAGCTCTGCCGCACGGCGGGCTTCGAACCCGACGTGCGCTTCGAGATCGCCGACCTCACCGCGCACGTGCGCCTGATCCATGCGGGGCTCGCCGTCGGCCTGCTGCCCGAGCTCGTCTGGGCGGGCGACACCCCCTCGGTCGACATCACCGCACTGCCCGCCGCTCCCCGCCGCGAGATCTTCTCGTCGGCCAGGCGGGTCTCGGCGGCAGCACCCTCGATCCGGGCCGTGCGTCGCGCACTCGCGGGGGCCGCGACGCGCATCCTCCCCGACTGACACCGCGCTCACGGCGTCGGCGTCGGCGTCGTCGTCGTCATCGGCGACGCCGCGAGCTCCGAGACGCGCGACACCGCCCCCAGCCGCCGCCACGGCGAGAGCGGCGAGAGCGGCGAGAGGGTTCGGCCTTCGCACCACCCGGCCGCGGCATCGTTCAGCCCTGAGACACCGACCCCCAGCTCGGCCTTCACCGCCTGCGCATCCGGCCAGAGCAGCACCGTGCGCGGGGTGAACGGTCCGAACGCCTGGACGTAGGCCGCCACGCATCGGATGGATGCCGACCCGGCGGCGACAGGCGCACCCCGGTGCTCGCATCCGCACCCGAATCCGCAACCGCCCTCGCATCCGCAACCGCATCCGCCCTCGCATCCGCTGATCGCCTCGCGCAGACCCGCGTACTCCACCGGGCGCGCGGCGAGCGCTGCTCGCACCGTCCCGAGCTCCCGCGAGGTCTCGACCGGCACGCCGAGCCGGTCGGTCAGCACGAGGACCTTCAGACACTCGAGCAGATGCTGGTCGGCGTCACCCCGACAGCGATCGTCGAGCGCATCGAGCACCGCGCTCGCGTACTCCCGCGAGAGCCCCGGCAGCATCTCGCCCATCGCGCCTGTCGCAGACGTCACTCGATGACACACCCGGGATGCTCGCATGCGAGAACCCTACTCAGTCGTGAAGGAGCGCATCGCCGTCATGTGGATACATTCCGGAATCTTGGGAATATGCGCTCGCATGCACCTGTTTACACTCGATGTAGCCCGGACGAAGGAGTCCGATCCCTCTCCTTCTCGAAAGGCACTTCCATGAGCACCCCTGTCGTCGACCGCACCGCCCCCACCGATCACCCCGTCCTCGACGTCCTCGCCGGACGGTGGAGCCCCCGCGCCTACGACGCGGAGAACACCATCGACGACGCCAAGCTCGACGCCGCCCTCGAGGCTGCACGCTGGTCACCGTCGGCGTACAACCTGCAGCCGTGGCGCTTCATCGTCGCCCGCCGCGGCACCGCCCTGTTCGACCAGGTCGTCGGCTCGCTCGTCGAGTTCAACCAGCTCTGGGCCTCGAAGGCGTCGGCCCTCATCGTCGCCATCGCCGAGACCGAGTCCGACGAGGGCAAGGCCATCAGCCATGCGGTCTACGACCTCGGCCAGGCCGTGGCGCACTTCTCCGTGCAGGCCCACCACGAGGGTCTCCTCGTGCACCAGATGAGCGGATTCGACCCCGAGGTCGTCCGCGAGTTCGCCGATCTGGCACCCCGGTTCGCCCCGATCACCGTGATCGCGGTCGGCGAGCTCGGCGACGCAGCGGGCCTTCCCGAGGGTCTGCAGCAGGGTGAGACGGCACCCCGCGTGCGCCGCCCGATCGCCGAGACGGTCATCCTCAGCGCCTGATCACCTCAGCCTTCTGAAGGGCGCCACCCGACATTCGGGTGGCGCCCTTCGTGCGTGGCCGACGCCGACCTAGAATCGAGCGCATGGCGATTCAGCGAAGGATCAAATCGGTCGAACAGTCGATGGCCGAGACACACGACGAGAAGCGCTCGCTGAAACGCTCGCTCGGTGTCTGGGACCTGGCCGTGATGGGCGTCGCCGTGGCGGTCGGCGCGGGCATCTTCTCGGTCGGCGCCGAGGCGTCCGCCCGCCATTCCGGCCCCGCCGTGATCATCTCGTTCATCATCGCGGCGGCCGTCTGCGGCCTGGCGATCCTCTGCTACGCCGAGTTCGCATCGTCGATCCCGGTCGCGGGTTCGGCATACACGTTCACCTACTCGACGCTGGGCGAGTTCCTCGCCTGGATCATCGGCTGGGACCTGATCCTCGAGATGCTCATGGCCTCGGCCGTGATCGCGAAGTACTGGGGCGTGTATCTGGGCGACGCGGTGTCGCTGTTCAACCTCGAGATCCCCATGACCCTGCAGCTCGGACCGCTCTCGTTCGACTGGGGGCCCGTGGTCATCGTCGCGATCTTCACCGTGCTGCTCGCCCTCGGCACCCAGCTGTCGAGCCGCGTCAACAGCGTGTTCACGGTGATCAAGGTCGCGATCGTGCTGTTCGTCATCGTCGTCGGCTTCTTCTTCATCAACGGCGCCAACTACACCCCCTTCGTTCCGCCGGCCGAGTCCGGCGCCGCCTCCGAGAGCGCGTGGACGCAGTCGCTCTTCTCGTTCATGACCGGCTCGGAGCCGACGATGTACGGCGTCTTCGGCATCCTCAGCGGCGCCGCCCTGGTGTTCTTCGCCTTCATCGGATTCGACGTGGTCGCCACCAGCGCCGAGGAGACGAAGGACCCGAAGCGCACCGTGCCGCGCGGCATCATCCTCGGCCTCGTCATCGTGACGGTGCTGTACGTGCTCGTCGCCATCGTGATCACCGGGATGGTGTCGTACACCGAACTCGCGAAACTCGAGGAGCCCTCACTGTCGAGCGCCTTCGAGCTGGTCGGCGCGACGTGGGCCGCCCAGGTGATCGCGATCGGCAGCCTCGTCGGCCTCACGACGGTCGTGATGGTGCTGCTCATGGGACTCGCCCGCGTGATCTTCGCGATGAGCCGTGACGGCCTGCTGCCCCGCTCGCTCAGCGTGACCGACGCCAAGCGCGGCACCCCGATCCGCATCCAGCTGATCGTCGGCGTCGTGATCGCACTCATCGCCGGCTTCACCGACGTGCAGGTGCTCGGCGACATGATCAACATCGGCACCCTGTCGGCGTTCGTGCTCGTGAGCATCGGCGTGCCGATCCTGCGCAAGAGCCGCCCCGACCTCGAGCGTCCGTTCACGGTGCCGCTGTCGCCCTGGCTTCCCTGGATCTCGGCGCTCGCCTGCTTCTGGCTGATGCTGAACCTCAGCACCGAGACCTGGCTGCGCTTCGGCATCTGGCTGGCGATCGGCATGGTGATCTACTTCGCGTACTCGCGACGCCACTCGATCCTCGGACAGGGGCTGGCGGCGGACGCGATCGCGGGCCGCGGCACGCGCATCTAGCGCCGCGCGGACAAGCAGGAGGGGCGGATGCCGCGGCATCCGCCCCTCCTGCATATCCGGGCCCGGTCCTGCTGGTCCCGACCTAGTCGTCGATCAGCTCGGCCTCGATCACGTCATCGTCCGGCTCGGGCGCGGTCGAGGTGAGGACGAGTCCGGTGCCGTCGACCGCCACATCGACGCGCACGGTGTCGCCGTCGTGCACACCGCCGGAGAGCAGCGCCGTCGCGAGCTTGTTCTGCACCTCGGACTGGATCAGACGGCGCAGCGGGCGGGCGCCGAACATCGGGTCGTACCCCCGCTCGGCGAGCCACGACCGGGCATCCGGCGTGACGGCGAGCGTGAGCCGCCGATCGCGCAGCCGATCATGCAGCTGGTCGATCGAGAGTTCGACGATCTGCGCGAGGTCGTCCTGACTGAGCGCCGAGAACATCACGATGTCGTCGAGGCGGTTGAGGAACTCCGGGCGGAAGGCCTGGTGCACGAGAGCCATCACCTGCTCGCGCTTCGCGTCGGGCGACAGCGTCGGGTCGATGAGGATCGGCGAGCCGAGGTTCGACGTGAGGATCAGGATGACGTTCGAGAAGTCGACCGTGCGACCCTGGCCGTCGGTGAGACGGCCGTCGTCGAGCACCTGCAGCAGCACGTCGAACACCTCGGGGTGCGCCTTCTCGACCTCGTCGAGCAGGATCACGCTGTACGGACGGCGCCGCACCGCCTCGGTGAGCTGACCGCCCTGCTCGTAGCCGACGTATCCGGGAGGGGCGCCGACGAGCCGCGAGACCGAGTGCTTCTCGCCGTACTCCGACATGTCGATGCGCACCATGGCGTGCTCGTCATCGAAGAGGAACTGCGCGAGAGCCTTGGCGAGCTCGGTCTTGCCGACTCCGGTCGGACCGAGGAACAGGAAGGATCCGGTGGGGCGACCGGGGTCGCTGATCCCCGCACGCGAGCGCCGGACCGCGTCGGAGACGGCCTTGACGGCATCCTTCTGCCCGATCAGGCGTCGGCCGAGTTCGGACTCGAGGTGCAGGAGCTTCTCGCTCTCACCCTGCAGAAGGCGTCCGACAGGGATGCCGGTCCATGCGGCGATCACGGCGGCGATGTCCTCGTCGGTGACCTGCTCATTCACCATGCGCGGCTCGGACGACACGGTCGCCTCGGCCTGTTCGGCCTCGGCGATCTCGCGCTCCAGGCGTTTGATGGTCTCGTACTCGAGCTTGGAGGCACGGGTGTAGTCGGCCTCGCGCATCGCGAGGTCACGCTGCGTGACGGCCTCATCGAGCTGCTTCTTCAGCTCGCCGACGCGGTTCAGGCCCTGACGCTCGCGAGCCCATCGGGCTTCGAGCTCGGCGAGCTCCTTCTCCATTCCGACGAGCTGCTCGCGCAGCGCGCCCAGGCGCTCCTTCGACGCGGCGTCCTTCTCGCGCTTGAGTGCGAGCTCCTCGAGCTTCATGCGATCGACCTGCCGCTTGAGCTGGTCGATCTCGACGGGAGACGAGTCGATCTCCATCTTGAGGCGCGACATCGACTCATCGATCAGGTCGATGGCCTTGTCGGGCAGCTGCCGCGCCGGCAGATAGCGGTTCGAGAGCGCGGCGGAGGCGACCAGGGCGCTGTCGGAGATCGTCACCCCGTGATGCGCCTCGTACCGGCCCTTGAGCCCGCGGAGGATCGCGATCGTGTCCTCGACCGTCGGCTCGCCGACGTAGACCTGCTGGAAGCGTCGCTCGAGTGCGGCATCCTTCTCGATGAACTCGCGGTACTCGTTGAGCGTGGTGGCGCCGATCAGGCGCAGCTCACCGCGGGCGAGCATGGGCTTGAGCATGTTCGACGCCGCGACGGATCCCTCGCCGCCGCCCGCGCCCATGAGCACGTGCAGCTCGTCGATGAAGGTGATGATGCGACCCTCGGACTCGGTGATCTCCTTGAGCACGCTCTTGAGCCGCTCCTCGAACTGTCCGCGGTACATCGCGCCGGCGACCAGGGCCGAGATGTCGAGCGACACCAGCTGCTTGTCCTTGAGCGACTCGGCGACGTCACCCGCGACGATGCGCTGGGCGAGGCCTTCGACCACGGCCGTCTTGCCGACTCCGGGCTCGCCGATGAGAACCGGGTTGTTCTTGGTGCGACGGGTGAGCACCTGGCTGACTCGCCGGATCTCGCTGTCTCGACCGATCACGGGGTCGAGCTTTCCCTGTCGGGCACGGTCGGTGAGGTTGATCCCGAACTGCTCGAGGGCGGACTGCTGGTCGTCGTTCTGTGCGCTCTGTGGGCCTGGCATGTGTTCCTCCTGGGAGACTCCTTCTGGTCACTTCTCTGGTCGACGTCCGAAAAAGTTGAGTGGACGTGACTCAAGTTTAGCGCACCGAGCGCACAGTATCCAGGATCACTCGGGCGACCTCGCGCTTCGCTCCCGCGGCAACGGCGACGACCTCTCCCCCGGCTCCGACGATCTCGACCTCGTTGTCGTGACGCTCGAACCCCTGCTCGGCATTCGCGAGATTCACCGCGAGCAGGTCGACCCCCTTGCGCTCGCGCTTTCGCCGGGCGCGATCCCGACGCTCGTCGGCCGACTCCGACGTCTCGGCGGCGAACGCGACGATCGTCTGCCCCTCGGGCGCGGCGCCCTCCGCCCGCGATGCCGCGAGCGCCGCCACCACGTCTTCGTTCTCCACGAGCTCGAGCCGCGTCAGCAGACCCTGCTCCTTCGTGAGCTTGTGCGCCGAGACGGAAGCCGGCCGATAGTCGGCCACCGCGGCGGCCATGATCACGATGTCCGCCGCCGACGCGGCATCCTTCATCGCCGTCGAGAGCTCGGCTGCGGTGCCGACGGCCACCACGCGGATCGAGGGATGCCGCGCCTCGGCCTGCACATCGCCCGACACGTTCGCCGCGACCAACGTCACGACCGCTCCTCGCGCGGCGGCCTCGGCGGCGAGCGCGACGCCCTGTCTGCCGCTCGACCGATTGCCGAGGAAACGCACGGGATCGATGGGCTCGCGGGTGCCGCCCGCCGAGATCGCCACACGCACGCCCGCCAGGTCCTGCGGAGCGACGAGCGCGAGGGCCGCCTCGACGATCTCCTCGGGCTCGACCATGCGCCCCGGACCGCTGTCGCCGCCGGCGAGCTCGCCGTCGGCCGGACCCACCAGGTGCACCCCGCGCCCGCGCAGGGTCGCGGTGTTCGCCTGGGTGGCGGCGTTGCGCCACATCTCGGCGTGCATGGCGGGTGCGAGCAGCACCGGCGCCTCGGTCGCGAGCAGCGTGGTGCCGAGCAGGTCGTCGGCGATGCCCGCGGTGATCTTGGCGATCGTGTTGGCCGTAGCCGGTGCGACGATCACCAGGTCGGCGTTCTGCCCGAGCGCGACATGGCGAACACGGGCGACGTCGTCGTGCACGCTCGTGGTGACGGGATGCCGGCTCAGCGCCTCCCACGTCGGGGTCCCCACGAAGCGCAGGGCGTCTTCCGTGGGCACGACGGTCACATCGTGACCCGCCTTGGTCAGCAGACGCACCAGGTGCACTGTCTTGTATGCGGCGATGCCACCCGTAACCCCGACGACGATGTTCACGGTTCGATTCTGCCGCAGCATCCGCGCCCGCGGGTCGGCGCCCGCCCGCCGTGGTTCGCCGCTCCTAGACTTGTCTCCGTGTGCACCGTGGTGATCGATGTGGCGGAGCGCGGGGCCGCACGGCTTCTCGCAGTGCGAGACGAGGACCCGCAGCGGGAGTGGGATGCTCTCGGCGAGTGGTGGCCCGACGCGTATCCCGGGGTCTCGGGCATCCGCGATCGCCGCGCCGGCGGAGCGTGGCTCGCCGTGAACCCGACGGAGCACCGCCTCGCCGTGCTGCTCAACCGCGCCGACGTGGTGGATCTCGCCGACGACGTCGCCGTGTCCCGCGGCTCGCTCGCACTGGAGTCGGTGGCGGGGCGCTCGCCGATCGCACCGCTGACGATGCACGGCTTCAACCTGCTCGAGGTGCGCCCGGAAGGATCGCGGGTGCTGAGCTGGGACGGTGCCGAGCTGCGGGAGACGCCGATCAGTGACGGCATCCACATGATCGCCCACGACGACCTCGACGATCCCGAGACCCCGCGTATCGCCGCATGGCTGCCCGAGTTCCGGGCGCTCGGGCCCGCCGCCGACAGCCTCGACTGGCCCGCCGACTGGACGACCCTGCTCGGCGCGTCCGCGCGGCTCGACCCCGAAGACGACAGGGCGATCATCCGCGACAACCGCCCGCACGGATACCCCACGCAGTCGCTGCTGTACTGCACGGCATCCGTCACGCCCGCCGGCGTCGACGTCGACTATCGCGCACTCCCCAGCCCCGGCCACTGGGACCACTGACCACGACGGACACCGGCGCCGACACCGGTGCCGACATCGATGCGCTCGCGCTCAGGCCGCAGACGACTCGGTCTCGTCGACGCACGAGAAGCGTGCCCGATAGGCGGTCGGCGTCGTGCCGAGGACGCGGGAGAAGTTCTGCCGCAGCACCGCGGCAGAGCCGAAGCCGCACTCGTCGGCGATCTGATCGAGCGCGAGGTCGCTGCGTTCGAGCAGTCGCTGGGCGTGCAGCACCCGCTGCCGAGCGAGCCAGGCCGCCGGCGTCGCCCCGTACTCGGCCTTGAACCGGCGGGCGAAGGTGCGCGGCGACATCAGCGCGCGTGCGGCGAGCTGATCGACACCCAGGTCGTCGCGCAGGTGTTCGACCGCCCAGTCGGCGACCGCCGCGAGCGAGTCGCTCGGCACGACGGGGATCGGCCGGTCGATGAACTGCGCCTGCCCGCCGTCGCGCTGCGGCGGCACCACCATGCGGCGGGCGATGCGGTTGGTCAGCTCTGCACCCAGCTCCTGGCGCAGCAGGTGCAGGCACGCGTCGATCCCCGCCGCCGTGCCGGCGCTCGTGATGATGCGCCCGTCCTGCACGAACAGCACGTCGGGGTCGATGTCGATCTGCGGGTACATCTCGGCCATCACGTCGGAGTACATCCAGTGCGTGGTCGCCCGACGCCCGTCGAGCACGCCGGCGGCCCCGAGGATGAACGAGGCGCTGCAGATGGTCAGCACCCAGGCGCCGCGCGCCACCGCGTCTCGAGCGAGGTCGAGCAGCAGCGGATCGATCTGCGGCCAGTACTCCCGCGGAACGGGGCAGAAGACCACGAGGTCGGCCTCATAGGCGAACGACAGATCGTGCTCGACGTTGATCGAGAAGCCGAGCTTCGATGTCACGACGCCCGGATGCGGGGCGATGACCCGGAAGTCGAAGTTCGGGACGCCGTCGTTCGACCGATCCAGACCGAACGCCTCGCACGCGAGACCGAACTCGAACGGCGCGAATCCGTCTTGGACGACACAGGCGACGGTCTTCATCATGGCTTCTCCCGACGATGGCAGTTTTCGTACGCTCGCAGTCTATTCTGCCACTCGTGGCTGATCAAGCGCGAACATAGCATTTCTGCCATGGTCATCCTCATCCTCCTCCTCGCCCTCTCCGCCTGGGCCATCGTCGCGACCGTGGTCGAGCTCCGCCGCGACGGCTATCGGCAGGAGCCCACCGACTGGACGCGCCTCGGCGGCCGCGACACTCTCGACCGCGCCGAATCCGGCCACACGTACCGCTGAACCATCACTGCGGCGGAGAGTCGTCGAGCCTGCTCACGCCGGGAGTCGCACGCCGCTACGCTCGACTGCATGAGCGAGCCGCAGCAGCCCCCCGCGCAGCCGTACGGAAGCCCCCCGCCGCACCAGGCGGGCCCGCAGTCCCCCGGCGCTCCGCAGTACCCGAGCGCTCCGCAGTACTCGGGCGCTCCGCAGTACCCCGGCACGCAGCAGCACCCCGGAGCCCCGCAGCACCCCGGCGCTCCGCAGTACCCGAGCGCTCCGCCGCACGCCGGCGCATCCTCCGCCGCCCCGACCGCCGGCCCCGGACGCCTCGCGTTCATCCTCGCCCTGGTGTCGCTCGGCCTCAGCCTGGTGGTGTCCGTCTCGTACCCGCTGATCTACCGCTGGGCCTACGACGCGGTCGCGATCGGCGCCTTCGGGACGATCGGCAACGGGCTGATCTTCCTCGTCGCTCTGGCCGCACTCCTGCTCGGCATCGTGGGCGCGAGGAGGCCCGGGTCGAAGCTGCTCCCCGGCATCGCGATCGGCATCACCGCCGCGCAGCTCGCCGGGATCCTGGTCTCGTGGGTGTCGAACCTGTTCTACGCCCTGCCGTTCTGAGCGACGACCCGCTGCGCCGACGGCTCAGCTCGCGAGCACCCTCTCGTAGATCTCGATCATCGCGGCCGTGCGCGATGACTGCCGGAACGCCTCGGAGACCTGCTGCACGGGCATCGGCGCATCGCCCGACGCGATGTCGGATGCCGCGCGACGCAGCGTGTCGATGAGACCGGCCCGACGCTGGTCTTCGGTGCCCGCGGCTCCGGGCACCGCCCAGAGGCCGCCGCCCAGCTCGGCGGCGATGTCGGGGTCGCAGATCACCGACGGCGTGCCGAGGGTCGCGGCCTCGAACGGCGTCATCCCCTGCGTCTCGAAGCCGATCGACGTCTGCACGAGCGCATCCGCCGCCGCGATGCGAGCGAGGGTCTGCGGGTAGCTGAGCGTGCCGGCGAAGCGCACGTGGGGCATCCCGGCGACGATCTTCTCGGCGGCTGCCCGCTGAGCGCCGCCGCCGATGATCTCGAGGTCGACGTCGACCCCCGATGCGACGAAGGCCTGGAGGAACGGCAGCAGTCGTTTCTCGGGACTCATGCGACCGAGCCAGACCAGACGCGGGCGGCCCGGAGCCCGTTCGGCGGGGGCCGCGGACAGGGTCTGCTCGCGGATGTCGTCGTCGATGCCGTTCCACACGACGTCGACGGGCGAGAAGACGCCGTGTTCTTCGAGTCGGCGGGCGAAGTGCGTCGAGGGGGCGGTCACGGCCGAGGCCCCGATCGCGATCCCGCGCAGATAGGCCCAGCCGTCGCGTCCGCCCACCGGTTCGCCGAGGGCACGCAGCGCGGACCGACGCCAGAGGTTGAGCACCGACAGCACCGGCCGGTGCAGCGGGGTGACCGCGGCGATGCCGACGTCGACCCGGTTGTGCATGGTGTGCACCACGGGGACCCCGTGCCGCGCCGCGAACCGATGGCCGATGAACGCGCCCCAGAAGTCGGCCTGCACGTGCACCAGGTCGACCGGCGGCCGATGCGTCATCGCCCTGTCGAGGAACCGATCGGTGGCACGGCCCGGCCAGCTCATGGAGTACTCGCGGTCGAGGGTGATCGGCATCGACGGCAGGTCGACGTCACCGACCCCCGCCGCGGAGGCGCGCGACCCGTGCATCCGGGGCGCGACGACCGTGACCGTGTGACCCGCGCGTTCGAGGAACTGCCGCTGCAGCCGCATCGAGACCTGTGCCCCGCCGAGCGAGTCGAGGTGCTGATCGCCGAAGAAGACGACGTGCATGGCGGTTCCCGTCACTCGGGGAGCGACTCGTCGCGGTACAGCGCCTCGAACGTGTCGAGGGTGCGGTTGATGTCGTGGATCGCCACGCCGTCGAGCGACGCCCGCTGCATGCGCTCGTATTCCGCGGGAGACGCGGTGAGCACATCGGTGAGGCGTGCGGCGAGCGCGTCGGCGTCGCCGGGCTCGAACAGGTAGCCGTTCTCGCCGTCGTGGACCAGGTGGGGAAGGGCGACCGCGTCGGCCGCGACGATCGGCAGCGCCGAGGCCATGGCCTCCATCGTGGCGATCGACTGCAGCTCGGCGATCGAGGCGATCGTGAACACCGAGGCCCGCGACAGCAGTGCACGGAGCTCCTCGTCGGTCGTGCGCCCGTGGAAGGTCACGCGGTCGGAGAGGCCCAACTGGTTGGTGAGGTTCTCGAGGTTCTTGCGCTGATCGCCGCCGCCGACGATGTCGAAGGTGGCGTCGAGCGCAGGATCGAGCTTCGTCAGAGCGTCGAGGATGACCTCGACCTGCTTCTCGGCGGTCAGGCGGCCGACGAAGATGATGCGGTTCTTCTCGCGGGGGGCGATCACCGGGGTGTACTGGCTGCGGTCGATGCCGCAGCTGACCGGGATCACGTTCTCGACGGCGACGGTGCGCTCGAGGAAGTCGGCCGCGCGACGTGTCGGTGTGGTGATCGCACGGGTGAGGGCGAACGTACGCTTCGCATCGCCCCACGCCCAGCGGAGCACGAGGTCGTCGACGAACTTCGGCATCGTGGTGTGGTCGAGGATGTTCTCGGCCATCACGTGGTTGGTGGCGATCACCGGGATGCCGCGCTCGTGCGCGATGCGCGAGAGACCGCGACCGATCACGATGTGCGACTGGATGTGCACGACGTCGGGCTGCACTTCATCGAGGATCCTGCGGGCGTAGTGCTTCACGCGCCACGGCCAGACGAACCGCAGCCAGTCGTGGGGAGCCCAGCGCACCGACGGGAGCCGATGCATCGTCATCGGCTCGCCCTCGATCACCTCGGTCCGCGCGGGAGTGCGTCGGTACTCGAGGTTCGGCGCGACCACATGCACGTCGTGGCCGCGCTGCACGAGCCCCGCCGCGAGGCGCTCGGCGAAGCGGGCGGCCCCGTTGATGTCAGGGGCGAACGTGTCGCATCCGATCAGGATGCGCAGCGGACGCGGCCCGGTCTCGGGAGCACTCGTCGAATCGGAGGGAGAGGAAGACATTCTGCCTTACGGTACGGCGGCCAGGGAGCCCGGTCGGGCGCTGGCCACTCTACCGGAGGGCCCTGACCGAGCGCCCGAGGCATACCGCCATCCCCCAGCCTCACCCTCTAGCGTGGAGGCATGCGACTGACTGCCGACGCCGACGCCCGACAGTGGATCCCCGTCACCGACTCGCTCGGGTGGAAGGGGCGACGGCATCGCAAGGCGGCGATCCGGATGCTGCTGGGCCAGGTGAACTCGGCGATGGGCGCGACAGAGCGCCCGGGTTCGAAGCTCGGAGCGTGGGCCATGAGCCAGGCGACTCCGATGCTGATGCGCCGTGCCGACGGCCGCGTGCTGGTCTGGACGTGGAAGGCAGAACCCGAGCTCGTCGTCGCGATGGCCACCGTGCAGGCGCTGACCCCCGAGGTGCGCATCGCGCGGGCCTCGATGCCGATGGACTACGACGACACCCAGTCGTTCACCAGCCGCTGGCTGGGCGCGGGCGAGAAGCTCGTGGTCGCGATGCCCCCTACGCCCTCTTCCCCTCCGTTCGTCACCTACACGTGGGACACCGGCACCCATCTCGTGACTCTCACGGCGGTGTGCAGCGACAAGGAGCGTTTCGGCACCCTCGATGGCGCGCTCGACGAGCTGGCCCGCAGCATCCGCGTCGCCGACGAACTCTCCGGCGGCGAATCGCCCGAGGTGCTGCGACTCGATCCGGCCTGACCGTCGCCCTCGCGCTCTCGTGATGCGCGAGGACACTCGGCGCACGCCAGCCTCAGATCTCGCCTCGCGCACCCCGCACCTTCTCTCGTTTCTGGAGGCTGAGTTTCAGGAGGCTGAGTTTCGGTGTGCGCCATCGTTGGTCGGGGTCCCACCACCTCGGCCCGCGGACCTGCGGGACGCCTCCTTCCATCCGGATGACCCATCCGGATGCGCCGAGCGATCGGTGGTGCCACCAACACAACGGCACACCGTTGTCCGTATGCGTCGGACCACCTCTGGCATGTTCCGTGACGTGGTGGATCTCGCACCAGGATGCCGGGACATGGCAGCCGGGGATCAGGCACTCCTTGTCGCGAGCGACGATCGCCCGCCGCTGATGCAGCGTGAACACCCGATCGGTGGTCGTGATGCCGATGATCCGCCCCTCATCGAAAAGGACTCGTTGGATCGTCCCGGCGCAGCCGACGTGCGCGGCGACCGAGACGGGCACATGTGCACCCGACCCGGGGATTGTCGCCCACCCTCCTGCGCCACCGCTTCGGCTCGTCGATCCGAAGCCGGCAGCGGCGGCACCGGCGGCCCCCGCGGAATGAGGGGCGAGGTCCGCCGCGTCGACATTCACCACGAGGACGGGTGCGGATCCGCCGAGCGTGGGCATCTCGTGGTGACGGGCGGCGATGGCGAAGACCATGGCGAGGGCGTCGTGCCGCTTCTGCGCCGCAGTGCGGTCATCGAGCACGCGCCGCGGATCCGAGTTGAACGGATCAGCACCCTCCGCATCCGCATCCGCATCGTCGGACGCAGGGCTACCGTCGCTCGGGGCGAAATGCACCCCGGGCATGGGCGCCCCCTCGCCTTTGGGGTTGAGGATCGCATCCAGGATCAGCTGGAACTGCGCCGCGACCTCCGGGGTCAGATACCCCCGGATCGCATGCACGCCATCCTTCAACCGGCCGATCGTGACGCCCCGACGACGCCGCGCTCCCTCATCCTTCGGTTCCTCACCGTCCGGATCGAATATCGACGCGAGATCCTCCGCGAGAGCCGTCAGGTCCTGCGCCGTCGGCGCAGGACCCGCCACACCCTCGCCACCATCCGAATCGGGTTCGCCATCCGCAACTGAGGCGCCCACGTCGAGGCCGTGGCCTCGCGCGCACCCCGCCAATGCGACATCCGCCGCCAACCGCTGCTCGACCGTGAGCCGATCCCACACCATTTCGATCGGCCCCGTCGCAGCCAGGAACCCCGTGACCCCGACCACCCCGTCCAGCAGCGCCAGCCGCATCTCCGACCACCGTGCCGGCATCCGCTCCCCCGCCAGACTCAGAGGTCGCCGCACCAGGTCGACGACCCTGTCGACCCTGCTCGCGGCACGCACATCCACACGCACGGTGCGCTGCAACAACTCGCGCAGCCCCCGACACCCCGCCGAATGCGGAAAGTCGACTACGTCGCCAGTCGCGACCGTCTCGACGATGACCGCTTCGGCACGTCGGAATACCGCCCCCGCACCCTGCAGCACGGTGACCCGCTCCGCATCCGACAACGCCGCGAGCCCGTCATCGGACAGCACTGCATCGAGGTCGGCGATGACCCGATCCAGAAGCTGTGCAGTGCTGTTCATACCCCTGAGTCAACACGCAGGCACCGACATTCACGGCCCGAAATCGCACCCAATTACCCCAGGTCAAAGCCATATTCCAATCTCTCGATACAGTGCGCTGACGAAGGCAGAGGACTACCGCGAGCAGCATGAGGGGAAGGCGAGGACGGTCGAGACGATGGGGTCGAGGACGAGAGTGGAGGAGGAGCGTAAAACTAGTGAATACAGGTAACAATGTAGTATCATCACGACCATGGAACCGCTCTTCGTCGACCGTCTGCTGCAGATCACCGATCTCTTCCAGCGCGACATGGCCCGCGCCTTCGAGGGCACCGGCCTGACGACGGCCCGTGTGCACCTGCTCTGGGTGCTGCAGCACGCCGGACCGTCGACGCAGCAGTCCCTGGCCCGGCTCTGCGAGGTCAGCCCGCGCAACATCACCGGGCTCGTCGACGCACTCGAGAAGTCGGGGCACGTCCGCCGATCTGCCCACCCGACCGATCGACGAGCGGTCCTCGTCGAGCTGACCCCGACCGCCGTCGAGACGATGACGCGGATGCAGGAGGAGCACGAGCAGCTCAATGCGACGCTTCTGAGCGCGATCGACCCGACAGACCGCCCCGCCGTCGAGCGCGGGCTGTCGGCAGTCGTCGCACATCTGGAGAGTCTCGTCACGGCGGCCGGAGCCACCGGGCCCGAGGGGGCGCGATGACCGAGCAGCTGCGGGCGGCCACTCCGCGGCCGACCCGCCTGGCCCGCATCCTCAACGTCCTCCATCGCGCATGGATCGCGGAGCTCCGCGTCTACTCGAGCATCGCGCGGGCTATCGCCCGTCGTCCGGCGGTCCCGCAGGGCGGCACCGGCATCGGCTACCACCGCCCCGTGCTCACGGTGCTGTTCATCTTCATCGGACTCTCGGCGGTCGAGATCCCGATCCTCGACCTCATCGTCCACCGGTGGCCCGCGGTGCGCATCACGCTGCTGGTGCTCGGAATCTGGGGCGTCACCTGGATGGTCGGACTGCTCTGTGCGATGCTCATGCGCCCGCACACCGTGGGTCCCGACGGGATCCGCGTCCGCAGCGGACTCGAACTCGATGTGCCGATCGGCTGGACCGACATCGCGTCGGTGGCGATCAGCCGTCGCGTCGACGAACCCAAACAGCCACGCATCACGGGGTCGGAGTACGCCGAGCGGATGCAGGACGAGACCAACATCGAGGTCGAGCTCGAGCGCCCGGTCGAGATCCGGCTGCCCGGCCTCGCGCCGAAGGGCGGGACGCATCGAGTCGACCGCATCCGGCTCTGGGCCGACGACCCTCGCGCCTTCCTCGACGCCGCCCGGCCGTTCCTGACAGAGCCCTGATCAGTCGAGCCCGCGCTCCTCGAGCCATCTCTTCGCCACGAGCACCGGGGCCCGCATCAGCCAGGCATCCGCGATGATCTCGGCGAGCCGGTCGCGCTCGACCGCATCGAGCTGCACGAGCAGCCCCGGGTAGCCATCGAAGTGCGGAATGGAGAACAGCCCGTTCGGCTCGGCCGCGAGCAGCGCCGCCTTCTCCTCGAGGCTCGCCACGCGCACGCCGACCACCGGGCCGTCCGGCCAGTCGAGCCCGAGGTCGGCGAGCTGGCGGAGATCCACCTTGCTGGGACCGCGCACCCACACGATCTGGCCACTCGGCAGGCGCCATGACGGCTCTCCGGTGTGACCGCCGACCTGCTCGGTCACACCGGGGAGAGCGAGAGCGATCTCGCGGACATCGTCGAGGGTGGCCATCCGCCCATCGTCCTCCCCGCGCGGCGACCGCCGCAATGGCACGTTCAGCGCGCGCGGGGCCGGACCGGGATCGCGCTCAGCGCACGATGCGCAGCGTCCGCACCTCGAACGGGCGCAGTCGCAGCTCACCGCCCACGCGCGCGTCGTCCAGAGCGTCTTCGATGAGCGACACCTCGCGGATCTCGGCGTGTGCGAACTCCGCCGTGATCGATCCGGTCGCCCGTCGCCCCAGCGCCTCGTAGAGACGCACGATCACGTCGCCGGACCCGTCATCGGCCAGCTTCACGCCCGAGACGACGATGCCGTCCCCGTGCACCGACACCAGCGGCTCGACCTCGCGCTCGCCGCGCACGACCGTCGCGGGACTGTTGAGCGCGATGCCCTCGGCCGTCGCGATCGCGGCATCCGCCCCGATCACGAAGCCCACCTCGATGGCGTGGTGACCGTGATCGGTGTCGGGGTCGGGGAACCGCGGAGCGCGCAGCAGCGACAGGCGCACGGTCGTGGCGACCGCGTCATCCGACACCTCGCGCGACGTGTCGTACCCGTAGATCGAGTCGTTCACGAGGGCGACGCCGAAGTCCTGCTCGCGCACCAGCACGAATCGGTGCATCGAGGTCTCGAACTTCGCCGCCTCCCAGCTCGTGTTCGTGTGCGTCACGCGCGACTGGTAGCCGAACTGCGTCTCGGCCTCGGTATGCGCGGCCTGGATGTCGAGCGGGAACGCCAGCTTGAGCAGCTTCTCGGTCTCGTGCCAGTCGATGTCGTTGCGCAGCGCCACCGTGCGGGAGCCGGGAGCGAGGACGATCGTCTGCTCGATCGTCGATTCCGAGAACGACCGGGTGACGGTGACGGTGGCGACACCGTCGATGACCGATGCGTCGATCGAGGCCACCTCGGTGAGGTCCTCGACGCTGTTGCGGTAGTACTTGTCGATGTCCCACGCGTCCCACATGTTCGGGAAGTCCTGGTGCAGCTGGAACAGGTTCGCCGCGCGCCCCTCGGCCACGGCCTCCCGACCGGATGCCCTGTCGACCGCCGAGACGATGAGCCCCTCCGCCGAGACCAGCACCGAGACGAGGTCGTTCTCGAGACGCCAGCCGCCGGCCTCCTCGGTGAGCGAGACGGATGCTGCGGTCGGCGCCTCGACGAAGGCGGCGCCCAGAGAGCGACCCCCTGCGACCGAGTTCGGCACGAATCGCAGCTCTCGGTCGCCCTGGCCGGCGAGCGATCGACGGGCGGCGTCCGCGAGATCCTGCGCGTCGGAGAGCACACCCGAGAGCACCTCGACGGCCTCGCGGTGCACCCACGCGATCGAGGTGCCGGGCAGGATGTCGTGGAATTCATGCAGCAGCACGATCTGCCACAGGCGATCGAACTCGGCCTGGGGGTATGCGGCCCCGGTGCGCACGGCATCCGTCGCCGCCCACAGCTCGGCCTCGACGAGCGCATGCTCGGCCCAGCGGTGCAGGGCCTTCGTGGCGTGCTGGCTGGTCAGGGTTCCACGGTGCAGCTCGAGGTAGAGCTCGCCGACCCACACGGCCGGGTTCGGGAGTTCGGCTCGTGCCGCGTCGAAGAAGGTGTCGGGGTGCTCCCACACGACCTGCGCGCTGCCCTCGAGGTTCTCGAGGCGCGCGGCCTTGCCGGTCATCTCGCGTGTGGTGCCGCCACCGCCGTCACCCCATCCGACCGGGGCGATCGACCGCGACGTCACGCGGTTCTCCTTGAACTGGCGCGAGGCCTTGGCGACCTCCATGCCGCTGAGCTGCGAGTTGTAGGTGTCCATCGACGGGAAGTGCGTGAACATCTGCGAACCGTCGATGCCCTCCCACAGGAAGGTGTGGTGCGGGAAGACGTTCTGCTGGTTCCACGAGATCTTCTGCGTGAAGAACCACTCGAATCCCGCACGGCGCATGAGCTGCGGCAGCGCCGGCGAGTAGCCGAAGCTGTCGGGCAGCCAGACCCCCTTCGACCGGATGCCGAACTCGCGCTCGAAGAAGCGCTGGCCGAACGAGAACTGACGCACGAGCGATTCGCCCGTGGGCATCACGGTGTCGGACTCGACCCACATGCCGCCCAGCGGAAGGAACCGCCCCTCGGCGACGGCCGCCTTCACGCGGGCGTAGACCTCGGGGCGATGCTCCTTGATCCAGGCGTACTGCTGGGCGCTCGACATGCCGTAGAGGAAGTCGGGCTGCTCCTCGATGAGCGTGGTCATCGACGACGTGGTGCGCGCGACCTTGCGGATCGTCTCGCGCACCGGCCACAGCCAGGCCGAGTCGATGTGCGCGTGCCCGACGGCCGAGATGCGGTGCGCACTCGCCTCGGCGGGGGCGGCCAGGGCATCGGCCAGCTGCGCGCGGGCGGCGGCGGCGGTCTCGGCGATGCGCTGCAGGTCGAGCACGTCGAGGGCGTCGTCCATCGCCTGCAGGATGCGCATGCGCCGCGGCGCGGTCGCCGGCAGTTCGGCCTGCAGCTCGAACAGCACCTCGAGGTCGAGGGACAGCTCGAAGACCTCGCGCTCGAACACGGCGAGGTCGATGCGGCGGGTGCGATACAGGGGGTCCGGCGAGGAGGTGCGGATGTCGCCCTCCTGAGTGGGGAGGAAGGGGTGGTAGTCGAGCAGCACGGGGTTGGCCGCCGCCTCGAGGTAGAGCTCGACCGGCTCATCGCCCTCGGCGGTCTCGGCGATCGGCACCCACTGGTTGCGGGGGTTGATGCTCTTGATCGGCGTTCCATCGGCGCGGTAGGCCAGTGCCTCGCACTGGAAGCCGGGCATGTTGATGTCGAACCCGAGGTCGATCACGGCCTCGACACGGCGGCCGGCCCACTCCGCGGGCACCCGGCCTGTCAGCTTGAACCACGTCGTCGACCAGGCCGGCCCCCACATGCTCGGCACGGACGCCGGCGTGAACGCGAGCGCCAGTCCTTCGGAGGGGCTGATCGGCTCCCCCGGAAGCTCGTTCACCTCGATCGCCAGCGGCACCGAAGCCGAGTGGATGGCCGGGCGGATGCGCTCGTCGAGCACGCGCGTGACGCGGCCGACGGTGAGCGAGGTGTCGTCATGCATGGGTGTGGTTCTCCGGGCTCGACGGTGAGGGGGGACAGCATCCACCCTCGGCGAGGAGGGGGATGCCGACAATGCTATCGGATTTACTAAAGCGATCTAGTATCGACCGTCACAGGCCGTCGCGCGGCTTCCGAGCGACTAAACCGATCAAGTAGGGTGAGGGCCATGACAACGGGCAAACGCGTGACGATCGCCGACATCGCGCGCATGGCCGGAGTGTCTCCCGGGGCTGTGTCCTTCGCCCTCAACGGGCGTCCCGGCGTGAGCGAGGAGACCCGTCAGAGGATCCTCTCCATCGTCGAGGAGAACCACTGGCAGCCGAGTTCCGCCGCGCGGGCACTCGTCGGCGCCCGCGCGAACACCGTCGGCTTCGCGCTCGCTCGACCGGCCCGCTCGCTCGGCTCCGAAGCCTTCTTCACCGACCTCATCGCCGGCATCGAGTCCCGATTGTCGGCGAGCAAGGTCAGCCTCCAGCTGCGCCTGGTCTCCGACATCGCCGAGGAGATGGAGGTGCACCGGCAGTGGCGGTCGTCGAGTCAGGTCGACGGCATCATCCTCATCGACCCGCGCGACGACGATCCGCGCAGCGACCGCATCGCCGCCCTCGACGCACGGGCCGTGATGATCGGCTCGAAGCCGTCTCCCGAAGGCGCCGTGCCCAGCGTCTGGATCGCCGACGACGAGGTGGCCGAGACGCTCTTCTCCTACCTCGCCGCGCTCGGACACACCCGCATCGCCTACGTCGCCGGACCCGCCGAGCTCGAGCACACGCGGCTGCGCGCCGAGGTGCTGCACGGCATGGCATCCGACGGCATCGCCGGCGAGGTGATCACCACCGACTTCTCCCCCGCTCGCGCCTCATCGGTCACGCGGGCGCAGCTCTCGGGGCGCCTGCGCCCCACGGCGATCGTCTACGACAACGACGTGATGGCGGTGGCGGGCCTCAGGGTCGCGCAGGAGATGGGTCGCTCTGTGCCCCGCGACGTCTCGATCGCCTCGTTCGACGACTCGGTGATCGCCGGGCTCATCAACCCCTCGATCACCGCGATGACCCGCGACACGTTCGAACTCGGCGAACAGGCGGCGACCCTGCTGCTGCAGCAGATCGTCGCAGGTGAGAACCTGCCCAGCGCCCAGGGCCCGACACCGACCCTCAGCGCGCGCGAGAGCACGGCTCCCCCGGCTCCTCCGGCCTGAGCGACCGGCGCGCTCAGGCTCCGACGACGGTGTTGACCGAGCCGTAGGGATCGACCGCGCTCGCGGACAGGTCGGGGCGGATCAGCCGACGGATGCCGCGCGCGGCGAGCGCCGCGTCGTCGCCGGCGGTCAGCGAGGTCACGAACGCCGGGTCGAGGCCGTCGGCGCAGGCATCCACCCAGGCCTGGAACACCGCGCCGCCCGGGCTGAGCGCCGCACGGCTGAGCGGCACCTCGCGCTCGTCGACCTCGACCACGATCGCGGTGTCGCGGACGGGAGCAGCGGTGCGGTCGCGCAGTTCGGGGATCAGCTCGGCGAACCGGCGGCCGATCGGCTTGGCCGCGCCATTCTGATCGATCAGGCCGAGGGAGTACTCCAGCTCGGGGAAATCCCCCAGCTCTCGGCTCACGTCGTGCGAGCACCACCAGGTCACGCCCCAGAGGTTCTCGGTGCGGAGGGCCGATCGCAGAGTCGCCTCGAGGAAGCCGGGCATCTCGCTCTCGTCGAGGCAGTTCGACGGTGCCCCCACCTCCTGCAGCCACACGGGTCGATCGAGATCGTTCGCGAAGGCGCGGGAGAGCTCGATGAGGTATTCGGCGTGGCGGTCCGAGGCGATCGAGCGCCCGCCGTATCGCTGCGCCGTGCCGTTGAAGATCCAGGAATGGATCGTCGTCATCGCCCCGAGTCGCGAGGCGTGCGCAGGCGTGAAGCCGTGCCCGTCCATGTACCAGACGGCGTCGTACTCGCTGTGCACGTGCGGCAGACCCGGCGCCGCACTCTCGGCGGCGGCGAGCAGGGATTCGATCCAGGTGCCGGCCTCGTCGATCGTGACGGGCCAGGGCGAGGGATGCGTGTGCGCCGAGAACTGGTTCGTCTCGTTGCCGAGCGTGAGCCCGAGGAAGTTCTCTGCGTCACCCAGCGCGCCGGCGAGCGTCGTGACGAGATCGACCTGGCCGCTGAGCGCCTTCGGGTCGGTGAACATGTTGCGGTCGTGCCAGGTGGAGAGCCAGGAGGGGACGAAGTCGAAGCTCGACAGGTGCCCCTGGATCACGTCGACGCTCGCATCGAGCCCGAACTCCGCGGCGATGTCGACCACGGCGCGCACGTCCTCGACCGCCGTGCGGCGGATCAGGGTGCGATTCGGCTGCAGCACCGTCCAGAGCGGGAAGACCCGCACATGGTCGAGCCCCAGCTCGGCGAGCGCGGCGAAATCGCGCCGCACGTCATCGGGCGTGAAGTCGAGCCACGAGTGCATCCAGTCCTTCGACGGCGTGTAGTTCGCCCCGAATCTCAGGCGAGCATCGAGAGCGCGGCGCTGCGTCATGTCTCCGGACCTTTCCGACAGAGCCCTCGGACGAGGACAGGTCGCACCACTATAACGCTTGAGTAGCGACCCGCCTACCACGATTTCGCCATAGGACAGGGCGAGGACACCGAGACCTTGACAGGGCGAGATTCGGATGGTTTCATCTGCTAAAGCGTTGTAGTCCGCCGAGCGGACACCGCCAATCGCCCGCCTCGAGGAAGAAGCACGATGAAAGTTCCCGCACGCATTGTCGCTCTGGCAACATTCACGATCGGCGCCCTGGCGCTCGCAGGCTGCACCGGAGGTGCCACCGGATCGGACGCCGCGGGTCCGATCGACACCTCCGGCGAGCTGAGCGGAACGATCCAGTTCCAGACCTGGTCGCTGAAGAACGAGAAGTTCACCCCGTACTTCGAAGACCTCATCGACGCGTTCGAGAAGGAGCACCCTGACGTCACGGTCGAGTGGCTCGACCAGCCGGGCGACGGCTACCAGGAGAAGATCCTCAGCCAGGCGAACGCCGACACCCTTCCCGACGTCCTCAACCTGCCGCCGGACATCGCCTACCCGCTGGTCGCGGCCGGCAAGCTCGTCGACATCGAGACGGCCGACCCCGATCTCACGTCGGCCTACAACACCGGCGCGTGGGACGCATACAGCCAGTACCCCGGCGTCGAGGGAACCTACGGTCTGCCCTGGTATCTCTCGAGCGACGCCTCGTGGTGGAACCTCGCCCAGCTCGCCCCCTACGGCGTCACCCAGGACAATCTCCCCACGACCGTCGACGAGCTGCTCACCCTCGCGCAGGACGTGGCCACCGAATCCGGCGGCAAGGTCCAGCTGCTGTCGTCGATCCCCGCGCTCGACACCTTCACGTCGGCCGGCATGGAGGTCATCGACGACGAGGGCGAGTTCGACTTCAACACGGATGAGGCCGCCGCGATCATCGAGAAGTACGCCGACGCCTACGCGGCCGGCGCGATGCCCGCGGAGGCCCTGACCGGTGACTACGGCGGAAACGCCGAGGCCTACATCCAGGAGAAGGTCGCCTTCACGACCGGCGGCACCGGCTTCACGACCGATCTCGCGAAGGACGCGCCCGCACTGCTCGAGAACACCGTCGCCACGCAGCGACTCGGCATCCCGCCCCTCTATGTGCAGGGCCTCAACATCTCGGCCGACTCCGACAACAAGGAGGCCGCTCTCGCCTTCGCCGAGTTCGCCACGAACGAGGAGAACCAGGTCGCGTTCTCGTCGCTCGCGGTCGGCACCGCGCCCGGCACGTCCACCGGAGGCGACGCCGTGGTCGAGAACATCTCGTCGTCGATCACCGATGAGAAGCAGCTCGCCGCGATCGACACCGTGTTCACCGCGATGGAGGATGCCAAGGCCATCCCGTTCCAGTGGACCTCCGACATGGCGACGTACATGACCCAGCAGATCGCTCTGGCCGTGAACGGCGAGGCGGACGCGAAGGGTCAGCTCGACAAGATCGTCGAGTACGCCAACGCGAACCGCGTGGATCAGTAAGCCATGAGCGCGGACACCGGCATCCGGAGTCGGAGGACGACCATGCGATCGCACAAGTGGTTCACGCCGTGGCTCCTGCTCGGCCCTGCCGTCATCTGGGTGCTGGTGTTCGCTCTCTGGCCGTTCCTCAACACCGTCTTCCTGAGCTTCACCGATGCGCGCCCCCTGCGGACTCCCGGGTTCGTCGGCGGGGCGAACTACGAGCGCATGTTCGGCGACGAGATGTTCTGGAACGCCCTCACGACCTGCATCATCTACGTCGTGGTGTGCGTGCCGCTGCTCACGATCCTTCCGCTGCTTCTGGCGCTGCTCGTGCAGAAGAAGCTCCCCGGCATCGCGTTCTTCCGCACCACGTTCTACTTCCCGGTCATCGCGTCGGTCGTCGTGGTCGCCCTCATCTGGACCTGGCTGTTCGACAGCCGCGGCATCATCAACCAGACCCTCGAGTTCCTCGGCGTCGTCGACAAGCCGATGGCGTTCCTCGTCGACCGCTGGCTTCTGCTCGGCTGCGCGATCCTCCTGACGGTGTGGAAGGGGCTCGGCTACTACATGGTCGTGTACCTCGCCGCCCTCGGGAACGTGGGCAAGGAGCTGCATGAGGCGGCGATGCTCGACGGCGCCGGATCCTTCCGACGCTTCCTGTCGGTGACGATCCCCTCGGTGCGCGGGGCGATGCTGCTCATCGCGGTCCTCATCGCCGTCTCGGCGATGAGGGTGTTCGCCGAGCTCGACGTGCTGTCGAAAGGCACCGGCGGACCGGGCGGGTACGACATGTCGCTCGTCATGCTGATCCGCCAGGTCGGCTCCGGTCTCAACGGCAACATCGGCTACGCCTCCGCCATCAGCGTCGCGCTGTTCGTGCTGACCCTGGTGCCGCTGGCCGCGATCGCGTTCATGAATCGTGAGAAGAAGGCGAAGGTCTCCGCATGAGCATCCTCACTCCACCCCGGGTCGCCGACGACGTCCGCCCCGAGGGGCGGGCGGATCAGCCCTCTCGCGAGCGCATCTTCCGCCGCCGGGGCTCCGGCGACTTCAGCACGCCCACGCTCGGCGGCCTGATCGGTCGATACGCACTGCTGCTGCTGGTGCTCGTACTCGTCATCGGCCCGTTCCTGTGGCAGCTCTCGACCTCGTTCAAGGGTCCGCAGGAGAACATCTACTCGTTCCCCCCGAACCTGATCCCGCGCGAGCCGACACTGCAGAACTACGTCACGGTCGCCGAGATCGTGCCCGTCTATCTCTACGCCTGGCACTCCCTGCTCGTCTCGGTGGGCACGGTCGTCAGCAACGTGGTGCTCGCGACGTTCGCCGGCTACGCCCTCGGATGCATGCGCTTCCGCGGCAAGTGGATCGTGATGGCGATCCTGCTCTCGACCCTGCTCTTCCCCGGCGAGGTGACCGTGACGAGCAACTTCCTCACGATCCGCGCGCTCGGTCTCGCCGACACCCTGTGGGGCGTGTTCCTTCCCGGCGCCATCAGCGCCATGAACGTGCTGCTCGTCGCCACGGCCTGTCGCATGATCCCGAAGGATGTGCTCGACGCCGCGACGGTCGACGGGGCCACGACGTGGCAGCGCATCCGTCACATCGTGTGGCCCAACATCCGCGGCATGGTGTCGGTGGTCGCGATCTTCGCCTTCATCGGCGCGTGGGACGACTATCTGTGGCCGCTCATCGTGCTCTCCGATCCGTCGAAGTACACGCTGACCGTCGGCATGGCGTACCTGAACAGCAGCTTCTCGGTCGACCCCCGCCTGATCGCGGCCGGAACCATGATCGCGCTCGTGCCGATCGTCATCATGTTCTCGTTCACGCAGCGCTTCTTCTTCCGGGGCGTGCAGGAGGGCGCGATCAAGGGGTGAGCGCCGTGCATCTCGCGCCTGCGGACGGCCCGGCCGATCCGCCGTCGTCGCGCCCCCGTGCGGGCGTGCTCGCGGCGCCCGTCTTCGCCTTCTCCTTCGACCCCTCGGCGGGTGAGCAGCGCATCGACGTGCCGGGGCTCACCGGCATCGACATCACCTCGCAGACCGTGCTGCACTGGGCGTTCTACGCCGACGGCATCGACGCGACTCTCGCCCCGCATGCGGCGCTCGCGGTGACGGTCGATGTGCGGGCAGACGACGGGTCGAGGCTCGGCGAGATCGCCGCCGTGCGGGACCGCTACGACTTCGCCCTCACTGCGGATGCCCAGTTCGCGGCGCGCTGGAGCCTGCCCGAGCAGTGGAACGCCGACACCGTGTCGCTGGCGCCGATGATGCTCGATGGTTCGGAGCCGCACACCGCTGTCACCATCGAGCTCGTCGTCGGCACCGCCTCGCTGGCCTCCGAGCCACACCTCCCGTCGCGCGTCACCGGCTTCGTGCAGTGCGCCGTGGAGGAGATGCCGGCGCCAGCCGTTGTGGACGAGGTTTCTCCGGTCGAACGCGTCGACACCCGTCGAGGCACTCACTCAGGGCCACGCTTCTCACGCGGCAACACGATCCCCGCGGTCGCCGTGCCGCACGGTTTCACGTTCGTCACACCGGCCACCGATGCCTCAGACACCCGCTGGCCGTACCGCCCCAGCATCCATGACGATCCGCCAGGGCGGCGACTCGAGGCGCTGCAGTTCTCGCATCAGCCGAGCCCGTGGATCGGCGACCGCTCCGTGCTGCAGCTCATGCCGTTCGACGGGCGCCCGATGTCTGGCCATGCCGAGCGCCGACGCTGGATCACCCCCGGGTCCGAGCGCGCCCGCCCGCACGAGTACTCGGTCGACCTCGGTGGATTGCGCGCAGAGATGACCGCGACCTCGCACGCCGCCGCGTTCCGCGTGCACGGCGCCGACCCCGACACCACCGTCGGATTCGTGATCGATCAGCCGACCGACGAGGGCCGACTCATCTGGACGGATGCCGGCGGCTTCGAGGGCTGGACGCCCGAGGGCCCCGAGGACTGGGGCAATGCTCCGCGCTGCTACTTCGCCGGCGTCGTGCTGCGGGGCGAAGGCGACGGAGCGTCGGGCCCGCGCGGGGCGCTCGACGACGACGGACGGACCCGCGTCGCCGGCTACGTCGGCGGACGAGGCTCGCTCGAGGTGCGGGTGGCGGTGTCGTTCCTGTCGGTCGATCAGGCCAGACGCAGCCTCGCGCTCGAAGCACCGGCAGCGGTGACCTACGAAGAGCTGCGAGCGGCGTCCGCAGCATCCTGGAACCGTGTGCTGGGGCGCGTGACCATCCCGCCCCTCCCCGCTGCGGAGGCGCCGTTCCGCCGACTGGCGGACGAGGAGAACCGGGACCGGATCGCCGCGGCCCTGTACCGGATGCACCTCTATCCGAGCACTGCGGCGGAGAACGCAGGGACCACGGATGCGCCCGCCGTCCGCTTCGCCGACGTGTTCGCGCCGCGCGAGGCGTTCGGCGAACGCGCCACCAGCGCCCCGATCGTCGACGGCGAGCTCGTGGTGAACAACGGATACTGGGACACCTATCGCACCGAATGGCCGGCGCTCGCGCTGCTCGACCCGGCGCTCACCGGCAGGCTGCTCGACGGGCAGCTCGCGCAGTACCGCCGCGGCGGCTGGATGGCGCGATGGAGCGCTCCGGGATACGTCGACAGCATGGTGGGAACGTCGAGCGACCAGATCTTCGCCGACGCCGCCCGGTGGGGCGTGGAGTTCGACCGCACGGAGGCGTTCGAGAGCGGCTGGCGCAATGCCTGCGAACCGGGACCCGACGCGCTGCGCGGACGCAAGGGCATCGCTCGCGGGCGGTTCACCGGATTCATCTCGTCCGACGTGCCGGAGGGCATGAGCTGGACCATCGAGAACGCCGTGAGCGATGCCGCACTGGCGCGGTTCGCCGCGCAACTCGCCGCCGACGTTGACTCTGCGCAGGATGCCGCCCGTTACCGCTCGTTCGCCCGCTACTTCGCGAATCGGGCGCTGTCGTACCGCACGCTGTTCGATGCGGACTCCGGCTTCCTTCGCGGCAAGGATGTCGACGGAGGGTTCGCCCCTGGCTTCGATCCGCGCATCTGGGGCGGCGACAACGTCGAGACGAACGCGTGGGGCATGTCGGTCGGCGCCGTGCACGACGGAGCAGGACTCGCGGCGCTGCATGGTGGCCGCGACGCCTTCGGTCAGCATCTCGACGCGCTGTTCGCGGAGCCCGAGACCGCCGACGAGCGATTCGGCGGGGCATACGGCACGGTGATCCATGAGCAGCGGGAGGCGCGGGCGCTGCGCTCGGGCATGTGCGCGATCTCGAATCAGCCCGCCCACCACATCCCGTTCATGTACGCGTTCAGCGAGCGGCCATGGCGCTCGGCGGCGATCGTCAATGAGCTGGCGGGCCGCCTGTTCGCGGGAGCGCACATCGGCCAGGGCTTCCCCGGCGACGAGGACAACGGCGAGATGAGCGCCTGGTGGCTGTGGGCGGCCCTCGGGCTCTACCCGCTCGAGCTCGCATCGGGAGTGCTGCGGATCGGGTCACCGCTGATCGACGACATCCGCGTGGATCGCGCAGACGGCTCCTCGCTGCACATCCGCTCTCACCGCAGCGGGCCGTCGGCCCACGTGCTGCAAAGCGCTCGCCTCGACGGGGTCGATCTCGCGCGGGCCGAGCTGCCGATCGATGGGATCGTCGGCGACGCCGAACTGGAGCTGATCTTCGGCACCGACCCGTCGGCTGCTCTGGAGCCGGGCGAACACGCACCGGCAGACGTCGCCGCCTGGTGCCGCGATCTGACGGCCGACGCAGCGGGCGTGATCGCGTCGGCATCCGTCGTCGATGCCGGGCGCCTCTTCGATGACGGAGATCCGAGCGGTTCGACCGGCGTCGTCCTGGCTGCCGGCGAATGGGCCGGATGCCGCTTCGCTGAGCCTCGCGTCCTCAGCGACCTCACCGTGACGATGGTGGCCGCGGCCTCGTCGTCGTTCCTGCAGTGGGAGGTCCTCGACGAGGACGGGAACTGGGCCGCGGCACCGACCACGCACGACGCAGGGCTTCCGGCAGATCGCACCACCCCGTTCGAGCTGGCGTCACGGGTCGTGACCCCGGCGATCCGCGTGCGAGCGGAGGCCGGGGTCACGATCCGTCAGATCGAGGTCTTCGACCTCGGGTGATCACTGCCCTCTCGGGAGATCACTTACCTCGGGTGACGGCCGGTGGTGTCGTGTCGCGGGGAGCCGCCCGGTACTCGGTCGCCTCTCCCCTGAGCGCTTCGGTGATGCCCGAGAGATACGCCGACTGGTCGGTCGCCGTGAGGTTGTAGGCGACGTACACGCCGTACCCGTCGGCGACGGTGCGCGTCGCGAAGTCGGCCGCCGTCGCGGCGCTCGTCTGGGAGAGGTCGATCGCGGCAGCCCCGCGCCGAGTGCGGTCGTCGAGCCCTGGCACGGTCGGGGCGTCGTAGGTCGGGTAGTACGGGTTCCACGCGAAGTCGAGCACGCCCTCGGCGTCGAACAGCGTGAAGTCGGTGGTCGTGTAGCTCGGCCCGATCGCATACAGGCTGATGATCTTGTCGGGGCCGAGACGATCGCGCAGCGCCGTGGCCAACCATCCGAACGATTCGGCGTTGGGCTGCGGCGTGCCATTCGCGCCGTAGTTCGTCCACTCGTCGTCGAAATCGATGCCGTCGAGGCCATAGGTCGTCACGGCGTCGGCGAGCTGAGCGGCGAACGCATCCGCCTGCGCATACGAGGTGAAGTTCGCGAAGCCGGCACCCTGATGGTTGCCGAGCACCGAGAGCAGCACCTTCGTGCCGTTCTCCTGCACCGGCCGGATCTGCGTGTCGGCATTGTCGAGCGTCTCGGTGACGCGCTCGTTGAAGTGCAGATACGCCTTCTCGCCGTCGTAGTTGATGTTGGCGGCGAAGATCATGGCCATGTCGATCGCGGCTTCGCCGGACTCCGCGAGCGTATAGTCGGCGACATTGGCTAAATCGTTCGAGTTCACCTCGACATAGACGGCGAGCTTCGGGTCTGCGGGCTCGGTGTCCTCCGCGGCAGCGCCTGCCACCCCGGTGAAGATGCCCGCCGCCGCGGTGGCGAGGACTCCGAGTCCTGCGATGCTTCGTCGCAGGCGATTCTTGCTGACGTTCTGATTCATGACCGATCGTCTCCTTCGGCGTCGTTGTCGAATCTGGTCGCGCCATCGCGACCCGCGGCCGACTATAGCGCTTAAGCACGGCGGGCGGAAGGATGACCGAGACGACGCGAGTGGTGAACGGCAGCGAACGGATGACCGTGACGGCCAGGTCAGTCGGCCAGCATCCGATCCCTCACCTGACGGCGCAGCACCTTGCCGATCAGGGAACGCGGCAGCTCGTCGACGACGGTGATGCGCTTCGGAACCTTGTAGGGCGTGAGCCGCGTACGGCAGAAGTCACGGAGCGCGCCGACGTCGAGTTGTGCGCCCTCTCGGAGCACGATCGCGGCGGCGATCTCCTCGCCCCCGCTCGCCCGCGGAAGGCCGACGACCGCGGCCGCGACCACATCGGGGTGCGCGTGCAGGGCATCCTCCACCTCACTCGGCGACACGTTGAACCCGCCGGTGATGATGAGCTCCTTCAGGCGGTCGACGATGGTGACGAAGCCGTCGGCCGAGACTTCGGCGATGTCACCTGTGCGCAGCCACCCGTCCGAGAGCAGGGCGTCGGCAGTGTCACCGGGTCGCCGCCAGTACCCCTGGAAGACCTGCGGGCCGCGGACGAGCAGCTCGCCGCGTTCTCCGACGGGCAGGTCGACATCGGCGTCCGACGGATCGACGACGCGAATCTCGGTGCTCGGGAAGGGCACCCCCACAGTGCCGGGGCGCCTGCTTCTGCCCATCGGATTGCCCAGCGCGACGGGCGAGCTTTCGGTCATGCCGTATCCCTCGACGAGCAGGCCCCCCGTCGCCTCCTCCCATCGCTGCACCGTCGCCACCGGAAGGCTCATCGCCCCGGAGATCGCGAAGCGGACCGTCGAGAGGTCGATGGTCCCGCGCGACGCCGCTCGAGCGAGCTGGTCGTAGATGGGCGGGACCGCGGGGAGAAACGACGGCGGACTCGTGCGGGCGGCCTTCGTGACGAGACCGAGGTCGAACGTGGGGAACAGCACCAGCTTCGCCCCGATGCTCATCGCGAAGGTGAGACACAGGGTCATGCCGTAGGCGTGGAACAGCGGCAGGACACCGTAGAACGTCTCCTCACCGTCGACCAGGCCCGGCACCCACGCCCTCCCCTGCATCGCGTTCGCGCGAAGGTTCGCGTGCGTGAGGATCGCACCCTTCGGCGTGCCCGTGGTTCCGCTCGTGTACTGCAGCAGCGCGGTGTCGCCGAGTTCGGGGCCGACGACCTTGCGTGAGAGAGCACGATGGTCGACGAGCTTCTTCCAGGCCAGCGCTCGCCGCGTCGTGGGCGTGCCCCTCAGCTTCGCCCGCGCGGCCCGCGCTTTGGGTACCGGCAGCCGCAGAAGCAGGCGCTGCGAGGCGGGCATCGCCTCAGTGAGGTCGACGCTCACGATGTGCTCGACCCGCAGGTCGGAGGGGAAGTCCGCGATCGTGTCGACCGTCTTGTCCCAGACGATCGCGACCTTGGCACCGTGATCCTCGAACTGATGCCGCAGCTCCCTCGCCGTGTAGAGCGGATTGTGCTCGACGACGATGGCGCCGAGACGGAGCGCGGCGTAGAAGGCCACGACGTGCTGCGGGCAGTTGGGCAGCACCAGCGCCACCCGGTCGCCCTTGTGCACCCCGAGACGCCGGAGCCCCTCTGCGGCACGCAGGATCTGATCGCCCAGCTCGCGGTAGGTGGTCACGGCACCGAAGAACTCGAGAGCCGGCCGACGGCCGAACGTCGCGGTGCTCGCCGACATCATCTCGGGCAAGGTCTGCGTCGGGGCATCGATCTCGGCAGGCACGCCGTCGGCGTACGAGTCGAGCCAGGGCCGAGAAGCGTAAGGGGAATCGGGCATGGCTCCATCCTGCCCCGGTCACCTGTGCCGGTCATCGGGGTTTCGCGGCCGGCACCCTCACGCAATCGCCTTCTTCATCGCCTCTTGCACCGCGCGGCCCAACTGCTCAGGACTCTCGAAGGTGAGCATGCGACGCCATTGGGAGATCGGCGTGAAACCTCCCCGCCGCTCGTTGCGTTCCGGCACGACCTCGATCTCTTGAGGTTCGTGGTCGAAAGCGGCACTCACGTCAACGCTGCGCACTCCTCGTTGGTACTGTCTGTAAGTCGCCAGCCCCAACCACTCCAGGAATTCTCGATCGGGCGGGTCGGCGCGCCAATCGCGTGCGGGATGAACGGTCGCGTTGGATTCCCGGAGTCCCTGCAAGATCGCCGATCCGAGCGCATCAGCGTCTGTCAAAGCAGCAACCACCTTTGGCAGTCCGAGCGATACGCTCGGCCCGTTTACACAGTCTGAGTAGACAAAAAGGAAAACGCGTCTATCTCGGTACAACATCACATTCACGTTGCGCTTCTTCAACGGACGACCTCTTTCCTGTGCGTACATGACCAGCTCATCAAGCACGTGGAGAAGATCGTCAGCGCTATCGAAGCCTTCCGATGCGCCCGCAAACGGCTGCACGAGAACACACCCATCAGCGAAACGGTCGACAGACACTATGCGACTAGCTCCGCGTCCATCTGAACCCCGAACCGCGACCGGGCGTCGCCTTCGTCATGGCATCCTGAATCTCGAGACCGAGATGCTCAGGATCAGTGAACTCTACGACTCTCTGTTCGTTCGCGATTCCCTCAAAGCCACCGCGCGGACCCAAATTGCGGTTAGGACGAATGCGCACCTGGTCAATGACATCGACAAACGACGCCGAAAGCCCGACCGAACGCACGCCCCTCGAATACTCGCCATAGGTGGCGGCCCCGTACCAGTCGAGGAACTCACGATCGGCTGGATCTCGACGGAGATCCCGAGCCGGAAGCATGCGCCGATTCGACGCCGTGAGCGCAGCTACTGCTGCGCGTCCCAGCTCACGCTCACTCGACATCGAAGGAAGCACCAACGGCAGGCCGTCGTACACCACGGGCCCGCCAGTCGTAGCGGAGAACGGCTGAAGGAGCACCCGTCCGTCGGGGACCAGAGCGACGCTCGCGATCCGGAGCATCACCGCATCACCTCCCTCGCCAATGCGCCCACCGTCACTCCCGTCGGAGTCACGCCGTCGCCCTCTTCATCGCCTCTTGCACGGCGCGGCCGAGCTGCTCGGGGCTCTCGAACATCACCGTGCGGCGCTCGTCGGACAGGGGCGTGAATCCGCCGCGAGGCCCGCCATTACGCTCGGGCGTGATCATGACCTCAGCGATGTCATCGTTGTCGTACGCCGCCCGCACACTCAACGTGCGCACACCTTTCATGTACTGCCCATATGTGCGCAGCCCGAGCCACTCGAGAAACTCGCGATCGGGCGGATCAACGCGGAGATTGCGATTCGGAAGCGGCCTCCGGTTGGAGGCATGGAGCGCCGCCACGATCGACGAGCCCAGAACCTGCGCGTCGGTCATACTCGCGATGACTGACGGCAGCCCGTCCCCGATACTCGCTCCCTCCCAGGTCTTCGAGTACGGCTGAATGAAGACACGACCGTCCCGTTGCAGTTCGACACTCACCGAGTGATCTCTCATCTCATAACCTCTACGTCCAACTTGACTCCTTGCTGCTCGGCATAGTTCATAACCTCGTCAATAGCCGCTTTCTGCTCTGCAGTCGCGCCTCGCGGCACGACAACGTAAAGCACCCGTTCCGTGATCTGCGCCTCCGCAACCTCGACTTTCGCGCGCTTGTCACCAACGAAGGCAGCCATCTTGTCGACGTATCGCTTCAGCAGACTCTTCAAGCGGGATGCATTCTGATAGCTCTTGGCCGCGAGATCCACCGTCTTGATGCTCGTGGCGATGCCGTGCTGCCAATCGAACTTGTCGATCGTCGGGAACCCCGGCGGCAGGTTGCCACCGAGACGCGTCTCGATCGCGAATCCGCGGGGCGACGGAGGCAGGGGCCAGGCCGAGTTCGACAGCCTGTTCGCGAGGTCGTCGAGCGCCTTGAGCGTGCCGGCGACCGGCGTGACCTCAGCTGCCCGCGGCGTCAGCGTCAGGATCTTGCGCAGGTTGTCGCCCACCGCATCCGCGCTCTTCCACACGAGCGATGAGCCGGTCAGCGTCGCCATGTTCAGCAGCCGCGAGATGATCAACGACATACGCGCGCCCGCGGTGAGCACAGCACCGTAGGCAGCACCCTGCATCGCCACCCCTGCGATGCCCGCGGTCGCCGCGGCGGCAAGACCCGCCGCGACCTCGATCGCGATGATCGAGGCGAGCATGAGGTTGACCTCGGTGATCAACTCGGAGCGCGCCGACTCGATATGGCCGGCGAGGTCGTCGCAGGCGGTCCCGATCGCGCGGCACTGAGCCGCCAGCTCGCTCAGGGTCTCGCCGAGCAGACGGCACACGCCGCGCGCGCTCTCGATCTCGGGCGAATCCTGCTCGTCGAGCGCCGTGATGCCCTGCGAGACGAGCATCCATCCCGCATCGAGCTCGTCGGCGGCGCGCGTCCACACCGCGCCCATCTCGCGCAGCCGGCCGGGGTCGCCGTCGGGCCAGATGAGCCCGCAGACGTCCTGCAGCCACTCCCATCCGGCGGGCGGATCCGCGATCGCACCACCCTCGGCGCTCGGCAGACCGACCGACATCGGCGCGCCGGATACGAATGACAGAGTCTCGGGCGGAAGCTCACCGCCACCCGTGACGTCGGAGTACGCCTCGGCCCTGGCGTGGTTGAAGCCCGCCTGCTGAAGCAGCGCGCCGACGTTCACGCTCGCGCGACTGAGCTGGTCGATCGCCTGCACCGTCTGGGGCGCGACGGCATCGTACGATTCCGCCCAGGCCGCGCCTGCCGGGTCGTGACCGGCGACCGCTCCCATGCCCGAGAGCGCCCCGGTGAGCCTCTCAGCCACCCGGCGCACGTCGCTCGCCAGGTGGTCTCCGAACGTCTCAGCCGCCGAAGCGTAGGCCGTGGGATCGACGCAGATCAGCATGCACTCACCCCCACATTGCGAGGTTCACGGATGCCGCAGCCGAGTAGTTCGCGTACGCGCCCTGCAGCGCCCCGCGCATCTCGTCGAGGGCCCGGGCCATGCGTCGCGCGTCGCCGCGCCAGCGCTCGTGCGCGCCCCGGTGGGCATCCGCCGTCTCACCCGCCCAGGCGATGCCCACCCTGGCGGCCGCGGCGTCGGCATCGTCGAGGGCGTCGACGAGGGCGGTGCTGGTGCGCAGCATGTCGTCGAGCATCTGCTCGGCGCGTGCGACGTGGAAGGCGAACATCAGCGAGCCCCCATCAGCCGGGAGAGCGCATCGCTGACCCCCGGCGACGCCGAGTCCGACACCTGCGCGTTCGCCTGCTCGGACGCGACGAGGTCTCGGGTCGCTTCCCTGATCGCCTCGACTCGGTCGTGCAGCTCGGCCGCACCGCCGGTCGCCACGTCGAGCCACCGGTCGAACGCCGCGCGGAACTGCGTGGCGGCAGGCCCCGTCCACCCGCACGCGAGGAAGTCGTCGATGTCGTGCCGCGCAGCCACCAGGCGCCCGTCGATGCGGTCGGCGACGTCGTCGAGCCGCCCCGCCTCGCTATCGAGCGCCCCGAAATCCCCCCGGATGATCATGTGGCGACGATAGCAGTCATACCGTCGTCATACGACGACGGTATGTGCTCCATTCCGGTGTCTTGGATCTGGGCCCAGCCCCTCCGAACCGGGCCGCCAGCGATATATCGGTTCGGTCCGAAACACCATGGATCCGCCCCCGCCGGCCCCTCCGCGATGGGAGGATGACAGCAGGACCGCGGGAGGGGAGCCCCATGATCGACGAACTCACGAGGCAGCGAGCACTCGACGAGATGAAGATCCTCGACACGCCTCGCGACGAGCGGGTGGACCGCATCGCACGGCTGGCCAAGGAGATGTTCGGCGTCCCCATGGTGAGCGTCTCGCTCATCGACCGCGATCGGCAGTGGCGCAAGACGGAGATCGGGCTCGGCGGGTCCGAGGCGCCGCGGCAGGATTCCTTCTGCGACTACACGGTGCGACAGGACCGCACGGTGATCATCGAGGATGCCGCAGACACCGAGCACTTCGCCGACAACCCGTTCGTGATCGGCGATCCACACCTGCGGTTCTACGCGGGCCACCCGCTGCACGCACCGGGCGGCGAGCCGGTGGGCACCCTCTGCGTACTCGACACCGAGCCCCACGAGTTCACCGACGAGCAGCGCGACCTGCTGCGAGACCTCGCGTTCTGGGTGCAGACCGAGCTCGCGAACGACGCCGAGCTCGACCACGCGGCCGTGATCCAGAGTGCGCTGCGCCCGCACACCCACCCGACCCTGCCGGGGTACACGATCGCGGGGGGTGCCGCATCGCGCGGTCGACTGGCCGGCGACTTCTACGACCTGAGCCTGCAGGGGCGCGCGCTGCGCATCACCCTGGCGGATGCCATGGGCAAGGGCACGGGACCCGCCCTGATCGCCGCCAGCGTGCGGGCCTCGTTGCGCACCGCCCCGGAGCGCACGATCTCACAGGCGATCGCCGAAGCGGACCGCCTGCTCGAGGAGGACTTCGCCGACACGTCGATGTTCGTGACGGCCGTGCACGCCGAGCTCGATCCCGAGAGCGGTGAACTGCAGGTCATCGACGCGGGCCACAGCCTCGCCTTCATCCTGCGCGCCGACGGTGCGTGGGAGCACCTGCGCTCCACGAGCCTGCCGCTCGGGATGAGCCTGGGGCTGCCGACCGCCGAGGTGCGCGAACCGAGGACGACGGTGCTCGGTCCCGGTGACGCGTTCGTCTGCTGCAGCGACGGGCTCCTCGACGTGCTCGACCCCGACGACCCCTACGCCCACGTGTACCGCGTGCTGACGACGCTCGGCCCCGACGGGGCGATCAGCGAGGCCCTGCGCCTGGCCGCGGGCGAGACGGCCACCGACGACGTCACCGTCGTCGTCGTGCGGCGGGACGCATGACCGCGCGCTTCGCCGCCATCCGCATCATCGCCCTGCTGTCGGTGCTGCTCGGCATCAACTACGTCACCTGGCGCTGGCTGGAATCGGTGAACTGGTCCGCCTGGTGGATCGCGGTTCCCCTGGTGATCGCCGAGACCTACAGCCTCATCGACACCTTCCTGTTCTGCCTCACCATGTGGAAGGCGAAGGAGCGGCCCGCACCGGTGTCGCCGCCGCAGGGCACGGTCGACGTCTTCGTCACGACCTACGACGAGCCGATCGAGCTCGTGATGACGACGGCCCGAGCAGCCAGACAGATCGCCTATCCGCACACGACCTGGGTCCTCGACGACGGCTCCCGCCCCGAGCTCGCGCAGGCGGCCCGCGACGCCGGTGTCGGGTACCTCACGCGCTCGGACGACTGGGTCGGCAAGCCCCGCCACGCGAAGGCCGGCAACCTCAACAGCGCGCTGTTCGAGACCGACGGCGAGTTCCTGCTGATCCTCGATGCCGACCAGATCCCCGATCCGCTGATCCTGCACCGCACCCTCGGCTACTTCGCCGACGACCCCGAGGTCGCCGTCGTGCAGACACCGCAGTGGTTCATGAACGTCGACGAGGCCGATCCGCTCGGCGCGCAGGCGCCCCTCTTCTACGGTCCGATCCAGCAGGGCAAGGACGGCTGGAACGCCGCGTTCTTCTGCGGCTCGAACGCCGTGCTCCGGCGTGAGGCGCTCATGCAGCTGGGCATCATCGGCTACGTGCGCGAGGTCACCGACAGTGCGGCCCGCGCGCTCCGCGCCTCCGAAGAGCTGATCGGCGCGGAGCTGCGCACGGCGTCCGACCCCGATCTGCGCCGCGAACTGTTCGCCATCGAGGTCGCGATCCGCACGGGTCGCCGCGACCTCGCATCCGGCTCTCCGGTGGCCGACGTCGCGGCCGCGGTGCGCACCGCCGTCGACAACGCGTCGGTCATCCTCGTCGCGAAGGATCTGGCCGGCATCCGCGCCGATCTCGCCGAGCTCGGGGCCCTGCCGATCCAGCACGATGCCGAGCTCGACGCGATCGTCGTCGACGAGGCGGGGCTCGCCGCGCTCGCGGCATCCGACCTCTCGCCCATCACTGCGATCGATGCCGTCAAGGCTCTGCTCGACGCGCTGCGACTCGACCGCGGCGACGAGGCGCAGCCCATCCTGCCGCTCGCGACCATCTCGGTGACGGAGGACATGGCCACCGCCATGCAGCTGCACTCGCTCGGCTGGCGCAGCGTCTTCCATCACGAGATCCTCGCCAAGGGACTCGCTCCCGAAGACCTGCGGACGATGCTGACCCAGCGCCTGCGCTGGGCCCAGGGCACCCTGCAGGTGATGCTGCGCGACAACCCGCTCGTCAAGCGCGGCCTGTCGATCGGCCAGCGGCTGATGTACTTCGCAACGATGTGGAGCTACCTGTCGGGGTTCGCCGCCGTCGTGTACCTCACGGCCCCGGTCGTCTACCTCGTGTTCGGTGTGCTGCCGGTCACCGCGTGGTCGGTGGACTTCTTCGTCCGCTTCCTGCCGTACTTCCTGGTCAACCAGCTCCTCTTCCTCGTCGTCGCGAAGGGCATCAGAACGTGGCGAGGGCAGCAGTACTCGCTCGCCCTCTTCCCGGTGTGGATCCGCGCATGCTGGACGGCCGTCGCGAACGTCGTGTTCGGGCGCCACCTGTCGTTCGCGGTCACCCGCAAGGACGGACGCGACCCGCGAGGTGTGCCGTGGCGCGAGATCTGGCCCCAGCTCACGGCGATGATCGTGCTCGCCGTGGCGCTCGTGATCGGTGTGACCCGCGTGATCGTCGGCACCGGCGACGGCACGGGAACCCTCGTCAACACCGTGTGGGTGCTCTACGACCTGCTCGTGCTCAGCGTCATCATCCACGCCGCCCGTTACCGCGGACCGGCCCGAATCCTCGAGGAGGAGTCCCATGGACATCAGCACTGACATCCGCGACGGCTACGCCGTGATCGCGCTCGCCGGGCGCCTCACCGCGACCGGCGCCCCGCTGCTGCGCAAGGCGGTGACAGACCTCGTCGGGTCGGGAGATTCACGGATCGTCATCGACATGGCGGCAGTGCAGCTCGTCGACTCGTCGGGCCTCGGAGCCCTGGTGGGGGCGTTGAAGAGCGCGAGGGTCGCCGGCGGCGACCTGCGCATCGCCGCCGTGCCGGATGCCGTGCGCACCGTGCTGCACCTCACCAACCTCGACCGCGTCCTGCGCGATCATCCCACGACGGAATCGGCGTTCGATGGGCAGTGAGCCGGGCTCCGCGCGCGTCATCGGAGCAGCCACTCCGGCCTTCGTCGACGAGGTGCTCGACGCCCTCGATGCTCTCTGGGCGGAGTCGGCTCACGTGGCATCCGAGGACCGCACCCTGTTCACCCTCGCGGTCAGCGAGGTGGCGACGAACATCGTGCAGCACGCGGAGGCCTTCGCGCATGCCGAGATCAGTGTCGACGTCGCCCTTCGGGTAGCACCGGACGAGCTTCTCGCCACCATCGTCGACACGGCTCATCCCGCGAGCATCGACTGGGAGAACGTGTCGATGCCGGATCACGAGAGCGAGAGCGGCCGCGGACTGGCCATCGCCACCGCCGCGCTCGACGAATTCGAGCACAGCGGCGGCAGCGCGGGCAACACCTGGGTGCTGCGCCGTCGGCTCAGCTGAGCCAGGCCGGCGCGCGACCGCGCAGGAAGGCACCGTCGAGAGAGAAGCGCCCGGCACCTGTGAAGGCCAGCGCGAGCGCGCCCGCTCCGAGCACGGCGACGAACTCGTAGCCGCCTTCGCCCACCCAGAGCCCGGCGGGGAGGTGCACGGCGACGAGCGCGACGATCATGTCGACCGCGAGCAGGATGCCGACGGGGCGGGTGAAGAGGCCGAGAACCAACAGGATGCCGCCGATGAGCTCGACGAACGCGACGACGGGGGCGGCGATCTCGGGCAGAGGGATCCCCATTCCCGCGAAGCTGCCGACGGTTCCGGCGATCGTGTACTCGAAGATCTTCTGCGCCCCGTGGGCGGCGAAGATCGCACCGACCACGATGCGCAGGACCAGGAGTCCCAGCGAAGGGCCGGCAGAGGGGGCGGTGGTGTTCGTCATGAGGAGATGTTCCTTCGTGGCAGGACACCGCGCGCCAGGCGCGGAGCAGGGGCTATCCCTGCTCCCACGCTAGGAAGGGCACTTTTCCATCTCCTGAATGCGGGACGCCTCGGAGCCCGTATCGGCAGCCTTCCGTAGACTCGCCGAATGGCGCGGTCCACGCGGCAGGGCCGAGATGGCGCGATCGACGCGACAGGGAAGGGGCGGAGTAGACGGTGAGGGCACGATCGGTGTTCGGCGTGCTGCGCCTGGTCACAGCCACCGTGTGCACCGTCGCCCTCGTGCACCGTCTCTTCTGGGGACTGAGCTCGCGCACGATCGCGGGCGAGAACTTCTTCGCCTACCTGACCGTGCAGTCGAACTGCGCGCTCGTCGTCGTGCTGCTGATCGGGGCGGTGCTCGCCTTCATCCGCGCCTCGGATCCGCGGTGGTTCACGGTCGCGCTGGCGCTCGTCCTCACCTGGACGATCACGGCAGGTCTCGCCTTCGCCCTGATCGTGTGGCAGGCGGGCCTGCGCGGCATCCGCGTCGATGTGCCGTGGTCCGACCAGGTGCTGCACTTCTGGCTTCCGGCGTGCACCGCCCTCGCCTGGGTGCTGACCCCCGGGCACCGCGGAGTCCCCTGGTGGGTCGTGCCCACGGCGCTCGCCTTTCCCCTGGCCTGGGGTGGCGTCACCCTGTGGCGCGGCCCGTCCGTGGGCTGGTACCCCTACTACTTCCTCGACCCGCGACAGGTGTCGGGCCCGATGGAGTTCCTCCTCACGAGCGGCATCGCGCTGGCCATCTTCGCGCTGGTCGCCACGGTGATCGTGCTCGTGAGTCGCATGCGGCGGCGGGGCCGGTCGCGACCCGAGGTGTGATGCGGACTCAGTCCGTCGCCGTGCGGAACGGCGCGAGCGAGGCGATCGCCGCCGCCAGAGCCTTCTGATCGTCGAGTTCGGCGAACTCCGCGGCCGCGTCTCCTCCGACGATCCCGATCAGGATGTTCTCGCCGGTGGTGGGGGCGAGGTCGACCCAGGTGCGGATCATCGCGTCGCCGTCGACGACGTGCCAGATCGACGGCGCGGGTGTCGCGTCGGCATCCGTTCCGGCGCCCGCATCGGCACCCTCATCGGCGCCGGGATCCGGGGCGGGGGCCGCGGCGAACAGCGGCTCGTCGAAGCGCATCCACACGGTCTCGATGCGCCCCATGCCGAGCTCGGCGATCGCTCCACGATGGCTGAACGGGAGGGCGGGCGCGAACTGCAGCCCCTCGCTCTTCAGCACGCCGAGCGGCACGGTGATCAGCACGCGATCGAACGACAGGGACTCCCCCGAGGCGATGCCCAGACTGACACCGGCCTCGTCGTAGGCGACCCGACCCACCGGAGACGACAGGCTCAGCCGCGCGCCCTCGAGCATCCCCTCGATCACCGGCGTGAGGTCGCCGAGCACCGCGGTGGCCTCGTCAGGCGGGAGCTTCGGGGGGAACCAGGTCGAGACGTCCGCGGCATCGGCCCCGGACCACGCGGCGATCGAGGCGAGGAGTGCGGCGAGGCCCGGCTCCGTCGGATCGGCACCCGCCGCGGTCAGCGCCTCGTCGAGCGAGGTGTCGGTCAGCCCCTCCTGCGCGGTGGCGATGGCGGACTGCACCGGCTCGGTCGTCACCGGCGCGACGTCGCCGTCTGCGGAGCGCCAGAGCGCGCCGGCGATCGACGCCGTGCGGACGTCGAGCGCATCGAGGCTCTCGCGCAGCGCGCCGTCGGATGCCCCGAGCAGCCAACCGCCCAGCTGCGCGGGGACCGGCCAGTTCGCGTCGTCGACGACGGAATGGACTCGTCCGCCGACCCGGTCGCGTGCCTCGAAGACCGTGACCTCGAGACCGTCCGCGACGAGACGTGCCGCTGCGGCGGCACCCGCGAGCCCGGCACCCACGATCGCCACTCGCTCGCCGTCATCGGCGGCACGACGGAGCAGCTCGGCGGCACGCTCGCCCGAGCGGATCGCGGCGGCCATCGTGCCGGGGGCCTCGACGTCGGTCGCCTCACCGGCGAGGAAGAGCCGGTCGTCGACGGGCTCGGCCAGCGCATCGCGCGCGGCGGCCTGGATGCCGACGGGCGTGAAGCTCGCCGCACCGAGGGAGAAGGGGTCGTTCGTCCACGAGCTCCGGGCGAAGGCGTCCGACGTGATGCTGTCGGAGGTGGGCTTCGGGGTCGGCGAGCGGTCGGGCGTGGGCGTGGGCACCGGCTCGGGCGTGCAGGAGGCCAGCAGGACTCCCAGGACGCCGGCTCCGGCGCCGATCAGCAGTGTGCGACGCGTCATCCTCATCGTGTCGCAACGATACCGCGCGCAGAGGGATGCGCGCGTGCGGCGACCCCTCCTGCACCGAGGTCGATCGCCTGCGCTCCGTCCCCAGGACGGCGAGATCGCGCAGGACCGCTCTGCGCCGCACGACGCAACACTGCCATTCTGGCGCGACGTTCGCAGGATGGAGTCATGACGATGAGCGAGCCGCAGGTCTGGACGTTGATAGGGGTGTTCGGCGCCGCTCTGCTGGGTGGCTTCACCCTCGTGACGACGCACTTCGGCAGGGTGGTTCGCGCAGAGGTCGGCCGTCTCGAGGGAACACTGTCCGGCAAGATCGAGGCTCTCGACGGACGAGTGACCGGTCAGATCGAGGCCCTCGACCATCGCCTCACCGGAAAGATCGAAGCCCTCGACTACAGGCTCTCCGGTCAGATCGAAATGCTCGACAACCGCCTCACCGGTCAGATCGAGATGCTCGACCACCGCCTCACCGGCCAGATCGACGCACTCGACGCCAAGCTGACCGGCCGCATCGACACCCTCGACAAAGAGGTCTCCGATATCGCGAACCGGTTCTTCGGGGCCCCCTAACGCAGGCGGGCCCAAGCGCAGGCAGACCCTAGTGCAGGCATACCCTGGTCCGGGCGGGCCGGCTCTCTCTCTCAGGGGATCAGTCCCGCCCGGCGCCGGGGTGCCAGAGCACGACCTCGGCTGATCTGCGGAGTCGCCGCCCGCCGGTCATCGGTATGACCCCCGCGGACCCGGCCGCGAACACGCGCACTCCGGGCCGGTTCTCGCGCTCGGCCCGCAGGGCGGCGTCGAGTTCGGCGACACGGCGCCGCAGCATCCGATTCTCGTCTTCCAGGTCGAGCAGCCGCGCGATGGCCGGGAGGCTCATCCCCTCGGACGAGAGCTGGGCGACCTCACGGAGCTGCTCGATGTTGCGCGTCGAGTAGCGGCGCGAGCCGCCCGAGGTGCGTCCGGGCACGACAAGGCCGATGCGGTCGTACTGGCGCAGCGTCTGCGGGTGCATCCCCGCGAGCTGGGCCGCGACGGCGATCGCGAACACCGGGGTGTCGGAGTCCATGTGCTGATCAGACATGTCTTCCTCCTCCTCCGGCGTTCGCGGTCGTCGTCTCGGTCATCGTCACCGACGCGCCTTCGCCATGAGGTCGGCGCGCGGGTTCTCTGCGGGTTCGAGAGACTGGAACTTCTCCAGCGCCTCGCGTGCGGCGTCGTCGAGGTGCGCGGGCACCGCGATCTGCAGCTCGGCGAGCAGGTCTCCCGTGCCCTTCGAGGTGGTGACTCCGCGTCCCTTGACGCGCAGGACGCGTCCGGACGGGGTGCCCGGTGCGACACGGAGCTTGACCGTGTCACCGCTGAGCGTCGGGACCTCGATGGTCGCGCCGAGCGCGGCCTCGGTGAAGGTCACCGGCACGACGACGCGCAGATTGAGCCCATCGCGGGTGAAGACCGGATGCGGTCGCACCGCGATCTGCACCACGACGTCGCCGTTCTCCCCGCCGTCGGGCGAGGGGCGGCCGCGTCCGCGGAGCCTGATCTTCTGGCCGTCGGCGACGCCGGCGGGGATCTTCACCTTGAACGGCTTGCCGTCCTCCCCCTGCAGGGTGATGGTCTCACCCTGCACGGCGGTGGCGAAGTCGAGGGTGGTGCGGGCCGTGACGTCGGCGCCCTTCTGTGGCCCGCCGAAGCCACGGAATCCGCCCGAGGTCTGCCCGAAACGGCCGGAGCCGAACGAACCGCCCTGCCCCTGGTTGAACATCGCGAAGATGTCCTCGAAGTCGGCGGACTGCCCGCGCCCCTGCTGGCCGAACCGGCTGAAGACGTCTTCGAAGCCGCCGCCGGACTGGCCGCCCGCGGTGAAGCGTGCGCCCGAGCCCATGGCGCGGATCTCGTCGTACTCCTTGCGCTGTTCGGCGTCGGAGAGCACCGAGTAGGCCTCGCTGATCTCCTTGAACTTCGCCTCGGCCTTCTCATCACCCTGATTGGAGTCGGGGTGATACTTGCGGGCGAGCTTGCGGTACGTCTTCTTGAGATCAGCGTCGCTGACGTCTTTCGAGACCCCGAGGGTCTTGTAGAAGTCCTTGTCGAACCAGTCCTGGCTAGCCATCGATCACCTACTCTGCGGGAACGGCGACGACGACCTTCGCAGGGCGCAGCTCGACGTCACCGAGGCGGTATCCCACCTCGACGACCTCGAGCACCGTGGTCTTGTCGGCGCCGGGCGTCGGCTGCTGGAAGATCGCCTCGTGACGCTGCGGGTCGAATTCTTCGCCCTTCTCGCCGTACGAGACGACACCGAGCCGCTCCACCACCGTGCGGACCTTGTCGGCGATCACGGCGAAGGGCGTGCCCTCGACGAGGTCGCCGTGCTGAGCGGCGCGAGCGAGATCGTCGAGCACGGGGATGAGGCCCTTGGCGGCCTCGCCCTTCGCGCGCTCGATCTCGACCTGACGCTGCTCTTCGGTGCGGCGGCGGTAGTTGGCGTACTCGGCCTGGAGGCGCTTGAGGTCGTTGAGCAGGGTCGACTCCAGGTCGGCGAGCACGGCGTCCTCCGCCGCGGCCTCGCCGGTCTGCGTCGCGCCCAGGATGTCGTCGACCGTCAGGTCGTCGGAAGCGCCGTCCACCGGCGTCTCGTCGGATCCTTCGGCGGCCGCGGCCTCACGCGAGTCGGGGTTCTGCGGCGAAGGGCCGGTGCCATGAGCATCCGACCCCTCGCTGCGAACCTCGTCGTCACCTTCGAAGTTCTTGTCCGTCATGATTACTTCTTCTCGTCCTCGTCGTCGACGACCTCGGCGTCGATGACATCCTCGTCGGAGGAGCTGTCATCGGCCGGAGCCTCGCCCGCGGCGTCGGCGCTCGGGGCGCCCTCGGCCTGGGACTGCGCGTAGATGGCCTCGCCGATCTTGCCCTGCGACTGGTTCAGCTTGTCGAACGCGGTCTTCACGGCCTCGTCGTCGTCGCCGGCCAGAGCCGTCTTCAGAGCGTCGACATCGGCCTTGACCTCGGTCTTGACGTCTTCGGGCAGCTTGTCGTCGTTCTCGGTGATCAGCTTGTCGATCGAGTACGCGAGCGTCTCGGCCTGGTTGCGGACCTCGGCCGCCTCGCGGCGGGCCTTGTCTTCCGCCGCGTGCTCCTCGGCCTCGCGGACCATGCGCTCGATGTCCTCCTTCGACAGCGACGAGCCGCCGGAGATGACGATCGACTTCTCGGTGCCCGTGCCCTTGTCCTTGGCGGACACGTGCACGATGCCGTTGGCGTCGATGTCGAACGTGACCTCGATCTGCGGGATGCCGCGGGGAGCCGGGGCGATTCCGGTGAGCTCGAACGTTCCCAGCGGCTTGTTGTCGCGGGTGAAGTCGCGCTCGCCCTGGAAGACCTGGATCGCGACGGACGGCTGGTTGTCGTCTGCCGTGGTGAAGGTCTCGCTGCGCTTGGTCGGGATGGCCGTGTTGCGCTCGATGAGCTTGGTCATCATGCCGCCCTTGGTCTCGATGCCGAGGCTGAGGGGCGTGACGTCGATGAGCAGCACATCCTTGCGCTCACCCTTGAGGACACCGGCCTGGAGGGCTGCGCCCACCGCGACGACCTCATCGGGGTTGACGCCCTTGTTCGCCTCTTTGCCGGTCTCGCGCTTGACGAGCTCGGCGACGGCGGGCATACGGGTCGATCCACCCACGAGCACGATGTGGTCGATGTCCGCGACCTTGATGCCGGCTTCGCGGATGACGTCCTCGAACGGCTTCTTGGTGCGGTCGAGGAGGTCCTTGGTGAGGTCCTCGAACTTCGCGCGGGTGATGGTCTCGGAGAGCGACACCGGGCCCGACTCGGTCAGCGAAAGGTACGGGAGGTTGATGCTGGTCGAGGTCGAGGAGGAGAGCTCCTTCTTGGCCTGCTCCGCAGCCTCCTTGAGGCGCTGCAGGGCGATCTTGTCACCCGAGACGTCGACGCCCGTGGTCTCCTTGAACTGCTTGATGAGGTAGTCGACGAGACGCTGGTCCCAGTCGTCACCGCCGAGGCGGTTGTCACCGGAGGTGGAACGCACCTGGATGGTCGAGAAGTCGTCGTCCTTGCCCACTTCGAGCAGCGAGACGTCGAAGGTTCCGCCACCCAGGTCGAAGACCAGGATGAGCTCGTCTTCCTTGCCCTTGTCGAGGCCGTACGCGAGAGCGGCGGCGGTCGGCTCGTTGATGATGCGCAGGACGTTGAGTCCCGAGATCTCTCCGGCCTCCTTGGTGGCCTGGCGCTCGGCGTCGTTGAAGTACGCGGGAACGGTGATGACGGCGTCCGTCACGGTGTCACCCAGGTAGGACTCGGCGTCGCGCTTCAGCTTCTGGAGGATGCGCGCGGAGATCTCCTGCGGCGTCCACTTCTTGCCGTCGACGTCGAACGTCCAGTCGGTGCCGATGTGACGCTTGACGGACGCGATGGTGCGGTCGACGTTCGTGACGGCCTGGCGCTTGGCGGTCTCGCCGACGAGCACCTCGCCGTCCTTCGTGAACGCGACCACCGAGGGGGTCGTGCGGAAGCCCTCGGCGTTGGCGATGACCTTCGGCTCGCCACCCTCGAGGACGCTGACGACGGAGTTCGTCGTACCGAGGTCGATTCCAACAGCACGTGCCATGTGATTCTCCTTTGTTGCTGAGGTTGATGTGGTCTGGAAATCCGGGGCGATCAGGAAAACCTGAGTCGCGATGACTCAACTGTACTCCGACCCTCCGACCCTGTCAAACAAAGTTGATATGAATCGGCTCAACTTTGCTCGACGGCGTCGATCCCGAGCGGCATCGTCGCATCTGGTTAGGCGACCCTCAGCTCGGAGATGGCAGACTGGATGCAGCGGACGGCTGCTCACGCGACGAGCACCCCGCCGGCGGCGCCGCCACGATCGGCGCTCCCGCGTCGGCCGCACGGGGACACCGCCCTTCTCGCCGGAGGATGCGCATGACTGACACGGATGCCTACGACGTGCTCGTAATCGGCGGCGGCCCTGCAGGGCTCTCGGCGGCGCTGAACCTGGGCCGATCGCTCATGCGGGTGCTCGTGGTCGACGCCGACCGCCCCCGCAACGCCGCCACCCTGAACTCCCACGGGTTCCTCACCCGAGACGGGGTGCCGCCGCACGAGCTGCGCCGGATCGCCCGCGACGAGCTCACCGCCTACCCGAACATCGAGGTGCGCACCCGCGTGCGCGTGCTCGAACTCCACCAGCAGGACTCCGTCTTCACCGCGTCGATCGGTCGCAAGGATCCGACCGAGACGGTCTCGGCGCGGTCCGTGCTGCTCGCGACGGGGCTGCGCGAGACGCTGCCCGAGGTGCCGAATCTGCGCGGCTTCTACGGCATCAGCCTGTTCAGCTGCGCGGCCTGCGACGCGTGGGAGCTGCGCGGGCGACGACTCGCGCTCATCGGCGAGACTCCCGACATCGCCGACCGGGCCCGACTCGTCTCGCGCTGGACCGAGAGCCTCACCGTGTTCACGCTCGGCGCCGACACCGTCTCGGCCGCCGATGAGGCCGAGCTCGCCGCGTCGGGCGTCTCGGTGCAGAGGCATCCGATCGCCGAGCTGGTCGGCGACCGAGGGCGCATCGAGGCGATCCGCCTGACCGACGGCACGGTGGTCGCCGTCGAGGGCGGATTCGTCCGCCCGGAGTGGGAGACGGACGTGTCGTTCCTGCGCGGCTTCGCGCCGTCGCTCGACAGCGACGGGCATGTCGTGACCGACCGCTCGGGCCGCACCGACGTGCCGGGGCTCTACGCCGCGGGCGACGCGGCGATCCCCGGGCCGCAGCAGCTGATCGTCGCCGCCGGCGCCGGCGCGCGGGTCGCGTCGGTCATGGTGCAGGATGCCGTGGGCATCGTCACGGCCCACTGAGCTCGGTCACGCCCTGAGCGGGACGTGACCGGCCGAGTAGGCTGACCGGCATGACGCGCATCCCGCAGGTCTCGTCTCTGCTCCGCCTGACAGCCGTCTCGGTGGTGGCCCTCGCGGTGCTGCCGCTCAGCGGGTGTCTGTATGCGCAGATACCGGCGAACGTGCCGAGCGGCGACGGCCCCGATCCGGTGCCCACCGCGAGCCCGTCCGCCCTGCCCTCCGACGAGCCGTCGGAGAATCCGGCGGGCGATCTGCCGTCATCGATGTCGTTCGCCGACGGCGCCGCTCTGCCGTCCACCGCCTACATCCAGTGGGGCGACGGGCTCATCGTCGACGAGGGGTGGAAGAGCGTCAAGCCCGACGACGGCAACGGCGGATGGACGTACGGCACGGTCGACGACACCTGCACGGCGCAGTTCTGGCAGGGGCTCATCCCCGACGTCCCGACGGTGCCGGGAGACGACAGTGCGAGCTCCGACGCCATGCTGGCCGTGATCCTCGGGGAGAGCGACGTCGCGGCGATCTCGACGGCGGCGACCACGGGCGCGTTCAGCTATCAGATCGGCGGCAATGCCGAGGTCGAGAACCGCCGCATCGTGGGCGACGCCGGCGACCGCCGGTGGATCATGGCCGCTCGTGCCTTCACGGCGACGGGCGTCGGGCTCTACACGATCGTCGACTGCACGGGCGGCGACATCGAGGCGACGATAGCCGAGGTCGCGGAGAAGAACGCCGTCGTCATCCAGTGACCGGCGCGGTCACTTCCCGCCGGGCGGGCCCACCAGCAGGAGGATGACGTAGAGCGCGACGATGCCCACCACGAGCAGGATCGCGAGCACCCACGGGCGACGCAGGAACCAGCGCATGAGGCGGTCGTACCACCGCGCATCACGGGGGTCGTCGGTCTGCTCCAGACGCCACACTCCGGTCAGCCGGCCGGTGCGCTGCAGCCAGATCTCCATCGGGATGGTCGCATAGGGGACGATCGCGCTCACCACCGCGAGGATCGCGACGCCCGCATGCCAGCGCTGGTTGAGCGCGACCAGCACGGCGGTCGCGGCGTAGGCGAGGAACACGAACCCGTGGATGCCTCCACCGACCGTGACGACGACGCCGGGGGCGCCGACCGCGCGGGCGATGATCGCCGAGATGAGGATGGTCCAGGTGATCGCCTCCGCGATCGCGAGGACTCGGAACAGGCGGCCGGGTGTGCGGAACACGGGACTCCTCGGGTGGGGTGTCCTTCCAGCGTATCCGGAATAGCCGTGGCCTCCTGAGCGTTGCCGAAGGCATGGTGACCGTCGACTCCGCAGCGCTCGGGCAGATCCTCGACTCCGTCGATCTGCGCATCGGCGTGGCGCGTCGCGTCGCCCTCACCGCCGGGGGCCGGCTGCCCCTCGCCCCGGGGTCGGCCACGCTCGTCTACATCGCGGACGGGTCGGTGCACGGGCATCCACCGCTCGGCAGCGCGTGCCGCCTCGACGTCGATCGTGCCTCGCAGGTCGTGGCTGTCGATGCACAGCCCACCAGCTCGACCCTCGTCGCGGGCGACGCGTTCCTCACCCTCGGTCGCACGCCGGTCGCCCTCGAGGCCGACCTCGCCACCGACCTGGTGGTCGTCGACCTCGAATTCTCCGACAGTGCCTCGATGATCGCCGCCGTGCTGCCCGACCCGATCACGGTCATGTCCTTCGACGCGCTCGAGCCGGCCGCGGCCGCACTGGCCGGCAGCATGGGACCCACTGATCCGCCGTCGTGGCCCGAACGCCAGGGCGACCCGGTCATCTGCCGCATGATGGCGAAGACCGTGCTGCTCAGCGTCATCCGCGCGTGGGCGGCGAACGGCTGCGCCCCTGAGGGCTGGCCCTCCGTCTCGAAGGACCCGTTCCTCGATCGCGTCGTCGAGGCCATCCATGAGCAGCCCGGTCGGGAATGGACCGTCGAGCGTCTCGCGAGCGTCGGGGCGATGTCGCGCTCGGTGTTCGCCGAGCGCTTCCGCAGCGCGATCGGGCGCTCACCCGCCGACTACGTCACCGAGGTGCGCATCGACGCGGCGAAGCGGATGCTGGCCGTCGGCCGATCGGTCAGCGAGACCTCCCGCGAACTCGGCTACGCCTCGGACGAGGGGTTCAGCCGCGCCTTCCGCCGACGCACCGGCATGACCCCGTCGGCCTGGCGCGCGACCCAGCTCACGGCCGTCCCCGCCTAGTCCGCTCAGGCGCGCGGCGCGGCCGCTGTGCTCATCCGGTTCGAGAGCCCGAAGAGCACGGCGCCCACCAGCAGGGACACCGCCCCGAGCACGTAGACGAACTCGACGCTGAGGGTGTCGACGAGCAGTCCCCCCACGCCGGCGGCGATCGTGATCGCGCCCTGGAAGCCGACCACGACCAGGCTTCCGCCGGCCTCGAGCCGGTCGGGCGTGCGGTGCCCGACCCAGGTGTTGATCACGAGCAGCCACGACGAGAAGAAGAAGCCCCACGCGACCACGACGACCGCGATGCCGATGACCGATCCCGAGAAGAAGATCATCGAGAGCACGGCGACCGCGATGACGAGCGGCGCGAACACCGCGAAGAACGCGAAGGTGCGGTCGATGAAGAACCCGAGTCCGAGGTTGCCGGCGAGACCGCCGACGCCGAAGAGGGCGAGCAGGAGGATGATCGTCGACGGCTCGACCTCGGGGATGCGCTCGAGCGCGAGCCGCACGTAGGTGTAGGCCAGGAAGTGCCCCAGCACGACGAGAACATGGCCGACCATGCCGAGTCCGATGCCCGGGCGGCGCACCGTGTCGACGAGGAGGCGGATGCTCGACGCCTGCTCCGCGGGCACCGACGGCAGCAGGAATCGCAGCGCCACGGCCAGCAGCACCATCAGCACCCCGGCGATCGCGAAGACCGTCTGCCAGTTCACGATCTCGCTGAGCATGACGCCCAGCGGCACACCGGCGACCGTGGCCAGCGAGACCCCGGCGGAGGTGAACATGACCCCTCGTCCGAGGTGCTCGGGACCCGCGAGCCGCGCCGCGACCGTGATCGACATCGCCCAGAACGCGCTGATCGCGGCACCGAGCAGGAACCGCGCGAGCAGCACGATGAGCAGGTTGGGCGCGATCGCGACGATGAGGTTCGATGCCGCTGCGGCGAGCGCCATCCAGACGAGCAGCGACCGGCGATCGAGGCGCGGGAAGATCAGGCCCACGGTCGGGGCGACGATGAGCCCGACGAGCGCGGTGACCGTGACGGTCTGCCCCGCCTGGCCCGGCGTCACGCCGAGCGCGTCGGCCATCTCGGTGAGCACGCCGTTGGGGAGGAACTCGGCCGTGACGAGCAGGAACCCCATCAGCATGAGCACGATGAGCCCGCCGTAGCGGATGCTCCCGGTGCGGCAGGTCGTCACGGGAACGGGCGCGGTCGTCGTCATGGTCCCAGGCTTCCAGGCGCGCGGCGTGCGTGCCCGACGCGGCGTCCTCGGCATCCGACCATTCGTCCGGATCGGGCCAGGGCGGCACGTGATCGGGTCTGGACAGCATCCGACACCACCCCCTAGGCTCGACGACGCACCGGGGTTCTCCCGGAAGGCCGAGCGAGAGGAGCTGACGACATGAACACCATCTCTGTCGCGCCCCTCGCCGACATCCTTCCTCTCGAGGCCTCCCGCTCCTGATCCGCGCGCGGCCTCCTACTCTCGGAGCCACACCGTGTCTGATCTCTTCGCTTCCTCGGAAGCATCCACCTCACCCTCCTCTTCTCGTCTCTTCGACGCCTCTCCGTTCGAGTCCGTCCCGACCTTCGCCGACGTCGAACCCGGCGACGGCCAGCGCTGGACCACCTGGCCGGCGATCACTCCGTCGGAGCGCGGTCCGCTTCCCTGGCCCGCCTGGGTCGTGACGAGTGCGGGCGCCCTCGACACCGAGCTCGGCATCCTCAAGACCGGCAAGGAGGCCGACGTGTTCCTGCTCGAGCGCGCCGTGCCGGACGACCCGGCGCAGCGCACCCTCCTCGCGGCGAAGCGCTATCGCGACAGCGACCACAGCAGCTTCCATCGCTCGGGGGTGTACTCCGAGGGCCGCAGCACCCGGAACACGCGCGACACCCGAGCGCTCGCCAAGAAGTCGGAGCACGGCCGCGCGGTCGCCGCTCTGCAGTGGTCGTTCGCCGAGTTCGATGCCCTGTGCCGCATGTGGGAGCTCGGAGCGCCCGTCCCCTACCCCGTGCAGGTCAACGGCACGGAGCTGCTCATGGAGTTCATCGGCGACGAGTCGGGGGTCGCCGCGCCGCGACTCGCGGCGGTGCGCAGCGATCGCGCCGAGTTGGCGGGTCTCTACGACCAGATCGTCGATCTGATGCGGGTCTTCGCCGCGGCCGGCTTCGCCCACGGCGACCTGTCGGCATACAACCTGCTCGTGCACGACGGGCGCGTGCGGGTGATCGACCTGCCGCAGATCGTCGACATCGTCGCCAACCCGCAGGGCCTCGACCTGCTGCACCGCGACTGCGTCAACATCTGCGACTGGTTCACCCGCCGCCGCGTCGAGCGCGACGCGGAGGAGCTCTTCGCCGAGATGCTCGCCGCGTCGTATGCGTGAGACGGCGTCGTGGGTGTGAGGCGTGTCAGCTGCGACCGATGCGGGCGGCGAGCAGCGACACGAGCTCGTACACGACGTGACTCGCCGCGATGCCGGTGATCTGCGCGTGGTCGTATGCGGGCGAGACCTCGACGACGTCGGCGCCCACGATGTCGCTGTCGCCGAGCGCACGGAGGATGCGCAGCAGCTCCCGGCTGGTGAGGCCGCCGGCCTCGGGGGTTCCGGTGCCTGGCGCGTGCGCGGGGTCGAGCACGTCGATGTCGATCGACACGTACAGGGGCCTGTCGCCGATGCGCTGCAGGATGCGGTGGATCCCGGCCTCGACGCCGTGCTCCTCGATGTACTCGCTCGAGACGATCGAGAAGCCGAGGCGTTCGTCGTCCTCGAGATCCTTCTTCGAGTACAGAGGCCCTCGCGTGCCGACGTGGCAGCTCGCGGTGAGGTCGATGAGCCCCTCTTCGCTCGCCCGGCGGAACGGGGTGCCGTGGGTGATCGGTGCGCCGAAGTAGGTGTCCCACGTGTCGAGGTGCGCGTCGAAGTGCAGCACGGCGACCGGACCGTGCTTCGCGGCCACGGCCCGCAGCAGCGGCAGCGCGACCGTGTGGTCGCCGCCGATCGTCACGATGCGCTGCACCTGTTCGCCGAGCGCGAGAGCAGCGCGCTCGACCTCGGTCACGGCCTCGGTGAGGTCGAACGGATTGACGGGGATGTCTCCGGCATCCACCACCTGCGCGACCGCGAACGGCGACACGTCCTGCGCGGGGTTGTAGGGGCGCAGCAGCCGCGAGGACTCGCGCACATGAGAAGGACCGAACCGGGTGCCGGGGCGGTAGCTCACGCCCGAGTCGAACGGGATGCCGACGACGGCGATGTCGGCGCGCGGCACGTCTTCGATCCTCGGCAGGCGGGCGAAGGTCGCGATCCCCGAGTAGCGGGGATTCGCGGAGGCGTCGATGGGGCCCACGTTGTCGGTCATGATCAGTCCTGTCTCTGCATGGGGATGTGCACGAGCTGTACGCCACCGGCCGCGATCGCGTCGCGGATGCTCGGTGCGATGTCGTCGGGAGTCTCGGCCCGTCGCCCCGTGGCGCCGAATGCGGTCGCCAGGGCCGCCCAGTCGGGCTGTACGAGGTCGACGCCGACGGGGGTCATGCCGCGGTCGATCTCGTTCTGCCGGATCTCGGCGTAGCCGCCGTTGTCGACGCACACGACGGTGAGGTCGAGGCGCTGTTCGACGGCCGTCACGAGCTCGTTGACGCAGAACATCAGCGCTCCGTCTCCGATCACGGTGACGACGGGATGCTCGGTCTGCGCCACCCTGGCGCCGATCGCAGCGGGAAGGCCGTATCCGAGCGTCGCATAGGTGGGCGTGTAGAGCAGGGAGTGCGGATGCGCCGAGCGCAGCACGCTGCCGAGCGCCAGGTACACGATCTGCGAGGAGTCACCGGCGACGATCGCGTCATCGGGCAGCGCCTCGACGATGATCTCGGCGAGCGCCACGGCGTCGGGGGCGGTCTCGCGCATCTCGGCGTCGATCGCGGTGCGCTCGTCGGTCAGCTCGCGCGGCGCGCGCGGATCCGTCGCCAGCAGCGAGAGCAGCTCCGCGGCCACCGCGGCGGCATCGCCGACGATGCCCACGGTCGCGGCGAGGTTCTTGTCGAGCTGGAGCGGCGAGATGTCGATGCGGATGACCGCGCCTCGCGCCTCCAACCGCGGAGCCCAGAGTTCGGCCTCCCCGAGCTTCGAGCCGATCACGAGAACGACGTCGGCGTCTTCTGCGACGTCGCGGGCCGCGGCGAGACGCAGGTTCGAGCCGAGAGAGAGCGGATGCCGCTCATCGACGACGCCCTTGCCGTTGAGCGTCGTGAGCACCGGGGCTCCGAGCCGTTCGGCGAGGGCGGTGACCTCGTGAGCCGCATCGACGGATCCTCCGCCCGCGACGATCACCGGGCGTTCCGACGCCGTGAGCAGGCGTGCCGCGTCGGCCAGTGCTGCGGGATCGCCCGTCGCCCGCGGAGGCAGCGTCCTGGGGCGGCGCGCCTGCGCGGGCACATCAGCCCGCGCTTCGAGCACGTCGAGGGGGATCTCGATGTGCACGGGGCGGGGGCGGCCGGTGCGGAACAGCATGAACGCGTCGTGCACCGCCTCGACCGCCTCGGCCGCGGTCGTGACCCTGCGCGACCACTCGGCGATCGCACCGACCATGGCCGTGGCATCCTTCGTCTCGTGCAGAGTGCCTACGTCGGCGAACTCCGACCCGAGCGGCACGCCGGGCGAGAGCACGATCATCGGCCGCGACTCGCAGAACGCCGTGCCGATCGCGCTCATGGCGTTCTGCAGGCCGGGGCCTGACGTCGTGATGACGACGCCGGGGAGACCGGTCTGCTGCGCCCAGCCGTCGGCACCGTAGCCCGATCCCTGCTCGTGGCGGTTGGTCACGGCGCGGATGCCCAGGTCGGCGAGCGGGCGGTACAGCTCGAGGTTGTGCGTGCCGGGGATGCCGAACACCGCATCCACCCCGTAGCCGCGGATCGTCTCGAGCACGGCACGACCGGCGGTGTCGGCGTACGGCTCGGCATTCGTCGGCGCGGAGGGGTGCGCGGAGTCGTCGGTCATGATCGCATCCTCGCTCATGCCGACGCCAGCGCCTCGGCGGTCACGTGGCGACGAGTGCCGTCGACCCAGGTCTCGCGCACCGTGATCGACGAGATGTCCTCGACCTCGACGGCGAGCGGGTCGTCGGAGAGCACCACGAAGTCGGCGTACTTGCCGACCTCGAGCGAGCCGAGGTCGTCTTCGCGACCGATCGACACGGCCCCCTCGATCGTGTGGGCGCGCAGCGCCGAGAGCGCGGAGACGCGCAGGTCATCGGGTCCGAGACGGTGCCCCCGACGGGTCACGCGGGTGACGGCCGTCTGGATGGCCTCGAGCGGGATCGGCTCGGCGACCGGAGCATCCGACGAGATCGTGAACGGCACGCCTGCGCGCTCGAACTCGCCGAGCGGGTTGAAGCGCTCGCCCGGAGTGCCGATGGCCTCCTCGACGCCCTCGCCCCAGTTGAAGTAGTGCTGCGTCTGGTTGACCGGGCGGATGCCGGAGGCGGCCATCCGGTCGATCTGCTCGGGCGTCGGCAGGCCGCAGTGCTCGATGCGGTGCCGTGCATCCGAGTCGGGGCGCTCGGCGAGAGCCGCCTCGATCGCCGACACGACCATCTCGATCGCCGTCGGCGACTGCGCGTGGGTCGCGGTCTGCAGGCCCGCCGCGTGCGCCCGGCTGATCAGCGCCGCGTACTCGGCGGGCTCGTGGTACAGCTGACCCGTGCGGCACGGGTCGCCCACGTAGCCGTCGGGGAAGTATGCGGTCCAGCCGCCGAGCGTGCCGTCGGCATAGAGCTTGATGCCGGCGAAGCTCAGGTGGGCGTTGCCGAACTGACCCACCAGGCCCATCTCGAGCGCCTCGTCGAGCAGGTGCGACAGCAGGTACATCGACACCCGCAGCTCGAGTCGGCCCGCCTCGGCGAGGCGCAGGTACATGTCGAACTCGCGGCGGGTGACCTGGCAGTCGCCGATCGACGTGACTCCCCCGGCGAGGAATCGCCGCGTCGCCGCATCCAGCTGCCGCAGGTGCTCCTCGGGCTCGTCGGCGAGGTGGAAGTTCGGACCGTGATGGCCGATCTTCACGCCGTGCACGCCGGTGAGGATGTTGCAGGCGGCGTCCGAGAGCTCGCCGGTCAGCTCGCCGTCGGCGTCGCGGAAGAACTCGCCGCCGTCGGGGTTCGGGGTATCGCGGCCGACGCCGTTCGTCGCGAGCGTGTACGAGTTGACCACGCCGCCGTGACCGGAGGCGTTCATCAGGTACACCTCGCGATCGGCCGCGACCTCGTCGAGCTCGAAGCGCGTGGGATGCCGCTTCTCGGCGAGGTTGCGCTGCTCGTAGCCGTAGCCGCGCACCGGGCGCCCGGCGGGAGCGCCGATCGCCGCGGCCTGCAGCAGCGCCACGATCTCGGGGATGCTGCCGGCCTTCTCGGGTCCGCAGTCGACCCAGGTCGTCAGCTGCCCGTACATCAGGGGGTGGGCGTGCGCGTCGACGAACCCGGGGACGACCACCGCGTCACCGAGATCGACGTGCTCGGGCACGAGACCGGCCCGCTCGGCGGCCGCCAGACAATCGGCCTGCGTGCCGATCGCGACGATCCGACCGCGGTCGGTCAGCATCGCGGTCGCCGCCGCGGCATCCGCGTCCACCGTGTGGATCACGCGCGCGGTGACGAGCTGCGGTGTCGTCTGGGCGGAGCGGTCGAAGGGGGTGAGCTTTCTCATGGCAGCCTGTTCGCGGTCGTGTCGGTGCGGGCGGTGAAGGATGCGGTGACCGGAGCCTCGTCGGAGTGCTGCGGCGCGAGGCGGGTGCACACGCCGGCGATCACGGCCATGCCGATGAACATCGCGATGACCGACCAGATGCTGCCGGTCCAGGCGATGAGCTGCGTCGCGAACCAGGGCGAGAATCCTGCCCAGAGCGCGGCGCCGACGCCGTACGAGAGCGCGATCGAGGTGTAGCGCGACTGCGGGCGGAACATCTGTGCGAGCAGCGCGGCGATGGGGGCGTAGGTCGCGCTCATCGCGATGCGCACGAGCGAGGCGAAGAGGAAGATCAGCGGCTCGACGCGTCCGGGCATGAGCAGCAGGAATGGCACGAACGTGAGGACCGAGCCGACCAACCCGATGTACATGACGTTCTTGCGGCCCCACTTGTCGCCCAGCCACGCGACCGGAAGCGTCACCACGAACTCGACGAAGGAGGCGAGGGTCATCGCGTCGAGGATCACCTGCTCGCTGATCGCGATCGGCTCGCCGGTGGCGTAGGCGGTGGCGAACGTCGTCGCCAGGTAGTAGCCGCCGGTCGAGATGGGCAGGATGCCGATGCCGAGCAGGATCGGGCGCCAGTTGGTGCGCAGTGCGAACGCGAGGGGCATCGACTGCTTGCGGCCCTCGACCTTGGTCTCGAACACCGGAGTCTCCTCGACGCGGTAGCGCACCCAGAACCCGACTCCGACCAGGACGATGGAGAGCAGGAACGGGATGCGCCAGCCGCCGTTCATGATGAAGTCGTCGCTGACACGCGACATGATCGCGAAGATGCCCGAGGCGAGCAGCGCACCGGCCGGGTTGCCGAGCTGCGTGAAGCCGCCGTAGAAGGTCTTGGACTTCTCGGGAGCGTGCTCGACGCTCATCAGCACCGCGCCGCCCCATTCGCCGCCGACCGCGAGGCCCTGAACGGCACGGAGCAGGATGAGCAGGATCGGGGCGAGGATGCCGATGTTCTCGTAGGTCGGCAGGCAGCCGACGAGCACGGTCGCCGCGCCCATCAGCAGCAGCGTGATGACGAGCGACGTGCGCCGGCCGAGCTTGTCTCCGATGTGACCGAAGATGATGCCGCCGAGGGGGCGGACGAGGAAGGCGACGGCGAACGTGGCGAAGGCCGCGGCCGTCTCAGCGAGCCGGTCGCCACTGGGGAAGAACAGCGGACCGAAGACGAGGGCGGCGGCCGTCGCGTAGACGTAGAAGTCGTACCACTCGATAGTGGTGCCGACGAAGGCGGCGAAGCCTGCGCGTCGCGCCTTGCTGTGGGTGGAGGTCATGTGTGGCCCGCTCCTTTGCGGAAGATGTCGGATAGCGAAGGATGCTACGGACGCACGGACGCGAGAACAAGGTCAGAAATCCAGCGTGACGGACGATTCACTGGAGTTGTGTTCATCGATTCGAGCATCATCGCACTACCCACCCGGTGTCCACACTTCTACACTGCACTTATGCACCCGCGATTGCGCGTTCGCGGGAATCTGACGAATGTGGGCTGAACCATGGATTTCGACGCCGAACTGATCCGCGCTCTCCAGGAGGACGGTCGGGCCAGCATCCGGTCGCTGTCGCTGCGCCTGGGGCAGTCGCGGGCTGCGGTCGCGGCCAGGCTGCGCACGATGCTCGAGGACCGCACTGTGCGCGTGGTCGCGGCCGTCGACCCGGTCTTCCTCGGCCAGCACGTGCTCGCGCACGTGTCGATCCGCACCGACGGCGAGGTCGAGATCGTGGCGGAGCACCTGCGCGACATGAGCGAGACCGTGCTCGTGTCGGCGGTCGGTGGCGCGCATGACCTCGTCACCGAGGTGCGCCTGGGCACGATGGCGGATCTGCACGACCTGCTCGCGCAGATCCGCGCGATCGACGGCGTGCTCGACATCAACACGATCATCTACTCGACCGTGGTGAAGGGGTTCTTCGTCTCGGAGTACCACGGCGATGTCACCCCTGACGCGGTCGACGAGGACCTGATCGAGCATCTCCAGTCGGACGGACGCATGAGCTTCCGCGCTCTCGGCGAGGCCGTGCGCCTGTCTCCGTCGGCTGTCGCGACCCGCGTGCAGCGCCTGATCGACGGCGGAGTGATCAAGATCAGCGCGGTCGAGGCGAGGGGCCTCGCGCACCGGCAGCTGTCGATGGGCGTCGGGCTCACCCTCAACCACGACGACGAGGCGGTCATCGACGAGCTGCGCACGGGGAGGGGCATCGATTTCGCCGCGCGCACTCTCGGCCGCTTCGACGCGGTGGCCACGCTGGTCGAGCCCTCGGCCGGAGCTCTGTACGCGAGTCTCGAGCGGTTGCGCTCGCTCGCCGGCGTCACACGCATCGAGTCGTGGCTGCACCTGGCCGTACTGAAGGAGGACTACGCCCGCACCCTGCGTGAGCCGATGGTCAGCGCCCGACGCTGATCGCCTCCGGCCGCAGCGCAGACCGGGCACGCGGCGCGCCGTCACCGTCCGTTCACCGCACGACGCCAGACTGCGAGCATGAGCGAATCCCCGCAGAGCGGCGCGGCGCCCGAACCCGCTGCGACGGCCAACAGCGGCGCGGTCGGCGTGATCGGCCTCGACCTGCGCGGCGAGACCCCGGCCCCGAAGAAGCAGGTCTACTCGTGGGCGCTGTGGGACTGGGCGACGCAGCCGTTCAACACGGTGATCCTCACCTTCATCTTCACGGCGCTCTACCTGACCACCGAGGCCTTCCTGCCGGCCGACATCGCCGCGCTGGGTGCGGACGACCCGATCCGCGAGGCCGCCGAGGCCGACCTCGCCTCGGGTCTGGGGCTCGGCTCGACGATCGCCGGCATCGCGATCCTCCTGATCGCCCCGGTGCTCGGACAGCGGGCGGATGCCGCGGGGCGCCAGAAGCTCTGGCTCGGCATCGGCACCGGCGCACTCATCGCGTGCATGCTCGGACTGTGGTTCGTCGAGCCGACGCCCACGCTCTTCTGGCTCGGTGTGGCGCTGATCTCGGCCGGATCGGTGTTCGGCGAGATCGCCGCCGTGAACTCGAACGCCATGCTCATCGGCATCGCGAACCCGAAGACGGTCGGGCGCATCTCGGGCCTCGGCTGGGGGTTCGGCTACATCGGCGGCATCATCGCGCTCGTCCTGGTCATCGTCTTCTACATGCTCGACTGGTTCGGGCTGCCCGAAGACGGCGGACTCCCCTTCCGGATCATCGCGGTCGGCTGCGCGATCTGGGCGATCGTGTTCTCGATCCCGATCTTCCTGAACGTGCCGGAGCCGTCGCTCGGACGCCCCGAGCGCAAGGTCGGGTTCTTCGCCTCGTACGGGCTGCTCGTGAAGGACGTCACCGGCCTGTACCGCAACCCCGACACCCGGCAGACCTTCTGGTTCCTGCTCTCGAGCGCGGTGTTCCGCGACGGGCTCGGGGGCGTCTTCGCGTTCGGCGCGATCATCGCCGGGCAGGTGTTCGACTTCGAGTTCCTCGACCTCGTGATCTTCGGCATCGCGGCGAACCTCATCGCCGGGGTCTCGACGATCATCGCCGGACGCTACGACGACCGGTTCGGCCCGAAGCGGATCATCCTCGTCTCGCTCGCCGCGATGGTCATCGCCGGACTCGCGGTGTTCTTCCTCGTGGATGCCGGAACGATCGTGTTCTGGATCGGCGGCCTGCTGCTCTGCGCGTTCGTCGGGCCCGCCCAGGCCGCATCGCGGTCGTTCCTCGCCCGCATCACCCCGGCCGGGCGCGAGGGCGAGATCTTCGGCCTCTACGCCACGACCGGGCGGGCGGCGAGCTGGATGGCATCCGGCGCCTGGACGCTGCTCATCGTGCTGTCCGGGTCGACCGCCTACGGCATCCTGGGCATCGTCATCGTGCTGATCGCCGGTTTCCTGCTGCTGCTTCCGGTGAAGGCGACGCAGCAGGCCTGAGCATCCCGAGGCACGGGTCGTGCGTCAGACCCTGACCGCCGCGTCCGCACGCGCGGCGGCGTAGCGGTTCTCGGGCGTCGCGAGTCCGAGGTTGCCGCGCAGCGTGTCGCTCTCGTACTCGGTGCGGAAGACGCCGCGGTGCTGCAGGATCGGCACGACCTCCTCGAGGAACCGGGTCAGCTGGGCCGGGTGGCCGGCGTGGATGTTGTACCCGTCGAGGCCGTACGCCTCGAACCACTCCTGCAGCCGGTCGGCGACCGTCTCGGCGGTGCCGACGAACGGACCGCGCTCGCGTCGCAGGCTCAGCTGCACGGTCTCGCGCAGCGTGAGCCGCTCCTCCGCGGCGAGCGCGACGATCCGCTCGGCCTGCGTGCGGAAGCTGTTCTGCGCGTACTGCAGCGCCTCCTGCGGGAACGGCGAGTCGAGGTCGTACTGACGGAAGTCGTGCCAGCCGAACGACCGGCCGAACTCGCCCAGCGCCTGCGCGAAGGAGTGATCGCTCGACCGGTAGTGCTGTTCGAGCTCGCCCGCCTCGTCGTCGGTGTCACCGATCACGACCCCGACGCCCGGCAGGACCACCAGGTCCTCGGGGCGGCGGCCGTACTTCGACACCGCTCTCCCCTTGATGTCGTTGTAGAACGCCTGCGCCCCGGCGAGCGTCGCGGCGTGCGTGAAGATGCCCTCGCCGACCTCTGCCCCCAGGTCGCGCCCCTGTTCGGAGTCGCCGGCCTGGAAGATGACGGGGGCGCCCTGCGGCGGGCGTTCGATGTTGAGCGGGCCCGCGACCGAGAAGTGCTCCCCGCGGTGGTCGAGGGTGTGCAGCTTCGACGGGTCGAGGAACCGCGCGGTCGCCCGGTCGCGCGGCAGCGCGTCGGGCTCGTAGGAGTCCCACAGCGCCTGCACGAGCTTGACGTGCTCGCTCGCCCGCCCGTAGCGGGTGTCGTAGTCGTAGTGCTCGTCGAGTCCGTAGTTGCCTGCGGTGCCGGCATCCCCGCTGGTGACGACGTTCCACCCGGCCCGGCCGTGGCTGATGTGGTCGAGTGAGGCGAATCGCCTCGCCACGTTGAACGGCGCGTTGTACGACGTGGTCAGCGTGCCGACCAGGCCCAGCCGCTTCGTGTGGGTCGCGATGGCCGACAGCAGCGTCAGCGGCTCGAGGCGGCTGAGGTAGTGGGGCGGCGAATCCGGGGTGATGTACTGGCTGTCGACGATGAAGACGAGGTCGAACTTCGCCTCCTCGGCCTTCGTCGCATGGTCGATGTACCAGTCGACGTCGACGCTCGCGTTCGCGGGGAGGTCGGGGTCCAGCCACAGGTTGTGGTTGCCCGGCCCTCCGGATCCGGTGAGCACGAGTCCGAGCTTGAGCTGCCTGACGGTCATGATGTTCTCCTCAGGGTGCGTGCGGGGTCAGATGTCGACGAGGGCGGATGCCTGTGCCGCCGCCGTGTGGCGGTTCTCGGGCACTCCCAGGCCGAGGTTGCCGCGCAGCGTGTCGCTCTCGTACTCGGTGCGGAAGAGCCCTCGACGCTGCAGGATCGGCAGCACCTCGGACGTGAAGGTGTCGATGTCGTCGGGGGTGCGCGCGCGCAGGTTCAGTCCGTCGGCGGCGCGGCCGAGGAACCAGTCCTGGATCGTGTCCGCCACGGTCTCGGGGCTGCCGATGAACGGCGACGGCGAGTACTGCGTGAACTCCTCCACGGTCTCGCGCAGCGACAGACCGCCCTCCGTCGCGCGTGCGACGATGGCCGCCGAGCGCGTGCGTCCGCCCTTCTCAGCCAGCGACGCGACATCCGGGAACGGCGCGTCGAGATCGTGCTGCGAGAAGTCGTGGGCCCCGAAGGCCCGCCCGAACGCCGCGAGCTTGCGGTCGAAGTCGTTGTCGGCCTCGTGGATCTCCCGCGCGAGGCGGTGGGCCTCGGCATCCGTCGAGGCGATGACCGGCGTCGCACCGACGAGGATCACGAGGTCGTCCCAGTGGCGGCCGTGCTGCGCGAGGCGGTTCTTGACGTCCCTGTAGTAGGCGCGGGCCGAGGCGAAGTCCTCCCCCGGCGCGTAGATGCCCTCGGCCACCTCGCCGGCGAGGGTCTTGCCCTCTTCCGAGATGCCCGCCTGGAAGATGACGGGCTGGCCCTGCGGCGAGCGCGAGAGGTTGAGCGGTCCGTCGACGCGGAAGTGCTCGCCCCGGTGGTTCAGCGCGTGCAGCCTGGTCGGGTCGAGGAACAGGTCGTTCTCGACGTCGGCGACGAACGCGTCATCCTCGTACGAGTCCCAGAGTCCGCGCACGACCTGCACGGCTTCGAGCGCGCGGCCGTAGCGGGTGGCGTAGTCGAGGTGCTCCTCGAGACCGTAGTTGCGCGAGGTGCCGGTGTCGAAGCTCGTCACGACGTTCCAGCCGGCACGGCCGTGGCTGATGTGGTCGAGCGAGCCGAACCGGCGGGCGAGGTTGAACGGCGAGTTGTAGGTCGAGCTGGCCGTGCCGATCAGCCCGAGATGCGTCGTGTGGGTCGCGACGGCCGACAGCAGCGTGAGCGGCTCGAGTCGGTTGAGGTAGTGCGCGGGATAGGTCGCGTCGATGAACTGGCTGTCGACGATGAAGAGCGCGTCGAACAGCGCGGCCTCGGCCTGCTTCGCCCGCGCGATGTACCAGTCGATGTCGATCGACGCGTTCGCCGGGACCCGAGGGTCCTTCCAGAGGCTGTGCTGTCCGGGGCCGCCGACCCCGTACACGCTGAGGGCGATCTTGAGTGAGCGTTCGGTCATGTCGGTCTCCTGTGTGGGTGTCTCGCGCAGTGCGATGGTGATGTCGTCAGCCGGCGTCGAGCACCCGGCGCAGGCGTGCCCGCTCCTCGCGGTCGATCGCGCCGGTGTGCAGGCTCGGGGCCGATCCGACGAGCAGTCGGGTGTACGGATGCTGCGGGTCGTTCACGATGTCGGCCGTGCGGCCGACCTCGACGACCTCGCCGCGGTAGAGCACCACGATGCGGTCGGTGACTCCGGCGACGGATCCGAGGTCGTGCGAGATGAACACGAGCGAGGTGCCCGCGGCGCGCAGGTCGTTCAGGATCTCGAGGACCGAGACCCGGTTGGCGGCATCGAGCGCGCTGACCGGCTCGTCGAGGATCAGCACACGGGGCTCTGTCGCGAGCGCCCTGGCCAGGAGCACACGCTGGCGCTGACCGCCAGACAGCTCTCCGGGGAAGCGCACCAGCAGGTCCTGAGGCAGTCGCACCTGCTCGAGTCGGAAGTCGATGCGGTCGCGGATCTGCTCTTTCGAGAGCCGTCGCTGCAGCCGCAGCGGTTCGGCGAGGGAGTCGCCGATGGTGAGGTCGGGGTCGAGAGCGCGCAGCGGATCCTGGAACACGTACTGCACGGCGCCCCGGCGACGGAAGTCCCGCCACTGCCGCGCGCCGAACGCGCTGACCTCCTCGTCGCCGATGCGCACCGTGCCGGCCTGCGCGGGGACGAGCCCGACCACGGCCCGCGCGATCGTCGACTTGCCCGATCCGGTCTCGCCGATGATGCCCACCGACTCGCCGACGCCCACGTCGAACGACGCCTCGTGGATGATCCGGGTCCGGTGCCGCCCTGTGCCGTACGACACCTGCAGCCCGTCGATCCGGATCGCGGTCGAGGACTCAGCCATGATGCACCCCCGCCGGCTCGCGGAAGCGGTCGAGGCCGTAGGTGTTGTGCTCGTCGATCAGCAGGCGGGTGTACTCGTGCTGCGGGGCGAACAGGATGCTCTTCGCCTCGCCCTGCTCGACGACCTCGCCCTGCCGGAGCACGAGCACGTCGTCGCACGTCTGGGCGATGACCGCGAGGTCGTGCGAGACCACGATGAGGGCGAGATCGTGCTGCTGTGTGAGGTCGGTCAGCAGATCGAGGATCTCGGCCTGCACCGTCACGTCGAGAGCGGTCGTGACCTCATCGGCGATCAGGATGCGCGGCTCGAGCGAGATGGCCGATGCGATCAGCACGCGCTGGAGCATGCCACCGGACAGCTCGTGCGGGTAGCTGCGGTAGATCAGCTCGGGGTCGCGCAGCCGCACGTCGTCGAGCAGCTCGATGGTGCGGCGCTTGGCTTCGCGGCGCCTCAGCCCGCCGCGCACACGCAGCGCCTCGACGATCTGCGGGCCGACCCGCAGCGAGGGGTTCAGGTACGACCCCGGGTCTTGGAAGACGGCCGTGATGCTGACGCCCCGCAGCTGCTCCCAGTCGCGGGCGCTGAGCCCGGCGATGTCGCGGCCGAACAGTTCGACGCGGCCCCCGGAGATGTGGAAGAGCCGGGGCAGGATGCCGAGGATCGCCCGGCACGTGAGGGTCTTGCCGCTGCCGGACTCGCCGACGATGCCGACGACCCTGCCGGGGCGCAGATCGAAGCTCACGCCGCGCACGAGCTCCTCGCCCGTGTGACGGTGTGCGATGCGCACGTCCTCCAGGCGCAGGATGCTCTCGGCTTCCGCTGCTGCGGCGCGTTCGATCTCGATCCCTTCGATCTCGATGGTCATGACGAGCTCCTTCCGACGAGGGCGTCCTCGGACGCGGCGGTGTCCGTGCGGCGGCGGCGCGCCGCATCCCGTGCGGCACCCCGCTCGGTGAGCAGCGTGCGCCCCGACTCCCCCGCCACGTCGCGGATGACGTCGGCGAGCAGGTTGAACGCCCACACCGACAGCATGATCAGCACGGTCGTGAAGATCGGCGCGTACGGTCGCTGCGTGAGATAGCCGAGGTCGCTGGCGAGCACGCCGCCCCACGACGGCGCGGGCGGCTGGATGCCGATGCCGAGGAACGTGAGGCTCGAGACGATCACGAAGCCGATGCCGAGGGTGTTGGCCGTGGCGATCGCGATCGGCGGCAGCACCTTCGACCACACATGCGTGCGGACGACCCAGCCGGTGCGCGCGCCCGAGAGGATCGCCGCCTCGACGTACTGCGACCTCGCGACGCTCAGGGTCGCCGCCCGCGAGACCCGGTAGAAGAGCGGGGAGACGAGGATGCCGACCGTGAGCATCGCCTGCGGGATGCCGTTGCCGAGCAGCGCCGTGACCGCGACGGCGAACACGAGGAACGGCAGCGCGATCAGGGTGTCGACGAAGCGCAGCGTGAGCCATTCGAAGACCCGGCCGAGGTAGACGGACAGGATGCCGGGGACGGCGCCCGCGAACAGCGCGATCACGGCGACCTGCACGGCGCCGAACACGCTGATGGGGGCACCGGCGAGGATGCGGCTGAGCACGTCGCGACCGAGGTAGTCGGTGCCGAGCCAGTGCGCCGCCGACGGCCCGGCGAGGATGTCGGAGGTGCCGAGGAGCGGGTCGTACGGCGCCAGCACGGGACCGGCGACCGCGAGGAAGGCGATGAAGACGAGGAACGCGGTGGCGAAGCGTCCGGCCGGCAGCGCGAGGATGCGACGGATCATCTCAGACTCCTCTCGCGGATGCGGGGTTCAGGCGCACCAGCACCAGGTTGACGATGAGGTTGAAGACCACGACCAGGACGATCGCGATCACCAGGACCCCCTGCACCGCGGGCACGTCGCCGCGGTTGGCGGAGTCGGCGGCGAACTTGCCGAAGCCCGCGAGCCCGAAGATCGCCTCGGTGACCACGGCGCCGCCGAGGAGAGCGGGGAACTTCATGCCCAGCACCGTGAGCGCGGGTCCGATGCCGTTGCGCAGGGCGTGCACGACGAAGATGCGGCGCGAGCTGAGACCGCGCATCCGGGCCCCGGTGACGTAGTTCTCGCGATAGGCCTGGATGAGGCCCACGCGCATCTGTCGGGCGAGGTCGGCGATCGTGTCGAAGCTGAGCGCGATGGCCGGGAGCCAGAGGTGCCAGAGCCAGAGGCCCACGCCGCCCTGCTCGATCGGGATGTACCCGGCCGAGGGGAACCAGCCGAGCGTCACCGCGAAGATCGCCACGAGCGCGATGCCGACGACGAACGACGGCATGACCGAGATGACCGTCGTGAAGCCGGTGATCGAGCGGTCGAGGATGCTGGTCGGGTAGGCGGCGGCGAGCACGCCGAGACCGAATCCGAAGACGACCCCGATGACGAGCGCGAGCCCGGCCACCGAGAGGCTGATCGCGGCACGCGAGACGAGGAGCTCGCCGACGGGTGCCCCGTTGAACCAGCTGTTGCCGAGATCGCCCTGCAGGATGCCGCCGAACCAGTGGAGGTACTGCACGAGGAAGGGCCGATCGAGGCCCCACTCGTGCTCGAGGGCGGCGATCTGCTCGGGCGTCGCTGACTCGGAGAGCTGCAGGTGCGCGGGGCTGAGGCCGCTGAGTCCCTGCAGCGCGAAGGTGATGAAGGTCGCGAACAGGAAGACGGTCGCGAACACGATCACCGTGTGGCCGATGAGGCGGCCCGCTGTCGCGAGGTGTGCGCCGGCGCGGAGCTGCGTGCCGGCGGCATTGGCCGTCACGGGTCCGGGCTTCTGCACGGGGGCTGAGGCGAGGGCGGTCATGCTGTTGTTCTCCTTTCCTGTTCTGTCGATCCGAATGCGGGCCCCCTGCAGTGCGGCAGGGGGCCCGCGGCATCCGCTAGTCGCTGACGGTGACGCCGGTCAGGCTGATCTGTCCCGGGATCTGAGGCAGATCGGAGACCTTCGGCGACTTCACGATGAGCGTGGGCACGCCCACCGTGAAGACCAGGGCGCCGCTCTGAAGCCCCGCACGTGTGGCCTCCTGCAGGTTCTCGGCGTAGTCCGGCGCGTCGAGCGGGGTCTCGCGGGCGATCTTGATCGCCTCGTCGAAGCCCTCCGGCACATACGGGCTCGACAGGTTCAGAGGACCGTCGGGACCGAAGTGCGCCGTCAGGGTCTGCACTGGAGACTCGCGACCGGTGGTGCCGTAGGTCGAGAGCACGAGGTCCTTCGCGAAGAAGGGCGTCGCCCAGTCGGGGGCCACCGTGATGTTGGCGGTGATGCCGACGGCGGCGAGTTGCGCCTGGATGACCTCGTTGATGACCGCATCCGCGCTGACCACGAAGTCGACGACGATCTCGCCGGGCTCGTACCCGGCGTCCGCGAGGATCTTCTTGGACTCCTCGGGGTCGTAGGGCCACAGGTCCTCGGACTCGTCGTCGTACGCGATGTACCCCTCGGGGAACGGCTGCGTGGTCGCGTAGCCGAGACCGAAGGTGACCTTCTCGACGAGCTCGTCGCGGTCGATCGCGTGGCGGACCGCGTCGACGACGGCGGGGTCGTCGAACGGCGCCTTGTTGATGTTGAGGCTGAGGTTCGACGCGGAGTACACGGGGTGCGTCGCCACGTCGAGGCCCGCGTCGATCGCGGCGTCGTACTGCGCGGGAGCCAGACCGTAGGCGAAGTCGTAGACCCCGGTCTGGATCGAGGCGACCAGGGTCGACGGGTCGGGAGCGGTCGAGAGCTCGACGCGATCGATGTGGATGTTGTCGGCATCCCAGTAGTCGGGGTTCTTCTCGAAGTAGATGTGCGACTCGGGCACGTACTCGGTGACCGTGAAGGGTCCCGCGCCGACGGGCCACTGGTCGAGCTTCGCCGGGTCCTCGGCGGCGACCGGGCTCGTGATCTGCGCGGTGCGCTTGCCCAGCAGCAGCGGGATCTGGTGGTCGACCTGGTTCAGGTGCACCGTGACGTCGGTCTCGCTGTCGGCCGTGACCGAGTCGATCGAGGTCAGATCGCCGAACAGCGCCGAGTTCTCCTGCGTCTTCGCCCGTTCGATGTAGAGCTTGACGGCCTCGGCGTTCAGCGGCTCGCCGTCCTGGAACACCAGTCCCTCACGCAGGTGGAACGTGACGGCGGTGCCCTCGTCGTTGTAGTCCCAGCTCTCGGCGAGACCGGGAGCCGCCTCGCCCTTCTCGTCGATCTCGGTCAGCGAGGCGTAGGCGAGGGCGGTCAGGTTGAAGCCGAATCCGGAGCCCTGCACGATCGGGTCCCAGTGGGCGGGCAGCGTCGCGGCCCAGCGCAGCACGGACTCGCCGTCGTCGTCTCCTGAGCTGTTCGACGCCGGAGTCGCCGCGCACGCGGTGAGCGCGAGGGCTCCCACGAGCAGCGCCGCGGCTGCGGTTCGAAGTCGGGTGAATCTGCGGGTCATGAGCTGTTCCGTTCTGCGGTGTCGGTCTGGTGTTCCGGGATGCGGGGGCGGGCGTCAGTGCCGATGTCGGTGCGGGTGCTGGCCATCCTGACGGGGGTCCGGTGGCCGGCGATAGGGCGCCGTCACAAAGGTTCCGGCGACGAAACCTGGCGTCACATGTCGTCGCCGGAGGACTCCGACGACGCGCGTCTCCGGCGCCGATCAGAGGCTCGCCGGAGCCGCGGTCGCCGCGGTCGCCGCGGTCACGAGCGTGTCCTGTGCCGGAAGCCGCCCGTAGACGCGATCGAGCACGGCTCCGGCATCGGCGGCATCCGCGCCCCGCCAGGCGACATGGTGGTCCGGCCGCACGAGAGCGAACGGAGCACCGTAGAGCTCGCGCGCGGCGGCATCCGGCAGATGGATGATCTCGAGTCCGATCGCCCGATCGCGCGCCGCCGCGGCGAAGCCGGCGACCGCCGAGACGTCGTCGGAGAGCACGAGCAGCGCCACGTCTGCGCCGATCCGGTCGTACAGCGTGACGCCGTAGGGGTCGATGATGCCGTTGGGAGCGCGGTGCCCCGGTCGTCCGCCCGGCACGTAGACGCCCGGATCCCAGGGCGTCTCGGTCGCCCCCTGATCGGGTTCGTACGCGATCACCGGGGAGTCGTCGTATCGCTCGTCGAAGTACACGCCGACGTCGCGGCGCTGCCCCTGGGCGAGGATCTCGCGGATGCGGTCGCGCCGCTCCTCGGCGGCGGGGGTGGTGTCGTCGTCAGCGGGGAAGCCGAGGCGCCGAGCCTCGTCGACGTTGCGCTCGGTGCGGTCCGCGCGTGCCTTGGCCGAGGCGCCGACGCGGGCGTTGTGGGGGCGGCGCTCCCGGTCGTAGGAGTCGAGCAGGGCCTCGCCGCCGGTGCCTCGCAGCACGGCCGCGAGCTTCCAGCCGAGGTTGAACACGTCACCGAAGCCCTCGCCGAGGTTGCCGCCGGGCGTGCGCACATGGGCGGCGTCGCCGACGAGCAGCACTCGGCCCTGCCGGAAGGTCTTCGCGAGGCGTGTGCTCTTGAAGTACGGGGTCACATCGACCACCTGCAGCGCGAGGTCGGAGCCGAAGGCGGCGCGGGCGAGGGTGAGCAGCTCTTCTTCGGTGGGTGTGTGCTCGAGCGGATACGGCCCCGCATACACGCGCCAGTCGGTCTCGTTGAGGGCTGCGAGGAAGCCCGAGTGGATGCCGTTGACGATCACGTTCACCGCGCTCGGGAACGGATCGCGTCCGGCATAGTCGCCCTCTGTGCGCACCACGAACCGGAAGTGCCGGTCGGTCGCATAGGCGCCGTCTCGCTCGATGCCGGCGAGCGTGCGCACGGTGCTGCGGGCACCGTCGGCCCCGACCACGTACTTGGCGCGGATGCGGCGGACCGCCCCGGTCTCGACGTGCTCGACCGTCGCGATGATCCCGTCGCACGCACCCGGGTCGCTCTCATCGCCCGAACCGCTCTCGAGGAGCGAGAGCAGCCGCCACCCGCCGGCCACCGGCACGTCGAGCTCGGCGAGCTGATCGAGGAAGGCCTGCTGCAGGGCGGTCTGCGGTCGTCGCAGCGACTCGGCCAGCGAGTACGGGTTCTCGGATCGGCCGGTGAACGCCGGGCGGCCCGTGGGCGTGCCCGGTCGTGTCAGGTCGTGCCCGATCAGCGAGGTGCGGAACGTCGTGCCGAGGTTCCACTCCGGTGGGAAGGTCCAGCCCCGGCGGATGCGGTCTTCGACGCGCCACTGCTGGAAGAACTCCACGGTGCGGGCGCTGTGTCCCATCGCCCCGGCACGGATCAGCCGGAACGAGGTCGCCGCGTCGACCACCGCCACATCGACCTTCTGCCGGTTGAGCTCGAGGGCGGTCGCGAGGCCGGACGGGCCGGCACCCACGACGAGCACCTCGACCTCCTGCGGCGGCGTGGCGTGCGCGAGCAGCACGGTGTCGACGTGCCGCTCTCCGCGGCTGATCTCGTTCTGGGCGACCATGGGAACCTCCGGGCTGGGTCGGGAATGCTGAACATCCTTCGCCTGAGCGCCGGTGCGTGCGGCCGTGACGTCACAGAACTACCGCAGGCGTCACGCAGCGTCACCGGGCGACACGGGCCGACCGCTGGCATCCGGACGTCGGGTGCCGATGGCTACTGTGGGCGCACCTCGAAACGGACCGGAGGCACCCATGACGATCACCACCGACGCCACCACGACCACCACGGCGACCAGCGCGGATTTCGCGCGGGAGTGGCAGCACTGGCATGACGGCATCGAGGCGCAGCGGCGGACCCCGCACAGCTTCCTCGCGTACACGAGCTTCAATCTGCTGAGCGAGGAGCCGCAGCGTTTCGACGACGTGCCGGGCACCTGGACGACGGGCCCCGAGGGTGTGGTGGTCCAGCTCGACGCCGGCCAGGTGCTCGACGTCGACGGCGTCACGATACGCGGGGTGCACCAGTGGGGCGTGATCGACGAGCGCACGTTCCACCGGGCGCGTTTCGAGGATGCGGTGATCGAGGTCTCCAAGCGCGGTGGACGCGACATCGTGCGGCCGCTGCATCCGGAGCATGCGCTGCGAACCGATTACGCCGGCACTCCGACCTTCGCGCCCGACGAACGATGGGTGATCGAGGGCGTGTTCGAACCGGAGCCGCTGCGCGACATCGACATCGCGGCGGCGATCCCGTCGATCGCGCACGTGCATGCGACACCGGGGCGGGTGCGGTTCTCGGTCGACGGCGTCGAGTCGGCTGTCACGCTGATCGGGCAGGGCCCGGATGCCGCGGTGCTGCTGTTCCGCGATGCGACGAGCGGCGTCACCACCTATGGGGCGAGCCGGACTCTGGCCGTGACGCTGCCGAGTGGTGGCGACCGCCGCGTGGTGCTGGACTTCAACCGCGCGAGGAACCTGCAGTGCGCGTACACGGACTATTCGCCGTGCCCGTTGGCGCCTGCCGAGAACTGGCTGCCCTTCGCGGTCGAGGCCGGCGAGAAGACGCCGCTCGCCCGGACGTCGTAGCCGCCTGCGCCCCGCGCCTCTGAGGCGGAGTAGCCTGACCGCGTGACGGTCATCATCGCTTTCCTCGCCAACATCCTCGTCGCGATCGCCAAGACCGTCGCGGCCGTGCTCACCTCGTCGGCGTCGATGGTGGCCGAGGCTGCGCACTCGTGGGCGGATGCCGGCAACGAGATCTTCCTCCTCATCGCCGACCGCCGCGGCGCGCGAGCGAAGGATGAGCGGCATCCCCTCGGATACGGCCGCGCCGCGTTCGTCTGGTCGCTCATCGCGGCATTCGGAATCTTCACGGCCGGCTCGATCGTCTCGATCATGCACGGCGTGCAGGAGCTGGCGGAGACCGGGCCGGTCGAGAGCCCCGCCGTCGCGTACACCGTGCTCGGCATCGCGTTCGTGCTGGAGGGGGCGTCGTTCACGCAGGCGATGGTGAAGTCGAGACGCCTCGCGCGCGAGCGGGGGTCGTCGACCTGGGACTATGTGCTCGACACCAGTGACACGACGCTACGGGCCGTGTTCTTCGAGGACATGGCGGCGCTCATCGGTCTCGTCCTCGCCGCCGGGGCGATCGCGATGCATCAGGTCACCGGGGTCGCGGCCTGGGATGCCGTGGGGTCGATCCTCGTCGGCATCCTGCTCGGGATCGTGGCGATCATCCTGATCGGGCGCAACATCGCCTTTCTCGTCGGCTCGAACGCGTCGCCCGCCCTGCGGGACCGGGTGGGTCGCGCGCTGCTCGGGTCGCCGCAGATCCAGCGACTCACATACCTGCACATCGAATACGTGGGACCGAACCGCCTGTTCATCGTCGCCGAGGTCGACCTCGCCGGTGACGCTCGGGAGCACGATGTGGCCCGTCGTCTGCGCGAGATCGAGCAGCAGATCGAGGCGCACCCCGTCGTCGAGACGGTGGTGCTGTCGCTCTCGGTCGACGACGAGGAGTCGCTCGCCTTCGGAGGGGGCAGCACCCCGTCGACGACGCGCTGAGCGGCCCGCTGATCCCGCACGCGTCCACACGGAGGGATAGGGGCACAGACGAGTGTCCGCCTCACATCAGCCCCGCGCGCTCCGCCCTCGGCGCGGACTCAGTTCCCCCAGTTGTCGGCGAGCTTGTTCAGCAGCGTCGCAAGCTGTTCGCGCTCGTCGTCGGTGAAGGCGGCGAGCGCCTTGTTGAGGGCTTCACGCCGCTCCCCTCGCATGCCGCGAGCGACCGTGCGCCCCTCGTCGGTCAGAGCGATGCGCGTGCGCCGTGCATCGTCGGGATCCGCCTCTCGTCGCACGAGACCATGGGCGACGCCCTGCTGCACGAGCCGTGAGGCACGCGGCTGGTCGACACCGATCGCAGCGCCGAGATCGCTGACGCTCAGAGGAGCGGATGCGGCGGCGAGCGCCTCGAGCATCCGCATGCGCGCCGGTCCGCCGAAGCGGCCGGACGGATCACTCGCCCACGGCGGGATCCCCGGCACACCCGGATGCCCGGCGTGACGATGCCCGTCGCCGTGATCGAAGTGATCGGGATGCGGCCCGCCGTGCCAACCGTGCGGCCCACCCATACCGCGCGGCCCCCGTCCTCGATCACCCGGGCGCCGTCCACGCAGGCGGGACAGGGCATGGGCGATGGCCTCGGCGGGGTCGTTCTCTGCGGCACTCACCCCTCGATTTTACATGCGACTTGACATGCATCCATACTCCATGTCACACTACATATACATGCATAGTGACAAGCACATGCTCCATGACATCTAAGGACTTCACCCATGAACACCTCTGACTCACAGAACACAGACACCCCGCAGAACGCAGCCTCCGCCCAGGCCGCAGACTCCACTCAGAACACGGACAGCGCGTCTCGTCCGTTCGGATTCTGGCTCAAGGCGGTCGACCGCCTGATGTCGGCCGAGTTCGCCTCGGCCTTCGAGGGCGAGCACGCGAGCCGCCGCGACTGGCGGATCCTGAACGTGATCGACGGCACGGCGCCCGCGCGTCGCCCGCTGAACGCCCACAAGCTGCACGATCTCATCGACCGCGGTTGGGTCATCGCCGACGGCGAAGGCTGGACGCTCACCGACGATGGTCGCGCGGCCAAGGAACGCCTCGGCGGCATCGTCGACAACATCCGCGCCACCGTCACCGACGCCGTATCGCCCGAGGACCTCGCGACCACCCTCGCTTCACTCGAGCAGATCGCCCGCGCCTTCGGGTGGGACGAGGAGACGCCGCTCCCCCGCGGACGCGGTCGTCGCCACGGATTCGGACCGCGCGGTTTCGGCCGCCACGGTTTCGGCCCCGAGCACGGCTACGGAACCGGGCACGGTTTCGGCGAGCGCGGCTTCGGCCGTCGCCACGGACGCCCGTTCGGACGCGGCCCGGCCTTCGGCCCGGACCACGGACCGGGAGCGGATGCCGACTTCGGCGATCGCGCCTGTGCGCACCGCGGCCACCGCGGCCACAACCGCTTCGCCGACGCGCACAGCGACCACCGCCACGACCCCCGCGAGGGCCACGGCGACCACGGCGACCACCGGGGACACGGCGGACACCGCGACCACGGCGACCACCGGGCCGCTCGCTCGGCGCAGCACGCCTATGAGCGCGGCTTCGATGCCGGCTTCGCCCGCGGTCGCGACGCCTGACGGCATCCGCATCCTTCACTCCCGGCGCCTCTCCGATTCCGATCGGAGGGGCGCCGTCTCCGTCGTTGCGGGGTCGAACGCGCACCCCGATCAGCCTGGACAGGCGCTTTTTCGACCCCGCCAGGGTGACCCACCAGGGGTCGGGGACGCTCAGTCGTTCTCGGAAGGCGCCAGCAGATCCGGCCGCAGCAGCCGCGATGCGCCGAGGATCTCGACGCCGAGCAGGTGCCCCTCGCGGTCGAAGTCGAGGATCAGCTCTCCCGAGAGGTCGTCCGGCAATGTCACCGGCACCTGCCGGGCCGCCTCGCCGGGACGGATCGGCCGGCCGATCGTCGCGTACGCCGCGTCGGCCTCCGAGTCGCACCTCAGGTCACCCACGCCACTCGGCCGCGGCGGGGGCGACGGATCCGGGATCGTCTCCGAACGCGAAGGTGATGGTGCCGAGGTAGAACGCAGCGGCGATCGCACCGACGAGGAGCACCACCAGGAACGCGAAGATCACGGCGGAGAGCACCCGATACCCACCGGACGTCGGAACCTCCGGAGCCACCGACGGCTGAGCCCAGTCCGCGGCGACCGGCGCAGGCTGGTCGCCCGTGAGGATCGCGGGCTTGGGCCGAGACCTGCGGGTCGTCGGCAGCATCGCCTCGGGAGGAGGCGGCGGGATCACGACATCGGCCGGCGGGATCACCGCATCCGGGATCGACGCCTCCGTGCGCGGTGGCGACAGGAGATCGTCAGGGATGGGCGCCTCCGGCGGCGGCGGGATGACAGCATCCTCCGACGGGATGTTCGGGTCTCTGCTGTCACCGCTCATGTCAGCCTCCTACGGCTCCGACGTCGGTCGTGCCGACGTTCGTCTTGTGGAAGTTCTGGAACGACCGGGATGCCGTCGGCCCGCGCTGCCCCTGGTAGCGGTTGCCGTAGGGACCCGAGCCGTACGGGTTCTCGGCCGGCGAGGTCAGGCGGAAGAAGCACAGCTGACCGATCTTCATGCCCGGCCACAGCTTGATCGGCAGCGTCGCGACGTTCGCGAGCTCGAGCGTCACGTGCCCCGTGAAGCCGGGGTCGATGAATCCGGCGGTCGAGTGCGTGATGAGCCCGAGGCGACCGAGCGACGACTTGCCCTCGAGGCGAGCCGCGATGTCATCCGACAGGGTCACCTGCTCGAACGTCGCGCCGAGAGCGAACTCGCCCGGATGCAGGATGAACGGCTCGTCGGGGTCGACCTCGATCAACCGCGTCAGCTCGGGCTGGTCGACCGACGGGTCGATGAACGGGTACTTGTGGTTGTCGAAGAGGCGGAAGTAGCGGTCCAAACGCACGTCGATGCTCGACGGCTGGATCATCTCCGGCTCATGCGGTTCCAGGCCGATCCGGCCGGCGGCGAGTTCTGCTCTGATGTCGCGGTCGCTGAGAAGCACGGCACCAGCCTACCCACCTGTATGCCGCCGACACTTTGGCCCTGGCCGATCGTGCGGGTAGGCTTGCGTTCACCCGCTCCTCGGTTCGGGTACGGGGCTGTAGTTCAATGGCAGAACTTCTGCTTCCCAAGCAGATAGCGCGGGTTCGATTCCCGTCAGCCCCTCCAAGCAGTTATCCCCAGGTCAAAAGTCATTTTGGTCGGCCACGTTCAATCCTCCATCACCTGAGTGCAGGCCTCCCCGTGCCATGGGCGTGCCAGTAGGAGGTTTGGACGGCCCCCCGAGCACCCTCGCTAGGCTCGTGCCGTGATCCTTGCCGCCGCCCCAGTGCCGCCGTCCCTCGACCCTACGGTGCTTGTTCTCCTGTCCATCTTCGGGGCGGCTGGCGTGACCGCGATTGCAGGGTTAGTGCTCGCCGGATGGCAGTCGCGCCGGGATCACAAGCGCTGGGTAAAGGAACACCGGTACAACGGCTTCACTCGCGCACTCGCACTGGCCGATAGATACGCTCGCTATCGAGGCGAGGGCGACGAAATGATGGCGCGGTCGGAGGCACTGGAAGCCAAGGCATTGGCTGGCGACGGCGAGGCAGCCGTGGAGATGCAGAACCTCGCCGCGGAAATGCGGGGAGTTGTTGAGCAACTTTCTCCCGTGCTGGAAGAACTGGGCGACGTAGCGGCGACTCTGGAAGTGCTGGGGCCGAATGACGTGCTAGACGCATTCAACGACTTCACCGACGCTATCCCGGGCGACGACAGCGAGGCACGAGGGCGAGCCAAGGACAAGTTTGTTGCCGCGGTGAGGCGCGCCCTCGCGATCAGGGCGTAGCGCGACTCTCTGGCGTCGTCATCTCCAGATGCAGGGCGGCTTCCAGTCGCGGCGGACGGGCTCGATTGACAGCCGCCGCGGTGAGGGCATCCATCGCGCCCGCCAGGACTGCATTTCCCTCCTCCGCGGCGTGCTGATAGATGAGCGCGGCGCGGTGGCCAGCGCGCACCATAGGTTCGCGCGTCGTGCCCCGGGCCTGGGCCGCGAGGGTGAGCCCTGCATGTCTGAGGTCGTGCACGTGGAACTGTCCGGGGGCGCCGGGCATGCGCCTCCAGGAAGTGATCGCCCGCGCGGACCGCACTCGCCTGGCCGCCATCCTGGACGACCTGGAAGTCATGCCGCACCTGCTGGTGCACGAGGACCGGGACCGGCTCCTCGCCGCCTACGAGGGCCTGATCTGGGAGCGCCTCACCCAGGTGGCCCCCGCGGCACGCGCAGTCGCTGAGGAGGAGCGTGCCGCCACTGAACCCGCCGCGTGGCGCGCGATCCTCGGGAACCTGGAGGAGCACGGCGAGGCCACCCACGAATCGCTGAGCCTCCTCCACCGCGCGGACCCGGACAGCTACCGGTTGCTAATGGACGGAACCGGGTGCACATCGACGTGCCCGGCTCCGACAACGGGATCCGCTACATGCTGGAGGACGTGGGGCGCGTCAGCGCGTAGATGGTTCACCCCAAAGACTGGGGCGGTCCGGGTCCTGGAAACGGGCCGCCCTACCGCGCTTTCCATTTACCGAAATCACGGAAGCCCGCGTAGTCCGGAAATAGTGTTTTAGCCGTGCGACTGTAAGTAAGGCGCAGGTAGGTCCTCAATTGCTTCTTCACAGCGGCATTGATGAAGATCGCGACGAACGGAAGCATGCGAGGCAGGCCGCGCTTCCTGTCCCCGGTTAGAAGCGACTCGACTTCGCTAGAGTCCCCGTCTGGCACGGGAATCCGCAAACTCGTCATCGGGCCACGGGCCGTTCCTGGATGAGCGCTCGCGAGAAAGTACCCTTCCTGCGCCCTTAACCTCGGGTTAGGCATGCTCGAACTCACCAGGAACGGCGTATCTAGACGGAGGCCCGCCTGACGTTTCGCGGAAAGGCCGCCAAGATCGCCCCACGTCGCGGGGGGGCTGCTCACGGTCTTGAACACGGTTTGGGGTTTGGTCCCCTCCGCGGCTTCGCGATACCAGGGCATGTTGATGGCGACCAACAGGCCCGTATTGGAGTGCGTCGCCGGAGGCGCTTCAGGGTCACGGGTGACATGCTCGGCGGCAAACCAGAGCGCGGTCACGGGATTGCTCGTGACGTCCACCATGCGCGTTGGGATACCGAAGTGTTGCAGATCCGCGAGTAGTTGCAGATCATCCACGAGGTGGCCACCCTCAACGCCCAGGCCCCAGCGGCGAGCCTCCGCCAGAATGAGGTCCTCACGCTCCCGAAGGGCTTCCTCAGTGACCGACTGCCCTTCTTTGACCAGTTGGCGATGCAGCGAAGAAGCCAGCGCGTAGTTGCAGTTCGCCAGCCCACGCCATGCAAACCGGTGATTGGAACCATGCGTGCCTACTCGGGCGATCGCAGTCATTACGTCAGACGCAGACTTGGGCTCGTAATACCACCCTGCGTCTTTCCACACTTGCCCGATCATTGGCACCCCCACCGGACCTTATCGCCTGCGGCAGGCGCGCGACAATAACGTGGACGGAACCTTTCATTGGGCCCTTGTCCTTGCACCAAATGCAACCCCAGGTAGACGCGCTCTGGAGCCGCGAGAGGACGCCTTCGGCCGGTGCGCCTTTTCTTACCTCGAAACCCCGCAAGGGTCGGCCATGGACCCACCGAGCGAGGCTAGAACCGTGCCAGTTTCGTGCCACTAGGAGCGATCACGTGCCACAACTTGACACCACTAGACACCATGCCCCCCCCCGCCTGCCCCGCCGCCTCGCGGGAGCCAGGAAGCGTGCAACCTGCTTCCCAAGCAGATAGCGCGGGTTCGATTCCCGTCAGCCCCTCCATGAGCCCCCTGCGGTCGCCGAACTCAGCAGCGGACGTCAGAGCTCGTCCCAGGGGAGGAACTCGACCGTCACGTCATCGCCGTCTACGGTGTACCTGCCGATGAGATCGGTCGTGTAGTCGGTCGTGCCGGTCCCCGACGAGGTTCCCCCCTCCGGGCGGTACCAGAAGATGACGTCGACCATGAATCGGTGGCCGGTCCGGAAGGTCACGTCGTACGGCGCCTGGATGACCCCGGTCGTCGATGGATCCTGTTGCCTGAGAAGCAGAGGACACACGACATCCGCCGCGGTCCCGGGTTCGACGCAGGCGTTCGCTTGCACGTTCGCCGCATCCAGCAGGGCCTTCTGCAGCGCCTCCGTTGCCGCGACCGAGAGTTCGGCCGTCGCTGTCGGCGGGATGGCTACCAGCTCATCGGGCGCGATGGTGAAGTAGGTACCCATGTCCGGGCCGGTCAGGCCGTAGACGGCGGGATACACCGGCACCGACTCCGACCGGGAGTTCGCAGACACTCCGGCGACGTCTTTCACGGCGAGCGCGAGTTCGGTGCCGGCGAGGTCGACCTGCTCCACGCCCGCGAGGGAGATGCTGTCCCGCACGGACACGGTGGCCTCGACCGTCAGCGGCGCGTCCGGGCGCCATCCCGGCTGCAGCAGCCAGTAGGCACCCGCATCCCTCGTCATCGTGAACGTATGGGTGAAGGTCTGTGAGGCGAGCTCCATCGCCGCCGTCACCTCCGCGGTGCCGCCCTCCCGCGTGGTCGTGGTGACAGACACCACCTCGATGCGCTCGGTGGCGGCCCCGAGCACCTCATCGGTCAGGTACGCCGCATCGATGCCGGATGCGTCCGGATCGACGATCTGCGCCGCGGTCGACGCATCACCGTCGGCGATCGCCGCGAGGTACGAGCGCACCGTCTCCGACGGATCGCTGGAGTTCGACACCAGCGCTGCCGCGGTCAGATACCCACCGACCGCGAGCACGACTGCACCCACCGCGATCCAGACGCGTCGACCGCGTCGTGCCGCGGGCGTCGTCGGCGAACTGCCCGTCGTCGAAGTTGTCGTCACTGGTCCGATCCCTGTCCCTGAGGTCCTCATCGAGCGTGTCCCGTCAGACTACGGCGTCACCCCGACGCCGACGGGAGGTTGCCGAGACGTCGGCTGACCGAGACAGTAGCGCCTTTCTCCCCCGCGGCATGCTCTCGCTTCCGCCCGACGCTCTCGGTACGCTGGCGGATAACCTGCGCGATCCGGAGGGGACGTGCGTCGGCGGAGGGGAAGAGAATGGGCAGTCTTGCGGATGTCACGGGTCGGCTGAAGAGAGCCGCCATCGATGCGTGGATGGCAGAGAACACCTACACGCAACTGGATGACAAGTACGTCACCTCGTACGGGCCTTCCGAGCAGTACGAGGTCTCTCGACCCTCGGAGTCCGGGCCGTACAGCTGCACCGTGACCTCCAGCCCCGTCTGGGGACTGGGGTACTCCGAAGAGCCCGAGGACACCGAAGCGCGGATCGACGGCATCCGCTCCCGGCTCCAGGAGGGCTGGGACACGATCGTCACCTCCATCGACGACTCGGTCGCCGACTGGGAGGAACTGCCCGAGGCCTCGTCGATGGATGCCGTCGACACCGCGTGTGCGAGCATCATCTCGAAACTCGGCGGCGCGACGATGAACGAGGCATCGTCGGTGATGACGGTCGGAGGCGACCTCGCCAGCGCCATGAGCCGGATGTTCCACGAGTCGGACTGCATCGCCAGCCCGGCCCTCAACGACTTCAAGACTCGGTACATCGACGAGGGCGGACTCCGGTCGCTCCGGTTGACCGCCATGGTGGAGGTCGTCCAGCAAGCGGCCCTCGCCGAGCAGAACGTCCTCCTCAAGGCCAAGGAAGACCTCGACGAGAGACTGGAAGGCCACGTCGACGCGTTCCGATCGCTCTCCGGTCGCGGCGGCGGAGACGCGAAGACCGTCCTCGCGGTCGTCGGGGCGGCGATCGCCGGCGTCGCACTGTTCGTGCCCTCGGGGGGAACGAGTGCGCTCGTGCTCGCGGGTGGGGGAATCCTCGTCGGCCTCGCCGACAAACTCACTCCCCCCGCGGCCGCCGCCGAGGAGAGCATCAGCTTCTCCGACGTCGACGGTGGGCTCTCCTCCCTCTCGTCGAGCCTCCGCGAGCTCTCTCGCGCGCTCTCCCGTGAAGAGACGTCGCTGCGGACGGCGCTGAACGAGACCGCCGATTCCGTGCGCGCGAACTCCGCTGCATTCATGCTGACCCCCGCCCCGATCTACGACCTCCTCCCCGCCGCCGACCTGCACGTCGAGCCGGCACGGGCCTACAACCTGGCGCGGTCGTACATGCCCAACGCCGCCGAGTACGCCCGCGGGCAAGCAGACCCTGTGGTCCAGTTGGGCACTCAGTTCGCCGAGACCACGACACGGCCCTACACGGTCGGCTCGAGCATGAACGGCCCCGGCAATGCCGTCATCTCCCTCACGACGATGACCAGCACCCTTCTGCAGGAGTTCGCCTACGACCTCGACAACGGTGCGCGCAACCTCGACCTCGCCATCCAGGACTACGAGACGTACGAGGCATCCACCGCGACGGATCTGCAGGCGATCGCCGAGCAGATCGCCTCCGGGTCCACGCACACGGGCGCTCAGGACGACGATCTCATCGCGCCGTCGCACGGCGCCGGCGGCGTCAGCATCCGACAGCTCATGGAGTGACGGCGCATAACGTCCCATCCGATTCTTCGTCGGCTCCGAACAGAAGCAGATGGGCCCGTTCCCGCGCGCCCGAGAGGAGCCCCCGATGATCGAGTCATCGACCCCGCCGCTTGCATCCCTCGACGGGTACCGCAACATCACCGACCTGCTGGTCGCGCGTGCTGCAGCGGCTCCTGATCACGTCGCCTTCGAGGTCGCGGGAGCGGATGCCATCGCGCCCTGGCGCCCGATCACGACCCGGGAGTTCTCCGACCAGGTGCGTGCCCTCGCCAAGGGCTTCGTCGCTCAGGGCATCCAGGCCGGAGACCCGATCGCCATCATGGCGCCGACCCGCTACGAGTGGGCCGTCGCCGACCTGGCCGCCTGGTTCGCCGGCGCCGTCGTCGTGCCGATCTACGAGACCTCCTCGCCCTCGCAGGTGGACGCGATCATCGCGGACGCCGGAGTGCGGCTCGCGATCGGCGGCACCGCAGAGCACGTGGCGCTGCTCGCGGCGGCGCTCGCGCAGACAGACGACGAGACCTTCGGCGCATGGAGCATGGATGCCGCGGCATCCGGCACCCTCCCCGAGCTCGTCTCGCGCGGCGTCGCCGTGACCGACGAGGCGCTCGAGGCCCGCCGGACGCTCGCCACCCAGGACGACCCCGCCACGATCGTCTACACCTCGGGCACCACGGGCGAGCCCAAGGGCGTCGTGCTCACGCACCGGAACTTCCTCGGTCAGGTGCTCAACATCGCCGCCGCCTACCGCGAGATCGTGAACGAGAACGGCAACACCGTCATCTTCCTGCCGCTCGCGCATGTGCTGGCGCGCGGGCTGCAGCTGATCTGCCTGGCGAGCGGCATGCGCATCGCGCACCTCTCCGACCCGTCGACGGTGGTCGCCACGCTCGACACGCTGCGCCCGACGTTCCTGGTCGTGGTGCCGCGCGTGCTGCAGAAGATCAAGGCGGCGGCCGCAGACAAGGCCGCAGACAAGCACCTCTCGGGCGTGTGGGCGAAGGCCGTCTCGACGGCCCTCGCCTGGGGCCGCCGAGAAGAGAAGATCGACGCCGGCCGACGCATCTCGAAGGACCTCGGCCTCACGCTGCGCCACCGCTTCTTCGACGCACTCTTCTACCGCCGCCTCCGCACCGTGATGGGCGGACGCGTCGGCTACATCCTGTCGGGCGGGGCCGCGCTCGACGCGGACCTGTCTCTCTTCTTCCGCGGCATCGGCGTTCCCGTCATCGAGGGCTACGGACTCACCGAGACGACCGCGCCGCTCACGGGCAACCTGCCCGGCCGCATCGCCTCGGGAACCGTCGGCTCGCCGCTGCCCGGCCTGACAGTGCGCATCAGCGACGAGGGCGAGGTGCTGGCCCGCGGGGTCGGCGTCTTCGGCGGCTACCGCAACCCGGCCCACGACGAGGGCGCCTTCGTCGACGGCTTCTTCCGCACCGGCGATCTGGGGCGCCTCGACGAGCGAGGCAGGCTGATCCTCGAGGGCCGACTCAAGGACGTGATCGTGACGTCGAACGGCAAGACGATCGTGCCGACCCGCTGGGAGAGCGCCGTCGAAGCCGACGCGCTCGTCTCGCACGCGGTGATGGTGGGCGAGGGTAAGCCCTACCTCTCGGCCCTCCTCGTCCTCGACCCGGAGCAGACCGAGGCGTGGGCCGCGGCGCAGGGCACCGTCATCCCGCCGATCGCCCAGCCCGACATCCGCGAGGTGACCGATCCGGCCCTTCGCGCTCACCTGCAGCGCGCCGTCGACGCCGCCAACGCGCTCGTGGCGCGCAGCGAGCAGGTCCGTCGCTTCAGCGTGGTGTTCGCCGACCTCGAAGACCGCGGCCTGGTCACGCCCACCATGAAGCTCAAGCGGAGCGTCGTGCTCGATCGCGCGGCCGTCACCGTCGAAGACCTCTACCTCTGAGAACCGGAAAGAACAGCATGTCCTCCCCCACCCCCACCAACGCCAAGTCCTCGCGGTCCTCGCTGATCGCGATCATCGTCGCCCTCGCCATCGGCGCGCTCGTCGCCGTCGCCGGCAGCCAGGGAGGCGCGACGCTGGGCGGAATCCCCCTGTTCGCGCTCGCGGTCGCCGCGGCCTACGCGATCCAGATCATCGCGTTCATCCCGGCGATGATCCTGCGCACCGAGAGGTTCTTCGACCTCACCGGCAGCCTCACCTTCTTCGTCATCTCGGCGGCGCTCGTGCTGCTGACGCCCATGCCCGACGCGCGCAGCTGGATCCTCGCGGCGATGGTGATGCTGTGGGCGGTGCGCCTCGGGTCGTTCCTGGCGATGCGCGTGCACAAGGCCGGGTCCGACGGCCGGTTCGACGAGATCAAGGGATCGCCCGTGCGCTTCCTGCAGGTGTGGGTGATCCAGGGTGCGTGGGTGTCGATCACGGCAGCCGCGGCCTGGATCGCGATCAGCACGGATGCCGGTGCGCGGCAGCCCCTCACCTGGCTCACCGTCGTCGGGATCGTCGTGTGGGTGCTCGGCATGGTGATCGAGATCGTCGCCGACGCGCAGAAGTCGGCCTTCCGCGCCGACCCGCGCAACAAGGACGAGTTCATCCGCACCGGGCTGTGGTCGCGCTCGCGTCACCCCAACTACTTCGGCGAGATCGTGATCTGGGTCGGCGTGTTCCTCACGGCCGCTCCCGTGCTCGTCGGCTGGCAGTGGGTCGCGCTGCTCTCGCCGCTGTTCGTGATCCTGCTGCTCACGCGCGTCAGCGGCATCCCGCTGCTCGAGGCCCGGGCCGAGAAGAAGTGGGGCGACCGCGCCGACTACGTCGCCTACCGCGAGAGCACGCCGTCGCTGATCCCGCGGCTCACCCGCCCGACGGTGCGGGAGACCGCGGCGTAGGAGCCGACCGCACGGCGTCGAGGTTGTCCGCGACGGTCCCGACGAGGTCGCGGACCGTGCGGTCCTGCGGGCGCCTGCTCACCTTCAGCCCGATGCGCTCCAGCGGCCCGGCGGCCGAGATCGCGGCCGCGACGTGCTCGGCGTCCAGCAGCGATCCCGACCGGGGATCCGCCGCGGCGAGCGGCAGATGCCCGTCCGACCACGCCGCGCCGTAGGGGCCGTCGACCGCCGCGGACCCAGAGAAGGTCAGCCCGGCGAGCAGCGCCGTGGCGGCGGCGTCGGCGATCTGGTCGGTCACCGCGTCGGCATCGCGCGTCTCGATCACGGACCGCCCCCAGTTGAGCCAGAGCTGCACGGGCGCATCGGCATCGCGGATCGCCGCGATCTCAGCGGCGAGGGGCAGGAAGCCCTTCTCCCAGGGATGAGTCGGCACCGCCGCGTCGCAGTGCTCGATCACGAGCTGCGCGCCCGACCAGTCCCACGCGGAGATCTCGGCGAGAGACGCGGCGAGCGCCGACCGATCGCCTCGCCCCTGCGGCGCGGTGTGCAGGGCGACGATCGTCACGGAGGCATCGCTGTCGCTGTCGATCCGCCGCACGTCATCGGCCAGCGCGCGGAGATCGGCGAGGGCGGCGCGACGTCCGTCGTCATCCGGAGAGGCGATCCCGTGACGCGCATCGGCACCGCACCTCTTCATCACCCACGGCAGCGCGGTCACCGCGAGTTCGGCACCGGCCGGCACGTGCCTCAGGAACCAGGCGGGATCGTGCGGATGGATGCCACCCAGCCATGGCACCTCCAGACCCGCGACTCCGGGAAGCGCGCAGAGGGCCGGCAGGAGTTCGGCCTCCAGGGCGGGGTCCCATGTCGTGTGCGCGGGCGAGATCGCGTAGGAGCTGACGAGCACCGGCGGAAGCGACCGGGTCATGACACGAGGTGACGATGGGTCCGGGTGTCGCGGTAGTAGTCGGCGAGCTCGAGCGACGACGCGGCCGCCTCGTCGACGAGCACCATGACGCGACGGTGGTGCTGGAGCACCGTCGCCGGCCACCGGGCGGAGACCGCCCCTTCGACGAGCTGCGCGACGGCCTCGGCTTTGGCGTCGCCGGTGGCGACGAGCACGATCCGTCGCGCCTCCATGATCGTGCCCAGCCCCTGGGTGAGGCAGTGCCGGGGAACCGTGTCGACATCGCCGTCGAAGAACCGGGCGTTGTCCTCCCGAGTCTGCGCGGTGAGGGTCTTCACCCGCGTCCGCGATGCCAGCGACGAGCCCGGCTCGTTGAACGCGATGTGCCCGTCGGTGCCGATGCCGAGGATCTGCAGGTCGACACCGCCCGCCGCGCGGATCGCCTCCTCGTAGTCCGCGCATGCCGCATCGAGGTCGTCGGCATCACCGTCCGGTCCGAGCACCGCGCCGGGGGCGAAGTCGACGCGGGAGACGAAGTCCTGATCGATCACCGTGCTGTAGCGGCACGGATGCCCGGGCGCCAGTCCGACGTACTCGTCGAGCATGAAGCCGCGGGCACGGGCCAGCGAGAGCCGCCCCTGCGCGACGCGCGCAGCGACGGCGTCGTAGATGCGCAGCGGGCTGGACCCCGTCGCGAGGCCGAGCACGGCATCCGGTCGGGCGGCGAACAGCGTCGCGATCTCGTCGGCGACGATCTCGCCCAGTTCGTCTTCGGGTGCGATGACGACGTCCATCAGTTCTCCTCGGTCAGGGCGGCGACGAACCACGACGTGATGGTCGCGGGGTGGGTGATCGCGGTGCCGACGCACACCGCGAAGGCCCCCGTGGCGGCCGCGGCGGCCGCATGGGCGGGGGTGTGGATCCGGCCCTCCGCGATGATCGGAAGGGTGCAGTGACGGGCCAGCAGCCCGATCAGCTCGAGATCCGGACCGGCGGTCTTCGGGCGCTCGGAGGTGTAGCCGGCGAGCGTGGTTCCCAGGATGTCCGCTCCGGCCGCCTCGGCGGCGAGCGCGTCGTCGAGCGAACCGCAGTCCGCCATGATCAGCGCATCCGTGTGGCGACGGATTCCCGCGACCGTCTGCGCCAGGCTCAGCCCGTCGGGCCGGGGCCTGCGCGTGCCGTCGATCGCGATGACGTCGGCGCCCGCATCGGCGACGGCCTTCGCGTGCTCGAGGGTGGGCGTGATGAAGACGTCGCCGTCACCGTCCTTCCACAGGCCGATCACGGGCACGGGGAGGTCGGCCACCGCCGCGATGTCGTCGACGCCCTGGACGCGGATGCCGGCGGCTCCGCCGACGAGCGCGGCCTGCGCGATCTGCGCCATGGTGCGGGGGTCGCGCATCGCCTCTCCCGGGTAGGCCTGGCAGGACACGACGAGCCCGGCTCGCAGGGACTCGAGGATGTCGGTGGATGTCATCTCGCCCTCCAGGCGGAAGCTGCGGCGCCGCGGAGCGGCGCCTCGTCGCCGAGCACGCCCGGCAGGATCGGGGTGGACTGGAGCCGATCGATGGCGTCGGCGGCGAACGCGCGGCGCATCGGCTCCCACCACGCGTCGCCGATGTTCGGCACGCCGCCGGTGATCACGATGCGCTCGGGGTCGATCAGGGTGGCGGCCCCGGCGAGCGCACGACCGACGGCGGATGCCGAATCGGCGAGAGCGCGCCGGGCCAGAGGGTCGCCGGTCTCCGCGGCGGCGGCGACACCTCGGGCGTCGCGCACGGCGGGGTCTCCGCCGAGGTGCAGGAAGTGGCGGTGCATCCCGATGCCCGAGCCGACGGCCTCGAGATGGCCCCGACGTCCGCACGGACACCGCAGGTGCTCTGCCCCGGGCGTCGGCATGTGGGCGATCTCGCCCGCGACGTGGTGCGCCCCGCGGACGGCCTCGCCGCCGAGCATCACCCCTGCGCCGACACCCGTGCCGACCGCGACGATCAGCGCGCTCGAGGCGCCGGCTGCCGCGCCGTGGCGGAACTCTCCCGCCGCGTGGGCGTCGACATCGTTCTGCACCACGACCGGCGCGTGCGCGTCGACGAGCGCGCCCAGGGCACGCCGCACCTCGTCGGCGAGTGGGGTCCCCGGCCAGTCGGCGAACGTGTCCGTCGCCGAGACGATCGTGCCGGTGGAGACGTCCACGACGCCCGCCGTCCCGATGCCCACGCCCGCGAGAGGCCGTGCGCCCGAGGGGAGCAGCCGCCGTGCGAGCCCGATCACGGTGGCGACGACGGCCGCGGGCCCGAGGGCCGCAGGCGTCGGCGCGGATTCCACGCGCAGCAGCACGTCGTCGCGGTCGGCGAGCGCGACCGCCGTCTTCGTGCCGCCGATGTCGACCGCCAGGACGACGTCGTTCTCGGCGATCATCAGGCGACGGAGACGGGAAGGATCCCCTGCTCGGAGAGGATGCTCCGGATGCGCGCGACCGTGTCGGCGTCGAGGGACTGCACGGTCACGGCCATGGTCGGATGGTCGATGATGCCGCGCGCGTGCATCGCCGCCTTGAAGGCGCCGACACCGGTGGCGTCACCCGACAGCCCGCTCGGCTGGAACACGATGTCGAACAGACGGTTGATGCGCTCCTGCTCGGTGCGCGCCGCATTCCAGTCGCCGTTCGCGGCGGCATCCCACAGCCGCACGTATCCCTCGGCCTCGACGTTCGCGAAGCCCGGCACCACTCCGTCGGCGCCGGCCAGAGCCATGGCGTCGACCACGAGCTCGTGTCCGGTGAGCAGCTGGAGCGGCCGACCGGCCGCGACGTTGGCCGCGATCAGGCGGCGGAACGAGACGTCGTCTCCCGACGAGTCCTTGACGCCGTGGATGACGCCTTCCGTGCCGAGCTGCACGAGCATGTCGATGCCGAGCTTCGAATGCACGCGGACAGGCACGTCGTAGGCCCACAGCGGCACGTCGATGGCCGCGGCGATCATGCGGAAGTGCTCAGCCACCTCGGTGACGGAGTTGAGCGTGTAGAGCGGTGCCGTCGTGACGATCGCCTGCGCCCCGGCGTCGACGAGGCGACGGGCCGTGGCGATGATGCGGGGTGCCGTCAGCTCGATCGCTCCGGCGATGATCGGCACCCGACCGGCGGCGGCGCGCACGATCGTGGTGAGCAGTTCGACGCGTTGGTCGTCGGTGAAGTAGGCCGTCTCGCCGGTGGATCCCAGCGCGAACAGCCCGGACACGCCCTCGTCGATCAGACGCTCGACGAGCCGCTCGAGCGAGGTGTGGTCGATCGTGCCGTCGGGCAGCAGAGGTGTGGCTACGGGCGGGACGACGCCGGCGAAGGTGGGGAGGGAGGGGGCAGCAGACATGGTGGTTCCGGTCGTTTCAGTCGGTGGTCTCGAGCAGTGAGGGTGCCGCCCCGAGGAGCGTGCGGGTGTAGTCGTCCGCCGGTGCGTCGAACACGCGGGCCGCGTCGCCGAACTCGACGACCCTGCCCTTGTTCATCACGGCGATCTCGTCGGAGAGGTAGCGGACGGTCTGGATGTCGTGCGAGATGAAGACCATCCCGAGCCCCAGCTGCTCCTTGAGGTCGGTGAGCAGGTTGAGGATCTGCGCCCGCACCGACACGTCGAGCGCCGAGGTGGGCTCGTCCGCGACGATGACCTGCGGGTCGAGCACGAGGGCGCGAGCGATCGCCACGCGCTGTCGCTGACCGCCGGAGAGCTGGCTCGGGAGGGCGTCCAATGCGGAGGCCGGGAGTCCGACCAGGCCGATCAGGTCGCGGACCTTGCGCGCTCGCGTCGACGGGCTTCCGAGGCGGTGCACCTGGAGCGGATCGAGCAGGGCGTCGCGCACCGTCATCCGCGCGTTGAGCGCGGTCGCCGGGTCCTGGAAGACGACGGAGAGGATGCGCCCGAGTCGCCGGCGCACCGCCGGTGTGAACGAGGTGACGGGTTCGCCGCCGAACACGACCTGGCCGCTCGTGGGCTTCTCGAGCCCGACGAGCACCTTCGCCGAGGTCGACTTGCCCGAGCCGGACTCGCCCACGATGCCCAGCGTCTGACCCCGCCGCACGGTGAGGGAGACGCCGGCGAGGGCATCGACGTGCTGGGGACGGAAGAGCGTCGAGGCGCGGGTCTTGTAGCGGACGTGGACGTCCTTCAGCTCGATGACGGGTTCGCTCATCGTCCTGCTCCGATCGCCGCGACGGGCGCATCGTCCGGATGCGCGGAGTAGTAGTGCTCGGTGCCCTCGATCCGCCGCCGTTCGGGGGTGACCCCCGCGAAGCGCTCGGGGTCGGAGGATCGCGGCGCGAACCGGTCGCCCGCGGGGAAGTCCCGCGGCGAGGGGACGACGCCCGACACCTGGTGCAGACGGTCGGACCCCGCCTCGATCGACAGCACAGCGCCGAGCAGACCCTGGGTGTATTCATGGACCGGCTGCGAGAGCACCTCCCGCGTCGTGCCCTGCTCGACGACCTGGCCGGCGTACATGACCGTGATCCGATGCGTCAGCTCCGCGACGAGCGCGAGGTCGTGCGAGACGAAGACCAGCGCGAAGCCGAGTTCGCGCTGCAGCCGCATCAGCAGATCGACGACCTGCGCCTGCACCGTCACGTCGAGTGCGGTGGTCGGCTCGTCGGCGATGATCAGTCGAGGGTCGCGCGTCAGAGCCATCGCGATCAGCACGCGCTGGCGCTGTCCGCCCGAGAGCTCGTGCGGGTACGACGCGAGCGTGCGTACCGGATCCAGACCCACGAGCTCGAGCAGATCCTCGGCCGTGCGGGTGCCCCCACGAGATGTGAGCTGCTTCATCTGCGAGCGGATGAGCATCGCCGGGTTCAGCGAGCTCAGCGCATCCTGGTAGATCATCGCGATGTCGTGGCCCCGCAGCGCGTTGCGCTGCTTCGGCGACATCTGCAGCAGATCCTGTCCGTCGAACAGGATGCGACCGCGGATGTCGGCCTTCGCGTCCAGCAGACCCATGATCGCGAGCGAGGTGATCGACTTGCCGCAGCCCGACTCGCCGACCAGAGACATGGTCTCGCCGGGGCGCACGGTGAAGCTCACATGATCGACCACGTCGACGTCGCCGTGCCGCGGGAACGAGATGCAGAGGTCCTGCACCTCGAGGAGCGGGGCCGCATCGCCCGTGTAGACGAGCCGATCGGTGCGCGACAGCTCGCGGTCGCGCAGCTCGGCGAGGCGCTCGGCGAGAGGCACCGCGGGGGCGACCGGCACCAGCACGTCCGGCACGCCGCTCGGCACGGACAGGTTGACGGCGGTGTCGACCGTGACGATCACATTCGTGTCGTCGGGGCCGGCGGCCGCCTCTTCGAGCTCGTGCGTCGACTCCTCGGTGTTCGCGGCGTCGGCGGTGACCCGCCGCGCACGCGGCGAGACCATCGCATCCGTCATCCCCTCGGAGAGGATGTTGAGGCACAGCACCGTGAGCATGATGAGGATGCCGGGGAAGAACGTCGCCCACCACGCACCGCTCATGAGCAGGTTGCGCCCCGCGGCGATCACGTTGCCCCACGACGGCTCGGGGTCGGGCACGCCCGCCTGCAGGAACGACAGCGACGCCTCGAAGACGATCGCATCGGCGACGAGGACCGTGGCGAAGACGAGCACGGGCGCCATCGCGTTGCGCGCGACGTGCCTCACGATGATGCGCGGTGTCCCTGCGCCCATGACCCGCACCGCCGAGACGTAGTCCTCGCCGTACTGATCGAGGATGTTGGCCCGGACGATCCGGGTGAGCTGCGGGACGTAGAGGAAGGCGATCGTGAGCACGAGCACCGGGAGGGACTTGCCGAAGACCGCGACGAAGACCGCCGCGAGCGCGATGCCGGGGAACGACATCACGACGTCCATGATCCGCATCAGGATCTCGGAGATCCATCGCGGTGCGGTGGCGGCGATCGTGCCGAGCACGCAGGCGGCGGCCAGGGCGACGAGCGTGGCCCCGAGGCCGATCACGAGCGAGTACCTCGCGCCGTAGACGAGACGCGAGAAGATGTCGCGGCCCTGACGGTCGGTGCCGAACCAGTGCTCGGCGCTCGGCGGCTGCACAGGGCTGCCCGACGCCAGCGGATCGAACGGCGCGACCAGGGGCGCGGCGATCGCAGCGAGGGCGATGATCGCCAGCACCGCGATGCAGATGAGGGATCCGACGGACAGGCCGCCGAGTCGGAGCCCCGGGGTGGAGAGTCGTTCTGTCAGTTTGCGTCGCATGTCACACCGCCCGGATTCGGGGATTGATCAGCACGTACAGGAGGTCCACGATGATGTTGATCACCACGAAGGCCAGGGAGACGGCGAGCGTCACACCCTGCACGAGATTGGGTTCGTTGTTGGTCACGCCGTTGAGGATGAGGGTTCCCATGCCGGGGATGGCGAAGATGATCTCGATCACCACGGCGCCCCCGAGGAGGTAGCCGATGCGCAGGCCGAGCACCGTCACCGGGGTGATCAGGGCGTTTCGCAGCACGTTGCGGCCGACCACGATCACGCGGGGGATGCCGGCTCCGAGCGCCGTGCGGACGTAGTCGCGGTCGAGCTCCTCGACCATCGAGGTGCGCACGACGCGGGAGAGCTGTCCGATGACCGGCACCGCCAGCGCGAGGGCAGGGAGCGTCATCCGCGCCAGCCACCCGGCGGGATCCGACCAGGGGTCGGGCAGCGGGCCGGATGCGGGGAGCACGTCGAGGGTGAGCGTGAAGAGCTGGATGAGGAGGATCGCGAGCCAGAAGGAGGGCGTCGACAGCGAGGCCACTCCGAAGATCCGGATGACCTGGTCGGGCCACCGGTCGCGGTACACCGCAGCGAGGACGCCGAGCACGAAGGCGACGATGACGGCGATCAGCAGGCCGAGGAAGGTGAGCGCGAGCGTGACGGGGAATGCCCGCACGACCTCGTCGATCACGGGGAGGCTGCGAGCCGAGTACGTTCCGAGATCGCCCTGGACGAGTCCGAACAGGAAGTCCACGTAGCGGACGAACAGGGGCAGGTCGAGGCCGTACTGCTCGCGGTAGGCGGCGAGCGCCTCGGGCGATGCGGTCTCCCCCAGCGCGGTGCGGGCGGGGTCGACGGGCGAGAACGACATCACGAAGAAGACGAGGAACGTGATGCCGAGGATCATCAGCGGCAGCTGCAGCAGCCGTCGGCCGATGAGGCGGAGCGTGTGGGACACGTGCCGCTCCTTCCAGGGTCAGGACGGGAGGGGTGGGGGTGCGCTCGGGCACGCACCCCCACGGTGAGGACGGGGCTACTTCGCCGCCACTCCGACGTCGAGGAACGACAGACCGGTCGTCGGGACCGGGGCGAACCCGACCAGCTCCTGGCTGCTCCACGCGGTGGGGAGCTTGCGGTGGAACAGCGGGTAGAGCACGGCCTCGTCCGAGATGAGGTCGTACGCCTTGTCCCAGGTGGCCTGCTGCTCGTCGCCGTCCTGCTCCACGGCGCTGTCGAGCAGTGCCCGCAGCTCGGCGTACTCCGGGGAGTCCGCCCAGTTGGTACGCGTCTGGGTCCAGACGTTCTCGCCGTACCACCAGTTCATGAGCAGGTCGGGGTCGACTCCGAAGACCGAGGGGTCTCCGGGTGCGACCGCCACGGTGTAGTCGCCCGAGTCGACCTTCTCGTACATCGACGCCGACTGGCCGATGTCCAGGGTCGTGTCGATGCCGATGGCGTCGAGCGACTCCTTGATCAGCGGCGCGACCTCCTTCACCCACCCGGTGTCGGTGGTGAGCAGCGTGATGGACAGGTTCTCGACGCCGGCATCCGCCAGCAGGTCCTTCGCCTTCTCGGGGTCGTACGTGTAGACCGTCGACGCCTCGTTGTAGTTCGGGTAGGTCTCGGGCAGGAAGGAGGTCGCGGGCGTGGCGTTGCCGAGCATCCCGGTCTCGATGATCTTGTCCATGTCGAGCGCGTAGTGCATCGCCTGACGCACGCGGACGTCGTCGAACGGCGCGGCCTTCGTGTTGAACATCATGAACAGCAGGCCGAAGGACTGCACGCTCTCGACCTCGGCGGATGCGGCGAGCGCGTCGACGTCGATGTACGGAACGTCCTCGATGGCCTGGACGGTGCCGGTCGACATGGCGGTCACTCGGGCCGACGCGTCGGAGAGGAGGTTCCAGTTCATGCCTGCGGCGAGTGCCGGGTGAGGGCCGTTGTAGTCGTCGTACCGCTCGAAGACGATCTTGTCCTCCGGCACGGCCGAGACCAGCGAGTACGGCCCCGAGCCGACGGGGTTGGTGCCGAAGCCCTCGGGATCGGCCTCGACCACGGCCTGGGGCACGATCTTCACGACGCCGAGGCGCGACTCGATCAGTGAGAACGGGTAGTCGGTCGTGATCCGCACGGTGTCCTCGTCGACCGCGGTGACGGTGTCGACGAAGTCGATGAAGGTGCGGAACAGCGAGTTGTTGTCGGGGTTCAGCACGCGCTCGTAGCTGAAGACGACATCCTGCGCGGTGACGGGGTCGCCGTTGTGGAAGGTCGCTCCCTCGCGCAGATCGATCTCGTAGGTCGTGTCGTCGATCTTCGTCGGCATCTCGGCGGCGAGGGCGGGCGCGGCCTTCTGCGTGACGGGATCGAGGTCGACGAGCCCCTCGAAGACGTGCCAGTTCGCCGAGACCGTGACGGCGCCCGAGGCGACCATCGGGTCGAAGCTGCCGTTCAGCGTGTAGGAGATTCCCGCTTCGATGATCGCGTCGGGGTCGACCTCGGCCGCAGCCGCGCCCGTGTCGGGATCTGCCGAGGCGCCTCCGCAGCCGGCAAGGACGAGGGATGCGGCGACGGTGCCGGCGATCACCATCGCGAATCGACCCGCGCGACGGCGGGTGATGTGTCGGTTCATGTGTGCTCCAGGGTGGTGGGGGGACATCTTGAGGACATCTGATGTCTGATGTACTCTAAACACAGGTTCGACCAGATCACAAGAGTGGGATGATCGGAGCGATTCAGTCGGGACGAGAGGAAGACCAGATGAAGTCCACCACGAGTAGGGCATCGCGGATGCGGCGCTCGACGACGGCGGATCAGATCAAGCAGCTCATCCTCGCTCGCGGACTCACCCCCGGCGACCCGCTGCCGACCGAGGCCGAGCTCTGCGAAGACCTCGACGTCTCACGCTCCTCCGTGCGGGAGGCCATCCGCACGCTGTCGACGCTCGACATCGTCGACGTGCGGCACGGGCATGGGACCTACGTGGGGCCGATGTCGCTGGACCCGATGGTCGAAGCCCTCGTCTTCCGCGGAGTGCTCTCCCCCGAAGGATCCCTGCAATCCCTTCGCGAGGTGGTCGAGGTCCGTCTCGCCCTCGATCTCTCGATGGCCGAGCGCGTGGTCGCCGCCGCGCGACTCGACGTCGACGGAGAACTCGACGAGCTCGTCGCCGAGATGGTCGACAAGGCAGGGCGCGGCGAGCACTTCCTCGAGGCCGACCGACTGTTCCACACCAAGCTCTTCGACACGATCGGCAACCGACTCGTCGGTCAGCTCGTCGGCGCGTTCTGGGATGTGCACACCGCCGTGCTCCCTCAGCTCGACATCGCTCAGCCGGAGGACATCCATCAGACCGCGAAGGCACACGGCGACATGCTCGCCGCAGTGCGCGCCGGTGACGTCGACGCGTACCGCACAGCCGTGATCGAGCACTACCAGCCCCTGCAGCGCGTTCTCGCTCAGGCCGGGACTGCGCGCTCCTGACCGACCGCCGAGCGGCGGCGGCCGAGAGCGCGCATCGCCGTCGAGGGGACGCCCGTCCTCCGCTCACACGAAGTCGAGTTCGCCTCGCACGATCGAATCGCCGGAATGCGCCGGGTCGCCGTCGACCGGCTCGAAGGAGATGTCGACCAGACGGTATTCGTCGAGGTCGACGCCCTCCGGCACGAGGAACGTGCCGGACGAGCCTTCGAGGACACCGAGGCTGATCAGCGCCTGCCCGTCGTCGCGGATGAGCCACACCTCGCGGTAGTCGCCGCCGACGACCTCGTCACCCTCGAGCGTCACCGTGAGAGAGCGGCGTCCGTCGCCGTCGTCATCGATCTCGGCCTGCCCCACGGCCGCGGGGTGGTCGGGGAAGGCGGCGAGCTCGGCCGACGCGATCACCGCGGACGAGGGCTGCAGTGCGCGGATGCCCCAGACGCCTGCGCCGATCGCGACGATCAGAGCCATCGACGCGGCGAGGATCCAGACGGTCGAGAGACGACGACGCGAGCGCCCGCGAGAGCGCTGCCGCGGACGCGCGGCAGCCGCCTGGAGTGCGGCATCCGCCGAGCCCTCCGCCTGTGGCACCGGCTCCGCCTCCACCCTCGGCGACGGGACCACGGATGCGGGGTCGGCAGCGACCGCGGCGCTCAGCCCGAGCTCGCCGTGGATGCTCGACCACACGTCAGCCGGCGGGGACTCCAGCTCGCCTTCCGCGACGCTGGACCGCGCCACGAGCGCCACCCTCGACATCTCGGCGACCTCTGTCGCACACTCTTCACACTCCGCCAGGTGGCGTGCGTCGGCGTCCGACGCCGCAGGCTCCCCCATCGCGATCAGGGCGATCTCCTCGTCGTCAAGATGCGACATGGTTCACCTCCAATCGATCGCGCATTCGGGCAAGACTTCGGCGGATATGGCTCTTCACCGTGCCGAGCGGCATCCCCATTCTGCGTGAGATCTCCTCGTGGGTCAGGTCATCGTAGAAGGCCAGTCGCATGACGGCCCGGGCATCGGGAGCGAGCTGCTGCAGCTCGCTCGAGAGAAGCAGAGTCTCGGACAGATCGATCGCGTCCGAGACGAGGGCGTCGGGCGGTGTGAGCCGCTCCATCTCCGCCTGCAGCTGCCGCACCTTGGCGCGCGCCTCGAAGGTGTCGGCGATCCGTCGGCGCGCGATCGTGATCAGCCAGGTCGACAGGCGCGCCTTGGACGAGTCGTAGCCGGCCCGCGAGTTCCACGCCGACACGAAGGTCCGCTGCGTCACGTCCTCCGCATCGCCGCGATCGCCGAGCGAACGCAGGGCGAGGGTGAAGACGACCGGCGACCACCGCCGGTACAGCTCCGCGAGGGCCTGCTCGTCGCCCGCGACGAAACGTCGATCGAGCGCCGCCTCGGCTTCGGTGGTCTCATCCACCCGGAGTCTCCTCTCCATGGTGATCACCCCGCATCATCGCGGGACCGCCACAGCCACCACGTTATCGCGGTAGTGACCGGTCGTGCTGTCGAACGGACCGCCGCACGTGACGAGCACCAGGGCGGTCGGACCGCCGCGGGCGAACAGCTCGTCGACCGGCAGCGCGGACTTCTCGTAGTAGGTGAGCGACTGGATGACGAACTCACGGCTCGTGCCGTCGTCCGCCGCGATGATGACGGACTCGCCTGCGGGCACGTCCCGCAGGCGAGCGAGCGGTCCGATCGGATAGTCGATCGCGTCGACGTGCGCGGCGATCAGGATCCGGCCGCTCGTGCTCACGGCATCCGCCCCGTATCGATACCACCCCGCCACAGCGGGATCGACCGGAAGCTCCATCTGGCCTGCCTCCGCGACACCCACGTCCGTCACCGGCATGTCGATGTCGAGCGCGGGGATGGCCAGACCCACGGGAGCGACGGAGGCGACCGGCGCGGGGAGGGCCCCCGGTCGCACCTCGACATCTCTCGTGGGCGTGGGAGGGGCGGGCGTGGGTGGTACGGGTGTGGGAGAGACGGGTGGTGGAGTCGTGGGGGTGGACTCCGCGGACGGAGGGGATTCCGCACCCGCCCCTCCCGGCGTGCATGCCACGAGGCACGCCGCGGTCGTCACGGCGCCCAGCGTCAGGATGACGCGGCGCGCACGGTGCCGATGCGACGTGCCTCGCGACATCAGCGCACCGTGGCCCGGCGACGGATGACGAGACCGGCGCCGATGGCTGCCGCGATCGCGAGAGCCACGACGCCCGCCGAGACGAGAACGGTCGTCGAGGCATCCTGCTGCGCGAGGTAGCCCGCGGTGCCCGAGGGAACGCCGTCGGGGTTCGAGTGCAGTCCGCCGATGGTCTGCGCGGCGATCGCGAGGTTGCCGTCTTCGGCGCTGCCCCACGCGTAGACGATCGTGTTCACGCCCTCCTGGATGGCGACGTCCGCCGGACCGATGACCGGGTCGGTCGTTCCGGCGAGAGCGACCGATGCCGACACCGTTCCGGCCGGAAGGTCGAGCTTCGCCTCGTTCGGGTTGGTGAGGCCTGTGATGACCGGGGAACCACCGGCGAGCACGTCGACCGCGGGTGCCGCAGCGGTGTGGCGCACGGTGAGGCGGCCCTGCCCCGGCGCGGTCTGCGCGGTGTCGTTCGTGAAGAGGTTGAGGCCGGGTTCTCCCGCCTCGGTGAGGTGAGCCACGGCGGTGTAGTTGGCGCCGGCCGCGAGGGTGAGCGTTGCCGGTCCGAGGATCGGCGCACTCGCATCCGCGGCATCCGGGGCGGTGACCGCCACCTCGTAGGCGCCGGCGGGAAGCTCGAGCGGGCCCGCGAGGTCGCCGGGGGCGAAGTCGTCGAGGGTGAGTTCGCCGTTCACATACACGTCGACCGGGGTGTCGGGGATCGCGTGCAGCACGGAGAGCTGAGCCACAGAGGTGGCGGCGGCGGCCGGCAGTGCCAGGCCGAGAGCGGTGATCATTCCGACGGCGAGGCCGGCGGCGACTGTCTTGCGCATCTGTTCCTCCTGAACCCGGACCGCCCTGTGCGGCCCTTCATAGGAGTTGTTCTCCGGGGCGCCGAGGTTTGGATGCAGAAGAGCGAAGTTTTCTCGACCTGACTCACCCGACGAGCGGACCGCCGACCTTCCAGTACCCGAGGAACGACACACGATCCTTCGCGATGCCGACCTCGGCCGTGAGATGGCGTCGGATGCGCGTGATGACGCCCGACTCCCCCGCCAGCCAGACGTACAGGTCGGTGTCGTCGCGCAGCTCGCCCGTCCGCCCCTCGACCCCGTCCCGCAGCGCACGCTCGATGCCGGACTCCGCGCCCGTGCCCCGCGCGACGACGTGGATGCGCGCGTTGTCGGGGGCGTGGGCCGAGACGATGTCGTCGGCGGGGTCGTCGCACTCGAGGAAGACCTCGGCCTCGGCATCGGGGGCCAGGGATTCGAGGATGCCGCGCACGGCCGGGAACGCCGTCTCGTCGGCGACCAGCAGGAAGCGCCGCGCGTCGCCCGGCTGCCAGTGCAGGCCGTATCCGGTCCAGCCCATGCGCGCGTCGGGCCCGTTCACCACGAGGTGATCGCCGGGCTGGGCCGCGGCGGCCCACGCGGAGGCCGGCCCCGCCGGTTCGTGCAGGTAGAAGTCGATGTCGATCTCTCCGGCATCCGCCCTGATCGCCGCCGGCGTGTAGGTGCGCAGCACGTTCCGCTCGTCTTCGGGCAGGGCCCGCCAGCGGGTGTACCAGTCGGAGGGGTGCGGAGTCGGCTCGTCGAGCAGGCCGAAGTCGGCGTAGCCGCCGTCGGGCAGGGGAAGCACGACCTTGATGCGCTGGTCCGTGCCCCAGTCGGCGAAGTTCCGCAGGCTCTCTCCGGCGAGCGTCAGCCGCACGAACCGCGGGCTCAGCATCGTGCGCCGACGCACCTCGACCGGGAACGCGCTGTATGCCCACGGGCGATCGGCGGTCACGGGCGCGCTCACGACCGCGCTCCCCTGTGGACGGAGCCGACCGAGGGCACGGATCCGCGCAGCGGCACCACGAGCGGTCCGCCGGTGACGGGATCGGGGATCACGACGTTCTCGAGGCCGAACACCTCGTGCACCCGCTCGCTCGTGATCACCTCGTGCGGCGGCCCCTCGGCGACGATGCGCCCGTCGCGCATCGCGATGATGTGGGTCGCGTAGCGGGCGGCGTGATTGAGGTCGTGCAGCACCGCGACGAGGGTGCGCCCCTGCGCGTTGAGGTGCGCGAACAGCTCCATGAGCTCGACCTGGTGCGCGACGTCGAGGAACGTGGTCGGCTCGTCGAGCAGCAGCAGGTCGGTCTCCTGCGCGAGCACCATCGCCACCCACACGCGCTGGCGCTGCCCGCCCGAGAGCGCGTCGACCGGACGCCCCGCCAGATCGGCGGTCCCGGTGGCCTCGAGCGCGTGCTGGACGGCGATCTCGTCGGCATCCGACCACTGCCGCATCAGGTTCTGGTGGGGATAACGGCCCCGGCCGACCAGGTCGGCCACGGTGATGCCGTCGGGCGCCACCGCGCTCTGCGGCAGCAGCCCCAGCCGGCGGGCGACCTCCTTCGCCGGGTATGAGCCGATCGTCTGCCCGTCGAGCACGACGCGTCCGCGCGAGGGGGCGAGCAGTCGCGACAGGCCGCGCAGGAGCGTGGACTTGCCGCACGCGTTCGGACCGATGATGACGGTGAACCCGCCGTCGGGAACCGTGACCGAGAGGTCGCGCACGATCTCGGCGCGGTCGTACGACAGCGTGATCGCCTCGGCCGACAACCGCGAGGACGGGACGGGGTCGGCGGACGGGACGTGGTCGGCAGACGGGACGCGGCCGGCGGACGGGACGTGGTCGGCAGGGAGGGGGATGTCAGGCACGGCGGCGGATCTCCAGGATGATCATGAGCACGAGGTAGGCGCCGCCGACCGACACGGTCACGACGCCGACGGGCAGGGCGGTGGGCAGCACGTGCTGCGCGATGAGGTCGGCCCCCAGCAGCAGCAGCCCGCCGAACAGGCCCGAGAGCAGGAGCGACAGGTGCGGGGTGCGGGCGACGAGGCGCCCGATCTGCGGTGCGGCGAGGGCGACGAACGCGACGGGTCCGGCGACCGTCGTCGCGGCGGCGACGAGCGCGACGCCGATGAGCAGCGCCCCGGCACGGACCGCCCCCGGCCGCACGCCGGTCGATGCCGCCATGTCGTCGCCGAGCCCGAGCTGACGGAGTCGCGGCACGAGCAGGAACGCCGCGACGGCGAACGGCAGCGCGCAGGCGAGAGCCCCCGCAAGAGGACCGGCCGTGACGCCGTTGAGCGACCCCGTTCCCCAGGCCGAGGCGAACATCGCCGTCTCGAGCTCGATCTGCAGCAGCATCCAGGTGTTCAGCGAGGCGAGGATCGACGACACCCCGATTCCGACGACGATGAGGCGGAACCCCTGCACGCCCCCGCGCGCGGACAGCAGCCAGATGACCGCCGCCGTCGCGAACCCGCCGAGCAGCGAGCCGAGGGTCAGCACCGGCCAGCTGCCCGAGACGAACACCAGCGCGAGCAGCATCCCGGTGAACGCGCCGTGGGAGAGGCCGAGGATGTCGGGGCTGGCGAGCGGGTTCCTCGTGACGGTCTGGAACAGCGCTCCCGCGATGCCCAGCAGCGCGCCGATCGCGATTCCGGCGACCGCCCTCGGCAGCCGCCAGTCGATCACGACGGTGCGGTCCATGGCGTCTCCGCCGCCGAACAGCACCTGCACCACCTGCTGCGGCGTGAGCGGATACGTGCCGATACCCAGCGCGAGCACACCCAGCACGCCCAGCGCGACGACGGCCACGAGGCCGGCGACGATGCTGCGCCGGCGCACCGGCACCCGCAGCGGGCCCAGGCGCACGATGCGCCGACGGTACCCGACGTCGGCGAGCGTGCCGAGACGCGACGAGCTCACAGCGCACTCGCCCTGCGTCGGCGGGCGAGCACGATCAGCACGGGAGCACCGACGAATGCGGCGACGATGCCGACGGGCACCTCGGCCGGAGCGATGATGATGCGCCCGAGCACGTCGGCGAGCAGCAGGATCACGGGTGCCAGCACGGCCGAGAGCGGGAGGATGAGGCGCTGATCGACGCCGAACGTCCAGCGGATCACGTGCGGCACCATCAGGCCGATGAACGAGATCGGACCGGCGAGTGCCGTGGCGGCGCCCGCGAGAAGCGTGACCGCGGCGATGACGCCGACGCGGATGCCCGCGACGTGGGCGCCCTGCGCACGGGCGACGTCTTCACCCAGGCCGATCGCGTTCAGGCCGGGCGCGAGGAGCAGGGCCACGACGAGCCCGGCGACGACGAACGGCACCACCGGCAGGATGACGTCGAAGCCGCGGCCGAGGAGCGACCCCGCGTTCCAGCTGCGCATCGAGTCGAAGGCCTCCGGATCGCTCAGCGACAACCCCGTCGTGATGCCCGAGAGCACGGCGCCGAGTGCGACACCGGCGAGCGTGAGCCGCAGCGGGTCGGCAGAGCCGCGCCCGGAGGAGCCGATCAGGTACACGGCCACGGTGACGACGAGCGCACCGACGAACGCGAGCCACACGAACTGGGAGACGTCGCGCAGACCGAGGAACGTCACGCCCAGCGCGACGGCGAGCGCGGCACCCGCGTTGACGCCGAGGATGCCGGGATCGGCGAGCGGATTGCGGGTGAACGCCTGGATCAGCGCGCCCGCCACCCCGAGTGCGGCACCGGCCACGAGGCCCGTGACGGTGCGGGGGATGCGCAGGTCGAAGACGATGTAGTCGGTCTCGGGGGTTCCGCCACCCTGCAGCGTGGTCCACACCGCCTGCGGCGAGAGCGGGTTCGCACCCACCGTGAAGGAGAGCACGACGGCGAGCGCAAGCGCGAACAGGAGGACGACGGATCCCCCGACCGCGCGCACCCCACGGCGCGGAGAACGCCGGCGTCGCGTGTGCGGCGCCGGCGTCTCGGTCAGGGGAAGAGCGGTCAACGGCTCTCTTCGAGGAAGGTCTCGATGTCGTCGAGCACGGTCTGCGCGCCCAGGGGCCCGACACCCGACACCCAATAGCTCGTGTCGACCGGCGTGACCGACGGGAAGGCGTCGGCGTTCTGGGTGATCGCCGCGGGGATCTCGGAGGCGTCGTCGACGTCGGCCACGGTCACGAAGACGTGATCGGCCTGTGCCGAGAGGATGTTCTCGGGCGAGAGGTCGGCCTGCAGACCGTCGGCCCAGTCCTGCTCGGGGATCGTGAACCCGACGCACTCGAGAAGGCTGCCCGAGAACGAGACCGGGCCGTAGAGGCTGAGGGTGGTCTCGTCACGGGGACGGATCAGCTGCGCCGTCTGCCCCTCGACTCCGTACTCGTCTGCCAGCGCCTCGCAGCGCTCGTCGACCGCCGACAGCAGGTCGGCGACCTCGTCCTCGCGGCCCAGGGCCTCGCCGATGAGCAGCGCGTTGTCGCGCCACGGGTCGGCCTGGGTCTCGATGAACACCGTGGGAGCGATCGCGGCGAGCTGCTCGTAGAGCTCGGAGTGCCGTGCCTCGGTGCCGAGGATCAGGTCGGGCTTGAGCGCTGCGATCGCCTCGAGGTCGGGCTCGGGCACCGTGCCGACGGGCTCGACGCCGTCGACGCCGAGGTAGGCCGGTGCGCCGGTGACGTTGCTGGCGACGGCGGCGCCGACCGGCTCGATGCCGACCGCGACCGCGGTGTCGAGCTCGAGGGGCTCGAGCGTCACCACGCGCTGCGGATCGTCGGGCACCTCGGTGGTCCCGCGTGCGTGCTCGACCTCGTGGGTGCCGGATGCGGCGGTCGCGTCATCCGTGGCCGCGGTGGGTTCGGCGGCGCAGCCGGCGAGCAGGAGCAGTGTGCAGGTCGAGGCGGCGAGGGCCACGGAGGCGCGGCGACGGAGGCGGGAAGGCATGGGGAATGACCTTTCGGGACCGGGGAGGGGGACAACGCCGAGACGATCGATGTTGGTTAGGCAACCCTAACAGGAACCCTCCCCCGGCGTCGCGCCCCGACCGGCTCAGAGCACGGCGACCCGCCTCAGAGCACGTCCGCGATCACGTCGAAGACGCGGTCGGGTGCCTCGAGCTGCATGTCGTGGTGCACGCCCGCGATCCTGCGGATGTCCCACCCCTCCCGCTCGAGATCCGCGGCCATCGCGTCGGAGAGCACGGCCGGCGACTCGTCGGAGAGCACGATCGTCGACGGAACGGCGGGCGGTGCGATCGCCACGGGATGGAACGCCACGTCGCGGAACACGCCGATGGCCATCGTCGAGTCGAACCGTCGCTGGCCCTCCTGCATCGACGCCCGGATGCTCTCGGGATACTCCGCTCGCTGCGACGCACTGCGTCGCGCCTGGCGCAGCCCGACGACACCCAGCGTGAGAGCGGGAAGCGCCCAGAACGCCCGTCCGGCGAGTCCGGTCGTGGGAAGCGAGAGCCCGAAGCCGGGATCGAGGTAGATCGCGTGCGCGGGCCGCAGACGCTCGACGGCGCGGACCAGCACCGAGCCGCCCAGCGAGTGGCCGACCATGGCGTCGAGACCCTGCGGCAGATTCTCGGCGACGTCAGTGGCGAGGTCCGCGAGCGTGTACGAGTCAGAGCGGTCGCTGCGCCCGTGTCCCCGCAGATCGACAGTCGTCACGGTGTACCGCCCCGTGGCGAGCATCCGCTCGATCAGCGGCTGCCACGTCGTGCCGTCGGCGCCGAGGCCGTGGATCAGCCCGACGCGCCGCTCGCCCGTGCCGGTGGTCGTCGAGTGCAGGTGCATATCGCCATTCTGCCCATCGGCGATCACTCGACCGCTGAGACCGCGCCGCAGGATGTGACCTCGCCCTCGGGCGTTCCTCATCTCCCCCGCATAGGCCCATCGCTCATTCCGAGCACTCGATCATGTGCCTCGCGCACATGAACCCGAGCCTTCCGCTCTGCCTAGCCTGAGGAGGATTCGCACGCGGACGCAGCCCGTCGCCGTGCGCGCCACCACCTCGACACACAGGAGTGCCATGGACATCGACATCGCCGACGACATCGACCGACCGGGCCTGGACCCTCGCGCGCAACGCCGTCGCGCGGTGATCGGAAGCTCGGTCGGAACCATCATCGAGTGGTATGACTTCACGCTCTACGGCCTGGCGTCGGCGCTGGTCTTCGCGCCCCTGTTCTTCCCCGGCGGGGGTGATTTCGCGGGACTCCTCGGAGCGTTCGCCACTTTCGCGGTCGGCTTCGGCGCGCGGCCCATCGGCGGGCTGATCTTCGCGCACTTCGGCGACCGCATCGGCCGCAAGGGCACCCTGCTCGCGACCCTGCTGATGATGGGAATCGCCACGACGATGATCGGGCTGCTGCCCACGGCGGAGACGATCGGCATCTGGGCCCCGATCTGCCTGATCATCCTGCGACTGTTCCAGGGAGCCGGCGCAGGTGCCGAGTTCGCCGGTGCCATGACGATGGCCAGCGAGTCGGCCGATACACGCAATCGCGCCTTCATCGCCGGGTTCCCCGGGGCTTCCGTCTACGTCGGGATGGCACTCGCCACCGCCACCTTCGCACTCATCAGCCTGCTGCCGGTCGAGCAGTTCCAGGCGTGGGGCTGGCGCATCCCGTTCATCGCCAGCATCGTCATCGTCGCGTTCGCGCTGTACTTCCGCCTGCGGGTGAAAGAGACCGCCGCATTCGAAGCCGCGGAGCGCGAGGGAGGGGTGTCGCGGGCTCCTCTGGTCACCGCCGTCCGCTCGCACTGGCGCACCCTCCTCGCCGGCATGGCACTCTTCGTGTTCGCACTGCCCTGGGTGTACGTCGTGCAGACGTTCTCGATCTCGTACACGACCGGAACGCTGTCCGTGAATCCCACGCACGCCCTCATCGGTCTCATCGTCGCCGAGCTCCTCACCATCCCGGCGACCCTCGGATTCGGACGCCTCGCCGATCGGATCGGACGCAAGCCCGTGCTGCTCGGTGCGGCGATCTTCGCGATCGCCTTCGCGTTCCCGATGTTCGCGCTCTTCGAGACGGAGAACTCGGCTCTCGTCGCGCTGGGTCTGATCCTCGGACTCGCGATCGTCCAGGGGGCGACGATCGGTGTGAGCGCGGCGATGCTGGCGGAGCTCTTCCCGACTCGCATGCGGTGGAGCGGCATCGCGATCTCCCGCGAGATCCCCGCGGCACTCGTGGGCGGCACGGCTCCGCTGGTCGCGACCGCGCTGGTCGGCGTGGCCGGCGGAGCCCCGTGGCTCGTCGCCGGCTACCTCGTGGGTCTGAGCGTGATCGGCCTCATCGGCATCGCCGTGCTCCCCGAGACCCTTCAGCGGACGGACGCACCCGGGAACGCCGAGGAGAGAGCCCGATCGCACGCCTAGGCGAGACGGCTGCTAGGCGAGGAGGGTGCGGCGCAGGCGCTCGAGGCGCACGGCCGCCTGCAGACGGAAGCGGAACTCCGCGTCGTCGGGGTCGCCCTCGAGAAGGGTCCAGATACGGTCGAGGCGCTGCTGCACGGTGTTGGTGTGCACCTGCAGCGCCGCCGCGGTCGCCTGTCGGCTCTCCGCGCAGTCGAAGTACGTGCCCAGGGTCTCGACGAGGGCGGTGCCCCGCCGGTCGTCCCAGTCGCGCACGGGACCCAGCACCCCGTCGACGAACGCGGCGGCAGCCTCGGGCTCACCCGAGGTGAGGACGTGATAGGGAGCGAAGTCGGCCGACCTCACCGTCGCGCCGCTGATGCCGAGAGGCACGAGGAACCGCAGGTCACGCATCACCCGGATGGCCGACGACCGCAGAGCGGAGACGTCATCGACGATCGTGCCGACGACCGCCGTGACGCCGGGCTCTCCCTGTCGATCGGCGAGCACCCGGCGCACACGCTCGGTCGCCACGACGGCGTCTGCGACCGTCCATGCCACGATCAGCCCGTGGTCACGGGCGGCGACCAGGCCGTCGTCGCCGACGGCCTCCGCCGCGACGATCAGCGCCGCGTCGCCACCGCGTACGTCGATCGCGGCGCACGCCACCACGACGCCCACCCCCTCTGCCGTCAGAGCGGATGCGTCGACCTCTCCGTCGAGCAGGTCGACGAGCAGCCGCGCGCGGCGCTCGGCACGGATCGCCGAGACGGCATCGCGCTTGAACGACACGAGAGCAGCCACGTGCGCGGCTCGTTCGAGCGTCGGGCGGGCGACGTCGTCGAGAAGAGAGTCGTCGTCGTCGGCGACCATGGCCCCGAGCACGCGGTCGACGCCGAGGATCGCGACGACCAGCCAGCGGCGCCCATCGGCGTCGATCGACACGGCCTGCCCGCTCGTCCGGCTCTGCCGGATCGCGTCGATGAGCGGCCTGCGCCGCGGCAGGCCGTCTCGCTCGTCCGTCGCTGCGTCGAGGGGGCGCCCGTCCTCGTCCACCGCGCGCACGCGACGATCGAGTCGATCGGACACCGTGCCGACGAGATCGATCAGGGTCGCGCCCGAGACGACGGCAGCCGTGAGCTCTTCGTGGATTCCGCTCACGATCTGCGTCGTGGCGAGATGGCGTTCGAGCTCTCGGTACGCCCCCTCGGCGTGGGCGCGGGCCGCAGCGCTCTCGGCGAGCACTCGGGCGCTGTGCAGGACGGAGGCGGCGTGGTCGGCGAACGCCGAGAGCAGCAGCACCTCGTCGGGGGTGAAGTCATGCGCGAAGCGGTTGCAGGCGAACAGCGCTCCGAGCACCTCGTCGCCGACGGCCAACGGCACACCGAGGAAGGACACGAGCCCCTCGCGTGCGACGGCGCCGTCGATCGCAGCATCGTGCGGAGCATCGGCCATCTGCGTGTACTGCCGCACCCACGCCGGTTCCCGCGTGCTCGCCACCAGGCTCGCCAGGCCGAACCCGGCGGGCACCAGCAGGTCGCGGAACTCGGGAGTCACCGTGCCGGCCGAGTACCGCACGCGCAGGTCGCCCTGCACATTGTCGACCTCCGAGAGGTAGGTGACGTCGGTGCCCATGAGCTCGTGTGCACGGTCGACGAGACGTCTGAGCACATCGGACACGTCCTGTAGCCGCACCAGCTCACGCGCCGTCGAGAAGAGCGCCTCGAGCTCGACCGTCCGCCGGCGCAGCCGCGCGGTCACCTGCTGCGATTCGCGCACCACGCCGAGCAGCTCCTCGACCTCGGAGCCGGCGAGGTCGGCCTCGGCCAGTAGTTCCGCGAGTCGTTCGGTGCGTTCGCCCGGCTGCGCGCGAGTCGCTGCGACGACCTCGCGCAGCAGCGCAGACGGGGTCGCACGAGTCTCGGCCAAGACGCCTCCTCGAGCAGCGGACACCGGGTTCTCCGCAGTCTACGAGAGCCTGGCCGCGGCAGCGGATGCCGCAGCCGCCCCATGCGAGGGGAAGTCCGCCGCTCGACGCTCGGCGAAGGCCGCCAGTCCCTCACGAGCGTCATCGCTGGCGAAGGCCTGTTGACCGAGAGTCGCCTCCAGACGGAAGGCATCCGCCTCGGGAAGATCTGCCAGCGCACGCACGGCCCGCTTGACGGTGGCGAGCGCGCTGCGGCTCTTCGCGAGCAGCTCCTCCGCGACGACGATCGCCTCGTCCCGCAGCGCGGCGGCCGGCGCGACGCGGTTGACGAGCCCGTACCTCAGAGCCGTCTCGGCGTCGATGCGTGCTCCGCGGAGCATGAGATCCATCGCGAACGCGTACGGGATCTGACGGATCAGACGCACGAGGGTGCCCCCTGCCGGCACCACCCCCACACCCGTCTCCGGCAGAGCGAACTCGGCACCGGCGGACGCGATGCGGATGTCGGTCGACAGCATGATCTCGAAGCCTCCGCCGAGGCACAGGCCGTTGATCGCGGCGATCACCGGCTTCTCGAGCGTCGAGTGCTTCTGGTGGGCGGCATCCCATTCGCTGATGTCGAAGCGCTCCTCCGTGAGCGCCGGGATGGATTCGCCCAGATCTGCCCCGACGCAGAAGGCGCGTTCCCCTGCTCCGGTGAGCACGGCCACGCCGATGCGCGGGTCGTCACGCACCTCGGCGAACGCCGCGCCGAGCTCGTCGTACATCGCCAGCGTCAGAGCGTTGAGCTTCTCTGGTCGGTCGATCGTGATGACGCCGATGTGGTCGGCGCGGTCGAGACGGATGCCCATCAGACCGTCCCTCCCGCGTGCAGCGCCTCGACGTCGTCGGCCGAGAAGCCGAGGAAGTCGCGGAGCACCGCGGCCGTGTGCTGCCCCATGTCGGGCGCGAGCCCTGCCGTGTGGGGAGGGGTGCGATCGAGCTTGACCGGCGACCCGAAGGTGCGCAGCGAACCGTGGCCGGGATAGTCGGTGTCGATGATCATTCCGCGGGCGGCGATCTGCGGGTCCTCCACCACCTCGCCGATGTCCTTCACGGCGCTGAGCGGCACGAGATCGCCCGCGAGCGCCTCGAGCTCGGCTTTGGTGCGGTCGGCGAACCAGCGCACGACCATGGGGCGCACCCTCTCGCGGTAGACGTCCGCGTCGAAGCGGATCGCCATGGCATGCAGGTCGGGATTCTCCGCCCAGTCCTCGGCACTGCCGAACGTCTCGCAGGAGATCCGCCAGAACTTGTCGGTGTAGCCGCCGAAGAACACGAATCCGTCGCGGCAGGGGAACAGCTCGTACGGTCGCACGAACGGATGCTCGTTGCCGAGGGGCTTCGGCACCACGCCGTCGGCCGTGTAGGCCACGACGGCATTCTCGGTGAGGGTGAGCACCGAGTCCTGCTGCGAGATGTCGACGAGCTGTCCCTCGCCGGTCTGCTCTGCATGCCGAAGGGCGGCGAGGATGCCGATCACCCCGTAGAGGCTCGCAGCGAGGTCTCCGATGATCGTGCCCACGCGAGTGGGGTCGCCGCCCGCCTCGCCGTTCATCGACCACAGACCGCCGGTGGCCTGGGCGCTGTTGTCGTACGCGGGACGAAGCCGATACGGCCCTGACTGTCCGTACCCGCTGAGGGCCGCGTACACCAGCCGCGGGTTCACCGTGCGCAGCCGCTCGTATCCGTGACCCAGGCGGTCCATGGTGCCGGGGCGGAAGTTCTCTACCAGCACGTCGGCCCGCGCCACGAGCCGGTCGAGCACTTCCGCGGCGCCGGGACTCTTGAGGTTCAGGGTCACGCCGAGCTTGTTGCGGTTGAACTGGGCGAAGAATCCGCTGAGCGGCTCCTCGCCCTCCCTCGGCAGCAGCGGAGGGAACGTGCGGGTGTAGTCGGGATCGTCGGGGTTCTCGACCTTGATGACGGTGGCCCCGAGATCCGCCAGGATCATCGAGCAGTACGGACCGGCCACGACCCTGGTCACATCGACCACCACCACTCCGGCGAGCGAGCCGGGTGCGGCCTCCACCCCTCCGAGGCTGTCGAGCAGAGCACGCGTGGAATCGTCGATCATCGAGCGGATCCTTCCGGGGAGGGGTCGGCGGCGCGCCGAGCGGCGCGACGCGTGAGTCGGTGGAGCAGGGCAGACGACACGAGGGTGATGAGCCCGGCGACCACGATGTAGAGGGAGATCGCCCAGGAGCCGCCGAACACCGCGAGCAGCTCGAGGTAGATCATCGGCACGAAGGCCGACCCGACGATGGTCCCGATCCCGAGGGCGAGGGACATGCCCGTGTAGCGGATGCGCACGTCGAACGCCTGCGCATACAACACCCCGAGCGTGCCGTAGGTGGCGCAGAAGCCGATCGTCGTGGCGAGGTAGGCGACGTAGGCCGCGGCGAGGCTGCCTGTGTCGATCAACCAGAATGACGGGAAAGCGAGCAGCACCGACACGACGGCTCCGGTGGCGAAGACCTTCGCCACCCCGAAGCGATCCGCCAGGCGCCCCGCCAGCGGAAGCCCGCCCAGCGCCAGCACCGAGCAGATCGTCGCGATCGTCAGCATCTCGGGCTCGGTGTGTCCCACGAACTGGGTGCCGTAGGTGAGGCTGAACGTGAAGAGCATGTAGAACACGGCTCCGATGACTGCGAAGCTCAGGGCGGCCAGGACGACCTGGGCCGGGTGCGTCCGGAGCGTCTCCCACAGCGGCACTCTCGCCGCCCTGCCGGCGTCGCGCATCTTCTCGAACTCCGGCGTCTCGGTGATCTTGAGACGGATGAACAGGCCCACCAGCACGAGCACCGCGCTGATCAGGAACGGCACGCGCCATCCCCACACCGCGAACGCGTCGTCCGGAAGCGCCACGAGCGGCAGGAAGACCAGCGTCGACAGGGTGAGGCCGAGCGCGAGGCCGACCTGCGGGAAGCTGCCGAGGAACGCGCGGCGTCGAGGCTCGGCATGCTCGACGACGAGCAGCACCGCACCGCCCCACTCGCCCCCCAGGGCGAAACCCTGCACGAACCGCAGCACCATGAGCAGGATCGGTGCGGCGACACCGATCGCCGCGTAGGTCGGCAGGAGGCCGATGAGGAAGGTGGCGACTCCCATGAGCACGAGCGAGATGACGAGCATCCGCTTGCGGCCGATGCGATCGCCGAAGTGGCCGAAGACGATCGAGCCGAGAGGTCGCCCGAAGTAGCCGACCGCGATGCCGCCGAAGGCGAGGATCGTCCCCACCAACGGGTCGTAGTCGGGAAAGAAGAGGCCGTTGAGGATGAGTGCCGCTGCGGTCGAGTAGGCGAAGAAGTCGAACCACTCGACGGTGGTTCCGACGACGCTGGAGGCGACGATCGTGCGGATCGACGACGGTGGTGCCGTGGTCGCTTCCCGTGCTGTGGTGGATGCCGAGGTCATGGTTTCCCTTCCGCCGGGGTCTGCGCTGACGCCGGGTCGAGCCAGCCTGACAGCGAGCACACCACTCGGGCCATGTCTGCAGCGGACACATCGAGCTTCACCCTGTGGTTCCGCGAGACATGGAACCGCCGTACCCACCGAACCGACGGATGTGTCAGCCGCGCGCGAGACGGCGCCAGGCGAGCTCGGCGAGGACCGATGCCTGCAGCGGCAGCACCTCATCGTCGAAGACCGCATGCTCGGAGTGCAGCGGCATCGGACCCGATTCCGGGGCGGCACCGACGAAGACGAGTGCCCCCGGCACCTCCTGCAGCACGTACGAGAAGTCCTCCGATGCCATCGACGGCGCCTCCAGTCGCGTCACGCGTTCGATGCCGACGAGCTCGTCGAGCACCGCCAGCACCTCGCGCGTCTCGGCGGGGTCGTTGTAGGTGACCGGATACGAGGCGATGAACTCGGCATCCAGCCGGCATCCGTGCGCTTCGGCTATCCCCGTGAGGAGCGCGGGGAGCTGTTCGCGCACCGTGTGCAGCGTCGCTGTCGACAGCGTACGGATGTTCGCCTCGAGGCTCACGGTGGCCGCGAGCACATTGCTCGCCTCGGAGTCGCTGCTGAGGCGGGTGATCGAGATCACCGCCTGATCGGTCGCCGGAAGGCGGCGGGCGGCGAACGCCTGCACCGCGAGGATGAGCTGCGCGGCCACGGGCACCGGATCGATGCCGAGCTGCGGGAAGGCGGCGTGGCCACCGGTCCCGTGCAGGGTGAGTCGCAGCGCGCTTGCGCTCGCCATCATCGCTCCTTCCCTCGTGACGAGCTGGCCTCGGGGGGTGGCGCTGTCGACATGGATCGCATAGGCCGCGACGGGGCGTTCTCCCGCCGCATCGAGCACGCCCTCGTCGATCATGATGCGTCCGCCCGCCTGCCCCTCCTCGCCGGGCTGGAACATGAAGACGACGGTGCCGGGAAGCTCCTCCCGTCGATCGACCAGCAGCCGCACCGCCCCGAGCACCCCCGCCATGTGCAGGTCATGGCCACACGCGTGCATCGCGCCCGATGTCGAAGCGAACGGCAGCCCCGTCGCCTCGGTGATCGGCAGACCGTCCATGTCACCGCGCAGCAGCACCACGGGTCCGGGACGTCCGCCGCGCAGCACGGCTGTGACGGACGAGAGTGACGACCCGGTGCTGATCTCGAGTCCGAGACCGTCCAGCTCGCGCAGCAGGATCTGCTGCGTCCGAGGAAGGTCCAGCCCGATCTCCACGACCTCGTGCAGCTCCCGTCGTACCGCGATCAGACGGTCGCGGATCACTTCGGCGGCGGCGTCGAAGGCCGTGTCGAACTCAGAATCCATCAGAACTGCATCCTCTCTCCGAGTACAGGAACCGCATCGAGCAGGTCCTGGGTGTAGGGGTCGGCGGGGTGCGCGAGCAGAGCCTCGGTCGCACCCGCCTCGACGAGCCTGCCGTGGCGCATCACGCACACCTCGTCGCTGATGTACCGCACGACCGCGAGGTTGTGCGAGATGAAGAGCATCGAGAGATCCAGCTCCTGCTGGACCTCTCGCAGCAGATTGAGGATCGCCCCCTGCACCGATACGTCGAGCGCGCTGGTGACCTCGTCCGCGATGAGCACCGACGGCTCCCCCGCGAGGGCACGCGCGATCGTGATCCGCTGGCGCTGACCGCCCGAGAAGGCACCGGGTCGCTCGCCGGCGCGGTCGGGGTCGACGTGCACCTGCTCGAGGAGTCGACGCACCCGCGCGACGCGCTCGTCGCGGCTCCAGCGTCGACCCGTCGAGCGCAGTGCCTCGGCGACCGAGTCGCCGACGGGCATGAGCGGATCGAGAGCGGAGAACGGGTCCTGGAAGACGAGCTGCATGCGGCGACGCGCGCGGCGCGCGGCGGAACCGCCGCCCACGGTCTCGACTCCGTCGACGCGGATCGAGCCGGCCTCGGGGCGGACCAACCCGACAGCCGCGGCCGCGATCGTGCTCTTGCCCGACCCGGACTCACCGACGAGACCCACGGTTCGTCCCTTCGGAACCGCCAGGCTGACCGATTCGACCACGCGGGTGCGTCCGTAGCGGACCGACAGGTTCTCGATCTCGAGCGCGTTCACACCGGCACCTCCTGGTCGTGTGCGGAGGCGCCGGACGGCTGGCGCACGCCGACCGGCCCCGCATCGTCGAGCGCCTCCGGCACGAGCTCGGGCGGGATCACCGGCAGCGGCTGCGTCCGGTCGCTGGTCATGTCGGGCAGACAGGCGATGAGAGCCTTCGTGTAGGGATGCTGCGCGTCTTCGCGGATGCGCTCGGCGTCGAGGGTCTCGACCATGCGTCCGTCCTTCATGACGATCACCCGATCGCAGAACGCCGAGACCAGGGCGATGTCATGCGAGATGAAGACGATCGCCGCGCCCGTCTCCTCCTGCGCGCGGTGCAGCACGCCCATCACCTGGCGCTGCACGGTGACGTCGAGAGCAGTGGTCGGCTCGTCCGCGATGATCAGTCGTGGTGCACCCGTGAGCGCCATGCCGATCATCGCCCGCTGACGCATGCCACCGGAGAACTCGTGCGGATACTGGGTCAGTCGGGTGGCGGCGTCGGGGATGCCGACCGCCGTCAGCGCGTCGGCCGCGCGGGCGCGCGCGGCTCTCGGCCGCATTCCCACGTGCACTTCGGGGACCTCGGTGAGCTGGCGACCGATCGTGAGAGCAGGGTTGAGCGACGTGAGCGGATCCTGGAAGACCATGCCCAGCTCGACTCCCAATCGGGCACGATCGGAGGCCGTGAGCGCCCCGGCCATATCGATGTCGTCGAAGCGGTGGGACGCCGTCGTGACGACGGCATCGTCACCGAGGAGGCCGGCGAGCGCCATCGCGGTGAGCGATTTCCCGGAACCGGATTCGCCGACGATGCCGACGATCTCTCCGCGGGCGATCCGCAGGTCCACTCCGCGCACCCGTTCGACGACGCCGCCGTCGGCGGCGCGGAAGGCGATGTGCAGGTCGGTGATCTCGGCGGCGGTGTCTCCGACGGGCGCCGCGGAGTCCCTGACCGACTCACGACGCCGCGAGGCGAGCGTCACTGCGCCGGCCGCCCGCGCGGCGACGGCACGGAAGCCGGCACCCCGTGTCCCGGCGACCGCCTCGCTCACCAGGGTGAAGACGAGTCCCGCGAGCACGATGGCGATGCCGGGCCCGACCGCGGCGAGCGGGTTGATGTAGATGCGCAAGATGCCCTCCTGCAGCATCCGACCCCAGTCGTAGGCCGGGGCCTGGACGCCGAGGCCGAGGAAGGAGAGTCCGGCGAACGAGAGCAGCGTGACGCTGGCGGTGGCCGCGGCGTTGACGAAGAACGGATTCGCGATGTTCGGCAGGACGTGCCTCAGCAGGATGCCGACCGGCCCGACACCGACGACGCGTGCGGCGCGCACATAGTCCCGTCCCGACACCGACGACGCGAGGTTGTACACGAGTCGGGCGAAGGACGGCACGCCGGCGAAGCCGATGGCGAGCATCGCGCCCGTCGCCGTCGCCCCCCAGATCACGGTGAAGAAGAGCACCATCAGCAGCCAGGGGAAGGCGAGCAGGATGTCGAGGAGGCCCGTGAACAGGCGGCGCGGGTGCTTCGGGAGGATGCTGGCCACGAGGCCGAAGACGACGCCGCCCGCGAGGGCGATCAGCGTCGATCCCAGGGTGAGCAGCAGCGTGAGCCGGGTCGCCGTGAGCACGCGGGCGAGGATGTCGCGACCCAGCTCATCGGTGCCGAACGGATGAGCGGCACTCGCACCGAGCAGACGGGACGAGACATCGGTGGTGTCGGCGGCCGGACCCCAGATCGAGGGACCCGCGAGCGCCAGGAACAGCAGCAGTGCACTGCCGACCAGGGCCGCGACCGACGTGGGGTTCAGGAGCTTCTTGCGCGCGGACATGTCTCAGCCCTCCGTGATCGACGAGCGCGGATCGATGGTGGCGAGGATCACGTCGACGACGAGGTTCACACCGAGCACGATGAGTGCGTAGACGATGACGACGCCCTGCACCATCGGATAGTCCTTCGCTCCGACCGACGACACCATGATCGTGCCGAGTCCGGGGATCGCGAACACCGTCTCGATGAGCACCGTCGCCGCGGTGAGACCGGCGAGGATCAGGCCGCCGACGGTGAGCGACGCGGTCACGATGTTCGGCAGCGCGTGCCGCAGGTAGACGAGTCGCCTCGGCAGGCGCTTGGCTCGAGCGGTGGTCATGTAGGTCGTGTCGAGCACTGCGAGCATCTCGACCTGCACGATGCGCACGAGATATGCCATCGGCCCGATCGCGAGAGCGATGACCGGCAGCACGGCGTCCGCCGGCTGACCCCATCCCGCCGCGGGCAGCCACCCGAGCTGCACCGCGAAGAGCGAGATCAGAGCCACCGCCACCAGGAAGCTGGGGACGGCGATGAGGATGCCGAGCACCGCGGAGAGCGTGATCGACAGGCCGCGTCGGCGACCCGACCTGGCGAGCACCGCGGCCCCGATGCCGGCGGGCAGAGCGGCGATCACGGCGATGACGAACGCGAGCACCGCGAGCAGCAGTGTCGTCGGGAAGCGCTGTGCGATGACGTCGGCCACGGGTCGCTGCAGTCGCACCGACGTGCCGAGGTCACCGGTGAGGAGACCGCCGATGAAGCGGACGAACTGCTCCCCCATCGGCCGATCGAGCCCGAGCTGGGTCCTCGTCGCCTCGACGAGCTGCGGTGTCGCGCTCTGCCCGAGGGCCGCACGCACGGGATCGCCGGGGACGAGGTACATGAGCAGGAAGGACGCGATGATGACCACGGCCAGCGACACGACCAGACGCCCGAGGCGGCGAAGCAGGAACGCGGTGCGCGGCGACAGCCCTCGACGCAGGCGGCGCTCCTCCACCCGCGCCGCCAGAGCGGCCGTGGTCGTCTCGACCACCTCGGCAGTCGCAGGAGGAGGAGTCGTCGTCATGTCAGCCCAGCATCCGGATCGAGGTGGGCTGGATGTAGTTCGGCTGGTCGAAGACCGCGCCCGACTGATAGGTGGGCAGGATGTTGTCGGTCACCGGGAAGACGTCGAAGCGGTCCATGAGCTCAGCCTCGGCGTCCTGCCAGATGCCGCAGGTCTCCTCCGGGCTGGCGCTGGATGCTTCCTCGACGAGGGCCGAGTACTCGGGGTTGTCGACCCACATGAAGTTCAATCCGCCGTCCGTGGGCATGGCGCCGTCGAAGAACGTCGAGAGCACGAGGGGTCCCCCCGGCGCGACCTGGATCCATCCGGTGTCCCAGTCGAACGTCGACCAGAGCTGCTCCGACCAGGCCGCCGCGTCGTTCGCCGCGAGCTCGGTGGTGACACCCAGGGCATCCCACGTCTCCTTCACGAGCTCCGCCGCGGGGGCGTGGGTCGAGGTCGGGGCGTTGTAGACGAACTTGACGGTCAGCGGCTTCCCGTCCTTGTAACGCAGGCCGTCGGACTCGAGCATCCACCCGGCCTCGTCGAGCAGCTCGCCCGCGCGGTCGACGTCGGTGTCAGGCAGCTCCCACTTCGGCCCGTCCGCCACGCACAGCAGTGGCGTCTTGGTGACGAGAGAGACGGGATCGAGCCCCTCTCCGTCGGCGATGACCGTGCCGACCTCGTCGCGATCGATCGAGATCGAGAGCGCCTCACGTACGAGCGGATCGGCGAAGGGGCGGCCCTCCTTCTCGTTGAAGAGCATCATGCCCACGGGGTTGCGCACTCCGACGTGGGTGAGTCCGGCTGCGTCGAGACGGGCACGGTCGGCTCCCGAGATCGTCGCGGCGTTGATCTCACCCGAGACCAGCAGGTTCGCCGCAGTGCTCTCGTCGGTGACGACACGAGCTTCGATCGCGTCGGGCAGTCCCTGGGTCTCGCTGGTGACGTCGTCGGGTCCCCAGGTGTAGTCGTCGCGCTTGGTGAACGTGTAGGTGTCCCCCGGCTTGACGTCGCTCAGCCCGAAGAGACCTGTGCCGTCGGTGGTGTCCGACAGCGCGGTCGGGTCGGCGAGACCCGCGTCGCAGACCATCAGGATGGTGCCCACGTTGACGGCGAGGAACGGCGAGTTCACCGTGCTCGTCACCGTCACGGTGCTGCCGTCGGCGACCGCCGAGACGTTCTCGTCGATGACCGAGCCGTACGAGAACGTCGCGTTCGCGGGGTCGGCGTTGTAGTTCAGGTTGTCGGCGACGGTCTGGGCGGTGAACTCCGACCCGTCGGCGCAGGTGATCCCGTCCTTGAGGGTGAAGACGACCTCGGTGCCCGTCTCCTCCCAGCTCTCGGCGAGCCACGGCTCGAACTCGCCGTCGGGCGTGACCGAGATCAGCGACTCGTAGGCGAGGCTCACGACGCCCCAGGTGTCGGGCGAGATCGCCTTCATCGGGTTGAGATCGCCGGGATCGTCGTTCACGGCGGTGACGAAGGTGCCACCGGAGACGAAGTCACCCTCGGCAGGGGCCTCGCTCGCATCGGGCGAGCCCGCACACGACGTCAGTGTCAGCGCGAGGACGGAGAGAGCGGCGGCCACGGGTACTGCGGTACTGCGTTTCATAGCGATCTCCTGATTTCGGGTGGGGGTGATGCTGCGGAGCGGTAGATCAGCGGACGGGCATCTCGGCCGACAGCCGGGCGAGAGGTCCTGCGGCTTTGACCGTCACGTTCACGGTCGGCAGCGTGGTGTACGGCACGTGGGTCTCGAGGACTTCGACGACCGACACCTGCAGCGGGTCGGCTCCGGCCTGGATCGCCTTCGCGATCGCGGCTTCGGATGCCTGTTCGATGGCGGACTCGCGATCGCCCATCGGGGCCATCTGGTCGGCCCTGCCACCGGCGAGCGAGATGGCCGCCCCGACCGCATTGGCGACGCCGCCGTGCTCGGGGCGCAGGATGCTGCCCGCGCTCGCGAGCCGGTCGGGGACGAGGAACCCTCCGCCGCCGACGACGACGAGCGGGATGTCCATCCGGCCGAGCGAGAGTCGTTCGACGGCCTCTTCCAGACGGTCTGCGACGGCGGCGAGCGCCCTCTCGAGGGCCTCGGTCACCGACGACGTCAGGGGCGGGAGCGTGCGACCGGCGACCGGGTTCCCGGCCAGCGCCGCCGCATCCGTCAGCGTGGGGGTGGACCCGCCGAACAGCAGCCCCTCCCTGTCGATGCGGTAGCCGACCGAGTCGGGTCCGACCCGACCGGAGGCGACGTCGATCACGGTGCCTCCGCCGATGCCGACGCTGAGGATGTCGGGCATACGGAAGTTGGTGCGCACGCCGCCGATCTCGCGCGGCAGCGTGGACTCGCGGGGGAAACCTCCCACGACCACGCCGAGATCGGAGGTCGTCCCTCCCACGTCGATGACGATCGCGTCGTCATGTCCTGAGAGATAGGCGGCACCGCGAATGGAGTTGGCGGGGCCGGAGCCGATGGTCAGCACCGGGTACTGCGCGGCGTAGTCGAGCGACATCAGCGTGCCGTCGTTCTGTGCGAAGAAGGTCGTCGCGTCGAGGCCCTCCTCGGCGACGACGGTCACGAGCGCCTCGGTCACCGAGCGGGCGACGCTGTACAGCGCGGCGTTGAGCAGCGTCGCGTTCTCGCGCTCCAGGAGCCCGGTGGGCCCGATGTCCTGGCTCAGGAAGACCCGCGTGTCCTGGCCGAGATGGCCGCGCAGGAGTTCGGCGACCTCGAGCTCCTGCTCGGGCGACGACGGGCTGAAGATGCCGGCCACGGCGATGGCGTCGAACTGTTCGAGCCCGTCGACGAAGCGCAGGATGCCGTCACGGTCGAGCGGTGCGATCGGCGTTCCGTCGACCATGTGACCGCCGCCGAGCATCGTCGATCCTGCCAGCACCATGCGCACGAGGTCGTCCGGCCAGCCGGTGAGGGGCGGGTACTCGGTCGCGGCCGGCGCGCCGAGACGGATCATCGCGACCCTGTCGAGCTGGCGACGCTGCACGATCGCGTTGGTCGCATGGGTGGTGCCGAGCATGACCCGGGAGACGCGGGAGCGGTCGTCGCCGATCGCGGCGAGGACGTCGCTGATGCCCGCGCGTATGCCGCCGGTGATGTCGTCGGTCGTGGCTCGCTTGGTCCAGGCGAGAACGCGGCCCTCACCGTCGAGCACGACGGCGTCGGTGTTGGTGCCGCCGACATCGACGCCGATCGAGAGATCACGGGCGGTCATCGGGACACTCCTTCGAACGGGACGTAGGGCAGGTCGTATCCGAAGGCGGCGGGGCCCGCCAGCTGCAGCCCCCTGGGTGTGCGCCAGATCGGATCGCAGGCCCAGGCGAGCACCGAGACACGCTGCCCGAAGCGGAGCATCTCTGTCGTGATGGCGTGACCGGTCTCCGCATCGATGATCGTGATGAGGTCGGGAACGCTCACCAGCACCTCGCCGTCCTCGAGCACGAGCAGATTCTCGTTCTGCAGCTCGAGGCGCTGCAGGCGTCCACGATCGGCGCCCGTGCCGGTGATGGTGACCGAGCCGCGCACGAAGCCGGCCACGGTGCGGCGGTCGAGGTCGGTGATCTTGCCCGTCATCAGCACTCGTGCATCGAGTTCGGCGGCGACCGCGGCGACAGGGGTGGACGACGACATCAGTGCGTGGCCGACCCGGATGGCCGCGCTCACCGTGCCTTCGATGACCGCGCCGCGCACCGTGTCGGCGGTCATCGGGTAGTGCGCGCCGATGCAGATCGAACCGCTCGCGACGGTGAGTGCGCGTGCGTGCCGCTCGAGCCAGTGCAGGTCGATCGTCTTCATCACCGAGATGTTGCCGACGACGTCGCTCTGCACGGCCCACTCGCACGGGACACCCGCGACGTTCATGGCGACCATGGCGGCATCGGGGAAGGCGCGGCCCATGCCGTCGGCGTCGAGCACCTGGAGTCCGAGTCGCGCGGCCCATCCGATGGGCTGGACACCGTTGCTGCCGCCGATCTCCGCCGCCATCAGGGTGGTGACCTTGCGACCGAGCAGCCGCTCGGCCTCGGCGAGGAGCGCGTGGATCTGACCGGTGGCGGAGAGCATCTCGATGCCGACGGTCGGAGCACCGATGCCCGACATCAGGATGACGACGTCGTCGGCTCCCAGGTCGTCGACCGTGACCAGGGGAACCGGGCCGTGCTCGCGGAGAGCGTTCTCGACCATGATCTGGGCGGTGTAGACGGCGCCGCCGCCGCCGGTGCCGAAGATGGCGGTGCCGACCCCGAGGGCGGCGATGTCGTCTGCCGTGATCTCGGTGATCTGCGCCGCGGGGGGTGCGGCGGGTGAAGTCTGGGCCATGTGTCTCACCGTACGTAGGCTTCTGATGCCGGACAATGTTTCGTGCATCCAGTGTTTCCGGGCATACTGTGCGCATGGCACAGTACTCGCTGCGTGATCTGCGCGACGACGCCGACCGGCTCGGCCTGAGACTGCATGCGGGTCCGGTCGACGACCGCCAGGTCGTCCGCGTCGATCTGGCGTCGATAGACCGTCTCGACGCCCTGGCGACCGGCACTCTCGCGATCATCGGCGGCGACGACCAGCCGCCGCCGTTCCGCGTCGACGTCGCTCTTCGGCAGGCGAGCGCGCGTCGCCTCGCCGGTCTGGTCTTCACCGCGCCGATCACCCTCGCCGAGACGGCCAGGGTGCTCGCCGATCGCGGCGGCGTACCCGTCTTCTCGGCGACGGGCGTCGGTGCGGCGGACCTCGCCAAGACCATCGACCGAGCGATCTCGGGGGGCGCGTCCGAGGCGATGATGCGCGGAGCACACGCCATCACGATCGCCACCGAGGTGGCCGCCACGGAGGCGAGCTCGACCGACAGCATCCTCTCCGCCGCCGGTGCGGCCCTGGGCACCGAGCTGTCGGTCGACGCCGACCCGTCCGTACCGTGGACCGACGCGGCTGCCGTGTTCATCGGCGAGGTGCCCATCGGCAGGCTGGTGGCCGCGCGCATGGACGGCGCCACCGAGGTCTCGCTGCCTGTGATCGCCTCGCTGCTCTCGCGCGTGGCCCAGAGACAGAACCGCGATCGGTACGCCCCGACCCAGTCCCGGGCCGACCTGCTGGTCGAGCTCGTGCTCGCGGACTCGTCGCGGGCTGAGGGATTCGTCGCCCAAGCGGCCAGACTCGGGTTGCCGCTCGCGCAGTCGCACGCGGTCGCATGGCTCGCTCCGACGCGTCCGACCGATCCCGACGCCCGTGCGCCGCGCAGCGTGCAGCCGGCCCTCGAGCTGTTCGCACTGCAGCTCGTCGAGTCGCGGGACGAGATGTGGCACGTCGCGTTCCTGCAGGACGACCTGATGCTCGTGTGCACCGAGGAGCACGGTGCGGGCGATCACCAGCGGCGCGTCCGCGAGGTCGCCATGCTCGTGCAGCATCAGGCACGCGACCTCGCCGGCGCCGACTGGGCGTACACGCTCGGACTCGGCACTCCTCAGCTCGGCGCGCTGGGCCTGCGACAGTCGGCTGCCGAGGCGCGCATCGCGGCCGAGTCGGCGATCGCCGCCGGGCGCCTCGGCGGTGTCGAGCTGACAGACGTCACCGGCCTGCGCCGGGTGCTGCTCGACCTCTACGCGTCGCCCATCAGCCGTGAGCTGCTGCACGACATCCTGCGTCCGCTCGACGATCTCGGTCCGGAGCGCGCCCTGCAGTCGGTGCGCACCCTGCTCGTCTACCTCGCCCATGAGGGCTCGCTCGTGCATGCAGGGAGGGAGCTGATGCTGCACCCGAACGGGGTCGGATATCGGATGCGTCGGATCCGCGATCTGCTCGGCATCGACCTCAGCGACCCCGACGCCCGCTTCGCCGTCGAACTGGCCTGCCGGGTGCGGCTGCTCGGCTCCGGCTGACCGATGACGCCTGCGCGACCGCGGACATGAGCGATCCTCCTTCAGCGCACGAACACCCGCTCGCCGCGGATCCACGTCTCGGCGACGCGCACGGCGGCGATCTCGTCGGCGGGCACGGAGAAGACGTCCCGGTCGAGCACGGCGAAGCTGCCGTCCAGGCCGGGCGTGAGTGAACCGACACCCGACAGCGGCGAGAGGAGGGCCGCGCGGGAGGTGTACAGGAGCAGCGCCTGCGGCACGGTGATCGCCGCCTCTGCTCCGAACTCGGCGCCGTCGTATGTGCGGCGACGCACGGCGGCCTCGACCGAGAGCATCACATCATCGGCTCCGCTCCACGCGGTCGCCGGACGGTCGGACGACAGCGCCAGCGCTTCGAGCCCGGCGTACAGCCGGGCGATCGGGTACGCGTCCGGCACCTGCTCGACCCGCAGCGCCTTCTCGTACCCGTCGTATTCTGCGAAGAAGAACACCGTGTGCGTGGCGATGCCGAAGGCCATACGCGCCGACCGCAGCCGCGCGAGGTAGGCGTCGCTGACGATGGTGGCGTGCTCGATGCGCACGGAGGGGATGCCGTCGAGCCAGGGCTCCTGCTCCTCGAAGAGCTCGACGACGCGGTCGAGCGCCCTGTCGCCCATCGCGTGCACGGCGAGCTGCACGCCGTTGCGGCGCGCCCAGTCGCCGGCCGCGAGCACGTCGGCGTCATCGACCAGCCGCAGGCCGTGGTCGCACGAGTCCGGGTAGGCCTCATGCACCCACGCCGTGCGGTTCGAGTACGCGCCGTCGAGCACGACCTTCACCCCCGCGATCCGCACCTGCCCCTCGCGGTCGTCGGCCACGAGATCCGCGAGCGGTTCGGCGGGGTCCCAGCCGGGATACAGGGCCACGCGTGTGCGCAGTCCGCGTGCGGCGGCGGCCCGGAAGGTCTCGAGCGGACGATCGATGCGCGACGACAGCAGGTCGCACACCGCGACGATGCCCCGCGACGACAGCTCCTCGCCGATGATCACGATCGCGTCGATCTGCTCGTCGCGGCTCGGCGCCGGGATGAACGCGGCCACGGCCTCGACGGCCGCGATCTCGGTCAGCACGCCATTCGGACGCCCGTCGACGTCGCGCTCGAACCGCGCCCCGTCGGGATCGGGGGTCGACGCCGTGATGCCGGCGATCTCGAGCGCCCTGGTGTTGCACACGGCCGAGTGCGCGTCGCAGCGCCACACCAGCACCGGTCGATCGGTCTCGATGCGGTCGAGGTCGGAGGCGGTCGGCATCCGACCGCCCGGGAACTTCGTGTCGTCGAAGCCGCGCCCGAGCACCCAGGCATCCGGGCCGGAGACGGTCGCCGCGTGGCGCCCGAGCGTCTCGACCAGCTCGTCGATGCGGGTGATCGCCGGGGGGAAGCACTCGACGGCCGCCGCCGTGCCCGCGAGCAGCGCGGGATGGGTGTGGCTGTCGAGGAGTCCGGGGAGCACCGTGCGTCCGCCGAGGTCGACGGCATCCGACTCGACGACGTCTGCGGCGTCTCCGACCCAGTCGACGAGTCCGTCGACGATGCGGAACGCCGATGCGAACGCCGTCTCGGAGGCGCCGGTGAACACCCGGCCGTTGATGAAGGTGAGGGCGCCCACGGTCACAGGGCCCGGTGGGTGAAGCGCCCGCCGAGCAGGGTGGCCGCGACCGGCATGCTGCGCAGCTGGTCACGGTCGCTCGCGTACGGGTCGCGGTCGCTGATCACCAGATCGGCCGGTTGCCCGACCTCGAGCGAGGTGCGCACGGATGCCGCGAGCGCCACGTCGAGCGGAAGCCTCTGCTCCGGGTGCCAGGCGTCGCGGTCGCCGCGGCTGCGGGCGGTGGCGGCGCTGAGCGAGATCCACGGATCGAGCGGGGCCACCGGAGCGTCGGATCCGAGGCGCAGCGTCGCCCCCGAGCGGTGCAGCGACCCGAACGCGAAGGCGCGTCCGGTGCGACCGGACCAGTGGCGGTCGGCGACGTCGCGGTCGTCCATGGCGTGCTCCGGCTGCACGCTCGCGATGAGTCCGAGCTGCGCGAAGCGGGCGAAGTCGTCGTCGCGCACGAGCTGAGCGTGTTCGATCACTCCCTTCATGCCGAGCTCCTCGAAGGTGTCGAGCACCTCGGTGTTGGCACGGTCGCCGATCGCATGCACCGCGGCCTCGATCCCGGCGCCGCGGGCGCGATCGAGCAGGCGCCGCAGCTCGGGGATCGGCACGCTCTCCATGCCGCACGCGTGCGGGTGGCCGGGGTCCATGCCGGGATACGGGTCCCAGCACCAGGCCGTGCGCGTGTTGAGAGATCCGTCGACGACCACCTTGAGCCGGCCGAAGGTGATGAGACCGGCCTCGTCGACGACGTCGCCGGTGCGGCGCCCCGCAGCGATGACGGATTCGAGCAGGTCCGGCCACACCGCGATGTCGGCGCGGAGGCTCGTCAGCCCTGCGGCGGTGCGCGCGGACCACTCCGCGATGTTGTCGGTCTTCTCGTACTCGACGATGCCGACGACTCCGCGTGCCGCGGCCGCATCGGCCGCCTCGGCGAACGCGCCCGCCGGCAGCTGAGACGCCTCGTCGAAGGAGTGCAGCAGGCCGATCCACGGCCCTTCCCTCAGCAGGCCGGTCTCGTCGATCTCGACGCCGAGTCGCACGGCGGCCGCGCGATTCATCCACCCGCAGTGCAGGTCGCCGCTCACGAGGACCACCGGGATGTCGGAGACGGTGGCTTCGAGAGCCGCGAGGGAAGCCGGCACCGGCCACAGCCCGTCGCGGAAACCGTAGCCCATCAGCATCCCGTCGGTGAGCGGTGCGCCGTCGGCACGCGCACGGCGCACGATGGCGAGCACATCGTCGGCGCTGCGCGTCTCGGTGAGGTCGAGCCGTCGGCGGCGGATGACGTGCTGGGTGAAATGCACGTGCGCGTCCCAGAACGCGGGTCCGATCCAGCGGCCGTCGCCCTCCACCACCTCGCCACGCGAGGGGACCGTGCCCGATGGTGCGACCGCGGCGATCAGCCGGTCTCGCACGACGACGTCGACAGGTGCTCCGCCGTCGTAGGGGCGGACACCGCGGAGGGTGAGGGTGTCGGTCATGATGCTCCTCTCGGCGCCCGTCGGCGCTCGGGGACGTGGGGAGAAAGGTCAGGCGACGGGCACGGGAGACGTCGCGAAGCCGAACAGGTCCTTCGGGTCCTCGGGCGCGGCGACGAGATCGATCGAGGTGTCGATCCCGGTGCCCACGAGGTCGGCGCGCAGGTGCCGCAGCGCCGAGAAGTCCTCGATCGCGAATCCGACCGAGTCGAAGATCGTGACCTGATCGTGGGCGGTGCGACCGGGCGCGGTGCCGTCGAGCACCCGCCAGAACTCCGTCACCGGGAAGTCGGGTGCGACATTCTGGATCTCGCCCTCGACACGGGTCTGCGGCGTGTACTCCACGAACACCGGCCCCCGATCGAGGATGCGCGGATCCAGCTCGGTCTTGCCAGGGCAGTCGCCGCCGATCGTGTTGATGTGCATGCCCGGTGCCACATCGGCGTCGGTCAGCACCTGCGCCACGGCCTTGTCGGCCGTGCACGTCGTGACGATGTCGGCGCCCGCGGCGGCCTCCGATGCCGATGCGCACACGGTGATGTCGAAGCCGCGCGGGCCGAGGTTGCGCACGAACTTGGCGGACGCCGCGGGGTCGACGTCGTAGATGCGCAGCCGAGAGACGCCGAGCACGCCACGGAAGGCGAGCGCCTGGAACTCGGCCTGACTGCCTGCACCGATCATCGCCATCGTCGTCGACTCGGGGCGTGCGAGGCGCCGCGCCACCATCGCCGAGGTCGCGGCGGTGCGGAGCGCCGTGAGCATCGTCATCTCGGCGAGGAACACCGGATACCCGTTGTGCACGTCGGCGAGGACTCCGAACGCGGTCACCGTCTGATACCCGCGACCGGGGTTGAAGGGGTGACCGTTGACGTACTTGAAGGCGTACACGTCGGGGTCGCTGATCGGCATGAGCTCGATCACGCCGAACGGCGTGTGATTGGCCACCCTCTCGCTCTTGTCGAAGGACTCCCAGCGGCGGAAGTCGGCTTCGATCGTGTCGGCCATCTCGGTCATGATGGTCTCGGCGCCGCGGCGCGCGATCCACTCGATCATGTCCTGCACCCCGACGAACGCGGTCATGCGGTCTCCTCCTGCGCACGCAGCGCCTCATGGTTGACGGCCGCGATGCGATCGGCGAGCCTCGGGTTCGCGTAGGGCCCGGGCTGCCGCAGCGCCTCGATCACCCGCGAGATGACCGCCGCCGACTTGTCCTGGCTCATCTTCTCCTTCGCCTCGATCCGGTCGACCCGCAGGCGGAACCCGACCGTACCGTGCACGATGCGCTCGGCGTAGGCCGTGTTCTCGAGCGTGCGGTGCATGAGGAAGGGGTTCGGCATCGGGCTCTCGAACCACGCGACCAGGCGATCCAGCACGGCGAGGTTCTCGGCATCGGAGAGGATCTCCGGGGTGCCGTGCAGGTGAGCGACCGCGAAGTCCCACGTGGGGACGGCCGGCGACGCCTCGTACCAGCCGGGCGACACGTATCCCTGCGGGCCGTAGATGATGACCATGGTCTCGTGCTCGCCGAGGCGGTGCAGACGCTCATCCGGACGCCCGACGTGACTGAGCAGCACGATGCCGTCGGCGTCCTCGTCGAGCAGCACCGGATAGTGCGACGCGACGAGACCCTCACCCGGCACGTGGCTGACGATGGTGGCCCAGGGGTTGTCGCGCACGAGGGCGCGCACCGTCTCGATGTCGTCGAGGGCGTAGTCGGGGTTGTGCCTCATGGCGGCTCCTGGTCAGTGGGCTGGCGTGGTCGGTCGGGTCAGGCCCAGGTCACTTCGGCGGTCGCGAGTATCACGTCGTCGCCGTCGACGGCCGTCACGCGGGTGCGGTCGCCGTCGGTCGTGCCTGCCAGGCGCAGCGGCCGATCGACCAGCACGGGGGCGATGGCACGCACCTCGAGTCGCGCGGGCTCGCGACCGGGAACCTGCCTCCTGACCGCATCCATCAGGAGGATGCGTGTGAGCGGACCGTGCACGAGCAGATCGGGAAGGCCCTCCACGTCACGCGCCCACTCCCGGTCGTAGTGGATGAGATGGGTGTTGAACGTGAGCGCCGAGAACCGGAACAGCTGCCTCGCGTCGAGGGTCAGCTCCTCGATCCATTCCGCATCGGCGGCGACCGACGGCTCGGGGTGAGGAGCACGGGCGGGAGCAGCAGGATCCGACGCCTCGAGGAACACATCGTGCCAGACGCTGCGTACCGCCGTCTCCCCCTCCACGGAATACTCGCGCTCGACGTCGACGAACACCAGGCGACCTCGCGACCCCCTCTTCTCGACCACCGAACCGAGCGTCGTGGTCTGCGTCGCCTCGTCACCGAGACGGATCCGGCGGAGGAATTCCGTGGTCTCCCCCGCATACATGCGGCGGGGCAGGTCTATCTCCGGCACCACACCGTCGCGAGCGGGTGTGCCGTCGGGGCGCAGGTCGGCGAACGGCGCGGCGAAGGGAAAGAAGACGCCTTCCCACGCGGGGGGCAGATCAGCGCCGTCGGCGACCACGGCATCGTCGGCCGCGAACGTGCCGCGGTACGCCTCGACGGTGGATGCCGTGATCCGTTCGGTGCGCACGACACGCGACACCGCGCTCACGGCAGGGCTCCGGCCGCGCGAAGCCCGGCGATGCGCGCCGCGTCGTATCCGGCGTGCTCGGCGAGCACCTGATCGGCGTGCTCCGCGAACCGGTTCGCGGTGCGGGCCGGGGTGGCCGGGGTCTCGGAGAGCTTGATGGGCTGGCCGAACATGCGCAGCACGCCCAGGTCGCCGTAGTCGGCCTCGACGATCATGTCGCGTTCGGCGGTGCCGGGGTCGTCGACCACCTCGCCGATCGTCTTGACCGCGGTGAGGGGCACGACGTCGCCGGCGAGATCCTCCAGCTCCTGCTTGGTGCGCGAGGCGAGCCACCCGGCGACGATCGGCTTGACCCGGCGCTCGTACACCTCGGTGTCGAACCGCTTGCGCATGGTGTCGATCTCCGGGTCGTCCTTGTGCTCGGGTGTGCCGAACAGGTCGCAGCTCGCGTTCCAGAGCTTGTCGGTGTACGCCCCGAAGAACACCTGCCCGTCCGCGCAGTCGAAGAGCTCGTACGGCCGCACCCATGCGTGGGCGTTGCCCTGCGGCGAGGCGACGGTGCCGTTGACGGTGTAGTCGACGACAGCGGTCTCGGTGAGCGCGACGATGCTGTCGACCTGCGCGACGTCCACGACCTGGCCGACGCCTGTCGCCTCGGCGTGCCGAAGAGCGGCGAGCGTGCCGATCACCGCGAACAGCGTGGCGGAGAGGTCGCCGATGGTGACGCCGACGCGCACCGGCGGATGCTCCGCGTAGCCGTTCATCGACCAGATGCCGCCTGCGGCCTGCGCCGTGTTGTCGAACGCGGGGCGCCTGCTGCGCGAGCCGGTGCGGCCGTAGCCCGAGATGGCGGTGTACACGAGACGGGGATTGATCTCGCGCAGCACCTCGTAGCCGACGCCGAGCTTCTCCATCGTGCCGGGACGGAAGTTCTCGACCAGCACGTCTGCGCCGCGCACGAGGTCCTTCAGCACCTCTGCGCCCTCCGGCGTGGCGAGATCGATGCCGATTCCGAGCTTCCCCCGGTTGTACTGGGCGTAGTACGCGCTGAACTCTTCATCGCCGTGGGTGAGATACGGCGGGAAGCCGCGCGAGACGTCCGGGTCTCTCGGGTTCTCGACCTTGATGACCGTGGCGCCGAGGTCGGCCAGCGTCTGGGAGGCGTAGGGACCGGCGAGCACACGGGAGAGGTCGATCACGGTGACCCCGGCGAGCGCGCCGGGGGCGGGGAGCGTGGTGTCCATCATGCGAACGTGGCCTCCTGTGCGGTGTCTGGGGTGTCGAGTCCGGCCGCCGCGAACGCGCGGGCCACGTTCGAGGCCGGGCGGACGTTGCGGATGCGCGAGAGCCACAGCGTGGTGGCGGCCAGGGCTCGGAGGTCGAGTCCGGTCTCGATGCCGAGGCCGTGCAGCATCCACACGAGGTCCTCTGTCGCGAGGTTACCGGTCGCGCCCTTGGCGTACGGGCACCGACCGAGCCCGCCGACCGACGAGTCGAACTCCGACACCCCCAGCCGCAGCGCCGCGTGCACGTTCGCGAGCGACTGCCCGTAGGTGTCGTGCAGGTGCAGGGCGATCGCGTCGACGGGGATGCCGGCGGCGAGGGTCTCGCCGATGATCGCCGCAGTATGCCCCGGCGTGCCCACGCCGATCGTGTCGCTGATGGCGATCGTCCGGCTGCCCGCCTCGCGGAGGGCGGCCGCGGCCTCGGTGACGGCTGTCGTCTCGACGGCGCCCTCCCAGGGGTCGCCGAAGGCCATGGACACGTATCCGCGAACGGGGATGCCCTGGGCGGTCGCGGCGGCGATGACCTCGACCGCACGGTCGATGGCCCCGGCGCGCGTGGTGTTGAGATTGGCCTGCGCGAAGGATTCGGTGGCACTGACCACCACCGACACCTCGCGGATGCCCGCATCGATCGCGCGCTGCAGACCGCGCAGGTTCGGCACGAGTCCGACGGCTCTCGCCCCGGTCGGCACCTCGAGCCCGGCGACGACCTCCTCGGCGTCGGCCAGCTGAGGGATCCACATCGGAGGGACGAAACTGGTGACCTCGAGGTCACGGCTGCCCGCCGCGTACAGTCGACGGCACAGCTGGGTCTTGATCGGGGCGGGGATGATGTCGGTCTCGGCCTGCAGCCCGTCGCGCGGGCCGACCTCGAACACGGTGACGCGCCGGGGCAGACTCTCGTCGGAGACGACGCGCGGCGCCGGGAGCACGCCGCTCACGCGCCCGCTCCGTCGCTCCGCAGCTCGTCGAGCACCTCTCGCGCGTACTCCACGCGGATGCGTCGGTCGGCGACGATACGCGCGGCGACGGCGCCGATCTCGTCGACATCGGCGCCGGCGCTCGCGGCGATCGTGCGGGCGTGCAGGGTCATGTGCCCGCGCTGGATCCCCTCCGCGGCGAGCGCCCGGCACGCGGCGAGGTTCTGGGCGAGGCCGACCGCAGCGATGACGCTGGCGAGCTCGCGAGCCGTCTGCACGCCCAGCAGCCTCACTGCGGCCTGGGCGGTCGGGTGCGCGCGGGTCGCTCCGCCGACGAGACCGACCGCCAGCGGCACCTCGAGCGTTCCGACGAGGTTTCCGTCTGCATCCTTCTCGAACTGCGAGAGCGCGGTGTACCCCCCGGCCCGGGCCGCGTGGGAGTGGCAGCCCGACTCGACGGCGCGTGTGTCGTTGCCGGTCGCGAGCACCACCGCGGTGATCCCGTTCATGATGCCCTTGTTGTGCGTGGCGGCCCGGTACGGGTCCGCCTCGGCGAAGGCGCTCGCCGCGACGATGTCGTCGACCACCTGCGGGCCGCCGAGGAGCTCGGCGTCGAACACGGCTCTGGCGCGGGTGAGCCGCCGCTCGGCCTTGTTGGTCAGGATGCGCAGCAGCGTGCGACTGCCGGCGAGCTCCGCGACACGCGGGGCGATCGCCTCGGCCATCGTGTTGACGGCGTTGGCACCCATCGCGTCGCGCACGTCGACGTGCAGGTGCACGATGACCTGGGTGCCCACGCGCGTCGGCAGCACTCGTACCGAGATGTCGAAGGCGCCACCGCCGAGGGAGACCAGCATCGGATCCTGTTCGTTCGCGAGGGCCAGAAGCTCGTCCTTCGCCTCCAACAGCGCGAAGCGGGTGCCGTGCGGCTCGGCAGCGTCCAGCACCTGGATCTGCGCGATCATCACATCGCCGGTGTACGAGGTGGTGAAGCCGCCGTGGCCACGTGCCATCCGTGCGGCGTTGGATGCCGCCGCCACCACGCTGGGCTCCTCCGTCGCCATCGGGATCAGGCGGTCCTGCCCGTCGATCGTGAAGTTCGTCGCGACGCCGACGGGCACGCCGATCATGCCGACGACGTTCTCGATCATGTGATCCGCCTGCGCGAGCGACAGTCCGCCGTCCGGGCGCAGCGCGTGCAGAGCATCCGCATCCAGCTCCGCACCCTGCGCGACGAGCGAGAGCCGCTCATCGGGCGTGTGGTCACGGAGTCCGGAGATTCGGCTGTTGATCGACATCGGCCACCTTCCTTCGGGACAGCGGCCGGATCATCGGCGCTGTGGTCAAGGACGACACTAGGAGCGCCGGGCGGGGCGGACGATGGGTGGAACACTCATCGCGAAGGCCTTGCTGTATGCGGTCGACACATCACCCCGGGTCACGAGCGAACCTAGACTCGCAGCACGCCCGCAGCGCGGCGGCGGCCCCCGATGCGCGAGGAGAAACCGATGCCCTACACAGACGACGCCGACGTGCGCCTCTACTACGAGGCCTTCGGTGATGTCGAAGCGCCCGTGCTCGTGCTCGTCTCGGGCGGTGGAGCGCAGCTGCTCAGCTGGGACGAGGAGTTCATGGGGCTCCTCACACGCGGAGGCGTGCGCGTCGTGCGCTTCGACAATCGCGACACCGGATTCTCGCAGCGCTTCGGCGGCGAGGACGACGTCGACGGCGGCTACGACCTGATCGACCTCGCCGAAGACGTCCTGCGCGTCCTGGATGATCTGGGAGTCGACTCGGCGCACGTCGCCGGTCACTCGATGGGCGGGATGATGGCGCAGATGCTCGCGATCGAGCATCCGGAGCGCATCCTCAGTCTCGGCCTGCTGTCGACCATCCCGGGGCAGTCGCGCCGCTACGTGCTGCACGGAGAGCGACCGGAGCTGGCCGAGAAGCCCGTGCGCATCACCCGTGAGCAGGCGGTCGGGTTCGCCGCCTCAGCCGTGCAGTCGGCCGCGCCGGGGCGCTACGACCCCCAGGTGGACTGGCACATCCGCGCCGCCGGGGAGGCGTACGACCGCGGCTACGCGCCTGAGGGCTTCTCGCGCCAGTGGGCGGCCCTGCGGCGAGCCCCCGAGCGACTCGAGTCGCTGAGATCCGTGACGACCCCGACCCTCGTCTTCCACGGCCGAGACGACGATGTGCTGCACTGGGCAGCCGCCGTCGACATCGCCGAGGCGATCCCCGGCGCCGAGCTGCAGGTGCACCCCGACATGGGGCACCTCATCCCGCACGAGCTGTGGCCCGATCTCGCCGCAGCACTCCTGCGCACCGTGGCGCGCGGTGAGGATCGCCGCTGAGATCCGCGATTTGAGGGCGGTGGCGCTCATGCTCGACACTGAAGTCACGCGCCGGCCGGCGCCGTCCTCCCCCGAAAGGACGAAGATGCCCGAGCACGACGACGCCATCGCCTCGCTCCTCGATGCGGCCTACGATCCCGATCTCGTCGGCCCCACCGGTGTCAGCGACGCCCTGCGGCGGCTCGGAGCGGACAAGACGCATGCCGCACTGCTCGCCGACCGCGTCGCCCGCACCCAGCGCGAGCTGTCGCGGCTGCGGCGCCGAGAGCATGAGCTGACCGCGCTCTTCTCGAGCGCGCGCGAACTCGCCGAGCTGCGCGACAGCGACGCGGTGCTCGCCCGTCTCGTGCAGCGCGCGCGGGAGATGATGGGGGTGGATCTCGCCTATCTCTCGGAGTTCGACCCCGAGACGTCCGAGCTCCGTGTGCGGGAGACGAGCGGCGCGGTGAGCGCGTCCTTCCAGCAGCTGCGGGTCCCCCCGGGCCGCGGCCTCGCCAGCGTCGTCGTCGAGTCCCGCACGGCGCAGTGGGCAGCCGATTACACCGCCTACACCGCCGATCGGCATGATGCCGGCATCGACGACGCCGTCTCCGCCGAGGGCCTCGTATCGCTTCTCGGCGTCCCGATGCTCTCGAGCGACGACGTGCTCGGCGTGCTGTTCGTCGGAAACCGCGAGAAGAAGGAGTTCTCCCCCGACGAGGTCGCGCTGCTGTCCGCGCTCGCCGATCACGCCTCGGTGATCCTCCAGACGACGCACACTCTTCGGGAGCTTCAGGTCTCGGAGGACTCCAGCCGTCGGACGCTCGAGAGCCTGACAGCGCACCTCGTCGAGCGGGACCGCGCGAACACCGTGCATCAGGAGCTCGTGCAGGCCGTGCTCGCCGGCGGCGGCTTCGGCCCCGTCGCCGAGACGCTCGCCTCGGCGCTCGGACGGGCTGTCGCGATCGTCGACGCGCAGGAGAACGTGATCGCCGCCGCCGGTCTGCCGCTCGCGCCGGGGATGCTCTCACTCGACGAGCCGGTGCGCGAGGCACTGGCCGAGAGCCGCAGCCACGGACACTGCGTTCCCGTGGCCGGTCGTGGCGTGCGTGCCGTCTCGGCGCTCACGGCAGGAAGTCGGCACTTCGGCGCACTGCTGCTCGGCGACGGGGCGTTCGAACTCGGCGCGGTCGACCTGCGTACGATCGAGCGCGCCGCGCAGGTGGGGGCCCTGCTCGAACTGCAGCAGGAAGCGGCATCCGGAGCGGACCACCGCGTGCGCAGTGAACTGATCGCGGATCTGCTCGACGACGTGCCGGAGCGCCGTGCCGATGTGGAGCGACGGGCACGACGACTCGGCGTCGACCTCGACACCCTCGACTCACTCCTGCTGGTCTCGGTGCCGGGCGACCAGCAGACGGCTGCGGCGCGAGCACTCGTGCGCCTGCTCGATGATCGAGCGCTCGTGGGCGAGTACCGCGGATTCGTCGTCGCCGCCGTCTCAGGACACCGCCGCGAGATCCACCCCGAGCGGCTGCGAGAGCAGATCGCGGCGTCGGTGCAGGACTCCGTCACCGTCGTCGTGCCGCCTGCCGCGAGGGCGACGCTGCCCTCGTCGTTCCTCGCTGCACGACGCACGGCGCGCCTGCTCGCCGCGCTGGAGCTCACCGATCTCACCGCGAATGTCGAGGATTTCCTTCCCTATTCCGCGGTGCTCGACACCGACGCGCACGGTCTGTCGACATTCCTCCGCGACACGATCGGCGCCGTCCGACGATACGACGGCGAACGCAACGCCGACCTGCTCGGCACACTGCGCGCCTTCGTGCGCAACAACGCGAGCCCCACCCGCACCGCCCGCGCCCTGAACTTCCACACCAACACGATCCTGCAGCGCCTCGACCGGCTCGACCACGTGCTCGGCGACGGCTGGCGAGAGGATGAGCGGATGTTCCGCATCGGCATCGCGGTGCGCCTCGACGAGTTGCGCGAGCGGCTGCAGCCGTAGAGCCCGGCGCTACCGCTCCGCCTCTGCGTCGAACTCCTCGACGCCCGTCTGGGGGAACGGATGCGGCCCCCGCGGACCGAAGACCAGGACGAGTTCTGCGACGGTATCCGACTCGTTGCGCACGCCGTGCCGCATACCCTCCGGTGCGTAGAACGCATCGCCGACGCCCAGCACGCGACGGTCATCACCGGCCATGACCACGATCTCACCGCGTGTGACGATGTACATCTCATCCGAGCTGTTCGGCGAGCAGCTGTCCGGATCGTCGTCGAGATGGTGATGCTGGCCCTCCTCCGCGCCGGGCTCGAGGCGGTACAGCATCACCGATGCGGGCAGCGATGTCGTCTGGCGGAAGTACCACTCGATGCCGATGCGCCCGTCACCGTGATAGAGCTCCCAGTCGTGGGCATTGTCGCCCCGTCTCTGCACGCGCATCGTCCCGCCCTTTCTCGCCCCCGGTCAGGAGCGGTACAGCACCGGCATGGATTCGAGCAGCTTCCGCGTGTAGGGATGCTCCGGCGCGTTCATGACCTGCTCGCCGGTCCCCTCCTCGACGACCTTGCCCTGATGCATCACCGCGACCCTATGGGCGATGTGATGCACGACCGACAGGTTGTGGGTGATGAAGAGGTAGGTGACGCCGGTGTCCTTCTGCAGCTGGACGAGCAGGTTGAGCACCTGCGCCTGCACCGAGACGTCCAGCGCCGAGGTCGGCTCGTCGAGCACCACGAACTCCGGTTCCGCGGCCATGGCCCGCGCTATCGCGATGCGCTGGCGCTGCCCGCCCGAGAACTCATGCGGGTAGCGTCCGGCGGAGTCCATGGGCAGACCGACGCGATCGAGCGAGTCCGCGATCCGTCGACGGCGCTCCTTCTGGCCGAGGCCCGCGGCGACGAGGGGTTCCGAGATCGATCTGGCGACGGTGAAGCGCGGATCGAGAGAGTCGTTCGGATCCTGGAAGACCATCTGGATCCGGCGGCGGTGACGACGCAGGGCACCGCCTCGCAGGTCGGTGACGTCGGCACCGTCGAATCCGATGGTGCCGTGGGTGGGCTTGCGCATGAGCAGGATCGCCCGGGCGAGCGTGCTCTTCCCCGAGCCGGATTCGCCGACCAGGCCGAGGGTCTCGCCGCGGGGCACGGTGAGACTCACGTCGTCGAGCGCGGTCATGGCGTTGTCGCCGTGACCGAACCGCTGGGTCACGTTCCTCACCTGCAGCACCTCGTCGGTCATGATGCCTCCTCCAGCACGGCCGGCACCTCGGCGAAGTCGTTCACCGCAGGGATCACGGCGAGCGGCGAGCGCACGGGGACGGACGGTCGCGGGATGCTCTCGAGCAGGGCCTTCGTGTACGGATGCTGTGGATCCTCGAGCACTCGACGGGCGGTGCCGGTCTCGACGACCCTCCCCCGGTACATGACGGCGACGCGCTCGCAGAGCTGGCCGATGACGCCGAGGTCGTGACTGATGAACAGCACCCCCATCCCGGTCTCGTCTCGAAGGCTCCTGATCAGATCGAGGATCTGGGCCTGTACCGTCACATCGAGCGCCGTCGTGGGCTCGTCCGCGACCAGCAGATCAGGGCCTGCGGCGACGGCGATGGCGATGACGACGCGCTGCCGCTGCCCACCCGACAGTTGATGGGGGTAGTAGTCGAGTCGCTTCTCGGCATCCGGCATCTGCACGAGGCGCAGGATCTCGAGGGCCCGTGCCCGCGCCTGCTTCTTGTCCGCCTTGCCGTGGATCTGCAGCACTTCGGCGATCTGAGGGCCGATGCGCATGCAGGGGTTGAGAGCCGACATCGGCTCCTGGAAGACCATGGATGCCTTCAGGCCGCGCACCTGACCCCAGTCGAGCTCGGTCGCGCCCTTCATGTCGGACCCTGCGATCTCCATCGTCGACGCGGCGACTCGCGCGGAGTCGGGCAGGAGCCCCATCATCGCCAGCGCGATGCTCGACTTGCCGCTGCCCGATTCGCCGATCACTCCGACGATCTCGCCCTTGCGGACCCGTAGCGAGACCCCCGACACCGAGGGCGGCGCTGTGCCGTAGGCGATGCTGAGGTCTTCGACGCGGAGTGCGTCTGTGGCATCGATCATTCGCGACTCGACTTTCTTCTGTCGGGGGTGAGGAGGAATACGAGGAGTGGCGGCCCGGACGCCTCCGGCGAGAGCATGCTCCACCGGAAGGCGCCCGGGCGGGACGTCACTGCGAGAGCCAGGCCCGGTCGAGAGCGGAGCGCGAGTAGAACGCGTCGTTCTCGTAGCCGTGCAGCTTGTTCGCGTCCCAGACCTCGAAGTAGACCGGAACTGCGGCCGGCACGACCTCGAGGACCTGTTCGGCGGTCTCCGTGGCGAGCTGATCCACGAGGTCGGCGTACTCCTCCGGTGAGGTCGCCGCCTTCGCCTGCTGGAGCAGGGTGCGGGCCTTCTCGGCGTCGGGGTTGCCGTCCCAGTGGTTGTACACGCCGCCCTCGAGCAGCACCGGCTCCAGGTAGAACACGGCCGAGGCGCGGGGGCTGCCGGGGATGGCGACCAGGTCGGTCCACGATTCGCCGGTCGTGAAGATCGGCGAGATCTCGGCGAGCGGCGTCGCCTTGAGGTTCAGAGTGATCCCCGCCTCGGCCAGCTGCTGCTGCATCATCTCGTAGACGGGGTGGTGAGCCGCAGCGACGTCGCCCATATAGCTGAGCGTGATCTCCGGACTCGGCTCACCGGCTTCCTCCAGCAGACGCTTCGCCTCATCGAGATCACGCGTGTAGTACGGCAGATCCGCGGTGTCGGGAGCGCCCGGATCACCGGCCGGCGGCACGAAGGAGACGCCGGCATTGCCGAGCATCGCGGTGTCGACGAGCGCCTGCCGGTCGAGGGCGAGCGAGAACGCCCGGCGCACGTTCACGTCTGCGAGCGGTCCCTCCTCGGGGTTGATGTAGATCGCGAGGTTCTGACGGAACGCGGCGTCACCGAGCGTGAAGCCCGAGCTCGCCGCCTGCTGGGCGAGGCTCCCGTCGATGAACGACGCTGCCTGCACGCTGCCCTGCTGCACCGCGGCGAGCAGGGTGTTCTCGTCGGGGTACAGCTCGAAGACGATCTTGTCGAGGGAGGGCTCGTCGCCCCAGTAGTCCTCGTTCTTCTCCATCGTGATCGAGACGCCCTGGTTCCACTCGGTGACCTGGTAGGCACCGGTGCCGGCCGTCGTGGTCTGGCGTTCCTCTTCCGTGGCGGTGCCGTAGCCCTCCTCGCTGACGATGAAGAAGGTCTGGCGTGCCGAGACGGCATCGAGGAACGTGCCGTCCGGCTGGCTGAAGCGGAACGTCACCTCGTGGTCCCCGGTGGCCTCCACGCTCTCCATGCTGCTGAGGTAGGTGGCATTCGAACCGCCGTCGGCCCGAGTCTCGAAGGAGTACACCACATCGCCCGCGTCGAAGGGGCTCCCGTCCGAGAACGTCACGTCATCGCGGAGCTGGAACACCCAGGTGAGCTCGTCCGGCTGATCCCACTCGGTCGCGAGCGCCGGTTCGACGGTGCCGTCGTCGTCGCGGGTGAGCAGCGTGTCGTAAGCGATCGAGTCGATCACCTCCGCGGCGATGGCCGAGGCGACCATCGGATCGATGCCTCCGGCCGAGGGCTCGGCGGGCACACCCCAGGTGAGGGTTCCGCCCGCGACGGGCTCCCCCGCATCCTGCTCTCCGGTGCCGGCGCCGCCGCCGGATGTGCATCCGGCGATCGCCAGGGTCACGACGGCGAGCGCCGCCGCCCCTGCCCAGTGTCGTCTGTTCATGAGGGCCTCTTCTCCGTTCGGGTGTGCTGCGTGGATGTCGTGGTGCGGTCGGGAGTCGGCTCACCGCCGCGGCGCTGCGCACGCCGCCCCAGTGAGAAGGCGGGTTCGCGGCGTGGGGCGAGGTAGTCCTGCATGCCGTCGGCGAGCAGGTTCCAGGCCGCGGACAGGAGGATGATCACCAGCGACGGCAGGATGATCAGCAGAGGCTGCATCTGCATGAAGCGCGTGAACTCGCTGATCATTCGGCCTGCCGACGGCTCGGGAGCCTGGACGCCCTGTCCGAGGTAGCTCAGCGCGGCCTCGATCAGCACGACCTGCGATGCGACCGAGGCGAACTGCACGAACAGCGGCGTCAGCACGTTGGGCAGCAGATGCTCGATGATCACTCGGGTCGGACGGACTCCGCTGAGCGTCGCAGCGAGCACGAAGTCGCGCTCTCGGAGGGCGATCACCGGAGCTCGCATCACCCGAGCGAAACCCGGAGCGAACACGAGCCCGAGGGCGAGGATCAGAGGCCATGGCCCGTTGCCGATCACGACGCCGACGACGAGGGCGACGAGGATCGCCGGCAGCGCGAGGATCGCATCGACCACGCGCATGATGACCGAGTCGACCCATCCACCGACGTAGCCGGCGACCAGCCCGAAGAACGTGCCGATCACCGCGCCGAGCAGAGCCGCCGCACCCGAGATGATCAGGCTCGTCCTCGCGGCGAGTGCGAGCCGGGTGAACGTGTCGCGCCCCAGGTTGTCGGTGCCGAGCAGGTGCTCGAGGCTCGGGGGTGCGAAGGCCGGTCCCGACGCCACGAACGGATCGTACGGCGGCCAGAGCGACATCCACCCGGCGACGATCAGGATGATGCCGAGGATGCTCGCTCCGCTCCAGAACGCGGGACCGAGTCGACGACGGGCCGGACGACTGCCGGTGACCTTGGCGAGGGCGAGTTCTCTTGTGACGGTCATCGCGTGTGCACCCTCACTCGGGGATCGATCAGCGGATAGAGCAGGTCGACGACGAAGTTGATGACGACGTAGACGACGCCGATCAGCAGCACGGTGGCCTGGATGATCGGATAGTCGGATGAACGGATGCCGGTGAGCAGCAGGGAGCCCATGCCGGGCAGCGAGAAGACGGCCTCGATGACGACGGTTCCTCCCACCAGCGCCGCGAGTTCGATGCCGATCACGGTCATCACCGGGATGAGTGCGTTGCGCAGGGCATGACGCCCGACCAGTCGGCGGGGCGAGGCGCCCTTCGCCCGAGCCGTGCGCACGAAGTCCTGGCCGAGGGTGTCGAGCAGGGTGCCGCGCGTGTACCGGGCGATGATCGCGGCGAGCACGATCCCGATGAGCAGAGCGGGCAGGATGAGCACCCCGATCGCGCGCAGCGGGTCGCCGGCCGCCCCCGAGTATCCGACGAGCGGCAGTCGCAGCGTCAGCGAGTTGACGAGGATCAGCACCGTTCCGAGGACGAACGGCGGTGTCGCCAGCAGCACGAACGACATGCCTCGCACGACGTTGTCGGGGGCGCGACGCCAGCGGGTCGCCGCGAGCACTCCCGCCGGGATGCCGAGGGCGGTGCCGAAGAGCGTCGCCATCACGGCGAGGGTGAGACTGAGCGGCAGTCGTGTCGCGATGAGGTCCGACACCTCACCGGGCACCGTGATGGCTCGGCCGAAATCACCCTGCACCACGCCGAGCAGCCAGACGAAGTACTGCGTGATCCACGGCTGATCGAGGCCCAGCTCGGTGCGCAGCGCCGCGAGCTTCGCGGGATCGGGGTTCGCGGGGTCCGCGAACGCCGCCAGCGGGTCGCCGGGGATGATCCGCACCATCGAGAACACCAGGATCGACAGGACGAAGAGCACGAACAGCGACGAGAGCACTCGCTGGAGGATGTATCGGGTCACCGTCGCCTCCCGATCAGACGAGCATGGAGTCGGCGGCCGCGAACTCGCTCAGATCGTCGGTCGACTCCCCGTCGAGGGCGAGCTCGGCGAGGACGCGGCCGAGTGCGGGGGTGAACTTGAAGCCGTGCCCCGCAGCGAGGCCCACGATGATGTCGGGATGCTGGGGCAGTGCGCTGAGCACGAAACGGCGATCCTTGGTGAGCGCGTACTGACAGGTGACGGTCCGCAGCTCCGGGCCTGCTCCCGGGATGACGCCGTGCATGAACCGGGTGAGCTGCTCGATGAGTTCCGGGGCGGGGACGAACGACCGGGCCTGCGGAGTCATCCGGTTCTCCGACACGTCGCGTGCCGCTTTGATCGTCGGCTCGCCGTAGGTGGGGAATCCGTAGTAGCACTCGTGGTCCTCCCAGATCCAGACCGGGAACACCGCGCGGTCGTAGTCCTCCGGTTCGGCAGGGCGGAAGTAGCTCACCTGCTCCTGCATGATGTCGAGAGGGATCGTCGCACCCAGCGGGTCGAGCAGGCTGTTGGTCCAGGCATCCGTCGCGAGGATCACCTTTCCGGCGCGGATGTCGCCGTTCGCGGTGTGCACGATCACCCCGTCGCCGTCCGGGGTGAGGCTCTCGACCGGTGTGCGGTCGCGGATGTCGGCCCCGTGCACGCGGGCGCGCATCTGCAGCGTGGCGACGGTGCGCGAGGCATGGGCGATCCCGGTGTCGGCGGTGTAGACGGTCTCGACGTTCTCGGGCACCCGGAACTGCGGCCAGCGCGAATGCACCTCGTCGGGCGAGAGCAGCTCGTGCTCGACCCCGCACTCGGTGAGCGCGGCGGTGAAATCCGACGCCGAGTACGGACCGTCGGTCGGCAGCAGGATCACGCCGCCCGTGATGGTCAGCAGACGCTCTCCGGATTCCTGCTCGAGGTCGGCCCAGTCGCGGTACGCGGACTGGGCGAGACGCACGTAGGCGCTGGAGCCGTAGGAGGTGCGCACGATGCGCGACGTGTCGTGCGAGGCGCCTCGTACGTGCCCGAGCTCGTACTGCTCGAGCGCGACCACCTTCGCTCCGCGACGGGCCAGGTGGTAGGTGGCTGCGCTGCCGAGCGCTCCCATCCCGACGACTGCGACCTCGAACGACTCCATGATGCTCCGTCTCTGACGCGACCGGTGCAGCCCACCGACCTGTTGTCGTTCAGTGTGCGGCTCGCCGCACGGCCGCGACTATGGGCCGATGTCCCATGTTGTGCGCGCAGGAATGTGCGTTCGATACGCGCAGAACGGCAATGTGTCACGAAGAAGTGGACGAGGTTTCCCCCGCGTTTCCGATCGCACGACGAAGCCCCCGCACGCTGTCGCGTGCGGGGGCTTCGCCGGTCTCGTGTCCCGTCGACGAGTTCGGGGACGATGCAGCGGGGGACTACTTCGAGACGAGCTCCGAGGGAAGGTCCTTCGCCGTCGAGATCGCGCGGTGCTGCCGCACGGTCATGGTGAGGATCGCGCCGACGATCATGATGCCGCCGGTGATGTAGAGCGCGATCGTCGCGACGCCGGTGGTGTCCTTCACGAAGCCGATCAGGTACGGGGCGGCGAAGCCGGCGAGGTTTCCGGTCGAGTTGATGAGTGCGATGCCTCCGGCGAGCGCGGTGCCGGCGAGCATCGAGGTCTGGAAGCTCCAGAAGATCGCGGGGATCGACAGTGCTCCGGCGTTCGCGAGGCAGAGTCCGATGATGCCCCAGACCGGATCGGTGCCCGCGATGATGCAGATCGCGAAGCCGGTGGCGCTGAGCAGGAAGGCCGCGGCGATGAACCGGCGGCGCTCCCCCGCCCGGTCCGAGAGGAAGCCGAAGGTCACCATCGACACGATCGCCGCGAGGCTCGGCAGCGCGCTGAGGAACCCGATCTGCACGGTGTCGGTGATGCCGAGGTCGCCGATGAGCGTGGGCAGCCAGAAACTGATCCCGTAGAGGGCGAAGTTGTACGAGAAGTACACGGCGGTGAGCAGCCAGATCAGCTTGCTCGTGAAGACCTTGCGCAGCGGGGTCTCGGCTTCGTCGACGCGCTCGGCGGCGAGCAGGGCGCCGAGGCGATCGCGCTCGGGTTCGGTGAGCCAGGTGACGGTGCGGTAGTCCTCCTGCAGGCAGAACAGGATGACGATGCCGAGCACCACGGTCGGGATCGCCTCGATGACGAACAGCCACTGCCAGCCCGCGTGGCCCCAGACGCCGTCCATGCCGCTGAGGATGAAGCCGGAGACCGGGCCTCCGATCAGGCCGGACGACGCGAGGGCGATGTAGAAGATGCCCCAGGCGCGACCACGTCGGCTGGCCGGGAACCAGTGCGCCATGTAGAAGAGGATGCCGGGGATGAAGCCGGCCTCGGCGACACCCAGGAGGAAGCGCAGCAGGTAGAACATCCACTCGCTGTCGACGATGAACATGAGCCCCGAGATGAGACCCCAGGTGATCATGATGCGCGCGATCCAGCGGCGGGCGCCGACCTTGGCGAGGATGAGGTTCGAGGGGATCTCGAAGATGAAATATCCGATGAAGAACAGGCCGGCGCCGAGGCCGTAGACCACGTTCGAGAAGCCGAGGTCGGCGCTCATGGTCGCCTGCGCGTAGCCGATGTTCACGCGGTCGAGGTAGGAGAGGAAGAAGCCGAGCATCGCGAGCGGGAGCACGCGCAGCATCACCTTCCGGAAGAGCTTGTCGTCGTTGACGGTCATGGGGGGGTCCTTGGTCTTGTGTCAGGAGGAGGGGTCGGGAAGGGGGCGGGGCGCGTACACGCGCTGGGCGGTGTCATGGAAGACCGCTCGCTGGGCGTCGGCGTCGAAGGTCGAGAGGATCTCCCGGTACCCGTCGACGAGACCCGGATAGTCGATGAACATGCCGTCGACGGGGAAGTTGCTGCCGAACATCACCCGCTCCGCACCGAACACGTGCACGAGGGTCTCGATCGGGCCGCGGTTCGCCTGCACGGTCCAGGGCGTTCCGGCGACGCAGAGCCCTGAGGCCTTGATCACGACGTTCGGCGCCTCGGCGATCCGCTCGAGGGCGGCGCGCCATGCGGCCACGGTCTCGTCGTCGCGGTCCGCGAGGACTCCCGCGTGGTCGATCACCAGGGTGGTCTCGGGGACGTCGTCGGCGAGGCGACGAGCCTCGTCGAGGTTCCACCACGGGGTCTGCAGGTCGAAGTGCAGGCCGTGCCCGGCGAGGCGCGCATAGCCGTCGCGCCAGGCGTCGTCGCTCAGCAGCGATCGCACGCCCGCCGCGGCCTCGGCGGGCGATGCCGCCCCACCCGGCTTGTGGCGCACGCTCTTCACGGTCGGCACCGCGGCGAGTTCGGCGAGCCGATCAGCGGCATCCGGAGCATCCAGCCACGCCTGCGCGACCATCGACCCCGGCACGCCCGACTCCTCGCGATACCTCTCGACCGCGCGCACCTCGTCGAGGCCCTCGCCCGGCACCCACTCCGCCTCCATGTACACCGAGGCGATGACGCCGGTGCCCGCGATGTCGCGCAGGTAGTCGGCGGGCAGGTAGTCGCGTTTGATGGGCTCGTAGTCGCCGTAGCGGTGCGCGACCCGCGCACCGGGAGCGAGCCAGGGGTGACGCCCGAGATCGAGATCCCACACGTGGTGGTGGGAGTCGATGATCGGCCCGTCGTAGAGCTCAGGCATGTGCGACCGCCTTGCGCACGCCGCGCCCCTCGAAGTCGATCGACAGCGAGCCGATCAGGTAGATCGCGGCGCAGACGGCGAGGTAGATGAGCACCGCGGTGTAGCCGCCGGTGAACTGCACGAGCAGACCCGCGACGATCGGCACGACGATGCCCGCCGAGGTGCCGGCGAAGTTCATGACGCCGCCGACGACGCCCACGCGCTCGGGCTTGGCCAGACGCCCCGGGATCGTCCAGTACAGACCGCCGAACAGGTTGAAGAAGACGCCGATGCAGAGCAGCGTCACGGCCGTCGTGGCGTCGTTCACGAACGGCAGCGCCACGAGCGCCATCAGGCTCAGCGCACCCGAGCCGCCGAAGAGCAGCTTGAAGGCGCGGTTGGGCGACATGCGCTTCTGCAGGGTGTCGGCCAGGATGCCGCTGAGGATCTCGCCCACGGCACCGCAGAGGAAGATGAGGAACGTCGCGAAGCCCATCGCGGCGAGGTCGAGCCCGCGCGCCTGGGAGAGGTAGGTCGGGCCCCAGGTGACCAGGCCCCAGAAGACCATGGCCCAGCCGATGCGTCCGACGACCATCCAGAAGACCGTCGCACGGCTCATGCCCGGCGGGTCCTCCTGCGCACGCTCTTCGGCGCCGCCCGAGCGGATGAGCTCCTCTTCGGCGCGGTTGACGAGCGGATGCTCCGACGGGTGGTTGCGGATGAACAGGGCGACGCCGATGCCGATCACGACCGTCGCCAGACCGATGATGACGAACGACCAGCGCCACGATCCCGTCGCGGTGATGAGACCCGTGACGACGAGTGCGCCGAACGCCGATCCGAGCGGTGCTCCGGAGTCGATGAGCGTCACGCCGGTCGAGCGGTGCTTCGCGGGCAGCCAGCGGGTGACGAGCTTGTTGGCCGAGGGCATGTAGGGCGCCTCGAAGGCCCCGAGTCCGAGCCGGCTCAGCACCAGCATGACCGCATTCACCGCGAGACCGGCGAGAGCCGTGAACGACCCCCAGATCACGGCGGCGATGCCGATGACGCGGCGCGGCCCGAACCGGTCGGCTGCGGCGCCGCCGGGGATCTGGAACAGGCAGTAGGTCCAGAAGAAGGCGGAGAGGATGAGCCCCTGCACGGCAGGCTCGAGGAGGAACTCGGCGCTGATCGTGGGCAGCGCCACCGAGAGCGACGCGCGGTCGATGCAGTTGATCGTGTAGAAGACGAAGAGCACGACGATGACCCACCAGCGGATCTTCGTGGGGCGTGCGGTGCGGGCGGCGGTGCCCTGGTCGACGGTGGTCATCAGTGGTCCTCGGAATGGGTCTCTGCGGATGGGGGATCGGTCGGGAGGGAGGAGAGGTCGAGCCGGTAGACGCGCGCGGCGGTGCCGTGGAACAGCGCGTCGAGCCCGGCGGCGTCGAGGTCGGCCGCCCCGGCGAGGATCGTGTCCATCACCTCGTCGAAGTCGGCGGCCGTGAGCGTGGCGACGGGCAGGTTCGAGGCGAACAGGGCGCGGTCGGCACCGAAGATCGCGAGGGTGTCGCGGACGACCGTCTCGTTCGAGACGCGATCCCAGCGGTTGGGGTGCAGGCCCAGTTCCGAGACCTTGACGACGGTCTGCGGCAGGGCGGCCAGGCGCTCCATGCCGTCGCGCCACAGACGCAGCCCCTCGTCGGAGCGGTCGAGCGGCAGCCCGCAGTGGTTCACGACCACGGGGAGGTCGGGGAAGTCCGCGAGCACGTCGGCCGCCTCGGCCAGGTGGTAGAACGGCACGCGCAGGTCCCACGAGAATCCGTGCGCCGCGAGGGCGGCGATCCCCTCGACCCATTCCGGGTCGTGGAGCGTGCCCGCCCCGGTCGCGCTCTCGCCGGCGCGGGCGGCGATCACGGGCTTCGAGCGGATGCCGCGCACGATCGACCGCGCCGCATGCGCGGCCAGCACCTCATCGCGGTCGGCCTGCAGGAAGCCGACGTGCGCGACGGCGGCGAGCGGGAACCGCCCGCCGGTGGCGTCGCTGAGACCCTGGAGGAAGTCGTCCTCGGCCACCTGCTCGCTGCGGCTGCGCTCGGCCTCGCAGTGCACGGTGCCGATGACGTTCCAGCCCTCGGTCGCCGCCCGATACTCGCGGGGCAGGAAGGTGCGGCGCATGGCGTTGTAGTCGCCGAGGAAGAAGTCCTCGTTGTACTCGTCCTGGATCCACGGCCAGTGTCCGTCGCCGGCGAGGTCCCAGAAGTGGTGATGGGCGTCGACGAGCCGCAGCTCGTACCCCTCGGGCAGGCGCGATCGGCGGATGCGGCGAGCGGCCTCGACGCTCACAGCCGCACACCCTCCACGAACGCGGCGCGCACGTCGTCCGCGACGCCGTCGAGGTCGGAGATCCGGATGAGCTCGCCCTCGGCGACGTCACGCACGAGGCGTGCGCCGGAGAGCAGGTAGTACGCGGCGGCGAGCGCGTCGTCGGTGTCGCTGAGCGCGTCGGCGCGGTCGATGATCACGGGGCGGACGCCGTCGATCTCGTGGTGGTGTCCTCGCACCTCGAAGGTCGTGCCGGCGACGAGTGCGGCCGAGGCCCGGGCGGCGAGCACGGTGTGGTGGCGCGGCTCGGCGAAGGGGGTCTGGCCCGTGGTCACGGCGTCGATCGTGAGGGGGGTCTCGACGCCCATGAAGTGGTACGGCCAGTAGATGCAGGCGTACTCGCCCGAACGCGAGACGATGTGCCCCTTGCCCGCGAGCAGCTCCCAGACCTCGGCGTCGCCGGTGGTGACGATCGTGAAGACCCCTCCGGCGAAGCTCGTCTCGCCGGGCAGGCGCAGCGCCGAGAAGACGTCGACCGCACGGTCGGTGTCGATCAGGCCGCCGTCGGAGCGGCGGGCGTAGATGTCGGCGAGCTCGCTGGGGCGCGCCACGGGATAGTGCATCCGCTCGACGTCGGCGGTCGCGCCCGAATAGAGGGAGACGACGGCCATCTCGCAGGAGTCCGCGGCGGCGGCGCGCTTGAGCGGAGCGACGATCTCGGCGCGGGCGGCGAGGGTCTCGGCGATGTCGTCCGCGAGGACCAGGTGGTCGCTCAGGCCCGCCGCGTCGATGCGCTCGCCCTGCTGGTCGAGGATGCCGGTGGCGGGGTCGTAGACCAGGTCGTACTCGCCGGACTTGCCCAGCGCGACGACGTGCAGGCCGACCTTCTCGACCCAGTCGAGCAGACGCAGCAGGTTCGCGGGCTGGTCGCCGTCGCCGGGGAGGTAGCCGACGCCGCGTTCGCGGGCGGCCTTCGCGAGCGAGACGCCGGCGACGCTCTCGATCTCCTTGCTCACCATGACCACGGGGATGCCGCGGCTGATCGCCTCGGCGGCATAGCGGTAGCCGGCCTCGACGCGTCCCGACGCCTCGACGAGCACGTCGATCTCGTCCCAGCGGACGTCGTCGTGCCCGGGGATCGGCTCGGCGTCGGGGAGCCCGCCGAGGTCGGCGATGAGGGTGCGCACGCCGTCGACGTCGGGGTCGATGAGCTGCGTCGCCGTCATCCGGTCGATCGATCGGAGCTGGGCGAGGAAGGTGCGGCCGAAGCCTCCACGTGCGCCGGTGAGAGCGACGCGGATAGGAGCGCGGGTCATCGGTGGTCCCCTCTGCACGGGACGTTCCGTGCGGTCATGCGGTGCCCGGGGAGCGGGTTCTCCCGTGGGCGTCGATCACTTTTCCACAGTCATACAGAATTATCAAATTTGTTCACATGGATTCACACGTGGTCAAATGGTGTCACCTATCCCGAGGAGGACGCGTGATCGAAATCGGCGCAGTCGCAGACGACTTCACCGGCGCGACGGATCTCGCCATCGCGCTGCGCGAACGAGGCTTCCGCGCGGTGGTGTCGATCGAGGACGCCCCTCTCGACGCACAGGAGCTGGGCGATGCGGATGCCGTCGTCGTGGCGCTGAAGACCCGCACCGCCCCGGTGGCAGACGCCGTCGCGCAGAGCGTCGCCGCCGTGCAGGCCCTCGAGGCAGTCGGCTCGCAGCGGTTCTACGTGAAGTACTGCTCGACCTTCGACTCCACCCCCCAGGGCAACATCGGCCCCGTGCTCGACGCCGTGCTGGACGAGCTCGGCGAGCAGCGCACGATCGTCGTCCCCTCGTTCCCCGACAACGGCCGCACCGTCTACCGGGGCCACCTCTTCGTGGGCGAGGAGCTGCTCGAGCACTCCCCCATGCGGCATCATCCGCTCACCCCCATGACACAGTCCCGGTTGCGCGACATCCTCGCCCCGCAGACCACCCGTGAGATCCACGAGGTCTCCGCGCCGACCGTCTGGGAGGGGCCGAGCGCCCTCCGCACCGCCCTCGCAGCCGAGTCCGCCGGCTACACCGTCGTCGACGCGATCACCGACGCCGATCTCGAGACCATCGCGACGGCGGTCTCGGACTGGCGCGTCGTGAGCGGCGGAGCCGGTCTCGCCCTCGGCATGACCGGCCCGCGCCCCGGCACCCTCTCGCAGATCGACGCCGTGCCCGGTCGACGCCTGATCGTGTGCGGCAGCGCCTCGGCGAAGACCCGTGCGCAGATCGCCCATGCCGCCGCGACCCTGCCCGCACGCAAGCTCGACATCGAGGCCGTCGCGAACGACCCCGAGCGGGTCATCTCCGACACCCTCTCGTGGCTCGGTCAGCTCGATGCCGCCGAGATCCCCCTCGTGTACACGGTCGGGTCGCTCGACGACATCCGCCGCGGATCCGACGGCAACACCGTCGCCGGCGGCATCGAGACCGTGCTCTCCGAGATCGTCTCGCGCGCGGCGCACGACCTGGGGGTCGCCCAGGTGATCGTCGCCGGCGGCGAGACCTCGGGCGCGGTCGTGCAGCACCTCGGCATCCAGCGGCTGCACATCGGCCCGCGGATCGCGCCGGGCGTCTGCTGGAGTGCCGCCGACTCCCTGCACGGCCCGCTCACCATCGCACTCAAGTCCGGGAACTTCGGTTCCGAGGACATGTTCACCACCGCCTGGAGGGCGCTCGATGACCTCACCGATTGACGCCCTGATCGCCGCGGGCGCCCGCGTCGCCGCCGCCGGGATCAGTCCCGGCAGCAGCGGCAACGTGAGCACGCTCGCCGACGACCTCGTCTACATGACGGGCACGGGGACCGACCTCGGTCGCCTGTCGGAGCGCGACATCGCCGTCGTCACCCGCGACGGGGAGTTCGTGCGCGGCGCGAAGCCCTCGAAGGAGCTCGCGCTGCATCTGGCCTTCTACGCCAAGAACCCCGACCACACGGCGGTCGTGCACCTGCACTCCCCGTTCGCGGTGGCGGCGAGCTGCCTCGAGCCCTGGTCCGACACGAGCGCGATCCCCCCGCTGACGCCCTACTTCGTCATGCGGGTCGGCCAGAGCCCGCTCGTGCCGTTCCGCGTGCCCGGCGACCCGGACCTCGCCGCTCAGCTGCTCGCGCTCCCACATCCCTTCCACGGCGCGCTGCTCGCCAACCACGGTCAGATCGTCTCCGCGCCGACGCTGGATGCGGCGATCGAAGCCACGATCGAGCTCGAAGAGGCCTGCCGCATCACGCTGCTGACCGATGGCCGGCCCCGACGCCTGCTGCCCGCCGAGGACGTCGCCGCGCTGGCCGCCCGCTGGGGCACTCCCTGGACCGAGAGCGCCACCCTCGTTCGCTAGGCTGACCACGACATGACGAAGCCCGCCTCTGCCGCATCGACGCCGCTCATCCCCGAGCAGCGCCGCGAGCTGATCGTCAAGCACCTGCGTCGCGAGGGCGTGCTGAGCTATCGCCAGCTGACCGACCTGCTGGGCGTCAGCCACATGACGATCCGCCGCGACATCTCGGTGCTCGAAGAGGCGGGGCGCGTGCTGGCGACCCCGGGCGGCGCGAAGATCGCGTCGCGTCTGGTCACGGAGCCCTCGCGGTTCGAGAAGGCCCGTCAGGACGTCGCCGAGAAAGACGGGATGGCCCGCCACGCGGCCTCCCTCGTCACCGAGTCGATGACCATCTACCTCGACGCGGGAACGACGATCCAGGCGATGCGTCCGCACCTCGAGAGCATCCGCGATCTGACCGTCGTGACGAACGACCTCGCGATCATCGCCGCGTTCCTCGACCACCCCACGGCCGACATCATCGCGATCGGCGGCCGCGTCGAGAAGGCGAACCAGTCGACGACCGGCCGACTCGCCGCCCTCACCCTGCACGAGCTGTCGATCGACATCGCCTTCCTCTCGTCGTCGTCATGGGATCTCCGCCGCGGCGTCACGACACCGACGGAATCGAAGATCGCGCCCAAGACGGCCGCTCTCGAGAGCGCGAGCGAGACGGTTCTCGTCGCCGGCAGCTCGAAGTACGGCACGTTCGGCCGCTACCGCGTGCTCGACCTCACCGATCTCGACATGATCGTGACGGATGCCGGCCTCAGCGACGCCACCGCCGCGGGCATCGAGGAGCTCGGCGTCTCGGTCGTGCGGACCTAGCCGAGCCCGCTGTCGAGGAACACCCCGACGCGGTCGCCGTCGAGCACGAACTGCAGCGCCTCGGCCGAGGGGTAGCGGGCGGTCAGCTCCTCGGGGGTGCCGCTGCCGACGGGCACCTGCACGGTCGCCGGGAAGACGCCGATCCCGCATCCGGAGTAGAAATCTCCGCCATAGGTCCAGTCGTTCTGGTCGAAGCCGTCGACCGGAGGGATCTCGGCGGTCTTGACGACGGCGATGCAGCGATCGCGCTCGTCATCCGGGTCGCGGGGCTCGGTCCATCCGGGGTAGCTGAACACCGTGAACCCGAAGAAGTCGGCGCCGAGCGTGTCGTCGTCGGCTCCGAACCAGCCTTCCGGGATGCGGTCCGACGCGTCCGTCAGACGCAGCGTCTCGACCTGCGGCGCTCCCGACGACGCCGACACGGCCGGGGTCGACGAGAGGGTGAATGTGACGACCGCAGCCACAGCCGCCGCTCCCACGACGGACGCCGCCCACCAGGTGGCGCGGCGTCGCGCGGCCTGCTCCGTGCGACGCGCAGCGGCGGCTTCGGCCTCGGCATCCGTCGGGTCCGCCTCGTCGTTCACGGCCCGCTCGATCGCCCGCAGGACGTCGGCGTCGTCGGTCGTCGCGGGCACGGAGCCGGCGACGACAGCCGACCCGCGCGTCTGTCCGGGTGCCGCCCTCGCTGCCCGCGCGGGTGCCGACTCCGATGCCGCTGACGATTCACGTGCGGGTGACGACACCGCCGCGCTCCGTGCCGACTCGAGCTCGTGCAGTCGCCGGACAGCCGCGGCATCCATGGCGATGTCGGCATCGCGCCCATAGGCGCGAGCCCGAAGCTCGCGCAGTTCTCTCTCGGCAGCAGCGTCCATCTGAGGCATCGTCTCATGTCGGGGTCGGCATACACGACAACGGGCGGGTGGGGCGTGACACCGCCCCACCCGCCCGTGCCGGGGGTCTTACTTCTTGAACGCGTCCTTGACGTTCTCGCCGGCCTTCTTGGCATCGGCCTTGACCTGGTCGGCCTTGCCTTCTGCAGCGAGCTTGTCGTTGTCGGTCGCGTTGCCGATCGCTTCCTTCGCCTTGCCGGCGATGTCCTGAGCGGCGTTCTTGATCTTGTCGTCGAGTCCCATGAGGAGCTCCTTTCGTGAGGGTGATCGTTGACGGCGGGAGGATTCCCGCCGTCTTATCGCCGTTGCTCTGCGCGACCGACGATAAGTCTGTGAGTGCGTGTCAGCCACGCACCTTGTCGAGTGCCTTCTTCGCGGCCTTGGCCGCCTTCTCGGCCTTCTTCTGCCGTTCCTTCTTGGCCTTCGGGTCGTTCCACATCCGCACGAGCTGATGCCGGACCGACTCGCCCTTGTTCACCTGCACGGTCGCCGACCGGCTGCCCAGGATGTAGGCGACGAAGGCGATGGCGCCGATGAGGAGGATCTTGTTTCGCATGATGCTGATTCCTGCTTCCTGATTCCTGGGTGACCCGACCGGCGGAGCGGTCAGGACAGCCGACGCTGATCGTGGGCGAGCCGTGCTCGCAGTCCGGTGTGGATCGAGACGAAGGTCTCGGTCTCGCGGCCGGTGAGCGTGGCGAGGTTCGTGAGGAGCCGGTCGACATGGTCGACGAGCTCACGCGGGTCGGTGTTCTGGCGCGGCGTGACGGCCACGTGCAGCACGGGCTGGCGACGGATGTCGTTCGCGGTGACCTGCGCCGAGAGGATCTCGTCGCGGGTGGCCAGCGAGTTCTTCACGGCATCCGACACGAACGACTCGGTGACCGTGACGCGTCCGAGCGGGTTCTGCGCTCCCGTCGAACGGAACACCGTCTTGGAGCGGCGGCCGGCGATGCTGATGAGGGCCACGACGAGCAGCACGATCACGACGACGATCGCCGCCACGGCGCCGATGCCGATCCACGAGAGGGCACCGCCCGCGATCGCCGTCGAGGCGATCGCCTGGTCGAGCCACGAGCGGGCTCCGTCGCCCGCCGACTTCCAGATGTCGGCGGCCGTCGGCCAGCTCATGATGGCGATGCCGAGCGCTCCGAGGGCGAGGAACAGCAGTCCGATGATGAGCAGCAGCGTGCGGTTCAGCGCACGATTGGTGTTGTTCACAGCTCGTCCTCCGTCTCGGTGGGGCGCTCGACGCGCACGCGGGTGCGCACGCTCCTGCCCAGTCGGTAGTTCTGCAGCTGCGCCTCGGCGGCGGACTGCACCGCACCGCGGTCGAGCGGGATGCCGGCGCCGGGGCGCACCGTGACGTCGACGCTGCGGTGGCCGACCCCCACGGTGATGTTCTCGCGGGCGAGCCCCGTCTCCTCGGAGAGGTGCTGGGCGAGCGCGCTCGCGATCACGCCGTTGTCGACGACGACAGCCCGATCACCGGCCTCGAGGGTGTGCTTCGAGAGTCGGCCGGGGGTGATGGCCAGCACGATGAAGACCAGGCCGATCAGAGCCAGCACGACGCTGCCTGCGATCACGAGGCCCGCGGGCTGTGCGGTGGGAAGCCCCACCAACCATCCGCCGGCCGCCGCGGGTCCGAGCAGGAGTGCCGGCTGCGCCGCGAGGCTCAGCACGATCTCCAGCCCGATGTAGGCGAGGGCGAGGATGAGGAGGACGACCGCGACGAACATCGCGACGGTGCGCGGTGAATGCGTCTCGCGACGCACGACGCGACGCAGTACCGGGGTGGTCATCGCACTCGTCTCCTTTCGGGAATGGTGGCACCGGTGATGGTGAGGGTGATCCGTGTGACGTCGCGTCCGAGGACGCCCGAGAGATCCTGCTGCAGCTGCTCCTGCAGCTGTCGGGCTCGTTCGAGGACGGGAACGCTCTGGGAGATCGCGACGGTGTCGTCGAGATCGGGAACGGGCAGCGGGGTCGCGATACGGACGGCGATCCCGCCGGGGTGTTCGGCGACATCGACCTTCACGTCACCGCGCGGCACACCGATCAGGGTCGCGGACGCCTGCTCGGTGACCGTGCGGTACACGCGCTCCTTGACGTCGACGCGACCCGGGACGGTGGCCTGTCCGGTGGCGACCCCCGCGGGGCCGCCACCGGTGGCGATGTGCTGGTCGACTCGCATCAGGAGGTGCGCCGCCCTGTGAAGGCGTCCGCGAGACCGCGGACGTCGATCTTGCCGGACATGATGCGTCCGATGATCGCGCCGACACCGGCGAACAGAGCCATGAGGAGGAAACCCCAGAATCCGAACATCAGTGCCGCGAGGGCAAGGAGCGCGCCGATCAGCGCGCCGGTCGTGGTCGGTGTCATGAGACTCGCGACTCCTCGTTCTCAGCGGTGTCGTCACCGGGCACGTGCACGTCGTTGACCTCGACGTTGACCTCGACGACCTCGAGGCCGACCAGTCGGGTGATGGCTCCGGCGACGGCGGCGCGCACGTTGTTCGCGACCTCCTGGATCGGCGCCGGGTACTCGACGACGATCGTGATGTCGGCCGCGGCCTGGGTCTCGCCGACCTCGACCTTGACGCCCTGCGCCAGGTCGGTCGCGTTGATCACGTCGCGGATCGCACCGAAGGCGCGTGCTCCGCCACCACCGAGCGCGAAGACACCGGCGACCTCACGGGCGGCGATGCCGGCGACCTTGGCGACCACGCCGTCGGCGATGACCGTCTTGCCCGCGGCATCCGCGTCGGCGGGGATCCGCGACGACGAGAACGACGACGAGCGGTCCACGCGGGAGGGGGAGCCCTGCGCCTTGGGCGCGGCGGGCGTCGGGGCCAGCTCCTTCTCGGCGGGAGTGGCGGCGGTGTTCTGATCCTGAGTTGCCATGACAAGTCCTTCGTCTCACGTATTGCCGGCTGCGAGACCTGGTGGCCTCACCGGGAGCGTTGTGGGTCGCTCACAGATAGGACGCACGGGGGTGGGGATTCGTCACACATTCGTCGGAACTTTTTTCTGACGGGTGCCGAGATGGCGGAGAACGTGCGCATCCTGACTGCCCGAGACCTGTCGCCCTGCCCCGATCGACGCGAGGATGAACGGATGAACAGTGCTTCCGCCACCGCCCTCCTCGTCATCGATGCGCAGGAGTCGTTCCGTCAGCGACCCGACGAATGGGCCGCCACCGCGAACCCCGCCGTCATCGCCCGCGTCGCGAGCCTGGTCGACCACGCGCGCCTGGTCGGCGACCCGGTCGCGTGGGTCACGCATTCCGAGCCCGGCAGCGGCGGCGTGTTCGACCCCACGCTCGGGTTCGTGCGGGTGTTCGCCGAGCTCGAGCCGCACGACGACGAGATCGCCGTGACCAAGACCACCGTGAACGCCTTCACGTCGACCGACCTGGAACATCGTCTGCGCGAGCTCGATGTGACGAAGGTCGTCATCTGCGGCATCCGCACCGAGCAGTGCTGCGAGACGACGGCCCGCATGGCGAGCGATCTCGGGTTCGAGGTCGAGTTCGTGACCGACGCCACGACGACCTCGGCGATCGAGGCGACCGGAGAGCTCTCCGCGGTCTCGGGTGAGGACATCATGCGCCGCACCGAGAGCATCCTCGCGGCTCGCGGCTTCGCGACCGTGATCCGCACGGCCGACCGGGTGGGCGTCTCGGCCTGAGGCCGAGCACCGCGGTCCAGCGCCTAGGTTGGAGGACATGTCCTCCTCCCCCGCTTCGCTCCCCCGTCTCGACGGTCGCACGATCCTCGTCACCGGGGCGAACGCGGGCATCGGCTACTGGTGCGCCGAGATCCTCGCGGCACACGGCGCCAGGGTGCTGCTCGGATGCCGGTCGGCTGAGCGCGCGGAGATCGCGGTGTCGTCGATCCGCACGCAGGTGCCCGGCGCGGATCTCGGCATCCTGCCTCTGGATCTCGGGTCGCTCGGGAGCATCGCGTCTGCCGCCGCGGCGCTGGACGAGAGGCTGGATGCGGTCATCTGCAACGCCGGCGTCAAGGCGGCCGATCGCGGTGTCCGCACGGCCGACGGCCTCGATCTGATGGTCGGCACGAACGCCCTGGGCCACTTCGCCCTCCTCGCGCAGCTCGCACCGGCGCTCGCCGACGATGCGCGCGTCGTGGCGGTCGGCTCGCTCGCGCACCGCTTCGCGGAGATCGACCCCGCGACGCTCGCCCAGCCCTGGACCGGAGCCTCACTGCGTCAGTACGGCCGGTCGAAGGCTGCGCTCATGGCTCTCACCTTCGAGCTCACTCGCCGATGGAAGGGGTCGGCGCGCTCGGCTCTGTGCGCACATCCGGGCTATGCGGTCGACCCGCTCACCCCGCCTCGCGAGGGCCTCGCGCCCGTCTCGGCCGTGGCGCGCGCGCTCGCCTCGCTCAGCCGGCCGCTCGTGCAGGGCAAGGATGCCGGGGCCGCGCCGATCGTGCATGCGGCGGTCGCCGCCGATGCCACCGGCGGCGACTACTGGGGGCCGGGCGGGCTGCTCGAGTTCCGTGGGGCGCCGACGCGGGTGCGCGCGAGCGAGCAGGTGCGATCGGCGGCGGTCGGCGCCGATCTGTGGAGCGTGGCCGAAGAGCTGACCGGCGTGCGCTTCGCGGTCTGAGTCCGACGTCAGGGGACCACGGTCCTCAGCGCGCGGGGTTCATGGCTCAGCACGCGGTGATCACGGGTTCAGTCCGCCTCGATGACGTAGGCGCCCGAGGCGTCGGTGAAGCGCCCTGTCTGTCCGGCCCTGGCCTCGCGCACGAACCCCGCGACCCACGGGAACCGGGCGACGAACGAGTCGACCGACCACACCTCGTGATTCGCCGCATCGTTCATGTAGGCGTCCGACTCGAGCCCCGTCACCGACCGCAGGTCGCTGCCCGTGAAGGTGACCCACCGCGGCGGATGCTCGGCGTGCAGCTTCGACAGGAAGACCGGCGCGTTGCCTGCGAGCCCCGGAGACGCGACGGTGTCGTCGCGGGTGACGTCGAGCAGAGCATCCGCGGAGCCGGCAGCGGCGACCAGCGCCTCCCAGCCCTGCGCCGACGCGAAACCGGCCTCGGCATCCGTGAGCAGGCGGAGCGTGCGCACGTGGCCGATCACCGTGCCGTCGTCGGAGCGCACCTCGTCGAACGACGCTCCCCAGCGTGACGGAGTGACCATGATCGCCGAGATCCGGGTGCCGGTGAGGAACGGCTCGGCGTTGCGCCAGGGCCTGCCGACCGGCGGAACCCGGCGGTTCTCGGCCACGTCGTCGCACACGATCCCGAGCGCGACCCGCGCCGCGCCCTGCTGGCCGTCGAGCACCTCGACGGCCAACTCGACGCGCTCGCCCGAATCCGTCGGCATCAGCGACACCCCTGAGGTCATCACCGTGATCGGGCCGCCGGCCGGGCGCTTCTCGACCACGCGGATCGCCCCGCCGATGCGGTCCTCCCACGCGATCGGGTCGGCGCCGAGCGCATCGAAGACGTGGCGGGGGAACTCGAGGCCGTCGGTCATCGGCCCAGTCTCACAGGGTGTCGACGGCCAGGACAACCGCTCTCAGCACTCGGCGACCCAGCGCGAGGAGACGACGACGTCGACACGGGTCACCGACCCCAGCCATCCCTCGGTCTCGACCCGCGCCCGAACCGCCGCGTCGAGGTCGATCACGCTGTGGGCGGCGATCGGCGCGATGTGCAGGGTGAGATCGGCGTCGACGGGGAGTTCCGTGACATCGATGCGCCAGGTCGATCCGTCCCAGAACCGATCGTTGATGACGACGCCGTCCGCCCGGAGCTGCGCGACATCGCCCTCCCAGTCGATCACGAGCTCGACGAGGTCGCCGGCCTTCCGCTCCGCCCGGGGGATCGGGGTGATCCGCCAGACGCCCGCCACCTCGTCGAACTGCGCGCTGTCGGGAGCCGCAGATCGTCCCATCGACTCCCCGTACCGGGCGGGCGGCTCTCCGGCGGGACGCAGCTCGGCCACGAGAGGGGTCGTCGATCCGGGTTCCGCGTCGGTGCGCGTGGCCAGCGGCACGAACTCCCCGCCGCGCCAGACGAGGGGCGACGGTTCGCGCTCCGCGCGCACGACCACCCTGCCGGATTCGCGCCAGACGGCATCGGTCGAGTCGATCAGGTCGCCGCCGAGGTACCAGAGCCGCTCGGCCCCCTCGTCGTCCACGACGAGGATGCGCAGGGCGTCGTCGACGACGATCACGTCGCCGGGGCTCAGATCGAGCGGCGCATCGGCATTCCGCTCCTGACCCCGCAGCAGCACACGCGAACCCGCGCCGAGCTGCACCCGCGCGGGGATGCCGTCGTGAGCGCGCAGCACGAGCGTCGGCGGCTCATCGCCCGAGCCCGTCGCGATGCCGGAGGCAGATGCGGTGGCCCATTCGAGACGGACTCCGGCGACGTCGATCCGCAGCGGCCAGCGGGCGATCACGCCGCTCGGGATGTCGATCGGACGGTCGGGGACGAGGAGGTCGCCGTCGGCGAGCGGGATGCGGAACTGCACCCCGGTCGATCCGGGGAGCGGTTCGTGCGGCTGATGCGTGTTCAGGAAGAGGAATCCGCGGGCCCCGTCGCTGCGCACGGCCCAGCGCAGCGAGTCGAGGTCGTGCACATCGACGGGTGCGCCGTCGGGAAGCGAGCTGAAGGTGTCGGCGAGGAACGGACCGAAGGCCGCGAGGAAGGCATTGTGATCGCGGAGCACGCCCAGGCTCGGACCCGGCCGCCCCGTCGCGCCGACGGCGGCCTGGAAGTCGTAGTCGAAGCGCGGGAGGTCGTTGGGGTATCCCGTCGCGAGGCTCTCCTGCAGCCCGTCCTCCGGGTTCACGCCTCCCGCGTACATGTAGAAGCCCTGCCACGCCGAGCCGTTGCCGATCTTCACGTTCGCGAGGGCGGCGATGTCCCGACCGCGTGCGATCGGACGCCGGTGATACGCCGTCGCCATGCCGCCGCCCAGCTCGCAGGTCGACGGCGGGAACTCCGGATCGATCGGCCGGATCACGATCTCCGCGCCCTCGTCGCGGAAGTCGCCGCCTACTCCCGGGTCGTCCCAGACGTGCGTGAACCGGAAGTGATCGCGGAAGCTGTCGTCCCAGGTCGAGCCCTGCCCGGCCCAGAAGCCGTCGGCGTACCCGCTGTAGAGCGGGAAGACCTCGTGTGCCGGGAGCACGGCACCGCCCCAGGCGGTCGCGGTCCACAGCGGCGCCGAGAGACCGGCCTCCTGCGCGAGGAACTTCAGGGTGGCGATGTGGTCGGGCTGGTCGTGCAGTTCGTTCTCGAGCTGGATGCCCACGATCGGCCGATCCGGCCCGCAGAACCGTCGCACCTCGTCGGCGATGCGGCGGTACCACTCGCGCACGAGGTCGAGGTACTCCGCGTCGTTCGTCCGCGCGCGGTCGCCCAGCGCCGCGACCACCCAGTCCGGGTGGCCGCCGTGACGCGCCTCGCCGTGGCACCACGGCCCGATGCGCAGGATCACATCGATCCCCACCCGCTCCGCCGTCTCGAGGAACGCCGCGACGTCGAGGTCGCCGTCGAAGCGCACGCGTCCCCGTTCGCGCTCGTGGTGGATCCAGAACACGTACGTCGAGACCGAGGTCAGGCCGGATGCGACGAGAAGCCGCAGTTCCTCCTCCCAGCGCCGACGCGGGACCCGGCTGAAGTGCAGCTCTCCGGTGACGGGGACGGTCGGAGTGCCGTCCACCTCGATCCAGCGGCTGGTGACCCGCAGGCGCTCGTGGGCGTCGTCGCTGTTGCTCATGACCGGTTCGATCAGCGGCGGGCGGTCATCCGTGAGCGTGATCGTCCGCAGGGTCGACGTCGCGGGCATGGTTCTCCTCCGAAGGCCGTGGCGAGTGTCATTCGAGCCTACGGGCGTCGGCGGCCCGGCTTCAGCGCGCCGGGATCTCGTCGATCGATCGATACACGGGCAGCCCGCGCTCGAGCGCGATCTCGACGTCCTTGTCCGCACCCGCGGAATCCCCGGGCAGGCGCAGCACGGCATCGCAGTGCTGCAGCAGCCGGTGCGCGGTCTCGTACATGACGTCGCCGTCGGCGGACTCCGAGCCGCCGGCATCCGAGCCGCCGGCATCCGTCCCGTCCAGGCCGCGGAGAATCGGCAGCGCGACCCATTCCCCGATCATCGGCACGTGGCCGAGCCGGTGGATCGGTGCAGCGGCCTCTTCGAGGCGCGCGAGATTGCGGGCGATGAGGTCAGGGTCGCCGCCGGTGCCCGAGCGGTAGGGGCCGGCGATCAGGATCAGGAGTGGAGTCGTCATGCGGAAGACTGTATCGTTAACCGTGCAAGAACGTGCAACTTCACGAAAAAGCAAGATCTGAGGAGTCGGATGCTGGGCGCACAGCGCAAGGACCTGCTGCGGGAGACCCTCCGCAGAGACGGCCGGATCGTCGCGAAAGACGTGGCGCGCGACCTCGGACTGTCCGAGGATTCGATCCGCCGCGACCTGCGCGAGCTCGCCGAGGCGGGAGAGCTGGTACGCGTCTACGGAGGCGCGCTGCCGATCGCCGCGGCCGACCGGCCCGTCGAGCAGCGCCTCGCCCTGTCGACCGACAGCAAGCAGCGCGTGGCCCGCCGCGCGGTCGAGCTGATCTCCCCCACGTGCACGATCGTGCTCGACGCCGGCACGACCACGCTCGCGATGGCGCGGATGCTGCCGCGGGGCGCCGATCTGACCGTCATCACACCGAGCCCGACGGTAGCGATCGCGGTCTCCGAGCACTCCGACGCACGCATCGTGCTGATCGGCGGCGAGCTCGCGCGATTCTCGATGGTCGCGAGCGGTCCGCTGGCCATGGAGGCCGTGCAGCATCTCGCCGCCGACCTGTTCTTCCTCGGCGTCACGGGCATCGATCCGGTGCACGGGCTCACCACCGGTCACCTCGACGACGCCGCGACGAAACGGGCGATCGCCGGGCGCTGCGCGCAGACGTTCGTGCTCGGCAGCGAGGAGAAGATCGGCGCGGCCTCGCACTTCCCCGTTCTCGACCTCGCCGCCGTCGCCGGCGTCGTGGTCGACCCGCACGACCGCAGCGCCGTGATCGACGCGCTCGCCGAGCGCGTGCCCGTGCTGCGCTGATCGACCTCAGGTGATGGTGGCGGCCACGATCACCGGGGTCATGGTCGCCACCAGCGCCGCGGTGATCGCGTCGTTCACGGCCTTGGCGACGGCATCACCCGCGGCGGACCCGGCGGTGAGGTCTTCGATCCGTCGCTTGAGGTCCCGCGACGAGACTCCACCGCACTCCTCGCGAAGGATCGCGTGGGCGGCATTGAGGTTCTGCAGGATCGACAGCAGCGCCAGATCGGCCTGCGACGGCGCGGTCGTCCCCGCGAGCACGGCAGCCAGGCGCGACCGGAGCACGTGCTCGGGCGCGGGGTCGGACTCGGGCGTGCGCGCCGAGCCCCAGCCGAAGAACCCGCGCTCCCCCCGCACCAGCACGCCCTGTACCACGAGCGACTCGACGACGACCTCGAGCGGGTCGAGCTTGGGCCGGGTCACGAGCGACTGCAGACGCTTGCCCCGCAGCGGCACCAGTCGCTCGAGCGTCGTGTCGAGGATCGGATTGCCGGTCGGCGCGGTCGACACGATGTCGACCACCGGGTACTTCTCCGCCGACACGGTGACGCGCCCGTGCAGCGCCAGGTCGACGATGACGGCGGCGACCTCGCCGTAGAGGCGGTTGACGCTCACCGCGCTCTCGATCCGTCCGTCAGGCCGGAGAAGCAGCATGTGGAGTTCTTCGACGATCAGCATGCATCCACGCTATGACGTGCTCTCGCGGCCCGGCATCCCCCGAACGGATGACTTCCGGATGCACGGACGCCGCGCCCTCCGAGGAGGACGCGGCGTCCGCGGAGAGGCCTCAGGCGCCGATCTTCTTGGCGTCGTCGGTGTTGAGCAGGCGGAAGAGCACGGCGGCGATGACGCCACCGACCACCGGGGCGACGATGTAGAGCCACAGCGAGGCCCAGTCGAAGTAGCCGCCGACCGAGAGCCCGAGAGCCACGGCCGGGTTGAAGCCGCCACCCGAGATCGAGCCGACGGTCGCCGCACCGACGAAAACCGTGCCACCGATCGCGAGGCCGTAGAACGAGTTGCCCTCGGTGTCCTTCGACGTCGCGGTGTTGAGCACGACCCATACGAGGATCAGCGTGAACAGCGCCTCGACGAAGAACGCCGGGCCGACCTCGATCACCACGGCCTCACCCCCGGAGGGCCAGACGGCGAGGCTCGCCAGCGCCGCGAGCGCGCCACCGACGAACTGCCCCAGGAGGTACGAGACGAAGTCGACGACGCTGAGGCCGCCCCGCAGGAAGACACCGACCGAGACGGCCGGATTGAGGTGAGCACCCGAGATGTGGCCCGTCGAGTACACGAGCACGGCGAGCGTGAAGCCGATCGCGAGCGGAGTCAGCGGACTCTCGCTGTTCACCGCCGCGATGATGGCGAGGACGAAGAGGAAGGTCGCGATCGCCTCGGCGACCGCCTTGCGAAGTGTTCCGGTCATGCGTGTGCCCCTTTTTGTGGATGTCGGTGGAGAGCGACGACCCCGTCGACCGCACACCCCGGCCGACACACCCTCCGTTTCGAGCCCGAATCTAGTGGTGGGCCGCGCTGCCCGTGCAGCGCCGCGCTGCATTCCTGAGTAAATGCTGAGTATGTGTCTCAGCATTCCGGTGTATGACGCGATGCGCGCCGGGCCCGACCTCCAGCCCCCCTCTGTCAGCGACCCGCTCTGTCAACCCCGTCGTGCCCCGATCCCGCGGTTCGTAGGGTCGTCTCATGAACCACGACCAGAGCCACGACGAGATGACGAGCGAGCAGAAGCGCCACGACCAGCTGACGTCCGCACCCGACGCCACGGAGGCCGATGCGGCGCCGCGTATCGACGTCTCCGAACACGACGGCACCACCCGCATCGACATCCGCCCGGATGCCGCGGTGCGTCCGGGGCCGGGCCCCGGCGTCGACACCGACGACACCGACGCCTGAGCGCCGGAGACGCCGAAGGCGGGACCGGTCCCGCCCCGGGGCAGGACCGGTCGGGACCGGGCGGAACTAGTTGCGCGTCCGCGACGGGCACGCCGCGAGTCCGGGGTAGATTGCCCTTGTGACCACCGCTCTCGACGACGACATCCCCGCGCGCCGGGGAACCTCGCCCGGTCCGGAGCGCGGCGGGGGCGCGACCCTCGCCGACGTCGCGCGACGGGCAGAGGTCTCACGCGCCACCGCTTCGCGCGTCCTCGCGGGACGGGCCGCCGGTAAGTCGGCCAGCCATGCCCGGGTGCTGGCCGCCGCCGAAGAGCTCGGCTACGTCGTCAACGGGCTCGCCCGGTCGATGATGGGCGTCGGCCGCCGCAGCATCGCGTTCGTGTCGAGCATCATGGTCGGCCCCACCTTCGCCACGATGGCCGGCGGCGCCGAAGACGTCGCGACCGCGAACGGTCATCTGTTCACGATGTGCACGACCGGCGGAGACGTCGATCGCGAGGCCGCACTGATCGAGACGCTCAGCGAGCAGCGGGTCGCGGCCGTCCTACTGGTCGGATCGACCCCCGCGACGGAGGAGTTCGAGCAGCGCGCGCAGCGGTATGCGACCACGCTCGCACGTGTGGGCGCCCGGCTGATCCTGTGCGGTCGCGCCGCGCTCCCGCACCACCCGCAGATCGCGTCGATCGACTACGACCACCGCGGCGGAGTGCGCAGCGGGGTGGAGCACCTCGTCGCGCTCGGGCATCGTCGCATCGCCTTCGTCGGCTCGCTCGACGACATGACAACTCCTCACCAGCGCTTCCTCGGCTACCAGGACGGGCTCGCCGACGCCGGCATCGAGTTCGACACCACCCTGGCCGTGCAGAGCGGCAACTCCTCGGATGAGGCGGCCGCCGCCACGGTCGCGTTCGTCGAGAGCCACCCCGAGGTGACGGCGATCGTGTGCCAGACCGACGTCATGGCGGTGGGCGTGTGTCGCGCGCTGCACGAGGCGGGCATCGCGATCCCCGCGCACATCTCGGTCGTCGGCTTCGACGACATGCAGCTCGTCGCCGATCTGACGCCCTCGCTCACGACGGTGCGGGCGCCGTTCCACGACGTCGGCGAGCTCGCCGGGCGCATCGCCGTCGGCGAGGCCTACGACGGCGCCGTGGTGCTGCCGAGCGAGCTCATCGTCCGCGGATCGACCGGCCCCGTGCGGGACTGAGCAGCCCGCAGCGCTGCTGCAGCGCTCCCACGGCACACACAACACGGCGGGCGGTGCGATCGGAGAGTTCCGACCGCACCGCCCGCCTCCGTCGTCAGTACGCGCCGAGATCCTGCCACGGGCCGTTCGGATCGCCGGGCTCCTGGTTCCTCGTCCACCACGTCGCTCGGAACGAATGCCCGTCATGCGCGACGACCTCGCCGCCGCTGTAGACGAACGAGGGCGTCCACGCGCGCACGCCCTCGCCCGCGGCGGCCACCGCGGCGCCCTGCTGCATCCACGAGCCGGTCGCGGTGCTGCCGGGCCTCTCGTTGCTCGTCCACCACTGCGCGGTGTAGACGGAACCGTCGTGCGACACCTCGTCACCCGTGTCGTAGACCGCCGCCGGGTCCCAGGCGGGCACCGCCGGGGCGGTCTCCACCTCGCCGAACACGATGAGCTCGGCCACGTTGAGGATCTGGCCGTTCACGAGCCGGATGTACCGGAACGACGCGTCGTCGGTCACCGCCCACTGCTGCCAGGCGAGCGTCTTCGCGGGAGCCGCCGGCGTCAGTCGCGTCCACGTCTGCAGGTCGTTCGATCCCTCCAGGCGCATGTCCGCGATGCGCGAGGTGCCGTAGCCGTCCTGACGCACGAGCAGCTCCGCGCCGCGGAGCGACACGGTCGTGTCGGGTCCGAAGTCCCACACGTTGCCGTAGGTGCCCGCGTTGAGCCGGGTGTCGGAGTGCGTCGCCGGGTCGCCGTCGAGCATCCTGGCCGTGTACTGCGTCCAGGCGGCATCGGCGACGCCGTCGGGACGCAGCACCGTCGCCTCCCGGAATGCGGAGTCGATGCGGCCGTCGTCGCTCGACAGGAACAGCGTCGATCCGTCGGTCGTGGCGTACACCGTGTCGGCCTGCCGCCCGTCCGGCGTCGTGAAGTCGAGCGCGAACCCGACGCCCGCCCCTGCCGGCGCGCTGCCGGGCAGAGCGGCACGCGCGACCCACCGCCCCGGCTCGGTCGAGGTGACCGAGGCGGGCACGCCGAGCACCGTCACCGTGACGTCCGTCGCGCCGGGGTCGCCGCCGATCGACAGCGTGACCTCGTCACCGGCGACCACGCGCCCGGCGACGGCGTCTGCCGACGACATCGACACCGTCTCCATCGAGCCGACGGCCTCGGTGCGAGCGCCGTCGATGCGGATCTCGGCGATGCTCCAGATTCCCGGATACGCCGGATCCGAGGGCACGCCCGGCTCGTCGACCTGGAACTTCACGAAGCGGAACGCCTGGCCACGCGCCTCGGCGCGCACGTCGACCCACTCCATCGCCGAGTCCTGGCCCGCGTTCGGATGCTCGGTGAGCAGCGTCCACGTGGATCCGTCGTTCGAGCCGTAGACGTTCGTGCCCTCGGCGCGGTTGGGGAACGTGTCCCTCGCCTGGAAGCCGAACCGGTCGGCCTCGACGCGGAACGCCGAGCCGAAGTCGAACACGATGCTCGGCACGCGCTGGTCTCCCCAGCTCGTCTGGTTGTCGCCGTCGGTGACGGCCGTCAGCTGGGCGGCGGTGAGTGGCGCGGCGTTCACGAGCGAACGGTAGTCGAGCGTGCCGTCCGCCAGCACGGGGTTCAGCACCACGAGCCCCGACACGGCCTCGCCGAGACTCTCGAGCAGGGCGGCGAAGGCCGCGGCATCCGCACCCTGCACTCCCTCCTCGGCATCCGCGCGCGCCTCGAGGAACCGCGTCCAGCTGGCCGAGGTGTGGTCCCCGCTCCCGCCGACGCGGCCGACCAGCTCGGCGATCGCCGCCTCGCGGCTCTCGGCGACCGTGATCGTCACGGGCAGGGCGGTCACCGTCGTGCCGTCGGATGCCACGAGGGTCATCTCCGCGGCGCTCGGCTGCGACGGCGTCCAGCGCAGCTCGTCGCCCTGCAGCGTCACCCCTGACGGGGCGTCCTGCAGCGAGAGCGTGACGGTCTCGCCGGCGGCATCCGTCGTCTCCACGGTGCGCGCCCAGGGCTCACCCGCGACGAGCACCGCGTCGAGCGCGGGAGCATCCGTGAACACCGGCGGCGTGAGCACGCCGTTGGCCTGCGCCCGCAGCCCGGCGACGTCGACCTGCGCGTCCGATCCGGTCGCACGCAGGAACAGGATGTTGTCGCCCACCGCCCCGGGAGTCTTCGTGAGCGCCAGATCGAGCCAGACGTAGCGCCACTCGCCACCCGTGTCCGGCACGACGATCTCGGCGAACGGCGTCTCCTCCGCGGTGCGCGATGCCTGCAGCCGCGCGGTGCCGTCACTGCGCACCTGCACGCCGACCAGCGACTGCGCGGCGGCCCGGTCGCCCCAGACCGCACGTCTGATCGCGAGGCTCGCGTCGTCGGCACCGGCGTCGAGCCGGATGAACGCGGCACCGTCGGCGTCCTCGTCGCGGGCGGCACCCGCACCGAGCGGGGTGCCGAAGGTGCGCACCGACAGCTCGGCGCTGGGCGCGAGCGGTGCGACCGACCCGTCGACCTCGGCGAGCTCCTCGGGGAAGGCGACCCAGTACTCGGCGCCGGTGTAGTCGGAGCCGCGGTCGTTCCAGAAGTTCTGCACGCCCGTGCCGTAGTAGTACAGCGGGCCGTCGCGCTGCTCGTAGAGCTCGGCGACGTGGGGCGCCTCGGCGGCGACATCGACGTCGGCCACGTAGCGATACTGCAGGTATGCCTCGCTGAGGGGATCCTGCAGCCGGCCGCGGTAGGCCTGCGAGATCGCGCCGCCCTCGGTCGCCGGGATGTACGGCACCTCCTCGCCCATCATGAAGGCGTAGAACGTGTCCGCGCCGTCGAGGATGCGGTGGTCGAGGAAGTCGTAGGCCGAGACGGCATCTGCGGCTTCCGACACCGTGCCCGAGCTCGGGTCGACCGTCGTCCCCTGCGCGTCGACGATGCGGGCGAGGGCCACGAAGAGGTCGACGTCGCCCTGACCGTGCGCCTGGTCGCGCAGCATCTCCCTGTGCTGCACGAACGCCGCACCGGTGGTGTTGCCTGCGGCGTCGGCGGGGACCTCGCGGAACAGCTGCTTCAGCGAGCCGTTGACGTCGCCGCCGTAGAGGTCGTGCTCGCTCTCGTACCCGGCGTTGACGGTGAACCACTCCACCCGCTCGGCGTAGAGGTCGGCGTCGTCGAGGAAGATCGCCGCCGAGATCATGCCGATCACGCCGTAGAGGTGCTGGTTCCACAGCCGGTTCTTCGAGAAGAGGAACGTGTCGAGCACCGGACGGATCAGGTTGTCCTCGATGCGCTGCTGGTCGGCATCCGTCCACCGCAGGTCGTACCCGTCGAGGTCGGCGTTCGCCGGCTCCGTGCTGCGGATCAGCTCGGCGGCGATCAGCATGTAGTACAGCGGCACGCCGGTGTGGATGTGCGCGTCGGCGAAGTACTCGTACTTGGCCGGGTCGAGGCTGCTCCACGTCCGCAGCCCGTGCAGGGCGTTCGCCCGGTACCGCTCGTCACCCGTGACGACGTATTCGAGCGCCTGGGTCATCACGCCGATGCTGTCGCGCTGCGCCATCGAGCGCATCCCGACGCTCGCGTAGGCGTCGTTCTTCGGGATGTCGACTCCGGGCTGCGCGTTCTCGACGCGGTAGTCGATCGCGGCGTAGCGGGTGTCGACCATCGCGTCGTAGTAGCTCGCCCACGGATCGACCCCGGCGAGCACCTGCGTGCGCATGTTCTCGAGGTTGTCGGCCGTGAAGCCGATGCCCGGGTGCGCGAAGCCGGCATCGCTGACGGTCTCGACGATCTTGGGCACGGAGGCGGCCGAGACGGCTGCGGGTGCGGTCGGGGATGCGCCGGCCGGGGATGCGGTGGCGGGCGGCGCCGCGAGGAGCGCCCCGCTGAGCGCGATCGCGGTGGCGGTCAGGGCACCGACGGTCTTGCGGATACTGCGTCGTTCGATCTTCATCGATCTCTCTTCCGTGACGGCGCCGTCGAGCGACGGCGCGAGGGCATGCACAAGCAGGGACTTCGCGACGGTCAGGGTGTGGTGGGAGTGGCGGGGTCAGTCCTCCCCCGCAGAAGCGGCGTCGTCCGCGAACCGCAGCGAGACGTCGCCGACATCCGTCGACCAGCCGCGACCGTCGAGGTCGTCGACGCGGATGCCGAAGAACAGGCCCGTGAAGCGCAGCCGGTCGCCGTGATCGTCCGACAGCGTCCAGGCGGGATGGACGCCGGGCACATCGACCCAGCCGTCGTCACCGACCTCGGCGACGGCGAAGCGCAGTGCGGGGCCGTCGAGCGTCGCCCGCATCCGCACCGCGCCCGCGGGCACCGCGACCGGTGCGGAGCGGCTGGTGCGCGACCCGTCGCGGCTGACGACGCGCACGTGCCGTCCGTGGTCGGCGTCCCAGCCGAGCTGCAGCCAGATCCAGCCGCTGCGGTCGTACCAGGCGATCACTCCGGCGAGCTCGCGCGTGCTCGTCGGGTCGCCGTCGATCGTGGCCTCGAAGACGGCATGGTGCTCTTCGACCCTGGTCACGATCATCGACTGATCGAAGACCGACGCCGGTGAATGACCGCCGCGCAGCCGCAGCCATCCGGGCCTCGCGGTCAGGTCGGCGACGTCGGGGGCGAGTGCCGCACGCAGGGTCGACCAGCGCCGCGAGTCGATCGCGGGTCCGTCGAAGCGCTCGACGAACCCGCGAGCGGCGGTCGCCTGTGCCGGGTCGCCGTCGATCTCGACCTGCACGGCCGCATGGTGTCCGCCGTGCGCGAGTCGCAGCCATCCCTCGTCGTCGAACACGACCCTCTGCAGGCTGGTCTCGCGCCCGAGGGTGCTGTAGCGCTCGCCGAGATGCAGCGTCGGCCGACTGGCGAGGTGCACCAGCATCCAGTCTCCGCTCGGCGTCTGCACGAGCTCGCCGTGCCCCGCCTTCTGCAGCGGGATGCCCGGCGCATCGCGGCTCGTGAGCACGAACGGCTGCGCGTCGCGCTCGTAGGGGCCGGTGATCTCCCGCGATCGCGCCACCGTGATCGCGTGGTTCCACCCGGTGCCGCCCGCGGCGATCAGCAGGTGATACGCGTCGCCGATGCGATAGAGGTTCGGGCCCTCGACCAGCGTCGGCTCCTGGTGGATCACCGTCGCGGTGCCGGAGGTGCGCTTCTCGTCGGGCAGATACTGCTCCAGCACGAGGCCGCCGAACGACGGATGCTCCGGCCGCTGGTCCCACTGCACCCCGACGATCCAGTGCGTGCCGTCGGTGTCGTGGAAGAACGAGAAGTCGAACCCGCGCGAACCGAGGTGCACCGGCTCGCTCCACGGGCCGTCGATGCTCTCGGCGGTCACGAGGTGGTTGTCGATGTCCTTGTCGTCGCCGTCCATCGACCGCACGACCGAGTACGCGAGCCAGAACAGCCCGTCGGAGTACGACAGGCTCGGGGCCCACACACCGCCCGAATCGGGCACTCCCCGCAGGTCGAAGCCCTCGTCCAGCGCATGCCCGCGGACCGTCCAGTGCACGAGGTCGGTGGAGTGGTGGATGCGCACCGCGGGGTGGAACTCGAAGGTGCTCGTGGCGATGAAGTAGTCGTCGCCGACGCGCAGGATCGACGGGTCGGGGTTGAAGCCCCGCAGGATCGGATTGTCGATCACGCCCATCACACGACCCCCGGCACCCGTTCGAAGCCGATGAACGCCTCGCCCGCGACGAAGCGGGCGACCTCGTCGATCACGTCGCGCCCGAGTCGGTGCAGCTCGTTGCCCGTGGCGCCCGCGATGTGCGGGGTGAGGGTGACGTTGGGCAGGCTCCACAGCTCGTCGTCGGCCGCGAGGGGCTCGGGCTCGGTGACATCGAGGATCGCGTCGATGCGCCCGGATCGCAGATGGGTCCGCAGGGCGTCGTGATCGATCAGCGAGCCGCGTGCGGTGTTGATGAGCACGGCCCCGTCGCGCATGATCGCCAGCTCGTGGGCGCCGATCATGTGCTCGGTCTCGGCCGTGGCCGGTGCGTGCAGCGAGACGATGTCGGACGCGGTGAGCAGCTCGTCGAGCGTCACCTTGAGCCCCCCCAGCGAGAGGACCTCCTCCTCCGAGGCGTACGGGTCGTAGACGAGCACCCGCAGATCGGTCGCCAGCAGCAGCTGAGCCACCCGCCGCCCGATGCGCGAGGCCCCGACCAGGCCCACCGTGCGCCCGTAGTTGCCGGTGTCGAGCAGGTCGGCCTCGCGGTCGACGAATGCCCTGCCCTCGCGGTAGATCTGCTCGGCGTAGCGTGCCCGCTTGCCGGCCAGGACGATCGTCGCCGCCGTGTACTCGGCGACGGCCTGCGCGTTGCCCTCTCCCGCGTTCGTGAACACGATGCCGCGGCGCGTAGCCTCGACCGTGTCGAGCACCGCACTGGCGGTCCCGCCCGCGAAGACGACGGCGCGCAGGTGCGGCATCCGCTCGAGCATCCCGCGGTCGACCCGCGGGCACCCCCAGCCGGCGAGCAGGATCTCGGCGGTGCCGAGCAGATCGGAGGCGTGGTCGCTCGCGAAGTCGGTGAGCACCTCGGCGGGCACGTCGACCAGTCCCGACAGGCGGGCACGGTGGGGTCCGAACAGGTTCTCGGCGAGCGTCGGCGGGTTCATCGCGACGATCGCGCGGGGTCGGGCGTTCACTTCGACAGCTCCTCGATGCTCCAGTCGTCGCGCCAGACGAGTGCGGCGCGACCCTCCTCGACGTGCAGCGGCAGCCAAACCGGGGCGGAGGCCGCCAGGTCGTCGCGATGCCAGCGGTCGCCGATGTAGACGTGCCCGTCGCCGACCGGCAGCACGACGCTCACCTGCGAATCGAACGTGCGGGTGCCCGCCGGCGCGATGTCCTGCCAGGGCGCCCACGGGCCCGCGAGCGCCGGCGCGGTCGAGTACTTGTTGTCGTTGAGATCCCAGCCCGTGAGGTCGGATCCGAACACGTAGTAGAGGCCGTCGTGACGCACGAGCGTCGGCGACTCGTACCCGATCTCGGGACGATCCTGCTGACGCAGCGTCGCGACGATCGACTCGACGCCGCAGTAGTCGTCGCGGAGCCGGTAGATGTGCAGTCCGTTGTCGCGGTCCTCGGAGAGCAGGTACCCGACGCCGTCCTCCTGGTAGACCCCGATGTCGCGGCTGAGGTTGCCGAGCGGACGTTCGCTGCCGAGGTAGTCGTAGGGCCCCTCTGGCCGGTCGGCGATGCCGTATCCGACCCTGGCGTCGGAGTAGTCGGCGCTCTCGATGTGCACGATGAGCACCCAGCGTCCGTCCGGCCGGCGCAGCGCCTTGGGTCGCTCGACGATGCGGTCGGGTGCCAGGTCTCCCGCGCCCGCGGCGAGCGCATCGCCGAGGTACTCCCAGGTCGCGAGGTCGGCCGACCGATAGCAGGCCACCGCGGTGAATCGGTCGCCGGCGGTCTTGTCCTCTCCCCAGGCATACCAGTGCGAGCCGACGCGCTGGACGCCGATGCCGTGCAGCTGCGCGATGCGCCCGCGGTCGTCGGCGAACAGCTCACCGGTGCGGATGGTGCCGCTCATGCACGGTCCTCCCTGACACGGAGCACGCGTGCGCCGAGTCCTGCCGTGGTCGCGATGCGGATGCCGGCGTCGATGCTCTCGACCGCCCAGCCGTCGGCGGCGGGACTCGCGTGCGCGGGGAAGAGGGTCTCGGCCCCGCCCGCACCGGGGATCGTGAAGGAGTTCGGCTCCTCCGACCTGTCCCACACGAAGAGCAGCGCCTGCCCCTGGTCGCGGAGTCCGAGGCAGACGACGTCGTCGTCCCACGCCGGCAGGCCGAGCGGCCAGAACGGCTCGGTCGTCGCCAGCCCGTCGCGCAGCTGCGAGTGCAGGGCGATCGCCTCGGTGACGAGAGCCCGCTGCGATGCGCGCAGCTCGCCCAGGAACCCCGACAGGTAGAGACGTCCGCTGAGGCCGGTGACGAGCGTGAACGCCGTCTCGGCATCCGTCATCCCGACCGCCGGATAGGCCCAGTTGCCCGCCTGCTCCGGAAGGATCGAGGCGGGAGCCGACGCCGCGATCGGCGGATACAGCCGGAAGTCCTGCTGGTCGGTGGTCGACTGCAGATGCGTGCGCGAGAGCAGGGCGTAGTCGGCGCGCATCGCGCCCGATGCGCAGTTCTCGATCAGGAGGCCCGGATGCCGCCGCTGCACGTCGTCGAGCCAGTCGCCGACGGCGCGGATGTGGCCGAGCAGACCGTCTCCGGCTGCGCCCGCCTGCCACTCGGTGCCCGCGCCGGGGTTGATGTTGTAGTCGAGCTTGAGGAAGCTCACGCCGTAGTCGCGCACGAGACGGTCGACCGTCTCGTCGACGTGCGCGCGGGCCGCGGGGTGGCGGAAGTCGAGGTGGTACCGGTCGTGCTCGCGCACGCGCACACCGAACCGGTGGAAGAACGCCTCGTCGGGCAGCGTCTGCGCGACAGTGCTGGTGACACCGACGACCTCGGGCTCGAGCCACAGACCCGAGCGCATGCCTCGGGCGTGGATCTGGTCGATGATGCCGCGCAGCCCGTGCTCGTCGAAGCGGCTCGCGGCCTCCTGCCACTCGCCGACCGTGTCCCACCAGTCCCCGATCGCGGGGTCGGCGAACCAGCCGGCGTCGATGCAGAACACCTCGACCCCCACCTCGGCCGCGGCGGTGATCAGCGGGCGCAGCGCCTCGGACGAGGGCTGCCCCATGAGCGTGTTCATGAAGTCGTTGTAGACGATCGGCAGGTCGGGGCCGTCGACCTGCCGGGCCGCCCGCCGGATCGCCCGGCGGTGCGAGGTCAGCGAGGCGATCGCGCGCTCGAGGCCCTGCGCCGACGCGGCGAGCGCGACCGGGACGGCGGTGAACTCGTCGCCCTGCCCGAGCACGTGGGCGAACTGGTGCTCGAGGTCGGTGGGGCCGAGCAGCGAGAGGGTCAGCCCCTCGAGTCCCTGGCTGAGGTCGACGTGCCAGCCCGCTCCGCTCTCGATCTGCCAGGCGAGGGCCGAGCCGTCCCGGTGCACCAGGGCGCCGACGGGAAGGTGCTCGCCCGTCGACCACGCGCCGTGGCTGGTCAAGGTCGCGTGTCCCCGCCCGTCCTGCGCGTGGATCGGCAGCGACAGCGGGGGCAGCTCGTCTGCGAGGGCGCGGCGATGCCAGCGGTTCTCGGCCAGCCACTCGCTGCGCGCGGTGAGGAGGTCGTACTCCTCCCCCGCGTGCGGGCCCGAGCCGATGCCGACCGTCGCCGAGCTGACGGCGGTGACGACGACCTGTTCCGCCGCGGTGCCGCGCAGCGTGTGCTGCACCCGCACGGCGGTGCCCGACAGGGCGAGCACGCTCGTGACCTCGAGGCCGGTGAGCGCGTCGCGCTGCACGAGCGTGACGGCATCGGCGTCGACATCCGCCCGCGTGAGGCGCAGCCGCGACCCCAGGGCCGAGCGCACGTACGCCTGGCTCGTGCGGGCCCGCTGCTCTGCGGCCGTGAAGATCTCGACGAGCGCTGCGGGGTGGCCGTCGGCGACGGCGAGCGTCACCGGTCCCTCCGAGCCGCCCGCGATCGCGAGTCCACCGATCCGGGCGATCATGCGCCGGCCCTCTCGCGGGCGCTGTCGAAGCCGAGCGTGCGTGCGCAGATCGTGGCCGCCACGGCGGCGAGCGCCGGCGTCGACAGCCAGGCGACCGCACCGACCACCGGCAGCGAGGTGGCGAGCGTCGCGAGCACGGCGAGCAGCAGCCAGACCAGGGCGAGGTGAGGGCGCTGCATCACGATGCGCACGGCGGCGAGCGCGAACGCGGCGCCGCGCAGCGGCGAGTCCGATAGGAACGCCCCCGCCACGACGGTCGCGGCGACGACGGCGGCCACGGCGGCGGCGCCCAGCAGCACACCGGCATCCGCCCCGAGCAGGGCCACGTCGTAGCCGAGCACGAGCACCGCGGCGCTCAGTGCCAGGGCCGAGCCCCCGCGGTGGCGCACGGCATCCGCGAACCTGCGCCAGAAGATCTGCGCCCCGTGCGGTTCCGAATCGAGCAGCGCCGCGGCGGCGCGGATCAGACCGTGCAGGGCCGGAGCGACGGGCAGCACGGCGGCCGCTCCCAGCCAGAGAGCCAGGTGCGTCGACTGCCACCCGACGAGCGCCTGGAACGCGAGCATCGGCACGAGGCACGCCACGAACGACAGCGACACGAGGAAGTACCGGAAGGCGCCCAGCAGCAGCGTCGCGATGATGCCGTCGTAGCCGAGCAGGCGACCGAGGCGCGATGTGACGGTGTGCGACGTGGCGGTGTGCGACGTGGCGGTGCGAGACGTGATGGCGCTCATCCCTTCACCGCCCCGACCGACATGCCCTTGATGAAGTAGCGCTGGAAGGCCGCGAAGATCGCCACCGAGGGGACGATCGCGAGGATCGCGCCCGTGTAGATCAGCTGCCACTGCGAGGTGAGCAGACCCACCATGCGGTTGATCGCCACGTTGATGGTTCCGGCCGACGACGAGTCGAGGAACACGAGCGGGATGAAGAAGTCGTTCCACAGACCGAGCGACTGGATGATCACGAAGGCCGAGGTGACCGGCAGCAGCATCGGGAAGACGATGAGCCAGAACGTGCGCAGCCGCCCGGCACCGTCGACGTGCGCCGCCTCTTCGACCTCGATCGGGATGCCCTTGATGAAGCTGCAGTAGAGCAGGATGCCGAAGCTCGCCGCCCCGCCGAGGTGCACGAGGATCACCGAGAGCAGGGTGCTGTAGAGCCCGACGTCGTCGAACCCCTTCACCAGCGGGATCATGCGCACCTGGAACGGGATCATGAGTCCGGCGATGAACAGCACGTAGAGGAAGCGTGAGGTGCGGCCGCCGACCCGCTCGATGCCGTAGGCCGCCATGGGCACGATGATCACGAGCATCACGACCGTGCCGACCGTGATGATGAGGGTGTTGAGCACCGCCTCGAGGAAGTCGGTCTGCTGGAACAGGGCGACGTAGTTGTCGAAGGCGAAGGAGGTGGGCAGCCCCATCGGGTCCTTCGTGATCTCGGCGTACGAGCGGAAGGAGTTCAGCAGCGCGTAGATCACGGGCGATGCGACGATCAGCACCAGGATGCTGAGCACCGCCATCACGACGATCTCGCCGACCGACCACTTCTTCTTCTCCCGGCGCACGCGCGGAGCCCGGGGGATGCGGGCGATCCCCGAGGGCCGGGCCTCGGGCTCGATCTTCATGGTGACCTGGGTCATCGTCTCGGTCATGCCTGGATCTCCCTCTTGCGCATGTAGGCGTTCGCGGCGACGGTGCTGACGATCACCACGAGGAAGAGCACGACGGCGGCAGCCGATCCGAACCCTGCCCGGTACTCGCCGAAGCCGACCTTGTAGATGAAGAACGCCATGGTCTCGCTCACGAACCCGGGCCCGCCGGAGGTGAGCACGAGCACCTGATCGAAGATCACCCAGCCGGCGATCATCGCGAGCGTCATGTTGACGGTGACGGCGCCGGCGATCATCGGCCACGTCACGTTCCAGAACACCTTCACCCCGCTCGCCCCGTCGATGCGGGCGGCTTCGAGGAGCTCCTGCGGCACGGACTGCAGGTTCGCGAGGTAGATGAGCGTGGTGTTGCCGCCCAGGGTGAAGCAGGTGATGAACAGGATCACCCAGATCACGATGCTGCTGTCGCCCAGCCAGTCGCGCGCCCACTCGGGCAGGCCCATGTCACGGAGCACCGTGTTCACGGAGCCGAAGTTGTAGTTGAGCAGGTACTTCCAGATCGTCGCCATGATGAAGGCGCTGACCAGGGCCGGCAGGTAGACCGCCGTGCGGAAGAAGCCCTGCGCGTGGTTGAGCCTGTCGAGCATGAGCGCCACGGCGAGCGAGATCACGTTGATGACCACCGCCGAGCCGAGTCCCAGGATCAGGGTGTTGCGCACCGCGTTCCAGAAGCGACCGCTCGCGACGATGTCCTCGTAGTTGCGGATGCCGACGTAGTCGTAGCCGTCGCTGATGCCGTCCCAGTCGGTGAGGCTCAGCTGCAGCGTCTGCAGCGACGGCACGATCACCATCAGGAGGTAGATCACCAGGGCGGGCACGACGAAGCCGAGCATCGCCAGGCGTCCCCGCCCGAATCGTGGCCTCACTCTGACCTCGGTGTGTGCACTCATGTTCTCTCCTTGATCGATCACCGCTCGCCGGGAGCCGGGGCGCGGTCCGTCGCGCGCCCCGGCGGTGCGGCTCAGCCGGCTGCGGCGACCTGCGCGTCGAGTTCCGCCTGGACCTTCGCGATCGTCTCGTCGATCGAGGTCTGGCCGTCCTGCATCTCGATGCGCGACTGGCGGAAGAAGGTGTTGACCGAGCTGAAGGTGCTCAGCGTCGGGGCGTTCTCGTACCAGACGAGGTTCGGGTTCTCGAGGAGCGCGAAGAAGTCGCTCGCCCCGGGGATCGTGTCGTTGCGCGTCACCTCGTCGCCCTGGAGGATGTTGGGCGAGATCCAGCCGCTCTCCTCCATGAGGTTCGCGGCGTCCACCGAGTAGAAGTACGTGAGGAACTCGACGGCCGATGCGTACTCGTCCTCGTTCTCGGCCGCCTGCGACGAGATCGCCAGGCCGCCGGCGGTGTCGCCGATGACGCTGTTCTTGAGGACGTTGAGCTTTCCGTCCTCGTCGGGGATGATGAACAGCCCCGCGTCGAAGTCCGGGTCGACCTTGTTGATGTCCATCAGGCGTCCGAGGCCCGCCGACGACGTCGCCATGACCGCCTGCTCGTTCACGAGGAGGGTGGTGGTCTGGGCATCGGCGGTGGACTGCCAGCCCTCGAGCACGTAGTTGTCCATGATGTTCTTGAGCTCTTCGAGCGGAGCCTTGAGGTCGGCGACCGAGGCCTCTCCCGCCGCGGCGGCGTTCCAGAATCCGCCCTCGTCGCTGAACTCGGCGAACGTCGGCGCCGCCAGGGGCTTCCAGAGCTGGTCGGAGGGCCACACCTCGGCGGCCGCGGTGGCGAGCGGCACGTCGCCGTTGGCCTTGATCTCATCGAGCAGGTCGATGAAGTCGTCGTAGGTCTCGGGCACCTCGAGGTCGTGCTCCTCGAAGTAGGTCTTGTTGTAGACGATGTTCATGCCGAGCTCGCCGTTGAGCGCGCTGTACGGCACGGTGTAGACGTTGCCGTCCTCCGCCGGGGCGAAGGCGTCGGGCTCGAGCAGCGCCGTGACCTCGTCGGGCACCGGGGCGAGCTTGCCCGCGTTGACGTAGGTCAGGGTGTCGCGCATGTCGACCACGGCGGGCCAGTTGCCCGTGGCGTCGACGGTCTTGAGGGCCGTGGCGTAATCGGAGCCGGCGGGCAGCGGGTCGAGCTTGACCTCGGTCGTGTCGCTCTGCTCGTTGAAGGCGGCGACGACCTTGTCGACCACGGCGTTCCAGGTCTCGTCGCCGGTCGCGTACAGGAACCGGATGGTGGTCGTCTCGCCCGACTCGGCCGCGTCGTCGCCCGAGCCGCCCGCGCATCCGGCGAGCGCGAGAGCAGAGGTCGCGAGGCCCGCGGTCACCAGCAGGAGGCGGCTGCGTGCCGTCCGCGTCATTGCGTTGTGCATGTGATCTCCCTTGATTCGTGCCGGACTCTCGTCGGCTACACCGACGGTAGCCGACGGGATAGCGGTTTCCAAGCACTTTCTGTAACTAGTTGCACTTTACTCGTGAACTCGGGAGAATCAACCCTGGCGACGTTCGGCGAGCCCGGAATCAGACGGCTACAGCCAGCCCTTGCGCTTGAAGGCCCAGTACAGGCCGAAGCCCATCGCGAGCATGAGGCCGATCGCCATGGGATACCCGAACGCCCAGTGCAGCTCGGGCATGTGATCGAAGTTCATGCCGTAGACGGTGCCGACGAGGGTCGGCGCGAACAGGATCGCCGCCCAGCCCGAGATCTTCTTGACCTCGTCGTTCTGACGGATGCTCAGCTCCGTCATCCGGGTCATCTCCTCGTTCTGGCGCCGTGCGACGATCGTCGATTCGACGGTCAGCGCGTTGTCGAGCACGGTGCGGAACGTGTTCGCGCGCTCCGAGACGCGCAGCGTGTGGTCGAGCACGTCGCGCAGATACCGCTGCAGCTCCTCGTCGACCTGGTACTTGGCCGAGCCGCGCAGCAGCGCGTCGAGCATCCCCGCCAGGGGCTGCACCGCGCGCTGGAAGTCGATGACCTCGCGCCCCAGCTCGTAGATGCGCTGCGTCGCGTCGACGCCGTCTTCGAAGAGCTGGCTCTCGATCTCGTCGATGTCGTTCTCGAGCCCGGCGAGCACCGGCGCGTACTCGTCGACGACCTCGTCGAGGATCGCGTAGAGCACGGCCTCGGGTCCGAGCTTCAGCAGCCCGGGATCCCCCTCGAGACGGCGGCGGACGCGCGCGAGGTCGGGCGACTCCGCGTGCCGGATGGTGACGACGAAGTCCTTGCCGACCAGCACGTGGATCTCGCCGAACTCGACCTCCTCGCTCTCATCGAGGTAGCGGGCCGACCGCAGCACCATGAACAGCACGTCGTCGTAGCGCTCGAGCTTCGATCGCTGATGTCCCGAGAGCGCATCCTCGACGACCAGGGCATGGATGCCGAACTCGTCGGCCACCTCGCGGATCTCCGCCTCACTGGGGCGGTAGAGGCCGATCCAGCTGAGACCGCCGCGCTCGCGCATGACCTCGAACGTCTCGCTGAGGCTGTGGGGATTCGCCGTGCGGACGCCGTCGACGTAGATCGCGTTGTCGATGATCGCCATCGGCGCTCCCTCGATGAGTCGCAGCGGCCCTGCGGCCGCTGCGCGGCGGATCAGCCCTCGGCCGGTGCCGCGGGGGCCACGCAGGGGATCGCTGCATCCGTGATCGCCTGGTGGTACTGCTCGGCCGTGAACGGCAGGCCGAACTCCGGCGCCGTCTGTCCGTCGGCGGCCGGGGCCTTCGACGCGATGGCCGCCAGCTCCCACGCGAGGTTGCCGATGATGTTGCCGCCCGTGGTCGAGTTGTTGAGCGACACCGCCACCGTGAAACCGGTGGTCGGGTCGGCGTAGGCCGCGGTGACGTATCCCGGGGTCCACCCCTGCTGGCCGATCAGCGAGCCGACCACGAGCGCCCCGCCGGTGGCCTGCAGCCACGAGGGAGCACCCTCGTACGCCGGCAGCGGTGCACCGTAGCGATCCGGCTCCTCCTGCGTGCGCAGAGCCTGCCGCGCCTCGGCCTGGGCGTAGCGGCCGAGGTCGTCGATCGTCGACACGACGCCCGAGTCGGTGTAACCCGTGCTCGAGGAGAGCGTGGTGATGTCGATCGGGGCGGCGCAGTCGTACCCGCCCTCGATCTCCGAGAGGTAGTGGCCGTTCATCACCGGGCCGGTCGACGGCGCGGCGGGCGTGGCCCGCGGAAGCGCCGTGGCGTCGAGTCCGAGCGGTTCGGTGACGTACTCCGCGATCAGCTCGGATGCCGTGAGGCCGGTGGCGTGCTCGAGCGCCATGCCGAGCAGCAGGTAGTTCACATCGGACCCGCGGTACGTCGTGTGCGGCACCGTCCGCTCGGCGCCGAGGCCGTACGCCGCGAGCTCCAGCGGAGCCCACACGCGCTCGGGGGTGTTGCGCCAGGCGGCCTGGGCGATCTCCTCCGACGACCCGACGCCGCTCGTGCCGTTGCACAGGTCGAGCAGCGTGATGTTCTCGAGGTCGGGCACGCCGGACACGTAGTCGGGCACCTTGTCGTCGAGCTCGACGATGTCCTCGTCGACCAGCGCGTAAAGCACGTCGCAGGTCATCAGACGGGTCACGTCGCCGATGCGGAACGCCATGTCGGTGCTGATCTCGCCGCCCTCACCACCGGGATCCTGCGTTCCGACGCCGGTGACCCAGCTGCCGCTCCACGGCACCCACACGCCCACGACCGCCCCCGAGGAGCCGGATGCGGCGATCGCGTTGTTGACGGCGTCCGTCATGGCCGCGACGGTGTCGTCGGGCAGCGCGCCGTCGACCTGCTCCGGCGGTGTGTAGCTGAAAGTGGTGTCGCTGGTGCATCCGGTCAGGAAGAGCCCGAGCACGGCGACGCCGGCCGCTGCTGCGCGAAACCTGCGCGACGAGAGAAGCTGCATGAAAGGGTACCCCCGGAAGACGTGTCTCCCGAGTCTAGAACGCCGATCCTGAAAGTCGGCATCGGAGCCCCGCCCGTAGGGTGATCACCATGCCCCATATCTTCGACGCCGAGGTGGTCTCGGCGATCCTGCGCCACATGAACGGCGACCACACCGACGATAATCTGCTCATCGCGCGCGCCTTCTCGCCCGCGGACGGCGGGGAGATCACGGATGCCGTGATGACCGGTCTCGACGGCGAGGCCGGGGTGTGGGACATCACCCGCGACGGCGTGGTGTCGGAGCTGCGGGTCGCCTGGCCGGGCGGCGCGATCTCCGAGCGGCCGGCGGTGCGCCGTGAGGTCGTCGCCCTGTACGACCTCGCCTGCGAGCGACTCGGCGTCGAGCCGCGTCCGCACGGCTGACCGCGCGTCACGGGGAGACCTCTCGTCACGGAGAGACCCCGGACGAAACCGGGGGTTCCGTGTAAGTTAGGTGACCCTTACACTGGGGTCATGTCCGAGATCCTCTCCTTCTCCGCCGCACTTCGCGAGCGTTCGTCGAGCTCGCACTCCCGAAGCGAGGGCGCGGGCTTCATGTCCGACCTGCTGAAGGGCGAAGGATCCCGTGAGGACTACATCTCGCTCGTGGCGCAGCACTACTTCATCTACGACGCGCTCGAGTCGGCCGCCGACCGCATGCGGCACGACCCCGTGGCATCCGTCTTCCTCAGCGACAAGCTGACCCGTCTGCCCGCGCTCGAGGCCGACCTCGAGTTCCTGCTCGGCGCCGACTGGCGCGAGCGGATCGTCGCCCTGCCGACCACGCAGCGCTACGTCGAGCGCATCCGTCAGGTCGGTGCGACCTGGGCCGGCGGCTTCGTCGCCCATCACTACACGCGGTACCTCGGCGACCTGTCGGGCGGCGTCTTCATCGGCCGCGTCATGGCCCGCCACTTCGGCTTCGAGACGAACGGCATCGGCTTCTACCTCTTCGACGACATCGCCGACCCCGCCGCCTTCAAGGACGTCTATCGCGAGCAGCTCGACGCCGCGCCGTGGGACGATGCCGAGCGGGAGCGCGTGATCGACGAGGTACTGCTCGCCTACCGCTTCAACACCGAGCTCTTCGAAGACCTCGATCGCGCACGCGCCGCAGCCGTCGCCTGACCCCGGTCGTCGAGCCTGGTCGTTGAGCGAGGCCGACGAAGTCGACCGAGGCGAAACGCCCCCGCCCCGATGTCGGTGAGCGAGACGCCCCCCGATCGTTGAGCGAGGACGACGAAGTCGCCCGAGACGAAACGCCCCCGCCCCGATGTCGGTGTCCGCGCGTAGCGTCCCTGCATGGGTTACGTCTACATACTCCGCTGCGCCGACGGCACGCTGTACGTCGGCAGCACGCGCGATCTCGACCGGCGACTCGTGCAGCACGAGCAGGGGATGGGCAGCACGTACACCAAGCGCCGCCTCCCGGTGGAGCTCATCTGGAGCGGCGAGTATGCGCGCATCGATGAGGCGTTCGCCTGGGAGAAGCGACTTCAGGGGTGGAGCCATGCGAAGCGGCTGGCGTTCATCGAAGGCGGACTGGATGCCGTGCGGCAATGGAGCGTGGACGAGAGGCTCCGTCGAGCCGCCGCTCGCTGAGCGCTCCACGCGACGCACCACGTTTCGACTCGGACCGCTCCGCGGGCCCCGCTCGACAACCGGGAACATCACGGTCGTTGAGCGAAGACGACGAAGTCGACTGAGACGAAACGTCGCAAGCCGACCCCGAAAACGCACCACGTTCCGTCTCGGGCCGCTCCGCGGGCCCCGCTCAACGACCGGGAACGTCACGGTCGTTGAGCGAAGACGACGAAGTCGACTGAGACGAAACGTCGCAAGCCGATCCCGAAGCGCACCACGTTTCGACTCGGGCCGCTCCGCGGGCCCCGGTCAACGACCGGGAGGATCACGGTCGTTGAGCGAAGACGGGG
>NZ_JABXGD010000005.1 GCF_022627955.1 Microbacterium sp. C5A9
ACGACCACGGCCTCCACCCGCCGGAACACCGCCCCCGCCGACACCAGCACGTCGACACGCTCCGCCTCGGTCAACCCGGCGAGCGCGGTGTCGGCGAGCACCTCATCGAGGCAGGCGACGGCCTGGTCCAGGAGCGTGCGAGTGCGGGTGGGCATGACCCCATCCAACCCGCCACCACCGACATTCCCACCCCGAAACCCGCCACTATTCGACCAGATCAGAAGCATATTCCGGAACACCAGACCACTGTCCCAGCATCCCGAAGAACACACCCCCGACACGGGGAGATAGGGGGCGCAGAAACCCCGCTCGCCTCAGCGCGACGTCACCGCACGTCGCGAATCGACTCCCGCATGATCACGGGCATCGGGACCAGCTGTGCGCCGAGCGGTCTGTCTCCGAGCAGCATCTCGACGGCCGCCCGTCCCATGACGTCGTAGGGCAGTCGGGCCGTGGTCAGGCCCGGTCGCTGGAAGCTCGCCAGCTCCTCATCGTCGAACGAGGCGACCGAGATGTCGTCGGGGACCCGGCGCCCGCGCTCCGCGATCGCCTGGTAGGCGCCGAAGGCGACTCCGTCGTTGCCGGCGAGGATCGCGGTGATCTCGGGGTGCTCGTCGAGCATCCGCAGGGTCTCGTCGTACCCCACGTCGGGGTTCCATTCGCGGACGTCGACCATGATCGGCTCGATGCCCGCCTCGGCGAACGCCGCCGCGATGCCGGTGAATCGCAGCCCGATCGTCACCGAGTGCCGGGGTGATGAGACGGCCCAGGGGTTGTTGCCGATGACGCCGATGTGCCGGTGGCCGGCGTCGAGGAGAAGCTTCGCCATCGCCGCGCCGGCCACCTCTTCGTCGGGGAGGACCGAGGGATGCTCTGCCGGGCTGGTGCCGTTGATGATCACGATCGGCACGTCGGGCGGCGTCTGGGGGACGTCGATCATGCGGGCGCCGAGGAGTCCGATGAGGATTCCGTCGACGCGGCGGTCGATCATCTCCTGCACGGCATCGGAGATCATGTCGTCGTCGCCCTCGGTCTCCGCGATGAGCACCGTGTGACCGTGCTCCTTCGCGGCGGAGAGGAGGCCGCGGATCATCTCGGAGGCGTAGCGCGTCACGGTGATCTGATCGGAGATGAATCCGATTGTCCTGGTCTTCCCCAGCCGGAGGCTCTGTGCGGCGGGGTTGGGCCGGTAGCCCAGCTCCTCTGCGGCGGCGCGCACCCGCCGCGCAGCCTCGGCCGACAGGCGGGATCCCGGTCGGTCGTTGAGGATCATGCTGACCGCGGTCTTCGACATCCCGGAGCGCGCGGCGACGTCGGCGAGTGTCGGCCTGCGCTCGACGTTCTTCGGCATCTGCCCCTCCGTCCCGTCCCGTCGCGTCCCGTCGTGTCGCGCCCGCGGGGTCGAACCCAGCTTAGGGAGAAGTCGCTCCAGCCCCCGCATCCCGGATGTTGAATCAATTTAGCAAAACTGTTGCCGCCGGGTGCCAGGCGGTGCTACTGTCCTCATGCTGAATCAATTTAGCTTCACCGATGACACCGCCGGATCCGACAGGGTGCCGCGCGGAGATCGCCTCACCGACGCCGGTGACGCGACGTCAGGGGGAGTGATGGACACAGGAGAGACATCGTGGTTGATCTCACTCGTCGAGCGCTGCTCGGCGCGATCGGACTGGGAATCGTCGGCACGGCGATCTCGTGGCCTCGGCTCACCGGGGCCGACATCCCGGGACGCGGCGGCGACACACTGACCGTCGCCCTCTTCGGGACGCAGCAGGACGCGATGGCGCGGCAGTCGCTCGTCGCCGGGTTCCAGCGGAAGCATCCGACCATCGAGGTGCGGATCGTGGCCATCCAGGGCCAGGACTGGAGCGAGTACTTCGCGAAGATCCTGACGATGATCGCCGCAGGCACTCCGCCCGACGTCGTCACGGTCGCGACCGAAGGGTCGCAGCTCTTCGCCTCGCGTCTCGCGCACCCTCTCGACGACTACGTGCGGCGCGATGCGAGCGAGATGCAGGAGTACTTCGACGACGTGCATCCGTCGCTCATCGAATCCTTCATGTATCAGGGCAGTCTCTTCCAGCTCCCCGACAACTTCAACGCGGCCAACGTGTTCTACAACACCCAGGCGCTGGAGCGCGCGGGCCTGGAGCGGCCCGCGGACAACTGGACTCTCGAGGACTTCCTCTCGACGGCGCGGGCCATGAAGCAGAGCGCATCGGGCCAGTTCCTCCCGTACTTCTGGAACAACCGCCTGTGGGGCGGGGCGGTGCCCTGGCTCTACGTCAACAACACGAGCTTCCTCCGGGAGGAGAAGGCGACCGGCGGCGACTGGTTCTGGAACCGCTTCTATCCCGACGAGCGCGGACGCAGCGGCGGCTTCGTCTGGCAGCAGGCGGATGCGCTGAACGAGCGGTCGATCGAGAGCTTCTCGGTGCTGCAGAGCATGGTCTCGGAGGGACTCGCCGCGAACCCCGCACAGGGCGGAGGCAACGAACTCGTCTCGCTGTTCTCGACGGGATCGGTCGGGATGACGCCGGCGGGCGGGTTCTGGGTGCAGGGCCTCGCCGAGGCCGGGGTCGCGAACGACGCCTACGACGTGACGTACTTCCCGCGGATGGCCGGCCAGCGCCACCAGTTCGGCGCGGGAGGGTACGCGATCATGGAGACCTCGTCGCGCAAGGACGAGGCCTGGGAGTGGCTGAAGTACTGCGTCTCGCTCGACGGCATGCGCATCGCGCATCCGAAGCCGGACTCCTCCTCACCGCGGCGTTCGCTCAACACCGAGCTCTACGGGGCCGGGGTCGGACCCGCCCACTGGGAGGTGTTCTACGACACCCTCGAGAAGTTCCCCGACACCGGGCCGATGCCGGCGCCGCCGCAGCAGGCCGCCGTCGAATCGGCACTCATCAAGAACGTGGTCTCGACGATCACGAACGGCCCTTCGGGCGTGCGCCGCGGTCTCGAGACCATGCAGCGCGACCTCGAACTCGCACTGGGAGGACGCTGATGTCCACGAGCAGCACGCAGACCGTGACGATCCCGGCGGCGGTGCGGACGCAGACGGGCACGGCGGCGCGATCAGGGCGCTTCTTCGTCTGGATCTTCCTCGCCCCCACCCTCATCGGGCTCGGACTCTTCAACCTCGTCCCGATCGTGGGGTCGTTCGTCCTCGCCTTCTTCCGGTGGGACATCATCTCGGCGCCCGAGTTCGTCGGCATCGACAACTTCGTCGATCTCGCGACCAACCCCACGGTGAGCGTCTCGTTCCTGAACACGATCGGCTTCGTCGTCGTCGCGGTCCTGCTGCAGCTCGCCGTCGCGCTGGGCCTGGCCATCCTGGTGCAGTCGAAGATGCCGACGTGGCTGCGCAGCTTCTTCCGCTCGGCGCTGTTCTTCCCGCTCATCCTGTCGGCCGCGTCGGTGTCGCTGATCATGGCGTACCTCTTCAATCAGGAGTTCGGGCTCGTCAATCAGACGCTGAACCTCATCGGCATCGCCGACGTGGGCTGGCTCACCACGGGACTCGGCGCGAAGGTCGTGGTGCTGCTGGTGTACGTGTGGCAGAACTTCGGCTTCACCTTCCTCCTGTTCATCGGCGGCCTGGCCGCGATCCCCGGCGAGGTGTACGAGGCGTCGTCGCTCGACGGAGCCACCGGATGGGTCCAGTTCCGCCTCATCACACTGCCGCTGATCAGCCCGACGATGCTCGTCGCCTCGGTGATGGCGATCATCAACGCCCTGCAGATCTTCGACCAGCCGTGGGTGCTGACCCGCGGCGGTCCCGGCGACGAGACGCGGACGGCGGTCATGGTGATCTACGAATCCGCCTTCCGGCAGCTCGACTTCGGGGGAGCGTCCGCGATCGGCATCGTGCTCACTCTGCTGATCATGCTCGTCACCGCCATCCAATTCCGGCTGAGCCGCCGATTCGTCTTCTACGGGTGAGGGAATCATGACCACCACGACCGCCACCGAGGCTGTGTCCTCGAGGACCACACCGCCCTCCACCGCCCCCGCGACACCGCCGTCGACGCGCACCTGGCTGTACAGCCTCGGCACCGGCGCGAAGTACCTCATCCTGGCGATCGCCGCGTTCCTGACCCTCGGCCCCGTGGTGTGGACGCTGTTCACCGCGCTGACACCCACCGACAGCGTGACGCAGGAGGTCAGCGTCGGCTTCGGCGCCTTCGTCGACGTGTTCGCCCGCATCCCCGTGTGGCTGTACGCCTGGAACAGCGCGCTGGTGGTGCTGCTCGTCGCGGCCGGACAGATGCTCTCCGCGGCGATGGCGGGCTACGTCTTCGCCAAGTTCGAGTTCCGCGGCAAGAAGATGCTCTTCGCCCTCGTGCTGGCGACCATGATGGTGCCGCTGCAGGTCACGATCGTGCCCGTGTTCATGCTCGTGCGGGGGATGGGTCTCGCCGACACGCTGCTCGCGCTGATCGTTCCCGCGCTGCCGACGGCCTTCGGCACCTTCCTGATGAGGCAGTACTTCCTCGGCATCCCGGCCGAGCTGGGCGAGGCGGCCCAGCTCGACGGCGCAGGGCCGTGGCGCACGTTCTTCCGCGTGTACCTGCCCCTTGCGACCCCGGCCCTCGCGATCGTCGGGATCCTGGCCTTCAACTACCACTGGAACGAGTTCTTCCGCCCGCTGATCATGACGATCAGCGATCAGAACTTCACCCTGCCGCTGGGGCTCGTGACGCTGCAGGGCAACCTCGGCACCGGCAGCATCTCGACGGTGCTCGCCGGTGTGATCCTGTCGATGATCCCCGCCCTGCTGGTCTTCTTCTTCGGGCAGAAGCCCCTCCGTGAGGGGCTCACCGCGGGAGTCGGCAAGTGACCGCCCCGGTGCAGTGCGGCCTCGCCCGCATCGAACCACCAACCGCTCCACAGAAAGACGACAGTCCCGGTGACAACCACTGATCTCTCCCCCGTCCGCATCGAGCAGCCTCGGATGCACTTCGCTCCCCGGCGGAACTGGATGAACGACCCCAACGGTCTGGTGTTCCACGACGGTCGCTATCACCTCTACTTCCAGTACAACCCCCTCGGCTCCGTGCACGGGAACATCAGCTGGGGGCACGCGACGAGCACGGACCTGACGCGGTGGGTCGAGCATGCACCCGCGATCCTCTGGGATGACGACGCGCAGATCTTCTCGGGGTCGGTCGTGGTCGATCACGGCAACACCTCGGGATTCGGCACCGACGCGGCACCGCCCCTCGTGGCGATCTACACCGCCGCGGCGCCGGGGCATCAGGCGCAGTCGCTCGCCTACAGCGTCGACGGCGGATACACGTGGACGAAGTACGACGGGAACCCCGTCCTCGATCGGGGCACGGCCGACTTCCGCGACCCGAAGGTCTTCCGCTACGACGACGGGCGCGACGCGTACTGGGTGGTGGTGGCGGTCGAGGCGCAGGACAGGCAGGTCCTGTTCCATCGATCGGACGACCTGAAGAACTGGGTCTTCCTGTCGTCCTACGGCCCGGCGGGCCCGGTCGGCGGTGTGTGGGAATGCCCCGACATGTTCCCCCTCGCGGTGGACGGCGATGACGACGATGTGCGCTGGGTGCTGCTGATCAGCATGAACCCGGGCGGCATCGCCGGGGGATCCGGAACGCACTACGTGGTGGGGCAGTTCGACGGAGTCTCGTTCACCTCGACCGAGCCGCACGAGGCGCCCGGTCACGAGGTCGACCGAGCGCACACCCCGACCCGCGCGGAGCTGGAGCGGTTCGGGTGGATCGACTTCGGCCGGGACTGCTACGCCGGAGTGACGTTCGACGGGCTCGCTCGCCGCGACCGGACCCTGATCGCCTGGATGGACAACTGGGAGTATGCGCGGGAGATGCCCGCCGACGCATCGAGCCCGCAGCGGAGCGGCATGACCCTGCCGCGTCGCCTGTCTCTCGTGCGCGGCGTCGACGGCGCCGTGCGACTGCGCCAGCGCCCCGTCGTGAGGGTCGAGGGCGAGGAGCACGCGGTGCAGCTCGGACGGCTCGACGGCACCGCCGCGACCGAGACGCGCCTCGCGGGAGCGGGCCGCATACGGATCGCGGCGACCCTCGGCGACGCCCGCGGCATCGAGGTGCGGCTCGGGGCAGGAGCGGATGCCGGGGCAGGAGTGAATGCCGGGGCGATCGTGACGATCCGGTACGACCGGGCGAGCGGGCGCATCGACCTCGATCGCTCGGCGCACGCGGGGCATCTGCCGGCCGCGTTCTCGGAGGGTCAGTCGATGCCCGTCGACCCGGCCGGTCGTATCGAGTGGGAGATCTGGGTCGACGTGCTCAATGACGAGGTGTCGTCGGTCGAGCTGTTCGCGCAGGACGGCGACCGGGTGATGACCGCGCTCGTGCCGGCGCTGTCGGGCGGCACGGTCGTCGTCTCCGCCCTCGGCGGCGTCGTCTCCGACGCGTCGCTCGGCATCTCGAGCGCCCTGTGAGCGCGCCCCGGATGCTCGTCGTGGGCGAGGCGCTCGTCGACGTGGTCGACGAGGTGGCGCATCCCGGGGGCTCGCCCCTGAACGTCGCCGTCGGACTCGCCCGGCTCGGGCTCGAAACCACGCTGCTCACGAGCATCGGCGACGACGAGCACGGACGCATGCTCGCGCAGCACGTGGTGCGCGAGGGGGTGCGTCTCGCGCGGGGATCGGTGTGTGCCGGCGAGCACACCTCCCGCGCGGTGGCGACGCTCGACGCCGACGGCGTGGCCACCTACGACTTCGACCTGCGCTGGACGCTGCCCGACGCGGTGCCTGCCACTCTGGGCGAGGACCTCGACGTCGACCTCGTGCACGTCGGCTCACTCGGCGCGGTGCTGGAGCCGGGCGCTCGCGCGGTCGCGGCGATCCTGGCGGCCGCTCCCGACACCGCGCTCCGGGCATACGATCCGAATGTCCGAGCGCAGCTCATGGGGCCGCGCGACGAGGCGCTCGTGCGCGTGGAGGAGATCATGCGCGCCGCGCACGTCGTGAAGCTGAGCGACGCCGACGCCGAGTACCTCTACCCCGGCATGGAGGTGGAGGCGGTGCTGCGGCACATCGCCGACCTGGGCCCGCGACTCGCGGTCGTCACGCGCGGCGCAGCGGGCTGCGCGGCCGTGCTCTCGGCGGACTCCGAGGTGTTCGTCGGCCAGGCCCTGCCGGTCGACGTGGTCGACACGATCGGCGCCGGCGACGCCTTCATGTCGGGCCTCCTGTTCGGCCTGGTCAGCACCGGCGCAGCCGCAACGCTCGTCGCGGCGGGCCGTGCGATCGGCGCGGACGATCGTGCCCGCATCGAGACGGCGATCGACCTCGCGCTCTCGAGTGCGGCGGTCGCGGTCTCGCGCGCCGGAGCCGCGCCTCCGTATCCGGCGGACCTCGGCCGGGCACGGTGAAGGATCGGTCGGAGGCGGGGGAGGCCGACGCACAACCGCGGAGGGGAGTCGAGACTCCCCTCCGCGGTTCGCGTCGTGCTCGCCGGTGTCAGGCGATCGCGGCGCGCAGCTCTGCGGCGGCGTCGCCCACGTTCGGTGCCGAGTAGATCGCGCTGCCTGCGACGGCGACGCGCGCACCCGACGACTGCACGGCGGCGATGCTCGAGGCGTTGACGCCGCCCGCGACCGAGAACGGAACCCCCGACGAGGTACCGTCGGTCAGCAGGCTGTCGAGGGAGTAGCCCTCCTGTGCCTGCTCGTCGAGTCCGGCGTGCATCTCGACGAACTCCGCGCCGAGGCCGATGACCTGCTGGGCGCGCGCGGGCTTGTCGGCCACGCCGATCAGGTCGACGACGATGCCCTTGCCGTGCGCGGTGGCCGCCTTCACGGCGCCTGCGATCGTGCTGTCGTCGGCTGCGCCGAGCACGGTGACGAGGTCGGCGCCGGCCCCGAAGGCCATGTCGGCCTCGAGCTCACCGGCATCCATCGTCTTGAGGTCGGCGAAGATGACCTTGTCGGGGTGGGCGTTCTTGAGAGCCGTGATGGCCGACAGGCCCTCGCTCTTGATGAGCGGGGTGCCGAGTTCGAGGATGTCGACGTGCGGCGCGGCGGCGGCGGCCAGCTCCAGGGCCTTCTCGGTGCTCAGGGTGTCGATGGCGAACTGCAGCTTCATGGGGTGTTCCGTTCTGGTGAGGGTGTCGATCGGGATCGACGGGTGACAGTGGAGGGACGAAGGGGCCGGTGGGCGGACGGGCTCACTCGAGGTTCGAGTGGCGCTCCCACAGCTCGTCGGCCGACGAGCCCCGCCGCTTCCAGAGCGCGTGGAAGATCCCGTCGCCGATCACGACGACGACCTGCTCGAAGAGACCGCCGGCGTACTGGGCCGAGGCGGTCGCCGAGCGGTCGAGCTTCTGCGCGGCGGGCACGATGACGCACACGTCGGCGAGGGCCGCGAGGAGGGAGTCCTCGGCGGTGGTGATCACGCCGACGCGGGCGCCCACGGACGCCGCACGCTGCGCCGCGCGGACGATCGAGTCGGTGGTGCCCGAGCCGCTCGCGGTGATCAGCACGTCACCGGAAGCGATCGCCGGTGTGGTGACCTCGCCGACCAGGTGCACCTCGAGTCCCAGATGCATGAGCCGCATGGCGGTCATCCGCAGGGCGAGGCCCGAGCGGCCGGCGCCGATCACGAACACGCGGGGAGCACCGTCGATCAGGTCGGCGAGATCGTCGAGGCTGCGGGCGGATGCGACGCCGGTGCGCTCCGCGGCGCGCAGCACCTCGTTCGCGATGAGGGAGATCGCGGCGCCGGTCGAGAGGGGGGCAGAGGTCGTCATCCCTCCACTCTCGCCGTCTGCGCGCTGCCGTGCGCTCCTGCATCCGGATGGAAACGACTACCCGAACGGGTAGGTCGGATTAGAGTAGGTGGCTATGACCGGGGAGACCACGAGCCCGACCGAGACCACGAGCACGACCCCCGCCTCGCGACGCCTCGCGGCCGAGCACTCCCGCGCCCTGGCCGAGCAGCGCGACCGCTACGCGCTGACGCTCGAATCACTGCTGGCGACCCTGCGCTCGCCGCGTCTCGACGATCGGGCGGCGCGGGCCGTCGCGGTCGATGTCGCCGCGGGTGCCCTCGTCGGTCTGCGCACCCTCAACGACGAGCTCGGATCGGGGCTCGAGCCGGTGACCGGGGCGTTCGAGCGCCTGCAGAGCGACCTGCGCCCGCTCGTCCGGTTCAGCGAGCTCGACGTGCAGTTCGTCGAGCCGCCCGCGAACGGGCGCGCCCTGCCCGGCGAGATCGCGCACTCGGCCCGCTCGATCGTGCGCAGCACCGTGCTGGCGATCGTCGACCGGGGCGAGACCCGGCGCGTGCGCATCCAGTGGGACTGCGACGGGCTCAACCTGCTCATCGCGATCCGCGATGACGGCAGCGGCGAGCTCACCACCCACGACGACGCCCTGCGACCGATCGCCGAGCAGGTGTCGTCGCTCACCGGTGATCTGTCGGTCGCGTCGACGCCCGGGTGGGGCTCCGAGGTCAGCATCCGCCTGCCGCTCGATCCGCCCGCGGAACCCGATGAGCTGCCGGATGCGATCGACGCGAGTCCACGCGAACGAGACGTGCTGCGCCTCGTCGCATCCGGCCGCCGCAACCGTGAGATCGCCGAGGCCCTGGGCGTGAGCGAGAACACCGTGAAGTTCCACGTCTCCAATCTCCTGCGCAAGTCCGGCGCCACCTCGCGCGCCGAGCTCGCCGCGGTCGTGCGCGGCTGAGGTTCGGGTCGACTACCCGAACGGGTGGGCTGGCCCCGTTCGTGCGGGCAGGTGGCGATGAGGGGGCGAACGGCGGCGCGGGTTCAGGTGAACAGGATCAGCTGAACAGGATCAGCAGGTACGCCGCGAACGTCACCAGGTGCGCGGCGCCGTGCATCGCCGTGACGCGCTTGGCGCTGAACGTCGCCACCGACAGCAGCAGCGTCACCGCCAGCATCAGCAGGTTGGCGGGCGACTCGGCGAGGATCACGGTCTGCCCGGTCAGCATCCCGATGATCAGCACCGCGGGAATGGTGAGTCCGACGGTCGAGACGAGAGCGCCGTGGCAGAGGTTGTTCACCCTCTGCGCCTCGCCGCCGAGCGCGGCGCGCACCGAGGTGATCGACTCGGGCAGGAAGACGATCATCGCGATCAGCACTCCGGCGAGGGCCGGGGGAGCGCCGAGGCGTCCGAGTCCGTCGTCGAGCAGCGCGGCCATGTCGTGCGAGAGCAGCACGATCGGCACCACGGTGACGACGAGCAGCGCGAGCCGGATGACCACCTCGCGGCGGTTCTCGCGGAGCACCGCGACGATCCCGCCCGATGCCCCGGATTCGTCCGACGCCGCCGCACCCGAGCGCAGCCGTTCATCGACCTCGGTGAAGTCGGACGCCTGCGCCCCCATCTGGCGGAACAGGAAGAACGCGTAAAGGCCGAGGGTCAGGATGATGACGGGGATCGCCTGGCCGAGCGTGTACGACCCGGCCTCGCCGATCAGCGCGGGCAGCGCGAAGGCGAGGGATCCGAGCACGATGAGCATCGCGAGGTAGGCCGAGGTGCCGGTGCGGTTGTGGGCCATGGCGCCGCGGCGCAGACCTCCGAGCAGCAGGCAGAGGCCGATCACCAGGTTGAGGATGATCATCGCGACCGCCATGACCGAGTCGCGGGCGATCGTCGCGTGCTCACCGGGGCCGAGCATCACCGCCGAGATCAGGATCACCTCGATCAGCACGATCGAGAGCGTGAGCACGAGCGAGCCGTAGGGATCGCCGAGCTTGTGGGCGAGGGCCTCGGCCTGCTTCACGACCCCGAAAGCGCACGCGATGATCACGGCGATGATGACCGCGAGCGCGATGATGAGCGTCGGCGCGGGCGCCGGCGCGGCGATCACGGGGTGGATGAGAAGCAGGATGCCGAAGGCACCCCAGCCGAGGACGATCCGTCCGACGTCGGTGGCGCCGACCAGTCGGGTCTGTGAGGTGTGCGACATCTGCAGCTCCTTCGAGGCGGGGCCGTCCCCGATGAGAGAGGCGCCCGGGTCGTCCCGGCCGCGTGCTGTGTCAGCGTTCTGCCTCGATGGTACGCGAGCGGGGTGGGCGGCGCCTGATCACCCGCTGGTCAGCGTCGCGCGCGGGCGCGCGTCTTGGTGACGCCGTTCAGCGTGGCCCGCACCGGGGTGCCGAGGTACAGGCCGAGCGACGCGCCCGACGCCAGACCCACACCGATGACGACGGCGGCGACGAGCGATCCGCCGATGCCGAGCACGCCCGTCGTGGTTCCCGCGGCGTGCACCATCTCGAGCAGTCCCTGGAACACGGCGACACCGGGCACGAGGGGCACGATCGCCGCGGTCGTGACGGCGACCGACGGCACATGCAGGTTGTGGGCGATCAGCACGCCGACGAAGCTCGCGAGCAGCGCGCCGATCGCGCTGGCCGCCGCCGGCTGCAGCTGCAGGGCGATCATGCTCGAGTACCCCGCGATCGTGATCGCACTGAGCAGCGCGCTCACGAGGATGATGCGGACCCCTGCGCCGTTGAACACCGCGACCGCGATCGCGATGATGATCGCGCCGACGAACTGGTTCAGCAGCGGACCGAAGGGTGCGGGGTCGTCGGGCAGGTCCATCGTGAACCCGAGCACGCTGCCGAGCTGCAGGCCCACGAGGATGCCGATCACGACGCCGAGGGTCTGCATGGTCAGGTCGAGGATGCGTCCGCCGGCGGTCAGGGCGAACCCGTCGATCGCGTCCTGCGCGGCGCCCACCACGGTGAGGCCCGCCAGCATCAGGACGATTCCCGAGGCGACGATGATCGAGGGGCGGATGCCGACGAACGGCTCGATGCCCGCCGACCCGAGTGCCGACACCGCGACCGCGACGACCGTGGTGACGAGACCTCCGGCGATCTGGCTGAAGAACAGCGGCACCCGGATGCGTGCGAGACCCGCCTGTGTGATCGCCGCGCCCAGTGCCGCGATGAAGGTGAGTCCGACGATGATCGGAGACGCGCCGAGCATGATGCTCACGCCGACCGCGAGCAGCGCGCGGGCCACGACGACGACGGGCTGCTGGTAGCGGAACGGCACCCGGCGGATGACGCGGAACGCGGTGCGGGCCGACTCGAGGTCGAGGCCGTCGGCGATGTCTGCCACGAGGGCCTGCACCCGCTGCAGCTTGTCGTGGTCGGGGGCGGCGACGCGCACGACCCGCACGAGGGTCTCGGGCCAGACCTCGCCGCTGAGGTGGAACGACACGGTGATCGAGTTGTAGGTCACGTCGACCTGCACGCCGCGCATGCCGTAGGCGTCGCACACGCGGATGATCGCGAGCGTCACCTCGTGCGCCGACGCTCCGACCGCGAACATCGCCTCGCCGATGCGCGTCGCGAGGTCGAGCACCCGGGGGACCGTGCGCTCGTCGATCACGGGCATGGCCTCGGTGTGCGCGACGGACGAGGGGTCGGTGTGCAGGATCCTGCGCATCGAGGCGAGCAGTCGCCGCTGGGGATTCGCGGACATGTCGTCCATTGTGTCATCGGGGACCGCGGGATCAGATGGGTACGGGTGTACGCAGAGTTGCTATCCTCGACGCATGACGGACGACATCGCGGAGCACGCCGCGGGTAGTCGCAGCGGTCGCCGGAACGACCCGGAGCGGCGCGAGCGCATCATCTCGGCGTGCCTCGACGTGATCGCCGAGTCCGGGGTGGCCGGAGCGTCGCACCGTCGCATCGCCGCGGCGGCCGGCGTGCCCCTCGGGTCGATGACCTATCACTTCGCCGGCATCGACGAGCTGCTGCGCGAGGCCTTCACCCGCTTCGCGACCACGATCAGCGCACGGTTCGAGGAGCGCATGGCCGCGGCATCCGATGCGGAGTCGGCGCGCGCCGCGGTCGTCGCGATCATCGTCGAAGACGTGGCGCACGGCACCCGTGACCTCGTACTCGCGCATGAGCTCTACACGCTCGCCACTCGCGAGCCCGGCTATCGCGCGCTGACCACGGCCTGGATGCAGCGCAGCCGCGCCGCGCTCGAGCGCCATTTCGACCCGCAGACGGCGAGGCTGCTCGACGCCATGATCGAGGGGATCTCGATCCACCGCGCCCTCGACGACGACCCCCGCGATCTCGCGGAGGTCGTCGACGCGGTGGAGCGGATCACCCGATCAGCGTGACCCGACCGCGCCCTCGATCGTCTCGACGACGACCTCCTGCGGGGTGTGGCGGCGTGCGCTGCGCAGCAGCACCGCGGCGAGCACCGCGACGACCGCGGTGACGCCCGCGCCGACGAGCATCGCGGAGTGGAGTCCCGACAGGAACGCCTCCTGAGCGACCGCGGTGGCCTCGCCGCCGAGCCCCGCGGGCACGATGCCCTGTGCGAGCTCGTCGGTCTGCGACGCCGTCAGGCCGAGGTCGGCAGCGCCGCGCGCGCTCCCCGCACCGACGACCGCGGCGAACACGGCGGTGCCGAGCGCCCCGCCGAGCTGCAGCATGGTGGCCTGGAAGCCGCCCGCGACACCGGCGAGCTGCACGGGGGCGCTGCCGACGACGGCATCCGCGCCGGCGGTCATGGTGAGCCCCACCCCGAGCGCCAGCGTGACGAACGGGATCGCCATCGCGAGGTACGGCGAGTCGACGCCGATGGGGGTGAGTGCGACGAGCGACAGCGCCACGAGCGCGAGCCCGATCGTCATGGTCACCCGCGTGCCGATACGGCTCACGAGCACGGCGCCGATCGGCGAGGCGATGATCGACACGGCCGACAGGGGGAGGAGCATGACGCCGGCGACGACGCCTTCGACGCCGCGGAGGTTCATGAGGAACAGGCTCAGGAAGAACGTCACGCCGAGCAGCGCGAAGAAGTTCGCGCCGACGGCGAGGCCGCCGATCGAGAAGCCCGGCTCGCGGAAGAGCGACATCGGCAGCAGCGGGTGGGCGCTGCGCCGCTCGACCAGCACGAAGACCGCGAGCACGACGACGGCGCCGCCCAGCACGAGCAGGGTGCGCGGGTCGCCCCAGCCCCAGTCCTCGGACTGCACGATCGCGAGCACGACGCCCGCGAGGCCGATCCCGAGCAGGATGACCCCCGGCAGGTCGAAGCGCACGGTCGAGCTGCCCGCGGTCGACTCGCGCACGACGAGCGCCGTGAAGATCACCGTGATGACGGCGATCGGGGCGTTGACGAAGAAGATCGACTCCCAGCCGAGGGTGGCGACGAGCGCGCCGCCCACGATCGGGCCGGCCGCGATCGCCACCGAGGAGACGCCTCCCCAGATGCCGACCGCCATGCCGAACTTCTCGCGGGGGAACGTCGCCCGCAGGATCGACAGCGTCTGCGGCATCAGCAGGGCGGCGCTGATGCCCTGCAGGGCGCGGAAGACGATCACGCCGACTGCGCTGCCGACGAGTCCGATCGCGACCGAGGTGAGCGCGAACGCGACGACCGCGATGATGTACACGCGGCGGCGACCGAATCGGTCGCCCAGCGTGCCGCCGAGGATCAGGCAGACGGCCAGGCCGAGCAGGTATGCGTGCGTGATCCACTGCAGCTGGGTGAACGTCGTGCCGAGCGACGCCGCGATCGCGGGGTTCGCGATCGAGACGACGGTGGCGTCGAGGCCGACCATGAAGAGGCCGAGGGACACGGCGATGAGGGTGGCGATCGGATGCCCGCGCGGAGCCTTGCGGGGCGGTGCCGTGAGTGCGGCGGTGGAGGTCATGAGGAGAGTGCTTTCGTCGGTTCGGTCGGATGCAGGGCGCGACGAGCACAGAGCTTCGCGAGGAGCGCCGTCGGGTGCCCGGAGGACCTGGGTGGCAGCGACGACGGCTACACGAGCGCGGTCGGCCCTCGTGCCGGTGGCGCCCCCTCAGAAGCGTATGAAATAATACACAAATGGATGCTTCGCCGTCAATTCCGGATGCCGACCTCGAGCGGTTCGCGGATGCCGTGATCTCGATCGCGAACCGCATCGAGCCGCGAGGTCTCGACCTTCCCGGCCGGCGTCGACTGACCGCGCGAGAGATCCTCGTGCTGCATGAGGTCGCGGTGACTCCCGGGGTCACGGCGACGCAGATCGCTCGGAGCATCGACCTGCAGCGCAGCAACGTCAGTGCCACGCTGCACGCGCTCGAGCGGGAGGCACTGCTCGAGCGTGTCCCTGCGGTGGACGGGCGAGGGGCGGGGTTCGCTCTGACCGAGGAGGCGCGGCGGGATGTCGCTGTGGTGCGCGCTCACCGCTCGGACCGGCTGCGCACGGCATCCGCCGATCTCCTGCGCGAGGTCGTCTCGATCTCCGACGCGCTGTCGCACCTGGCCCGAGGGGTGGGGGTCGAGCCGCGCACCGAGTGATCTCTCACTCGTGCTCGGGGAGCACCGGCGTCGACCAGCCGGCGTCGCGCCCGAGCTGCGTCGCGCGCCCCATCGACTCCGCTCCGAAGCGGTCGCGGATCGCATCGAGCGCCGTGTCGATGCGCTCTCCGTCGCCCCAGTCGATCGGCAGCTCCGGCTGCAGATGCGCGGCGCGATCGAGCTGGGAGAGGGAGACGCCGATGAGGGTCACGCCCCGCGACTCGATTTCGGGCAGCGCAGCCGTCAACAGCGCTCGGGCCACCGCGAGCAGCGTCGCGGTGCGCACCGTGGCGACCCCGACGGTGCGTGACCGGGTGGCCTTCGTGAAGTCGCCGAAGCGCAAGCGCAGCACGACCGTGCGGCAGGTGCGCTCGCCGTCGCGCAGGCGGCGGGCGAGCCGATCGACGATCTGGGTGAGGATGAGGTCGAGCTCCTCGGCGGATCGGGGGCGGGAGCCGAGTGCGCGCTGCGAGCCGATGGATCCGCGTCGTCGCGTGGTGTCGACGGGTCGCGGATCCCGCAGCCGGGCGAGCGCGTGCAGGTGCCCGCCGGTCGCCGACCCCAGCAGGCGCTCGGCTGTCGCCGCCTCGAGGTCGGCGAGCTGGCCGACCGTGTGGATGCCGAGGCGATGCAGCTTCTCGGCGGTGACCGCGCCCACGCCCCACAGTCGCTCGACGGGCAGGGGGTGCAGGAACTGCTCCTCCCGGGCGGGGTCGACGACGAGCAGGCCGTCGGGCTTGCTGACCGCGCTCGCGACCTTGGCGAGGAACTTCGTGCGGGCGACGCCGACCGAGATCGCCAGCCCGACCTCGGCGCGCACCCGCTCGCGCAGTCGAGCGGCGACGGTCTCGGGCGTGCCGGCGATGCGGCGCAGCCCGCCGACCTCGAGAAAGGCCTCGTCGATCGAGAGACCCTCGACGAGCGGCGTGGTGTCGCGGAAGATGGCGAACACGTCTCTGCTGGCCGCGCTGTACGCCTCCATCCGGGGAGGCACCACCGTGGCGTCGGGACAGAGCTGCAGCGCCTGGCGCCCGCCCATCGCCGTGCGCACGCCGCGGGCCTTCGCCTCGTAGCTCGCCGCGAGCACCACCCCGCCGCCGACGATCACGGGCCTGCCGCGCAGCGCCGGCGCATCGCGCTGCTCGACCGAGGCGTAGAACGCGTCGAGATCCGCATGCAGCACGGTGGCTTCGCCCCGCATCCTGCGCTCCTCTCGACGGGCAGATCGTCGCACGGGCCACCGACATCGGAGTGCGGTGCGCGACCCGGGAATAGTTGACCCGCAACGACAGTTGCACTAAATCAACGATCACGATATAGTTGACACCAATCAACTTTCTACACAGGAGTCTCACCACTGTGACAGCTATTCCCTCTTCCTCCGCGCCGGAGGCGACCCGGTCGCCGCGCGAGGTCTTCACCGCGATCTCCGGTCTCGTCGTCGGCATGTTCGTCGCCGTGCTCTCGGGCACCGTGGTGTCGACCTCGATGCCGGTCATCATCGCCGACCTCGGCGGCACGCAGTCCCAGTACACCTGGGTCATCACCGCCAGCCTGCTGGCCACCGCCGTCTCCACTCCCATCTGGGGCAAGCTCGCCGACCTCGTCGACCGCAAGATCCTCGTCCAGATCTCGCTCATCCTCTTCACGGCCGGCACCGTGATCGCCGGGTTCTCCACCGACACGAACATGCTCATCGCGGTCCGCGTCATCCAGGGCATCGGCGTCGGTGGGCTCATGTCGCTCGTCATGATCGCGGTGGCCCTCATCATCTCGCCACGTGAGCGCGGCAAGTACATGGGCGTCGTCGGCGGCATCATGGCCCTCGGCACCATCGGCGGCCCGCTGCTCGGCGGCCTGCTCACCGACGTGTGGGGCTGGCGCTCCAACTTCTTCGTCGGCGTGCCGTTCGCGCTCCTCGCCCTCGTGCTGCTGCAGTTCACGCTGCACCTGCCCAAGCCGCAGCGTGACAGCAAGGTGTCGATCGACTACTTCGGCATCGTGCTCCTCGCCGTCGGCGTCTCCACCCTGCTGATCTGGGTGTCGATGGGCGGCAGCCAGTTCGACTGGGATTCCTCGACGAGCATCATGCTCGCCGTCACCGCCGGTGTCGCGCTCGCCGCGTTCATCACGGTCGAGTTCTTCGTCAAGGAACCCATCGTCCCGATGTCGCTGTTCCGCAACCGCACCTTCACGCTGTCGGTCATCGCATCCATCGCGATCGGCGTCTCGATGTTCGCGACCTCGGTCTTCCTGGCGCAGTACTTCCAGCTCGCCCGCGGCGCCACGCCGACCGAGTCCGGCCTCATGACGATCCCGATGATCATCGGGCAGATGGGTGCGTCGATCATCATCGGCCAGCTCGTCAGCCGCTTCGGCAAGTGGAAGGGGTGGATGCTCACGGGCTCCGTGCTGACCACGGTCGGCGTCTCGCTGATGGCGACGCTGCGCTACGACACCCCGTTCCCGCTGGTGGCGGTGTACATGTTCGTGCTCGGTGCCGGCCTCGGCATGGTGATGCAGAACCTGACCCTCATCGTGCAGAACGACACCGCCCCGCAGCAGCTCGGCGCAGCCTCGTCGAACGTCAACTTCTTCCGCACGATCGCCGGCACCATCGGCGTCACGGTGATGGGCTCGATGCTGTCGACGAGCGTCGCGAACTACATGACCGACGCGCTCAAGGGCTTCACGCCGACCACGCCGGACGAGGTCGACGCCCTCACGCACCTCGCCTCGGGCGACGTGCCGAAGGTGACGCAGCTGCCCGACACGATCCGCGCGATCGTCGAGAGCGCCTACGGCCACGGCATCGCCGACTCGTTCATCATCGCGATCCCGCTCGCCGTGATCTCGATCATCGCGATCGCCTTCATCAAGAACAAGCCGCTGTCGACCAAGAACGCCGCCGAGCAGCTGCGCGACCAGGCCGAGGACTCCGCGATCGACGTCGCCGGGGCCGAGGTCGGCGCGAACCTCTCGACCGGAGCCATCCGCACCCCGGGTGCCGCCACGGCGACCGGATCGGTGACCGTGCTGGAGCGCGAAGGCGAGCGCGAGGGCCGGGAGTCGAGGGGCTGACATGGCCACCACGGAGGCCGTCACGGCACCGGACCTCGAGGACGCGATCGGCGACCTCCAGGCGCATCTGAACCTCATCTTCGCGAGGACTCGGACGCTCTGGAGGGAGTCGGCGGCCCGCATCGCCCCGGAGCTGCAGGTCGGCGGGTACAAGCTGCTGACCTTCATCGAACGGGCGGGCACGGCCAACGCGCACGAGCTCGCCGAGCGGTTCGAGATGGACAAGTCGGTCATCAGCCGCCAGGTGCGGATGCTCGAGGAGCTGGGTCTCATCGAGTCCCGGCCCGACGAGCGCGACGGCCGGCTGCGGGTGCTCACGGCGACGCCGGCCGCGCAGGTCGCGCTCGCCGAGCTGCGCCAGGAGCACGGTGTGCGTCTGCGGGCCGTGCTCGCCGAGCTCACCTCCGACGAGGTCCATGCCGCGTCGAAGGTCTTCCGCCTCCTGTCGGAGATCTGATCCTCACTCCGTCTCCGTCGAATCGCTCATCCGGTGCCGTCTCGCACGCGAAGGCGGCCCGGATGAGCGATTCGACGCATTCTGACTTCGCCGTAAGCTGGCGAGCATGAGTGCCTCCGACAGCGCCGACCTCGATGAGGCCGTCTCCCGCGTGGAGCACGAGCTCGGCCGGCTCTTCGCCCGCATCCGCGTGAGCTGGCGTGAGGCGGCGATCACCGTGCATCCCGACCTGCAGCCGCTCGGGTACCAGGTGCTGACCTCCATCGCCACGGGCAAGGCGACTTCGGCGGGGGCGATCATCGAACGGCTGCAGACCGACAAGTCCGCCGTCAGCCGTCATGTGCGCCAGCTCGAGCAGCTGGGACTCGTCGAGAGCGTCCGCGATCCCGACGATCGGCGGGCCCGCGTGCTCGTCGCCACCGAGCTCGCGCAGGAGCGCGTCGCGCTCGCACGCTCGCGCTACGAGGCGCGCCTCGGAGAGCGCCTGCGCCGCTGGTCGGCCGAGGACCTCGATCACTTCACGCGACTCCTGTCGGACCTGGGCGGCGAGCTGCCGACGCCGGCCGCTGCGCCGGCTGCGCCCGGAGGGGCCGACGGCGATACCGCCGCATCCTGACCCCGGGGAATACCCCGCAGGTCGCCGGTCTTGTCCCTCACTGTGACTCTCTACGAACCTGCCGCCTTCGGCGCCCTCCCGCTGTCCAACCGCGTCGTCATGGCGCCGCTCACTCGCACCCGCGCCGATGACGCGGGCGTGCCCACCGAGCCGATGGTGGAGTACTACCGGCAGCGCGCCGGTCTCGGGCTCATCATCACCGAGGGCACGTGGCCCGCGGCCGAGGGCAAGTCGTACTCCGGGCAGCCGGGCATCGTGACGGCGGAGCAGATCGAGGGATGGCGCCTCATCGCCGACGCCGTGCACGAGGCCGGCGGAACGATCGTCATGCAGCTGATGCACGGCGGCCGGGTCTCGCATCCGGCGATCTCCGGTGAGCCGCGCGTGGTCGCCCCGAGCGCGCTCGCCGCGCCCGGCGAGACCCACACGCCCGAGGGCAAGGCCGCCATGCCGGTCGCGCACGCCCTGACGCTCGACGAGATCCCCGGAGTGGTCGAGCAGTTCGCGCAGGCCGCGCGCAACGCGATCGCCGCGGGCATCGACGGCGTCGAGGTGCACGGCGCGAACGGGTACCTCGTGCACGAGTTCCTGTCGCCGGTGTCGAACGTCCGCGACGACCGCTACGGCGGATCGCCCGAGAACCGCGCCCGTTTCGCGATCGAGGTCACGACGGCGGTCGCCGACGCCGTGGGAGCCGACCGCACCGGCATCCGCCTCTCGCCGCAGCACAACATCCAGGGCGTGCTCGAAGAGGACGACGCCGACGCGCTCGCCACATACCTCGCCGTCGCCGAGGGTCTCGCGCCCCTCGACCTCGCCTTCGTCGACGTGCTGAACGCCGCGCCGACGAGCGAGCTCGTGCAGCGAATCCGCCGCACCCTCGGCGCACCCCTGATCATCAACTCCGGCTTCGCCGCGCCCACCAGCCGCGACGAGGCCGAAACGCTCGTGGCCGAGGGCTGGGCCGATGCGGTGGCCGCCGGCCGCCCGGCGATCGCGAACCCCGATCTGGTCGAGCGCTGGCGTCAGGATGCCGAGCTCAACGAGCCGCGCCCTGCGCTGTTCTACGGCCGCACCGCCGAGGGGTACACGGACTACCCGTCCCTCGAGGTCGCGCGCGCCGACGCGAGCTGACCTCTCACGCCCGCCGGGAGGTCTCTCCCGGCGGGCGCGCCGACGGAAGCACGATGCCTCCGAACACGCAAGGCCCTTCGTGACCGAGCCGTCGCTTCGTAGCGTTCTCCGTGAGAGGCGCACTCACGTCTCCCGATCAAAGGGGGAGAAGATGAAGAAGCAGACCCGGATCGCGTTCGATGACGACCAGTTCGTGCTGGCGCCCGAACAGGACCTCGTGGATCTGATGGATCGAATCGAGATCGCGGCGAAGTCTGAGCCGGCTTTCGTCGACTTCACCGCCGGGAACGACCTGGTGAGCGTGCTGGTCTGCGCCGGCACGCGCGTCGTGGTGACCGTGCAGCCCGAGCGGGCCCCGGACGAGGCCCGTTACCTACCGCTCAACGCCGGTCCGCTCGACTGGGACTACTGAGCCGCGGATGAAGAACAGGGCGATGAGCCCGAAGACGATCACGGCGATGTTGCCCAGCCCCGCGAAGGCGCCGATCGGGCCGTCGGCAGGGTAGGTCGCCTGCAGGAAGATGCTCGGGTCGGTGCTCGCGTGCAGCAGGATCGGAGCGATGATCGTGCCGGTGACACGCATCGCGAGATACATGCAGATACCGAAGAAGAACGTGTAGACCAGCTGGATCCCCGTCGCGAGGAGGGACTGGCCCGACAGCAGGTTGCCCGCGTGCAGCAGCGAGAACAGCGCGGCGGAGACCAGGGCGACGACGATCTCGCGGTTGCCCGACTTGCGGAGCATATTCACGACGAAGCCGCGGGTGAGGACCTCTTCGGCGAAGCCGATGAAGACGCCGGCGAGCAGCCACGTCGCGACGACCTCGGCGCCAGCCGTGCCGTAGTCGATCGAGAGCAGGTGCAGCACGTTGAACAGCAGCACAACGACGATCGCGATCCACATCCACCCGCGACCTCGGATCGGCTGCGGGCGGAAGAGCTCGGGCAGCCACCCCACCGACGCGCCGAAGGCGACGAGCAGGATGCATCCGATGAAGACCGGGATGGCGTAGAAGACCAGGATGGCCGCGACGCTCTGCGGATCGTCGATCTGCTCGGCGAGCGGCGTGAGAAGCAGCGACAGGCCGTTGTAGAGCGCGAAGTAGACGACGACGAGCACGACCGCCCGCCACCAGCCGCCCTTCTCCCAGAAGCGCCGCCAGCCGGACTGGTGTCGCTCGGGTGCCTGCATCGGGTCCTGGGGCATCACCGTCTCCTCCGTCGTCCGCGGAGGTCGCGGCTCGTAACCAATATATGGGTGGGGTGTCTCGGTGCGCGGGCGCCGTCGCGTGGTCAGTCGGCGTGCCCCTCGGCGAGGTACGCGAGACGGTGCAGGGTCTCGGCGTTGCGCAGGCGGAGGAGAGGCGCCGTCACGAGGGCGGGCAGCAGCGTCGCGGGCCCTTTCACGGGCTCCTCGTCGATCCGCACCATCGAGCCGCCGTCGTACGAGCGCACCCGCAGCGTGACCCGTGCCTCGCCGATCGGCCAACCGCGGGCGCGGATGACCATGCGGTTCGGCGGAGACCACTCCTCGACCACGGTGGTGTCGTCGAGCAGCGCCGGCCACACGCCCACCGAGTGGTGCAGCTCGGCGCCTGACTGCGGCCAGGATGCGTCGACATCGCGCATCCGCGACGCTCCGACCACCCAGGCGGGATACAGCCATCCGTTCGCCAGCACGCGGAACACGTCCTCCGGGCGGCACTTCATGGTGCGCACGTTCTCGGCCATGGCGGGGTCCTGTCTCTCGGCGTACCTCGGCTGTCGGCGCGGTCTCAGGCGCCGGCATCCTCGTCCCTGCATAGTGCTCGCGCGCATGCACCGTCGCGAAGGGGGTTGACGAGCGCCGCGGACAGCGCGACCGATACGGTGGGGCACATGGCACAGGTCCTCCGCACCTTCGGGCGCGTCCTCGCGCGGCACGGCGTCGCGCTCATGGCCTGGTACCTCGGCGGCGAGGCCCTGCATCGACTGCTGATCGAGCTCGCCGGATTCGTGGGCGGTCACACCACCCTCGGCGGACTCCTTCTGCTGCCGCTCGCGGTGGCCGCGCGGCTCGTCTCCTACGTCGCGATGTACCTCACTGTGCGGCCGTCGCTGCCGCACAGTCGCAGGCAGGATGCCGGTGGTCTCCGCGAGTTCGCCTCCGCCACCCTCGCGGCGATCCTGCCGTTCTTCGCCTTCTATACGGCGTGGGGCCTGCTGGATGCCGACCTCATCGACTTCTTCCGCGTCGCCCTGGCCGTCGGGCTCGCCGACACGGGCATGCAGGCCGACCAGCTCGGCGATCGCGGCGGGGTGATCGCCGTCGGCGTGCTGCCGGTGGCCGTGCTGGTGATCGCGCTGGTCGCCCGTCTGCTGTTCACCCGATTCGCGTCCCGCCTGCCGAGATGGACCGTGGTGCTCGCCGCGTACACCGAGGTGCTGTGGACGTTCATGCTCTTCGTGCTGGTCGCGCGATGGTGGAACGGCGTGCTCGCGTGGGTCGGCGAGCGCGCGGCCGTCGGCTGGCTGCAGGGATTCGGCGACTGGTTCGCGATCAACCTCGAGCCTGTCGCGGTCCTGTGGGAGGGAGCGACCTGGCTCTTCGGCATCGTGGCCGCCGCACTTCTGGTCCCCGCGGCCTGGCTGACGGTCGCGGGCGTGATCTTCGGCACCGCGTTCGATTCCACCCCGTCGTTCCCGCGGTGGGCGGCCGGTCCGGGCGGTGCTGTGCGCGGTGCGGCGATGAGTGTCGCCCGCACGCTCGTGATGCGCCTCGAGGGGCTCTGGGCTGCGGTCACGGTGATCTGGCGAGGGGGGCCGGCGCTGTTCGGCGGCTTCGTCCTCGCGTATGCGGGCTGGGCCTTCGCCGAACAGCTCGCGACCAGGGGGGTGCTGCAGCTCATCGGCGGCCACGACCTGCGATTCTGGGCGGGGGTGTTCCCGCTCGTGACCGTGGCTGTCGCGGCGATCGCCGAGCCGCTGCGCGTCGCGATCGTCGCCACCGCCTACGACCGGGTGATCGGTCGGCCGAAGGCGGGACTCGACACGCGACCGACCGGCAGAGACGGCTCAGGGGTCGACGGAGAAGCGGGCGACGTCGGAGTCGTCGCCCTCGATGTCGAGCACGAAGGGTCCCTCCGCGTCGTCGGGCAGCAGGAAGACGAGCAGGATGCGGTACGACGCGGGTTCCGCGACACATGAGCTCTCGCCGAGGTCGGAGTCGACGTCGATTCCGCGTCGTGAGCTGACCCAGGTACGCGATGACGACTGCTCGGTGAGGATCGCGGCGCCGCAGGACGCGGCATCCGGTCCACCGCTCGCAGACAGGCGGATGCTCAGCGTGCGGGATCCCTCGGGAGCGTCGAACTCGCCCCATTCGACGAACCCGAGCTCGAGCTCCTGACCGGAGATCGTGGCGGCGGAGTCGGAACCGGCCTCGATCACGCGATCGGCCTGCCGGGTGTTCGGGATCACATCGAGCCACAGGTTGGCGCCGAGCACGCCGACGGCGGCGATCGCGAGGGCGATCAGCGCCGTGCGCTGCGTGCGCCACCAGGTCGGGTGAGAGCCGCTCATCGAGCGCTCCATTCGGGCGCGACGAGCTCGACGGTGGGGACGCGCGGAAGGTCGTCGAGCTCGATCGAGATCACCACGAGATCGTCGAGCTCGGGGGTGAAGTACGACGGTGTGAGGGCGAGCTCGGCGGTGCCGCTGTCGAGCTCGGCGGGCAGTTCGAACGAGAGCGAGCCGGCCGTGTCCGTGCCGACGCGCAGCGCGGTGCCGCGCAGCGATGTCGACGGACGCTCGCTCGCCTGGAAGACGCGGTCGTCGACCGTGAGGGTCGCGAGGGTGATCTTCGCGTCGATCTCGGTGGACCGGGCGGAGGCGTCGAGGGTGATGACGAGCCAGTTGCCCTCGGCGCTCCAGTGGGACTCGGCGACCTCGTCGGCGAAGGTCGCGTCCGTGACGGTCGCGATGATCGAGCGCGACGCGACGGCCTCACCGGCCGATCCGTGAATCGTGATCGGTCCCACCACATCCTCGTCGCTGGGTGTCGCGGCGGTCACCAGCCCGGCTCCGGCCACGAGGGCGGCGCCGAGCACCCAGGGCAGTGCGCGCCTCACGATGTCTCCCTCACGGGCACGACGATGCGCGCCGCGACATCGTCCGCTCGCCAGGTCACGACACGAGACGACAGCACCACGGCGCCGGTGCTGATCGACGCCTCATGCACATCGAGCGACACCGTGGCGTCGGTGATCGTCGCCTCCGGCACGGGCCACGCGATCGTGATGTCCGAGGGCACCCCGGGTTGCAGGTACACCTGGCCCGCTGACCCGTCCGCTCGCCAGACGTAGGCGCTGTCGGTCGCCTCGACGTCGGCCAGGTCGAGCAGAGGCCGATCGTGGTTCACGAGGTTCGTGTCGATCCGGTCGGCCGTGGAGCCGACGCCGATCGGCCTGTCGGTCAGGTTCTCCATCGCGATCGTCATGACGAGCAGCACCTCGCCGTCGTCGGCATCGAGATACTCCGCTTCGACCTCTCGGGTGAACTCGGCGTCGAGCACCGTGACGCTCAGCTGGCCCGTGCGCACCTCGTCTCCTACGTCGACCCTGCGGGGTTCGGCCGTCGCCTGAGCGAGTCCGCCGGTCGCGATGATCACGATGAGCAGTGCAGCGAGAGCCGCGGCCGCGACCCAGATCCCGCGGGGCAGGTCGGCGATCGCGCGCACCCATCGAGCGGCGATCGCGCGCGCACCGCCGGCCACGTCCCCCCTGATGGTCACGAGGTCAGCCTAGCGACGAGCATTCGGGGATGCCGGAATCCTCCTCGAGTAGCCATGCATTCACTCGAACATTTGTTCTACCCTGGAGGTATGACCACCCGCACTGATCTCGACCTCGATCTCGAGGAGCGCTGTCGGCTGCTCGATGAGTGGGTCGAGGTGCGGCGACGGATCGCGGCGCTCGAGGCGCAGGCGAGTGAGCTGCTGGTCCAGCGGATCGCGGTGCGTGAGGCGGATGTGGTGGAGAGTCCTTTTCATCGTGATGCGATTCAGCGGTCGATGATCGCCGAGTATGCGGCTGCGGGGCGGCTGAGTACGGGGTCGGTCGAGTATTCGTTCACCGACGCGCGGACGTTGTCGCGTGCTCTGCCTGCGACGCGTGCGGCATTCGCGACCGGGGTGATCAGTGTCGCGCATGTGCGAGAGATCGTGCGGGCGAGCATGATCGTCAGCGAAGCGATCGATGACGGCACGGTGAGCGCGGACACGATGGGGCTGTATGAGGCGGCGGTGCTCGTGTTCGCCGAGAGGGAGACGGCGGCGCGCACGAAAGCACACGCCCGGCAGGTGGCGGCGACAGTGGCGGGCGTGACGCTCGTGGCTCGGCAGCGTAAGGCGGTCGAGGAGCGGTGCGTGCAGGTGCGTTCGGTCGGTGACGGGCTCGCCCTGTTGAGCGCGGTGCTGCCGGAGTGGATCGCGGAAGGGATCCTCGACCGGCTCACGCAGATGGCACGCGAGATCATCCGTACCCGCGACGAGGGCGACCCGTACCTTCCCCCACACGACGACGGTGGCGAGGGATTCCGGGATCTGCGGGATTTCTCGCCCGAAGACCCCGAGTATGACGCGTACGTCACCAGCGGCGTGATCTTCGGCGAGTCGGACACGTTCACCACCGACCCGCTGACGGGCCGGCGTGACCCGATGACCGATCCGACCAGCCCCGACATCGAACACCTCGAGAACGACCGTCGCACGATCGACCAGATCCGCGCCGACGTCCTCGCCGACCTGCTGCTCGCCGCGACACCCAGCCCCGAGAACGGCTCCGGACTCGAGAACATCCGGGCGCGCATCCAGGTCACCGTCGCCGCGACGACCCTGACCGGAGACGACGACCATCCCGCCGAGCTCGACGGGCACGGCCCCCTCGCCCCCGAGATCGCCCGATGCCTCGCCGGATATAACACCGGGTGGACGCGCCTGTTCCTCGACCCGTCCGGGCTGATCGTCGAGACCGACACCTACACCCCGACCGAGTCCATGCGCCGCTTCCTCCGCGCCCGCGACCAGCACTGCCGCTTCCCCGGCTGCCGCATGCCCACCCACCGCTTCGACATCGACCACACCCACGACCACGCACGCGGCGGCAGAACCCGCATCGACAACCTCAGCCACCTCTGCCGACGACACCACACCCTCAAACACCCCGACATCCACGACCGACACCGCTGGACCGCACACCAACAACCCGACGGCACCATCACCTGGACCAGCCCACTCGGCCGCACCTACACAGACCCACCACCACGACGAGTCATGTTCGTCTGATCCCGCAGGCATCCTCAGGGGCAGGTCTCGAACACGTGCCCCTCATCGTCGGGCGTGAGCAGATCGCGGTCGCGCAGCACCAGGGATGCCGGCGACTCGCTGTCGGCGCACATCTCCTCGAACGATCGCGGCAGCTCGTCCGTGTACTCGATGTCGATCACGTGGTCGCCGTACACGGCGGTGAACGCCGCGCACTCCTCGTAGGCGGCGCACTCCTCGACGACGGCGAAGTCGAATCCGGCGCGGTCGCGCAGCTCCTGTGCATCCTCCGCGGCGTTCTTCTGCCCTGCGGCGAGCCCCGACGCGTGGGCGACGTCGACGAGCAGTGTCGCGAGAGCCAGGTTGTCGTCGAGGGTGAGGGCCCCGTCCGACCTCGTGTACGAGTCGAGGTTGTCGAACTCCACCGCGGCGAACCCGGCGTCGGCGCAGCCCTCGATCCAGGGGCCGACCCGGTCGGCGATGCCCTCGCGCTTCTCCGGGGTCGAGGTGTCGAGCAGCGCCTCGTCGGGCCAATCGGGGTCGAACACCGGCTCGCCGTCGCTGCGGTGCAGCAGCAGCTCGTCGTCCCAGTCGCCGAGCTCACCCGGCTGCGTCTGGAACCCGTTCACGTAGCAGACCGAGTAGATCCCGTCGGCGGGAGGGTCCGACCGGTCGCGCCCCACGATGCCGACGCCGTCGGCCGGGTCGTAGGCTCCGCCGAGCTGATAGTCCGGGGTCGCGCCGGCCGGCGGCAGGGCGAGGGCGGCGCTGGAGGCGGCATCCGGTGCGCACCCCGTCAGCGCGACGAGGCCCGCGAGCAGCACGGCGACGGCCGACCCGGATGCGCGCCTCAGGATGCCGCTCCCTGCAGGGTGCCGTTCGGTGCGCCGTACAGCTCGGCGACCTCTTTCGACCCCATGCCCCGGTCGTAGGTCGGATGCTGCGGCCACCCCTCGGGAGAGTCCTCCCACTCCTCCTGGCGGCCGTAGGGGAGCAGGTCGACCAGGCCCTGCAGATGGCTGAGGCGCTCGGTGCCGCGCCCGTTCGTGTGCCACGTGCGATACACGGTGTCGCCGTCGCGCAGGAACACGTTCACCCCGAAACCCTCATTCGGCCCGGCGTCCATGTCGGACCCGAACGAGCTGTCGGCGCTCGAGTACCAGGCCATGCGGTTGCCGACCCGCTCGCGATACGCGAGCGCCTCGTCGATCGGCCCGTTCGTGACGATCACGAACCGGGCGTCGTAGTACCGCTCGAGCACGTCGAGCCGGGTGAACTGCGAGGTGAAACCGGTGCATCCGGGGCACTGCCACTCGTTGCCGTCCGACCACATGTGGTTGTAGACGATGAGCTGCGGATGCCCGTCGAAGACCTCGCTGAGCCGCACCGGCCCCTCGGCGCCCACCAGCGTGTACTCCGGCAGCGCGACCATCGGCAGACGGCGGCGTTGCGCGGCGATCGCATCGAGCTCGCGCGTCGCCGCCTTCTCGCGCACGCGCAGCGCATCCAGCTCGCGCCGCCACGTGTCGGCGTCGACGACGGGCGGAAGGGGATTCTGCGACGGGGAATCCTGGATCGTGCTCACGAGTGACCTCCGGGGGCTCGGGGAGACGGTGTCTTCAGTCTGCGCCCGCCCGCCGACACCGTCAACGCGCCGCGGCGGCGGTCTCGTCGGGGGCGTCCTCCGCGGGGTTGCGGCGGATGCCGATCCACGACACGACGCCTCCGACGGCGAACAGGGTGGCGGTGACCCAGGCGGCGTTGTGGAATCCGCCGAGATCGAGAGTGCCGCCGATGATCGTCGACAGCATCGCGACGACGAGGAGTCCCGCGACGCGGGAGACCGCGTTGTTCACCGCCGAGGCGATGCCCGAGCGCGACTCGTCGATCGCGCCGAGGATCGCGGAGGTGAGCGGCGCGACCGTGAGCGCCAGGCCGAGACCCAGCACGATCATCGCGGGCAGCACCTGCCACCAGTAGTCGAAGCTCTCGGAGACGAGCAGCAGCATGAGCGCGCCGACCGCCATCACCAGCGGGCCGACCGTCATGAAGATGCGGGGTCCGAAGCGGCCCGCCCACGATCCGGCGCGAGAGCTGAGCAGGATCAGGAGCACCGTCACCGGCAGGCTCGCGAGCCCCGCGGCGGTGGCGCTGAGGCCCGCGCCCTGCTGCAGGTACACGCCGATCACGAAGCCGTTCAGAGACAGGGCCGCGTAGATGAACAGCGTCGCGAGGTTGCCCCACGCGAAGTCACGCACGCGGAACAGCGACAGCGGCATGAGAGGTGCGGGCGACCGCTGCTGGCGCACGAGGAACAGGGCGAAGAGAGCGGCGCCGACGACCCCGGGAAGCCAGATGGCGGGGGAGGACCAGCCCAGGTTCGGCTGCTCGATCAGCGCGAACACGACCGCGCCGAGACCGATCGCGCACAGCGCTCCACTGAGCCAGTCGACGCGCACACCGCTCGGACGCTCGGAGAGCTTCAGTCGGGCGAGGAGCACGAGCGTCACCCCGATCGGCACGACGTTGATCAGGAACACGAGCCGCCACGACAGGAAGTCGACGAAGAGTCCGCCGAGCAGCGGGCCGACGAGCTGCGCGCCCGTCGTGAACGCGGTCCAGACGCCGATCGCGCGAGACTGCAGATCGCCGCGCATCGTCGCGGTGATCAGGGCGAGCGAGCTCGGCACCAGCAGCGCTCCGGCTGCCCCCTGCGCGGCACGCGCGATGATGAGGATCAGCGGATCGGGAGCTGCGGCCACCGCGACCGAGGCCACGCCGAACGCGATCAGCCCGACACGCATGACCAGCACCCGCCCGTAGGCGTCGGAGAGCGAGCCGGCGAGCAGGATCAGCGCGCTCAGCGTGATCAGGTATGCGTCGACCACCCACTGCTGCGTCGTGATGCCGCCGCCGAGCTCGCGACTGATCGCGGGCAGCGCGACCGTCACGACCGTGCCGTCGAGGAACGTCACGAACGATGCGAGCACCGCCACCGAGATGACGAGCCGCTGCGGAGGAGCGAAGCGAGAGGATGCCACAGGCCGACACTACTGCCGCCGCGACCCCGCCGGGCGGTCGGCATCGAGGTCGGCCGTCAATGCGGGCGGCCGGCCGCACGTGCGGTGGTCAGTGCAGGGGCGCGGTGCCCGAGCGGTAGAGATCGCGGAGCCCGCCGACACCGCGTTCGGCGTGGGCGCGCAGCTGACGCTGAGCGCCGGTGCCGTCGCTGCGGATGCGCGCCACGGCATCCGTCACGAAGTCCTCGTCGCCGTGCTGCCGGAGCGTGTCGGAGAGGCGCTCGAGCAGCGCCGTGAGCACCTCCTGCGCCGGGGCGATCTCGCCGGTGCGCGGGTCGACGATCCGGGCGTCCGGTCCCTGTCGCGCCGCCGTCCACAGCGACGAGTCGATCGCGTCGTGCGACACGGCGGGTGCATCGCCGAGTTCGCCGCTGAGCACCAGAGCGCGGATGAGCGCGACGGCGAGCAGCGTGTCCTCGGTCGTCAGCTGCACATCGCATACGCGCACCTCGACCGTCGGGAACTTCTCCGACAGGCGGATGGTCCACGAGAGCGAGCTCGCCTCCGAGATCGCGCCCATGTCGACGAGTTCGTCGACCCGCGCACGGTAGTCGGCGAGGTCGACGAAGCGCGGCGGGCTCCACGACGACGGCAGACGTCGGATCAGGATGCTGCGCCAGCTGGCGAACCCCGAGGGGCGCCCCTTCGTGAACGGCGCGTTGCCGGTGAGGGCGAGCAGCACCGGCAGCCACGGTCGCACACGGTTGACGGCACGCACCCGCTCCTCGTCGTCGAGGACCTCGACGTGCACGTGCAGCCCGTTCACCTCGTGCTCCCGGGTGATCTCGGCGAGGTGACCGGCGACGGCGTCGTAGTGCGGCGAGCGCGACACGATGAACCGGTGCGGCGCGATGAAAGGGGTGCCGGTGGGGGCGACGATCGCCCCGTGTTCGGCGGCCTGGGAGCCGAGCATCTCGCGCATCGCACGCAGCTGGCGTGCGGCCTCGTCTCGGGTCTCGAGGGGCGCTGTGGCGGTCTCGATCTGGCAGGTCAGGTATTCGGGTGTGACCACCCCGGCGGGACGAGTGCCCACCAGTCGGGCCCGTGACTCCGGCGTCATGGCCAGCGGAACGAGCGTCTTCTCGTCGAGGAGGACGAACTCCTCCTCGATCCCGAACCGTGCCACCGGCGGCCTAGTGATTCCGCAGCGCGGAGATGAGGTCGGCCTTGCGCTGGCGGCTGTAGCCGGTCAGGCCGATCTCCTTGGCCCGGGCGCGCAACTCGTCGACGGTCCAGTCCTCGTAGTCGCCGTGCTCGCCCCCGCGGCGACCGACGGCACTGCGGCCGTCGCGCGCAGCGGCGTTCGAGATGCGGGCGGCCTTCTCTTTCGACGCCCCGTCGTCGCGGAGCTCCTCGTAGAGCTCCGGATCCTTGAGCGAGCTGTTCCTGCGTCCTGGCATGTCGTACTCCTCACACGGGCGGAAGCCTCGCGTCAAGCCCCTCGGGGATGCGGTCTCGTCAGGTCTAGGTTGAGAGCCCTAGGCGGGCGCTCCGCGCCCCAGAAGAAGGGAAGACCGATGAACATCCTTCTGATCATCGTCATCGTGATCGCGATCATCCTCGCCATCACCGGCGGACTCGTGCAGTCCTTGCAGTTCCTGTTGTGGGTCGGACTCGTGCTGCTGGCCATCGCCGTGATCGCCTGGTTGATCCGATCGATCTCCGGCAACCGCACGCGCTGAACCCGAAGGAGTGGGGCCCGCCTTCCGGCGGGCCCTTCTCCGTGTCCGCGGGCTTTACTCCGTGAAGCCGTCCCGCAGGTTCTCGCCGGCCTTGTGCGCCGCGTCCTTGACGTTCTCGCCGGCCTGCTTGGCCGATGCCTTCGTCTGGTCCGCGCGGCCCTCGGCCTCGAGCTTCTCGTTGTCGGTCACCTTGCCGAGACCTTCTTTGGCCTTGCCGGCCAGCTTCTCGGCATTGTTCTTGATGTCGTCTCCGGCGCTCATGTCCGTGTCCTTTCCTCGACTGATCAACGGACTGCCACGATCACACGCGCCACGGATACTGGCCACGGGATTGACAACCACCGGCGCGCATGAGAGCACGCGATCGGCGGTCGACGCCGAGGCCTCGGGCGACTAGCGTGGGCCACAGGCGGGTGGTCCTGCCCGCTCTCAGCTCGGCTGCGGCCGACGACGGAAGCGGTGTGCGATGGACTCGATGATGATGGGCGCCATGTCGAAGAACATGGAGTCGACCGACATGGCGATGATGGACATGGCCGTCATGCAGGCGTGCATGGACGCGTGTTCGGCGTGTGAGCAGGCGTGCACCGTCTGTTCGACGCAGATGATGGACTGCGCCCCCGCGTGCATGAACTGCGCCGACATGTGCAACACGATGATGCGGTCGATGATGCGGATGCAGGGCATGACGCCCGCCACCATGATGGCCATGCTCGACGCGTGCATCGCGATGTGCCAGATGTGCATGGACGAGTGCATGGAGCACGCCGCCCACAGCGAGGTCTGCCGGATGTGCGCTCAGGCGTGCAAGGACTGCATGGACGCCTGCATGGCCGTCAAGGACATGATGATGGCGGCAGCCTGACCCGCCCGGTCGTCGGACAGGACGACGCAGCCGCCCGAGACGAGACGATCAGACGAGCGCGACGTTGAACTGCGTGCGCCCGATCGCCAGCACGCCGTAGCGCACGTGCAGCGCGACCGGGGTGCCCGCGGGAGCCTCGAGTGCTGCGCCCGAGCCGTTCCAGAGCGAGTGCGCGCTGCCGTCGAGCATGCGCACGGTCAGGTCGCCGGTCGCGGCGTCCGCGCGCTCGACGATCGCGTCGACCCACTCGGCGGGCGTCGCCGAGGCGATGCGCGCCTGGATCAGGTGCAGGGCGTGACCCGCCTCGAACGAGGAGCACGTGAACCCGTGACGGCACATGCACGCAGAACGCTCACGCACCGGGAGGGGCGAAAGGCGGTTCAGCGGCGTGGACACGGTGGTCTCCTTCGTGAGCGGACGTGAGTGGACGTTCCGGCAAGAGTAGGTCGGCCTCGCCGCAGACGGAACCCGCGCCGACACGGGGTGAAACAAAAGCCGGCGCCGGGTGAGACAAACGGGCGTAGACTCGCCGGATGCTGTTGTCGATGAGCGCTCTCCGTATGCCGGAGCGGGCGCAGAACGGAGCTGCAGGCGCCTTCCGCGCCGCGGACAGAGGCTGACGATCGGCCGGAGGCGGAACATCCCGTCTCCGGTGATCCGTCGTATCCCCGCATCCGTGTCGGATGCTCCTCTTCTCCGTCCGCCGTCTCCGACGGCCGTCACGAAAGCACACTCCTCATGCGTCCCATCGACGAGCGCACCCTGCGCGCCTCCTTCCTCAACGCCTCCCGCAAAGAGGTCTCCGATCTGACCCTGCCGCCCGGCTTCGCCGACCTCGATGTCGAGAAGCTCGACTACCTCGGCTGGGTCGACCCCAAGCTGCCGCGCCGCGCATACGTCGTGACGTGGATCGACGACGTCGCCACCGGTGTCGTCCTGCAGCGTGCCGAGCAGCGCGTCGTCGCCAGGGCCCAGTGCTCGTGGTGCGAAGACGTCACGCTGCGCAACGACGTGCAGCTCTACGTGGCGCGCAAGGCCGGGCCGGCCGGACGCAAGGGCGACACCGTCGGCACCCTCGTGTGCGCGGAGTTCGGATGCTCGCAGAACGTGCGCATCCTTCCGCCGCTGGCCTACGAGGGCTACGACCGCGAGCTCGCGCGCGAGCTGCGGATCGTCAAGCTGCAGGAGCATGTGGCGGCGTTCATCGGAGCGGTGAAGGGCTGACGCCCGAAGGGTCCGTCCTCCGCGACGGAGGACGGACCCTTCGACGCGGGTCTCGCGGTTACGACTTCTTCCAGCCCGCGCGCAGGCCTTCGAGGTACGCGATCGACGAGGGGTCGTCGATGCGGTGCACCTCGTGACCGAGTTCTTCGAGCCACGCAGCACCGCCCGTTCCGCTCGCCGCGCCGATGACGACGCGGCTGATTCCGAACTGTCGGATCAGACCCGAGCAGTACCAGCACGGCTCTGCCGTGGTGACCATCGTGGTGCCCGCGTACGTCTCGCGGTGCGCGGCGTCCGAGAATGCCTCGGTCTCGGCATGCGCGGAGACATCGCCGCGCTGGACGAAGCGGTTGCGGCCGAGGCCGAGAACCTCTCCGTCGGGTCCGACGAGCACGGAGCCGATGGGCTGACCGCCCTCTTCCGCGCCGGCGCGAGCCTCGGTGAGGGCGATGTCGATCCACGTGCGGGCGATCTCGTCGGTGATCTCCACGGGGGAGACGGTGGTGTCGGTCATGGTGGTGCGTCCTCTCTGTAGGGGCGGGTGACCGACGTCGTCGTCGGGGTGGGTCAGGAGTGGTCGTCGTCGGTGTAGGCGGGGTCCGTGATCTCTCGCACGCGGTGCAGATGATCGAGCGTGAGTCGCGCCGCGGCGTCGGCATCCTGACGCCGGACGGCGTCGAGGATCTTCGCGTGGTCGTCGTTGGCGGCATCCCACGTGCCGGGCTTGGGCTGCAGCATGTTGGGGCGGGAGATCGAGAGCACGGGCGCGAGCATGAGCTCGAGCACCGTATTGCCGGTGGCGCGCAGAAGCCGCAGATGGAACTCGTGGCTGTGCTCGCCCCTGCTCCATCCCGTGCGGTCCTGACGCTCAGCATCCACGAGTGCTTGCAGTGCGTCGACGTCTTCATCGGTGCGACGCTCCGCAGCCTGCCTGGCGCACGGCACCTCGAGCATGATGCGCGCCTCGGTGAGCTCGGCCGGGGAGATCGAATCGCTGCCGACGAGCAGTCCGAGTCGGGACTCGAGGAACTCGCTCACGTCGTCGACGGCGACCTGGGCGACGAAAGTTCCGCCGTTCACACCCCGCTCAGTGCGTACGAGGCCGATCGAGCTCAGCATCCGCAGCGCCTCTCGGACCGTGTTGCGCGACACCCCGAAGGCGGCAGCGAGAGACGACTCGACGGGCAGGCGCTCGCCGGGGGCCAGTGATCCGTTCAGGATCAGCAGCTTCAGCTGTCCTGCGATCTGGTCGTAGGCGGGACGGATGCGTGCAAGCGCGAGGTCCGTGTCGAGGGGCATCCGGCTTCCTTTCGATCGGGCGACATCAGGAACCATAGCTGCTGATCGTCGGCCCTGGCAACGATATGTCCAATGTTTCTCAGCGGATTGCCTCGCAGAGAGGACGTGAACGATGTGAAACGCGTTTGAGACCCGCATTTAACATTCGTGAAACCCAAAACCCGGCGAACTCACGCCAGGATCGGCTCTACCGGAATATGTCCGATGTTTTACCCGCCGCTCGATGGAGAGCTCAGACCATCGAGAGGAGAGACATGCCGAGATATGTCGCCCGCAAGCTCGCGCAGGCCATCATCACCGTCTTCGCCGTCATGACGATCGGGTTCTTCCTGGGCAGACTCAGCGGGAAGCCGGGGGCGCTGATCCTGCCGGAGGGCGCGACGCAGACCGAGATCGACGCGTTCAATGCCACGCTCGGGTTCGATCAGCCGCTGATCGTCCAGTACGGCGACTTCCTCGCCGGACTCTTCCAGGGCACGGTGGGGGACTCCTACCGGCAGAAGGTGCCGGCCCTCGACCTGCTCATCGACAGGGTGCCCGCGACGTTCCAGCTCGCTATCACGTCGTTCGTCGTCGGACTCGGCGCCGCACTGATCGTCGCCCTCGTCATCTTCATCACCCGATGGAACTGGCTGCGCCTGAGCCTGCTCTGGCTCGGATCGCTGCGTCAGGCGGTGCCCGACTTCCTCTTCGGAGTCGTGCTCGCCCTCGTCTTCTCCGTGGTGCTGGGCCTGCTTCCCTCTCTCGGCAACCAGGGGCCGGAGAGCCTCGTCCTCCCGGTGGCGTGCCTCGCGACGGCTCAATTCGCTCTCTACCTGCGGCTGATCGGCTCGGCGCTCGGTGAGCAGCAGGGACTCGACTACGTACGCGCCAGCTACGCACGTGGCCAGGGGCATCCGATGGTCGTCATCCGGCAGATGACGCCCAACGCCCTCGTGCCGGTGCTGACGATCGCCGGGCTGAATCTCGGCGGACTGCTCGGCGGCACGGTGATCGTCGAGGCGGTCTTCGCCTGGCCGGGCATGGGGCAGGTGCTGCTCCAGGCCGTCAACGGACGTGACTTCCCCGTCGTGCTGGGTGGGCTCGCGGTCGTCGCCGTCTTCTTCGTCGCGGTGAACTTCCTCGTCGACCTCATCACCGCATCCATCGACCCGAGAGTGAGGCTGTCATGACCCTCGCCGCACCCCGCGCACTCGCGCCCACCTTCCTCCGTCGCACTCCTCGACCGCGTGTCCGCCGCGCCCAGGGCACAGTGCCGATGTGGGTCGGTATCGGACTGCTGTCGACCATCCTGGTCCTCGTCATCGTGGTGCCGTTCTTGCCGACCTACGACCCGTTCGGTCAGAGCCTCGCCGACGCCATGCTCCCGCCCTTCGCTTCGGCCGCGCATCCTCTCGGGACCGATTCGCTGGGACGCGACGTGCTCTCTCGACTCGCGCTCGCCGGACTCGTCTCGGTCGGGATAGCGGCGGTCGTCGTCGCGCTGAATTTCGTGATCGGCGTCACCGTCGGCCTCATCGCCGGCTACCGCGGCGGGTGGCTCGACACCGCCCTGGGCTCGATCGCCGACATCCAGCTCGCGATGCCCGTCGTGATCCTTCTCATCGCCCTGTCGGCCGTCTTCGGACCCAGCACCCAGCTCATGGTGATCACCCTCGGGCTCACCTACTGGGTCGGCTACGCCCGGGTCGCGAGGGCCATGGCCATGGGGCTTCGGGATCGCGACTTCGTCGTCTCACCGCTCACACAGGGCGGATCGCACGGCCGCACGGTGTTCACGCACGTGCTGCCGCAGGTGCTGCCGCAGATGGCCGTGATCGCGTCGTTCGACATCGCCGTGATCGTCGGTATCGAATCGTCTCTCGACTACCTCGGGCTGGGAGTCCAGCCGCCGGTGCCGAGCTGGGGAGCCATGATCACCGAAGGCCAGAAGTACGTGCAGATCAATCCCATGCTGGTGATTCTTCCGGGAATCGCTCTCTTCCTCCTGGTGGCGGGGATGCAGTTCCTCAGCCAGCGCTTCACCACCGAGTCCGTCGCATCTGCGCGAAAGGCAGGACGTCGATGACATCCGAACCCGTGCTCCGCATCACCGATCTCGTCGTCAAGGCCGAGACGCCGACCGGCGAGGTGACGCTCGTCGACGGGATCAGCCTCGAGGTCGCAGCCGGCGAAGTGCTCAGCCTCGTCGGCGAGTCCGGATCGGGCAAATCGATCACGATGCTCGCCGTCATGGGCCTGCTGCCGCCGGGGGCGTGGGTCGACTCCGGCTCCATCCGATTCCGGGGCACCGAACTCACCGAGCTGAGCGAGCGCGAGATCAACCGCATCCGCGGCCGAGAGCTCGCGATGGTGTTCCAGGACCCGATGACCACTTTGAACCCGGTGCGCCGAATAGGCACGCAGCTCGCCGAGGGGGTCCGGTTGCATGACCGCGCGCTGTCGCGGGTGCAGGCACGACGGCGCGTGGTCGAGCTTCTCGACAGTGTCGGGATACCCGACCCTGAGGCCAAGGTCCGCGACTACCCGCATCAGTGGTCGGGTGGAATGAGGCAGCGTGCGCTGATCGCCGGTGCCATGGCGCACAACCCGGCGCTGCTGATCGCCGACGAACCGACCACCGCGCTCGACGTGACGATCCAGGCGCAGGTGATGAAGGTGCTCGCACGCTCCCGGGCTGACGCCGACTCGGCGATGATCCTCATCACGCACGATCTCGGCCTGGTCGCCCAGGTGGCAGACCGCGTCGCCGTGATGTACAGCGGGCGGATCGTCGAGGTGCAGGACGTCTACGGAATCTTCGAGTCTCCCCGGCATCCGTACACCGCAGGCCTGCTCGCGAGCGTCCTCAGCCTCGAGGGAGAGGGCGGCTCCGCCTATGCGATCCCCGGGCAGCCGCCGACGCCGGTGAGCCGGGGAGCGGGATGCGCGTTCCAGCAGCGGTGCATCGTCGGCCGGGACAGCGAGGAGTGCGCCACGGCACCCCCGATCGTGCACACAGCCGCCGCCCAGGTGGCCTGCCATTTCCCGCTCGTCGACGGCCGACTGCCTCTCGTCGCAGATCGCGCCACCCCTCACCACGCCGAGCAGCCCGAGGAAGCGAAGGCATCATGACGACTCTCAGCGAACGACGGCGTCTGCGCCGACTGCCCGAAGCCGACCCCCGGCCGGATGCCGGTGAGCTCGCGCTCGAGGTGGTCGACGTCCACAAGCACTTCTCCAAGAGGGTCGGGCTGCGCACCGAGACCTTCCGCGCCGTCGACGGTGTCTCGCTGCATGTCGCCGCGGGAGAGACGGTGGGGTTGGTGGGGGAGTCGGGGTGTGGCAAATCGACCCTTGTTCGCACGATCCTCGGCCTGCACACACCGACCTCCGGGTCGGTGCGGGTCATGGGCTCCGATGTGAACGCCTGGGCGGGTAAGGAGCGCGCGAGAGCCAGGGCGAATGCTCAGGTCGTGTTCCAGGACCCGTACTCCGCGCTCGACCCGCGCATGAGCGCCAAACGCATCGTCGCCGAGCCGCTGTGGCTCAACCGTCAATACTCCGAGAAGCGCGTCCGCGAGCTCTTCGACTAGGTCGGTCTGCCGTGGGAGTACTCGTCGCGCAAGGCATCCGCCTTCTCCGGGGGCCAACGCCAGCGGATCGGCATCGCCCGCGCCCTCGCGTTGCACCCGCGACTGGTGATCCTCGACGAACCGGTGTCTGCGCTCGACGTCTCGATCCAGGCCCAGATCATCAATCTGCTCGCCCAGCTCCAGAGAGAGCTCGGCGTCTCGTACCTGTTCGTCGCCCACGACCTCTCGGTGGTCCGTCATGTGTCGCACCGCGTCGCGGTGATGCGTCGAGGCGTGATCGTCGAGCAGGGCACGACACGCAGCATCTTCGATGACCCGCAGGAGGAGTACACCCGCACGCTCCTCGACGCGATCCCGATCCCCGACCCACGACGTCGGGCGAGCTGATCGCCCTTCCATGCACCACTCGCAGCATCCCGAATGGAGTCCCATGTCCCGCATCCGCTCGTATCGAGCCGCGGCCGTCATCGCCTCGGCCGCCGCCATCGCCCTGCTCACCTCCTGCGCCTCCGACGGAGGTGCACCCTCCGGCGGAGGGGAGGAGAAGTCCGTCACCGTCGCCATCACCCAGGACCCCGAGAACCTCAACCCCGTCGTCGGCGGATCCTTCGGCGCCCTGAGCCTGGAGTTCAACCTGTTCGACCAGTTGGCCGAGATCGCTGTCGACGGCAGCGTCGTTCCGAGGGCCGCCTCTGAGTGGACATCGAACGAGGACTACACCGTCTGGGACTTCACCCTTCGCGACGACATCCTCTTCCACGACGGCTCGTCGATGACCGCCTCCGACGTCGTCTTCTCGTTCGAGGAGGTCATGGCGGATGCCGACAGCAACCGTCAGCTGTGGCTGACCGACATGGTGTCAGTCGAGGCAGTGGACGACATGCAGGTGCGATTCACGCTGTCGACGCCGTTCTCGGAGTGGCCGCGGCAGACGACTCTCATCTCGATCGTGCCGCAGGCCGTCTACGAGGATCTGGGGGCCGACGGCTTCAACGAGGCTCCGGTGGGCTCCGGCCCCTTCCGGTTCGAGAGCTGGCAGCGCGGTCAGTCGGTGGTGATCACGAAGTTCGACGACTACTTCGGGGGCGCTCCACTGCTTGACTCGGTCGAGTTCATCCCCGTCCCCGCGGATGACGCCCGCGTCACCGGCGTGCAGTCGGGAACGGTTGACATCGCGGCTATTCCGACCGCGCAGATCGCGGCCGTCGAGAACACCGGCAGCGCCGACGTCGTCAGCATCCCCAGCCACCAGGTGGTCTACCTCGGGTTCAACACCGAGACGGGACCATTGGCGGATGCGGCGCTGCGCCGCGCCGTCTCGTACGCGATCGACCGTGACGCGATCGTCGACACCATCCTCAACGGCAACGGGCAGTCGAACAGCCAGCTGGTCGCGCCCACGGTCGTCGGGTTCTCGGACTCGCTCGAACCGCTCGACTTCGATCAGGCGGCGGCGAAGGCCGAGCTCGCCGCATCGGGGTACGACGGCGAGGAGATCTCATTCCAGTACGCGCTGGACGGAGTCATCCCGATGGGTGCGGAGATCGCCCAAGCGATCGCGGGCCAGCTCGCCGAGGTCGGCATCACCGTCACCCTCGAGGGCACCGACAACGCCAGCTACGACATCGTGACCCGTGAGCACGGACTCACCGGCCTGTTCCTCGGCCAGTTCTCGCCGTCGATCCTCGACGCGGGGCTGCCGCTGCGCTTCGTGTTCTCGGCCGAGGCGACGAACTACTTCTCGGACCCGACGATCGAGCAGCTCGTCGTCGATCAGAAGGCCGTGGCGGACGACGCCCGTCTCGAAGTGATCTCCGAGATCTGGGGCATCAACCAGGAGAACGCCTACGTCGCTCCGCTCTACTCGCCGGATGCCGCCTACGGCGTCAACCCGGACGTGGTGTGGGAACCCCGCGCCGACGGCCTCTTCATCATGAAGGACGCCGACACCCAGTAACCGACCCGGTGGCGGGTGGCCGCGCTGCCGCCCGCCGCCGGTCCCTCAGACCGAAAACCCTGACCGGAAGGAGCCCCCATGGCTCGCAAGACCTTCGAAGGATGGCTGCACGGCGAGTATTCCTCGCCCGTCGACGTGCCGGCATCCGATGTCGCACTCATCGTGATCGACATGCAGAACGCATTCCTCAAGGAGGAATACTCACTGGGCATCGCCGAGACGCAGGAGCCGTTCGCGGCGGCGCTGCCGGGCTCGGTGAAGCTGGTCGAGGCAGCTCGCGCAGCCGGCGTCCCGGTGATCTACACCCGCTTTGCGTATCTGCCGGGCAATGAGGATCAGCTCGACCCCGTCGGCAGGGCAGAGGGAACGACGCTCTCGCCCCGGCTGGTGGAGGGCACGATCGACATCGAGATCGTCGACGAGCTCGCTCCGATCGCCGGAGAGATCGTGCTCGACAAGTCGCGACCGAGCGCCTTCTACGGCACTCGTCTCGAGCCGTACCTGACCGCCCGCGGCATCCGCAGTGTCGTGATCTGCGGCGTGACGACGAACATCTGCGTCGAGACCACAGCCCGTGATGCGAGTCAGCGCGGGTACAAGACGTATGTGATCGAGGATGCCGTGGGCGAGGCAGAGCTGAGTCGGCACTGGCATGCGCTCTACACCGTCGAGTTCATCTTCGGAACGGTCGCCACCGTCGAAGACGTACAGCGGTCGTGGGACGTGCCGGTCACGGGAGTGCCCGGTTATCCGCTCAAGCGCGGCGAGAACGTCGCCGACCTCGCATGGCGCGAGGAGGTCACCGCATGAGTGCGGCGTCCTCTGATGAGAGTCACCCCGATGAGCAGCCCCTGGACGAGAGGAAGAGACCATTGAAGACCTTCGAGAGCTGGATGAACGGCACCGACGGTGAGCCGGTCGACGTCGCGGCGAACGACGTGGCGCTGATCGTGATCGACATGCAGAACGGGTTCATCCGTGAGGAGTATTCGCTGGGGATCGCCCCCACGCAGGATCCCTTCGCGATGGCGGTACCCGGATGCGTCGCGCTCGTGGAATCAGCGCGGACGGCGGGGGTGCCGGTGATCTATACGCGGGCGACGAACCTGTACGATCACGCCGATGCGCTTCCCCGTCGGGGGCGCGCCCTCAGTAAACCGGCTCCCGCCCGCCGCATGCACGAGCTCAGCGCCGACGTCGAGATCATCGACGAGCTCGCGCCTCTTCCCACCGAGTACGTCGTCGACAAGTCCCGCCCCGGCGCGATCTACGGCACACGACTGGAGCCGCTGCTGGTCGGGCTCGGCATCCGCAGCGTCGTGATCTGCGGCGTGACCACGAACATCTGCGTCGAGACGACGGCCCGCGAGGCGCACGCGCGCGGGTACGACACGTATGTGATCGCGGATGCGACGGGCGAGGCCGAGCCGAGCCGCTATTGGCACGCGCTCTACTCGATCGAGTTCCTGTTCGGCACCGTCGCGATGACCGAGGACGTGCAACGCTCGTGGGGCACAGAGGTCACCGGCGTGCCCGGATTCCCCCTCCAGCGTGCGAACGTGGGCTCAGCGGCGCTCGCCGCAGCCGTGTGACGTGAGCTCTCGGTATTCGGGGCCGGGCCGCCAGTCGGCCCGGCCCCCTGCTCCGCCCGGCGCCGCACGGCTGCGCGATCGCCGCCTCTGGGTGCAGATAGGCGTTCTCACCCTGGTGCAGTTCGTCGGCATGATGAGCGGCACGATCATCGCGACGGCACTGCCGGCGATCACGGCGGAGATCCACGGCACGACCCTGCACTACACGTGGATGTTCGTGACCACCGCGCTGGCATCCGCGGTGACGACCCCCTTGTGGGGGCGGTTGGGTGACATCTTCGACGCGAAGACCGTGCTGCAGTGGTCGCTCGGCTTCTACACCGCCGGTGCCCTGCTGTGCGGGCTCGCGCCGTCAGCGGATCTGCTGATCGCCGCCCGCGTCGTCCAGGGCATCGGCATCGGCGGCCATATAGCCCTCACCCAATCTCTCGCCGCGCGACTGGTCGTTCCGCGACTGCGAGCACAGGTCAACGGCGTCATGGCGGTCTCGCAGATCGTCGCGACGATCAGCGGGCCGCTCGTCGGCGCACTGCTGGTCGGGGTGCCGTTGGTGGGATGGCGTCTGTGCTTCCTGCTGGGCGTTCCCGTCGCGGTGATCGCGTCGATCGTCGTCCAGATCGTGTTGCCGCGAGCCACCGCACCCGCTGAGGGACGCGTCGACTATCTCGGCGCCGTGCTCCTCGTCATCGGGCTCACCGGCCTTCTCGGCTGGATATCCTTCGTCGGCGACGAGCTTCCGCTCTTGTCGGCCGCATCCGTGCTCTGGGTGTCGACGAGCGTGCTGGTTCTCGCCGTCGCCGCCTGGTGGGAGTGGCGCGCGATCGACGCCATCGTGCCGCTGCGAGCGCTCGCGGGGCGCGTGCCCGCGCTCGCGGCGGTCGCGAGCCTGTGCGTCGGGGTCTCGATGTTCGGCGGCACCATCTTCGTCACGCAGTACCTGCAGCTCGGCCGCGGTCTCGATGCGCTGACCGCAGGTGTGCTGCTCATGCCGATGGCTGTGGCGACCTTCATCTCTGCGCTCCTCATCGGACGGCTCAGCACGAGGACAGGTCGGATCCGCCGCTACCTGCTCGTCGGGGTGACCCTGGTCGTGCTCGGCAATGCGGCTCTGATCGTCCTCACCGCGACCACTCCGCTGTGGTGGGTGATCGCGGCGTCGTCGCTCATCGGTGCCGGGCTCGGGATGACGGTGACGAACCTCGTCCTGCTCGCGCAGAATGCCACGCGCATGCGCGACACCGGTGCAGTCAGCGGAACCATCATCTTCTGCCGGACCCTCGGTTCCACGGTCGGTCTCGCGGTGTTCGGCGCGATCGTCGCGAGTTTCGTGCCGGCCGTCGACGAGGTGGCGGCGGCCGCGCTCGGCAGTCTGTACGCCTCGGCATCTTCGTCGGTGTTCCTGGTGGCGACCGCGATCTCACTCGTCGGGCTGGTGGCCGTGATTCTGCTGCCCTCAGTCACGCTGCGATCGACCGCCGACCTGCCCGAGTCGGTCCCCGCGGTGGCCGCCTGAGGGCCTCGCCCTCAGCCCTGGCCGGGCTTGCCGAGCGTCGTGCCGGGCGGAAGCGAGGGGCAGGTGGCGTCCGCCGCGAGCGCGGCGACCTCGGCGCGGATCACGACGTCATCGCCTGCCTTCGACACCGTGTAGACGACGCCCTGCTGCGTTCCGTCGGCGGGGGAGTAGCCGACCGACGCTTCGTCGATGTCGGGGTTCTCGGGCATCTGCGGACCCCCGGTCGTGCCGACGAGGTCGGCTGTCGGATTCTCGTTCGGCCAGTTGACCGCCGACGCGACAGTCATGTCCGAGACGCTCCAGTAGCCCTCGAGCTGGACGACCGGCTGGCAGGGCCATCCTCATCAGGAGGGGGCTTCGCTGCATGGACCCACCCTATCCACGCGGCCGCGCGGCCTCGGCGGTCGCGAGCCGATGCGTGATGTCGGGGGCCGTCCCTACGATGGGCGCGTGAAGCTCCTCCTCCTGTCTCTGAATCCCGGCGCGATGCGGCCGTTCCTCGACGGTGTCGCCTCGGGGGCGCCGCTCCGCGTCGGCTACATCGACGACGCCCAGGTCGCGTATGCCGACGCGCCGTGGGTGCTCGCCGAGCGTCGGTCCATCGAGGCCCTCGGCCACGAGCTGGTCGACATCACGGCGCGTGATCTCACGGCGGCAGACTTCGCGGCGATGCTGTCCGCCGTCGACGCCGTCTACGTGGCGGGCGGCAGCACCTTCGCGCTGCTCGAAGCGCTCAGGGTCACCGGCAACGACGACATCCTCGCCGAGCGCGTACGCGGAGGGCTGCCGTACATCGGGTGCAGTGCGGGATCGATCATCGCGGGCCCCGACATCGCGCCCGCCTCGCTCATGGACGACCCCCGCGACGGACCGGCTCTGACCGACTTCGGGGGCCTGGGGCTGATCGGGCGCACCGTGATCCCGCACGCCGACGGGCTGCTGGCGCCCTATCCGCCGTCCCTGATCGAGGAGACCATCGCGACATACAGCGAGAGCCATGACCTGCTGCCGGTGCGCGACGATCAGGCGCTGCGGGTGGACGGCGATGAGGAGACGATGATCGCCTCGGCGCCGGCGGCCGGCGAGTAGACAGCACCCGCCTCACACGATCTCGAATGTCGCGACCGTCTCCTCGTCGTCGCACGCCTCTCCCACCCACAGGCGCACGGCGCCCGGCTCGACGCGCTTCACGCCGTCGAGACCCGTGAACGCGAGGCGGTCGATCGGCACCTCGAAATCGACCACCGTCTCGGTGCCCGGAGCGAGGGCGACCCGGCGGAAGTCGAGCAGCTGTGCCACCGGACGCGCCACGCTCCCGACCTCGTCGTGCGCATAGAGCTGCACGACGTCGGTCGCCTCGATCGAGCCGGTGTTGCGCACCCGCACGGTCGCCCGGAAGGTCTCGCCGGCGGCGACAGTCGCCGGAACGACGAGGTCGTCATGGGCGAACGTCGTGTAGCTGAGGCCGAAGCCGAACGGCCGTACCGGGGTGGGGTCGGCGCTCGTGACATCCGTCCGTCCGCCGAGCACCGGATGCAGATACGAATACGGCTGGGCACCGGCCGACCGCGGCAGGGAGACCGGGAGCCGGCCGGACGGTGCGACCCGCCCGCTCAGCAGCCCGGCGAGTGCGGGCGCTCCTTCCTCGCCGGGAAAGAACGTCTGCAGCACGGCGGCGGGAGTGCCCGCCGAGAGGGCGGACGCCGACGACTCCGCATCGACGGCCCCGAGCCCCGTCATCGTGCCGGCGGCCCCGGCCCGGGGCGGCAGAGCCCAGTCGAGCACATACGGGCGCCCGGTCATCGCGATCAGGACCACCGGCGTGCCCGACGCGACGACGGCTTCGACCAGTGCGCGCTGCACTCCAGGCAGCTCGAGGTCGTCGACGTCGTTGCCCTCGCCGACGGTGCCACGGCCGAAGAGACCGGCGCGGTCTCCCACGACGACGATCGCGACGTCGGCGCGGCCGGCGGCATCGACAGCCACGGGGATGCCGGAGCGGTCGTCGCCGTCGACATCGCATCCGGCGGTGACCGTGATCTCGGCCTGCGGGAGTTCCGCGCGCAGAGCGTCGACGACGGTCGGCAGCTCGATGCCCGCGGGTGTCTCGGGGTGGTGCGCGAGCACGTGGTTGACGAACGAATAGCAGCCCATCAGCGCCTCGGTGCTGTCGGCGTTCGGGCCGATCACCGCGATGCGCGTCGCCGCGGCCGGGGAGAGCGGCAGAAGACCGTCGTTGCTCAGCAGCACGACCGATTCCTCGGCGAGGCGCCGCGCGAGCGCACGGTGCTCGGCAGGGTCGAGGTCGATCGCGGTCGGTGGCGCGTCGAAGACGGCATCCAGCAGTCCGAGCTCCTCCTTCTGGGCGAGCACCCGTCCGACGGCCCGGTCGAGCACCTCGGGGTCGAGTCGTCCGTCGCGCACCTGCTCGGCGAGCGTCTGGAACGCATCCGGCGAGGGCAGCTCCACATCGATCCCCGCGGTGATCGCGAGCCGCGCGGCGTCGGCGGAGTCGGCGGCCACCCGCTGCATGCTCTGCAGGAAGTCCACCGAGAAGTAGTCCGACACCACGACCCCGTCGAAGCCCCAGCGCTCTCGCAGGACACCGTTGAGATAGCGCGGATCCGCGGCGAGCGGCACGCCGTCGATGTCGGTGTACGAGTTCATGACGCTGCGCGCTCCGCCCTCGCGCACCGCCATCTCGAAGGGCGGCAGCAGCACATCTTCGATCTCCCGCTGCCCGACGCTCACGGGAGCGTGGTTGCGGCCGGCCTTCGACGCGGAGTACCCGACGAAGTGCTTCAGGGTCGCATGCACGCCCTCGGACTGCAGGCCCCGCACATAGGCGGTGCCGATCCGACCGACGACCAGCGGATCCTCGGCGATGCACTCGTCGACCCGCCCCCACCGGGGGTCGCGGATGACGTCGAGCACCGGGGCGAGCCCCTGATGCACCCCGAGGGCGCGCATCGACGATCCGACCGCGCGACCGACCTCTTCGACCAGCTCGGGATCGAACGACGCGCCCCACGCGAGCGGGGTCGCGAAGGTCGCGGCCTTCCAGGCAGCCAGGCCCGTCAGGCACTCCTCGTGCACGATCGCCGGGATGCCGAGCCTGGTCTCGCGCTGCAGGCGCCGCTGCTCCGCCCACAGCCACGCCGCGCGCTCGACCGGGTCGACAGGGCGGGTCCCGTACACGCGCGTGAGATGGCCGATCCCGTGGGCGGATGCCTGCTCGTAGCGCGTCGAGCTCTTCTTCTCACCCGACATCGGGGCGACGACCTCGTCACCCTGATCGACCCAGAAGCCGACGAGCTGGGCCTGCTTCTCGTCCAGCGTCATCCGGTCGAGGAGCGCGCGTACCCGCGGGGAGAGGGGCGGGGAGGCGAGGGACTGCCGCATCGTGTTCTCTTTCTCGAATTCCTCGTCGGCCGGCCGCGTGCGGCGCGTCGGCTCAGCCCTTGACCGCACCGGTGAGCCCTCCGACGATGCGCCGCTCGAACAGGCTGAAGAAGATCAGCGCGGGGATCATCGACAGCGAGGTGAAGGCCAGCACCTTCGCGGTGTCGACCGAGTACTGCGAGGCGAAGGACTGCACTCCGAGCGGCAGCGTGTACGCAGCCTGGTCGTTGAGGATGAACAGCGGCAGAAGGTAGCCGTTCCAGCTGCCGATGAAAGCCAGGATGCCGGTCGTGATGACCCCCGGAAGGGAGAGCGGCAGCACCATGCGCCAGAAGAAGCCGAGGCGACTGCATCCGTCGATGAACGAGGCCTCCTGGATCTCGTCGGGGATCGCCCGCAGGAACGGCACGAGGATGATGATCGTCGTCGGCAGCGCGAACGCGATCTGCGGCAGGATCACCCCGCCGAGGGAGTTCATGAGGCCGAGGCTCCGCACCACGATGTACAGCGGGGTGATCGCGACGGTCAGCGGGAACATCAGCCCTGCGGCGAAGAACGCGTAGAGGACTCCCCGGCCGGCGAACCGGTAGCGGGCGAGCACGTACGCGGCCATCAGACCGAGCGCGACGGTGCCCACCGTCGTGGCGAGGGCGACGATGGTCGAGTTGCCCACCAGGCGCCAGAACACGTCGCCGGCGAGCACGTCGAGGTAGTTCGACGCCACCCAGGGCTGGGGGAAGCCCGCAGGGTCGGTCGTGATCTGGGCGTTCGTGCGGAATCCGCCCGTGATGATGTACGCGATCGGCGCCAGCATGAGCCCGACCGCGATCAGCGCGACGAAGTACACCGCGGGGTTGGCCCACGGCAGCCGCGGCTTCGCGGTGCGGCCGGGGCGGCCGGTGCGGTGGGGGCGCTGGGTGACGAGCACCGAGGTGGCGGTCATCGGACGAGCTCCTTCTGTGAGTCGGCGTCGATGCCGGTGTCGGCGACGGCATCCGCTGTCGCGCGCGAGCGTGCGGATCCCCGGCGGCGTGACGTGCCGGTCAGTGCACCGTCGGTGTCTCTGCGCAGCACCGCGCGCTGGTAGATCAGCGCGACCACGAGCGAGATCAGGAAGAGCACCACCGCGACCGCGTTGCCGTAGCCGTAGTTGCCGGCGTTGCGCCCCTCCGAGACCATGTACGTCGCCATGGTCGAGGTGCCGGCGGTCGAGGCGATGTACTGACCCCAGATGATGTACACGAGATCGAACAGCTGGAGCGAGCCGATGATCGACAGGAACGCCCAGATGCGCAGCGTCGGAGCCAGCAGCGGCAGCGTGATGCGCCACTGGATCTGCCAGTACGAGGCGCCGTCGATCGCCGCCGCCTCGTGCAGCTCCTCGGGAATGCCCTGCAGGCCGGCGAGGAACAGGATGACGGCGAAGCCGATGTACTTCCAGGTGATGATCGCCATCAGAGTCCAGATGGCGATGCCAGGGTCTGACAGCCAGTCGGTCGCGAGGAACCCCAGACCCATGTTCGTCAGCATCGCGTTGAGGGCGCCGTTGGTCTGGAGCATGAGGCTCCACCCCGTGCCCACGACGACCTCCGAGATCACATAGGGAACGAAGATCAGCACACGGATGAGCGACTGGCCGCGCATCCTGCGGTTCAGCAGCAGCGCCAGGAGGATCGCGATCGGGCCCTGCAGCACGAGCGAGAAGACCAGGATGAAGCCGTTGTGCGCGAGCGCATCGTGGAACAGCGGGTCCTGGAGGATCGTGAGGTAGTTCTTCAGTCCGACGAAGTCGGTGGGCGGGCCGTAGCCCTGCCAGCTGAAGAAGCCGTAGTACGCCGCCATCAGCACCGGGAAGATGACGAACGCGAGGAAGACGAGAAGGGCGGGTCCGGCCAGAAGGATCACTTCCAGCCGGACGCCCTTCTCACGCTTTCGCTGCGGCATCCTGCACAGCCTTGACGAGCTCTTCGGCCGAGCTGTTGCCCGCGAGCAGGTCGACCACGGCGACGTTCAGTGCGTTTCCGACGTTCTGCCCGTAGACCGTGTCGAGCCACTGCGTCGCATACGGGGCGTCGTTGTACGCGGCGAGGATGGTCTGCAGGTACGGCTCGGTCACGGCCTCCTGCGCCACGGTGTTCACCGGCGGGGCATTGAACGCCTTGTAGTACTCGGTCTGCACGGCGGAGGTGCCGAGGTAGTTCAGGAAGTCGACGCAGGCGTCGGGGGCATCGACCGAGCACGAGTAGCCGTCGACGCCGCCCATCATCGACCCGGGCTCGCCGTCGCCGCCCTCGATCTCGGGGAACGGGAACCAGCTGAGGTCGGCCAGCGGCTGCTGGTCGGGGGTGAGCGACCCGATGACACCGGGGTTCCACGCGCCCATGAGCTCCATGGCCGCCTGGTGGTTGGCGAGGAGTCCGGCCGAGCTGCCGGCGCCCTGCTGGGCGGAGGTCGTCAGGAACCCGGAGTTGAACGGCTCGGTCTCGGCGAACGCCTGCAGGTCTTCGCCGGCGCGCACCCAGCACTCGTCGCTGAAGTCCATATCGTCGGCGGCTGCGGCCAGGGTGTCGGCGCTGCACTCCCGCAGCGCGAGCCAGTAGTACCAGTGCGCCGCGGGCCAGGCATCCTTCGCACCGAGCGCGATCGGCTCGATTCCCGCCGCCTTCAGTGCGGTGTTCGCGGTCTCGAGCTCGTCGAGCGTGGTGGGGTTCTCGGTGATGCCGGCCTGGTCGAACAGGTCCTGGCTGTAGAAGAGTCCGCCGGGGAGCACGGCCACGGGCATGGCGTAGATCTTGCCGTCGAGGCTGTTGGCCGAGTACGCCGCATCCGGGATCTCGTCCTTCGCGCCGCCGGCGATCGCATCGGTGAGGTCCTTGAGCTGGCCGGCCTTGACCATCGCCGCCATCTTGCCGCCGCCGCGCTGCAGGAAGATGTCGGGGGCGTCGCCCGAGTTGAGCGCCGTCTGCAGCTTGCCGTCGAGGTCTTCATTCTGGATCGACTGGATCTCGATCGTGACGCCCTCGTTGTCCGCTTCGAAGTCGGCGACCGTCTTCTCCCAGAACTCGACCCCGGGGCCCGTCGTCGAGTTGTGCCAGAGCGTCATGGTGGTGTCGCCGTCGCCACCACCGCCGGAGGTGTCGCCGGTGCATCCTGAGAGGGCGAGCGCACCGACGGCCAGGACCGAGACCGCGGCGGCGAGGGGGAGCCTTCTGCTGTTCATGTGATCGTTCTCCTCATCGAGAGTTGCGCGCCGCGTCGATGCGGGCGTCTGCGGGGGCTGGGACGAGACCGCAGTGGGATGCAGTCTTCTGTCGCCGCCGACGATCGTCAAACGTTTTCGAAAACAGTTTCCGTCCCCGCGTCCGCAGAACTACGCTGGCGTCTCATGGGGAGTCGCACCACGATCCACGACGTCGCGCGAGCGGCGGGCGTCTCGGTGTCGACGGTCTCGAAGGCTGTCAACGGGCGGTACGGGATCGCGGATGCCACGGTGCAGCGCGTGCTCGACGCCGTCAAGGACCTCGGCTATGAGTCGAGCCTGGTCGCGAGCAGCATGCGCGCCCGGCGCACCGGTGTAATCGGCGTGCTCCTGGCCGACTTCGAGCCGTTCAGCGCCGAGATCCTCAAAGGGGTCGGCGCGGCCATGCACGACACGGGCTTCGACCTGCTGGCCTACGCGGGGTCGCATCACGGAGCGAGCGACGGGTGGGAGCGTCGGTCGCTCAGTCGGCTCTCCGGCACGCTGATCGACGCGGCGATCATGGTGACCCCGACGGTCGTGAACGCCGGCACCGAGATCCCCGTCGTCGCCGTCGACCCCCACACCGGGCGCGCCGATCTGCCCACGGTCGAATCCGACAGCTTCGGGGGAGCGCTCGCCGCCACCCGACACCTGATCGAACTGGGGCATCGGCGCATCGGCTTCCTCGCCGGCCGACCCGACCTGCGCTCGGCGGGGCTGCGGGATGCCGGCTACCGGCGAGCCCTCACCGACGCGGGCATCCCCGTCGACCCCGCGCTGATCGGCATCGGTCGCTACGAGCTCGAGGCGACCCGCGAGTCGGCACGGGTCATGCTCGGCGGCGACTCGCGCCCGACAGCCGTCTTCGCCGCGAACGATCTCTCCGCGATCGCCGTGGTCGACGTCGCGCATCAGCTCGGGCTGCGGGTGCCGGCCGACCTCTCGGTCGTGGGGTTCGACGACGTGCCCGAGGCGACCAGGCGCGCGCTGCCGCTGACCACCATCCAGCAGCCGATGCGTCGACTCGGGGCGGTGGCGGCCGACATGGTCGTCACGCTGCTCTCGGGCGGCGAGATCGACGAGATGAACGTGATCCTGCCGACGAGACTCATCGTGCGGGCTACGACGGCTGCCCCGCCCCGGTGACCGCGCGCACGTGCTGCCAGGCGGCATCGGCCAGCCTCTGCGAGAGACGCGCGAACTCGGCGAAGCTGCGCCCACCCGGCCAGTCGGCGGGGAGCATCGACGGCGGGAGGCCCGGGTCGATGTAGGGCAGCACGCGCCAGCTGTCGATTAGTCGCACATGAGCCGCGAACGGCTCGTCGGGCAGCGTGGTCAGTGCGCGCTGGAAGACCAGGTGCTCGTCGCGCAGCGCGTCGAGGTCCCACCACTCCGCGGCGGTCTCGGGCAGCGGGCGCGCCGTGACGGGTGTGCCGGCCGAGAACAGCGTCACCCAGGCGCGGGCGTCGAGATCGGCGACGATGTCGTGCACCTCGCTCTGCAGATGACCGGGGCAGATCCACAGCGCGGGCGACACGACCCCCGCGCCGATCCACTGCAGGCGGCGACGCAGCTGATGGCGCACGCTGCGGGCGCTCTCGGGGATCGAGAACGAGATGAGACACCAGCTGTCGACATCCGTCATCTCGCGCATCGCGAAGATGCGGCGATCTCCGCGTTCGAGCATCGTGACGGCGTCCGGGTTCAGCCGATAGCCGACCGCGTGCCGGCGCTCGGCGATCAGCAGCCCCTTCTGCTTGAGTCGGGTGATGCCGGTGCGCGCCTGCGCCGTCGGGATTCCGAGGTCGCCCGCGAGTGCCACCAGATCGGCCGCCGAGATCCATCCCCCGAGCGGGCGCAGATACAGCCCGATCAGGGTGCGCAGCAGGGAGGCGGTGCTGCCGGGCCGCGCATCGATGTCGTCGAGCACGGCGCCTGCGGTGTCGCCGGTGTCAGCGGTCATGCGACGCCAGCGCATCGCGCACCGCGAGCACCCCGGTGAGCGTCTCGACGTGCGAGGTGCTGAGGGGGGAGAGACCCAGGCGGATGCCGTCGGGGAAGCGGAAGTCGGGGATGATGCCGTCGGCCCACAGCCGCTGCGTCACCGCGCGGAACTCGGGGTGGCCGATCGTGACATGACCGCCGCGGAGCCGGGCGTCGCGGGGGCTGAGCAGCCGCACGTCGAGAGGCGCGAGCAGTGCGTCGTGGGCGCGCACGGCGAAGTCGGTGAGCGACGTGGCCTTCGCCCGGACCCCGTCGATGCCCGCCTGCTCGATCAGATCGAGCATCCCCTGCATCGCCAGCATCGAGGTCACCGGGGGCGTGCCGCTGAGGAGCTGACGGATGTCGCCCGCCGGCGCGTACTCCGGCCCCATCGCGAAGATGTCGGCGGCGCTCCACCAGCCCTGGATCGGCTGGCGCAGCACGCCCTGGTGCTCGCGCCGCAGGTACGCGAACGCAGGGGAGCCCGGGCCGCCGTTCAGGTACTTGTAGGTGCAGCCGACCGCCATGTCGACACCCCACTCGTCGAGCTGCATCGGGATGAGGCCGGCGGAGTGGCAGAGATCCCACATCATCAGCGCGCCGACCGCGTGCACGGCGTCGGTGATCGCGGGCATGTCCGCGAGCGCGCCGGATCGGTAGTCGACGTGGCTGAGAGAGACGAGCGCGGTCTTCTCGGAGATCGCGGCGACCACGTCGGCGACCTGCACCCCGTGCACCGGATCGGGTGCGATCCAGCGCACGGTCATGCCGGTCTCGGCGGCGACGCCCTCGGCCAGGAAGCGGTCGGTCGGGAAGTTGCCCGCCTCGATCACGAGCTCGGTGCGGGTCGGGTCGGCAGTCGCGGCAGCCCGCATCAGCTTGTAGATCAGGACGCTCGTGGAGTCGGCGACGACGGTCTGGCCGGCGGCGGCGCCGAGCGTGACGCGGCCGATGCGATCGCCGAGCTCCATCGGCAGCGCCATCCACTGCTCATCCCACGACCGGATCAGCCGGGTGCCCCAGTCGTCGCGCACGAAGGCGGCGATCTTCTCGGGGATGTCGCGCAGCGGACGGCCGAGCGAGTTGCCGTCGAGATACGCGCCGACGCCGGGTGCCTCCGCGAAGGCGTCGAGGTGCGCGCGCAGGGGGTCGGCGGCATCGAGGGCGCGCGCCGTCTCGAGGAGCGTGGCGGCGGTTGCGTCGGTGCGGGCGGTGTCGTTCGTGTCGGCGGAGTCGGTCATGTCATGCCTTCAGATCGGCGCTGGTCAGCGGGCGGGCGTGAGAGGGGTCGGGGCCGGTGCCAGGATCCGTGTCGGTACCGGGCAGCAGCAGGAGCAGGGATGCGCGATCGAGCGGATCCTGCGGGGCGAGCGCTCGCAGCAGGTCGGTGCCGGTGACGCCAGCGTCGCGCAGGGCGGCCAGCTCGGCCGGGTTCAGCCCGACCGGCGTGGGTCCGTTGCCCATGTCGGTGCCGTAGAGCACGGTGCCGCCGGCCGCGTGGAAGCGGCGGACGTTGTCGACGGCGGTGGAGCGGGTGCCGCCGTCGTGGATCGCGAGCGTCGAGATCCACGAGACGGAAGCCGCCTGGGCGGCGATCTCGGCATCGTCGAGACGCTCGGTGAAGGGCGCGTGAGCGAGGGATGCGGCGCCGAGCCCGGCCGCTCGCTGTGCCTGACCCGGGCCTTCGGCGTGGGCGACGACAGCGAGCTCCCGGGCCCTGCCGGCGTCCACGATCGCCCGGAACAGGTCGTCCGCGAAGACGGGACCGGCGGTGCTGTTGCTCGTGACCTTCAGGCAGGATGCTCCGGCATCCGCCATCTCGGCCACGGCGCGCTCGGCCGCCGCGGCGTCGGCGATCTCGCGGAACGAGCCCGCGGGCGCCCAGTCGCGGTCGCTCGGGTATCCGCCGACCGGGGCGAGGAACGCGCCGGCGAACTCCACGGCGACCACGGACGTCTTGGCGGTGCTCATCTCGGCCGTGCTCATCTCGGCCATGCTCATGACCGCCGCGAGCTCGGCGATCGTTGCCGGATTCGCGCCGAGGTCGATTACGCGACCGAGCGTCGACCGGTGCAGCAGCGCGTGGTCGACGAGCTGCAGGTGCACGTGGTGATCGGTGAACCCGCCGACGACGACACCGTCGAGTCGCGGCAGATCGGCGGCAGGGGCCTCGTCGCGCAGCAGCATCCGTCCGTCGACGAGCTCGATGACGCCGTCGCGCCATCCCTCGCCGTCGAAGAACGTCGCCGCGCGCATCAGCCGCCGATCTCGGTGCGCACGGTGTACAGCTCGGGGAAGAACGTGAGGTCGAGTGCGCGCTGCAGGAATCCGACTCCGCTCGAGCCGCCGGTGCCGACCTTCATGCCGATCGTGCGGGCGACGGTCTTCAGGTGGCGGAAGCGCCAGAACTGGAAGTTGTCCTCGAGGTCGACGAGGTCTTCACACGCCTCGTAGAGGTCCCAGTGCTGCTGGTGGTTCTGGTAGATCTCGCGGATCGCCGGCACGAGCGCGGGCGTCTCCCGGTAGGGGAGGCGCACGTCGCGGTCGAGGATCTCGGCCGGGATCGGCAGGCCGCGACGCGACGCATAGCGCAGGAACTCGTCGTAGAGGGTGGGGGTGTTCCACTCGGCGGTCAGCAGAGCGAGGTTCGCCGGGTGATCGCTGAAGACGCTGAGCATCTTCTCGTTCTTGTTGCCGAGGGCGAACTCGACGGCGCGGTACTGCACCGACTGGAAGCCCGAGGAGTTGCCGAGCGCACCGCGGAACTGCGCGTACTCGGTGGGGGTGAGCGTGGCGAGGATCGACCACTGCTGCGTCATCACGTCCTGGATGCGCTTGACGCGCGCGACCCGCTTCAGGGCCTCGCGCAGATCGTCGCTCGCGAGCAGTTCGCGGGCGGAGGACAGCTCATGCAGCAGCTGCTTGAGCCAGAGCTCGGTGGTCTGGTGCTGGATGATGAACAGCAGCTCGTCGTGGTGTTCGGGCACGCTGACCGGGTTCTGCGCGGTGAGCAGCTGGTCGAGCGACAGATACGACCCGTAGGTCATGCGTCCGGCCAGGTCGGTGACGATGCCGGCCTCGAGCTCGCGCTCGTTCTTCTCGGTGCTCATGGGTCGCTTCCTGTCGTGGGGGACAGGACGAACATATAACAATCGTGTCGAGCGTCACAATAGTGAAATGTTGCGGTGTGGAAGGGACGATCCGGCTCAGAGCCTCGGCGTGCGCGGGGGAGGCGTGCGGCGCTGGCCGGGCGCTCCGATCGCCTCGAAGCCGGCCGCGAGCCGCAGCAGCGTCGAGTCGTCGTAGGCGCGCCCCGCGAACGTCAGGCCGATCGGCATGCCGATGTCGGCCATCAGCCCCATCGGCACGGTGACGGTCGGGATGCCCAGGTGCCGCACGGTCAGGTTGCCGTTCGCGATCCAGGTGCCGTTGCGCCAGCCGAGGTCGGCGGACGCCTCGTTCACGTCCATGTCGGCGGGCCCCACATCGGCGACGGCCGGGAAGACGACGGCGTCGAGCTCGTGCGCGTCCATCCACTCCTCGAGGTCGACGCGACGGGTCTCCTCGAGTCCGCGCAGGCCGTCGGGGAGCTCGGGCATGTCCTCGAATCCGACGCCCGGGTTGTCGCGCACCCAGCCCGGGTACTCGGCGATGTCGTCGTCGAAGCCCGTGTAGCGGTCGGGGAGTGCGCCGTCGGGATGCGGGAAGATCGTCGCCCCGTCGACCGCGGCGAGGGTGTTCAGCCGCGGGTCGCCGTTCGCCTGCAGGAAGTCCTCCCACCCCCACGCCGACAGGTCGACGATCTCGCGGTGCAGGTACTCGGGCGACACGAGTCCGCGGGTCGCGATGGTGGGTGCGCCCGGGCGGTCGCCCTCGTAGTTCGACACCACGGGGAAGTCGACCTCGACCACCGTCGCGCCGGCGGCCTCGAGGTCTCGGCGCGCAGCTTCCCAGCGGGCGATCACCGAGGCGCGCGTCTCGATGCGCTGGCCGGTCGGGCCGCCGATGCCGGGGTCCTCGGCTGTGCCGGCCTCCGGATCGGCGTTGATGTACAGGCGCGGGATGCCGATGCGCGCGCCGCGGAGAGCGAAACCCGCGTCGTCGAGCAGCGCCCGATACGACTCGGGGCGCACCTCGGACGCCGACGGCAGCGTCACCCACGGCTGCGCGCGCCAGAAGTCGCCGCGCACCTCGGGGTCGTCGGCGACGATCACGTCGAGCACCTCGACCAGGTCGGCCATCGAGCGGGTGTGCGGCACGACGACATCCATCGTCGGGACGAGCGGCCAGTTGCCGCGGGTCGAGATCACACCGCGCGAGGGCGTGTAGGCGCACAGCGCGTTGTTCGTGGCGGGACCCCGCCCGCTCGACCACGTCTCCTCGCCCAGCCCGAAGGCGGCGAAGCTCGCGGCGGTCGCCGTGCCCGAGCCGTTCGACGACCCGGAGGCGAAGGGGGCGGTGAGGTAGTCGGCGTTGTAGGGGCTCTCGGCGCGGCCATAGACACCGCGCTGCATGCCGCCGTTGGCCATCGGAGGCATGTTCGTCAGGCCCAGGCAGATCGCCCCACCCGCACGCAGCCGTTCGATCGTGAAGGCGTCGCGCTGCGCGATGAGGTCGGCGAAGGCGGGGCTGCCGGCGGCGGCCGTGAGTCCGCGCACCAGGTAGCTGTCCTTCGCGGTGTACGGGATGCCGTCGAGCGGCCCGAGCGTCTCGCCGCGCGCGCGACGGGCATCTGATGCCTCCGCCTCCGCGCGGGCCTCCGGATTCGACACCACGACCGCGTTCAGTGCCGTCTCGGTGTCGGCGCGGTCGTAGGCGGCGATGCGAGCGAGGTACGCATCGACGAGCCCGACCGCCGTGGCTGCGCCGGTCTCGAGCGCTCGCCGCAGGTCGGCGATGGATGCCTCGACGACGTCGATCACGAGTGCACCGCCACGCTCGGCTGCTGCTGGGTGATGCAGTGGATGCCGCCGCCGCGGTCGAACAGCGGGCGTGCATCGACCGTGACCACGCGGCGACCGGGATAGACGTCGGCGAGGATGTCCCGGGCCGCGGCATCCGCCCGCTCGTCTCCGAACCCGCACGCGACCACGCCGTCGTTCGTCACGAGGTGGTTGACGTAGCTCCAGTCGACGAATCCCTCGGCGTCGCGCAGGGTCGCGGGTGCGGGCAGGTCGATGATGTCGAAGCGGCGGCCCGCGGCATCCGTCTGCTCGGCGAGGTGCGCCCGCAGTTCGCGCGTCACGGCGTGATCGGGGTGCTCGGGATCCTGCTGATCGTGCAGCAGCAGGCGCCCGGGGGACACGAGGGTGGCGACGATGTCGACGTGTCCGTTCGTGCCGAAGTCGTCGTAGTCGCGCGTGAGCCCACGGGGCAGCCAGACGGCCTTCGTGGCGCCGATCGTGCGGGCCATCTCGGCCTCGACCCGCTGCCTGTCGGCGAAGGGGTTGCGCCGCGGGTCGAGCTGCACGGTGTCGGTGAGCAGCACGGTGCCCTCGCCGTCGACGTGGATGCCGCCACCCTCGTTGACGAGCGTCGAGCTCACGAGCTCGGCACCCACGGCGCCCGCGATGATGCGCGCGTGCTGAGCCGCCTTCTGCCACTGCGCCCAGGCCGGTGCGCCCCAGCCGTTGAAGATCCAGTCGACCGCTCCGAGCACACCGGGGCGCTCGTCGTCGATCACGAAGGTCGGGCCCGAATCGCGCATCCAGAACTCGTCGACGGGCGCCTCGACGATGTCGATCGCCCCGGTCAGCATGCGTCGGGCGCGCGTGATCTCTGCGGGGTCGACGATCATCGTGACGGGCTCGAACTCGGCGACCGCGTGGGCCACGGCGGCCCAGGTGGCGTAGCCCTCGTCGCGCTCGGCGGCGGTCTCGCCGAGGGTCGGCCCCTCGGCGGGGAACGCCATCCAGGTGCGGTCGTGCGGTGCGGTCTCGGCGGGCATGTGCCAGGCCATGATTGTCTCCCTCGCTGCTCGCGACCTCACGGATGAGGATTCGTGATCGCTATTGAACACGTGTCCAACGAGTGCTACGGTAGCCCGTGATGGAGAACACGTCAAGAGCCGCAGCGCCTCGCCGGCTGCCCCCGGAAGAGCGCGAGCGCTCGATCCTCCGCGGTGCGGTCACGCTGGCGACCGAGAGCGGTCTCGAAGCCCTCACGGTGCGGGCGATCGCCGCGCGCGTCGGCGTCACCCCTGCTCTCGTCGCGCATTACCGTCCCGTGATGGAGTCGTTCGTCGCCGAGGTGTTCACCACCATCGTCGCGGCCGAGCGTGACGAGGTCATCGCGTCGTACGACCCCGGCGTCGACCTGCGCACGAACCTGCTGCGCCTGATCGAGACGCTGCTCGACGACTCGCGTGACGACGTGGCGATGGTGTGGGTGCAGTCGTGGGCGCTGGGTGCGCGCAACGAGGCGCTCGGCGCGCGGGTCCGTGCCGAGATGGACCTGTGGCACAGCGCCCTCGAAGACCTCATCGCCCGCGCGATCGCCGAGGACCCGGCGCTGCACGGCCGCCCCGAGGCGCCGATCGACCCCGCCTCCTCGGCATGGATGCTGCTCGCCATGGTCGACGGCATGAGCGCGCACTCGCTCGTGCACTGGGCGCCGCGCGATCGGGCCGATCTCGCCCGCCGCACTCTCTCGGCCGTGCTCGACGTCCCCGTCGAGGCCGCGCCCACGCCCACACAGCTCGCAGGAACCCACAGGTAAGGACAGCTCATGGGAGCAGAACGCATGCACGCGGCATCGGCCGAATCGACGGCGATCGTCGATGCCGTGCTCGACTACTCGCGACGACGGATGCTCGCCGCCGACGTGCCGCTCGACAAACCCCAGTCGCCCGCCGAGCTCAACCGGCTGGTCGGCACCACGATCACGGATTCCGGGCTCGGATCGCAGCGCGCCCTGAGCGTCTTCGAGCACATCCTCGCCCCCGCGTGCCTGACGACGAGCCATCCGTCGTACCTGTCGTTCATCCCCACCGCGCCGACGATCGCCTCGATCGCGTTCGACCTCGTCGTGTCGGCATCGGGGCTCTATGGCGGCAGCTGGCTCGAAGGAGCAGGCGCCGTCCACGCCGAGAACGAGGTGCTCTCGTTCCTCGCGTCCGAGTTCGGCCTCCCCGACACGGCCGGGGGAGTGTTCGTGCAGGGCGGCACGATCGGCAACCTCTCGGCGCTGGTCGCGGCCCGCGAGTCGGCGAAGGCGAAGCTGCTCGAGGCGGGCAAGGATCTCCCGCGGCGCTGGAAGATCGTGTGCAGCGTCGAGGCGCACTCGTCGAACAAGTCGGCCGCGAAGGTCATGGATGCCGATGTGCTGCTCGTGCCCGCCGGTGACGACGGCGTGCTGCGCGCAGATGCCGTGCGTGAGGCGCTGCGCGAGCACGGCGACGAGATCTGCGCGGTCGTGGCGACCGGCGGATCGACGAACTTCGGCATCGTCGACGACATCGCGGGCATCGCCGCGCTCAAGGACGAGTTCGACTTCTGGCTGCACATCGACGGTGCCTACGGGCTCACCGCGATGCTGGCTCCCGAGGCGCGCGCGATCTTCTCCGGCGTCGAGCGCGCGGACTCGGTGATCGTCGATCCGCACAAATGGCTGTTCGCGCCGTTCGACTGCTGTGCGCTCATCTACCGCGACCCCGATGCGGGCCGCCGCGCGCACACGCAGCACGCCGAATACCTCGACACCCTCACCGACGCGGGCGACTTCAGCCCGTCGGACTACTCGATCCAGCTCACGCGACGCCCGCGCGGGCTACCGCTGTGGTTCTCGCTCGCGACCTACGGGGTGACGGCCTACCGCGACGCCGTGAGCGCGACGCTCGCCCTCACCCGGCGGATCGCCGCCGAGATCGCCGACCGTCCCGAACTGCGCCTCGTGCGCGACCCGCAGCTGTCGGTCGTGGTGTTCGAGCGCGAGGGGTGGCAGCGCGAGGACTACGACCGCTGGTCCGACGAGCTGCTCGACTCGCAGCGCGCGTTCGTCGTGCCGAGCTCGCACCGGGGGCGACCGAACACGCGCTTCGCGATCCTCAACCCGCTCACGACCTTCGACGACCTCGTCGGCATCCTCGACACCATGCGCTGAGCTGAGCTGAGCTGAGCTGAGCTGAGCTGAGCTGAGCTGCCCGCCGGCTGAGCGCGCTCAGCGCGTCGTGTGCGCGTTCACGTCGTGTGCGCGTTCACGTCGTGTGCGCGTTCACGAAGTCGATCGTCTTCTGCAGCGCGGTCTGCGCGTCGGGCATGTCCAGATGGAACTGGTACTCATGCGGCAGCGCCGGCTCATGCGGCGCCGGCCAGAAGAGCGTGGTGACGTCTACGCCGAGCTCGTCCAGCCGCTTCGCCATCGGAATGGACTGCAGCCAGGTGAGCCCATCGCCGTTGCCGCCCGAGATGTAGGTCGGCGGGAAGTCGGCCGTCACCCAGTCGATCGTCGACATCGTCGCGCCGGTCGAGTCCTCGGCCCACGTCTTGGTGCCCGAGTACGCCCACATCGAGGTCTTGAGGCCCCAGCCGACCACCCCGTCGAGGGCGGCGAGGGCCGCGAGGTCGTAGACGCCGCAGTTGAGCACGGTCGCCACCACCTGGTCATCCCTCAGCGCGGGGGTGATGCCCATGATGTCGGCGTAGTCGGCACTCGTCATCAGCGTCGCCATCTGACTGGCGAGCTGGCCACCGGCGGAATCGCCCGCGAGCACGATCCGGTCGGGGTCGACGCCCAGCTCGTCGGCATGCGCATCGATGTAGGCGAGTGCGTCGTTGAGCTGATGCACCGCGAGCGGATACACGCCCTCCGGGCCGATCGTGTAGTTCACCGCGATGGTCGTGAACCCCTCGGCCGCGAGGATGCGCATGTACGGGTCGACGTTCTCCTTCGCCCCCGAGATCCAGGCGCCGCCGTGGATCCAGACCACCGTCGGGAGGGGGCCGGTGGCGGATGCCGGTGAGAAGACGTCCATCGTGGTGTCGGCGCCGCCGTCGGCGTAGGCGACATCGAGCTGCTCGGTGAGCGCCGTGTCGGGCACATGCTTGTCCATCTCGGCGGCGGTCTCGTCGCCGCCCTTCGTGAACACCGCGCGGATCAGCATGGCGGAGGGCCACGGTGTGAGCGCGCCGACGAGGGCGATCACGGCGGTGACGGCGACGATGAGGCCGAGCGCGACCTTCGTGCGGTGCCACGGACGACGAATCCTCAGCGGACGGGCGGTCTCGCCCTCGGGCGCACTCGTGGTCATGGAAACCCCTCTCCGCGCCTCATCCTGGCAGCATTCCGGTGACTCCGGCGGGAGGCAGGCACCACCTGGCCTCTGCGCGACATCACGATCGCCTACGGTGAAACACGAGGGCTCGACACCGTCGTGTTCGCCCGATCATCCCCTGGAGCTTCTGATGTCCTCGTCCGCGCGCCCGCAACCCGCCTCGCTGTGACGACCGTCGGGGAGGTCTTCCGCGAGGGGGTCTGGGGCCGGGGACGCCGGGCGCGCTCCACGCTCTCGATCGTCGGATTCTGCGGTCATCAGCTGGCCGAGGTGATGGTCCCCGTCGCGGTCGGAGTGGTGATCGATCGCGCGATCGCGCCCGGAGACCCGGTGGCTCTGGGGTGGGCGCTGGCCTTCCTCGTCGTGGTCTTCGCGGTGCTGATCTGCTCGTGGCAGGTGGGCGGCAGGGCCGGCACCAAGGCCTACGCGCAGGGTGAGCACGCGCTGCGTCAGGGCATCCTCGGACTCGCGCTGCGCCGGCGCACCCGACGCCCGGCCGGCGAGGTGCTGACCATCTCGTCGTCGGATGCGGGCGAGACGGCGGGCTTCTTCTGGGTCATCGCCGAGCAGGCGGCCGCGGCGACCGCGGTGCTCACCGCCTGCATCACGCTGCTCGTGATCGCCTGGCCGCTGGCGATCGCGGTCGTGATCGGCACACTGGTGCAGGCGCTCGTCGTCAACGCGGTCAGCGGAGGGCTGCGGCGCCGCGGCTATGAGGCGCAGAAGCGGGCGGCGAAGCTCGATGCCGTGAGCACCGACTTCGCCACCGGGCTCCGGGTTCTCGGCGCGCTCGGCGGCGCATCGCGTGCGGCCGATCGCTACGTCACCGAGAGCGCCGTCGCCGCCGAGGCCGCCTATCGCGCCGAGAAGGCGGCCGCCGGGCTCACCGCGCTGAACATCCTCGTCAGCGGACTCGTGTTCACCGGCATCGCGGTGCTCGGCGGGCGTCTCGCGCTCGACGGCGTGATCACGATCGGCGGTTTCGTGACGGCGATGGGCCTCGCCCAGACGATCCGGGGCCCGCTGCAGGCGCTCGGCTACCTGCCGGCGCAGATCGCGTCGAAGCACGGCTCGGCGACCCGCATCGCGGAGTTCACCGCCGAGGCCGGCGCGGCGACGGATGCTCTCGCCGGGCCGGCCCCGACGCTCCCCGCCGCCGAGCCGATCCCCGCCACCCCGACGAACCCTGCCGCCCCGACGAACCCTGCCGCCCCGACGAACCCTGCCACCCCGACGGACCCTGCGGACATCGTCGCCCGCCTCACCGTCGACGGAGAGCCGCTCGAGATCCCCGCAGGCCGCGTCACCGGCATCCGCGCGGATCCCGAGCGCATCGTCGATCTCGCCCGCCTGTTCGGCGGGCTGCGCGAACCCGCGCCCGGAGAGCTCGTGATCGGCGAGCGCGACGCCGTGAATCTGGGGCACGAAGGGCTCCGAGCCGAGGTCTTCGCACCGCCGCACGATGCGGCCGTGTTCACCGGATCGGCCGCCGAGAACATCGCGGCGGAGATCGACCACGCCCGTCTCGCGGCATCCGCGTTCGACGAGGTCATCGAGCGACTGCCCGACGGTCTCGACGAGAAGGTGGGGGAGCGGGGTCTGCGGCTGTCGGGAGGTCAGCGTCAGCGCCTCCTGCTCGCGCGCGCCCTGCACCAGCCGCAGCGACTGGTCGTGCTGCACGAGCCGACGACCGCGATCGATCCGATCACCGAGGCGCAGGTCGCCGCCGGTCTGGCCGCCGAGGGGCGGACGATCGTGCTCCTCACCGATCGTGCGTCGCTGCTGTCGAGCTGCCATCGCGTGCACGATCTCCGGGGAGCCGACGCATGACCGACGACAGGCTCCCGATCGCCCCGCGTCGTGAGACGGCACGGGGACTCGCCGCCGCCCTCGGTCGCCGACGCGGACTCTGCGTCGCCGCCGTCGTGACGCTGTGCGCGGGTGTCGGCGCCGCGCTCCTGGCCCCCTGGATCATCGGGCTGATGGTCGACGACATCGTCTCGGGTGGGGCTGCACTGCTGCCGTTCGGGCTCGCACTGGCGGGGTCGATCGCGGTCGGCGCCGTGCTGACCTGGGCGGGCAGGGTGCTTCTCGCCCGGCTCGGTCAGGGGACCGTGCGCGACGTGCGCGAGCACGCTTTCCGCACCGCGCTCGCACAGCCCTCCGCCCGCATCGAACGGGCAGGGACGGGAGACCTCGTGGCCCGGCTCTCGGGTGACGTCCGGGCCGTGGGGCAGGTCGTGGAAGATGCTCTGCCCGCCTTCCTCACCGCGTTCTTCAGCATCGTGCTGAGCCTGCTCGGCATGGGGCTGATGGACTGGCGCTTCGCGCTCGCCGCCCTGCTCGTCGCGCCCATCCAGTACTTCTCGCTGCGCTGGTTCCTGCGCCGCTCGGCGCCGGTCTACCGCGACCACAGGGTCGTGGTCGCCGAGCGCGGTCAGCGCACGATCGAGGCCGTGCGCGGAGTCGACACGGTGCGTGCCCTGCGCACCGAGGAGCAGCACCTCGCGCGGATCGCGGAATCGAGCGAAGACGCCATCGCGCTCGAGGTGCGGGCGACCCGCGTGCGCAACGACTTCAACGTGTTCCTCAACGGCGCCGAGCTCGTCGGCCTCGCCGCGGTGCTCACGGTCGGCTACCTGCTCGTCACCGGCGGCGAGGTCGAACTGGGGGCCGCGACCGCGGCGGCACTGTACTTCCTCGGACTCTTCGGTCCGATGGGCAGCCTGCTCTACCGGATCGACGACCTGCAGGATGCCGGGGCCAGCCTCGCGCGCCTGTTCGGCGTGATCGGACTGCCGACTCCGCCCGAGCGCGAGGGCGCGCGCCGGTCCGCGGGTGCGCGCCGGTCCGAGGGTGCGGAGGGTGCGGATGCCGCGGGGCGCGGGGTGCTGCCGGGGACGATCGAGGTCGACGGGCTGAGCTTCGGCCACCGCGCCGATCGGCGCGACCTCGACGCGGTGTCGCTCTCGATCGCTCCGGGCGAGCGGATCGCGATCGTGGGCGCGAGCGGGGCGGGCAAGACGACGCTCGCCCGCGTGCTCGCCGGCGCGCTGCCGGTCGATGACGGAGAGGTGCGGCACGACGGGGTCGACATCGAGCAGTGGCATCCGCACGATCTTCGCGACGCCGTGGTGATGCTCAGTCAGGAGCCCCACGTCTTCGCGGGCACCGTGCGCGACGACCTGGCCCTCTTCAGCGATGCCGACGATGCGCGGATGCGGGCCGTGATCGCGCAGCTCGGCGCCGACTGGATGCTCCGCCTCCCCGACGGCCTCGACACCGAGATCGGTGAGGCAGGGCACCCGCTCACACCCGGGCAGGCCCAGCACCTCGCCCTCGTGCGGGTGGCGCTGTCGGCGGCATCCGTCGTGATCCTCGACGAGGCGACGGCCGAGGCGGGGTCGGCGGACTCGGAGGTGCTCGACCTCGCATCGCTGGGGGCGATCGGCGATCGCACCGGCATCGTGATCGCGCACCGGCTGAGTCAGGCGGCCACCGCCGACCGGATCCTCGTGATGAGAGACGGGCGCATCGTGCAGTCGGGATCGCACGCCGAACTCGTGGCGACGCCCGGCCCCTACGCCGAGCTGTGGGAGGCCTGGACGGCCTGGTGAGGCCGCGTCAGCGCCCCGCCCGCACTCCGGCCGTGTCGCTGATCGTGATCTGCGGCGGATACAGGCCCATCACCTGCATGGCGGCCGCGTGGTTCTCGGCGGTCGACCCCGCACACGCGTCGGCTGCGACCGTGACGTGCGCCCCGGCGTCGGCCGCGGCGAGGGCGGTCGAGATGACACAGCAGTCCGTCGAGACGCCGGCCAGCACGACATGCGCCCCGCGGCCCACGACGGCCTCGATCTGCGGACCCCACTTGCCGAAAGTCGGCAGGTCGAGCGTCGGATGCGGGGAGAGATCGACCGCCTCGGGCACGAGGTCGAACAGCGGATCCGTCGGCGGCCGGTCGGCGAACGGCCAGGCCGCGAAGTACGGGCCCCATGAGGTCGCACGGTCGGCGGTCGGCATCCAGCGGGTGACCAGCACCCGGTCGCCGAAGCTCTCGGCCAGCTCGCGGATCTTCGGCATCGCGTCGCCGAAGAAGGGCGAGCCCCATGCCGAGTCCGGTGAGGCGAAGATCGCCTGCGGGTCGATCACGACCAGCCACGCCTCCGCCACCGAGGCCGCACGGGCGCGGGTCACGCGGTCGCCTCCTGCCGGCGGATCTTCCCCGCCCGCGCGAACCAGGTGACCACGAACGACAGGACCAGCGCGAAGAACACCCCGAGGTTCGCGTACGCCCAGTCGCCGTCGACGCCGCCGACGAGTCCGAGCAGGTAGCCCTGCCAGTTGTTCCACGGTGCCGCATCCGCGAAGCCGTTGAGCACGAAGCCCCAGCCGATCACGCTCGCGACGACCATCGTGCCGATCGAGGTCCAGTCCCAGGCGCCGTAGCGGCCGCGGCTGTCGAACAGGGCCTCGTCGTCGTAGTCCTTCCTGCGGCGCAGGATGTCGGCGATCAGGATGCCCGCCCAGGACGCGAGCGGAACTCCGAGCGTGATGAGGAAGCTCTGGAACGGACCGAGGAAGTCGGTCGAGAAGAACACGACGTAGATCGTGCCGATGGTCAGGATCACCCCGTCGATCGCGGCGGCCGAGGGACGCGGGATGCGGATGCCGAGGCTGAGCAGAGTGAGGCCCGACGAGTAGATGCCGAGCACCGCGCCGGAGACCAGCGCGAGCACCGCGGTGAGGAGGAACGGCACGAGCACCCAGAGGGGCAGGATCGTGGCGAGAGCGCCGATCGGGTCGGCGGCGATCGCGGCACTGAGCTCGTCGTCGGATCCGGCGAGCAGCAGACCGAAGACGACGAGGAGGACGGGCGCGATCGAACCGCCGATCGTGTTCCAGGCGACGATCGCGCCGTCGGAGGCCGTGCGCTTCTGATAGCGCGACCAGTCGGCGGCGATGTTGATCCAGCCGAGCCCGAACCCGGTCATGACCATCACGAGTGCCCCGATCACCTGTCCGAGACCCCCGTCGGGGCGCGCCATGACGGCGGCGAGATCGATGCTCGGGGCGGCGAGCACGATGTACAGGATCGTCACGGCACCGGTGACCCAGGTGAGGACCGACTGCAGCTTCATGATCGTGTGATACCCGAGCACCGAGGCCGCCACGATGAGCGCCGCGACGATGACGGTCGCGGTGATCTTCAGCGCGATGCTCTCGCCGTCGCCGCCGAGCTGCGTGATGACGGTCGCGGTCGCGAGCACGGCCATGATCGCGAGGAACGTCTCCCAGCCGATCGAGGTCAGCCACGAGACGATACCGGGCACCTTCTGCCCCTGCACGCCGAAGGCGGCGCGGGACAGCACCATGGTCGGCGCCGAACCGCGCTTGCCTGCGATGGCGATCAACCCGCACAGCAGGAACGACACGACGATGCCGACGACCGACACGATCGTCGCCTGCCAGAACGAGATGCCGAAGCCCAGCACGAACGACCCGTACGACATGCCGAACACCGACACGTTCGCCGCGAACCACGGCCAGAAGAGGTCGCGCGGCTTCGCGGTGCGCTCGGATTCGGGGATGATCTCGATGCCCGCGCGCTCGATGAGAGCAGGCTTGATGTCCGTCATGCCCTCATCCTGGCACTGCGCGGGCCGTGCAGGGGCGCTGCGCGAGCGTCGTCGAGCTCAGCCGGCGAAGAACGCTCCCGCGACGCGGGTCAGGTCGTGCAGGTCCGAGACGCCCGCGAGCTCCCGCGCCGAGTGCATCGAGAGGATCGGGATGCCGACGTCGACCGTGCGGATGCCGAGGCGCGTCGCCGTGATCGGGCCGATCGTCGAGCCGCAGGGCACCGTGTTGTTCGACACGAACTCCTGCGTGACGACGTCGGCGGTGTCGCACCAGCGGCGCCAGGCGGCGGAGCCGACCGCATCCGTCGCATACCGCTGGTTGGCGTTGAGCTTGAGGATCGGTCCCGAGCCGAGCACGGGCTGCACCACGGGGTCGTGCTTGTGGGCGTAGTTCGGGTGCACCGAGTGCCCGACGTCGCTCGAGAGGCACCAGGACGACGACAGCGCGCGCCGACGCTCCGACGCATCGGCGCCGAGCCCGTCGTAGATGCGCCCGAGGACGTCCTCGAGGAACGGTCCCGCCGCGCCGGAGCGCGAGTTCGAGCCGAGCTCCTCGTGGTCGAAGGCGGCGAGCACGGCGATCGGTGCGCCCTCCGCGACGTCGGCGGCCGCCAGCGCCACCACCCCGGCGTGCACCGAGGCGAGGTCGTCGAGACGGCCCGAGGCGAAGAACGCGTCGTCCTTGCCGAACACGGCACCGCGCGCGGTATCGGCGATGACGACGTCGTAGCCGCGGATGTCGGATGCCGAGACATCGGCCGACTCCGCGAGCTCGGCCAGGATGTCGGCCTGCGACGGGTCGCCCAGACCCCAGACCGGCTGCGTCTGGTACTGCTTGTCGAGGGCGAGTCCGGTGTTCGCCTCGCGGTCCAGGTGCACCGCGAGCTGGGGGAGGCGCAGCATCGCACCGGTGTCGGCGAGCACGACCCGACCGTCTGCGAGCGCCAGACGTCCGGCGAGGCGCAGCTCGCGGTCGAGCCAGGAGTTCAGCAGCGGTCCGCCGTAGACCTCGACGGCCGCCTGCAGCCAACCCCTCGAACCGGTGGTCGGCTGCGGCTTGAGCTTGAACCCGGGGGAGTCGGTGTGCGCACCGAACACGTGCGCGGGTGTCGTGGCGACCGCATCCGCCGGAATCGTCCAGGCGATGGCCGCGCCGTCGCGGACGACGACGTATCGTCCGCCCGGGGTGAGGTCCCACGCGTCCTCCTCGGCGAGGCGCCCGAAACCGGCATCCTCCAGGCGCCGCGCCACCTCGGCGGCGGCGTGATAGCTCGAGGGCGAGGCGGCGACGAAGTCGGCGAGATCCTCGGCGTGGGCGAGAGCGTCCGGGGTGACGGGCATGGCGACCTTCCTGCTGATGCGGTTCTTCGATCGTAATCGGGGCCCCGATATTCCGGTATCGATCCGGTATCGGCCCCGATTCCGGGGGTGTTCGTGTCGGAACGTCGTCGCTAGGGTCGGCTCAGAGGTGCATCGTTCGGAACGGTGCGGGGAGACCTCCGGGGAGAAACAAGAGGACAGCTGTGTCTGCACACGCTCACTCGTCCATCCGTCGCGCCATCGCGGGAGCGACCGCCGCAGTGCTGCTCGCGGTCGGACTCACCGTGGTGACCGAGACGGTCGCGCCGCTTCCGGCGGCAGCAGCCCAGGATCCGACGGTCTGCCAGAACACCGTCGCGCTGACGAACGGCGGATTCGAGGCTCCGACGATCGGGAACGCCACGTATCAGCTGATCCCTCAGGCGCAGGTGCCCGGCTGGTCGACCAATGACAGCCAGAACCAGATCGAGATCTGGAGCAGCGGCTTCCTCGGGGTGCCGTCCGCCGCCGGACGGCAGTTCGCCGAGCTGAACGCGAACAGCGCGAGCCGCCTCTTCCAAGACGTCGCGACGACGCCCGGCCAGACGCTCTCGTGGTCGCTCAAGCACCGGGGGCGCAGCGGCACCGACGTGATGCGCGTGCTGATCGGATCGCCCTCGGGCGCACTCGTGCAGAACGGTCCGAACCTCACCGACGGAACCGCCGCGTGGGGCACCCATACGGGCACGTACACCGTGCCTGCCGGACAGACCACGACCCGCTTCGCCTTCGAGGCCGTCAGCGCGACCGGCGGCGCCTCGCAGGGCAACTTCCTCGACGACATCACCTTCGGAACGGGACCGTGTCTCATCACGTCGAAGACGGTCGCCAACCTCACCCGCGGCGGAACCACGGCCGAGGTCGGCGACGTGCTGCGGTACACCGTCACCACGCGCAACGACGGCGGAAACCCCGCTCTCGAGTCGGTGTCGGCCGATCAGCTGGCGTCGGGCATCGACTTCGTCCCCGGCTCGATCCGCATCGTCTCGGGCCCCGGCGCGGGAGCACTGACCGACCCCGCGAACGACGATCGCGGTGACTACACCGCGGGCGACCGCACCGTCAGGGTGCGTCTCGGCGACAGCGGCACGGCGACTGCCGGCGGATCGATCGGCGTGGGCGCGAGCACGACGTACACCTTCGACGCCAAGGTGAACACCTCGGCCGCGGACGGAGTCGTGCTCAACGAGGCGCGCGTCGCCTTCCGCGATGCGGTCGTGAACCAGAACCGCACCTCGATCAGCCAGGAGACGCAGACGCCGGTGAACCCGGCCGCCGACCTCGCGATCACGAAGACCCTGGACACCAGCCCGCTCGTCGCGGGAGAGCCGGCGACCTTCACGATCGCGGTGACGAACAACGGACCGCAGGTCGGCACGGGGGTGACGGTGAACGACGCCGTCCCGGGCGGACTGACCGGCGCGACCGCCACGTCGAGCGCGGGCACGTGCACCGTCGGCGGGTCGATCAGCTGCGCGCTCCCCGACCTCGCGGTCGGCGCGAGCGAGACCATCACCGTGACAGGCACGGTCTCACCGTCCTTCAGCCCGGGAGACGGACTGGCGAACAACGCCTCCGTCACGGGATCGAGGACCGATCCGGACCCGGCGAACAACACGGCGAACGCGGTCGGCACGCTCGAGACCTCCGCCGATGTGTCGGTGACCAAGTCGTATGCTCCGGCCACGCCCATCGCCGGGCAGAACGTCACCTACACGCTGATCACGCGTAACGACGGCCCCTCCGAGGCGCGAGACGTGCGCCTGACCGATCCGCTCGATCCCGACACCGCTTTCGTGAGCGTCTCGACCGACCAGGGCACGTGCGCGGACCCCGGGACGACGGGCATCGTCGACTGCGACCTCGGCACGCTGGCTCCGGGTGCCGTGGTGACCACGACCATCGTCGTCACGATCGCCTCGGGCGCTGCCGTCGTGCAGAACTCGGCGAGCGTCACGAGCAGCACTCCCGATCCCGACCCGACGAACAACGTCACGTCGACGAGCTTCCAGCCCGACGTCGTCGCCGACCTCGCAGTGACCAAGACGCCGTCGGTGACCCAGGTCGCCGCCGGAGGCACGGTCGACTTCACCATCACCGTCACCAACGACGGCGACTCGGATGCCGTCAACGCGGTGCTCGACGACACCGTGCCCGCCGGCTTCACCGTGACCGGCGTCACGACCCCTGCAGGCGCCGACTGCTCGTTCACCGACGCCGCGGTCCGCTGCACCTGGGCGACGCTGGTGAACGAGGCCACCGCCGAGATCGTGGTGTCGACGGTCGTCTCACCCGACGCACCGGCCGGCACCGTGATCAACACCGCGTCGATCGCGTCGCCGGCGCAGGACATCGACACGACGGACAACTCCGACTCCGCCGAGGTCGAGATCGTGCAGAGCGCCGACCTCGGCATCGCGAAGACGGCACCGGCCACCGGTACGCCGGGGAGCGCGTTCACGTACTCCCTCGCGGTGACCAACAACGGCCCGTCGGTCGCGCGTGCCGTGACCCTCACCGACACCCTGCCCGCCGACTTCACCGCAGAGTCGACGAGCGACGCCGGCTGCCTGATCAGTGCGGGAACGGTCTCGTGCACGGTGGGCGACCTCGCGCCATCGGCGACCGTGACCGTCGACATCGTCGGAACCTGGAGCGCGACCGCCACCGGGCGCATCGAGAACACGGCGACGACCACGTCGGCGACCCCCGATCCCACGGATGGCAACAACACGTCGACCGTGGGCGTCGATCTGACCCCGAGCGCCGATGTGAGCGTCGAGAAGACGACCTCGACTCCGAGCGTCCCCCTGGGCGGCCAGGCGAGCTTCGTCATCACCGTGCGCAACGACGGGCCGTCTGCTGCGGCGGGCGTCGTCGTGTCCGAGGCCGCACCCGCGGGGCTCGCGATCATCGCCGCGACCCCGTCGACCGGGACGTGGTCGGAGGCCGACCAGCAGTGGACCGTCGGAACCCTGCTTCCGGGTGACACCGCCACCCTCGAGGTGACGGCACGGGCCACGGGCATCGGCGCGCCGGAGAACACGGCAACGGTGACCTCGCCGACGCCCGACCCCGACCCGACCGACAACACCGACACGACTCCGGTCACGGTCACCCCGTCGGCGGACCTCTCGATCGTGAAGACCAGCTCGGTGTCGCCCGCTCCGCTGAACGGGGCGATCACGTACACGATCGTCGTCACGAACGACGGCCCCGGGGCGGCATCCGACGTCGCGGTCTCCGATGCCCTGCCGGCCGGTCTGCTCGACGCGACCACGCCGACCGAGGATTGCGCGATCACGGGCGGACAGCTCGACTGCCAGGTCGGTGAGCTGGCGCTCGGCGCGACGTTCACCGCCACGGTGAGCGGCACGGTGGATCCCGCGCTCGCCGACGCCACGCTGGCGAACACCGCGACCGTGACCTCGACGACGCCGGACCCCGACGGGTCGGACAACTCCTCGACGGTGGAGGTGCCGGTGTCGGGCACCCCGCAGGTCGCGCTCCTGAAGGAGGTCTCGGCCCCGGTCGACGCCAACGGCTCAGGGCGCATCGACGCCGGGGACACGGTCGCGTACACCTTCACGGTGAGCAACACCGGTGACGTGACCCTGACGTCGGCGGCGATCACCGACCCGATGCTCGGCGGCGCGCTCACCTGTGCGGCCCTCGAGACTCCTCTCGCCCCGGGCGACGAGGTCGTCTGCGGGCCGGTCGAGCACGTGCTCACGCAGCAGGACCTCGACGCGGCGACGGTGCGCAACGAGGCGTCGGTGGCCGCGGAGTCCGCTCAGGGCCCGGCATCCGACGACGCCGAGGCCACCGTGCTCGTGCCTGCCGTGAACGGCATCGTGCTGACGAAGTCCGCGAGCGCCGTGGTGGATGCCGACGGCGACGGTGCAGCGAGCGCGGGCGACACCATCGCCTACGGCTTCACCGTCACGAACAGCGGCACGACCACGCTGACGAACGCGCAGATCTCCGACCCGCTGCTCGGCGGGGCGGTCCCGTGCGCGGCCCTCGACGGGATCTCCCTCGCGCCGGGGCAGTCCGTGGATTGCGCTCCCGTCGATCACACCCTGACCCAGGGGGACATCGACGAGGGCATCGTCCGCAACACCGCCACGGTCACGGCGGATGCACCCGTGGGAACCGTGTCCGACACCGCATCCGTCTCGGCGGACATCGACCGCACCGCCGGCGTCGAGCTGCGGAAGAGCGTCGGCCAGGTGCAGGACGCGAACGGCGACGGCGTCGTCGGTGCCGGTGACACGGTCGAGTACACCTTCCGCGCACGCAACACCGGCACCACGACGCTGAGCGACGTGACCGTCGTCGATCCGCTGCTGGGTGACGGCGCACTGTGCACCGTCGGCACGCTCACCGTCGGTGAGGCGCTGGACTGCGGGCCCTTCACCTACCTGCTCACCCAGGAGGACATCGAGAACGGCGGCCGCACGAACACCGCGACCGTCGCCGGTACGAGTCCGCTCGGCGGCGTGGGGGACGAGTCCTCCGTCGACGTCGTGCTGGCAGGGACTCCGGGTGTCGAGCTGACGAAGACCCCGGGTGCTCCGGTGGACGCGAACGGCGACGGGATGATCGGAGCGGGTGACACGATCGGCTACACGTTCACGATCCGCAACTCCGGCACGATCGCGCTGACCGCCCTGGTGCTCGACGACCCGCTGCTCGGCGGAGTCGTGGACTGCCCCGCTCTGTCCGACCTCGCTCTCGCCCCGGGTGAGACGGTCGACTGCGGTCCGGTCGACTATGTGCTCGCGCAGGGCGACGTCGATGCCGGCATCGTGCGCAACACGGCGACGATCGCCGCGCAGTCGGTCGGCGGCGAGGTCACGGACTCCGCCCAGGCCGACGTGACGGTGATCGGCACCGACGCGCTCACCCTTCTCAAGTCGGCGGCTGCGGTCGTCGACGCGAACGGAAGCGGGCGGACGGATGCCGGCGACACCATCGCCTACACGTTCACCGTCACGAACACGGGAACCACGACCCTGAGCGACATCGCGGTCGAGGACCCCCGGCTCGACGGCGCGGTCGTCTGCGACACGACCGAACTCTCCCCCGGAGAGGCGATCGTGTGCGAGGGGCCCGCGGCGGTGCTCACGCAGGCCGAGATCGACGCCGGCGAGATCGTCAACACGGCGACGGCCACGGGAACCGGGACGGGAACAGTCCCGCCGTCCGTCGAGGTCACCGTGACCACGCCGCTCGACGCGCAGCCCGCGATCGCCCTGGCGAAGACCGGCGGCGAGTATGCCGACACCAACGGCACCGGCACGATGGATGCGGGCGACACCGTGCGGTTCCGCTTCACCGTGACGAACACGGGGTCACGGACGGTGACGTCGGCGTCGGTCGACGACCCGATGCTCGGTGGGCAGCTCGACTGCGAGATCCCCGCACTGGCACCCGGTGACACGGCGGAGTGCGGTCCCATCGCCTACACGCTCACCGCGGCCGACATCGCGAGCGGCAAGGTGGTGAACGTCGCGACCGTGACAGCGAGCGCGGGAGGCATCGTCGTCTCGGGTGCGGCCACCGCGACCGTCGAGCTCGACGTGCTGGCGACCACCGGCGGCCTCATCACAGGACTCGGGTGGGCGCTGGCTCTGCTCGCGATCGGCGGTCTCGTGCTGCTGATCTCGCGCATCCGACGCCGCGAGGTCGCCGCCTGACGCGTTCCGCCGCCATGACGATGCAGGTGTCCGCCGTTCACCGGCCGGACACCTGCATCGTCTATCGTCGGTCTCGATAGCGCCTAGGGTTCCGGGGCACGCGTGCACTTCTTCGAGTGCGACGTCCCGTCTGGTCCGAGCGGCGCCACGGTGCTCCTCCGCAGGAGCGCCGTCATCTGACAGGACAAAAGCCCGGAGGACCCCGTTCGTCGCGCCTCGCGACGGGCAGAAGGGTCGGTCATGTCACCTCTCGCGTTCGCGCTCGTCATCGCTGCGGCGGTCACGCACGCCGGGTGGAACGTCATCGCGCATGGCGTGAGCAGGGCGGGGATGCCGTTCCTCTGGTGGGGAGCGGTCGGCGGGACCGCGGTGTGGATCGGCGTGATCCCGTTCACCGGCGGCCTCGGCACCGACGATGTGCTCGCGTTCCTGCTCGGCGTCGGGGTGTCGGCGGTCATGCACGTCGTCTACATGGCCGTGCTGCAGCGGGGCTACCGCGAGGGCAACCTCTCGACCGTCTACGCGACGGCGCGGGGCACCGGGCCCTTCCTGTCCGTGCTCGTCGCGGTGCTGCTGCTGGGGGAGCGGCCGTCGGAGATCGCGCTGATCGGTGTCGCGGCGATCATCCTCGGCGTGGTGGCGATCGGGCTCGTGGACCGCGGGAGGTCGTCCGCATCGTCGCGGCGTCGGATCGATCCGGGGCTCGTCTTCGGTCTGCTGACGGGTGTCGCGATCGCGGTGTACACGATCTGGGATGCGAACGCCGTGCGCACCTGGAGTCTGTCGCCTGTGGCGTTCATGGTCGGCACGATGCTGCTCGAGATCCCCTTCTACTCGATCGGCGTGCGAGGTCGCTGGGGTGCGGTGTGGACGCTCGGGCGCACCCAGTGGAGACGCATCGTGGCGTTCAGCATCCTGTCGCCGCTGTCGTACATCCTGGTGCTCACCGCGATCCAGATCGCTCCGGTCGCTCTCGTCGCGCCGCTGCGCGAGGTGAGCGTGGTGCTCGTCAGCCTGTTCGGGGTGTTCGTCCTGAAGGAGAGCCGGCCGGGATGGCGGATCGCCGCGTCGGCGGTCGTCGCGGCGGGGATCGTGCTGCTGGCGCTGTGAGAATGGATGCCGTGGTCGTGTCCTGGTCGTATCGCCCGAGTGTCCCGTCTGACGCGTCGTGGATGGCGGAGCTGCGCGCCGTCGTGATGCGACCCGACCTCGAACGGCTCGGCCGGTTCGATCCCGAGCGGGTGCGGCGGAGATTCCTGGATTCGTTCGTCCCGAGCAACACGCGCGTGATCGTCGTCGACGGCGCGGAGGTGGGATCGATCGCCGTGCGGGCTGACGCGGATGCCCTGTGGATCGAGCACTTCTACCTGGCGCCCGAGTGGCAGGGCCGGGGTCTCGGTGGGGCGGTGCTCGCGGCGGTCCTCGACGACGCCCCCGTCGGGGTGCGACCCGGGCGATATCGGCTGAACGTGCTGCAGGGGAGTCCGGCACGACGTCTGTACGAGCGTCACGGTTTCGTCGTCGAGAGCGACGACGACGTGGATGTGTTCATGCTGCGGACGTCGGTGAGCTGACTCCGTCGGGACGGCCTGTGGGGTGACGGTGCGTTGAGGCGGGGCGTCGAGGTGTTTCGCGCCGTGTCGCCCCGTGTCGGGGGGTGTTTTTCGGGATGCTGGGACGGTGGTGTGGTGTTCCGGAATATGCTTCTGATCTGGCCGATTAGTGGCGGGTTTCGGGGTGGGAATGTCGGTGGTGGCGGGTTGGATGGGGTCATGCCCACCCGCACTCGCATGCTCCTGGATCAGGCCGTCGCCTGCCTCGATGAGGTGCTCGCCGACACGTCGTTGGCGGGGTTGACCGAGGCGGAGCGTGTCGACGTGCTGGTGTCGGCGGGGGCGGTGTTCCGGCGGGTGGAGGCGGTGGTCGTGGAGACCCTCGCGACCACGAACGGGACGGATCTGGCGCAGGCGGCGGGATGCCGGTCGGAGAACGAACTGCTGCAACGCACGTTGCTCACGGACGTATCGGCGGCGACGCGGATCGGCCGCGTCGCCGACCTGACACGCCGGGAAGTGAGTCTCGTGTCCGGGGAGCGGCTGCCGGCCCGGTGGCCGGCCCTGCGGGAAGCATTGTTGGAGGGGGCGGTGAGCGTGGCGGGGTTCCTCGCCGCGGTCGGCCCCCTGGAGAAGTGCCGCGACCGGATCACGCTCGAGGAGCGACTCGGGGCGGATGAGTTCCTCGCCGAACAGGCCCGCGGCGTCCGGGATGTCGATGCGGGGCAGGACGCGCCGCGGGGGCCGAAGCCGACGCCCGCGGATCTGCATATCCTCGCCCACGCCCTCGCCGCGATCCTGGACCCGGACGGCGCGGAACCCGATGACAAGAACGCCCAGCACCATCGCGGGGTCACGCTCGGACGGTTGAAGGACGGGTTGCGGTCGATCCGGGGCTGGTTGTCGCCGGAGGTCGCGGCACAGTTGGAGGCGATCTTCGACGCGATCAACAACCCGCGCGGCGACGGGGCACCCGAACCCGGAGTCAGGTTCACACCGGAGGACGACAGCGGCGACAGCGAGGGCGGATTCGATCCCGCGGCCGCTGGCGAGGCGCACCGCCCCACGACTCGCACTGGCACTCGCACTGACCGGACTCACACCCACGCCGAGGGTGGGTTCGATCCCGCAGCCGAGGGTCTTCCGGACACCGAGGACCGGTTCAACTGTGATCCGCGTGCGGTGATCGACTCACGCTCCGCGTCCCAGAAACGCCACGACGCGTTCGCCGCGGCGATCGGTATCGCGGCCCGTCACCGCTCGATGCCCACCGTCGCCGGGGCCTCCCCGACACTGGTCGTCACGATCGACGCGACAGACCTCGCGGGCGGGACCGGGTGGGCGCGGCTCCCCGGCGCGCACGGGCACCCGTTCGCCCACACCCCCGCCCGCGTCGCCGCGCAGACCGGCTGCACCGGCACGATCCACCGCGTCGTCATGGACGAAGGACGCATCATCTCCCTCAGCACCACGAACCGGGTCTTCACCGCCCACCAACGCCTCGCGATCATCGCCCGCGACCACGAATGCCTCATCCCCGGCTGCCACACCCCCGCAACCTGGTGCGAAATCCACCACGTCACCGAACACGCCCACGGCGGCCCCACCCACACCGACAACGGCGTCCCCCTCTGCTACTACCACCACCGCAGTCTCAACGGATCCGGATGGCACATCCGCATGCACAACGGCACCCCCCAAATCCAAGGACCCCCCTGGTGGGACCCCCACCAGCACTGGCACACCCCCACACCCAGCCTCCCCGACAAGACCCTTCCCAGCGACGCCTTCCGCGATAGCACCGTTGCTGATGACACCCGGACGAGCCCCGCGAGGGCGGGCGTCGGATGATCGCAGCAACCAAGGTTGCTAATACATGCTTAGCAAGGTACGTTGCTAACCATGCATTCCACCCAGTTGGCGGCGGCCGCCGACGATCTCCTGCACCCCCGCGAGGGGCTCCGCGCTGTCGCGGCGCTGCGACTGCACGTCGAGGCGCTCGAGTTCCAGCAGGTCGAAGCGGCTCTGCGAGCGGGATTCAGCTGGACCCAGATCGCCGAACTGCTCGGGGTGACCCGGCAGGCCGTGCACAAGAAGTACGGCAAGCGCGTCGACCCGAGCATCGAGATCCCGAGACGGAGCCGCTCATGAGTCGCATCGTCCGCACCATGAAGTGGTTCCGCGAGATGAGCGTCCTCGCCGAAGACGAGCAGCGCCGCCTCAGGCATCCTGAGATCGATGTCGAGCACCTCTTCCTCGCCCTCCTCAGCATCGGCGGGCCGGTGACGGATGCCCTCGCACGCGACGGGGTCACGCTCGCCGCAGCGCGGACCGCGTTCCAAACCCTGCACGCGAACCGTCTCGCCCGGCTGGGAGTGTCACCAGAGGGGCGCGATGCCGACCGACGGATCCCCGAGGGCACCACCCGCGGCGGCTTCGTCTACCGAGACGGTGTTCGCGTGATGCTCGAGAATGCGGCGGCAGACCCGCACCCGGATCGTGCGCTCTTCGCCGCGCTGGTGGACGAGCCGTCAGGACACGTGCGCGAAGTGCTCCGAGAGCTCGGGATCGGCACCCATACAGGCACCGGCACAGACGCCTACACAGGCATCGACATAGGCACAGGCATCGACACCGGCACCGATGCCCTCGCATCGGGCATCTCCGACGCGGTGGTCCGAGAGGACACCGGCGCTCGCGAGGCGCGGCCGGGCGCCCCGCGCGAGTACCGCCGCTTCGTGCCCTTCCCGATGGATGAGGTGCGGTCGCTCGTGTCCAGTCCGGAGCGCTGGCTGGACTGGAACGACTTCGAGGCGCAGGCGGCGACCGTGAGTGCGAGCGGGACGGTGCACGCGCAGACCCGTGAGCGCCGTATCGACGGGCGGCCGGCCCGAGTCCGACCGGCGTACGCCACCACCGATCACCGCATCCGCTCCCAGGTCCGCTCGAGTCGCATCGAATGGGAGCGCTCGTTTCCGCTGGCTCCACAGTCCGTGAACCAGATCCTGCGCATCGAGCTCCTGCCGCGCGGAACAGGAACCGACCTGGTGCTCTCACTGCGTCGAGCCGCGAGCGACGCCTCCACAGACGGTGCGCGTCATCGGTCCATACGCGCCCTGCTGCTCGCACCGATTCGCCGCGTCGTCGTCCGCGCTCACCTGCGAGGCAAGGCAGACAACGTCTCGCGGGCGCTCCGCAGCTGACGAGCGCCGGGGCACCGGCGGGCCGGGCGAGGGTCAGCGGAACTCGACGAGACCCGCGTGCGCTGCCGTGACCAGGATCTGCACGCGATCGCGCACATGCCACTTCGACATGATTCGTCCGAGGTGGGCCTTCACCGTGCCCTCCGAGACGATCAGTGCGCGGGCGATCTCGGCGTTCGACATGCCCTGAGCCAGGCGCTGGAGCACCTCTTCTTCGCGGTCGGTGAGCTCCTCGAGCGTCCCGTCGCCGCCGATCGGCTCGGTGTCCCGCACGTGCTTGATCAGCAGAGACGCGATGCGCGGCGACAGTGAGCTGGCGCCGCTGTAGACCTCACGCACCGCGGCGACGATGCTCGCAGCGCTCGAGTCCTTCAGCATGTACCCCGATGCGCCGGCGCTCAGCATCGGCAGCACGGTATCGCTGCCGTCGAGAGTCGTCACCGCCAGGATCTTGACGTCGGGCCAGCGTTCACTGATCACCGCCGTCGCCTCGATGCCGTTCATCTCGGGCATCTGCACGTCCATCATCACGACGTCCGGTCGCTCGCGCTCGACGGTGTCGATGCCCTCCAGCCCCGACTCGGCCTCGGCCACGACGGTGATCTCAGGGTCGCGGGAGACGAAGTGGGAGAGCGCGGAGCGCACCAAAGGATCGTCGTCGACGATCACTACGCGGATTTCGGGCATGGAGGAAGCCTAACCGGGGTCGACCGCAGAGGCGACGGTATAGACCTTTGGCTAGCAAGGTCTAGCTAAGAGACAGATGTGCCGCGTGCAGATCACCGAGAAGATGAATGCATTACACAACAAAAGTTCAATTCCGGAGGTGAATCACTATGACTTTTTGGCAGGCTGTCGGCCAGTTCTTTGGCTTCACTCGCTAATCTACCTGGCGAATAGGAGATACTGAAGCATGGCTTTAAGTCCGAGAAGAAGTGGCGCAACCGAAGCTGCTCGTCTCGGAAAAGGCGAGAAGCTGAGCACGATCGAACGCATCGCCGTTCTCGTGATCATCGGCATCATCGCGACCGTCGACGTCATCGGCTGGTTCCTCCCCTCGGAGGAAGGGCCTCTCGACCCGTTGGTCGCAGCGGTCGGATTCGCATCCACCGCGGTGCTCGCCCTGTATCTCTGGTCGCCCCTCATCGCCACGTGCGCACTCGGACTCGTTTTCGCACTCTCCTTTCTCACCGGCAGTGAGACTCAGGTACTGATCGTCTCGGCCTTCGCGGCCGGACTGATCGTCCGCTTGGGCTGGAACGCCCTCGTCCTCTCCTATGCCGGAGTGTTCCTCGTCGCGACCGCTCTGGTCGCGCTGGGGGACTCACGATCGCCGATCAACCTCGGCATCTTCCTCATCGCCGCTGCTGTCTCCGGAGCCATCGGCTTCGCGTTGCGCATGGCTTTCGCCCGCGAGCGAAAGCTCGAGGTGCAACTGGCCGAGAAGGCCGAGCAGGAACGGCAGGCGGTTCTCGCCGAGCGACGATGGATCGCCGGCGAGCTGCACGACAGCATCGCTCACCACCTCACGGTGGTGTCGCTGCACGTGCAGATGCTCGATGACGATCGAGCGACCTCGTCCTCTCAGGAGGCCATCCGCATCGCCGCGCGCAAGGCGATGACCGACCTCCGCTTCGTGATCGACCTGGCCGATGACGGTCCCCGTTCGACGGGCATGCCGTCCGGCGACCTCGCGGCGTCGATCGACGAAGCCAAAGAGGAGTTCGAGTCGGCAGGGCACCCCGTGCACCTCAGCGGCGATCCCACCGACGAGCGGATCCCGCGTGCGGCCGAGATCATCCTCGCGCGCATCATGCGCGAGTCGGCCACCAACGCCCTGAAGTACGCCGGCGAGGGGGAGATCTCCATCGACCTCGACGTCAGCGACGAATCCGCCGCGCTCACCGTGGCCAGCCCGCTCTCCGCGACCCCGCGTCGCGAGCTCTCCTCGAGCCGCACGGGAATCGGACGGATGGCAGAGCGCGTCCTCGGCGCGAGCGGAACGTTCGACGCCGGCGAGATCGACGGACGGTGGGTCGTCTCGGCTCATCTGCCCATCGCACGCGTCTGATCCGCTCCTTGCGGACCGCCGTCCTCGCCTCACTTCCGGGTTATCCCGCAAGACTAGACAAAGGTCTAGGTCATCTCTCGACGTTAGACCGTACGCCGCCGGTGAATACGCGGTTTACATTGGTAATACCCCAGAAATAGCGCATCCCCAGCGCTGTGATCGCGAGCGCGGTCCTTGGAATCTGATCCCCATCGCGCTCGCGATCAGCTTCTCTTCTGTCGGAGCGATCCGACGGCGAAGCGGTCGCCTCGGCTCAGCCGCCGACCGCCCTCATGTAGTGACCGTCCGTCGAGATTCCGGATGCCGCCACCGTGAAGCGCACCACCTCGCTGAGGTATCGGTCCTCCGACGCCTCGAAGATCCGCCCGTCGGCATCGCGCGAGATGCGGCTCAGGCGCAGGATCGGCGTTCCCTGCGGCACCTGCAGCAGCGCGGCATCCTGTTCGTCTGCCGCCACCGCGTCGATCTGGTGCTGCAGGCCGACGATGGGATGCCCCCGCGACCCCAGGTACTCGGTGATCGAGATCTCGTCGGGATCGACGGCGAAGAGGGCGCGACCGACATCCTCAGTGAAGAACAGCCTCTCGAGCATGGTCGGACGGCCATCGAGCAGGCGCAGCCGCACGACGCTGACGATGATGTCGTCGGGGGAGACTCCGAGCAGCTCCGCGCGGTCGCCTGCGCGCCTCAGGCTCAGCTCCTGCGTCTGCGCGCCCGGCTCGACGCCCAGCTCCCGCGCCCACCGGGTGAACGGCACCGACACGTCGACGGCCTGGCTCGCCTTCTGTGAGACCACGCGAGCGGGACGCCCCCGCCCGGTGTCGATCAGCCCCTCGGCCTTGAGGGTGGCGAGGGCGTTGCGGATCGGTCCTCGCGAGGTGTGCCAGCGCTCGGCGAGCTCGGCCTCGGTCGGGACGTCGTCTCCCGGGCGCAGCGTGCCCGCCTGGATCTGGGTACGCAGGTCCTCGGCGATCTGGGTGTATACAGCTTCGGCCACATAGGCATACTACCTCGGCAGTGATCGCCATGCGGACGCGTTCTTGTCGTGTTCATCCTGGGAAAGTCTGGGTGAACGAGCTCTGAACTCTTCCGAGTTAGGTATATATCTCGACCTCTCGCCTGTCAGAGTGGCTGACGGATCACCTCCCTCACCCTCGAAAGGTCCTCATGAAGCTCCGTGCTCTCCCCGTTCTCGCCGGCGCCGCGATCCTCGCGCTCGGCCTCTCCGCGTGCTCCGGTGCCGCCGAGGCCACCGGCAACTCCGGTGCCGCAGAGTCGTCCTCCGCCGGCGGCTTCGCGGTCGATGAGAACACTCTCGTCTTCGGCGTCGTGCCCGACTCGGTCGACACCGAGACGAACTACCAGCCCCTGATGGACTACATCGCCGAGATCTCGGGCAAGACCGTCGAGTACCACGAGTCCACCGACTACGCCGCCCTGATCGAGGCCGCGGTCGCGGGCAAGGTCGACGTCGCCTCCTTCTCCGGCTTCACCTACGTGACGGCCACCAACAACGGCGCGAAGCTCACCCCGATCTCGTCGATCGTCACGGAAGAGGGCCAGGAGCCCGGGTACTACTCGCAGGCGATCGTCCCGGTCGACAGCGACATCGACAGCTACGAGGACTTCGCGGGCAAGAAGGTCTGCTTCGTCGACCCGTCGTCGACCTCGGGCTACCTCTTCCCCTCCTACAACCTGCTCGAGGCGGGCATCGACCCCACGACCGACATCACGCCGGTGTTCGCGGGCAAGCACGACGTCAGCGTGCAGAAGGTCGGCGAGGGCGTCGAGTGCGAGGTCGGCTTCGCCGAGGACTCCGAGGTCGAGAAGTCGGATGCCGTCAAGGTCATCGACGAGACCATGGTGCCCGGCGCCCCGCTCGTCTACTCCTCGACGCTTCCCGACGACGTCTCGAAGACGCTGATCGACGGCCTCGCCGAGATCACGATCGACGACATCATCGCCGCGGGCATCGACGGCGCCGACACCGACTCCTTCCGCAGCGTGTTCTACGCCACGAAGCCGGTCGACGACGCGTACTACGACCTGATCCGCGACATCTGCGAGGAGACCGAAGCCGAGCAGTGCAAGGCCTGACCGGGCCCCACTGACCGCACGGTCGCCGAGCGCCCTCCGTCCCGCCCGGCGGAGGGCGCTCACCCACAGCCATCCGAGCACGACCAGTCACCCGAGCACGAGACACCACAGGAGACACCTGACATGAACGCGGCATCCGATGCCCTGATCCGCCTCGACGGCGTGACCAAGACCTTCGGGTCGACCACCGCACTGAAGGATGCCTCTCTGCAGGTCGCTCGCGGCGAGATCGTCGTGCTGCTCGGCCTCTCCGGTTCCGGCAAGTCGACTCTGTTGCGTCATCTCGACGGCCTGGAGACCCCCACGTCCGGGTCGGTCGAGGTGCTCGGCCAGCAGGTTCCGACGCTCCGGGGCAAGGCGCTGCGCTCGCTGCGCAGCCGGGTCGGCTTCATCTTCCAGCAGTTCGAGCTGGTGCCCTCGCTCACGGTGCTCGAGAACGTGCTCACCGGATCGCTGTCGTCGGTCGCCGGACCCCGCCTCGGCCTGTGGGGGTACTCGCGGGCATCGAAGCTGCGCGCGCTCGAGCACCTCGACAGGGTCGGTCTGCTCGATCGCGCCTACCAGCGCAGCGACACCCTGTCCGGCGGTCAGCAGCAGCGCGTCGCCATCGCGCGCGCCCTGATGCAGAAGCCCGACATCCTCCTCGCCGACGAGCCCGTCGCCTCGCTCGACCCCGAGTCCAGCGACCAGGTCATGGCGCTGATCCGCGAGATCGCCGCCGACGAAGGTCTCACGGTCGTGTGCAGCCTGCACCAGGTCGACCTCGCCATCTCGTGGGCCGATCGCATCGTGGGCCTCCGGCACGGCGAGGTCGTGCTCGACACCCCGACCACCGCCCTCACCAAGGCCGAGGTCATGGAGATCTACGGCCGCGTCGCGACGACCACCGCCGAGATCCAGGCCGTCGCGATCGAGCTCACCGAGGATTCGGCCGTGCTCTCCACCGACAAGGCCCGCGTCTCGTGACGCTCCTCGACACCCCCGCAGGATCCGCGACCCGCCCGGGCGGTGGCACGGCCGGCGAGCGCGCACCGCGGCGCCCCGTTTCCCCGGAGCGGATCGCGGCATCCCTCACGCTGCTCGCCCTCGTCGTGCTCGGCGTCCTCGCCGTGAACGACGTGGGGATCTCGATCCCGGCGATGGTGCAGAGCTGGGGCAACGCCGAGAACTTCATGGCGCGTGTGGGAGGACTCTCCTTCCCCGAGCCCGCCGACCTCGCCTGGCTGATCGCCCTCACGGTCGGACTCGTGCTGGTGGGCACGCTGCTCGCGGCGGTGCTGTCGGTGCCGATCGCCTACCTCGCGGCGTCGAACACGACGCCGGGCAACGGCTGGCGAGCCGCGGCCCGGTTCGTGGGCGTGCTCACCCGCGCGCTTCCCGACGTGGTGCTCGCGATGGCCTTCGTGCTCATGTTCTCGCTGGGCACGCTGCCCGGCATCCTCGCCATCGGCATCCACTCGATCGGCATGATCTCGAAGATGTTCGCCGATGCGATCGAGCAGATCGACGAAGGACCGCGTCTCGCGATCCGCGCCGCGGGCGGCTCGAAGATGCAGGAGTTCGCCTCCGGCATCCTGCCTCAGGTGCTGCCGAGCTGGGTCGCCACGGTGCTGCACCGCAACGACATCAACCTGCGCGGCAGCGTGGTGCTGGGCTACGTCGGCGTCGCCGGCCTCGGCCTCGAGATGTCGTATGCGTTCAAGGCGCTCAACTACGGCAAGGGGCTGGGCATCGCCCTGGTGATCTTCCTCCTGTGCATCGCGATGGAGATCGTGTCGAGCATGGTGCGCGGCGCGATGCTCGGCCAGCAGAAGCACACCCGCTCGTGGATCGACCGCATCATCCACCCGCGTCTGCGCGACTCCGGCTCCGCCGGCATCGAGACCGGGCGTCCGGCGTGGGCCGCCACCCCGCAGGCCGCCGTGCATCGCCCGTGGACCGCCGAGCGCGTGCGCCACACGATCGGCGGGCTGATCGCGGTGCTGGTCGTGATCGGCAGCGTCGTGGTGAGCCAGATCAACTGGGGCGACTTCTTCACCTTCTGGGCCAAGCTGCCCGACGTCGCGGCGAGGTTCTGGCCGCCGTCGTTCGGCAACTACGACACCGCCGCGATGGTCTCGGCCATGGTCGACACGGTCGCGATCGCGCTGGCCGCCACCGTGCTGACGCTCCTGCCGTCGCTGGTGCTCGGCTCGCTCGCCGCGAGCAACGTCGCCCCGAGCTCGGGCATTCGCGGCGCCGCGCGCTTCCTGCTCGTCGGCATCCGCGGCATCCCCGAGCTGATCCTCGCGATCGTACTCGTCGTCATCACCGGACTCGGCGCGCAGGCGGGTGTGATCGCGCTCGCGATCGGCGGCGTCGGACTCCTCGGCAAGCTGATCGCCGACTCGTTCGAAGAGGTGGATCGCGGACCCGAGCGCGCGCTGCGCGCCGTCGGCGCGACCCGACTGCAGACCTACACCTCGGCCACGGTGCCTCAGGGCGTGCAGGCGCTGATCGGCCACAGCTTCTACATGCTCGACACCAACATCCGCGCGGCGACGATCCTCGGCATCGTCGGCGGCGGCGGTGTGGGCTACTACCTGCTCAACGCCAGCCAGGGCTCGCGCTACGAGACGGTCACCGCGATCGTGCTGATGATCCTCGTGACGGTGCTCGTCGTCGAAGGGCTCGCGATGTGGATGCGCAAGGTGTTCCGGTGAGCGGCGAAGGTCAGACGGCGGACCGCGCCGATGTCGTGGTCGTCGGGTCCGGCATCGTCGGCCTCGGATCGGCCTACGCGGCGGTGCGGCGCGGGATGCGCGTGATCGTCGTCGACCGCACCGACGGCCCGATCGGTGCGACGGTCCGCAACTTCGGCCATCTCTGCATCGGCGCGCAGGCGGGCGATGCCCGTCGCTACGCTGACGCCTCGCGCGACCTCTGGCTGCGGCTCGCCCGCGACGCCGGATTCTGGCTGCGCGAGTCGGGCACGCTCGTCGCCGCGCGTCACCCCGACGAGATCGCGGTGCTCGACGAGGCCGCGCGCGACGGCGGCATCCGGATGCTGGATGCCGACGAGCTCCTGCGCCTCGCACCGCTGCGCGCTGAGGGACTGCTCGGCGGAGCCCACATCGAGACCGATCTGCAGACCGACCCGCGCACCGCGGCGGCCGCGATCGTGCGGCACCTCGCCGCTCTCGGAGTCGAGTTCCGGTTCCGCACCGCCGTCACGGCGATCCGTGGTCGCCGCGGTGGCAGCTCCCGAGTCGAGACGACCCGCGGGGCGATCGAGGCCGATGCCGTGGTCGTCGCGGTGAATCACGACATCGATCAGCTGCTGCCCGAGATCGCCGAACGCGTCGGCGTGGTGCGCTGCGCCCTCGACATGATGCGGGCGGCGGTGACGGTCGGGCATCCGCTCGCCGCCCCGCTGCTGACCGGGTGGTCGCTCGTGCGATACGGGCGGTTCGCCGACAGCGCCTCGGCCGCGATCCTCCGTGAGCGTCTGCACGCCGAGCGTCCCGACCTCGCGGCGCTGGACCTCAACCAGATGTACACCCAGCTGCCCGACGGCACCCTCATCATCGGCGACTCGCACGCCACGGCCGTCGCGCCGGCGCCGTTCCAGCCCGAGGCCGCGTTCACGGCGTTCCTCGCCGAGGCGCAGGCGCTGTTCGACATGCCCGCACCGCGGGTGCTCGAGCGCTGGCAGGGCGTCTACGCGAAGGGCCCGAAGGACTTCCTCATCGAACGGGGCGAGGAGGGGGTGCTGGTGCTCGCCGCGACCACCGGCATCGGGATGACCACGGGGCTGGGGCTCGCCGAAGAGAATCTCGCAGCCGCCTTCGGGTGGGCATCCGCAATGGAAGGAACATCATGACCATTCTCGACACCATCCGCACCGAACTCGTCGTGCTCGACATGGCGGGCACCACGGTGCTCGACGACGGCGTCGTCGAGCAGGCGTTCCAGCGCGCCGCGGAACGCACCGGGGTCGCCGATCGGATGCCGTGGGACGAGGCGCTCACGTATGTGCGCGACACCATGGGGCAGTCGAAGATCGACGTCTTCACGCACCTCGCGGGCGGAGACCGGATCGCCGCCGAGCGCGCGACCGCCGCGTTCGAGGGCGCGTACGCCGAGATCGTCGGCGAGCAGGGCGTCACCGAGATCGCCGGGGCCGCCGATGCGATCCAGGGACTCAAGGATGCCGGCCTCACCGTCGTGCTGACGACGGGTTTCGCGCCGGTGACCCGCGATGCCCTGATCGACGGGCTCGGGTGGCGCGGTCTCATCGACCTCGCCCTGTCTCCCGTCGACGCGGGGCGGGGCCGCCCCGCACCCGACCTCGTGCTCACGGCGCTGCTGCGCACCCGGGCCTCGTCGGTCGCGGCGGTCGCGGTCGCAGGCGACACCGTCAGCGACGTCGAGTCGGGGCTCCGGGCGGGCGCGGGCTTCGTCGCCGGGGTCCTCACGGGCGCCCACGACGTCGAGGCGCTCACCGCCGCGGGTGCGGATGCCGTGCTGGCCGACGTGACCGCGCTGCGCTCCGCTCTCGCCGAGCGCGGTCTGCTCGCGCTCTCCGTCACCGGCTGAGTGGACGACATCATGGGAACGCTGTTGGTGCGCCCTCCCGGTCACCGTCGGGATGTCGCGCTGCGCCCGGCCGCCACGGCCATGGTCTGGATCGGCGAGGGGCACCCGCACGAGATGATCGCCGTGCCCGGGGTGGCCCTCGGTGACGGCGATGTGCTCGTCGCGGTCGAGCTGTCGACCATCTGCGGCTCCGACGTGCACACCGTGCAGGGGCGTCGCTCGGCACCGGCGCCGCTCGTGCTCGGACATGAGAGCGTCGGGCGCGTGATCGCGATGGGCGACGGCGGTGCGGCGGCCGTCGACGGGAGTCCGCTGCGGATAGGCGACCGCGTCGTATGGTCGGTGACGGTCTCGTGCGGCACGTGCGACCGGTGTGCGCGGGGCCTGACACAGAAGTGCCGCACGCTGGGAAAGTACGGCCATGACCGCGTCGGCGCGAACGGCGATCTCACGGGTGCCTTCGGCAGCCACGTGCAGGTGCGTGCCGGCACCGCCGTCGTCCGGGTTCCCGAGTCGCTGCCGGCGTCGGTGCTCGCGCCGGCGTCCTGCGCCACGGCGACGGCGTGGGCGGCGGTGGCCAGGGCCGCGCGTGATCATGATCTCGACGGCGCCTCGGTGCGCGTGCACGGTGCCGGTCTCGTGGGGCTCTCGGCGGCGGCGATCGCCGCCGAGCGCGGCGCCGCGGTCGAGGTGCTCGACCCGAACCCGACGCGCCTCGCGCTCGCGGCGCGTTTCGGTGCGGCACCGCTCGAGCGCGAGCCCGAGATCGTCATCGAGGCCTCGGGCCACGCGGTCGCCGACGCCCTCGCCGGAGTCGCGACCGGCGGGACCGTCGTGCTCGTCGGCAGCGTCTTCCCCGCCGATCCGGTGCCGTTCGATGCCGAGAGCGTCGTGCGACGTCTCGTCACGGTGACCGGCGTGCACAACTACACCGGCACGGAACTCGCCGACGCGGTCGCCTTCCTCGCCGGCCGGGGGAGGGCCTACCCGTTCGCGGATGCCGTAGGCGAGGTGCGCCAGCTCTCGGCGATCGACGAGGCACTGCTCGCCGCAGCCGCGAGCGACGCTCCGCTGCGGATCGGACTCGTTCCCGGTCGCTGAGCAGGCGCGCTCGCGTCAGGGCGTCAGGGCGTCAGAGTTTCAGAGCCTCAGAGCCGCTGGGCGTCGCCGCGACGCGGTCCCGCCGGGTGCAGGCTCTCGGCGTGGAAGGCGAGCAGCCGCACGGCGATCTCGACGGTCTCGTCGAGAACCTCCCCCGGGTCGCCCGTGAGCGCGAGCATCCGGTGCCCGATGCCGTCGTTCGAGGCCCAGCCGAGGTAGACGGTGCCCGCATCGTGGCCGCCCTCGGCATCCGGGCCGCCCACGCCTGTCGTCGAGACGCACAGGTCGGCGTCGAAGAGCCGGCGTGCCCCGTCGGCGAGCTGCTCGGCGCAGACCGCCGATACGGGATCGGTGCCGGGCGTCACCCCGAGCACTCGCTCCTTGATGTCGGTGCGGTATGCGACGACCCCGCCGGTGAACCAGTCGCCGGCGCCCTCGACAGCCCCGACCGTGCTCGCGAGGCGTCCCGAGGTCAGCGACTCGACGACGCACACCCGCAGTCCTCGATCGCGCGCCACCTCGCCGAGCCTCTCGAGAACGAAGGATGCGGAGTTCACCTCTGCCTCGGTGACCTGCTCCGCCTCGGTGACCTCTTCCGCCCTCTCCTCGGCGGTCACCGCGCGGTCTCGTCCGTCGACCCCGCCTCGTCCGTCGTCTCCGCCCCGTCGGTCGTGGGGGTCGGGGAGTCGGTCGTCGCGCTGGCCTCGTCGGAGTAGTCGGGGCGATCGGGCTGCAGCGGCTGGTCGGAGTACTCTCCACCCTGGCGTCCGCCGAAGGGTCGGCCGTGGTCGGCGAACTCGTCGCGGGCGAAGACCAGCTCCCAGGCGCCCACCGTGAACCGGGCACCGGTGCGCAGCGTCTGGGTGCGCTCGCCGGGGTGCGTCGCATCGGCGGAGGGATTGGTGTTCATCTCTCCCTCGCCGTGCAGTTCGAGGACGTACTCGTCGCGTTCGTCGTGCGTGATCGTCGCGTGCACGGGGTCGGCCCCGTCGAGGCGCAGCTCGAGGTCCGCCGCGGATCCGATGCGCACGACCTCGGCCTCGAGGGCGAACTCGCTCCGCTCGTCGTCGCGCGTGACACGCAGTCGGGGGTTGCCCGCACCGAACTCGGCGTGGGTCGTCGTGGGCGTGTATCCCTCGTCGGGACGATCGTCGATGTGTCGTGCCATGATCAGGCCTCCTCGCAGTCACGGATGACGCTAGAGGCTCGGCGAGGTCCGTGTCAGGGGGTTGACTTCCGACGAGCATTCCGGAGTATCCCTCGATTATGATCGGGCTACGCAGATGACCGTCGGTCCGGCAGAAGGTGTCGGTGGGCAGCACGGGGCACTCGCGTGGGGCAGAGGGAGGCCTGCATGGGAAAGTTCATCTACGAGGGCAGCGTCAAGACCGAGATCGAGGATCGCACCCTCACCCACCTGCAGCTCGTCATCACCGCCAAGCTGCGCAGGGCCGAGCCGTTCCCGTTCAGCTGGCGTGAGGACTCCAGCGTCGGGGGAGGGCGCACCACCGTGTGGATCCAGCCCGGCAGCGCCCTGGTCTTCAAGTACTACGGAAGCCGGCAGCCGTCGATCAACCGCGCATGGATCGAAGCCCTCGCCTTCACCGCCAACGCCCCGAGCGGCCTCCACGTCGTGCCCGAGCCGAGCGAGACACACGGCGCGGCGGCAGCGGCGGCCGAGAACGCCTCCCTCGACTCGAGTCCGCAGCTCTGAGACGGTTCCGGTCGCAGGACCCGTCGTTCGTCGATCGCGCCTGGGGCTGTCAACCCCCTGCTGCGATCGCGCCGTGTCGGCGACTCTGAGTGCATGACCGACATCACTCCCGACCCCCGCACGCAGCACCGCGACCAGGAGTTCCCCGGGCAGCAGCAGGAGCAGCCCGGCCTCACCGGCGAGATGCGCCCCGCACCCGACCACGGCGAGCACAGCTACGTCGGCAGCGGTCGTCTGCAGGGCCGCCGCGCCCTGATCACCGGCGGAGACTCCGGCATCGGCAGAGCGGTCGCCATCGCCTTCGCGCGCGAGGGCGCCGACGTGGCGATCGTGCACATGCCGGAGGAGCAGGCGGATGCCGACGACACGCTCGCGCTGATCCGCGCCGAGGGGCGCACCGCGCTCGGTCTCGCCGGAGACGTGCGCGACGAGGGCTTCGCCACCGACATCGTCAGCCGGACGACGGATGCGCTGGGCGGCCTCGACATCGTCGTGCTCAACGCCGCGTACCAGCACGACATCGACGGCTTCGAGAACCTCGCGACCGACCGTCTGCGTCGGGTGTTCGAGACGAACCTGTTCGGACTCCTCTACACGGCACGCGCCGCCTATCCGCGACTCGAACCGGGCGCGAGCATCATCGTGACGGCATCCGTGCAGGCCTACCAGCCGTCGCCCGCGCTCATCGACTATGCGATGACGAAGGCGGCCCAGGTCGCGTTCGTGCAGGCGCTGGCCGAGGAGGCCGGCGAACGCGGCATCCGCGTCAACGCCGTGGCCCCCGGCCCGATCTGGACGCCGCTGATCCCGGCGACCGGCTGGAGCGACGAGCGGGTGCAGACGTTCGGGCAGGACACTCCTCTCGGCCGCGCCGGGCAGCCGGCCGAACTCGCCGGTGCCTATGTGTACCTGGCATCCGCCGAGTCGTCGTTCACCTCGGGATCGGTGATCGCGGTCACCGGCGGTAAGCACCTCTGACACGGTGCGGGGCGGCTCACCCGCCCGCACGTACCTCGCGCACGTACCTCGCCCCCGTAGGCTGGTCCGGTGCAGCAATCCGCGTCATCCCGTGCTCTCGTGGGCGTGGCGCTGGTCGTCGGCTCGTGCCTCTCGCTGCCCTTCGGCGCGGCGGTCGCCGCGCAGCTCTTCCCCGTTCTCGGTCCCTGGGGTGTGACGTCGCTGCGGGTCGCGATCGCGGCGCTGCTGCTGCTCGTGATCGTGCGTCCGCGCCCTCGGCGCTGGACCCGCGGGCAGTGGTCCGCCGCCGTGCTCTTCGGTCTGGCGCTCGCCGCGATGAACGGGTTCTTCTACGCCGCGATCGACCGCATCCCGCTCGGACCCGCGGTCGCGATCGAGTTCCTCGGGCCGCTGGTCCTGGCGGCGGCCCTCACCCGTCGTCGCGCCGACGCCGCCTGGGTCGGCGTCGCCCTGCTCGGCATGGTGCTGCTCGGAGTCGACGGCCTGACGGGAGCGGATGCGCTCGATCCGCTCGGCGTCGTGTTCGCGCTCGTCGCCGCCGGGTTCTGGGCGCTGTACATCCGCATGAGCGCCCGCGTCGGCGCGCTGATCCCCGGCGCGGACGGGCTGGCGGTGGGGCTCCTGGTGGCGGCCGTCGTGCTGCTGCCCGTCGGCGTCCCCGCCGCGACGACGGTCGCCGGCGACATGCAGCTGCTCGTGCTGGCGGCGGTCACCGCGGTGCTGTCATCCGTGATCCCGTACAGCTTCGAGCTCGCCGCGCTGCGTCGCCTGCCCCAGCGCGTGTTCGGCGTGCTGCTCAGTCTCGAGCCGGCCTTCGCGACGCTCGCCGGCTGGCTCATCCTCGCGCAGGACGCGACCGTGCTGAAGGTGGCTGCGATCGCCCTCGTGATCGCAGCCAGCGTGGGGACGACCCTCGGGGCCCGGCGCCAGCAGCGGCGATCGGATGCCGATGCCGCGGCATCCGATCGCGTCGGCGACCAGGATGACGCGCGCATCGGCGACCGGGGCGACGATCGCGTCGGCGACGACCCCGGACCGTTCACCGGTCCCCTTCCGCTGCCCGATTAGCCTCTGCGCACAGTTGCCGACGTCTTCGCCGATGACGTGGCCGGGGTGGCCGGCGTGACGTCGGGCAGCGGGTACCGGCGGCGCAGCAGCATCCGCTGCACCAGGGTCCAGATGACCGTGACCGTCAGGTAGAGCGCGGCGGCCAGCGGCACGAACGCGGCGAACACGACCGTCAGGTAGTGCAGCGCCCCCGCGATCCGCAGCATCGCGGGGGAGGAGAGCGGCGAGTCCTCGGCACCCTCGGGCACCGGCGCCGGACGGAACACGCGTCGGCTGATGTCGGCCACCACGAGCATGATCACCGCGAGAGCGCCGAACACCAGAAGGGTCGCCGGCGAGGCCGTGCCTCCGAACACGGCCGACACGACGCTCGTGCCCAGCGGCGCTCCGAACAGGTCGTGCGTGAGCAGGTCGTTCGGGTGCCCGGCGATCTCGGGGCGCAGGAACAGCGTGTACAGCAGGCCGACGACGGGGGCCTGTGCGAGCACCGGCAGCATGCCCGCGAACGGCGAGGTGTTCTCGCGGCGGTACAGCTCGAGCATCTCCTTCTGCAGCCGCTCGGGGTTCTTCTTGTGGCGGCGCTGGATCTCGCGCAGCTTCGGGGCGAGTCGTGCTCTGGTCTGTTCCGCGCGCGCCTGGGAGAAGCCCACGGGGATCAGCAGGGCGCGCACCAGCAGGGTGACCAGGATGACCGCGAGGGCGGCGGCCGAAGCTCCGGCCAGCGGTTCGAGGAGTGAGGAGAGCCCCGCGAGGGCTCCGTAGGCCGCGTCGAGCAGAGCGGCGAGGGGTGGGAAGGCGAAGATGTCCATGGAAGTCCGTTCGTGTGTCGGGAAGGGTCGGCGAAGCCGCGCGATCCCGTGCGAGACGGACTACGCGGCGACGGCGACTCCCGGCGCACGAGGACGCGGATGCCCCGCGGCATCCGGATCGCTCTGTGCGAGCAGAGTCGAGATGTCGATCGCCCGCAGCGGATGCGGCGTCGTGCCCTCACGCGGAGGGACGAGGCTGAGAGCCAGGGCGATCGTCAGGGTGGTGAGGGCGATCAGCGCGATCGCGACACCGAGGGCTGCGGCATCGGGCACGGCGATCACGCCGAGCGCGGACGCGACGAAGCCGAGCATCTGCCCGAACCACTCGCTCATGCGCGCCTCCCTCACCGCGAGGGTAGCACCGTCGCGCGGGCGTAACCTCGGAGCATGACTGATCTGCGTGCGCTTCTCGGCATCGAGCATCCGATCGTCCTCGGCCCGTTCGGCGGGCTCTCGTCGGTGGCGCTGGCCGCGGCGGTGAGCGAGGCAGGCGGGCTCGGCGGATACGGTCTCTACGGCTATGACGGCGACCGCATCCGGGCGACCGTCGCCGAGCTGCACCGGGCGACCGCACGACCCTTCGCCGTGAACATCTGGATCCCGACCGGCGACGAGGTCGAGCCGAACGCCCAGCACGCCGTGTTCGCGCAGGCGCTGCAGCCGTTCTACGACGCGGTCGGCGTCGAGATGCCGCCCCGACCCGCGCGCTACCTTCCGCCGCTCGACGAGCAGCTCGACGCGATCTGGGAGTCGGCTCCTCCCGTGCTGAGCGTCGTCTTCGGGGTGCCCTCGGAGGAGGTCGTCGCCGAGGCGCATCGCCGCGGCATCCGCATCGTCGGCACCGCCACGACCGTCGCCGAGGCGGTGGCGCTCGCCGACTCGGGGGTCGATGCCGTCGTGGCGACCGGACTCGAGGCCGGAGGGCACCGGGTGTCGTTCCTGCGGCCCGCCGAGGAGTCGCTCATCGGCACCCTCGCGCTCGTGCCCCAGGTGGTCGACGCGGTCGACGTGCCGGTGATCGCCGCCGGCGGCATCGCCGACCGTCGCGGGGTCGCCGCCGCGTTCGCGCTCGGCGCCTCGGGCGTGCAGATCGGCACGGCCTTTCTGGCCACCGTCGAATCGGCCGCGACGGACGCGCACCGCGCGGCGATCCGCTCGACGGCGGCCGACGGCACCGTGCTGACCCGCGCGATGAGCGGCCGGCTGGCGCGCGGCGCCCGCAACCGCGCGGTGCGGGCGATCGAGGCGAGTGGCACGATCGCCCCGTTCCCGATGCAGAACTGGCTCACCGGGCGGTTCCGTGCCGCGGCGAGCGAGCAGAACCTCGGCGAGCTGCAGTCGCTGTGGATGGGGCAGGGTGCGCCGCTCGTGGCGCACGGCACCGCCGCCGAGACCTTCGCGGAGATGCTCGCGGGAGTGCCGGCCGCCGGCTAGAGGATGACGGTCGAGCGGCCGTGCACGATCACGCGGTCCTCGGCATGCCACTGCACCGCGCGCGCCAACACCAGGCGCTCGACGTCGGCTCCGCGACGCTGCAGCTCGGCGGCGGACTCGGAGTGCGTGACGCGGGTGACGTCCTGCTCGATGATCGGGCCCTCGTCGAGGTCGGCGGTCGCGTAGTGCGCGGTCGCGCCGATCAGCTTGACCCCGCGGTCCTTCGCACGCGCATACGGGTTCGCGCCGATGAAGGCGGGCAGGAACGAGTGGTGGATGTTGATGATCGGCGCACCGACGCCCTCGATGAAGTCATCGGTGAGGATCTGCATGTACCGCGCGAGCACGACGAGGTCGACATTGCCCCGCAGCAGCTCCAGCTGACGCTGCTCCATCGCCAGCTTGTCTCCCGAGGGGATGTGCACGAACGGCACACCGAACGAACGCACCGACTCGGCGAGATCGGGGTGGTTCGACACGACCATGGTGACGTCGATGTCGAGCTGTCCGCGCTGCGTGCGCCACAGCAGCTCCATCAGGCAGTGATCGTACTTCGACACGAAGATCGCCACGCGCTTGCGGCGGGCAGTGTCGTGCAGGGACCACTCCATGCCGAATCGCTCGGCGACCGCCGCGATGTCGGCTTCGAGAGCCGGACGCGCGGCGGAGAGGCCGGGGAGGTGGATCACGGTGCGCTGGAAGAAGCGGCCGCCCTCGGAGTCCGTCGAGTGCTGGTCGAGCGAGATGATGTTCGCGCCGTGCTGCGCGAGCACGCCGGCGACGGCGGAGACGATGCCGGGCTGGTCGTCGCAGGCGATGAGCAGACGGGCGGTGTCGGGCTGAGACATGGGGACTCCTCGAGGGTGTGCATCGATTCTGCCGTGCCGGGCGCCCGCCGAGCGAATCGCGGACCTACCCTGGAGGGATGGACATGCAGGGGGCGACCGCATCGGCGCTGCTCGCGAGCGCGCGGGCCGGGCTCGCGGGGGCGCCCCGCGAAGGACTCGGCGAGGAGCGCGAGTCACGCTGGCGCGGGCACCGGATCGTGCGGATCGGCGAGGCCTGGCACCTCGGAGTGCTGCTGCTGACCGAAGAGCACACTCTCGCCACCGCCGAGGTGCTGCGCGCCGCCGACCCGGGGCGACGCGGATACACGGCCGAGTCGGCCCGCGAGCGCGCCGCGCGCCGGGCGCTCGCGCTGCGGGGAGGCTTCGGCGAGGGCGAGGTCGCGCACATCGGCTGGAGCGTCATCGACGTGGATGCGGTCGACGCCGGCGGATCGTCGGGTCCGCTGGCCGTCATCGACGGCGTGCCCTCCGTACGATGGAGCACCGCGGGCGGATGGATGCCGCTGGAGGCATATCTTCGTGAGAGGGTGCAGCTGCTGCGCGACGCCGTGGCGTGATCACGCGAGCCCACGCGACCGATCGCGGTGCGGGTGCGGGTGCGGTGGGGTGCGGAAGCTCAGTCCGCGAACGTCTGCGCGAAGCGGCGCAGCAGGGCGGCCCCCTCGGTGACGGATGCCGAGAGCACCTGCCGCTGCACGAGATCGAACTCCTCCGGGTCGAAGTATCCGGTCGTGCGGTAGAAGGTCATGCGGTCGGCGAAGTCGCGGGGAGTGGGCTCAGGGTGGAACTGCGCCGTGTACAGGTGGGTGCCGACCCGGTAGGCCTGCACAGGGCAGGTCGCGTTGGTGGCGAGCAGCACCGCGCCGTCGGGCACGGCGACCGCGCTCTCCTTGTGCGCCGTGAACACCGTGAGTGCGGGAGCGCTGGGCCCGAAAATCGGGTCGTCGGCTGCCGCGGCGGTGGTCTCGATCACGGCGGCGCTCGCGGACTCGGGTGTCGCCGAGGTCACCTCGCCCCCCAGCATGCGCGTGACCACGCCGATGCTGAAGCACGTGAAGAAGGCGGCGATCTCACCGGCGATGGCGCTGCGCGCGATCCGCTCGAGGTCGCCCTCGACACGGCGCTGCACCGGCGACTTCGCGGGGTCGGTGACGTTGAACGGCGAACCGCCCACCACCACGCCGCGGTAGCGGGCGAGACGAGCAGGGTCCAGGCGCTCGGTCAACAGGTCGAGACGGTCGACGACGTCGACGCCGAGTGCGCGCCGGAACGAGGCGTGCTCGGCGTCTGCCGCCCCGAGCTCGGGACGCACGCAGACGTAGAGAAGCGAGACCACCACGAGAGTCTAACGAGCGTCAGCGCGACGAATTCGCCGTGCGTCCCCGCACGATGCCCACGAACGTGTCGACGTCGGGCGTGGTGCGCTCGCGCGGCCAGGCCAGAGCGACGGTCGACGTCGGGCCGTCGGCCAGCACCCGGTGATCGGCGTCCTTGCGGTGATGCACGCGGGCGAGCGACATCGGCACGATCACGATGCCGATGCCCGTCGCGGCGGTCGCGATCGACTCGGCGGTCGGCAGCGGCGCGAAGGCCGGGGCCAGCGCGCCGGGCACCGTGAACGGCACGAGCGCGTCGTCGGAGGGCGTCATGACGACCTCGCCCGCCAGGTCGGAGAGCGTGAGCTCGTCGGCCGCGAGCAGGTGCGACTCGATCGAGGTGACGACCACGGGAAGCTCGTCGTACAGGGGGATGACGTGCACCGCGTCGCGGCTCAGACCGGCGGCCGCCAGAGCCTCGTCATCGAGGGGCAGTCGCACGAGCGCCGCATCGACGTCGGAGAGAGCCGTCTGCTGCGCTGCGACAGTGATCGGCACGAGCTCGAGCGGCACCTGGGGCATCCGCTGCTTCCAGGCGTCGATCCACTTGCCGGGAGTGGCGCCGGGCACCGTGCCGAGGCGGAAGGAGCGCGGCTCCTCGGGCTCGGGCGCGGGAGCGTCGAAGGCGACCTTGGCGGTCTTCTTCGGCGGCTTCGGCGGGGGGAAGCGCTGCGCGGGCGCGGCCTTGCTGCGCCGCACCGGTCCGGTCGGGCGCGAGGGTCGCCGCTGCTGCTTCGCCATCAGGCCAGAGTACCCGGCGGGGTGCTGCCCGCCGGGCCGATCCGGGTCTTCGGGGTCAGGCCGCGAGCCAGAGGCCTCGGCGATCGGTGGCGACGGTGAGTCCCGCGGCGACCGTCTCGTCGTCGCCGATGCGCGCACCGCGCACGATGCGCGCGCCCGCGCCGACCTCGGTGCGGACTCCGACGTGGGCGTTGTCGCCCACCGCGGCGCCCTGGCCGATGTGCGCGTGCGCCTCGATGTGCGCGCCTTCGCCGATCACGGCATCCGGTTCGATCCACGCACCGCGTGCGACGGTCGCGCCGGCCCCGACGCGTGCGCCGGGTTCGACGTACGCGCCTGCTTCGACGTGCGCCTTGGGGTGCACCTTCGCGCCGTGCGCGACGAGACCGCGACCGTTGGCGTGCTTGCGGTATCGCAGCGTGGCGCCCTGGTCGTTCTCGATGTCGATGTAGTTCTTACCCACGATTCCTCCCCGTGCTCCGAACCTGCTCCGAACCTGTTCGGATATATCAACAACCACGGGACCGCTCGATTCATTCCCGAGCATGGAATCAGGTCATCGCTGGCAGACGGGGCACCAGAAGGTGATGCGCTCGCGGGTCGGATCCGCGCCCAGCTCGCCCCGACGGATGGGGGTGCCGCAGCGTCGGCACGGCCGCCCGGCGCGTCCGTAGACCCACGTGCCCTGACCCGGTCGATCGACCCCGGTGAAGGTGCGGTGCCGACGGTCGCGATTCGCGCGGATCGTGCGCACGCCGAGGGCGAGCAGGGCCACGACATCGACCTCGGGGGTGGGCGTGGTCGGCAGGATCCCACGGAGGAACAGCAGCTCGGCCGCGTACTCGTTCCCGAAGCCGGCGACGGAGCGCTGATCGAGGAGGGCGACGTGGATCGCGCGGGTGTCGGCGCTCAGGCGGCGCGCGGCCTCGGCGGCATCCCAGTCGGGACCGAGCGGATCGGGCCCGAGGTGCCCCACCAGGTCCTGCTCGTCGCGTGTCGGCACGACCTTGATCTCGGCCAGGTCGATGCCGACGGCGTCACGGTCGGCCGTGCCGACGATGGCGCGCACCTTGAAGGCAGGATGCCGCCACTTCTCGCCCGACCGATAGGTCAGCCACGCGCCGTCCATGCGCAGATGGGAATGCAGAGTGGTGTCGCCGATGCGCAGCAGCAGATGCTTGCCGCGCGGGATCGAGGCGATGATCGGCTGGCCGGTGAGATCGACCGTCGCGAACCGCGGGACGCGCAGGTCGAAGCGGGCGACCTCGGACCCGACCAGCGCCTCTTCGAGACGCTTCGCCGTGCGGAAGACGGTGTCGCCCTCGGGCATCAGGCCGGTCCCGGCTGCTCGGGTGCGGTCGCGGCGAGCGGGGTGCGCTGCAGCATGGTGCGCGCGAGCAGGGTCGAACCGGCGACGGCCGCGGGCATGACGGCCACTGCACCCCCGGGGATCAGGAAGCACAGCTGCGTCGCCACCCCGAACCCGAGCACGCGGGCGCGGCTGTTGCGGAAGAGCGCGGCGCGGTCGGCGGGGCTCAGATCGCGGGCGTCGAACGCGCGTCCGGTGAGCTCGCGCGCCAGCAGCCGCCCCGAGAGCGCCACGCCGAGCACCGCGCCGAGCACGCCGCCCACCAGCGGGATGAGCCCGATCAGCAGCACGACGACCGCGACGAGGACGCCGAGGAGCACGAGACGGATGCCCTCGCCGAGGGCCGTCCAGAACCCGCCCCCCTCGGAGTCGGGCGCGTCGCCGAGGTCCTTCTCGACCGCCTGCCAGATCCGCTGGTAGAACGGGTCGCCGATGGCCAGGGCGAGGGCGCTGAACACCGCGCTCGCGAGCGCGAGAGCCGCGACGAGCACGACCAGACTCACGGCACCGCGGAACAGCGACCGCCACGGCTCGAGCCACCGGTCGGCGAACGGCGTCAGCGCATCGGAGATCAGCCCGAGCGACAGGGCGAGGGGCACGAGCACCGCGATCAGCAGCACGGCGGCGATCAGCGCGGGCACGAGCCCGAGCGCCATGAGACCGGGACGCCGTCGCCACGTGCCGAATCCGCGCAGGAGGGTGCGGATCCCCTCGAAGAACTCGCCGATCATCCCCTCAGCCTAGGAGGCGGATGAGGAAACCGTCGCGTCGGGCACGAGATCGCGCAGCATCCGCACATCGAGATCGAGCATCGAGCGCACCGCGTGCACGCCGCCGGGACGTGCGCGGGTCGAATCCCCGATGACGACCGTCGTGCATCCGGCAGCCAGAGCGGCGGTGGCGCCCACGAGCGAGTCCTCGAGGGCGATGCAGTGTCGTGCGGGCAGCCCCAGCGCCGCGGCGGCCTGCAGGTAGGGATCCGGCGCGGGCTTGAGGCGGGTCGCGTCATCGGCGGTCACCGTCGCACGGAACGACGACAGGTCGACGGAGAGGGCGAAGCGATCGACCCAGTGCCGAGGCGACGACGTGACGAGTGCCACGGGCACCTCGGCCGCGCTCAGGGCATGGAGCAGCCGCTCGGCGCCGGGACGCCAGGTGACGTCGTGCGAGTACGCCTCGAGGGAACGGCGGTCGAGGTCGGCGGCGACCTCGGCGATCGGCTCGGGAAGGCGCAGGCGGGTGTGCAGCAGGGTCGCCGCTCCCACGAGATCGAGGCCCTCGGCCGCGGCCACGATGTCGGCGACGGAGACGGCGACGGCTGCGGGCGCGCTCGGAACGGCGGGCGAGCGCTCGGTCACGAAGCGCTCGATCACGAGCAGCCATGTGCGCTCGGTGTCGAGGAGTGTCCCGTCCATGTCGCTCAGCACCGCCCAGGCCGGAGAGTCGTCGTGCATGGGGATCCTCTCGCCGCCACGATCCGGATGGTTCGCTGCGTCCATCCCGTCGGCCGGACGAGGACGTCGCGCGGACGCGAGGGAAACGGCGGATGAACAGCGGAGGGACGCCGGGGGAAACCCGATGGACAGCTGCGTGCACGTGTGCAGCCACGGCGCGACGGCGGCGGAGAGAGCCCCCTCGCCGTGGGTACGCTGGCGGCGGATCGCGCCCCGAGACCGCCTCGATCGAGCGCGCCGCCGGAGGGGAGTCCGTCGTGCACCGGTACCGCGAGATCGCGAGCGACCTGTCGACGCAGATCGTCGAAGGCCGGTTCGACGCCACCGGCATGCTGCCCGCCGAGGATCAGCTCGCGCGCACCTACGAGGTCTCCCGCGGCACCGTGCGCAACGCGCTCGTGCTGCTCGCCCGACAGGGCACCATCGCCCCGAGACGCGGTTCGGGCTGGCTCGTGCGCACGACCCTGCAGAGCCAGCGGTTCTCGGAGCTGCGCTCGTTCGCCCAGTGGGCGTGGAGTCGGGGCATGGAGCCGGGCGGCCTGGTCGTCTCGCAGCACCGTCGTGCGCCCACCGCCGTCGAGGTGCGCCGGCTCCGGGGCGGAACACGCACCGGCGACGTCGTGGAGGTCGTGCGGCTCCGACAGCTCAACGGGAGGAACGTGATGCTCGAGCGCACCGTGTACCCGCCCTGGATCGCACCGTTCATCGAAGCCCTCCCGCCGGACGAGCCCTCGGTCGTCGGCGCGCTCGAGCAGCGTCATGGCGTGCGCATGGTGCACGGCGAGCACTCGATCGACGCGATCGCCGCGTCGAGTGACGACGCCCGCCTCCTCGAGGTGCGGCGGTCCAGTCCGCTGCTGCGTGTGAACAGGGTGAGCTACGCGGCCGACGGGAGCGCCATCGAAGCCGGCGACGATCGCTACCTCGCCGATACCATGTCGTTCCAGGTGCAGGCATCGCTGCAGGGCACCGAACTCACCCGCCGGTCGCACTGAGTAGCGGGCGGCATCGGGCCTGGACTCGTGTGCGCACGCGTCCACACCGATCCGGCCGCTCGCGTCATCCTTGGTCTCTCGTTCACCTTCCGTGCACGCGCGGTTGGGCATCGGCGTCGATCGTCGAGGCATCCACCCCTCGTCTCTCGGAAGGACGACACCCCCATGCATCCCTCTCGCCCCCTCACCCGCTCGCGGGGCGCAGCCTTCGCCGGCGTCGCGCTCACGGCAGCGCTGCTCGCCGCGCCGATCGCCGCGAGCGCCCAGGTCGTGGACCCCGCGCCGACGGCCGGCGACGTGACCGCCGCGGCCGCCGGCTCGTCGTTCTCGCTGCCCGGCGGCAGTCTCGTCGCGGGCGTCACGGTCGACATCGCATACGAGACCGACGCGGCCGACCCGAAGAACTGGATCGGCTTCTACCGCGACGGCGAGGTGCCGGGCGGCGAGGGCGACCTGTCGGCCTCGTGGGCGTATGCGCCCGAGGCATCCGGCTCCGTCTCGGTCGCCGCGCCGACCACGCCGGGCACGTACACGGTGTGGTTCCTGGCGAGAGACGGCTACGAGCCGCTCGCCGACAGCCAGACCGTCGCCGTGACCGGGGGTGCGGCCGAGCTGACGCCCGGCGACCCCGAGGCATCCGTCGACATCGATCCCGTCGGCACCGACCTCAGCACCGACGGCGTGCTGCTGCGTGAGGGCTTCGCCGACGGCCTGCCCGCCGGCTGGTCGGTCGACACCGCGGACGCGGTCGATGCCGTCGCCGACTATCACGGCTGGGTGCCCACGACGCGAGCCGAATGGACGGCCGACGTCGACGAGATGCGCGGGCGCTTCGCCCGCCCCCTCGCCGGGTTCCTCGTGGCCGACGCCCAGCAGTCCGGTGCGGCTCCGTTCTCGTCGACCCTCACCAGCGCCCCCGTCGACGTCGAGTTCCTCCGCTCGCTGCGGCTGTCGTTCGACAGTCACTACCGCGGTGCGGCCGGGCAGACCGGCGTGGTGCGGGCGAGCTTCGACGGAGGGGAGTGGACCGAGGTGCTGCGCCTCGACTCCGCATCCGTCGCCGACGGCTACGACCCCCTGCAGCTCAACTACATGCAGGACATCGCGGTCGACGTGCCGTCGGATGCGGCGCAGGTGCGCTTCCAGTGGCAGCTCGACGCCCCGGGCGAGGACTCGCGGTACTGGGCGATCGACTCGGTCGCGGTGCATCAGGGCGAGCTCGTCGACGACGAGACACCGACGCGGCTGTGGACGGTGTCCGACATCCAGGGGCACCCTCATGACTTCGAGCACGGACTCAACGATCTGAGCACCCTCGCGCCCGACCCCGCCGGACTGCTCATCGTCGGCGACCTCGTGAACTCGGGCACCGAGACCGAATGGCGCGAGATCTACGACGTCATGGACAACACCGTCGGCATCCGGCCCGACACCACCGTCTCGTCGATCGGCAACCACGAGCGATACGCGAGCGGCGGCTTCGCGGCGAACTTCGAGCGGTTCCTCGCCTTCGCCGAGCGCGACACCGCCTACGGCGAGTATGTGCTGCGCGGGGCGGGCGGCGACGTCCCCGTGATCACCGTCGGCCAGGAGATCAGCGGACCTTCCGACGTCGCGATGACCGACGAGCAGGTCGAGTTCCTCGAGGAGCGCCTCGCCTACTGGACGGCTCAGGGATCGCAGGTGATCGTCAACACGCACTTCCCGCTCGGCGACACCGTCTCGGCGTCGTGGATCCCGTGGTACCACGACCACCACCTCATGAACGATCGTCTGACGAGCATCCTCGGCAACTACCCGAACGCGGTCGTGTTCAGCGGCCACACGCACTACCCGGCATCGCTCGGCGACTGGGCGGTGCAGCGCCGCACGGCCGACGGCCACCCCGACGGCTTTTGGGCCGTCAACACGGTGGCGATGCACGTCGGCTGGGAGGCTCGCGGCGAGAACACCGACGGCATCAGCGAGGTCACGATCGGCGACGTGAACAACGGGCTCGTCGTCGAATCGTACGGCGACCGACTCGTGGTCAGGGCGTACGACTTCTTCACCGATCAGCAGATCCGTGAGGTGACGATCCGCAACCCGCTCGCACCCTACGCGGCCGATGTCGTTCCCGCCGAGGAACGGCCCGCGGACTACAGCGCCGTCGACGCCGAGCTGCGGCGCGTGCCGGCTGACCTCGAGAGGTTCACCGCCGAGAGCGTCGAGGCGCTGAACCGAGCGATCGCCGCCGTCGAGCGCGACCTGACCGCGGCGGATCAGGCCGAGGTCGACGCGATGGCCGCGGCGCTGCGCACGGCGATCGACGGACTCGTCCCCGTGGACGAGACCCCGGGAGCCGATGCCGACGCGGATGGCGGTGCGGACGGCGGTGCGGACGGCGGCGCGGACGGCGGCGCTGACGGCGGTGCTGGGACTGGTGCGGATGGCGGTGCTGGTGCTGGTGCTGGTGCGGATGGTGGTGCTGGTGCTGGGGCTGAAGGCAGCGCCGGTGCTGGTGAGGGGTCTGACGGTGGTGCGGCTGCCGGCGCGGGTCAGGGCGGCGGGTCCGACGACGTGGTCGCGGATCCCGACCGTGACCGTGACGACCTGGCCGCGACGGGCGTCGACCCGGGCATCGCCTGGATCGTGGCACTGGTCATGATCGGGCTGGGCGGCGGCCTGGTCGCGCTGCGTCGCATCCGCGCGCGGAGGTCATGATCGCGCCGCGCTGACACGGAGATCTCGCGCAGCGAAGGACCGCATCCCGGATTCCCCCTTCGCCGCGCGAGATCTCCTTCGTGCGTCAGATCGTCTTGCGCAGCGTGTATCCGCGGGGCGTCGCGACGAATCCCGCCTCCTGCAGGGCGAGCGCGAGTTCGGTGCCGTAGACGCCGTCGCCGTTCACCTTCTCGACCGTGAGCGTGTCGAGCCGGCGGGCCCTGGCGGTCGTGGCGAGGTCGGTGGCAGCCGCTTTCAGGATGTCGGTGTCGTCGGTGAAGCACAGCACCGTGCGGCCCCCGCGTTCGAGGTAGAGCACCAGGGATCCGTCGACGAGGACGACCAGGCCGCCCGCCTTGCGTCCCGGACGGTGCGAGACCTCCTCGCGTCGCGGCCACCCGAGCGCGGCGCCGTAGGGGTTCGCCGGGTCGGTCGCGGCGAGGGTCACGGCGTCGCGCGGGGGCGGGTCGGCCAGACCCGCGAAGGTGCGCAGCCGATCGACCGTGGCGGAGGCCGCGAACTGCGCGGCACCGAGCTTCTCGATCACGTAGCCGCGACGGCAGTGCCCGGCCTCTTCGAAGCCCGCGAGCACGCGATACGCCTGCGCGAAGCCGCCAGGCACCCCCTCGGCCTGCACGGCACCGCGTGTCACGACGCCGTATCGGTCGAGCAGCAGTCCCGCGGTCACGGTCGCGCGGCGCGCGGCCTCCGTCTCCGCCGTCGGCAGCAGCGACCACCGGCCGCCGACCGACGTCGGCCGCGGTGCGGTGCGGGTGAGCGACATTCCGCGATATGTGCGAGCGCGCGGGGCACGCCGGGTCACTCGGTGCGCCTGGGATCCGCCGGCGAGCAGCGACCGGATCGGCGCGAACGTGTCGTTCGTCACCCTGCCCGCCCAGGTGAGAGACCAGAGGGCCTCGAGCACGGACTGCTCGTTCTCGGCTCCGGCCATCTCCTTGAGCTGCGAGGCGAAGTACGCGCCTCCGGCGTCGAGCGCGCCGAGCACCCGCGCCTCGAGCGAGTCGTCGGCGATCTCGTCGTCGGGCTCCGGCAGCGTGAAGGGAGCGAGATCGGCGGGATGCAGCGACACCCATCCGTCGCGGCCCGGCAGCGTGCCGTGCCCCGACCAGATGACCTCGCCGGCCGCGGTGAGCTCGTCGAGCAGCGCGGGGGAGTAGTCGCGGACGCGCGAGGGCAGCACGAGAGACTCCCAGGCGCTCGCGGGAATGGGGACGCCGGCGAACTGCTCGATCACCGTGAGGACGCCGTCGAGCCCTTCGAGCGGACGGCTGAGGTGCTGCCATTCCGGCAGGAAGCGCGCGTACGCCTCCGGCGACACCGGTTCGACGCTGCCCCGGATCGCGGCGAGCGATCGCATGCGCAGACGTCGCAGCACCTCGGTGTCGCACCACTCGGTCTCGTTCGCCGCCCCCGAGGCCTCCGGCAGGAAGTATCCGCTGGTCAGGCGCCCGGAGTGCTCCAGCCGCTGCAGCGTGTGCCGTGCGACCGCCGCGCCGAGGCCGAACCGCGCCGCGACGGCATCCGTCGTGAAGGGTCCGTGGGTGCGGGCGTACCGCGCCACGAGGTCGCCGAGCGGGTCGGCGAGGGGCTCGAGGAAGGCGACGGGGATGCCGGTGGGCAACGCCGCTCCCAGCGCATCGCGCAACCGGCCGGCGTCTTCGATCGCGGCGATGCGGGTGGTCCCCGCGATCGTGACGGGGATGGCTCGACGCGCGGCCACGAGCGCATCGAGATGCGCGGCGGCGGTCCCGGTGTCGGGGTAGAGCCGCTGGTCGATCTCGGCCGCGTCCATCGGCCCGAGCATTCGCAGCAGGTCGGCGACACCCTCGAGGCCGCGCGCGTGCCGCTCGGGGTCGAGCCGCTGCGCCTCGCGTTCGAACTGCGCGATGACGGCCGGGTCGAGCAGCTCGCGCAGCTCGACCGTGCCGAGCAGCTCCCCGAGCAGGGCGGGGTCGACGGAGAGTGCCGCGGCCCTGCGCTCGGCGAGCGGCGAGTCGCCCTCGTACATGAACGCGCCCACATAGCCGAACAGCAGGTCGCGCGCATACGGCGAGGGCTGCGAAGGCTGGGTCTCGACGAGTCGGATGCGCCGGTCGGCGATCGACGTCGCGAGCCGCCGCAGCGACGGCAGGTCGTAGACGTCCTGCAGCACCTCGCGCAGGGTCTCGAGGATCACGGGGAAGGTCGGATGCCGTCGAGCCACCTCGAGCAGCTGCGCCGAGCGCTGGCGCTGCTGCCACAGCGGCGTGCGCCGGTTCGGGTTCGTGCGCGGCATCAGCAGCGCCCTGGCCGCGCATTCGCGGAACCGGGAGGCGAAGAGAGCGGACCCGCCGACCTCCTGCGTCACGAGCTGCTCGAGCTCGTCGGGATCGAAGACGAACAGCTCGGCGCCGGGCGGCTCGGCCTCGGCATCCGGGATGCGCACGATGATGCCGTCGTCGCTCGCGACCGCCGATCCCTCGACGCCGAGGCGCTCGCGGATGCGCGCGTTGATCGCCAGCGCCCACGGCGCGTGCACCTTCATGCCGTAGGGCGAGTGCAGGATGACGCGCCAGTCGCCGACCTCGTCGCGTCCGCGTTCGACCGTGAGCGTGCGATCGGTGGGCAGGGTGCCTGTCGCCTCGCGCTGTTCGGTGAGATGCGCCATGAGGTTCGATCGGGCCTGTTCGTCGAGGCCGGCCTCGATGAGTCGCTGCGCGGCCTTCTCGGGCGTCGCGGCGGCCACCTCGCGCGAGAACCGCCCGAGGGCCTCGCCCAGCTCGAACGGGCGGCCGATGCCGTCGCCGTGCCAGAACGGCACCTTGCCCGGCTGCCCGTATGCCGGGATGACATTGACCCGGTCATGCGTGATCTCGGCGATCCGCCAGCTCGTGGTGCCGAGTGTGAACACGTCGCCGACACGCGACTCGTAGACCATCTCCTCGTCGAGCTCGCCCACGCGGGCGCCGGTCGACTCGCCCGCCACGAACACGCCGAACAGCCCGCGATCGGGGATCGTGCCGCCGCTCGTGACGGCGATGCGCTGCGCACCGGGGCGGCCGGTCAGCGTGCCGGCATCTCTGTCCCACACCAGACGGGGGCGCAGCTCGGCGAACTCGTCGGAGGGGAAGCGGCCGGCGAGCAGATCGAGGGTCGCCTCGTAGGCCGAGCGCGGAAGCGACTGGAAGGGCGCCGACCGGCGGACCGTCTCGAACCACTCCTCGACGCTGATCGCCCCGAGCGCGCTGGCGGCGACGGTCTGCTGCGCGAGGATGTCGAGCGGGTTGCGCGGCACCTGGATCGCCTCGATCTTGCCGGCCAGCATCCGCTCCGTGACGATCGCGGTGTGCAGCACGTCGCCGCGGTGCTTGGGGAACAGCGCCGCCCGGCTGATCTCGCCGACCTGGTGTCCGGCACGGCCGACGCGCTGCAGACCCGATGCCGCAGAGGGCGGCGCCTCGACCTGGATCACGAGGTCGACCGCGCCCATGTCGATGCCGAGCTCGAGGCTGCTCGTCGCCACGACGCAGCGCAGCACGCCGGACTTCAGCTCCTCTTCGACCTGCGCGCGCTGCTCCTTCGACACCGAGCCGTGATGCGCCTTGGCGAGCACGGGATCGGCACCGGCCGTCGCACCCGCCTGCGCCATCATCGCCGCGGGAACGCTGCTCTCGGGAAGCGCGAGACCCAGGCGCTCGGAGTAGATCTCGTTGAGGCGTCCGGTGAGGCGCTCGGCGAGTCGCCGCGAGTTCGAGAAGACGATCGTGGAGCTGTTCTGCAGGATGCGGTCGACGATCGCCTCTTCGACGTGCGGCCAGACCGAACCCGTGACCTCGGTGTACTCGGCGTCGACCGCATCGCCGGACACGGCGGAGGCGCCGGGCGGAGGGGGCGGATTCGTCATGTCGTCCATCGGGACGACGACGCCGAGCTCGAAGGTCTTGGATGCGGGAGGGGCGACGATCTCGACCGGTGCCGCGCCGCCGAGGAATCGGGCGACCTCGTCGATCGGCCGCACCGTGGCCGACAGGCCGATGCGCTGAGCCGGTTCGTCATGCCCGTGGGTGCGGCGCAGCGCGTCGAGGCGCTCGAGGCTCACCGCGAGGTGGGCGCCCCGCTTGGTCGCGGCGACCGCGTGCACCTCGTCGATGATGACCGTGTGCACGTCGCGCAGCGTCTCGCCGGCGCGGCTCGTGAGCATCAGGTACAGCGACTCGGGGGTCGTGATGAGGATGTCGGGCGGGTCGGAGACGAGCTTGCGGCGATCGCTCGAGGTCGTGTCGCCCGAGCGCACGCCCACGGTCACGGACGGGGCATCGACGCCCAGGCGGCGCGCGGACTGGCCGATGCCGATCAGCGGGGAGCGCAGGTTGCGCTCGACGTCGACGCCGAGCGCCTTCAACGGCGAGATGTAGAGGATGCGGGTGCGCGAGGCGTCCTTCGCCCGTTCGGCGCCCTTCTGCGCGGTGCTCTCGCTGCGCTCGCGGAACACGCTGTCGATCGCCCAGAGGAACGCCGAGAGGGTTTTGCCCGAGCCGGTCGGGGCGACGACGAGCGCGTGCTTGCCCGCGGAGATCGCGTTCCACGCACCCGCCTGGGCGGGGGTGGGCGCGGGAAACGCACCCCGGAACCAGTCCTGTGTGGCAGGGGTGAAGCGGTCGAGCACGTCGCTCATCCCTCCATCATCACCCGTGCCACCGACATCGGGGTCGCCATTGTCCGAGGGGGAGGGCATGCTGTACGCATGGCGTCGCACACCACGAACTATGCGAGCACCTTCATCGAGGTGGCCGAGGACTGCCCGGTCGATCATGCCGAAGAGCCGCCCGCCGGGGAGAAGCCGACGATCGCCGCTCTGCACCATCGGCTGATCGCGGAAGAGCCGTATGCGCGCACCTCCGACGACGTGATCTTCGCGACCCATGCGCTGCGGCACGGGCTCGACCCCGACGACACCGCGGCGCGCGAGGAGTTCTTCTCGAAGGGGCAGCCCTGCCTGCGCTCCTCGCCGCTGGGCAAGCGCTACGGCTGGGGCATCGCGCACGACGCCGAGGGGAGGGTCGCCCTCGTGCCTCGCGACTCGGAGGAGTACGCGCTGCTCGCCGCAGACCCCGCGATCAGCCACACCCGGGCGATGCGGAGCCGGCGGGCCTGACGTCGCACCGCGATCGGGGTCATCCTCAGGTACGACACCGGGCGGAAAGGGGGCTTCCAGGCCGACGCGACGGACAGCGGGCCGATTTTAGCGTCGCAGTATGCCCTTCACCGAGACCCCTCCCCGCTCCTTCCCCTCCGCATCCGTCGTCGCCCGAGCAGCCGCCGCCCTCATCGGGAGCGTGCTGGTCGGGGTGGCGCTCGCACTCATCTGGCTCGCCCGTCTGAGCACCGACAGGGTCCTCTACGTGAGCGGCCTCGGGGCCGACGGCGAGCCGACGGCCGGTGCTTTCGAGATCGCCCTCGTCCTGCTCGCCCTGGGCGGGTTCTGCGTCGCGGCGGCGGCACGCGGGCTGCGAGCGACCGCTCCCGTGCTCAGGGCGTGGACGCCCGCCCTGTCGATCGTGATCGCCTCGGCGCTGTTCCTGCTCGCATCTCAGGTGCCCTGCACCGCGGGATGTCCGCTGCCTGTGGGTGACACCTTCAGCTGGCAGGACCTCGTGCACACCACGGCCGCGGTGCTCGCCTTCGCCCTCGCCGCGGTCGCGATGCTGCAGACGTCGTTCGTCGACGGTCGTCGGGTGCTGCGCACGCTGTCACTCGGCGCCGGCATCTCCACGGCGGTCGTCGCCGCCGCCGGAGGACTCCTCTCCCTCTTGCGATTCCGCACCGACGTCGGAAGCATCCTCGAACTCGTCGCCACCACGATCGGGATGGGCTGGCTCATGATCCTCGGATTCGCGATCTCGCACGCGTCGGCGCTCGACGCCGCTCAGGAGCAGCACGGCGTCGTCAGGAAGGAGAGGGGAGCGGACCGGATCCGCTCCGCTCGTCATCCCCTCGTCTTCGCACGCTGACCGGCGCGATGCGTAGAGTCGTGGCATGCCAGAGTCACCGCCCGCGTCCGAGGTGACGGCCGAGCTCCCGCGTCCGGCGGGAGCGGTCCGCCGCTTCTGGAGCGGTCATCCCCGGCTGGGTGACGGAGTCGTGGCGGGCGCCTACCTGATCATCGGCACGTTCCTGGCGGTGCTCACGCCGCTGTCGTCGGGTGTCTGGACTCCGAGCGTCGACATCGTGTTCCCGGTCATCGGCACCGTCGTCGGAGCCGTGGCGCTGCTGTTCCGTCGGCACCGGCCCTGGGGCGCGGTGGCGGTGTTCGCGGCCCTCTCGGTCGCCTCGGCCTGTGTCGGGGTCGTGCCCGAGCCGTTGGGCGGGGCGCTCGCTCTCTACGCCGTCTTCGTGTACCGATCCAACCGCAGCGGCTGGATCGCCTTCGGTGTCCTGGCACTCATCACCGTGCTGGTCATCCCCCTCGCGGACTCTCTGCTGCGCGACCGTGCATTCGCTCTTCTCGCCCCGATCGACGCGATCTCGCTCGTCGTCCTGCTGATCGCCGCGCTGCTCGGGATCACGGTCGGCGATCGGAGGCGCTACATCGGCGCGATCCTCGACCGCGCGAATCAGCTCGCTCGGGAGCGCGATCAGCAGGCGCGGCTGGCCACGCTGGCCGAACGAGCGCGCATCACGCGCGAGATCCACGACGTCGTCGCGCACAGCCTGTCCGTGATGGTGTCGCTGGCCGACGGGGCCGGCGCGCTCGCAGAGAAGGACCCGCAGCGGTCGCGGAGCGCGATCGGCGAGATCGGCGATGTCGGCAGGCAGTCACTCGTCGAGATGCGCCAGCTGCTCGGCGCGCTCGGCGACGACCCGGACTCCGGCGATGAAACCGATCCGCTCCGACCGAACCCGGGTCTGCAGGAGATCCCGGCGCTCGTTGCGACCTTCCGTGCGGCCGGGCTGCCGGTGTCGGTGCGCACCCTCGGATCTCCGCCCGTCTCACCCGCCCTCCAGAATGCGATCCATCGGATCGTGCAGGAGGCCCTCACCAATGCCCTCCGCTATGCGAGAGAGCCCCGCGAGGTCCTGGTCACTCTCGACTTCGACGGCGCCGGAGTCGTGATCGACGTGACGGATGACGGGCAGCCGGGCCCCCGCCCCGTGTCGGTCGGCACAGGGCGGGGACTCATCGGCATCCGTGAACGCGTGCGGCTGTACGAGGGCAGCGTCGATGCGGGGAGGATGCCGGGCGGCGGATGGCGCGTGCACGCCGTGATCCCCGGGCAGCACGCCCCCGACCAGGAGGAACAGCGATGACATCCCCGCCCATCCGAGTGCTGCTCGTCGACGACCACGAGTTGATCCGCCGCGGCATGCGCATGGTCTTCGACGCGGAGTCCGACATGCACGTCGTCGGCGAGGCGGCCTCCGGTGCGGAGGCTGTGCACCTCACAGCCGAACTCTCACCCGACGTCGTCCTGATGGACATCCGGATGCCCGAGATGGACGGCATCGAGGCCACACGTCGCATCGTGCGCGGCTCTCCCGGCAGCCGCGTGCTGGTGCTGACGACCTTCGACCTCGACGAGTACGCGTTCGGGAGCCTGCGTGCGGGAGCGAGCGGGTTCCTCCTGAAGAACACGCCACCGGCCCAGCTGATGACCGCGATCCGCTCGATCGCCGCGGGAGATGCGCTCGTCTCCCCGCGTGTGACCAGGGCCATGCTCGATCTCTTCGCCACCAAGCTCCCCCGGGGGACCGAGCCCGACGGCGACAGGGTGGGCGCGCTGACCGATCGCGAGCAGGACGTCCTGCTCGCGATCGCGAAAGGTCTCAGCAACGCGGAGATCGGCGAGGCCCTCTTCGTGTCGGAGTCCACGGTGAAGACGCACGTCGGGAGGATCCTGCACAAGCTCGATCTGCGCGATCGCGTGCAGGCGGTGATCTTCGCCTACGAGGCGGGACTGGTCTGAGCATCGCGGTCACCCCACCTCCCGCAGAGATCCGTCCGCGTCGATCTCGAGCGTGAGATCGAGGTCGAGCCGCGCGAGGAACGCGTCGTCGTGGCTCACGACGAGCACGGCACCGCGGTAGGCGCGCAGCGCGTCGACCAGCTGGTCGACGGTGTCGATGTCGAGGTTGTTGGTCGGCTCGTCGAGCACCACCAGATGAGGCGTCGGATCCGAGAGCAGCAGCGTCGCCAGCGCCACGCGGAACCGCTCACCGCCCGACAGCGCCGCGACGGGCCGGTCTGCGGTGGCGCCGCGGATGAGGAACCTCGCGAGTCGGTTGCGCAGCTCCTTCTCCGGCACCTGGGGCGCGGCAACCGCGATGTTCTCGAACACCGAGCGGTCCTCCGCCAGTCCGTCGACCCGCTGCGGCAGGTAGCCGACGCGGTCGGTGAGGGCCGTGGCCGAGAGGGTGGGGCGTTCCGAGCCCGCCCCGATGTCCGGCATCGTTGCGGAGCTGTCGACGGCGGCGTCGCGCACCAGCCGTTCGAGCAGCGTCGTCTTCCCTGCGCCGTTGCGCCCGGTCAGCGCGACGCGGTCCGGCCCCTGGATGATCCACGAGCGATCGCCGTCGCCGATCGTCGCGATTCGACGGCTGCGCGACACCTGCGGGTCCGGCAGCTCGATCTTCATCGACGCGTCGGAACGCAGGCGCCGCCCGGCCTCGTCGAGCGCGGTGCGGGCGGCATCCTCCTTCGCTCCGACCTCGGTGCGCAGCCGTCCCGCCGACACCTCGGCAGCCATCTTCCTTCCGTGGGCGACGATCTTCGGAACCCGCTTCTCGATCTCGGCCTTCTTGGCCGTGCGGGCGCGGTGGGCGAGCTTCACCTCGGCCTCGATGCGCTGACGCTTCTCCTTGCGGAACTCCTGCTTGGCGGTGACCTCGGCCTGCCTCGCCGCCTCCTGCTCGGCATCCAACCAGGCGCGCCATTCGGAGTACGGACCGCCGAAGACGCTCAGCGTCTGCGCATAGAGCTCGGCGGTGTCGTCCATGAGCTCGAGCAGCGACAGATCGTGGCTGACCACGATGAGCGTGCCCTTCCAGGCGCTGACCATCGCCGCCAGCTTCGCGCGGGCGTCGCGGTCGAGGTTGTTGGTCGGCTCGTCGAGCAGCGTGATCGGCGCGCGCCGCAGCCGGATGCCGGCGATCGCGACCAGCACCGCCTCACCGCCCGACAGCTCGCCGATCCTGCGGTCGAGGAACTCCGGGGCGAGGCCCGCTTCGGCGAGAGACATCTCGGCGCGCGCCTCGATGTCCCAGTCGTCGCCGACCGCATCGAAGTGCGCCTGATCGACATCGCCGGCTCCGATCGCCCTGACGGCGTCCAGGGGCGCGGCGACACCGAGGAGATCGGCGACCCTGCGATCGACGTCGAGCGTGAGCTGCTGTGGCAGATAGGCGACGGCGCCGGTCGCCGTGAGGAACCCCGATGTCGGGGTCAGTTCGCCGGCCATCAGACGCAGCAGCGTCGACTTGCCTGCGCCGTTGCGGCCGACGAGCCCGGTGCGGCCCGTACCGAAGGATCCGGACACCGCATCGAGTGCGGTCGTGCCGTCGGGCCAGGTGAACGTGAGACGGTCGAGAGTGACCGAGGAGTGAAGCGTGGGGACTGACATGGTGTCTCCTGTCGAGTGCGGGGTGCACTGACACCGGTCGCCCGAGGGCCCCGTCGGAGCGGGGCGGGCCGTCGCGAAGGACAGCGGGCGGTGGTCTGCCGTGGAGTCGGCGATCGTCGGGTCAGCGCGCGGAAGGATGAGCGCGGAGGCGACGGATCAGATCAAAGGACTTCCAGACACGGCGGACAGGACTCCACGACGATACCCGGGCGTGTCGCGAGAGTGCAACCCCGGGCGTGTCATCGTCGTGGAGCGGGCTGAGCGCTCAGCCCTTCGTGGTGCGCTCCAGCCACTTCGTGAGGAACGTGTGCACGTCGCCGAGCTCGTCCTCCGAGATGCTGTGCGTGAGCCCGGTGTAGACGCGGCCCGACAGCTCGGAGTGGGCAGGCAGCCACTGGGCGGTGTGCACGATGCGCGCCTCGGGGATCACCTGGTCGTTCGTGCCCCGGCCCCAGAAGACGTGAGGCTTCAGCGCGGTCAGCGCCTCGTCGTTCGGCAGCTCTCCCGCGGCGACGTATCCGCTGAGGGCCACGACCGTGTCGACCCGTTCGGGAGCGAGGCGCATGGCCTGGAGGGCGACGGCCGCACCCTGGGAGAAGCCGAGCAGCGCGACAGCCGGAGCATCGGCCGCGGCATCGTCGAGCCAGCGGAGGAACGCCTCGGCGGCGGAGGTGACGGAGTCGGAGCTGCGTCCGTCGAGCCCCTCGATGGCGTACCAGGAGCGACCGGGCATCGGCCACGGGGGCGACAGGGGAGCGGCGACCGATGCCACGGCGACCCCGTCGGGCAGATACGGCGTCAGACCGAAGAGGTCGTGCTCATCGGCGCCGTAGCCGTGCAGCAGCACCAGCAGCGGCGTCCCCGCCCGATCCGCGGCGGACCAGCGCGTGAGGGTGTCGTCGATCGTCAGTTCTTCGCTCACCCGCACCATCCTGCCAGCGGGGGCGGACACTCGCGCCGTCGGCCGGGTGAAGCGTATGCCGGTGAGCGATGTCAAGTCCGTGTCGACCCGACGGTGCGGCTGGTAGAAAGGAGACATGGCCGTCCGCACACCTGATCCCGACCCTGAGCCCGACGACGGGATCGAGGGCTTCGGTTCCGCGCAGCCTCCCGCTCGAGACACGAACCCGGGCTGGCTGAGCGAGTTCGAGCTCGAAGAGGCACGCCGTCATCTGCCGATGCTCTACGTCGAGGCGATCCCGGTGCGCACCGATGGGTCGGGGCAGGTGACCGAGATCGGCATCCTGCTGCGCTCCACCCCTCTCGGAGAGATGACGCGCACGATCGTGTCGGGGCGCGTGCGCTTCGGGGAGACGATCCGCGACGCGCTCTTCCGCCACGTCGAGAACGACCTGGGGCCCATGGCCTTCCCGCTCCTGCCGCCGCAGCCGCTGCCGTTCACGGTCGCCGAGTACTTCCCGATCCCGGGTGTGAGCGCCTACCACGACGACCGGCAGCACGCCGTGTCGCTGGCGTTCGTGGTTCCCGTGACCGGCACCTGCGAGCCGCGTCAGGACGCGCTCGAGGTCACCTGGTTCTCGCCCGAGGCCGCAGGGTCCGACGCGGTCTCCGCCGAGATGGAGGGCGGCCGAGGCACGCTCATCCGTCAGGCGCTCGCGAACCTCGGGCTGCTCCGGTAGCTCGGTCTGCTCCGGTAGCTCGGTCGCCTCAGCGTGAGGTGAGACGGGCGAGCTCGGCGACGAACGCGTCGACGTCGGCCTCCTCGGTGTCGAAGCCGCACATCCAGCGGACCTCGTTGCGCGCGGCATCCCAGTCGTAGAAGCGGAACGATTCGCGCAGCTGGTCGGCGATGCCGTCGGGCAGCTGCGCGAAGACGCCGTTCGCCTGCGTGGGCTGCGTGAAGGCGACGCCGTTGATCGTGCCGGCGGCGATGCCGGCCTCGATCGAGCCGCGCAGGCGCTGGGCCATCGCGTTCGCATGCCGGGCGTTGCGCAGCCACAGGTCGCCCTCGAGCAGGGCGATCAGCTGCGCCGACACGAAGCGCATCTTCGACGACAGCTGCATGTTGAACTTGCGCGAGTACTGCAGACCGTTCGACGCCTCGGGGTTCAGCACCACGATGGCCTCGCCGAGCATCGCGCCGTTCTTGGTGCCGCCGAAGCTCAGCACGTCGACCCCGGCGTCGCGGGTGAACGCGCGCAGCGGCACGTCGAGGGCGGCGGCCGCGTTCGAGATGCGCGCGCCGTCGAGGTGCAGGGTCATGCCGCGCTCGTGCGCGTGGTCTGCGAGCGCCCGGATCTCATCGACCGAGTACAGGGTGCCGAGCTCGGTCGACTGGGTGATCGAGACGACGAGCGGCTGCGCGCGGTGCTCATCGCCCCAGCCCCAGGCCTCGCGGTCGACGAGCTCGGGGGTGAGCTTTCCGTCGTCGGTCGGCACGGCGAGGATCTTGAAGCCGCCGATCTTCTCGGGGGCTCCGCCCTCGTCGACGTTGATGTGCGCGGTGGATGCCGCGATCACCGCACCCCAGCGCGGCAGCATCGACTGCAGGCCGGTGACGTTGGCCCCGGTGCCGTTGAAGACCGGGAACGCCTGGACGCCCTCGCCGAAGTGCTCGCGGAAGACCTCCTGCAGGCGCTCGGTGTAGGCGTCTTCGCCGTAGGCGACCTGGTGGCCGCCGTTGGCCGCCGCGATGGCCGCGAGGACCTCGGGGTGGACGCCGGAATAGTTGTCACTGGCGAAGCCCCGGATCGCGGGGTCATGCGGAATGCTCACCGCACAAGCCTATTGCCGGATGAGAGCGTGATCTGCGGTCTGGGCCTACCGAATGTCGGTGGCCGCGCCTACCCTCGAAGCCATGGAGCGCACCGCTGCGAAGACCGCCTTCGCGAACGTCCTCGTCAACACGCTCATCGCCAACGTGACGACGAGCTTCCTGTGGTTCGCCCTGACCTTCTGGGTGTACATCGAGACTCAGTCGGTTCTCGCGACGGGCATCATCGGCGGTGCCTACATGCTGTTCATCGCGTTCTTCGCGATGATCTTCGGCACGATCGTCGATCGCAACCGCAAGCACACCGTGATGCTGCTCTCCAGCGTCATCTCGGCCGTCGCGTTCCTGATCGCCGGCCTGCTCTACGTCTGGCAGCCCGAATCGGCGCTGCTCGATCTCGGCGGCCCGTGGTTCTGGCTGTTCTCGGTCGTCATCCTGTTCGGAGGGGTGATCGAGCAGCTGCGCAACATCGCGCTGTCGACGACGGTGACGCTGCTCGTGCCCGAAGAGCGGCGGGCCAACGCGAACGGGCTCGTCGGCACCGTGCAGGGGCTCGCCTTCCTCGTCACGAGCGTCTTCTCGGGTCTGTCGATCGGCTTCCTCGGCATGGGGTGGACGTTGGCGATCGCGATCGCGGCGATGGTGCTGACGTTCGTGCATCTGCTCTTCATCCGCATTCCCGAGGGGGCACCCAAGCCCGATCCGGATGCCACGAGCGCACTCGACTTCCGTGGCAGTGTGACGGCCATCAGGCTCGCTCCCGGGCTGTTCGCGCTGATCATCTTCTCGACCTTCAACAACCTCATCGGCGGCGTCTACATGGCGCTCATGGACCCCTACGGCCTGACCCTGTTCGATGCTCAGATGTGGGGTTTCGCGCTGGCGTTCTCCTCGACGGGGTTCCTGATCGGCGGCGGGCTGGTCGCGAAGTTCGGCCTGGGCGTGAAACCCATGCGCACCCTGCTCCTCGTGGTGATCGCGATGGGCCTGCTCGGATCCGTGTTCATGCTGCGCGAGTGGTGGCCCCTCTACGTGATCGGCATGTGGGTGTACATGGCGCTCGTGCCCCCCGCCGAAGCGGCCGAGCAGACCATCATCCAGAAGGTCGTGCGCTACGACCGGCAGGGGCGGGTGTTCGGCGTCGCCGCCGCGATGGAGGCGGCGGCGGCTCCGGTCACGGCGTTCCTGATCGCCCCGATCGCCGAGTTCCTGATCATCCCGTACATGAGGACCGACGCGGGACAGGAGCGGTGGGGGTGGCTGCTCGGCGAAGGCGACGCCCGCGGCATTGCGCTGATCTGCCTGTTCGCCGGGCTGATCATGGTGGTCGTCGGAACGCTGGCGTTCTTCACGAAGTCGTACCGCAAGCTCACCGCGCTCTACGCGAACGCCCCGGAGCAGGACCTCGGCGAGGGCGACGGCGATGCTCGCGAGGGCGATGCTCGCGAGGGCAGCACGGCGGAGCCGTCGGGGCAGGGCGACGAGGGCGGGGCTCCTCCGCGGGTGCGCGGGCTGCCGCCGGAGATCCCGGAGGCGCGGCGCTGACCGTCGTCGGCCGTCAGGCTCAGTCGAGGGTGATGATCTGGTCGTTGAGGGTGGCGGCGTCGGCGTTCCACAGAGCCAGCACCCGGGGGGCGAGCGATGCCGGGTCGAGCGCCTTCGCTCGGAAGACGATGGATGCCGCACGCAGCGGCTCGCCGGCATCCCGCGCGGACTTCGCGAAGCCCTGAGCGACGGCCCGCGTCCAGGCCTCGGCCGCCGCCTTGACTGCGGCATAGTTCGCGCCCCCGGCGAGAGGGCGTCCGACGGCCGTCGACGACACGATCGCGAAGCGGCCGGCATCCGAGGCACGCAGGGCGCTGTCGAACGCCCGGCTGCTCGCACGCACCGCCTCCAGCGCGGGGAGCAGCGCGGAGAAGTCATCGTCCGTCTGTCCGGCGAGTCCGCCGCCACCTCGCCACCCGCCCACCAGCGGGATCACGGCGTCGACCGCGTCGAGGCGCGACGCGAGATGCGTCATCTCCTCGAGCGAGGTCGCGTCGGCGACCTCGACCTCCGCGCCGATCGCGCGCAGCGGCTCCAGCCGCTCGGCCGACCGACCGGTCGCGATCACCCGGGCACCGCCGTCGACAAGTGTCCTGGCCAGGGCCAGCCCCGATCCGCTCGTGGCTCCGGCGAGGACGATCGTGCGATCCGTGACGCTCATGTGCTCAACTCCCGTTCAGAACAACTCTCGTGCAGAAACAGCGCTGCGGCCACCCCGGGCAGGAATGGCCGCAGACGCCGCGTCCGATCGCCCCCGCGACCGGACCCCAGAAATGCGCGGATCAGTGGTCGGTGCCCCGGATGCCGACGGTCGACTCGATGACCGGCTTCATCTTCTTGTCGAGGGCTTCGAAGAACATGGACAGGGGGAACTCGTCGTCCAGCACCGCGTCGGTGTATCCCTTGGGCGCGCCGGCGAGGATCTCGTCGGGCAGGCCTCGGGCCCACCGCGAGGCCGGGTTGGGCGTGAGGACCGAGCGCACGAGATCGTACGCGGCCAGCCAATGCGCCGTCTTCGGGCGGTCGATCGAGCGCCAGTACAGCTCGTCGATCGCGTCGCCGAGAGCCACGACCGCGTCGGGCACCGCGGCCCAGTCGAAGGCGAGCGCCGTGTCGGTCCAGTGCAGCACGCCGCGCTGGTGCAGCCACGCGAACAGCAGCTGTCCGCCGAGGCCGTCGTAGTTGCGCACACGCGACCCGGTGATCGCGAAGCGGAAGATGCGGTCGAAGATCACCGCGTACTGCACGAGGCCCGCGTGCTCGAGCATCTCCTGCTCCGATGCCGTCAGAGCGTCACCGGCCTCCGAGCGCGCGCCGAGCGTGCGTTCGATCTTCACCGACTCGCGGAACGCGGTCAGGTCGCACCGCAGCTCCTCGAGCGAGTAGAGGAAGAACGGCATCCGCTGCTTGATCATGAACGGGTCGAACGGCAGATCGCCGCGCATGTGCGTGCGGTCGTGGATGATGTCCCACATCACGAACGCGCGCTCGGTGAGCGCCTGGTCGTCGAGCATCGCGGCGGCGCGCTCGGGCAGATCGAGCTTCGTGATCTCGGCCGCGGCGCGGGTGACGCGGCGGTAGCGGGCGGCCTCGCGGTCCTGGAAGATCGCACCCCAGGTGAACGAGGGGATCTCGCGCATCGCGACGGTCTCGGGGAACAGCACGGCCGAGTTGGTGTCGTACCCGGGCGTGAAGTCGACCAGGCGCAGCGAGACGAACAGCTTGTTGCCGTAGTCGCCCGCCTCGAGGGCGGCGATGAACTCGGGCCAGATCGTCTCGACGATGAGCGCTTCGACGAGGCGGTCGCTCGAGCCGTTCTGCGTGTACATCGGGAAGACCACGAGGTGGCGGGTGCCGTCGACGCGGTGCTGCTGCGGCTGGAAGGCCAGGAGCGAGTCGAGGAAGTCGGGTACTCCGAAGCCCTCCGCGACCCAGCGGTCGAAGTCCGCCACGGAGGCGGCGAGGTACTCGGCATCGTGCGGGAAGGCGGGGGAGAGGGCGCGGATGCCGGCGGTGATCGCGGCGACGAGGTCGCGGGCGGCGGCATGGTGCGCCGCATCCGGGATCGAGCCGTCCTTGATCTGCATCTCGCGGATCGCGATCGCGGCGTCCTTGAGCTGCGCCCACGCGGCGCTCTGCTCGGCGATCGACGCGTCCTCGACGACCTCGGGTTCGCCGACGATGGCCTGGACAGCGGTGCTGTGGGCGGAAATGATGGACATCGGGACCTCCGATCGGAGAGATTGACGGAAAGATTCCGGCATATACGGAATCCTGACGATAATCTTACATCCATGGATGATTCTGTCGACCGCGCGATCCTCGCCGAGATCTCCCGTGACGGCCGGGCGACGCTCTCTCAGCTGTCCGATGCCGTCGGACTCTCGGTCTCGGCCGTGCAGTCGCGATTGCGGCGCCTCGAGACCCGCGGCATCATCACGGGCTACCGCGCGATCCTCGACCCCGAACTGGTCGGCACTCCGCTGTCGGCGTTCATCGAGATCACCCCGCTCGATCCCGCGCAGCCCGACAATGCGCCGGAGCTCTTGGAGCACCTGATCGCGATCGAGGCGTGCCACTCGATCGCGGGCGACGCCAGCTACATGCTGTTCGTGCGCGTCGCGTCTCCTCGTGCACTCGAAGAGCTCGTGCGTGACATCCGGCTCGCGGCCAACGTCAGCACCCGCACGACGGTCGTGCTGCAGACCTACTACGAGCACCGGCCGATCATCGCGGCCGACCAAGAGATCTGACCCGCGCCGCACGGCGCATCACAGCACAGCGCCGACCATCGCCTCACCGAGCGGCGTGCGCAGATGCAGCATCCGGGCTCCCGCTCGCTCGCTCGAGACGAGCCCCGCCTCGCGCAGCACCGTGAGGTGGTGGGATGCGGTGGACACCGCGATCCCCGCATCCATCGCCACCTGCGAGGTCGTCCGCGCGGAGCCGGCGCCGAGCAGGATCCCCGCGCGGGCGGGCCCGAGCAGAGCGCCCAGGGCATCGGAGATCGCGGTCGCGTCCCGCGCCCAGCCCGCCGTCACCCCGCGTGCCGGGTAGAACAGGGTGGGTTGCGCGGGAGGTTCCGTGAGCACCATGCATCCCCACGACGACATCACCGACGGCACGAGAACCAGTCCGCTGCCGTGGCAGTCCACCTGCTCGCTGTGGCGCCGGAGCGACACGCGCACCGCCCCGTCGCCCCAGCTCACCGCAGGGTGCAGTCCGCCGGCCATCCCGGCGATCCCGGAGGTCGCGATGATCCGCGCGCGCACGGAGATGTCGGCGCGCAGCAGCCGTTCGAGCTGAGGCCACACCGGCGCGAGCGCCGCGTCCCACACCTCCGACCAGGCCTCCGCGATCATCTGTCGTGCTCGGGCGGGACTCTCCTGCATCTCCCGCAGTGCGCTCTGACGTGCACCGGTCGAGCGCGCGACCATCTTGCCGAGGTCGACGCGCATGGGGGAGAGCGCGGTGACGCGTAGCGCGTCGAGCTCGGCCTCGGGTGTCATATCCCACCGTGGCGTCGCAGTGAGGAAGTCGGGCAGGTAGCCGTCATCGCCGATGATCGCCTCGAGCAGTCGGAAGCTCTCTCGGGGCATCCTGTCGCGCACGGCGCGAAGCCAGCCCCACTGCAGTGGATGCTGCTGGGGGCGCAACAGCACCCGCACCGCATGCGCGAGTTCGTGACCGGGGGAGATGCCGAATCTCACCGCCTGGATGTCGCCCGGGCTCAGCTGGAACTCGACCCGATGGTCGGGGTGCTCAGCGCCCTCGACCGGCGGACCAGGCGATAGCGCTCCTGAGTTTCGATCCACATCGAAACTCTAGGACGAGTGGCTCAGCGTGTCGAGACTGAGTGCATGAACAGCACATCCGCTCCTCTCGGGGTCGTCCCAGGCGGTGACATCCGCATCGGCACGGGACGCAGCCGCAAGTTCGTCGGTGCCGAGCACGGCGCCGACATCTCATACTTCTCGGTCGAGAATCGGCCGGGTGAGGGGCCTGGTCTGCACTGGCATCCGTATTCTGAGACCTGGGTCGTGCTCGAGGGCACGGCGCAGATCACGGTCGGCGACGACACCTTCGTCGCGGAGGCCGGAGACACGGCGACCGGTCCGGCGTTCGTGCCGCACTGCTTCACGAACGTCGGTGACGGAGTGCTGCGGATCATCTGCATCCACGCATCCGCCACCATCATCCAGACTTTCCTCTCCGAAGACTGATTCCGCGAACACCACAGGAGTATCCATGTCCTTCCAGGCATATCTCGACAAGGTCGAGACCCAGACCGGCCTCACGCCGCGGCAGTTCATCGAGCTCGCCAAAGAGCAGGGTTTCGACGAGACCACGAAGTCGACCGTCGTGCTCAACTGGCTCAAGCAGGACTACAGCCTCGGCCACGGGCACGCCCAGGCCATGGTGCACGTGATCCTGAAGGGGCCGAAGATCAGCGACAAGCATGTGGGCAAGGGCGGCGCGCACGGCGATGCGTCGGACACCCTCTGGCTCGACGGCAAAGACAGCAACCCGAATCCCTGATCGGCGACCTGAGAACAGGCAAGGAGCGCACATGGCCGTTCGCGTCGATCTCAACGTCTCCCTCGACGGATTCGCGACCACCACAGACCAGACGCCGGAGAATCCGTTCGGCGACGACTGGCCCCGTCTGGTCGCCGCCTACACCGCGACGCGGACGTTCCGCAGTCGGGTGCTGGGCGACGACTCGGGCGCCGGTACGACCGGCGTCGATGAGAAGTACGCGCATGCGTATTTCGAGGGCATCGGCGCCGAGATCATGGGCGCGGGCATGTTCGGTCTGCACCAGAACCCGGATGACCCGCAGTGGCGCGGGTGGTGGGGAGACACTCCGCCCTTCGAGGTGCCGGTGTTCGTGCTCACGCACACGCCGCGCGACTCGATCGAGTTCGAGAACGGCACCGTGTTCCACTTCGTCGATGCCGCACCGGAGGAGATCCTGCCCCGCGCGGTCGACGCCGCCGAGGGTGGCGACGTGCGCATCGGAGGAGGGGTGAACGTGGTGAGGCAGTTCCTGCGCGCGGGACTCGTCGACAGAGTGCATCTCGCGGTGGCGCCCCTCGTGCTCGGCAGCGGGGAGCGCATCTGGGACGGACTCCGCGGCCTCGAGAACGGCTACGAGTTCCGCTCCGAGGTGGCCGAGAGCGGGGTCACGCACCTCACTTTCGCGCGTCGCTGAAGGGCTCCGCGCGCCGGCGGACATGGCATCGGCCAGTAGGATTCCCTGCGTGGCAGCATCCTCGAAGCGCAAGAAGACCCAGGCCCGCGTGAGCGGCAACCCCGCCAGGCGCGCCGGCGGCAACCCCGCCAACCGACCCGTCGTCGACGCGGGTCCCGTCACGGTCGGCGACTGGATCGGCGCCGCTCGAGTGCGCACGCTCCCGCTCGCGATCGCCCCGGTCGTGATCGGCACCGGCGCCGCGCGCAGCACGGGTCCGGAGTTCCACTGGGTCATCGCCCTCGCCTGCCTCGCGGTCGCGGTGCTGCTGCAGATCGGTGTCAACTTTGCGAACGACTACAGCGACGGCATCCGCGGAACCGATGCGGTGCGGGTCGGCCCGGCCCGCCTCACGGCCTCGGGTCGGGTGAAGCCCCGCACCGTGCTCATCGCGGCGCTCGTGTTCTTCGCGCTCGCCGCGGCGGTCGGTGTCGCGATCGTCATCCGCACGGAGCAGTGGTGGATGCTGGCGGTCGGCGCGGCCTGCATCATCGCCGCCTGGTTCTACACCGGCGGCAAGCGCCCCTACGGGTACAACGCCCTCGGCGAGGTCTTCGTCTTCATCTTCTTCGGACTCGTCGCGACCCTCGGCACCACCTGGGTGCAGGCCTTCGAGCTGCCGCAGCAGGCGTGGCTCGGAGCCATCGCGGCAGGGCTGTTCGCCTGTGCCGTGCTGCTCGCCAACAACCTGCGCGACATCGACCAGGACCGCGTGGTCGGCAAGCGCACCCTGACTGTTCTGATCGGCAAGCGCGCCACGCAGGTGCTCTTCACGCTGTTCGTGCTCGTGCCCTTCGGCATCCTGATCTTCCTGGCGCTGCTGTACCCGATCGCGTGGATCGGACTGCTGGCGCTGCTCGCCGGACTCCCGGCGATCCTGATCGTCTGGACCTACCGTCAGGCGAAAGAGCTCGTGATCGCCCTGGCGCTGACCTCGCTCACGGCGCTTCTGTATGCGGGCGCGCTGTTCTGGGCGTTCGCCGGCTGAGAACCACGGTCGACGTCGTCGTGGAACGGGAGGGCGGCCCGGGCGCGGCGGTTCGCCTTCAGCCGCGCGGCGAAGTCCCCGCGCTGTCGGAATCGGGACGCCCGGCGCCGTCGATCGCCTCGTCCTCGGCATCCGCGTCGGCCTGAGCGGCCTCGCTGCGTCCGCCCCGACGCTCGACGAGACGGGCCGAGGCGTCGGCGAGAGGAGCCCGCAGGAACAGCATCGAGATGCTCACGCCGATGAGGGCGGCGAAGATCGCGGCCAGCCACCAGAACTCGCGGAAGATCGGGAAGAAGAACCACAGCACGGCCAGCGGGACGAGGAAGGCCAACAGCCGCAGCACGGTGTAGACGAGGAAAGGCGCACGGTTCTTCACCCGGACAGTCTACGTTCGCGGTCTGAGGCTCCGGCTGAGAGCCCGATCGCTACGGGTCGATTCCGAGGGCGCTGAACGGGATGCCGCGCACCACGCGATGCCACGGATGCTCGCCGAGAGACCACAGCAGCTTCGCGTCGAGGTCGAGCGCGAGGTCCTCGCAGCCGACCGGCAGCGGTACTCGGTCGCGCTCCAGGGCGTCTCGGGGTCCGGTCCACAGGGCTCCCGGGTGCATCCGGTCGGACTGCGACACGAAATGGCGCTCGCCCCAGCGCACCGCGCCCTGCATCCGGGGGAGGCCCGGAGAGAAGCGCTCCTGCTCCTCGAAGCGGCCGTCGGCGGTGTCGGGCACCGTGAACTCCGCGATCCTCCCGGAGTCCGCCGTCAGATACTCGCCGATCAGCACCCGCCGCAGGGGAGCGCCGTCGGCGTCGAAGACCCGGCCGAGATACGAGCAGCGCAGGTCGACGGGATGCACGCGCGTGCGCACCGCGACCAGAGCGGATGCGCGCACGCCCCGCCCCGAGAGTCCGGCGACCCGGCGGGCATCGGCCCCGCGCACCCGACGGATCGCCGACAGGTCGAACTCCCAGATGCCTCGCCCCGTGGCAGCGACGAACAGTCGATCGCCGAACCACGCCAGACCTCCGGCGTGGATCGGCGCGGGCTGCAGCATCCCGTCCTCGTCGATCGCGAGCAGCACGTCGAGGTGCCGGGAGCGTTCGAGGTCGACGAACGCGATCCGCGAGGCGAGATGCGTGCCGTCGAGCTTCTGCCGGAACCAGCTCACGGCCAGAGTGCGCCTGCCCCGCCACTCGCCGAGGTCGACGCCCTGGGGATACCAGCGGCGGGTCCAGGTGCGCGCACTGAGCCAGCGCAGGTCGACGGTGCCGCGGTGTCTCTGGCGCACCGGGCGCCACGTCGTTCCGAACGGCCACAGCATGTGACCCATCGTCGCCGATCGGAACCGGAGACGCGAACCGGAGCGCGAGCCCACGGTGCGAGACACCGGTGCGAGACACCGCGCGTTCACCTCGGCGTCCCCGATCGGCAAGGAACGCCTGGCACCATGCCGAGACCGTCCACCCCGGGAGTTCCGTGCGCACACCGCTCGTCACCGTCATCCTTCCTGCCAAGGACGCGGGTGCGTACATCGGCACGACGCTCGAGACGCTGACCCGCCAGTTCGACGACCCCGCGGCACTGAAGCTCGTGGCGATCGACGACGGCTCGCGCGACGACACCGGCACGCTCATGCGGCGGTACGCCGAGAGGTTCCCGCACGCCGAGGTCATCGCCAATACGACCCCTCGCGGGCTCGCGACCGCACGCAATCAGGGACTCGCGCACGTCGAGGGCGAGGCGTTCTGCTTTCTCGACGGCGACGACTGGATGCAGCCGCGGCGCCTCGACGTGCTCGCTCGCCGACTCGGCGACCTCGGCTGCGACCTCCTCCGCACCGACCATGTGACGGTCACCGACGGCGTGCGCGCGCTGAAGCCTGCGCCGTATCCGTGGCGAGACGCCGTCGCGTCGCCGCGGGACGCGATCCTCCCCGAAGACGAGCCGACCATGGTCGACTATCCGTTCGCCTGGGCCGGGATCATGCATCGCCGGGTGCTCGACGACGGCCTGGCCAGGTTCACACCCGGGCTGTTCACAGCGGAGGACCGCCCGTGGATCTGGCGCCTGCACCTGCAGGCCCGCTCGTTCGCGGTGGTCGATGCGCCGGCGCTGCTGTATCGGCGCGGAGTCTCGTCGTCGCTCACGCAGGTGCGCGATCGGCGGCAGCTCGACTTCGTGCGGGCGATGCACGAGGTCCTCGACATCGTCGAGGCCGATGCCGAGGCGGAGCGCTTCCTGCCGAAGGCGGTGTGGACGGTGCTCGCCCTGAGCTCCCGCCACCTGGTGCGCGCTCGCCGCATGACCCCGGCACTGCGCGCCGAGATGCGCAGCGGCATCCGCGGTCTTCTCGGGCGCCTGCCCGACCGTGACACGGGAGCGGTGCTGGCGCGGCTCGACGGTCCACGCCGCCGGGTGCTGGCGTCCCTGCTGCGGTCGGTGGGAGCGGGCTCGGCGGACGTCGGAGCGGCCGGAGCGCGCGCATGACCCAGCTCTTCGCGCTGCACAGCGCCTACGGGCTCGCGACCGCCGCCGCGGCCCTCGACGGGGGGCTGCTGGGCGAACGGGGCGAGCGACTGCTGGTGCCGTTCCATTCGTCACGTGTGCCCGAGACCTCGATCGGCATCGTCGCGGACCCCGCCCTCGCGGGCCTGCGCGCCCGCTTCGACCGCGCCGAAGATCTCGACGAGCTGCTCGGGCCACGGCATCCCGGGTCGTGGGCACCGGAGCCCGACGATCTTCCCCTGCTGCGGCGCCTGCTGACACGCGCATGGGGCCTCGACGACGACCTCGAGATCCTGCTGCAGAGTCCCCAGGTGGCCCCGGCGCGCACCCTCATGCTGGTCTTCCCGCACGCGCGCATCACGATCATCGGCGACGGCCTGATGACGTACTCGCCGATGCGCATCGCGCTGCCGCACACCGTGACCGCGCGCATCGGACGGGTCGTGCACGCCGACGTGGTGCCCGGGGTCGTGCCGCTCGTCGCCTCTCCGCACGCCGAGCCCGTGCCGGTGCCACCCGGGCTGTTCGGCGCCGTGCTGCGCGAGGTGGCCGATGCCGTGGGCGACACCGACGGCGACGGCGCCGTCGACCGCGACGACCGGTCGACGGTGCTCGTGCTCGGGCAGTACCTGTCGGCGCTCGGGCTCGTGAGCGAGTCGGAGGAGGTCGCGCTGCAGAGCGCGATGATCGACCGGGCAGCGACCCGCGATCCGCAGCGCATCGTCTTCAAGCCGCACCCGTCGGCGCCGCCGCGTCTCACCGACGCGCTGCGCGATCGGGCCGCGTTCCACGAGATCGCGTTCCACGAGTATCGAGGCGCGCTCTCTGCCGAGATGCTCGCCGAACGCCTCGACGCCGTCGCGGTCATCGCCGGCTTCTCCACCGCGCTCCCGACCGTGCAGACCGTGTTCGGTCGCGAGATCGACGCAGTGGGTGCCGACACGGTTCTCGCGCGCCTCTCGCCGTATGAGAACAGCAACCGGGTGCCGGCGACGATCGTCGACGCGCTCACCCGGCGCGACTCGCCCCACCGCGATCCCGCGCGGATGCAGCTGCTGGTCGACGCGGTCGGGTATGCGATGCAGCCGACCGTGGCCAGGCATCTGCGTCCGCGTGCAGAGGCCCTGCTCGCCGACCTGCCCGCGGGGGAACGCGAGCGATACTTCAGCGCGGAGCGGCTGACCGAGCTGCGCCTGCCCGGCGCCCCCGCCGAGAGAGTGGTGCGACGTGCGCTGCGTCCGGCGGGCGGGATCGGCCGTGTCGAGGAGCTTCGGCTCACCGCACTCGGCGCACGACGGCGTCTCGTCAGAGCATGGCGAGCTATCAGAGGACGGTGACGGGATGACCCCCGAGACGACGATGACCCCCGCGACGACGACCCCCGAGACGACGACGACCCCCGAGGCGACGGAGACCCCCGCAGGCAGGAGTGCGTCGACAGGAGCGGCGGCGGTGACGGTCGCGATCATCCCCGCGCGGGGTGGATCGAAAGGCGTCCCGCGCAAGAACGTGCGGCGCGTGGGCGGGGTGCCTCTCGTGGAGCGTGCGGTGCGCAGCGCGCTCGCGGCCGACGGCATCGACCTCGTGGTCGTGTCGACGGACGACGACGAGATCGCCGCGGTGAGCGCGGCCGCCGGGGCGCGCATCGTGCGGCGCCCTGCCGAGATCTCCGGCGACACGGCGTCATCCGAGAGCGCGATCCTGCACGTGCTGGACGAGCTCGCGCGGGCGGGGGAGCAGGTCGATGTCGTGGCCTTCCTGCAGGCCACCTCGCCGTTCATCCCGAGTGACGCCCTGTCGGAAGCCGTGACCGAGGTGACAGAGGGGCGAGCAGACAGCGTCCTCTCCGCCGCCGAGACCTTCGGGTTCCTGTGGCGGCGCGCCGGCCAGGAGACACCCGACGCCGGCGCCGCCGTCGCGCTCAACCACGACGCCGCCCACCGCCCACGCCGACAGGATCGCGAACCGCACTTCCTCGAGACCGGTGCGTTCTACGTGTTCCGTGCCGACGGATTCCGCGAGGCGGAGCACCGCTTCTTCGGGCGCGTCCGCATCGTCGAGGTGCCCGAGTGGTCGGCGATCGAGATCGACGACGAGCAGCAGCTGCGCATGGCCCGAGCGCTCGCCGCCCTGTACGAGTCGCCCGAGCGGATCCCGGTGCGCGCGGTCGTGACCGACTTCGACGGGGTGCACACCGACGACACGGCGACCATCGATGCCGACGGCGTCGAGAGGGTGCGGGTCAGTCGGGAGGACGGCATGGGGGTGTCGCTGCTGCGCACAGCCGGCATCCCGATGCTCATCCTGTCGACCGAGGTGAACCCGGTCGTGCGGGCGCGGGCCGACAAGCTCCGCGTGCCGGTGCTGCACGGCATCGACGACAAGGAGTCGGCGCTGCGGGGCTGGGCGGCGGAGAACGGCATCCCGCTCGCCGAGATCGCGTACCTCGGCAACGACGTCAACGACCTGCCCGCCCTGCGCATCGTCGGATGGCCCGTCGCGGTCGCCAACGCGCATCCGCTCGTGATCGACGCGGCACGCGTCGTGCTGCGTCGGGTCGGCGGGCAGGGGGCCGTCCGCGAGCTGATCGAACGGGTGTTGCCGGCCTGACCGCCGCCGGTAACCGTCAGGCCTCCCGTCGTTCACACTCGGCGCGTACCCAGGGGAGAAGGCCATTTCGACCACCGGAGGAATCATGACTGTCAGCATCGGCTCGCGCGTCATCGGAGGCGGTCACCCCGCCTATCTCATCGCCGAGATCGGCCTGAACCACAACGGTGACGTCGACATCGCCAAGCGGCTGATCGACGTCGCGGCGAAGGCGGGCGCCGACGCCGTGAAGTTCCAGAAGCGCACCCCCGAGATCTCCACCCCCGAGCACATGCGCGATGTGCCGCGCGAGACGCCGTGGGGCACCATGAGCTACCTCGACTATCGCCGCCGGGTCGAGTTCGGCCGCGACGAGTACATCGCGATCGGCGACCACGCCACGATGCAGGGCCTCGACTGGTTCGCCTCGCCGTGGGACGTGCCGAGCGTCGACTTCCTCGAAGACCTGAACGTGGTGGCCCACAAGGTCGCCTCGGCCAGCCTCACAGACACCGAGCTCCTCGTCGCGCTGCGCGAGACGGGCAAGCCGATCATCCTCTCGACCGGCATGTCGACGATCGAGCAGATCGACCGCGCGCTCGCCACGCTCGGCACCGACCGCGTCGTGCTCATGCACGCGACGTCGACCTATCCGCTGGAGCCCGAGGAGGCGAACCTCCGCGCCATCGCCACGCTGCGCGACCGCTACCCCGGAGTCCCGGTCGGCTACTCGGGGCACGAGCGCGGTCTGCAGATCTCCCTCGCGGCGGTGGCGATCGGGGCCGTGGCGGTCGAACGTCACATCACCCTCGACCGCACCATGTGGGGCTCCGACCATGCGGCCTCGCTCGAGCCGACCGGTCTCGATCACCTCGTGCGCGACATCCGGGTGATCGAGGCGGCGCTGGGCGACGGGGTCAAGCGCGTGTTCGACAGCGAGCGCGCGCCGATGGCCAAGCTGCGTCGCGTCTCGGCGTGACCGGGTCGGGCATGAGCGGTGCGGGCATGAGCAGGTCGGAAGGGCTGCGGGTCGTCGCGATCGCCGACGCCGACTCGTTCGTGAAGTGGTCGGCGTCGCTGCTCGGCGGTGTGCCCGGCATCCGCCCGCACCTGCTGCTCGTGGCGACGCCGCTGACCGCGAGCGTCGAGCAGCAGCGTACGGCGCTCGCCGGCACGGGGTTGGCGACCGAGAACGTCACGCGCATCGCGTTCGCGCGTGCAGCGGCGTGGCTCGAGGGCCAGCGACCCGATGTGGTCCTGCTGGCCGGGCGCGGGCCGTTCGTGCGCCTGATGGGCCGGGTCGTCGACGCGCTCACCCACCGACCCGTCGTCGTGGCGGGGCTGCCCGGCATGGCGATCCCCGCCCAGCGCGGTGCGCTGGACTATCGCAGGCACGCCGACCTGCTCGTCGTGCACTCGCATCGGGAGGAGCGTGCGTTCACCGAACTCGGAAGCCGCATCGGAGTGCGCGTGCCGACCGCGCTCGCGACCCTCCCGTTCGCGCGGTCGAGGTCTCGGATGCTCCAGGCCGACCGTGCGCGCGTGCTCGCCGCAGACGCCGGCCGCCCGGCGGGCACGCTCGTCGCGGAACGCCCCGATGTGCCGCGCCCGGTGCGGGCCCCGGCGACCGACATCGTCTTCGCGGCCCAGGCGCTCGTGCCCGTCGGCCGCGACGAGCGTGCGGAGATCGCGGCGACGCTGGTGCGCACGGCCGAGGCCGACCCGAACCGCCGCGTGGTGGTGAAGCTGCGCTCGCGGCCCGGCGAGTCCGAGACGCACCTGGAGCGCGATCCCTATCTCGAACTGCTGCCGGTGCGGCGGCCGCAGAACCTCGTCGTCTCGTACGACTCGATGGCGCAGGCGCTCTCGACCGCTGCGGGTCTCGTCACGGTCAGCTCGACAGCGGCGGTCGAGGCCGTGGCTCTCGGAGTTCCGGTGATCGCACTCGATTCGTTCGGGGTGAGCAAGAGCCTGCTCAACACCGTGTTCGTCGGCAGCGGGCTGCTCGGTGGACGCAGTGAGGTCGTGGCGGGTCGCTTCCGGCACGCGCACCCCGACTGGCTGCGCGACAACTACTTCCATCCCGCGGCCGAATCGACCTGGTGGAGGCATGTCGAACAGCTCGTGGCGCTGCGCCGGGCAGGCGCCCTGCCGGTGCGACGCGTGCCCGCCGCGCGCGGCGGAGCCATGCACGAGGCGTGGCACCGCGCGAGCGTGCTCGGATCCGAAGACCGCACGCTCGGCGGCGCGGCCGTCCTCACGCTCGGCGTGCCGGCGACGAGGATCCTCGGGGCGGTCCGTCGGCGACGCACCGCGGGCGGCGGCACCTGGGCCGATGCGGCCACCGATTTCACGCTCGAGCCCAACCCGTTCCACGACTCGATCCGACGCTGAGCGTCGGCGTCGCTGAGCGTCAGCGGCCGAGCAGTGCGCCCACCTGCGTTCTGACGTCGTCGGCGATCTCGTCGATGCCCGCCTCCGCGTTCACGCTCGCCGCCATCGTGACGAACATCGCCGCGGACACGATCCGGGCGAGGACGGGCGCACGCTGCTCGTCGATCTGCGGGTCGCGGAGCAGGATGCCGCTGAGGGCGCTCTCGGTGTCCCCGACGATCCGGAGCGCCTCGAGGTGGTGCGAATCGACCGGTCTGCCGAACACCATCTCGCGGAGGTAGGTGCGGCCGTTCTCGACGTGCACGCGATTGCACTCGATGATCGGTCGGAGGAGCGACATGATCGCGTCGACGATGTCCGACGTGGCCGCGGCCGCCTCTCGTCCGGTCTCCAGCGCCTCGGCGTAGTGCGCGTTCTGCACGAGCAGCAGCAGCTCGCCCTTCGTCTTGGCGTAGAGGAACAGCGTTCCGGTGCCGACATCCGCCTTCTCGGCGATCTGCTGGGTGGTGACGTCGTCGATGCCGTGCGCGGCGAAGAGCTCGGCGGCGGCCGCCGTGATCCTCTCGAGCTTCTGCTGCTTGTTCCGCTCGCGGCGCCCGAGAGGTGTGGCCTGGGTCGACATCGGGAATCCCCTCGGAATAGAAACTGAGTACAGTCGGTTATGACTGGAGTCGCTTGTGCACACGCTCAGCGATCATCCCCTCATTGTCGCAAAGAAGAAAGAGCGGTCCATGCCTTCACTCCACGGAGCAGTCGTCCTCGTCACCGGCGCGAACGGGGGTATCGGCACGCAGTTCGTCCGACAGGCGCTCGAGCGCGGCGCTGCCAAGGTCTACGCCAGCGCCCGCACGCCGCGGGAGTGGGACGACGCCCGGGTCGTGCCGTTGACGCTCGACGTCACCGATGCGCAGTCCGTCCGCGATGCCGTGGAGGCGGCGCCCGACGTGACCGTGCTGATCAACAATGCCGGCGCATCCGTGCCGACCGCGGGCATCCTCACGCACACCGACGACGAGATCCGCCATAACGTCGAGACCAACTTCCTCGGTCCGCTGTTCCTGGCGCGCGCGTATGCCCCGCTGCTGTCTGGTCGTGACGGAGCGGCGATCATCGACATCCATTCGGCTCTCGCGTGGTTCGCGGTCGGCGGCATCTACAGCGCCACGAAGGCGGCGCTCTGGTCGGCGACCAACTCGCTGCGTCTCGAACTGGCTCCCGCGGGCGTGCACGTCGTCGGTGTGCACGTCGGCTACGTCGACACGGCGATGGCCGAGCATGTCTCCGATCCCAAGACCGACCCCGCCGATCTCGTGCGCGCCATCTTCGACGCGACGGAACGGGACGAATACGAGGTGCTCGCCGACGCGACCTCGGTGCAGCTCAAGGCCGCGCTGAGTGCACCGCTCGATGCGGTCTATCCGCAGCTGCGCGCCTCGGCCGTCTGACCGCTGCCCTGAGAAGCAAGGAGAACGACCATGCGCGCATTCGTGCTCACGAAGTACACGCAACCGCTGGAACTGCGGGAGACGGCCGAGCCGGAGGTCGGTGACCGAGACGTCCTGATCCGGGTGGAGGCGGTGGGCCTCAACCAGCTCGACGAGAAGATCCGCGCGGGGGAGTTCGCGCGGATCCTGCCGTACGACCTGCCGGTCGTGCTCGGCAACGACGTCGCCGGCACCGTGATCCGCGTCGGCGGACTCGTCGAGTCCTTCCGACCCGGAGACCGGGTGTTCGCCCGGCCGGATCAGCGGCGCATGGGGGCGTTCGCCGAGCGCATCGCCGTCGCCGAATCGGATCTCGCTCTCGTCCCGACGCGCATCACCGCGGCGGAGGCCGCCTCCCTGCCGCTCGTGGGGCTCACGGCCTGGCAGGCGCTGGTCGAGCGGGGGCGGGTCGAGCCCGGCCAGAAGGTGCTGATCCACGCGGGCGCGGGCGGTGTCGGCTCGATCGCCATCCAGCTCGCGAAGCATCTCGGAGCCACCGTGGCCACGACCGCGAGCGCCGCGAATGCCGATTTCGTCCGCCGCCTGGGTGCCGATGTCGTGATCGACCATCGCACCGAGGATTTCGAAGAGGTGCTCTCGGACTACGACCTCGTGCTCGACAGCCTCGGCGGCGAGAACCTCGAAAGGTCGCTGCGGGTGCTGAGACCGGGGGGTCTGGCCATCGGCATCTCGGGACCGCCCGACCCCGCGTTCGCGAAGCGCGCGGGGCTGAACGCCGTCGTGCGCCTCGCGATCGCCGCGCTGAGCCGAAAGATCCGGCGCCAGGCGTCGCGCCTCGGGGTCACGTACGAGTTCCTGTTCATGCGGGCCGACGGCCGCCAGCTGAGTCGCCTCGCGACGCTGGTCGACGACGGCGTGATCACGCCCGTCGTCACGAAGACCTACCCGTTCGAGGAGATCCCGGCGGCCCTCGCCGATCTCGCAGCCGGCGGCGGTCGAGGAAAGATCGTGGCCACGCTCGAGGAATGAACGCCGCGCCGGCTCCGCGCCTCCCGCCCGATCGGGCGAGGAAGCGCGGAGCCGGAGTCCCGTCGGTGTCAGCTGCTGCGGCGGATCGCCCTGACGCCGACCACGAGGCCGATCACCGCGACGGCCAGAGCCGAGATCCAGCCCCACAGCACGGTCGGATCGCCCAGGTCGCCCGCGAACAGCGCCCGCTCGGCCTGCACGACCCAGTTGACCGGGTTGACCGACGCGACGGCGCGCATCCAGGCGGGGCCGTCGTCGAGCGGAAGCAGCATGCCCGAGAGGATCAGCAGCGGGAAGATCAGCGACTGCTGCACTCCCCAGAACAGCCATTCCCTGTCCTTCGTCGCGAGTGCCAGCGAGTATGAGAGTGAGCCGAGCCCGACCCCGAACACCGCGAGCAGCGCGAGGCCGATGAGCAGCCCCGGTACGTTGATCGCGAACCCGAAGGGCCAGGCGATCAGCACGATCACGAGCGCCTGGACCACGATCGGGGCGATCTCCTTGAGGGCGCGTCCGACCAGCAGCGACGAGCGGGCGAGAGGAGCGACCAGGGTGCGCTCATGCGAGCCGGTCATCATCTCGTACTGCAGGTTCGAGCCGGTCGCCCCGGTGCCGAACAGCACGATCATCACGAGCACGCCGGGCACGAACCAGGCCAGCGTCTCGCCGGCGGGCTGACCGGAACCGCCGATCAGCAACGGCGCGAACAGACCCAGGAAGACGAGCGGCTGCAGCAGGCTGAAGATCAGCGTGAACGGATCGCGCAGCACGGGCTTGAGCTCACGGGTCAGCACGTTCTTGGTGTCGCGCGCGAGATTGGGGCGCACGAGGGTGTCGGTGTGGGGAAGGGCGGTGGTGGTCATGAGAGGACTCCTGTCTTGTCGGCCGCAGCGCCGCTGGCGGCGTCGGCATCGGTGTCGGATGCATCGCCATCGGATGCGTCGGTGCTGCCTTCGCCCGCCTCGCGCAGCGTGCGGCCGGTGAGCGCGAGGAAGACGTCGTCGAGCGTGGGCGGCACGCCGGTCGCTCGACGCACGAGGATGCCGGCGGAGTCCAGTTCGCGGACGATCACCGGCAGCAGCTGATCGCCGTCTGGCGCGGCCAGCGACACCGCGTCGCCGTCGAGTGCGACGTCGACCGAGCTCACGCGGGCCACGACGGCCCGCGCGGACGCGGCATCCGCCTCGCTCGCGAAGCCGAAGGTGAGCACGTCGCCGGCGAGTGTCGCCTTGAGCGAGGCCGCGTCATCGTCCGCGATGATGCGGCCTCTGTCCATGACCATGACGCGCTCGGCATAGCGATCGGCCTCCTCGAGGTAGTGGGTGGTGAGGAAGACCGTCGTGCCGTGCTGCGTGCGGAGGTCGAGGATGTGCTCCCAGAGATTCGCTCGGCTCTGCGGGTCGAGTCCGGTCGAGGGCTCGTCGAGGAAGATCAGCGGCGGAGCGTGCATGAGCCCGAGCGCGATGTCGAGCCGGCGCTTCTGCCCGCCGCTGAGCTGCTGCACCGTCCGCGTCGAGAACGACCCGAGATCGAGCGATTCGATCAGCTCGTCGGCTCTGCGGATGCTGTCGCGCCGGCTCATGCCGTAGAACGCCCCCTGACTGAGCAGCTCGTCGCGCACACGCTGGGAGAAGCTTCCGCTCGTGAGCTGGCCGACGTAGCCGATGCGGGCGCGCACCCCGGCGGCATCCGCATGGATGTCGTGGCCGACCACCCGGGCGGTGCCCGACGTCGGAGGGATCAGTGTCGTCAGCATCCGCAGGCTCGTGGACTTGCCCGCGCCGTTCGGGCCGAGGAACGCGACGAGCTCGCCGCGGACCGCGGTGAAGGAGAGGTCGGTGACTGCAGGGACCGGCGTCTTCTTGACGGTGAAGACCTTGGTCAGGCCTTCTGTTTCGATGATGGATTCGTTCGACATGACTCGAGAGTAGAAACGAACCAGGACAGATCCTGTCCGCGATATCTGGCAATCTGACATCATGTCCGACACCACCTCACGCGCTCTCGCACTGCTCAACCTGCTGCAGACGCACCGGCACTGGCCCGGCACCGAGCTCGCGGGGCGCCTCGGGGTCACCGAACGCACCGTGCGCCGCGACGTCGACCGGCTCCGCGAGCTCGGGTACCGGGTCGAGTCGACGCCGGGAGCGGCCGGCGGCTACCGCCTCGAAGCCGGCAGCGCGGTGCCGCCGCTGCTGCTCACCGACGACGAGGCCGTCACGATGGCGATCGGCCTGCGCGTCGCGGCGACACAGCAGCTCGTCGGAGGCGCGGAGGTCACTCTGACCGCCCTCGCGAAGCTCGAGCAGGTGCTCCCGTCGGCGCTGCGCCAGCGGGTGAATGCGCTCGCCGCCTCCGTGCAGCCGCCGCGGATCGGTGACGGGCCGGTCGTCTCACCCGCGGTGCTGGGCGAGATCGCGATGGCGACGCGCGATCACGAGCGACTGCGCATGCGGTACGTCGACGGGGCGGGTGCCGAGAGCATCCGCCGGGTCGAACCGCATGCCCTCGCGCCCTCAGGGCGCAAGTGGTTCCTGCTGTGCTGGGACCTCGATCGCGACGACTGGCGGACCTTCCGCGTCGACCGCATCGTGTCGGTCGAGCACACGCGGGTGCTGTTCACCCGTCGGGAGATCACCGAGGAGGAGATCGAGGAGCGGGTGCTCATCGCCGCGTCGTGGACTCCGCAGAAGATCGAGGCGGACGCCGTGATGGACCTGCCGCTGTCGACCATGGAGGCCGTGTTCGGCCCGTGGTCCGAGGGAGCGACGGCAGAGGGCGAGGACCGCACCCGGTGGCCGTTCGGCGGGTCGGACTGGCGGGAGGCGATGTACGCGCTGCTCTGGATTCCTGAGGGCGTCGAATACACGACGAGCTTCCCCGAACCGTATCGCGCGGAACTCAGGGAGGCGGTGCAGCGGCTGCTGCGGGCTCTCGAGGCACCGGCCCCCGGTTCACGCGGGTAGCGATCGGCGCGCGATGATCGAGGGCGGGTCCGCGTCGTCCCACCGCTGGAAGGTCTGCACCCACCAGAACGCGGCGAACAGGATCAGCGCCACGGCCTCGCCGACGAGCACGACAGGGGTCTCGCCGAAGGCCTGGCGAAAGAGCAGAGCCGCCACGAGCAGCAGGAGGTCGGCGATCAGCAGCCCGGCGATCCAGCGGTAGATCGAACGCTGGCGTGGGGTGGGCGGGGTCTCTCCGGGTTCGAGCGGGCCGCCGGCGTAGAGGATCGGCACTGCGGCGAACACCCCGAAGAACACCAGGGTCACCGCGAAGTGGATGCTGTGCACCGGCCAGAAGTTGAACGGGAAGTTCTCGTTCAGCGCGGGCCAGAAGGCGAGAGCCACGACGATGACGGTGGTGACGATGGCGATGATCGACACCAGGCGCGCGGAGCGATTCGGCGTTCGGGTGCGGCGTCGGATCATCGCCATCGTCACCGTCACGGCGACGACCGCGATCGCGTAGACGGCGATCCCTGCCTTGGCGGTTCCGATGCTCTCCGACGGGAGGCAGTCCGTCAGGACAGGGCAGGTGAGGTGACCGACCGCGCGGGAGTCGGCGAGACCCGTCGGCACGATCGCGATGAGAGGCGCGAACACCGCGCACACATCGAGGAGGGTCGTCGCCCTGCTGCGCCCGGAGAGGGCGAGGAGCACGACGGATGCCGCGATCAGCGCTCCGACGAAGATGTCGCGCGCCGGGGTGTAGAACGCATGGCTGATCGAGGAGAGCGGGTGCCAGCCGACGATGAGCGGCTCCCACGTGACGACGATGCTCTGCAGTGCGACGCTGACGAGAAGCGTGAACACGATCAGCACCAGGGAGAGACGCAGGTAGCGGTGGGTCTTCTGTCCGGTCGTCGCGGGGGAGTCTGCGCCTGCCATGAGGCGACCGTACACCGCAGCGCGGACGGAGCCGGATGACGCGGCGTGACGTCTCGCGTCACGCGCGGACTCACTCTGTCAATCCCCGCAACGATCCTGGTGTTCCGGTACGGCGCGAGGTAACGTCATCCCCATCGCGGCGATCCGGGCGGTCCCGGGCCTCAGCTCATATCTGACGGCGTTGCGGGTTCGACTCCCGCCGTCGCGTCCACTCTGTCCGCGTCCACGTCGTTCGCGTTCACCCTCCGGAGCGGCGACCGCGATGCAGTCGCTCGACGGTCTCGCCGGCGGCGACTCCGACGAGAACCACGGCGGTCGTGATCGACAGCGTGAGGGCGTTGACGGCGAAGCCCGCGAGCCCGGCACCGGCGAGCAGGACGAGAGCCGCCAGACCGGCGAGCTGAGCACGCACCCAGCGCCCCTCGAGCACGCGACGGAACAGCGCGGTGCCGGTGAGGAAGAGGATCGGTGCGCCGACGATCACGATCGTCGCCGCGAGGCCGCTCTGGTCGGGAAGAGCGAGCATCTCCTTGTCGCCCACGCTCATGAGGACGATGCCGGCGATGATCGGAAGATGCACCCACGTATAGGCGGTGCGGGCGAGCCGGGCCGGTTCCTCTGACGCCTCGATCGCCTCGGCGCCGACGCGTTCGCCGTGATCGAAGTAGATCCACCAGGCCGCCGCTGCAGCCACGAACGCCGTCGACATCGCCGCGATGGATGCGACGGACGATTCCTTGTCGACGAACGCGAAGCCGGTGACCAGCAGGCCTTCGCCGATCGCGATGAGAACGAAGAGAGACGTGCGCTCGGCGATGTGCGGACCGGAGAGATCCCAGGAGCGCAGCTGAACCTTCCCTCGCCCGGGGACCGGAAAACCGAGAACGGTGCCCAGCAGCTCGAGTGCCAGGGCTGCGGTCCACAGCGGCAGCTGCCATCCGAGGGGCAGCAGTGCGCCGACGATCCACAACGCGCCACCGGCGACCGTCCAGCACAGGATGAGCGAGAAGTCGCGGGCCGCCCGCCGGTCGTGACGGGCTGTCGCCCACACGATGAAGACCGTGCGCCCGACCTGGAGCACGACGTAGGCGATCGCGAACGCCCACGCGCGATCACCGAAAGCCTCGGCGATCGAGACGCTCATCACGAGCGCCACGAAGGCCAGCGCGATCACCGCCCCGCGCACGGGGAGCTTCACGGGGTCGAGCCAGTTGGTGACCCAGGTGGTCGACACCCACGCCCACCACAGTGCGCACACCATGATGACGCCTTCGAAGGCCCCCAGCGGCGTCTGGTTCTCATAGAGGTAGGCAGACAGCTGCGTCAGCGCGAGGACGAACAGGAGGTCGAAGAACAGCTCGACATAGGTCACTCGGTCCGCGCGCGGAGAGTTCGTGGGGCGCAGCACGTCACGGGTCATCCCGAATGCCATGCGACCATCCTGGCATCGCTGAGGAGACCTCGATGCACGCGTTCAGAAGCGCGCGCGTCCGCCCGGGGGGACGGTCACCGAAACCCGGCCGTCGATCTCTGGGCGAGCCAGAAGCTGCGGTACAGCCCTTCGCTCGCGAGCAGATCGTCGTGCGTGCCGCGTTGCGCCACTCGCCCGTCGTCGAAGACGACGATCTGCTCGGCGGTCGACACGGGGTCGAGACGATGCGCGATCAGCACCGTCGTGCGGTTCCGGCGCAGCACGCCGATCGCTGCCTCGACCGCATCGCGGTGGTGCAGTCCGACATCCGCCGTCGCCTCGTCGAGAATCACCACCGCAGGGTCGGCGAGCAGTGCCCGGGCGATGGCGAGCTGCTGGATGCGGCCCTCGTCGAGCGGATCGTCGAGGGCGACGGATGTCAGGGATCCGACCGCCCAGTCGGCTCCCACCGCGACGAGCACGGCGACCATCTCGTCGTCGCTCGCATCGGGCGCGACGAGGCGCAGATTGTCGGCGATCGACCCGCGGAACTGATGCAGCTCCTGCGACACGTAGTAGGGAGCGGTCGTCTCGGGGGTGAAGGCGACGCGGCCGGACGACGGCGGATGGTGTCCGGCGATGACCCGGGCGAGCGTGCTCTTGCCCGATCCGGAAGACCCGACGAGCGCGGCGGTCGTGCCCGGCTCCACCCGCAGCGTGACATCGCTGATGCCCCGTCCGGTCGTCGGGTACCGGTAGCCGACATCCTGCAGATCCACGGCGACCGCCTCACGGTCGCCGGTCGGGCGTGCAGCCCCGGATGCCGTCGGTCTCTGCTCCGGGGTCATGTCGATCACGCCCACGAGACGCGCGAGGCCGATCGCCGCCCGCTGGATGTCGTCGAGCCCGAAGATCAGCTGCCCGACCGGATCGAACAGGCGGTGGAACACGAGCGCGGCCGCCGTGACCATCCCCACGCTGATCGCACCGTTCGCGTGCAGCAGGAAGCCGGTGACGAGGATCGCCCCGAGGCCGACCAGTTCGCCGCCGTTGATCCAGCGGAACAGCCGGTTGCGCACCCGCACGCCCTCGATCTGCATCCGGATGGACTGCTCGGCCCGCACCCTGACCCGTTCGAGGGCGTGGTCCTGCTCGTTCAGTGCGGTGAGCGTTTCGATGCCCTCGACGGCCTCGAGCACCGCCTGGCTGCGCGCGGCCTCGCGCACCCGCACCTCGCGGAACACGGCCCGGGAGCGGCGGAGGAAGGCCCGGGTGCCGAGCACGTAGAGCGGTGCCGATGCCACGCCCGCGAGCGCGAGCCACGGGTCGATAGCGGTCAGCGCGATCACCGAGACGCCGATCGCGAAGCCGGCCGACAGCAGCACGGGCACGACGTTGCCGCCGGCCTCGGCGACCGCGTCGACGTCGCCCGTGACGCGGGAGAGCAGATCGGCTGTCTCGCCGTCATCGACCGTGCTCACCGGCAGGCGCATCGCCGAGGAGAACACGTCCTCCCGCAGATCGGCGAGCACATCCTGCACGAGCCCGGTCAGCACGCGAGCCGCCCACAGCATCACGACTGCCGCGCCGATAGCTCCGGCTCCGGCTCCAGCCACCCAGCCCGCGATCACGGCGAACCCCGCGTCGGTCGAGACGGCATCGACGATCCGACCGAGGCAGGCGGGGAGCACGACGCCGAGAGCGGATGCCACGAGGAACAGCACCGCGACGCCGACGGTACGCGCACGGTGGCGGCGCACCAGCATCCCGATGACGGCGCGCACCCTCGCGCCCGTCGCGATGGGCAGCAGAGGTGTCGAGGTCTCACTCATCACGGGTCTCCGATCGGTCGTCTGCGAGATCGATGACGCGGTCGCATGCCCCGAGCAGGGCGGGGGAGGTGCTGATCACCACGGTCGTCCTGTCGAGCCGGCCGAGCGCACGAGCGATGTGCGCCTCGGTGATCGCGTCCACCGCGGAGGTCGGTTCGTCGAGCACCAGGATGTCGGCCTCGGTGTGCAGGCCGCGCGCGATGCCGATGCGCTGCCGCTGCCCGCCGGAGAGGCGCCGGCCCGCTTCGCCGACCTGCGCGTCCCACCCGCCCACCGCGATGACGGTGTCGTGCAGGGACGCCGCGTCGACGAGCTCCGGCGTCGGCGCCGTCGCGGCACCGGGGCCGCGCACGGCCTCGCGCATCGTGCCGCTCACGATGGTGTGGCGGTGCGGCAGGGCCACGACGCGGCGGCGGTAGCCCGCGGCATCCAGATCGCTCAGGTCGTGGAGGGCGCCGTCGATCGCGATCGACACCCTGCCGCGGCCAGGCGGCATCCGCATGCCCAGAAGACGCGAGAGCGCACGAGCCGCGTCGCTGTCGGCGGGCCGGATGCCGAGCAGCTCGCCCGTCCGCACGTCGATCCGCGACGACTCGTGGGGGTCGGGGAGGAAGGTCAGAGCGACGTCGCCCGCGGGGCGGCAAGCGGACTCGGGCGTCGGCGCCGAGGGGGCGTGCAGGAGGTCGTCGGCGTTGATCATGCCGGCGAGTCGCTTCGCCGAGGCGACCTTGTGGATCCAGTTCGAGGGGAACGACCCGGCGTACGCCAGCGAGCCGCTGAGGAACTGCGCGAGGCCCAGCACGGTCACCAGCTCGCCGATGCTGATCTGCCCCTCGGCGGCGAACCAGGCCGACAGCCCCGCGAGCGCCGTCGTGGCCACCGCGGCGAGGGTCGCGCTCACGGCCTCGTAGGCCGCGAGCGATCGGCCGGCCGCCGTCGCGGCGATGCGGCTGGTGTCGCTCGCGGCGACGTAGCGTCGCACCGCCTCCTCGCGGGCGCCGATGCCGACGAGCACCCGGAACCCCGACATGAAGTCGGCGGCCACGGCACCCGCCTCGGTCGCCGCGTGCTGCTCGGCGTATCCTCGCCGCTCGAGCGGCCGGGAGACGATCCGCATCACGACCATCATCGCGATCGTCGAGGCGAAGACCACGAGCGTCGCGATCGGCGAGATCACGAGCATCGCGAGCGCCGCGCCGACGATCGCCGCGATCGTGGCGCACTGCTGCGCGACCGACCACGCGACGCCCGCGATGCGGTACGTGTCGGACGTCACGTAGGTGAGGGCTTCCCCCGGGGTGACCGATCGTCGCGAGAGGCGTGGGCGCAGCATCCTCGACAGCGTGAGGTGGCGCAGCGCCTGCTCGCCGTACCCGTAGACGCCGACCATCAGCCGCGAGGCCGCCTGATAGCTCGCGGTGAGCACGAGGAAGGTGCCGACCAGGATGCCGATCCAGAGCGCCAGAGCGGCGGTGTCCGAGGGGAGCACGGCGCGGTCGATCGTGGCGCCGATGATGATCGGGATCGCGGCTTCGGCGAGCGAGTGCACCACGAGCAGCGTCGTGGCCGCCGCCAGCGTCAGCCCGCGGCCCTGCGAGGTGAGAGCCAGCGCGAAGAGCCGTCGAGGGGTGGTCGTCACGGCGTCCGCCGTCCGAGCGGCAGCACGAGCGGGGTGCCGGACACGGGATCGGTGATCACCCGGCACGGCAGGTCGTACACGGCCTCGACGAGCTCCGCCGTGATGATCTCGCGGGGATCCCCCTGCGCGACGATCTCCCCGTCGCGCATCGCCACGAGGTGCGTCGCATAGCGCGCGGCGTGGTTGAGGTCGTGCAGGACGGCGACCAGCGTGGTTCCGCTGCGATGCAGGTCGGCGAACAGCTCCATCAGGTCGATCTGGTGCGCGATGTCGAGGAAGGTCGTCGGCTCGTCGAGCAGCAGGTGCCTGGTCTGCTGGGCCAGGGCCATCGCCACCCAGACGCGCTGCCGCTGACCGCCCGAGAGCTCGTCGACCAGCCGGCGCGAGAGGTCGGTGACACCGGTGGCGGCCATCGCCTCCGATACCGCGCGCTCGTCGGCGCTGCTCCAGGTGCGCATCGCGCTCTGGTGCGGGAACCTACCGCGGCCGACGAGATCGGCCACTGTGATGCCGTCCGGGGCGATCGACGACTGGGGGAGGAGCCCGAGCCTGCGCGCGGCTTCCTTCGGCTTGAGAGTGCGCAGCTCCGCGCCGTCGAGCAGCACGGTGCCGGTGCTCGGGCGCAGCAGACGGGCGAAGCCGCGGAGGAGAGTCGACTTGCCGCAGGCGTTGGGGCCGATGATGATCGTGAACGAGTCGTCCGGCACCTCCAGCGACAGGTGCGAGACGATCGGGGTGTCTCCGTAGCCCAGGGTGATGTCGCGGGCCAGCAGCGAGGTGGTCATCGATGTTCCTTTCAGGCGCGACGCGCGTACTGGGCGGCGAGCAGCCAGGCGAGGTAGAGGCCGCCGACCGAGACGGTCACGACGCCGACCGGCACGGCGACGAGCTGGGCGACGGCGTCGGAGACGACGACGAGCGCCGCGCCGGTGAGCATGACGGGGACGGTGCCCATGGGCGTGTTCGAGCGGGTGAGCCGCTGTGAGATCTGCGGCGCGGCCAGGGCGATGAACGAGATCGGGCCCGCGGCGGCCGTGACCAGCGCGACCAGGGCGACGCCGAAGACCATCGCGGCGAGCCTCGTGCGCCCGGGGCTGATGCCGAGAGCGGTCGCCGCGTCGTCGCCCATCTCGAGCACCGGCAGCGTGCGGTTCAGCGGGTGCGACGCGAGCGTCACGACCGCGAAGACGATCGCGGCGGGGACGAGCTGGTCGAACCCGAGGGAGGCGAGCGAGCCGGCTCCCCAGGTCGCCGCCATCATCGCCTTCTCGACGCTGACCGAGATCAGGATCCAGGAGGTGAGCGAGCCGAGCCCCGCCGAGACGCCGATGCCCACGATGATCAGGCGGAACGACGACAGGGTGTTCTTGCTGGCGAGCACGGAGACGAGCAGCGCCGTGAGCAGTCCGCCGACGAGCGCGCCGACCGCTTTGAACATGTAGGTGTTCAGCTCGAGCACCACCATCATCAGCGTCACCCCGAACTGCGCGCCGACGCCGAAGCCGATGATGTCGGGGGAGCCGAGGGGGTTGCGGGTGAGGGACTGGAAGATGCCCCCGGCGAGGGCGAGCGCGGCGCCGCAGAGCACGGCGAACAGCACGCGCGGCAGTCTCCACTCGAAGACGACCTGGCGGATGTCGGGGTCGGACGACGGGTCGACGATCGCACGGATGACCGAGGGGAAGTCGACCTCGTAGGCGCCGATCGTCATCGATGCGAGACCGGCTGCGATGATCACGACGACGAGCACCGCGCTGACGACGATCGCGCGCACCGGGATGAGGGCGGCGATGCGGGACGTCTCGATGCGCACGAGGCGCCGACCGTGGTCGACCGGGGTGAACTCGGGGGTGCGCCGGTCGTGAGAGGGCCGCTGGCGCTGATCGATGCTCACAGTCCGCTCACCCGCTTGCGACGCACGAGGATGATGAGGATCGGCGCGCCGAGCAGGGCCGTGACGATGCCGACGCGCAGTTCGCCGCTGGGCAGCACGATGCGGCCGAGGACGTCGGCGAGCAGCAGGAAGGCCGGGCCGATGACCATCGAGTACGTGAGCACCCACCGCTGATCGGGTCCGGTGAACCAGCGCACGACGTGCGGGATCATGAGTCCGACGAACGCGATCGGACCGGCGGCGGCGACGCTCGTGCCGGCGAGGATCGTGACGGCGATGATGACCAGCACGCGCGTCACGCGCACGCGGGCGCCGAGGGACTGCGCCAGGTCGTCGCCGAGGGCGAGGGCGTTGAGGGGGCGCGCGCACAGCAGCGCGATGATCAGCCCGACCGCGATGAGCGGGGCCGCCCAGGCGAGCTGGTCGAGCGTGCGGCCCCCGATGGATCCGACTCCCCAGAAGCGCATGACCTGCAGGGTGCCGAGGTCGCGGAGCACGATCGCGGTGGTGAAGCCGGTGAACGCGGCGCCGAGCGCGACGCCCGCGAGGGTCAGCTTCATCGGGGTCGCACCGGATCGCCCGAACGAGCCGAGCACGGAGACGAGCACGGTGAGCACGAAGGCGCCGAGCAGCGCGAAGGGCACGTAGGCGCCGGGGGTGGTGAGCCCGAGGATGCCGACGGCGAACGTGACGGCGAAGGATGCTCCGGCGTTCACGCCCAGGATGCCGGGGTCTGCGAGGGGATTGCGGGTGAACGCCTGGATGAGCCCGCCGCACACGGCCAGCGCCGCTCCCACGACGATGCCGAGCAGGGTGCGGGGGACGCGCAGCTCCGCCACCATCAGGTGCAGCGGGTCGTCGTCGTCGTAGGCGAACAGCGCGGTGACGACCGTCACCGGGTCGATCGCGCGGTTTCCGACCGCGAGCGAGGCGATGGCTGCGGCGATCAGCACGATCACCGCGACGATCAGGCCCGCGGTCAGCGCGCCGGTGCGGCGCGGGGAGTCGTCTGCACGACCCCCCGCGCCCGTGTTCGAGACGTCCGTGCCGTCTTCCGTCGCCAGGGACATCTCTCGGATCACTCGCCTGCGATCGTCGGCTCGCCCTGCAGCGCGGCTGCGAGGTCGGCGACGTAGGTCGGCAGGATGTACTTCAGCGAGAGCACGGTCGGCGCGCTGATCGCGGAGGCCTGGGCATCGTCGGCGTAGATCACGTACGACCCCGCGGCGATGGGCTCCCAGCGGGAGACGACCTTGTTCTCGACGGTGTAGGTGCCCTCGTCCACGCTGCTGCCCCAGGCGGCGAACAGGTCGGCCTGCACGTCGTAGAGCTTCTCGAGGCTGACGCCGGTGTACCAGTTGTCGCCCTCGGCGGTCGCGAGGAAGCTGTCCATCGCCGATGTCGAGGTGAATCCGAGCGCCTCGGTGATGCGCACGCGCGGGTCGTACTCGAGGTAGACGCCGAGGTCGGTGCCGCCCTCGTTCAGGGTCAGGCCCCAGACGAACGTCTTGTCGTCGAACTCGGGGTGCGCGTCGGCGAGGGTGGTGATCATCTCCTCGGTCTCGGCGATCAGCTCCTCGGCCTTCTCCTCCTCCGACATCGCGGTGCCGATCGTGCGGGTCATGTCCTCCCACGTGCTCGGGTCCCAGGCGCGCTCGATGTAGGGAACCGTCGGGGCGATCTCGGTCAGACGCTCGTACTCGACGTCGGTGATGCCCGAGTAGAGGCTCAGGATGAGGTCGGGCTCGAGCGCCTTGATCGCCTCGTAGTTGGGGCCGTCGTCGGTGAAGGGGATGATCTCGGGGGTCTCGCCGTACTCCTCGGTGACGAAGTCCTCGAACCAGGGCTGGAAGCCGCTCTCGTCTGCGCCCCAGACCTCCTCCATCCCGACCGGGTTCGTGCCGAGCGCGGCGACGATGTCCGACGTCATCCACCCCAGGGTCACGATGCGCTGCGGCTTCTCGGGGATCACGGTCTCGCCGTGGGCGTGCTCGATGACCACGCCGTCGGTGGCGGCGGAGGCGGGCTCTGCGGTCTCGGCGGGGGCCGAGCAGCCGGCGAGGGTGAGGGCTGCCGCGAGGGCGGCCGCGACGAGGGTGGCACCACGGCGGGTCTTCGGGCGCGCAGAAGCGTGCGTCATGATTCTCCTTCAGAGAAAGGGGGCGGGTGTGCCGCGTCCACGCGGCGAGAAGTTAGGTAAGCATGCCCTAACGGATCGATGCTAGAACGCGGACTCGCCTCGGAGTGTCGCCAGGCAGACGACTTGTGTCGAAGAATCGACACGATGCCCTCATCCCGGGAGCGTCATCGCCAGTAGAGCTGGTGTGCGGAGTCGGCCTGCACGCGTGCGACGTGCTGTCGAGGGGTGAGGCCGAAGCGCTCTTTGAACGCCGCGGAGAACGCGCTCGTCGTGGCGTACCCGCAGCGATGCGCGGCGGCGCCGATGGGTGTGCCGTCGACGATCAGCCGTGCCGCCAGAGTCATCCGCACCCCGGTGCGCCACCGGGTGAAGGTCATGCCCACATCGCGCTGGAAGACGCGCAGCACCGTGCGCTCGTGCAGGCCGTGGGCGAGGAACAGCTCATTCGCGCTGCGGTGGTCGCCGGGATCGGCGAGCACGGCCTGCACCAGCGGTCGCACGCGCTCGTCGGCCGGCAGCGGCACCTCGCCCCACCCGTCCGCGGCCTCGGCCGACGGGTGCTGCAGCATCTCGATGAGCACCGACTGGATGCGCACGCGGAGGTCGGTCGGCATGTCGTTGATGCCGAGGTGCAGCAGCATCTCCTGCACGGCCCGGGGGACCAGCACCTGGGTGACGTCCTCGATCGGGGTGATCAGGGACGAGTCTCCGATGTAGGTGTAGCAGCCGGTCGAATCGCGTTCGTGGCGTGCAGTGTGCGGGGTGTGCGCGGGGATCCACACCCCCTGCCCGGGGGCGAGGCGCCACATCGACTCCTGCAGCTGCACCCAGACCGTGCCGCGGTAGCACCAGGCGAGCATCGCGTCGGGGTGCGAGTGCGGCGGGGCGAGCGGTCGGGTGTCGGTGTCCTCGCCGGTCACGACGCCGGTGCCCATCAGATACGGCGGTCGGATCGTCGAGGGCTGCTCCGGGCTCGCGCCCCATTCCTCAGGTCGATAGGAGTTCACGTCGTGCTCTGCATCGAGCGCTACCGACCGTCGCCCGCGGTGAGGGCGGCCTCCACCGGAGCCCAGCCGTTCTCGAGCACGGCGAAGCCTGCGTCGAGGATGCCGAGCTGGTCGTCGTGCTCGTTGACGAGCAGCTGCATCTGCAGGACGAAGCGCGAGTACACGCGGATCTCGGCCGGGGGGTCGGCGAGTCCGAGCTCCGCCGCGATGGCCTCGGCCAGGGCGTCTTCGTGGCGGAGCCACATCTTCGCGGCGTAGTCGCGCAGCGCCGGTGTCTCGGTGAGGAAGCGCAGGAAGATCCGGGTGACGTCGTCGCCGTGCTCGTCGATGTTGGCGCCGACCTCCGCCGTGTAGAAGTCGCGGATCGCCTGGTTGATCGTGAGGCCCTCCGCGCGATCGCGCACGGCGGCGACGAGGCGATCGCGCTGCTCGTCGTCCTCGTCGAACACGAGCGCCTCCTTCTGGGGGAAGTGCGCGAACACGGTGGTGGGGGAGACGTCGGCGGCGTCCGCGACCTCGCGGATGCTGACGTTGTCGAAGCCCCGCTCGAGGAACATCATCGTCGCGACGTCGGAGATCGCCTTGCGGGTCGCGGCCTTCTTGCGTTCGCGGCGCCCGAGCGGCTCAGGATTCGTCATGCCTCCACTGTATCGCGAACTCGATACAGAACTGGCTTGACAACAAAACTGGTATTGATACAGTTTCGGAGTGACTTCACTAACGAACCCGCCCGCGCGCAGCGACAAGCGCGCCTGGGTCATGCTCATCGTGCTGACGATGCTCACCGTCATCGGCATGACCGTCGTCCTCCCCGTCCTGCCCTTCGTCGTGCTGCAGTACGTGTCGCACGAGGGCGATCTCGCGATCTGGGTCGGCATCCTCGAAGCGGTCAACGGACTCTGCGCCTTCCTCGTCGCCCCGTTCCTCGGACGTCTGTCGGATCGCTTCGGTCGGCGACCCGTCATCATCGCCGCCGCATTCGGCGCCGCGTTCGCCATGGCCCTCTTCGGCATCGGCGGGGCGCTCTGGGTGCTCGTCCTCGCGCGCGTCATCCAGGGACTGACCGCGGGAGACATGCCCGCGCTCTTCGCGTATCTCGCCGACATCACCCCGCCCGAGAAGCGCGCTCAGAGGTTTGGCCTGCTCGGTGCGCTGTCGGGCATCGGCATGATGATCGGCCCGGCGATCGGCGGCCTCCTCGCCTCCGTGAGCCTGCAGCTCCCGGTCTTCCTCACCGCAGCCGTCGGGCTCACGATCGCGATCCTCAGCATCTTCCTGCTCCCCGAGAGCTTGAAGCCCGAGAACCGCATCGCACGCATCGCCGTGCGCGATCTGCAGCCGTTCGCCGTGTTCGCAGACGCCTTCCGCCGCACGGAGCTCCGGGGCCTGATGATCGGCTTCGGTCTGCTCGCGCTGCCGTTCGGCTTCTTCGTCAACAACTTCAGCGTTCTCGCGCTCGACTCGATCCAGTGGGGCCCCACGCAGATCGGTCTGCTCACCGCCGCCGTCGGCATCATCGACATCGTCATCCAGGGGGTGCTGCTCGGCATCCTGCTGCCGCGTATCGGCGAGCGCGGCGTGATCGTGAGCGGCATCGTCGCGCAGATGATCGGCCTGATCGGCCTCGCGGTCGTGGCGTCGATCTTCGCCCAGCCGTGGGTGTTCATCGTCGGAGCCCTCATCCTCGCGGCAGGTCAGGGAGCGTCGACCGCGGCGATCGACGGAGCCATGTCGAACGCGGTCGGCGACGACGAGCAGGGGTGGCTGGGCGGAGCGACCCAGTCGCTCGCCGCGGCGATGAACACCGTCGCCCCGCTGATCGCGGGTGCGCTCTACGTCACCGTCAGCCACGCGGCCCCCTACTGGCTGGGCGCCGCGCTCATGGTCGTCGCCGCGATCGTCGTCGGTCGCGCGCACATCGCGAACACGGCGAAGCGCGGGCCCGGCGAGAGCGCAGCAGATGCTCAGCCCGCTCTCGCGCACGCCGACGGCTGAGCCCGAACGAGCGCGAGAGGTCTGAGAGCCGCCGAGCCCGGAGCGCGGGATGATGGATGCATGCCCACGCCCCATCGTCCCGGTCTCCGGGTCTCGGCGGCTCTGACGATTCCCGAGTCCGAGCTGTCGTGGCGCTTCTCGCGTTCGTCGGGGCCGGGCGGGCAGGGCGTGAACACGGCCGATTCCCGCGTCGAGCTCGTGTGGGACGCCGCGCAGAGCGCCGTGCTCTCGCCGCATCAGCGCGAGAGGCTCCTCGATCGGCTCGACGGACGCCTCGTGAACGGGGTGCTGACCATCGCGGCATCCGAGCACCGTGCGCAGCTGCGCAATCGCGACGCCGCACGCGAGCGACTCGCGACCCTCGTCGCTGAGGCGCTGCGTCCGCCGGCGCCGCAGCGCCGGGCGACGAAGCCGAGCCGCGGTTCGAAGGAGCGGAGGCTGACCGCGAAGAAACGCCGCACCGACGTGAAGCAGATGCGCAAGCGACCGCGGGACGTCTGAGGCGACGGATCCGGACGGGGGAGCGGGACGGCGGGGAGTCAGTCCTTCGTGCCGCGCACCAGCTCGAGCCCCGCACCCGCGAACTGCCGGAGCGTCGCATCCGGCAGGAACGCCCGAGTCAACGCCGTGCCGATCGCGGCGAGGTCGCTCTCGTCGCGGAACAGCAGGTACATCGTCTCGTAGCGCGGGTGGAACTTCTGCTTGAAGCGGTGCAGCGAGCCGAAGCCGTAGACCGGCTCGAGGGCGTCGGCCAGACGGTCGCTGAGGGCCGCGATCATCCCGGCGTCCGGCGGATAGTCGTGAGCGAGTGGAGCGCCCGAGAGCGACATGATCTCGGCTCCCTCCTCCGAGAACTGCTTCGCCGACGATCCGATCAGATACTCCATCACCGGGGCGAAGCCCCCGTCGCGCCGCCGCATCAGGTCGAGGGTCCACCCGCGGATGCCGTCGCCGGCGCCGTAGACGGGCAGCCACGACAGGAAGCCGTCGACGTCGCCGTTCGGCGCGAGGGCCAGGGCGAGCCGCACCTCGGGGTCCTCCGCCTCCTCGAGCGTGCCGAGCGTGAACCGCATCTCCGGCAGATCCTTGTCTCCGACCCAGGCCTCCGAGATCGCGCGCAGCTGCTGCCGCACGCCCCACGGCTCATCGGCCAGCCGGGTCATCCGGAACGTCATGTCCTCCCGACCGGCTCTGTTGAGCGAGCTGCGCACCGAGTTCCACCGCTTGCCCGTGAACTCGAGGCCGGGCAGATCGACGATGGTGTCGTCGGCGACGACGATGCTCCGCCACCCCGCGGGCACGGCATCCCGCGTCGCATCGTCGGCGCTGAAGAAGCACGGCACGAGTCCTGCCAGCTCGGCGGTGCGGATGAAGTCGGCGACCCCCTCCGCGCGAGCATCCGGCGGCCCGATCGGGTCTGCGAGCGCCAGCGCGACTCCGGCACGTCGCTGGTAGGCGACGATGCCGCCGGCGGTGCGCGCGTAGCTGTTGCCCTCCCACGTCGTCATCCACGACAGCGTGCCGCCGCCGTGGGCGCGCAGCGCGGTCTTCACGTCGTCGACCGTGGGGGCGGGCTGGGAGCCGAGAAGCGACTTCCTCTTCGCACGGAACGCCCGGCGCACCGCGATCAGGTAGACGAGCAGGATCACCCAGAGGAAGCCGTTGGCGAGGGCGAGCTCGGTCTCGCCGTCCCACCGCAGGTCGATCTGGGCCTGGGAGAACACGGTGATGAGCGTCAGCACGAGTGCCGCGATGAGGATGTTGAAGAGGCCGAGCAGCAGGACGAGCACCCACGCCCATCGACGGCCGCGCAGGAGGCCGTTCATGAGCACGACGATGACGACGATGTCGAGCGCCAGATCGATGAATCCGCCGGACGCGGGTTCGGTGGGCCCGAACGGCCCGTCCGTGGCCACGAAGGTCGTGATGATCTCGACAGCTCCCAGCACGAGCAGCGCGATGACCGCGATGAGGCGCTGCTCTCGCACGGTCGTCCGCTGCACGCGCAGGCTGCGGTCGGCGAACAGGATCAGCAGTACCGCGAGCAGATGCTCGAGGTCGGCGAGCGCGCCCCAGAACAGCATCGCCACGAAGACGAACGCGAGCAGCACCAGCCAGCCGCGCACGCGCCAGGGCGGACGGAACAGGCCCACGGCGGCCGCGATGCACGCCATCGTGCCGCCGGATGCGCCGACGTCGAGCGCCTGAGCCTGCGCCTCGGCCCACGCCCACGGCAGCTGCGAGGCGACGGCGAGCACGAGCGCGGTGGCGAACATGGCGAACAGCTGGCCGATCCAGTAGTACGCGAGCGCGACACGGCTTCCGCGGCGGAACTCGAGGTACGCCATGCCCCAGAACCCCGAGATCGTGAAGAGATACACCCAGGGGGCGTTCACGAAGAACGTGCCGGTGACCGGCGTCCACCACTTGCCGTCGAGGAAGTTCGGCAGCCCGTAGGCGACGGTCTCGAACAGCGGGGTGTCTTCGAACGGACGCCAGAGGCCCTGCCACACCACGCCGACGATCAGGATGAGCAGCACCATGGTCAGCGTCGCCGGGATTCTCCGCACGACGGCGAGAACGGGATGCGCGGGGGTTCGCGTCTCGGTCATGCGCTCAGCGTAGCGAGGACCCCGTGCCCTGAGGAGTGCGACGTCGGAGACGGTGCGCGATCGTGTGCGTCGGTGCGCGCGGGATGCGATTCCGGCCGATCGGTACCGCTGCGACGCGAGAGCGCTTTGAATGGACTCATGCGCCTCGACTCCGGATCCCGCCCCACCGCCTCGCTGCGACGTGCGGCGGTCGCGCTCGCCGCAGCATCCGCGTCGGCACTCCTGCTGGTCTCCTGCTCCGGCGAGCCGACCTCGACGTCGGTGCCCGCCGTCGAGTCCTTCGTCGAAGGCCTCGACGCACCCTGGTCGATCGCCTTCCACGACGACATCGCGCTGGTCAGCGAGCGCGACAGCGCGCGGGTGCTCGAGATCGCCGACGACGGCACGACCCGCGAGGTCGACGTGATCGACGGCGTCGCACCCGGTGGCGAGGGCGGCCTGCTCGGGCTCGCGGTGCACGACGGCCAGCTGTATACGTACCTCACCGGGCAGGATGAGAATCGGGTCGAGAGGCGTGAGATCGCCGGAGAGAAGGGTGATCTGTCGCTCGGCGAGCCGACGACAGTGATCGACGGCATCCCGGCCGCGGGTAACCACAACGGCGGACGCATCGCCTTCGGACCCGACGGGATGCTCTACGTGACGACCGGCGACGCGGGCGACCGCGACAGCGCGCAGGACGTCGACGCCCTCTCGGGCAAGATCCTGCGGCTCACACCCGACGGTGCGGTACCGACGGACAACCCCTTCGAGGGGTCACCCGTCTACAGCTACGGGCACCGCAATCCGCAGGGCATCGCCTGGGACGCCGACGGCGCGATGTACGCGAGCGAGTTCGGTCAGGACACCTGGGACGAGCTCAACGTGATCGAGGCCGGTGGCAACTACGGCTGGCCCGAGGTCGAGGGGATCGCCGACGCCGACGACTTCATCGACCCCGTGCAGCAGTGGTCGCCGGGCGACGCGAGCCCGAGCGGCATCGCGGTCGACGGCTCCGACATCCTGATCGCGAACCTGCGTGGCGAGCGCCTGCGCGTCGTCCCGCTCGACGACCTGACCGAGAGCACGGAGCAGTGGGTCGGCGAGCACGGTCGCCTGCGCGACATCGCGATCGGGCCCGGGGGCACGTTCTGGGTCCTCACGAACAACACCGACGGGCGGGGGAGCCCCTCCGAGGGCGACGACCGCATCCTCCGCCTCGGCCGCGACTGATCCGGAGCCGAGCCGCCAGGGCTCAGCCGTTCACCGCCCTCTCGATCGCGGCTTCCAGATCGCCCCAGGCCTCGAGCACCACGGGCTCGCCGTCGATGAAGAAGCTCGGGGTGCTGCTCACGCCGAGCCTCTCGCCGTCGGTCTTGTCGGCCTGCACGCGCTCGAGCGTGGCCGGGTCGGCGACGGCCGCGTCGAAGGCCGCCATGTCGAGCCCCAGCTCTTCGGCGAAGCCCCGGAAGACCTCGGGTGTCTCCTCGGACCGCTCGCCCCACTGCGACTGCGTCTCGAACAGGCGGTGGTACATGTCCTCGAACCGGTCCTGCCGGGCTGCGGCCTCGGCGGCGAGTGCGGCCTGCGTCGAGTTGATGTGGCCGGGCAGCGGGAAGTACCGCACGACGTAGGTGATGTCGCCGGAGTACTGCTCCCGCAGGTCCTCGACGAGGGGATAGAACGCGCCGCACGCCTCGCACTCGAAGTCGAGGAACTCGACCACGGTCACGGCGTCGGCTCCGCCCTCGTCGAGCACGTGCGAGTCGGTGCGGACGGTCTGCAGCTTCTCGCCCTCGGGCGGAGCGGTCTCGGTCGCACCCTGCGACATGGCGTACAGGATGCCGACGATCGCGAGGGCGAGAGCGGCGGCGATGGCGATCAGGGTCGCTTTCACGGGGGTCTTCATGGGGTTCTCCAACGGTGTGAGTCAGGCAGAAACGAGCGCGCCGCGGGTCATGGCGGGGCGCTCAGGGGTGCTGAAGGGTGAGGTGTGCGGCGGCGACCGGGGTCGTCGCGGCACGCCCGTGCCTGAGTCAGGTGCGAGAGAGCGAGAGCTGTGCGAGCGTGAGTGCGGGGACGCGGCGGCGCGGGCCGGCGCGGGGCGGAGCGGATGCCGCCCACCGCTGGCGGGTCATCAGGAGGCGGGTCCCGCGGCCGAAGCGCAGAAGCAGCAGCAGTACCAGCAGCATGCCGCAGAGGGCACCGACCACGGCGATGCCCGAGTCCGGCGACATCGCGTGCACGACGGCGGCGTCGCCCTCATGATGGTCGCCGCCGCTCGTCGCCGAGACACCGGGCGCCAGACAGAGGGTCGCGTGCACGTCTCCGGGGCCGTGCGAGGTCGACCATGCGCCGACGACGAGCAGCAGGGCGAGGCCGAGTGCGAGGACGACTCGCAGCAGGAGCGTCTGCTCGGCCCGGCCGTCTCGGGCGTGCGACGACGGAGCAGGCATGGTCCGCGCAGTCTAACAATCCGGCCTCGCCGAGCCGCGGCTCCGTGACCCGCCTACACTGGAGGTGTGGCGAGACTGTTGATCGTGGGCGGCTTCCTGGCCGCCATCTTCTGGGTGTACAGCATCGTCGACTGCGCCGTGCAGCCGTCGACGCGGCACCGAGGCGTGCGCAAGGCCGTCTGGGTCGCGATCGTCGTCCTCATCCCGGTCATCGGCGGCATCCTCTGGTTCGTCATCGGTCGCCGCCGCGCGAACGACCCCGGCGACGCCATCCGCATCGTGGGTCCCGACGACGACCCGAAGTTCCTGCGCACGATCAGCAAGAGCGAGCAGGATGCCCGCATCCGCCGTCTCGAGGAGGAGCTCGCGCGCCTCGAGGACGAGACCGACGACGGCCCCGCGCCGGAACCGCGTCCGTGACGGCATCACCCGCGAGCGATGCCGCGGCATCGCTGATCGCCGACCTCGTCGCGCACGGCGTCCGTGATCTCGTGCTCTCGCCCGGATCGCGATCCCAGTCGCTCGCCCTCGCCGCGGTGCACGCTGCGACCGGAGGCCATCTGCGCGTGCACGTGCGCATCGACGAGCGCGTCGCCGGCTTCACGGCTCTCGGCCTCGCGCGTGAGAGCGGAGTCCCCGCGGCAGTGCTCTGCACGTCGGGAACGGCCGCCGCGAACCTGCTGCCCGCCGCCATGGAGGCCTTCCACTCCGGCGTGCCGATGCTGCTGCTCACGGCAGATCGTCCACCGGAGCTGCGCGGGGTCGGCGCCAACCAGGCCACCACCCAGCCGGGCATGTTCTCACCGTGGGCGCGCGAGCAGATCGATGCCCCGGTGCCGGGCGACGGCGACTGGTCGGGTCTCGCCGCCCGTGCGGTCGAGATCGCGATGGGGGCGGATGCTCCGCACGGCCATCCGGGCGTCGCCGGACCCGTGCACCTGAACCTCCCCTCGCGCGAGCCCCTGTCGGGACGGATCCCCGCGATCGAGGTCGCGCCAGGTGAGCCGCCGCGCCCCGTGCTCGCGGCGCCGCTGGTGCTCGACCGGGGCCCGCGCACCGTCGTGATCGCCGGTGCCGATGCCGGAGCGGACGCCGAGGAGATCGCGCACGCCGGATCCTGGCCGCTCATCGCCGAGATCGTCAGCGGCGCCCGGTTCGGTCGTCAGATCGTGCACGGCTACCGCGCCCTGCTCAGCGACGACGATCTCGGAGGGCGCATCCAGCGGGCGGTCGTGCTCGGTCATCCGACCCTCAGCCGCGAGGTCACCCGCCTGCTGTCGCGCCCCGATGTCGATGTGATCGCCGTGCGTCGCGGCGGCGAAGACCTCGACCTCAACGGCCGCACCACGGCGGTGGCCGCCGTCTCCGTCGCCGCAGGCCCCGCGGACCGCGACTGGCTCGGCGCGTGGCTCACGGCATCCGCTGCCCGCGCCGTCGACCTCAGTGAGCGTGCGCCGGATCCGGAGGGGCTCGCGTCGACCGACTTCACCGCGCGCCGCGATGCCGTGAAGGCCGAGCTCGCGGCCGTGCGCCGTCCCCTCGATCGCGAACTCCTGGCCGATGCCGTGTGGCGGGCGACCTGGCCCCATGACCGGCTCGTGTTCGGGTCGTCGCGACTGGTGCGCGTGGCCGACGGCGTGCTCGGCGGCAAGAAGGTGCCCGTGCACGCGAACCGCGGACTCGCGGGCATCGACGGCACGATCGCCACGGCGACCGGCGTCGCGCTCGCCAGCCAGGCGGGGGGAGCGCCGGGCGTGACGCGGGTGCTGCTCGGCGACCTCGCGTTCCTACACGACGTCGGTGCGCTGCTGCTGCCGCCCGACGAGGACGAGCCGCGTCTGCAGGTGATCGTCGGCAACGACGGCGGCGGCACGATCTTCGACGGCCTCGAGGTCGCCTCGACCGCGCCCCGCTCCGACCTCGACCGTGCGTTCTACACCCCGCACACGGTGCGGCTCGAACAGCTCGCCCTCGCCTACGGGTGGGAGTATCAGCGGATCACGACGCGCACCGCGCTCGATCAGGCGCTCACCACCCCGGCCGGCGGACGGCAGCTGATCGAGGTTCCGCTCCCGCGCTGATCCGACCTCGATGTCGTGGCCCGACGTTGCGGTCGGACGTTGTGGTCGGCGGCTCGCACCGGCAGGATGAACGGATGAATGCGCACGCGTGGTCCCGGATCCTGCAGGTGGCCGAGGGGTTCCGTCTCGATGACGTCGATCCCGCAAGCACCCCGGGCTATCACGGGGGCAAGTCCGACGGGGCTCGCGACCTCAAGAGCGGCCTCGACGAGCTCAACGACCTGCAGGAGCGCCTGTTCGCCGAGAGCCGTGTCGGCGTCGCGAAGGACTCGGTGCTGCTGATCCTGCAGGCCATGGACTCCGCGGGCAAGGGCGGCATCGTGCGGCACGTCGTCGGCGGCGTCGACCCGCAGGGGGTGATGCTCACCGCGTTCAAGGCGCCCACCGACGAGGAGCGTGCCCATGACTTCCTCTGGAGGGTCGCTCCGAGGCTGCCCGCGCCGGGCTACATCGGCGTCTTCGACCGCTCGCACTATGAGGATGTGCTCATCGGGCGGGTGCGCTCGCTCGCCCCGGCCGACGAGATCGAGCGCCGATACGACGCGATCAACGACTTCGAGGCGCAGGCGGCCGCCGCGGGCACCCGCATCGTCAAGGTCATGCTGCACATCTCGCCCGACGAGCAGAAGTCGCGTCTCATGGAGCGCCTCGACCGGCCCGACAAGCACTGGAAGTACAACCCGGGCGATGTCGACGAGCGTCTGCTGTGGGACGAGTACATGGCGGCGTATCAGACGGTGTTCGATCGCACCTCGACCGCCGCGGCGCCCTGGCACGTGATCCCCGCGAACCACAAGTGGTACGCGCGTCTCGCAGTGCAGGAGCTGCTTCTCGCCGCTCTGCAGGGCATCGACCCGCAGTGGCCGGCCGCCGACTTCGACGTCGCGGCCGAGAAGAAGCGCCTCGCCGCGAGCTGAGCGGACTCAGGCGAGCGCGTCGACCAGCGGACGGAACTTCACCCGCGTCTCGAGCAGTTCGGACTCGGGATCCGAACCCGCCACGATTCCGGCACCCGCGTAGGCGGTGACGGCGAGTTCGGCGCCTTCGCCGGCGGTCGTGAACTGCGCGCAGCGCAGCGCGATCGCCCACTCGCCGTTGCCGGCGGCGTCGACCCAGCCGACCGGGCCCGCGTAGCGCCCGCGGTCGAAGGGTTCGAGCTCGCGGATCGCCGCGATCGCCGCAGGGGTCGGGGTGCCGGCGACGGCTGCGGTCGGATGCAGCGCGCCCACGAGGTCGAGCGACGATCCGCCGTCGGCCAGTTCGCCCTCGACGTCGGTCGCCAGATGGAAGAGGTTGGGCAGCTTCAGCAGGAACGGCTGCTCGCTCGCCGCGAGGGCGCGCGTATGCGGACGCAGCGAGGCGAGCACGCTCTGCACGGCGTACTGGTGCTCATCCAGGTCCTTGGTGCTCGAGGCCAGCTGAGCGGATGCCGCGGTGTCGGCATCCGCGTCGGCGCCGCGTCCGATCGTCCCGGCCAGCACGCGCGCGGTCACCGTGCGCTCCTGCACCGTGACGAGGGTCTCGGGGCTCGCTCCGATGAGTCCGTCGACCGCGAACGCCCAGGTGTCGGGGTAGCCGGTCGAGAGCGCGCGCACGAGTCGGCGCAGGTCCGACCCGGCAGGGATGCTGCCGGTGAGGTCGCGCGCCAGCACGACCTTGCTCAGCTCACCCGTGGCGATGCGCTCGAGTGCTCGTCGCACGGAATCCTGGTACCCCTGAGGGCTCTGGTCGCCGGGGCCCACCGTGCCCGCCCAGTGCGGACCGTAGGCCTGGGTCTCGGCAGTCGCAGGCCGGGCAGTGTCGGCATCCGTTCGATCATCCGTGCGGCGGATGCGGGTGAGCCACGCGCGACCGCGGTGCCTGCCGATCACGAGCGAGGGCACGATCAGCACGCTGTCGGCTGCGGAGTCCTCGTCGAACGTCAGCGCGCCGAAGGCGACGAGTCCGGTCCCCGGAAGGCCCAGCGGATCGGTGACCTCTGCGTCCTGCGCGAGGTCGCGCCAGGCGCTCGCTATCGCCGCGGAGCGCAGCCGATCAGTGCCCGCGGGCACCCGGATCGTCGCCACGATGCCGCAGTCGACCGCCACGATCCCCTCACCGCGGCGCAGCCACGCCAGGGGATTCGCCGGGTCGGCATAGGCCAGGAGATCCTCGACCGGATCGATCTCACGGGTCTCCACGACCAGCCTGCTGCTCACCCCTCCAGCTTAGTTCCCCGGCCCCCGACCGGCATCGCGCCGCCGCGCCCGCACCGCCGCGGCCTACGCTGGGGCCATGAGCGATGCACGTCCCGCCCCCGGCGCCGAGATGGTCTTCCAGTGGAGCAAATGGGACGGCTCGCCGCACTGGCGTCACGAGTGCGTCTACCTCGGATCCGACGACTGGGGCGACTGGGTGGGGCAGCCCACCGGGTGGCACAGCGCACGGCCCGGAGCGGCGTTCGTCGCGGCGACGCCGAACGTCACCCTGATACCGCGACAGCCCGATTACGCGCTCACGGTCAATCGCGACCACCCGAAGGGCATGCGCGTCTACATCGACCTCGGCTGGGACGTCGGCTGGTCGGACGACCCGCTGCTCGCGACCGGGATCGACATGGATCTCGACGTCGTGCGCGTCGTGGGCGAGCGCGGCACCTGGGTCGACGACCGCGACGAGTGGGCCGAGCACAGCGCGCAGTTCGGCTACCCCGCAGAGATCATGACGCGCCTCGAGGACCTCGCGCTCGACCTCGAGCACCGGGTCCGCGCGCAGACCGCGCCGTTCGACGATGCCACGGCCGATCTCTGGCTCGATCGTCTGGATGCTCTGCGGCTCGCGCCCAGGGCTCGCGCCTAGACTGGACCCGTGACCCCGAACGAAGCCAACCGCGCCGATCTCGGCAAGGACCCCGCCCGCGTCAGCGGCATGTTCGACCAGGTCGCCGCCGGCTACGACCGCACGAACACGGCGATGACCGTCGGCAACGACGCCCTCTGGCGCGCGGCCACGACCCGCGCCGTCGCACCGAAGCCGGGGGAGAAGATCCTCGACCTCGGCGCGGGCACCGCGTCGTCGTCCGCATCGCTCGCGCGCAGCGGAGCCGATGTCGTCGCGGCCGACTTCTCGCCGGGCATGCTCGCCGAGGGGCAGCGCCGCCACGGCAGCATCCGCAATCTCTCGTTCGTGCAGGCCGATGCCACCGATCTCCCGTTCGCCGACGACGAGTTCGACGCCGTCACGATGTCATATGCGCTGCGCAACGTGAACGACCCGAAGAAGGCACTGCGCGAGCTGCTCCGCGTCACGAAGCCCGGCGGACGTCTGGTGATCAACGAGTTCTCCACGCCGCCGAGCGGTCTCTTCCGCGCCGGGTACCGGTTCTACAACTCCCAGGTGCTGCCCCGCGTGGCCCGGGTGGCGGGAACCAACGGCGACGCCTACGACTACCTCAACGAGTCGATCCGCGACTGGCCCGACCAGAAGAAGCTCGCCTCGTGGATCCGCGAGGCCGGGTGGACCGACGTCGCGTACCGCAACCTCTCCTTCGGCATCGTGGCCCTCCACCGTGCGCGTAAGCCCGACGCGAGCGCGTCCGCGTGAGCACGTCGAGATCCCGCACCCCTGACGACGATAGGGTGAGAGCGTGACTTCGAGCCGCGTAGCCCCGGGTTCGCGACTGGCGAGCCGTCTCGGTTTCAGCGACCGTGTCTTCATCGGCACCGCGGGCCGTCGCGTCGCGCGGGCGATCGAAGACGGACTCGAGAAGGTCGAGACGGGTCTCGCAGACGACGTGCGCGTCGCCGATCCGCTGGCCGACGCCGCGAGCCGCTACCTGTACGAGGCCGGGGGCAAGCGCATCCGTCCCGTTCTCACCCTGCTCGCGGCCCAGCTCGGCGACGGCAACACCGAGCAGGTGATCGACGTCGCCAAGGCGCTCGAGATCACGCACCTCGGCTCGCTGTATCACGACGACGTCATGGACGGTGCCGACCGCCGCCGGGGGGTCCCCGCCGCGCAGACCGTGTGGGGCAACAACATCGCCATCCTCACCGGCGACATCCTGTTCTCGCGTGCCAGCCAGCTGATGTCGCGCCTGGGAGAGCGGGCGATCCGTCTGCAGGCCGACACGTTCGAGCGTCTGGTGCTCGGTCAGATGCACGAGACCATCGGGGCGCAGCCCGACGACGACCCCATCGAGTTCTACATCCAGGTGCTCGCCGACAAGACCGGTTCGCTCATCGCCGCGGCGACGCAGGGCGGCGTGATCTTCTCGAACGCCCCGTCGGAGTACGAAGAGCCGCTGCGCGTCTACGGCGAGAAGATCGGCGTCGCGTTCCAGCTGCTCGACGACGTGATCGACCTCTCGGCGAAGCCCGAGGACACCGGCAAGGTTCCCGGCACCGACCTGCGCGCCGGTGTGCCGACCATGCCGTATCTGCTGCTCAAGGCCGAGACCGATGACGCCTCGATCGACCTCGCGTCGCGCATCGACGACGGCGTCGCCCGCATCGCCGATGGCGCCGACCCGTCGATCCTCGACGGTCCGCTCACCGAGCTGCGCGATCACACCGGCACCCAGAAGACCCTCGCGCTCGCGCATTCCTGGACTCAGGATGCGATCGACGCGCTCGCCCCGCTCCCGCGTGGCACCGTGCGCGAGGCGCTGACGCGCTTCGCCGAAACCCTCGTCGAACGCTCCAGCTGATCGTGCCGCGGCGCTGCGCCGCATGCACCTGACGTGACGGCCCACGAAAGGACCCCCTATGACCAAGCTCAGACTGGCCATCGTCGGAGCGGGCCCGGCAGGCATCTACGCCGCCGACATCCTGCTGAAGGCCGAGCGCAAGTTCGATGTCTCCATCGATCTGTTCGAGCAGCTCCCGGCTCCCTACGGCCTCGTCCGCTACGGCGTCGCCCCCGACCACCCGCGCATCAAGGGCATCGTCAACGCGCTGCGTGACGTGCTCGACCGCGGCGACATCCGTCTGTTCGGCAATGTGCGCTTCGGCGAGGACATCACCCTCGACGACCTCAAGAAGCACTACAACGCGGTGATCTTCGCGACGGGTGCGATCCGCGACACGACCCTCGAGATCCCCGGCATCGACGCGGTCGCCTCGTACGGCGCGGCCGACTATGTCAGCTGGTTCGACGGGCATCCCGACGTGCCGCGCGAGTGGCCGCTGGATGCCGCGTCCGTCGGCGTCCTGGGCAACGGCAACGTCGCGCTCGACGTCGCGCGCATGCTGGCGAAGCACGCCGAGGATCTGCTGGTCACCGAGGTCCCCGAGAACGTCTACGAGGGGCTCAAGGCCAGCGAGGTCACCGACGTGCACGTCTTCGGACGACGCGGACCCGCGCAGGTGAAGTTCACCCCTCTCGAGCTGCGCGAGCTCGGCGAGCTGCGTGACGTCGACATGGTCGTCTACGACGAGGACTTCGACTACGACGAGGCGTCGAAGGACGCGGTGTCGAGCAACAAGCAGGTCATGGTCATCGACCGCATCCTGCAGTCGTGGCGCAAGCGCGACTCGGTCAACAACGCCGGGGGCACGGCATCCCGTCGTCTGCACCTGCACTTCTGGGCTCGCCCGGTGGAGGTCCGCACCGACGAGTCGGGCCGCGTCGCCGCACTCGTCTACGAGCGCACGAAGCCCGACGGTCAGGGCGGTGCCGTGGGCACCGGCGAGATGCGCGAGGTGCCGCTGCAGGCGCTGTACCGCGCGATCGGATACTTCGGATCGCCGCTGCCGGGTGTGCCCTTCGACAAGAAGCACGGCGTGATCCCCAACCGCGAGGGCCAGGTGCTCGCGAAGGACTCGAACCAGCCGGTCACCGGCATCTACGCGACCGGCTGGATCAAGCGCGGCCCGGTCGGCCTGATCGGCCACACCAAGTCGGATGCGATGGAGACCGTGCGTCACATCATCAACGACCAGGGGTCGTGGTGGCACCCGGAGGACCCGTCCGAAGAGGCGATCCCCGCACTGCTGCAGGAGCGCGGTGTGAAGTGGACCGACCTCGACGGCTGGCACCGTCTCGACGAGCACGAGGTCTCCCTCGGCGCACCGCAGGAGCGCGCCCGCGTCAAGGTCGTGCCGCGTGACGAGATGGTGCGCGTCTCCCGCGGGGAGTGACCGTCACAGAGTCCTCGTGTGCGCTTCGCTCGGCGGGGGGCACATCACTCTAGCGATGGGCGCATGCCATTGCGTTCTCTCCTCGTGCTCGGCACCGCCGCCGTGATTCTTCTCGCCGGATGCTCGGCTGAGCCGACGCCGACCCCGGAGCCGACTGCTCGTCCCACGGCGTCGGCGTCTGAGACGCCGACGCCGACGCCCGAGCCGCTCACGGCGCCGGAGACGGCGTTCGATGTGACCTGCGACGATGCCGCCGCCGCGATGGCGGATCTCGTCGGTGAGCCGTCGACTCCGGTCGAACCGGTGCTGTCCGTGGTGTCGACGATGAGCTGGATCCCGGGACCGGGACAGCACATGTTCCAGCGAGCCGGCGGCATCGCGTGCTCCGCCGGTGATGAGAGTCGCAGCTGGGAGGTCACGATCGTCCCCGATGCGTCGACCGTGATCGCGGGCGCGACCGAGCGTCAGGGGTATTGGGGAGAGCAGGCCGAGTGCGGCGACGGGCGATGCACGTTCGAGGTGCCCGACGGCGACGTGCTGCTCTCGGCGACGGTCTCCGAGCCCGGCATCGGACCTGCCGACACCGCGCGCATCGCGGAGTCCCTGCGCGGCCTCGCCGCCGCGGCGGCCTCGACCGTGCACGACGTCGAGCGCGCCGACAGCGACATCGTCGGGCTCCCCTGCGATCGGCTCATCACCGCGCAGCAGGTCGACGAGCTGCTCGGCGTCTCCGATGCGTCCCTCTACACGGACTTCGGCGGGTGGGGGATCCCCGCGGAGATCTACCACGTCGTGAACGGGTCGGACATCTGCTTCTTCCGCACCTCGGCGAGCGAGTACGAAGGCCCGAGCTACCTCTTGATGACCACACTCCCGGGCGGTGCCTGGGCATTCGACGGTCAGTCAGGCACGCCTGCCACGGTCGAGGGAGCGGATGCGGCGAAGACGAGTGCCGGCGAGCACGGCGAGAGCATCCTCGACGTGCGGGTCGGGCCGGACTGGATCAGAGTGATGACCTTCGACGACGGATCCGGCGCGCCCGACCCCGCGCCCCTCGCGGAGCAGGTGGTCCGCAGCCTCACCGTGGGACAGCCCGCTCCCCAGTAGTCGTCGCGTCGTGGGCTAGCCTGGCCGCATGGCTGACTGGAGAACCGACGTCCTCGGCGACGAGTTCGAGCAGCTGACGCTCGAACTCGGCGATGACGACGAGGGGGCGGTCTTCGCCACCCTCGTGCGTGCGCTGCCGGCCGAGAGGCCCTGGTGGGATATCCGTGCCCGCCGCCGACCGCTCGACGACGTCGACGTCCTCTACGTGCACGGGTGGTCGGACTACTTCTTCCAGAAGCGGCTCGCCCGGTTCTGGACGGCGCGGGGTGCGCGCTTCTTCGCGCTCGACCTGCGCAAGTACGGCCGAAGCCTGCGTGACGGCCAGACCCCGGGCTACATCACCTCCCTCACGACCTATGACGAGGACATCGCTGCGGCGCTCGATGCCATGGGGCGCGGGACGGAGGGCACAGGGTCCGTGCGCCGACTCGTGCTGCTCGGCCACTCGACCGGCGGACTCACGCTGAGTCTGTGGGCGTCGCGCTACCCGGGCACCGCGGACGCGGTGATCCTGAACAGCCCGTGGCTGGAGTTCCAGGTCGCGTCGGCGAGGCCCCTCATCGCCCCGGTCGCGGAGCTCCAGGCCCGCTGGGCCCCGCGTGAGGTGGCGCCCCAGGTCGACCTCGGCTTCTACACTCGCGCTCAGCAGGAGGTCGCGGATCCTGACGACCCGGTCGAGACCAACCCGCTGTGGCGCCCCGCCCAGACGATGGCCGTCCATGCCGGATGGTTCCACGCGATCCTCACGGGGCATGCCACGGTGGCGGCAGGACTCGCGATCGATGCGCCCGTCTGCGTCCTGCTCTCGGCCAGGTCGGCGACCCCCACGCGGTGGTCGGAAGACCTGACCCGCAGCGATTCGGTGCTGGTGGTCGATGACATCGCACGTGCGGCCTTGAAGCTCGGCGCCTCGGTGACGGTCGAGCGGATCGACGGCGCCCTGCACGATGTCTTCCTCTCCCGCCATGAGGCGAGAGAGGAAGCGTATCGGCGTCTCGACCGGTGGGTCAGAGGATGGTCGGCCGCGGGCTGAGCGGGGTCACACGTAGTACATGGCGCGGGCGAGGCGCTCGGCATCATCCGCATCGCCGCGCATGACTGCCGCTCGGAAGTCGCGGTACACCTGCAGCATCCGGTCGCGGTCGCCGTCGGGCAGGGCCCACGAGCGGAGGTTGCGGAACAGGGCCATGCTGGCGTCGTTGATCAGCACCTGATGCTGGAGGTTGCGGCTGCGATCGCTGAGGAACGAGAACATCTCCCAGCGTTCGTCGGCCAGTGGCTCGCCGCTCTCGAGTGCCTCGCACATCCTGTCGACGAGAGCAGCGAGTTCCCCGCGCTCCTCCTGCGTCATCCGGCTCACCCCCATGCGGGCGGAGACGCCGGCCTGGTAGCCCGCGAACTCGAGCGTCTGCTCGACCAGCTCCGGCGTGACGGTGGTGACCTCGGTGTATCTGCTCGGATACATGGTGACGAGTCCGAGTCGCTCGAGTCGCTGCAGCGCCTCGCGCACCGGAGTGCGCGACACATGCAGTTCCTCAGCGACATCGACATCGCGGATGCGGTGCCCGGGCTCCAGCACGCCTTCGACGATCTGCGCCCCAATGTGCTGGAAAACCTCCTCGGCCAGTAGCTGCTTGCTCTCTCGAAGACTCGTCGTCGAGCTGTTGCTGATCATGGATTGCCCCCAGTTGCATTTCCCTATCCGAGCCCCCATGATGTGCCCGGACGCTCACTACATCACGAACTCGGTCGCGATGCCAATAATCCACAGGTGCATTTTCCGGCGGGCCTTCGGGACCCCTCGGCAGCGCATCCTCTTGGGATTTCGATGACAGGAATTCTGTGGCCGGCGGGCGTGGGACGCCCGCCGGCCACGAACGATGTCGGGCACGGAGCTGCACTGCGCCCAGTCCCCACAGGGCGGGAGCCGCGATCCGCACACGCGGACCGTGGTTCGGCAGCGCGTCATGCATCGACGCATCGTCTGCCGCATCGGGATGCGGCAGTAACCAGTCTCGGCCACCCCAGCCCATATATCGGAATGGGATGACCGCGGTGGGAGCGCGCGGGTCGCAGCGCGAACTTCCCGCCGTGCGTCGGCGCGGGATCGGGCACCCGCTCTGCGTGACGACGGACCTCCGAATCTGCTATATCTGTGAAGGGATTCGGACGAGGATTCGGTGGCCGCTCCGAGGCCGTCGCCATACTTCGCTCGCTGAAGTTTGGGGACGTATGCACACTCTGCCGTGGCGCGCGAGCGCAGCAGCCGTTATCGCCTCGATCGCTGTGCTGGGCGCCCTGTGGGCACCGCCGGCGATGGCCGCATCCGGAGGGAGTCGTGGCATCGTCGACGCGACCCTGTCCTCCGGCGCGACCATCTCGGGCACCGTCACCTCCGACAGCGGCGCGCGCATCGACAGCGGCAGCTTCGGGTGGATGTATGCGATCCCCGTCGGGGCGGGAGGCGATCCGTACGCACCCGGCGTCGACTCCTGGTGGTCGGTGATCACTGACGGCAGGTACACCATCACCGACCTCCCGGCCGGCGATTACACCGTCCAGTTCCGATACGGATGCGACTGCGGCGGCCCCGATCAGTTGCCCGGCGCGCCCTGGGTGGAGGAGTACTTCCAGAACTCCCCGAGCCTCGCCGGCGCCACATCTGTGCGCGTCGGGGCAGACGAGGCCGTGAGTGGCATCGACTTCACGCTCACCCCTCGCGTCCAGGGGGAGCGCCCGCGGATCACGGGAATCCCGGCGGTCGGAGGCACCCTGACCGCGAACGCTCACTGGTTCGCGGACGGCACGACGTCGACGTACCGGTGGTACGCCGACGAGGTCGTCATCGCGGGCGCGACCGCTGCGACGTTCACGCTCACCGCTGCACAGGCGAACAAAGCGATCTCGGTCTCGGTCATCGGGTCGATTCCCGGGTACGCGTCGAACGGCGGGACGTCTCGGCCGACGGAGAAGGTCCTGCTCCCGGGATCACCGACGATTTCGGGCACGGCCGCGACGGGATCGACGCTGACGGCCAATCCCGGGACGTGGTCCACCGGTACCGTCTTCAGCTACCAGTGGTACGCAGACGGCGTCGCGATCGGCGGCGCCACGGCTTCCACCTTCAGCCCCACGGCCGCCCACGCCGGCACACAGATCTCCGTGCAGGTGACCGGAACGCTCGGCGGGTACCCGACCGTCAGCGCGATGTCGGCGAAGACGGTGAAGCTGGCGCGGGCCGCAGCGCCGACGATCAGCGGCACCGCGGCCGTGGGATACACGCTGACGGCGACGCCTGGCTCCTGGACCACAGGAACGACCTTCACCTACCAGTGGTACGCCGACAGCGCCCCGATCAGCGGGGCGAGGGCGTCCACGTTCGTGCCGCCCTCCACTCTCTCGGGAAAGCAGGTCTGGGTGAAGGTCGCTGGATCTGCGACCGGCTATCCGACCGTCACCATGTCGTCGGCGCGGACGGCGAAGCTGGCGGTCATCGCCACGCCGACCATCAGCGGCACCGCAGCGGTGGGCAGCACGCTGACGGCCACGCCCGGCACCTGGACCGCCGGTACGGCGTTCGCGTACCAGTGGTACGCGGGTTCCACGGCGATCGCGGGAGCCACCGCGAAGGCCTACACGCTGACCACCTCTCAGGCCGGCGCGCAGATCTCGGTGAAGGTCACGGGGAAGCTCACCGGGTATACGACCGTGTCGCGGACCTCGGCCAAGACCGTGAAGGTTCTGCTGGCCGCCACCCCGACCATCAGCGGCACCGCGGCGGTAGGCAGCACGCTCACGGCCAAGACCGGCACCTGGGCCACGGGCACGGCGTTCGCCTATCAGTGGTACGCGGGTTCTACGGCGATCGCGGGAGCCACCGCGAAGACCTACACGTTGACCACCTCTCAGGCCGGCGCGCAGATCTCGGTGAAGGTCACGGGGAAGCTCACCGGGTACACGACCGTGTCGCGGACCTCGGCCAAGACCGCGAAGGTCCTGCTCGCCACGACACCGACCATCAGCGGCACCGCCGCGGTGGGCAGCACGCTGACGGTCAGGACCGGTACCTGGACGACCGGTACGGCATTCACCTACCAGTGGTACCGCGACGGCATCGCCATCTCGGGTGCGACGGCTTCCACCTACCTGGTGCGTCCGACAGACGCCTACGCGGCGGTGTCGGTCAGAGTCGTCGGTGGCAAGTCCGGATACGCCTCGGCGACGAAGTCCAGCGCCTCGACCGCGCCGGCGGCCGGGAAGGTGTACGCGAATTGCACCGCGCTCAACGCGGACTACCCTGACGGCATCCGCAAGAACGGAATCACCACCGACAGGAAGTCCGGCGTCGCGAAGCCTCTCGTGGGCACCCCCTATGAATCGACCCCGATGTACAACCTGCAGTCGATCGCTCGCGATGCCGATCGGGACGGGATCATGTGCGAGCGCTGAGTCGTCTCGTGCGATGAGAGGGGCAGCTACCCGACTCAGCGGTAGTTGATGAACTGCAGATCGAGGTCGAGGTCGGCGCCCTTGAGAAGCGCGATCACCGACTGCAGGTCGTCGCGGCTCTTGGACTGCACGCGCAGCTCGTCGCCCTGGATCTGGCTCTTGACGCCCTTGGGTCCCTCGTCGCGGATGATCTTGTTGATCTTCTTCGCGTTCTCGGAGGAGATGCCGTCCTTGAGCGTCGAGACGATGCGGAACTCCTTGCCGCTGGCGAAGGGATCGCCGGACTCGAGGCTCTTGAGCGAGATGCCGCGCTTGATGAGCTTGCTCTGGAACACGTCGAGGACGGCCTTCGCGCGCTCCTCGGTGCCGGCGATGATCAGGATCTGCTCGCCGCTCCAGGCGATCGAGGCGCCGGTGCCCTTGAAGTCGTAGCGCTGCTCGATCTCCTTGCGGGCCTGGTTCAGGGCGTTCTCGGCCTCCTGGTGATCCACTTTCGAGACGATGTCAAAGGAACTGTCAGCCATACCCGAAAGTGTATCGACCCGGCCGATTCCACGCTGATCTGGAAGCGTTTTCACGACGCGCCGCCGCGGTATACCCGGTCACGGATTGATATCGACGCTCGGATTCATTGTGAATCGGATTGAATCTTGTGCATACTGTAAGCGCTTGCAGTTTCCGTGCAGGTCAACAGCACTCAGAGAGGCACACACCAATGAAGGTGAACAAGAGGGGCATCGCCGCCGCTGGCGCCATCGCCATCGTTTCGACTCTGACGCTCGCCGGTTGCTCGACCGGTGGCGCAGGCGACGACGCAGCAGAGAGCAGCAGCAGCACGCTGACCGTCTGGGTCGACGCGGAGCGCGTCGATGCGCTGCAGGATGCGGCCGACTCGTACGAGGAGAAGACCGGCGTCGCCGTCGAACTCGTCGGCAAGTCCGTCGATGATATGAAGGACGACTTCATCCAGCAGGTGCCGACGGGCAAGGGCCCCGACGTCGTCATGGGTGCGCACGACTGGCTCGGCGAGCTGTCGACCAACGGTGTCGTGGCCCCGCTCGAGCTCGGCGACTCCGCCGCCGACTACCTCCCCGTCGCGCTGCAGGCCGCGACCTACGACGGCACGGTCTACATGCTCCCGTACGCGGTCGAGAACATCGCCGTGCTGCGCAACGCCGACCTGGTCCCCGCCGCGCCCGCGAGCTTCGACGACATGGTGTCGAAGGGCGCGTTCGTGGTCGAGCAGGGCACCGAGGGCAACCCGTACCACCTCTACCCGTTCCAGACCGCCTTCGGCGCCCCCGTCTTCGGCACCGACGACTCGGGCAGCTACGACTCGGCCGACCTGCAGCTCGGCAGCGAGGGCGGCTTCGCCTTCGCCGACTGGCTCGCCGCCCAGGGCGCTGCCGGCACGCTGAACACCGACATCGACGGCGAGATCGCCAAGCAGCAGTTCCTCGACGGCACCGCCGCATTCTGGCTGACCGGCCCGTGGAACGTCGGCGCCGCCACCGACGCGGGCATCAACGTCGCGATCGACCCCGTGCCCAGCCCCACCGGGGAGACCGCCTCGCCGTTCGCCGGTGTGAAGGGCTTCTTCGTCAGCTCCGAGTCGAAGAACAAGGTCGCCGCGAACGACTTCCTCGTGAACTACCTCGGCACCGAAGAGGTGCAGCTCGCCCTGTTCGAGGCGGGCAACGTCCTCCCCGCGCTGACGGCGGCCGCCGACACCGCGGCATCCGACCCGATCATCGCGGGCTTCCAGGCCGTCGGCGCAGATGCGGTTCCGATGCCCGCGATCCCCGCCATGGGTTCCGTCTGGGAGTTCTGGGGCGTCGCCGAGGCGGGCATCATCAACGGCTCGGACCCGACGACGACGTGGCAGAAGCTCGTCGACGACGTGACCGCCGCGATCAAGTAACACTCAGCACGATCCCTGCCGGGGCGGACCTCGTCCGCCCCGGCAGCTCGACGACGGGGACGACATGACAGAAACCGCTGAGCCCACGGCTCCACTGAACAAGCGCCAGCGCCAGGCGGCGAAGATCGCCGAGGCGGCATCCGGACCCATCGGGTGGATGCTGCTGAAGATCCTGCTCCTCGCCGTCGTCGACGCGATCGCGCTCTATGCCGTGTTCGTGCTCGTCGGCCAGCAGGAGTGGCTGGTCCTCGGACTCGTGGTCGCCGTCACGATCCTCGTCAACTACATCTACTTCTCCCGCAAGCGGGTTCCGGCCAAGTACCTGACGCCGGGCATCATCTTCCTGGTGATCTTCCAGGTGTTCACGCTGCTGTACACCGGCTACATCGGGTTCACGAACTACGGCACCGGCCACAACGGCACCAAGGACCAGGCGATCTCGTCGCTGCTCGCCTCGGCGCAGGAGCGGGTGGAGGACTCCCCGACCTACCCCGTGACCGTGGTCGAGCAGTTCGGCACGTACGGCCTGCTCGTGACCGATCCGGAGTCGGGCGACGCGCTGCTCGGCACGAGCGAGCAGCCGCTGCAGGAGGTCGACGCCGAATTCGAGGGCGGCAGGGCCGTCGCCGTCGACGGCTGGACGACGCTCCCGCTCGCGACCGTCTTCACGCTCTCGGAAGAGCTCGAAGCGCTCTCGGTGCCGTTCAGCGACGATCCCAACGACGGCAGCCTCCGCGCTCCCGACGGTCAGAGCGGCTACCTGTACGTCTCGACGCTCGAGTACGACGCGGATGCCGACACGATCACCGACACCGAGTCCGGTGTGGTCTACTCCGACACCGGAGAGGGAGCCTTCGCCGCCGAGGACGGCGCGACGCTCCTGCCGGGCTGGCAGACGACCGTCGGATTCGACAACTTCATCCGTGCGGTGACCGACGAGAACATCCGCGGACCGCTGATCTCGGTGACCATCTGGACGTTCGTGTTCGCGCTGCTGTCCGTCGCGACCACGTTCTTCCTCGGGCTCCTGCTCGCGCTGGTGTTCAACAACAACCGCATGCGGTTCCGCAACGGCTACCGGATCATCCTGATCCTCCCCTACGCCTTCCCGGCGTTCCTCTCGGCGCTGGTGTGGGCCGGAATGATGAACGAGAGCTTCGGCTTCATCAACCAGGTCATCTTCGGGGGAGCCGACATCCCGTGGCTCACCGACCCGACCCTCGCGAAGGTGTCGGTGCTCCTGGTCAACCTGTGGCTCGGGTTCCCCTACATGTTCCTGGTGTGCATGGGGGCGCTGCAGGGCATCCCGGAGGAGGTGAACGAGGCGGCGGTGATGGACGGCGCGAATCCCTGGCAGATCTTCCGTCGCATCAAGCTGCCTCTGCTGCTCGTGACGGTGGCACCGCTGCTGATCTCGTCGTTCGCGTTCAACTTCAACAACTTCAACCTGATCTACATGCTCACCAAGGGCGGGCCGCGGTTCGACGATGTGAGCATCCCCGTCGGGCATACCGACATCCTGATCTCGATGGTCTACAAGGTGGCGTTCACGGGCCAGTCCCGCGACTACGGCCTGGCCTCCGCGTTCACGATCCTCATCTTCATCGTGGTCGCGACGATCTCGATCATCAGCTTCCGCAAGACCAAGGCTCTCGAGGAGCTGAACTGACATGAGCACCACCGACCTCAGCACCGCCGCCTCCGTGACCGTCGCTCCCGGCCGCCCTGCGCGTCCCCGTCGTCGCCGCCTCGGCTCCTGGTTCGCCGACACCGGATGGCGCCACGTCGTCGCGATCATCGTCAGCGCGTTCGCGCTGTTCCCCCTGCTCTACGTCGTCTCGGCGTCGCTCAACCCGAACGGCACGCTCACCGGGTCGAACCAGCTGTTCTCGGCGTTCGGCATCGACAGCTACGTGCGCATCCTCAGCGACCCGCAGAATCCGTACGGGCTGTGGTTCCTGAACACCCTGCTCGTCGCGGTCGTGACGGGTGCCGTGACCGTGTTCATCGGCGCATGCGCCGCGTATGCCTTCTCGCGCATGCGGTTCGCCGGACGCCGGATCGGACTCGTCACGATCGTCGTGGTGCAGATGTTCCCGCAGCTGCTCGCCGTGGTCGCGATCTTCCTGCTGATGACGACGCTCGGCGACTGGTTCCCTGCGATCGGCCTCAACACCCACACGGGTCTGATCCTGGTGTACCTGGGCGGCGCTCTCGGCGTGAACACCTACCTCATGTACGGCTTCTTCAACACGCTCCCGATGGAGCTCGACGAGGCCGCCCGCATCGACGGCGCGGGTCACGCCCGCATCTTCTTCACGATGATCCTGCCTCTGGTGGCTCCGATCCTCGCGGTGGTCGCGCTGCTGTCGTTCATCGGCACGGTCAACGAGTACGTGATCGCGAGCGTCATGCTCGTCGACGTCGAGCAGCAGACCCTCGTGGTCGGCCTCACGAAGCTCGTCGCCAACCCGCGGTATGCGGACTGGTCGGCGTTCTCGGCGGGCGCCGTGATGGCGGCCATCCCGGTGATGATCCTCTTCCTCTTCCTGCAGCGCTACATCGTCGGCGGTCTGACGGCCGGAGCGACGAAGGGCTGAGTGCGCAGATCGTCTCGGCGTTGCGAACGGGCGGTCGTCGGGGCGTGGTCGTACGGTGGTGTCATGGCACGGATCGGGGGACGCAATTCGGCGATGAGCTGGATCGCCGCGGTGTTCTGCACGGGCGTCGTCGCGGCTCTGATCTGGTTCGCCATCCCGATGTTCCCGACGCTGGAGACGTTCATCGGCGACGGGCTCCGTTCACTGTTCCCCTGAGGCGTCGAGACGCCTCCTGCCCTGTGATCACGCGGTATGGCGACACGTCGGCACGCCTGCGTTCGGGCGCGGTCCTGCGGCGGTAACCTCGCAGAGCACACACCCGATGAGAGGCGCACCCCATGAGTGACCCCGAGGTTCCCCAGCCCGAGCGGCCGAAGGACGTCAACGACGTCGTCGACAGCGCGAACGCTGGTCTCGAAGCCGCCGAGGCCGCGCGTGCAGACGTCGCCGCCACTCCGGCCGAGACCACCGCGGCAGAAGCCGCCACCCCGACCGCCGATCCTGCGGTCGACCCCGATCTCGCGGCCTTCGAGGCCGCCGAGCGCGACCACCCGGGCACCTTCGCGACGCCCGAGCTCAACAACCCTGCCTTCCTCGACGCCGATCCGGACGCCGACGCGAAGTGGGACACGACGGCGGACGACACGACGACGGACGCCGCCGCATCCGATGCCGCGGCGACGGAGGCCTTCACCGCGCCCGCACCGCCGGCGGCGAACCGTGGTCTGCACGAGGAGTCGGCCATGGCCGGCGCAGCGTACGCCGGCGCATCGGCCGCCGACACCCGCATCGTCCCGTCCGAGCCCCTCGCCTCGGAACCCGCCCCGGCAGAGACCGTGATCGCGCCCGTCCAGCAGCAGCCGATCTTCGTGCAGGCTCCCGAGCCGCCGCGCGAGCGAGGCAACCGCGGTACCGCCGGGGCCATCGGCCTGCTGGCCACGCTCGCGTTCGCCGTCCTGTACCTGGCGGCGACGCTCGGGGTCCGCGCCTTCGAGGGCGAGGTCACCGGAGCGAACATCGCTGATGCGGCCATCGCCCCGCTCGTGACCTGGGGCTACTGGGTTCCGGTCGTCGTGTTCTTCCTCGGCTTCTGGCTGCTCGGCGCCTTCATCAACCGCGGACGCTGGGGACTGTGGGTCGTCTTCGGCATCATCGTCGGCGCGATCGCCTACGGCGGCCACATCCTCGGTCAGCTGTTCCAGGCGCCGTTCTGGCAGCTCAGCGCCAGCGAGGGCAACGAGCTCGTCGGATCCCAGCTGCTCGCGCCGCTGGCGATCGCCGCGTTCATCTTCGCGCGAGAGCTGACCATCTGGTTCGGAGCGTGGGTCGCCCGCAGCGGCGCCCGCAAGACCGAGCTCAACGCCGAGGCGCAGCGCGAGTACGAGCGCACGCTCGAGGCCGGCCCGACGCTGTCGAGGTAGTCACGAACATGTCATCGCCGAACCCCCGTGGACCCGAGTCTGCGGGGGTTTCGGCCGTCCTGGCGCTGGTTCTCGCGACGGTCGGCTTCTTCGCCCTGGCGGTGTTCGGGCTCGGCGCGCTGACGGTCGCGACCGACACCGACATCATCGCCGTCCCAGGGCTCGGGCAGCTCCCCGGCGCCGCAGGCATGCTCGTCGCGGTGCTGGCCTTCGCGCTCGGCCTCTGGATGGCCCTGCGCCGAGCGCACCCGTCTTTCCTCTCCGTTCCGGGCATCGGCGTGGGGGTCGGCCTCGCGCACCTGGTCGCGGTGTGGGTCGGCGTGGTGCTCGCCACCGGCGATCTCGTGATCGCCACCGCCGTGACCGGTGATCTGGTGCGCGGAGGGGCCAGCCTGGTCCTGCTGCTCGCCGCGGCGGTGGCCGCATGGGGCGGCATCGCGCTGCGGCGCACCCGCGCGAGCCACCCGCAGTGGCCGTGGGAGAAGGACGAAGACGAGTAGGACGCGGGATTGCGGCCCGTCAGTCAATCGGCGCGTGGCGGGCCTGCGCGTCGTACGCTCTACGTGTGGAGCGCTCGCTGGAGACGCAGGTCGACCAGGCTGTCCAGGCCTGGCTGCGCTGGGTGCCGCGCTGGGAGCCGGCCACCCATCGAGGGCGTGTCGCGCCCTGCCGCCGGTGCCTCGGCTCGCCGATCCTCTCGGCGGCGGGCATCGCGGGCAACACCCCGCACGGCGTGCAGCACGGTCTGTCGACGCGGATCAAGACGATCGTCGACCACGCGGTGGCCGAGTACACCGAGCGCAATCTGCCAGTCCTGCAGCGCGAGCTCGACCAGCAGGCCGCCCGTAACCGCGCTCGCGCCTATCGGCCGTCGGAGGATCTGGATCCCGAGTTCGACGGGATGCCGTTGGACCCCGATCCGGTTCCCGGTGCGCCGTTCCTCTTCACGATCGCGGGTCTCGCCGACGACGCGGCCGCAGAGCTGCCGCCGCTCCCGCCGCTGAGCGACGAGGAGAAGAGCGCGCTGCGACAGGAGGTCGGGCTGGCCGACGAGTACGCCAACCTCGTCGGACGCGAGATCTGCGGCATCCTGCTGCGCCATCGCCTCTACATCCAGGCGGCGATCTCGCAGCACGTCGAACCGCAGATCGAGGCGATGCTCGCCGAGCTCACGCAGTCTCTCGACTCGCCGTTCGACCCGGACACGCCCTGACGCTCGCGCAGGGCGACGCCTCACCGGGAGCATCCGACCTGCGTATCGGCTGAGAGACGGCGGATGGCGTTGTCGTCCACGCTGTGCCATGGGTATCGTTTTTCGATAGATATCCATTGCTCATCGATAGGGCCGCCATGCATCCTCGAGTCTCCCGCGCGCTGAAGGCGCTGATCGTCGTCCTGCTCGCCCTGCTGCTCGCGAGCCAGATCCTGGTGATCCCCGAGGTCGCTCGCATCACCGCACTGCGCAATCCCGACGTCGTGCAGCTCGAGATCCCCGGCATCATCGGAGCGGTCCTGTTCCTCGGACTCGTCGAGGTCACGCTGGTGTGCGTCTGGTTCCTGCTGTCGCTCGTGCAGACCGACCGCATCTTCCGAGTCGAGGCCTTCAGGTACGTCGACATCATCCTCGGTGCGCTGGTCGCGGCAGGAGTGCTGATCCTCGCGGCGTATCTCGTGATCCTGGCCAATCGTGCCGTGTCGCTCTCGCTGTCTCTGCTCGCGATCCTCGGGGTCGTCGTGAGCGCGGCACTCGCTCTGCTCGTCGTCGTGCTGCGCGGCCTGCTGCGCAAGGCGCTCGAGCTCGAGCAGGATCTCTCCGAGGTCGTCTGATGCCCATCGTGATCGACCTCGACGTGCAGCTCGCCCGCAAGAAGATGAGCGTGCAGGACTTCGCCGACGCCATCGGCATCACCCCGGCGAACGTCGCGGTGCTGAAGAACGGTCGGGCCAAGGCCGTGCGCTTCACCACGCTCGAGGCGATCTGCCGTGTGCTCGACTGCCAGCCGGGCGACATCCTCCGGTGGGTGCCCGACTCCGAGGAGGCATCATGAGGGCGCCGGTGACCGCATCGACCTCCACGGGCGCCACGACGGCGCCCGTGACCTGGGGTGAATCCGTCGCCCGGCATCTGCTCGATGAGCGCGCCTGCCCTGTCTGCCACGCCGAGCTGCATGCCGGATGCTGCCCGCGATGCGGCTCCGACCTGCGCGGGACGATCGGGATCACCGTCTGGGAGTCGTCGCTCGCCGCCGCCACGGCGCTGCGCGCCCGCGACGCGCTGCTTCGCCGCATCCCGATCGTGAGTCCGGCATCGGCGACGTCATCGGCTGTCGCGTCGGCGGTACCGTCGCGGACGGCATCGTCGCCGCCCACCCCGCCCGTCGGGGGAGCCGCGCGCGGGGGAGAGGTCGATCCCCAGGGGAGTGCCACGCTGCAGTCGGTGCTCGCCACCGCGGGTGCGGGGCTCTTCGCGGTCGCAGCGATCGTCTTCACCTACTTCAACCCCGATCTCGCCGATCGAGCTCTGCGCAGCGTGATCGTCGGCCTCATCACCCTGCTCTTCCTCGGCGGAGCCTGGCTGCTGTCGCGTCGCGGACTGCGCTTCTCGGCAGAGGCCGTGGGCGGGCTCGGGCTCGTGTTCGCGGGACTCGACATCCACGCGTTCGCCCAACTCGCGGCCCCGGCCGTCGAGCCGTGGCTGACATCGGCGCTGGCGACGGCGGTCGCCGGTGGAGTGATGCTGCGCGGCGGGGTGCGACGCGGCATCCGCATCTGGCAGTGGACCGCTGTTCTGGCGATGGCACTCACCCCCGCGATGCTGGGTGCCGCGGGCGGAACGCCGCTCGCCGCCGCCCTCGGTGCGATCGGCGTCGCGTTCGCGGGGGCGGCGCTCATCGAGTGGCTGCGCCTGCCGATCGTCGAGGTCGTGACGCTCACCGGGGTGCAGCTGGCGGCGAGCCTCACCGCGCTCGTGCTGGTGTGGCGGGTCGGCGCGGCCGACACCCTGCCGTACCTGCTGACCGTGAGCGCCCTGCTCGTGCTGATCGCGGCCCACGCCGTCATCGCCGCGCGGCGGATGCTCGCGGGGCTCTGGGCCTTCGTCGCGGGTGGCGTCGGGTCTGCGGCGCTCATCATCGCGGTGTTCGCCCTCACCGGGACCGACGCATTCGCGACCGCGGCGCTGTTCGACGGCTCGGCGGTGTTCGCCGTCATCCCGGCATCCGCTGCTCTCGCCCTCGTGCTCGTCGGCGCGCTCGTGCCACTGCCGCGGGCGGTGCCGCGCGGCTTCGTCGCTGCCGGTTCGCTCACGGTGCTCACGGGCCCCGCGCTGCTGGTGCTCGCGCCCTCGGCGATCACGGGCCTGTCGACCGTGCGCGAGTTCCTGCGCGTGAACGACGAGATCGGCCCGGTGGGCATGCCCGGCTGGGGGCTTCCGCTCGGGCTGCTGGCGATGTGCGCGGGGCTCGGCGTGTTCAGCGTGCTCGCGCGGCGTCGCGACGGCATCCGCCGGTTCGCGAACCCGACCGCGCTGCTCGCTCTCTGCGTCGGAGCCGTCGCGGTGCTCGTGATCGGATGCGGTCCGCTGCTCGTGCTGCCGGCCGCGATCGCTGTCCTCACGGGCCCGGTCGTCCTGCTCGCCGCAGCGCTGTGGATCCTTCCGACGCTGCTCGAAGGACGGGGGCTGCGCGCGACCGCCCTGACGGCCGCGCACGTCGCCGTGGTCGCGGCCGTGATGATCGCGTGGCGCGATCCTGCGGTCGTCCCGCTCGCGGGTGCGGCCGCTCTCGTCGCGCTGGCCGCTCTCGTGGCCGTGCTGCCGGCCGCCTGGCGCTTCGTGTACGTGGCGGCAGGCTTCGGCTATGCGCTCGTGCTCGTCGCGACAGCGCTGGGACTCGCGGGCGTCGGGGGAGTGGCACAGCTGTCGCTGACCGTATCGGCCGGTCTCCTCGCCGCCATCGTCGCGACCTACCTTCCGTCGATCGGTGCCCGCGCGTGGCAGGCGGTGCTCGTCGTCTCGGCCGTGCCGTTCGGCATCGGCATCCTGCAGGTCGTCGTCGAGCGCAGCGGGTGGACTGCACTCTCGACCGGACTCATGTTCGCGCTGGCGCTGTCGCTCATGCTCACCCGTAGACCCGGCCTCACCCTGCTCGTGCGCACGGCCGCCGCCGCCATGCTGGTGCCGACGCTCGCGGTGATGATCGTGTGCCTGGGTGCGCAGCTGCTCGACTCGAGCGGATCTCCGGTGGTGCTGCCGATCATCGCCGTGCTCGTCGCACTCGTGCTGCCGTCGACGTCGATGACCCGCGCCGCGCTGCACGGTCGAGGACACTCCGCGGCGACGGCCGATGCGGCACGCGTCGCGATCGAGGCGTCGGCGCTGGTGACCGGGGCGATCGCGACCGCGCTGGCGGTGGGCCGCGAGGCGGCGGGTCTCGGCACCAGCTTCCTGGTGCTGCTGATCCTGGGCCTCGGAGCTGCCGCGCAAGCGCTCTTCGCCGGACGACGCTACGCCTGGGGTGTCGCCGGCGCCGCGTTCACCGGGGCGCTCTGGAGTGTCTGGGGCATGGCCGGCGTCGACGTCTTCGAGGCCTACCTGCTGCCGCCCACGCTCGGCGCCGCACTCACCGCACTGCTCCTCACCCTGCGCGGACACCGCGCCACCGCGCTCTACGGTGCCGGCCTGCTGGTGGCGATCGGACCGATCGTCGCGCTCGTCGCCGTGATCGAACCGGAGGCGACGCAGGGGTCTCTGGTGCAGGGTGACGTGACCTGGCGCGTGATCGGGCTTCTCGCGGCGGCCTGGACCCTGCTGGCACTCGAGACGGCCGTCCGCAGATCGGACGGAGGCCCGCGGATGCGCCGGCTTCGCGTCCTGCGCATCCCGACGCTCCTCGGTGCCGCCCTCGCGGCCACGGTCGCGACCGTGCAGGGCATCCGTCTCGGTCTCGGAGCGGACCAGCAGACCGTGCACGGCGCGGGGCTGTTCCTCGCCTGCCTCGGTGTGAGCGCCGTCGGCGCGGTGGCGCTCGCGCTGGCCGCACACGGCATCCGACGGGCGGCGGCGGCCGGCTCGGCTCTGCGCACGAGCCGGTGGCTGGGGGCACCGGCCGCTCTCGCGCTCGCGCTCGGCGTGTGGTTCGCGATCGAACGCGACTGGTTCTCGATCTGGGCCATGTGGGCGCTCATGATCGGCTACCTCGTGATGGTCGTCGTGACGGCATCCCGCCTGCGCCGCGGCGACACGGTGCTGCCACCCGTCTGGTTCCTGTTCGCGATCGCGTTCGTCACGGCGGTCGTGGCGTGGAGCCCCCGCGATCTGCGCGTCGAGTGGTTCTCGCTGCCGCTGGGCGCGTTCCTGCTGTGGGCGGGAGTCGTGGTCCTGAGAGGCGCGGATGAGGGTGCGGTGCGAGACGGCCACGGCGCTGCCGGCACACTCGACAGCTGGCCAGCGCGGTGGAGCGGTTCGTGGGCGCTGCTGGCGCCGGGTCTCGTGACGATGATGAGCGCCTCCATCGTGTCGACCTTCACCGATCCGCTGACGTGGCGGGCGATCCTCGTGATGGTGCTGGCGCTGGCGGCGATCCTCGTCGGATCGCGGGCGCGGCTCGCGGCGCCCTTCCTCATCGGCCTCGTCGTGCTGCCGATCGAGAACGTGTTCGTGTTCTCGGTGCAGATCGGTCGGGGCATCGAGTCGATGCCCTGGTGGATCACCTTGGCGGTCATGGGGGCGGTGCTGCTGATCATCGCGGTCACGTCCGAGAGGCGCGCGGGGGAGAGCGGCTCCGTCGCCGCCAGGATCCGCGACCTGCGATGAAGAGGGCTCCCATTTGACCGCTCAGGTTACGCGGCATTACACTTGATCAGGTGTGTGCACGTCTTGACGTGTGCGCTGGGCGTCGGCTCCATAGCCGGTCCGCCCCCACGGCATACCCTCCACCACAAAAGCTCGTCGGTTCCGGCGTGCCGGAGGGTCATGATGTGAAACCCATCACGCTGTCACCGTGCAGCACTATGAGGAGAGAACGTGCCAACCATTCAGCAGTTGGTTCGCAAGGGTCGCTCGCCCAAGGTCACCAAGACCAAGGCGCCTGCACTCAAGTCGAACCCGCAGCAGGCCGGGGTCTGCACCCGCGTCTACACCACCACCCCGAAGAAGCCGAACTCGGCGATGCGCAAGGTCGCTCGTGTGAAGCTCCGCAACGGCACCGAGGTCACCGCGTACATCCCCGGTGAGGGTCACAACCTGCAGGAGCACTCGCTCGTGCTCGTGCGTGGAGGCCGTGTCAAGGACCTCCCCGGTGTCCGTTACAAGATCGTCCGTGGCGCCCTGGACACCCAGGCCGTCAAGAACCGTAAGCAGGCTCGCAGCCGCTACGGCGCGAAGAAGGGCTGAGTCCAATGCCTCGTAAGGGTCCCGCCCCGAAGCGTCCCGTCGTCAACGACCCGGTATACGGCGCTCCGATCGTCAGCCAGCTGGTCAACAAGATCCTGGTCGACGGCAAGAAGTCGCTCGCCGAGTCGATCGTCTACAACGCCCTCAAGGGCGTCGAGGCGAAGAACGGTCAGGACGCCGTCGCCACTCTGAAGAAGGCGCTCGACAACGTGCGCCCGACTCTCGAGGTCAAGAGCCGCCGCGTCGGTGGCTCGACCTACCAGGTTCCGGTCGAGGTCAAGCCGCACCGTGCGAACACCCTCGCACTGCGCTGGCTCGTCAGCTACGCCAAGGGTCGTCGTGAGAAGACGATGACCGAGCGTCTCCAGAACGAGATCCTGGACGCGTCGAACGGCCTGGGTGCCGCGGTCAAGCGCCGTGAAGACACTCACAAGATGGCCGAGTCGAACCGCGCGTTCGCTCACTACCGCTGGTAACAGCTCCGCCCGCCCCCGGCCACACGCCGGGGGCGGGCACCCCCCTCTTCGCAGTACGACTGCCCAAAAGATAAGGACACTCCTGTGGCACAAGACGTGCTCACCGACCTGAGCAAGGTTCGGAACATCGGCATCATGGCTCACATCGATGCTGGCAAGACCACCACGACCGAGCGCATCCTGTTCTACACGGGCGTCAACCACAAGCTCGGCGAGACCCACGACGGTGCCTCGACCACCGACTGGATGGAGCAGGAGAAGGAGCGCGGCATCACGATCACGTCTGCCGCCGTGACCTGCTACTGGAACAAGAACCAGATCAACATCATCGACACCCCCGGTCACGTGGACTTCACGGTCGAGGTGGAGCGCTCGCTCCGCGTCCTCGACGGTGCCGTCGCCGTGTTCGACGGCAAGGAGGGCGTCGAGCCCCAGTCCGAGACCGTGTGGCGTCAGGCCGACAAGTACAACGTCCCCCGCATCTGCTTCGTCAACAAGATGGACAAGCTCGGCGCGGACTTCTACTTCACCGTCGACACCATCATCAACCGCCTCGGCGCCAAGCCGCTGGTCATCCAGCTGCCCATCGGCTCGGAGAACGACTTCATCGGCGTCATCGACCTCGTCGAGATGCGCGCCCTCGTCTGGGCCGGTGACTCCAAGGGTGACGTCACCATGGGCGCCTCCTACGAGATCCAGGAGATCCCGGCCGACCTCAAGGACAAGGCCGACGAGTACCGTCAGCAGCTCCTCGAGACCGTCGCCGAGACCGACGACGCGCTGCTCGAGAAGTTCTTCGGTGGCGAAGAGCTGACCGTCGCCGAGATCAAGGGCGCGATCCGCAAGCTCACCGTGGCTTCCGAGATCTACCCCGTGCTCTGCGGCTCGGCGTTCAAGAACCGTGGCGTCCAGCCGATGCTCGATGCCGTCGTCGACTACCTGCCGAACCCGCTCGACGTGGGCTCGATCCAGGCGCACGACCCCAAGGACTACGACACGATCATCGAGCGTCACCCCGACGCGAAGGACCCGTTCGCAGCTCTCGCGTTCAAGGTCGCGGTGCACCCGTTCTTCGGTCGCCTCACCTACGTGCGCGTCTACTCGGGTCAGCTCGACTCCGGTGCCGCGGTCATCAACTCGACCAAGGGCAAGAAGGAGCGCATCGGGAAGATCTTCCAGATGCACGCCAACAAGGAGATCCCGGTCCCCTCGGTCACGGCGGGCAACATCTACGCCGTCATCGGTCTGAAGGACACCACCACCGGTGACACCCTGACCGACCCGGCCTCGCCGGTCGTCCTCGAGTCGATGACGTTCCCCGAGCCCGTCATCGAGGTCGCCATCGAGCCGAAGACCAAGGCCGACCAGGAGAAGCTGGGTGTCGCCATCCAGAAGCTCGCTGAAGAGGACCCGACCTTCCGCACGGAGCTCAACCCCGAGACCGGTCAGACGACCATCAAGGGCATGGGCGAGCTGCACCTCGACATCCTCGTGGACCGCATGAAGCGCGAGTTCAACGTCGAGGCCAACGTCGGCAAGCCGCAGGTGGCGTACCGCGAGACGATCCGCAAGGCCGTCGAGAAGCACGACTACACGCACAAGAAGCAGACCGGTGGATCGGGTCAGTTCGCGAAGATCCAGTTCAACATCGAGCCGCTCGACCTCGACGACGAGAAGACGTACGAGTTCGTCAACGCGGTGACCGGTGGTCGCATCCCGCGTGAGTACATCGGATCGATCGACGCCGGTTTCCAGGACGCCATGAACGTCGGCGTGCTCGCCGGCTACCCGATCGTCGGCGTCAAGGCCACGATCGTCGATGGTGCCGCTCACGACGTCGACTCCTCGGAGATGGCGTTCAAGATCGCAGGTTCCATGGGCTTCAAGGAAGCTCTGCGTCGTGCGAACCCCGTGCTCCTCGAGCCGCTCATGGCGGTCGAGGTGCGTACTCCCGAGGAGTACATGGGTGACGTCATCGGTGACCTGAACTCGCGTCGTGGCCAGATCCAGTCGATGGAGGACGCCGCAGGCGTCAAGGTCGTCCGTGCACATGTCCCGCTGTCCGAGATGTTCGGATACATCGGCGACCTGCGCTCGAAGACCTCGGGTCGCGCCGTCTACTCGATGGAGTTCAACAGCTACGCTGAGGTTCCCCGCGCTGTGGCGGACGAGATCGTCCAGAAGCACCAGGGCGGCGAGTAACACTTGCCTGAGAGCCGGGCTCCGGCTCGGCTCTCAGGTCACCTACAACTTCACATTCCCTCTCTACTAAACTGAGAACCTAAACCCGTAGAGATCCGGTCGCAATCCAGTGCCCGGACACCTCTACACGACGTCCTGAGGAGGACCCAGTGGCTAAGGCCAAGTTCGAGCGGACCAAGCCGCACGTCAACATCGGAACGATCGGTCACGTCGACCACGGCAAGACCACGCTCTCCGCAGCGATCTCGAAGGTGCTTGCTGACAAGTACCCCTCCGACACCAACGTGCAGCGCGACTTCGCTTCCATCGACTCGGCGCCGGAAGAGCGCCAGCGTGGTATCACCATCAACATCTCGCACATCGAGTACGAGACCCCGAAGCGCCACTACGCACACGTTGACGCCCCCGGCCACGCCGACTACGTCAAGAACATGATCACCGGTGCGGCTCAGATGGACGGCGCGATCCTCGTGGTCGCCGCCACCGACGGCCCGATGGCTCAGACGCGTGAGCACGTGCTGCTCGCCAAGCAGGTCGGCGTGCCGTACCTGCTGGTCGCGCTCAACAAGTCCGACATGGTCGACGACGAGGAGATCCTGGAGCTCGTCGAGCTCGAGGTCTCCGAGCTGCTCGCCTCGCAGGGCTTCGCTGAGGACGCTCCTGTCGTCCGCGTCTCCGCTCTGAAGGCCCTCGAGGGCGACGAGAAGTGGACCCAGTCCATCCTCGACCTCATGGAAGCCGTCGACGAGAACGTTCCGGACCCGGTGCGCGACAAGGACAAGCCGTTCCTGATGCCCGTCGAGGACGTCTTCACGATCACCGGTCGTGGAACCGTCGTCACCGGCCGCGCCGAGCGTGGCACGCTGGCCATCAACTCCGAGGTCGAGATCGTCGGACTCCGTCCGACCGTCAAGACCACGGTCACGGGTATCGAGATGTTCCACAAGCAGCTCGACGAGGCATGGGCCGGCGAGAACTGTGGTCTCCTGCTCCGTGGCACGAAGCGTGAGGACGTGGAGCGCGGTCAGGTCATCGTCAAGCCGGGTTCGGTCACGCCGCACACCGACTTCGCTGGCACCGCGTACATCCTGTCGAAGGACGAGGGTGGCCGCCACAACCCGTTCTACACGAACTACCGCCCGCAGTTCTACTTCCGCACCACCGACGTCACCGGCGTCATCACGCTGCCCGAGGGCACCGAGATGGTCATGCCCGGCGACACCACCGACGTGACGGTCGAGCTGATCCAGCCGATCGCCATGGAGGAGGGCCTCGGCTTCGCCATCCGTGAGGGTGGACGTACCGTCGGCGCTGGTACGGTCACGAAGATCATCAAGTAAGCATCTGCTTCCTGGCACAGGGGTCGGACCTTCGGGTCCGGCCCCTTTGTCGTACCCTCCGGCCCTGCCCACGGGCCGTTCTCGGTGCCGCTTGAGAATATGGGCTTGAATATAACTCGAAGTGTCATATAGGTTGAGGACTGCTGCGCACACGCAGCACGTAGGCGCGCGTCCGAGGTCAAGGACGGACGCGAGCCGTTGACGCTTCAGGATGGCCCCACGCTTCCCTGAACTGCCTTCGACGGTGTCTGCGTCAGGGGAGTACCTGCGCACCGGGGAGCGGCGCGCAGGGTTAAGGGGAGTTTCAGCATGCGTTCGACCCTGCGTCGAAGGACTTTTTCGCGCGCCCGGAGACTGACGGCCATCGCCACCGTCGTCTCACTGATCACGGGAGCCCTCGCTCTCGGGGTCGCCGCGCAGATGGCGACGGCAGCGGCCTGGGCGCCCAGCGTGTCGGCCCAGAACGTCGATCCGACGGGCGCCGGCAAGGACTTCGTCCTCGCGGGTGAGAACGTCGAGTTCGCCGTCGATGTGACGAACACGAGCGGTGGTGCGCAGTTCAACCTCGGGCTCGTCGCGACCCTGCCCGCGAACGTGTCGTACGTCTCGGGCGTGGTCAGCGGCACCGAGCTCGCGGCTCCGAAGATCTACGCTGCGGGCGACGTCCTCCCGAACCGCTCGCGCACGGCGGCCGATGCCTCCTGCGTCTCCCTCGGCCTCGTGAACGCTCCGGGACAGGCGCCGCTGTGCGCCGTGCCGGCCGGACAGCAGGTGTGGGTCTGGTCGAACGTCAACGACCTGCCGCAGGGCGGCACCGTCGCGCCGACCATCACGGTCGCCCCCGACGACGACTACCCCGTGGGCAGCAAGGTCGGCTTCTCGATCAAGGCCTACACGTCGAACGATCCGACCCGTCTCCCCACCTTCGACGGCTCGCCGAGCGTCTCGCGCACGACCACCCACACGTCGGGTGCCGGAGCGGCCACTGACGACGTGCCCGTCCAGGCGCTGCGCATCGTCAAGGACGAGCCGAGCGCCGAGAGCGAGCTGCTGCGCGGTGTGCACACCACCGTCACCACGTACTCGCTCACAGTCGAGAACACGACCCGCGGTGCGACGAACGACGTGACCGTCACCGACTACCTGCCCGCAGGACTCGAGTACCTGGGTCTCGCCGAGGTCGGCGACAACAGCGCCGGCCGCGAGTACCCCGGCGCTCCGGCGATCACCGGCGGGGCGACGGTCGGCGAGACCGTCGACACGGTGCAGCTCTCCGCATCCGACGCGGCCGCTCTCGGTCTGCCGGGCGCGGGCGTCTACACGAAGATCGTCTGGACGCTGACGCCGATGGGCGAGGGCGAGACCCGGGTCATCCGGTATCACGCGGCGGTGCCGCTGCTCGCGAACGCGCTGTGGCCCGAGGGCACCGCGCCCGACCCCGCCACCGGCGCCCAGGCAGCGAACCTCGACAACAACACCGGCGCGTCGACGCGTCACGGCGGCGAGTCCGAACCCGAGTCGGCGCAGGTCTTCCGCAACGTCGCGATGGTGGACGGGCAGTACCAGGGCCCCGTGCTGAACGACGACCCGGCGCTCCGTGCCGCCCACGATGACGATGACGAGATCATCGAGGCCGTCGACGTGCGCGTGCTCAAGCGCGTCGACACGGGCGGGCTCTTCTCGACCGGCTCGGTGGCCACCTACTCGGTCGACGTGAAGGTGAGCGAGTACGTCGATGCCAGCGATATCGTGCTGACCGACGTCATCCCCAACGGTCTCTGCCCCGCATTCCCCGGATCGCTCGACGGCGTGGACCTCATCATCGGATCCGAGGTCGTCTCGCAGGCGACGTGGAACGCGCAGGCGCCCGGCGATGCGTGCAACTACCCGACCACGGAGCCTGCGGCGGTGCTCTCGCCGCAGCTGCAGCTCGCCTCGATCACCTACGCCCCGGCTGACGGCACGTTCACGGTCGTCTTCGATGTCGACCCCCTCGCGGCCGGCACGTCGTTCACCGCGCAGTACTCCGTGACGCAGCGCCCGAACTACACGGGCGCCGGCGGGGGCACGAGCTCGGGTGACAGCTTCGTCAACACGGTCTCCGTCACCGCGAAGACCGAACCGATCGCCGCGATCGCGAACGACCCGACCCTGCGCGACCGCGTGGGCGGCACTCGCTACGTCTTCGACGACTCCGCCGCCGTCATCGGCTCGGACCGGACGATCCTCGACAAGACCGTGCTCGAGCGCGGCACCACACCCGACATGGAGCAGCCGGATGAGCTGCTGAAGCAGGCGACCAAGCCCTTCTCGCCGGGGGATGACGTCTGGTATCGCCTGTTCGTGGACTTCGCCGACGGCATCGACAGCCGCAATCCGCTGCTCACCGACTACCTGCCCGAGGGCATCGAGGTGCAGGAGCTCCGCTACGCCTACACCGGCATCCCGGGGGTCGACGACGTGATGGGCCCGGTGGCATACGGCACCGGCGACTTCCCGACCGCGTACATCCCGAACGTCGCGCCCAGCAGCACGTCGATGACATGGGAGCTCGGGGCGCGCAACCGTGGCGCGAGCGGTGATCGCTTCATGCCCGAGGGCAGCACGCTCACCGTTTTCGTGCGTGGCACCGTGAAGGCGCAGTCCGCGTCTCAGGACGAGGTCGACAACCCCCTCAACCAGGCCAAGTACCAGCAGGTCAACGTCGACGGCGTGCTCGACTTCCAGCGATCGGATGCCGGAATCGACCTCGACTGGGGGTCGACCCTCACGAAGGGCATCGTCGAGGTCAACGGTCGTGCGATCGCAGGCTCGTTCGGCGATCGCGACCAGAGCGAGCAGGTCGTGCAGGGCGATGAGGTCGAGTACCGCATCGACGTGAAGGCACCCCAGAACTCCACCACCGACTACGTCGTGTGGGATGTTCTGCCCGCAGGCGTGAAGAAGGCCGACGTGTCGGCGCCGCTCGCGGAGCTGCACCCGGCGGGAACCCGCCTGAGCGCGACGGATGCCGTCGCCACGATGTACGACGCGGGGGAGACCCTGCCCGACGGGATCACGCTGAACTCGGCCTTCGCGGGTCGCTCGGTGATCGTCTGGAAGATCGGCGCATCGATCGCCGGCTCCGTCGCGGCGACCGAGACGACGCCCGAGACCGTGAGCGGCTTCAGCCTCGGCTACACGGTCACGGTGCCCGACGGCACGGTCGCCGACGGCGGAGAAGCCGCGCAGCTGACCCAGAAGTACACCAACACCGCGGGCATCGTCGACTACGCCGTCGAGAACGCGGGCGGCGGCACGACCACGGTCGTTCCGCAGCGTGACGGCGGGGGTCAGCAGCTGACCACCCGCACGCCGGCCGACGGCGAGGTCTCGGCATCCGACGTCGACACCGTCGACATCGCCGAGGTGTACCTGCCCGACGTGGTGGTCGCGAAGAAGCTGATCTCGACCGAGGTGGCCCCGGCCAGCCCCGTCACTCCGGGCGCGACCGACCTCGGCGACGGCACCCGCAACTCCGCGACGCAGATCGTGCAGGGCGAGTACTCGACGTTCGAGTACGCCGTGACGATCCCCGCTCACACCACCGTGAAGGGTGCGGTGCTGTCGGACGACGGCCAGTTCGCCCTCTCGTCCGGACGCGTGACGTACCAGTACGTGCAGGACAGCGACAGGTACTTCGGTCCGGACGGCACCGAACTGGCGATCGGCACGACGTCGACCGACTTCCGCGTCTCGCAGACGCAGGGGGCGTCGCACGGTGTGCTCACCTTCCCCGACACCTACACGAACGACACGAACCAGGCGCAGCAGTTCCGCGTCCAGATCACGATGTGGGTGAAGGACCGGGACGTCTCGAACCCGAGTGTCGTGAACCTCGCCAACAACGCGCGCCTCACGAACACGGCGACGTTCTCGTTCCTCGACCCCAACGCCACCGGGGCAGCGCGTCTCACCAAGACCGCGTCCGCGAACGTGACGTTCGTCGAGCCGGTTCCCGCCCTGAAGAAGACCGCATCGTCGGCCCAGGTCGGCGCGAACGGCACGGTCGGCTTCACGCTGACGGCCAGCAACACCTCGGGGCGCCCGGCGCTGTACGACGTCGTCGTGATCGACTGCGTGCCCAAGGAGCTCGTGGCGAGTGACCCGTTCGCATCCGTCGGCGAGGTCGAGATCCTCGACGAGTCGTGCTCGGCCACCAGCGCCGGCGTCATCACACGCGGCTCGGGCACCGGAAAGGTGATCGAGTGGACGATCCCGATGCTCCTGGGCACGGGCACGGCTCCGACCCTGACCTACACGGGAACTGTCGACCAGCAGGCCGGCGGCGCCGCGCAGTTCGTCAACCGGGCGACCCTCACCGGTCACACCCTGCCCACCGTCGTGGGCGATGACACCGACACGACCGACCGGCGCGGCACCTACACCGCGAACGCGAACGCCACCGTAAGGATGCCCGACGCGGTGATCCAGAAGTCCGTCAGCCCGGCATCCGCCGCGGTGGGTGACCTGGTGACCTACACGGTGACGACCACCTTGCCGGCCAACACGAACTTCTACGACGTGACGCTCACCGACGTGCTGCCCGTCGGAGTCGAGTTCGTTCCCACGGGTACGCACTCGGAGTCGGTGCAGTGGGCCGGCGACACCCGCGTCCCGACCATCGGCGCGCCGACCCTGGACGGGCGGACGCTGTCGTGGGCGATCTCGTCGAACGACATCCTCGCCTGGAATGCCGAGACCCCACGCAGCATCACGGTCACGTATCAGGCGCGCCTCACCCCGGACGTGACGTCCGCGACACCGCAGAACGTCGCGCACTTCGCGTGGAGCAAGGTCGACGGATCCACCGTCGACGGTGACCGCGTGACGCTCGACGACCCGGCAGACGTCACCGTCGTCGACCCGAAGATCACGGTCGCGAAGACGGTGCGGGCGACGGGCACGGCGCCGGACGCCTTCGCGTCGACGGCATCCGGCAACCCGGATCAGTCGTTCGCGTACCGCATCGAGGTGAAGAACACCGGAGCGGTTCCGGCATACGGCATCGTCGTGACCGACACGGTTCCGGCCGGCATCAGCGTCGACACGACGCAGGAGGTCTTCGCGGGCACCACGGTCGACGACCGCGAAGCCCTGCTGGCAGGCAAGGGCGGCACCATCACCTGGACGATCCCCGGCCCGCTGAGCAACGTGGACGGTTCGAACACCCAGCAGATCGTCTACTACGGCACGTTCTCGGACTCGAAGGGGATGTCGAAGGATGCGGTTCTGACGAACGCCGTCGCGGTGAACGAGTACACGTCGTCGCCGAACGGCGGATGGACCTACGTCCCGGGTGACCGCACCCGCCCCTCCGGGAAGACCCCGGGCGGAGTGACGCTGACGCCGCAGGAGGCGGAGGCCGACATCGCCCCGCACTTCCCGCAGGTGGCGCTCGGAAAGAAGGCCACGGACGACGTTCCCGCCTTCATCGGCGAGTCCTTCTCGTGGACGCTGCAGGCGACGAACACCGGTGACGGGGCCGCGCAGACGGTGACCCTGACCGACACGCTGCCCGAGAACTGGGCGTACGACCCGACCGTCCGGCCCGTTCTGGCCGTCGGCGGGCAGCCGGCCGCCGACCTCGGCGACCCGGTCCTCGGCGAGGACGGCGACCGTCAGACGGTCACCTGGGTGCTCGGCGAGAACACCGGCGACCCGCTGCTTCCGGGCACGATCGACGGGGCGACCGACACTCAGCGCACGCTGACCGTCAAGTTCTCCTCGAAGCCCGAGTTCGGCGCCACCATGACGGCGGGCGCCGGGCTCGAGTACTCGCACACCAACACGGTGAGCGGCGTGGCGACCGACACCGCCGGTGCCGAGGAGAACGCCGACGGACCCTACGTCGGCGACCCGGCCACGGCCGAGGCGCACATCGCCCGCGCTGACCTGAAGATCGTCAAGCAGGCGATCGGAGGCGACGCGGACGGTGCCTGGACCGCGGGTGAGAGCCTGCGCGAGGGCTACACGCAGCCGCAGTGGCGCATCACGGTCACCAACCAGGGACCGGATGCCGCGAACGGACCGTTCCGCATCGTCGACGAGGCAGAACTGCCCGACGGCGTGACCGTGGGCCAGTTCCGCGCGGAGTACTTCACCGACGCGGATGACGCCGACGGCGAGCCCCTCGCGGTCGGAGGTGCCGGCACGGAATCCGATCCGTTCGTCGTGGGAGGTTCGACCTTCACGCTGAACGCCGACGGCAGCGACCGTATCGTGCTGATCGCCGACGTCGACATCGACGAGTCGGCTGTCGGAGCAGCGACCAACACGGCCAGCGTCGCCGGTCGCACCTTCGAGCGCCCGGAGGACATCGCGAAGGACAACACCGCACAGGTGACCAAGCCCCTCGCGAGTGCTGCCGACCTGGTTCTGACCAAGGCCGTCACCACGACCGAGGTCGGCGCCGGTCGCCCGATCACGTGGAGCATCTCGGTGCGCAACGACGGTCCGTCCGCGGCGTCGACCACGAGCTCGGAGCCGGAGCGCAGGGCTGCGGAGAACGTCACGCCGATCACCGTCACCGACACCGTGCCCGCGGGCATCGGCGAGGTGCTGGATCCGTCTGCCGGTCTCACCGAGTGGACCGTCGCGGCCTCCGACGGCTGGCCCGCGAGTGCGGGTGACGTGATCACCTGGACCTACACGGGATCGCAGATGCCGGTGGGTGCCGCGCAGGAGCTGTTCCTCACGGGAACCGTCGATGCGGCGTGGACCGGTGGCGAGATCACCAACTCCGCCGTGGTCGACTCCCCGGTGACGGTCGATCCGACACCCGAGAACAACGAGGATGCGGTCACGGTCACCCCCGGTGACCAGACGAGCCTCGCGGTCACCAAGACGCGGGTCGTGCTCGACGGCGGCGAGTGGAAGGATGCCGCGCAGTTCGGCGGCGCCCTGCCCGAGGTCGTCGCAGGCGGCACCGCGAGCTATCGCGTGGTCGTGACGAACAACGGACCGGCGGATGCTCGTGAGGTGGTGGTCACCGATCAGGCCCCCGAGCTCCTGACGTATGTCGAGGTGACGGACGAGAGCGGAGAGTGGACACGCACGGCTGCCGCCGAGGGCGAGGCGGATGTCGCGGGCGATGACGTCTTCACGCTGGCGGGCACGTTGCCCGCGGCGATCGACGACAACACGCGATCGTTCATCGTGACCTACGCGCTGCCCGTCGAGCTGGAGCCGGGGACCGAGGTGCGCAACGTCGTCGTGGCGAGCGCCGAGAACTCGACCAACACTCCGGAAGACCTCGACACCACCGCATCCGATCGGGTCGCCGATCTCTCGATCGTCAAGCAGGCGATCGGCGAGGACGGCGCTCCGGTGGCCGACGGCGTCGTGCCGCAGGTGACGGCGGGAACGCAGACGCGATTCCTGCTCACGGTAACGAACAACGGTCCGAGCCTCTCGAGCGCGCCGATCGAGATCATCGATCAGCTGCCGGCCGGGCTCACGTACGTGTCGTCGACGGTCGATGTGGCCGGTGCCGGTGCGGTGGACGCCGCCCCCGCCGTGGGCGACGACGGGCGCGCGATCGCCTGGTCGGTGCTCGGCGCGGGTGATGTGCTCGCGGTCGGCGCGACCATCGTGATCGAGGTCACGGCGGATGTCGCTCCCGACGTGCGGGCGCAGCGCCTGGTGAACGCGGCGGATGTCGCGGGCCCGGATGATGCCGATGCGCGTAACAACCACGCCGAGGCGGCCATCGACGTCGTGACGCTCGCCGAGTTCACGATCACCAAGGTCGTCGCCGACGGTCCCTGGATCGCGGGCACCGAGGTCGCGTACACGCTGACGGTGCGCAACGACGGACCGTCGTTCGCCGACGCGCTCGTCACCGATGTGCTGCCCGCAGGGCTCACTCCGGTCTCGATCGAGGGAGAGGGATGGACGTGCGACACGGCTCAGAGCTGCCTCCGCGAGGCGCATCCCCTGGGCGACAGCGTGCTCACGGTCGTCGCGCGGGTCGATGCGAACGTGCCGACCGGCACGGCGCTGACGAACACGGCGACCGTCTCGTGGACCGACAGCCGCTCCACCGAGCCGCACCAGGTCAGTGACGATGCCGTGATCGACGTCACCACGAACGCCGACCTGCGCCTCATCAAGACGGCGATCGACGCCGACGGACAGGAGACGGCATCCGCTGTCGCCGGAGAGAGCGCTCGGTATCGCATCGAGGTCTCGAACCTCGGAACCAGCGATGCCGTCGGTTCGATCACCGTCGCGGATCAGCTGCCCTCCGGTGTGCGCTTCGGCGCCCTCGTCGGAGAAGCCGCAGCGGCCTGGACCGCGAAGATCGACGGCGCCGACCCGCAGACGGTGACGTTCACGCTGGCCCCGGCCTCGACCGGCCTCGCCGCCGGCGGGAACGCCCCCGCGATCGAGTTCGACGTGCTCGTCGACGCATCGGTCGCGAACGGCGCGGTGCTCACCAACTCGGCCACCGTCGCATCGGGCACGCCCGACGCGAACCCCGAGAACGACACCGACACGGCCGACGTGACCGTCGCCCGCGAGGTCGACCTCTCGATCACGAAGAGCCACCTGGCGGATGCCGTGCGCATCGGCGACGTGCTGCCCTTCGCGATCACGGTGCGCAACGCCGGGCCCTCCGAGGCGACCGAGGTCGTCGTCACCGACACCGTGCCCGCGGGGCTCGAGGTCGTCACGGCCGTCGGAGACCAGGTGGGAGAGGGCTGGACGATCGAGTCGATCGCCCCGGTCGACTCCGCGGATGCCTCCGCGGGAACCCACGTCGTCGCGCGGTACGCCGACGCGGTCGCGCCGGGAGAGGTCACGAGCATCCTGGTCGTGGACACGCGGGTGCTCGCCGGTGCCTACCCGGAGGTGGTCAACGTCGCCGACGTGACCGCCGCCGAGATCACCGCGGAACGCCCCGACCGCACGCCCGAGGACAATCGGACCGACGACGTCGTGACCGTGCCCCCGATGGCGACCCTGGTCGTCGCCAAGAGCGCGGTCGGCACCTTCCAGGTGGGCGGTACCGGCGAGTTCGAGATCACCGTCCGCAACGACGGACCCACGGCAGACCCGGGGGCCATCACGGTCACCGACGCCCTGCCCGAGGGACTCACCTTCGTGTCGTCGCCTGATGACGGCGTGCGGGTCGACGGTCAGGTCGTGACCTGGACGCTCGCCGACGGCCTCGCCGTCGACGAGGAGGTCACGCTCACGGTGCGCGTCAGCATCGGCGAGGCGGCATACCCGTCGGTGACCAACACGGTCGTCGTCGAGTCGCCCACCGAGCAGACCGACGACGCCGAGCTGAGCGCCGACGCGACCGCCACGGTCACGGCCGCCGACCCGCTCGCCACCACCGGTGGCGAGCTGAGCGGGGGGCTCGTCGTCATGGCGCTGCTGCTGATGCTCTCGGGCGGACTCTTCGCGACCTACCGTCGCCGAGGCCGTGAGGCAGTCGCCGCCGAGTGACGGACGATCAGGGGCCCGGGGACGCGAGTTCCCGGGCCCCTGATCTTCGCTCTGGGCGTCTTCGCGGTGATCCGTGATCTGCGCTCGGTAGCATGGCTCGAGCTCGCACGCAGAGCCAGCCGTCGCCCGACCTCGGGCAGGAGAGGAACGCGACCATGTCACAGATCCACGTGGGTCCGCCGCCGCCCCGCAGCTACGCGCGGCTGTGGGTCTCGACTCTGCTGCTGATCGTGTACACCGGATTCGTGCTGGTCGTGACGATGTGGCCGCAGCCCGAGCAGCTCGAGTTCGGCAGCATCGCCTCCCGCGTGCTCCGTGCGCTGCACAACCTCGGCGTGCCCGAGTCGTTCGACTACAACGAGATCGAGTTCGTCGCCAACATCGGCATGTTCGTGCCGCTCGGATTCCTGCTCGGGCTCGCCCTCGCCCGCAAGGCCTGGTGGGTGGCGATCTTCCTGCTGCCGGCCTTCTCCGGAGCCATCGAGTTCACCCAGGGCATCGCTCTCGACGCGCGCGTCTCGACCGTGCTCGACGTTCTCGCCAACACCGTCGGCGGCTACATCGGCCTCCTGCTCGCCATGATCCTGCGTGCGATGATCCACGTCAGGGACCGCACCAAGATCGAGCGCGAACTGTGGGAGCGCCGCGCCGCGGCTGCCGAGCTGCAGCGTCAGAACGCGGCACGCGCCGCAGCCCGCGCTCCGCAGGGAGCACCCGCTTACGCGCGGGTCGACGAGCCCGACCCGGTGACGCGCGTGCTGGACGCCGACTTCTGGGAGACCGGCGATGCTCCGACGGTGAGGATCCCGGTCTGATGTGACCGGGGCGGCGGGCGGCGCGGAGCAACCCCCGTAGGATCGTAGGGATGCCCGGTCGAAAGGACACTCGAATCCCCATGCCCCAGAAGTCCCGCTTCTCTCGCAAGACCGTGATCATCATCGCCTCGGCGGTGCTCGTGCTCGGAGGCGCCGGCGCAGCCGCCGCCTTCGCGATCAACAACATGAACGCAGCGGAGGCGCCGCAGGCCGAGGAACGCTCCACGCCGACTCCGACCCCCACACCGACGCCCACGCCCGCAGTGGTGGAGCCCGCGGCGATCGCGCAGGGCGGGGCACTGAACTGGTCTCTCGCCCCCCGCACCACGCTCGCCGGTGTCCTGCCCCGCATCGGAGACGCTGCGGACGGCGACGTGTCGATCTCGATCGACGCGCCGGTCGTGTCGGGACCCACGACGGCCGTCGCCTCGACGGTCGCGGTGGTGCCGGAGACGGAGTACACGTTCTCCGCCCAGGTGCGGGTTCCGGAGGAACTTCCTGTCGAAGTGCCGGCCGAGATCAGGATCGGCGCGACGGTGCTGCCCCTGCCCGAGCTCGACGCCGACTGGGAAGAAGTCTCCGTCGCCTACACGACCGGGGCCGCGGAGACGGCGGTCGATCTCAGCGTCGTCGTCAACGGAGCGGTGCGCGGACTCTCCGTCGACACCGTGAGCCTCGTCGACGAGGCGGGCACAGAGGCGGTCGCGAACGGGTCCTTCGAAGAGATCGACGCCCCGAGCGGCATCCGCAACGACTCGCTGATCCTGCAGCAGAGCACTGCGACTCTCGCTGTGAAGCTCGGGCCGGGCGCGGCCACCTGGGTGGCGCAGAACGCCGACGGGTCGGAAGCCGCCTCAGGAACGGCGACGCTCACCGATCGTCTGTCGCCGGTGCGCCTGGAGGGGCTCGCCCAGGGCTACTACCAGGTGACGGTCACGGACGCGGCGGGCAGGAGCATCGCCGCCCCCGTGGGCCTCATCGACATGCCGGACACCTTCGTGCCGGTCGACACGCGTTTCGGCACCCACGTGCACGCTGCCAAGGACTTCGCGCAGGACGCGACGCCGTCGGCAGCCGCGCTCGGCATCGGCCTGATCCGACTCGGCGACAACTGGCAGACGACCGAGCCGAGCCCCGGACAGTACTTCTGGAATGAGCCGTTCGCCCAGGCGATGGGTGAAGCCACGGTGAACGGCATGGACAAGATGATCGTCGTCGGGCGCACGAACAAGGCGTACGACAAGGCGATGCCCCCGTCCAGTCCTGCGGCTCTGGAGGCGTACAGGAACTATGCCGCGGCGCTCGCGAGCCACTATGACGTGCAGGCCGTGGAGGTCTACAACGAGTGGAACATCCCGTCGTTCAACAAGGGATGCCGCACGGGCGAGTGCTACGAGCCCGTGCTTCGCGCCGGCTACGAAGGCGTGAAGTCCGTGAAGCCGAACATCCCCGTGATCGGCGGTGTGACGGGGAACTTCGACAGAGGGTTCTTCCAGCAGCTCTGGGCGGCCGGAGGCATCACCTCGCTCGACGCCGTGAGCTTCCACCCGTACCAGACGCTCGCTCGCGCCGAGGACCTCGCGGCGCTGATCGACGAGTCCCGCCTGGACTCGTCCGCGCAGGGCGCCGAGAAGCCCATCTGGATCACCGAGCTCGGGTGGAGCTCCAAGACCGGCGACGTGTCTCTCGAGCAGCAGGGCGAGATGCTGATCCGCTCGCAGATCACCGCGCTCATGAAGGGGGTCGAGCGGTACTTCTGGTACGACCTCGTCAACGACAAGACCGATCGCGCCGACCACGAAGGCAACTTCGGTCTGTACACGCAGCGCATCGACGGTGTGGCGGCGTACCCGCCGAAGCCGGCCGCGTTCACCCAGGCGCTGCTCGTCTCCAGGCTGAACGGCGGAGAGTACGTCTCGACGGACGAGATCCCCGGAGTCTTCTCCTATGCGTTCAGCGCCGCCGACGATGAGGAACTGCGGTTCGCCTGGTCGACGGAGGGCGTGGAGACCGCGACGTACGCCGCCGAGGGGCCCGTCACCGCGACGAACACTCGTGGCCAGGTCGTCACGTATGAGCCGGTCGACGGGGCGGTCACGGTCGCGGTCGGTCTCGATCCGGTGATCCTCGAGGGCGATTTCGCCTCGGACTCCGCGAGCCCGTCGCCGACACCGACCCAGAAGGAGGACTCCACCGACGAGTAGCCTCCGTCGCAGGGTACGAAGAAAGCCGGGTGCGGATGCACCCGGCTTTCTCTCTGTTCAGCGGCGGCCCATGCCCTGATACTCGAATCCGGCACCTCGCCAGTCGACGGGATCGAGCGCGTTGCGCCCGTCGATGACGTACGACCCCCGCATGAGCGACGCGGCGTGGGTGGGGGAGAGCTCGCGACGGTATTCGTCCCACTCGGTGACGAGGATCATGATCTCGGCGTCGCGGAGAGCATCGTCGAGGCTCGTCGTGTATGTCAGCTGGGGATGACGCTGTCGAGCGTTCTCCGTGGCGGCGGGGTCGGTGACGATGACGTCGGCGCCGAGGCCGTGGAGACGCACGGCGATGTCGAGCCCGGGAGAGTCGCGCACATCGTCGCTGTGCGGCTTGAAGGCGGCGCCGAGGACGGCGATGCGGCGCTGATAGACCGAGCCCCCCAGCGATGCTTCAGCCAGCTGGACCACGCGGTCGCGGCGGCGCAGGTTGATCTGATCGACCTCGTGCAGGAACGCCACGGCCTCGCCCACGCCGAGCTCCTCTGCGCGGGCGGTGAGGGCGCGGATGTCCTTCGGCAGGCATCCACCGCCGAAGCCGATGCCCGCTCCGAGGAAGCGACGCCCGATGCGGGTGTCATGGCCGAGCGCGTCGGCGAGCGTCGAGACGTCTGCGCCGGTCACCTCGGCGATCTCGGCCATCGCATTGATGAAGGAGATCTTCGTCGCCAGGAACGCGTTCGCCGCGACCTTGACGAGTTCGGAGGTCGCGTAGTCGGTCACGATGAACGGAGTCGTGGGCGTCGATGCCGCGCGATAGACCTCGCGGAGCGTGTCCGCCGCCTCGGCGCCGGCTGCTCCCTGGGGGACTCCGACCACGATCCGATCGGGTGCGAGTGTGTCCTGCACAGCCCACCCCTCGCGAAGGAACTCGGGGTTCCAGACCAGCGTGGCGCCGGTGTGCTCGATGCGGCGCGCAAGGTCCTCGGCGGTGCCGACCGGGACGGTCGACTTTCCGACCACGAGCGCGCCCTCGCGGAGGACGGGGAGCAGGCTGTCCAGGGCCGCATGCACGAACCGCAGATCTGCGGCGTCACTGCCCTGCTGCTGCGGAGTGCCGACCGCGAGGAAGTGCACGTCGGCATCGGCGGCGTCCGCGAAGTCCTGGGAGAAGCGCAGCCGACCGGACTTCAGGCCTTCGTTGAGGATCTCCTCGAGGCCGGGCTCGAAGAACGGGGTGTCACCCTTGCCGAGCGATTCGATCTTCGCGGAATCGACGTCGATGCCGATGACGTCGTGTCCGATCGAAGCCATCGTCGCAGCGTGCACTGCTCCCAGGTAGCCGCAGCCGATCACTGAAAGTCGCAATTGTTCCCCCGAGTCGAGTGGTCACGCACGACCCCTCGGTGTGCTGTTTCCAGTGTAGATGCAGGTGGCGGGCGTGTTCGGCGCGGTCACGCCGACAGCGGCGGAGAGGACTCCGCGCCGGCATCCGTCGCTTCCCGGTCGCGGACCGACGACCGCCCGGCGGGCGAGCGCCATGTCCAGAACTCGCGGCGCCAGAATCGCCAGCTCACGGCGGCGTTCGCCTCGACGGCGGAGAACGCCGGAGCATCGTCGGCATCCTTCATCATCCCTGCGACGAACCCGAAGCAGAGGAGGACCAGGGGCAGGATCGACTGCGCGAACAGCCCCCATCCGGTGAAGGCGGTGAGCACGATGCCCGGCACGGCGCCGAGGAGCGAGAGTGCGTAGCCGCTCACGAGGGGTTCGCGCTTCAGGCTCATGACCGCGCGGACGACGACCGTCACGAGCGGGATGAGGAACAGGGCGGCCAGCACGATGCCCATCTCGGCGGTGAGGAGCAGGAAGGAGTTGTGCACGGGCAGATTCTCTTTGGTGTGCACATCGAAGGCCGACACCACCGAGACGTAGGAGTTCGGGCCGATGCCGAACCACGGCTCCCGCGAGATCTGCTCGAGAGCGGCCGGGATGAGCTTGGGGCGCGAGCCGCCGAAGGGATCGAAGGTCGACCTCTGGATCACGACCGCGAGGACGGGCACCGCAGCCACGATGATCGCACCCAGCACGGCGAGCCGCACCCAGAGGCGGGTCTTGATGGCGAACAGGATCCAGGCGAGGAGGAGCACTCCGGCCGCCGCGATGTTGGCCCGACCGAAGGTCAGACCGAGAGTCACCGATGCCAGGCCCACCGTCACCCATGACAGGATCCGCACGCTCTTGGTCGCCGAACGAGTGAGGGGAAGCGCCAGAAGGATCAGGAAGAAGAGGACCTTGCCGAGGGTCCCGGGGTGACCGAGCGTGCCGTTGACGCGGGTGATCACCTCGCCGCCCGAGACGAGCGTTCCGACGGACCGGATGCTGAGCAGCTGGAGCAGGCTCTTGCCGGCCTGGGCCAGGGCGATCATGAACAGCACGAGAGCGAGGCCCTGCTGGATCCGTGGGCTCTGCCGGAAGGCCCTGGCGAAGCCGAATGCCCCGATGAACGCGGCGATGCCGACGAAGAACAGGAGGACGCCGGACACCCGGGCGACGCTCGGCTCCCAGTAGAAGATCAGGAGGATCACCGAGAGCGCGGCGAAAACCATGTAGGCGATGGGGATGCTGCCGCGCAGAAGGGCCAACCCGAGCGAGAGCACGAGCACGACCGCGAGGATCGAGTACGTGTGGATGTCGACGCCGGGGCTGGCGATTCCGGAGTGGTTCGCACTGCCGTGGACGATCGTGATGACGGTGCGCGGCACCACGGCGGCCGCGAAGAGCAGGCCCGCGAAGGCGGCCGTCTTGAAGGAGAAGGCGAACCAGATGACGATGAAGGCCACGGCGCCGATGGCGTACAGAACGACATCATCCATCAGTCGTCCCCTCTCTTGATCGCGATCGCCTGGCGATAGGCAGCCTCATGCTGGGCTGCCACCGTCTCCCAGCTTCGCCCATCGAGCTGCGGCTCCGCGGTAGGCGGGTGGAGAGTCGCGGCTTCCAGCGCGGCCGCCAGCTGCATCGAGTCGATCTCACCCGTGAACGTGTGGACCCAGCCCTCGCCGACCTCACGGGCCAGTTCGGTGGCGGATGCCGAGGCGGGCACGAGGATCGGGATGCCCAGGGAGAGAGCGACGAGCGCGACTCCCGAGTTGTACAGCTCGGTGTAGGGCAGCACGGCGAGCGAGGCCGCGGTGACCTCGCGGACGAGCGACTCGTCGTCGACGAACTCGAAGCGGAAGCTCACGCGATCGTCGTCTGCGGCGACGGTGGTCAGCTGCTGTCTGGTCTGAGGATCGGACTTGCCGACGACGCGCAGTCGCCGGTGCGCGCCGTCAGCCGGGATCCCGCGGAACGCCTCGATCAGCTTCCCCACGTTCTTGTAGGGCTTGATCATGCCGAAGAAGATCGCGAGGCCCGGCTCTGTCGTCGAACGGGGGTGGGACGCGAACCGAGAACGGTAGTGACCGTGCATGATCGTCACCGCGTTCTTCGGGCCCTCGCCCGAGCCGTGGCGGTTGATCAGGATGAAGGTGGTCGTGTGGCGGTCGATCAGCCGCATCGCCGCGTGCTCGATGCGGCTGTGCCATTCGTGCGGCTCGAGGTTGTGCAGAGTCCGGACGATGGGGCGTCGGAGGAGCCGTGCACGCTGCACGAGAACCCACACGAGCCCGGACTTGATCGCCCGAACCGCGGGGCGGGGTGAGGTGACGAGGGTCTCCGGCCAGTGCACGTGGAACGCGTCCCACCTGCCGAAGAGGGCCTCGCTCCAGGAGAAGTACACGAACCTCGTGGCGTCGCTCGCGTCGGTGACGATCTGATCGATGTAGCGGGTGGTGCCATCGGGGGCGTTCGTCGACTGGAGCACCGTGATCGGGCTCGTGGATGTGGTTCGACGGCGCGAACTCATGAGAATCCCCTCTTCAGAGCCTTCTTGAATGTCTTCACATCGCCGCGGAACACGCGGAACGGGAGGGCGAGCGCCACCACGGCGACGGCGAAGGCGGCGAAGGCGACCCCGGCGCCGAGCAGCCCGTCGATGTCGAGCAGGCGCCGCAGGAGCTCCGCGACGGTGGCCGCGACGGCATACAGTGCGATGATCCTCAGGCCGTTCACGAACACCGCGAGCGCGGGCACCTCCGTGCGGTGCGCGACCCACACGATGCCCAGCGGCCACAGCACCGCCGTCGCGATCGTGTAGGCCCAGGCCACCCCTTCGACTCCTCCGACCGCAGCGCCGAAAGCGATGGCGGCGATCATGAACGGGCGCGTGGTCAGCGACCAGAAGAGCAGTCGCTTCGACAGCCCGAGAGCGAGGAAGCACCAGTAGGTGGCGAATCCCGCGGCCTGGAAGCATCCGGCGATCGCGAGGATGCGGAAGATGTCGATCACTCCGGTCCACTGATCTCCCAGGAGCAGGGGGACCAGGGGGTCGGCGACGAGCCAGGCGACGGCGAAGGTCACCATGATCAGGTGGAGGAGGAGCGTCTGGCCGGTGAGGAGGAAGTCTCGGAACCGGCGGGGATCGTCCTGCAGGCGGGACAGGACCGGCATGGCCACCCGGTTGGCGGGAGCGTTCAGCTGGTTCAGCGGGAGGAGGAGCAGCTGGAAGGCACGGTTGTAGATTCCGAGCTGGCTCGGTCCGAAGAAGGCGCCGACGATGACCGAATCCACGTTCCGGCTGACGTAGGTGATCACCTGCGAGGTGAAGACGCTGCCGCCGAAACCCAGGAGCGATCGCACACCCGCACCGCGGCGGTAGCGCGACGGCCACCACTTGGCGATGACGATCGAGCCGGCCAGGGTGGCGAGCGCCGTGACGATCTGCTGAGCGACGAGCGACCAGTAGCCGCCCTGAGCGAGCGCGATCCCGATGGCGATCACGAGGCCGACGAGCGGAGCGATGGTCTCGGTGACGGCGAGAGCGGCCAGCTTGAGGTCACGTGCCGCTTTGGCCCGGAACTGCGTGGTCACGCCGTTGATCAGGAAGGTGACGCTGAGTGCGAGGACGATGGGGACCAGCTGCGGTTCGCCGTAGAGTCCGGCGATCAACGGCGCGAGGCATGCCGTGACCACCGAGGCGAGTGCGCCGATGCCCGTGTTGATGAAGAAGAGGTTGCTCTGCTGCTGATGGGTGAGCGTCTTCGCCTGGATGGCGGCGAACGACAGACCGAAGTCGCGGAAGAGCTCGGCGACGCCGATGATCGCGACCACCATCGTGAGGTAGCCGTAGTCGGAGGGGGAGAGGAGGCGCGCGAGGACCACGATGCCGGCGAGCTGGATGACCAGTCGCACGAGCTGCGCGCCGACCGTGAAGGTGGCGCCCCGCGATGCGTGGCGTCCTATGTCGGGGTTCTCGGGGTCATCCACGCCGCTCACGGCCACAGGTCTCTGGGGAAGGCGTCGAGCAGCGGCGTGTGATCGAACACCGGCGGAGTCTGCCCGCCCATGTCACGCGCCTCTTCGACCGAGGTGGCGAACACCGCGGGTTCGCGACCGGTGCCGAGCATGTAGTCGTCGTACTTGAACCGAGGCTCGTGATCCGAGGCGATGAATCGCGCGGGGATCCCCAGCGCCTCGGCGACGATGACCCCGTGGAGCGAGGACCCGCACACGAAATCGCTGCTCGCGATGCGGCGGAGCACCGCTCGGAGTGAGTCACGGGGATTCACCATGGTCGAGCGGTCGTCGCGGGTCGCTGCGTAGTCGTGGAAGTTGGGGACGACGGAGATCGGCACGGACGTCGCGCCACCGGCGAGCTCCTCGCGCCCGAACAGCGGGCCGAGGAGCAGCGCGGGGTCGCCGAAGACGGACGGCGCGGATCCTCCGCGCTGGTTCGCCCAGTCCCGCGTGAGCGGGCCGCGGACGGCGCGGATGTCGACCTCGCCGAGCGACAGATCGCGGTCGATCGACTTCCCGTTGACGCCGGTGCCCCACACGGTGTCGCCCGGCCTTGCGAGGGTGAGGATCGATCCGACGGTGAGCAGACGCGGTTCCGGCCTGGAGCGGGAGGACGAGACACGTCCCTCGCTCTCATTGATCCGATTCGCGATGAACGGACCGAGCAGGTCGCCGAAGTTGTTGATGCGCGGTCCGACGGCCGGGAGCCGGTGCAGGGGGCCGGACGCGCGGAATCTTCTGGGGTTCCAGTGGACGATCTCGACCATCAGGCGTCCAGGGATGCGACGAGGGCGGTGATCTGCGTGCGCGCCGTGTCGACGGCGGAGCGCAGCTCCGCGCGCCAGACGTCGACGGCGTCACCGTCGACGACCGGCAGGTCCGCCGCCGAGGATCCTTCGTGGAGCGAGGGGAAGTCCAGGCCGACGGTGCGGAAGTGCCGGCCGGTCTTGCCCGTCGAGCTCGTGACCCAGCCGAGGGGCACAGAACCCTCGGTCGCGGCCACGACGAGGCCGTGCAGGCGATCGCCGATCGTGACCAGGGCGCGGGAGTAGGCCGCGCGGACCACTGTCTCCTGGTCCCAGTGCACGGTGTCCTCGGGCCATTCCACGACGTCGAATCCGTACTCGCGGGCGGCTCGCTGCGCATGGGCGGAGTCGCGGCGCACCTGAACGACCACGGTCGGGGTGAGCGACAGCTGATCGGCGGTCTGCCTCACCCAGCGCCACCACTGCTCGGCGGGGAAGTCCCTGTCGCCCCGCAGGACCACCGCGAGCAGGTCGCGGTCGGCTCGCGGCGTCCATTCGGATGATGTCGTTCCCTCGGAGAAGGCCCAGTCCGCGGTCACCGCGCCTCGCCCCATCTGCTCACGGCTCTCGCTCTCGCGCCAGGAGAGCGGCGACGTCGCACGGCTCGCGATCCGGTAGATCCCGCGGAGTCGGCGGCTCGTGCGCGGCACTTCGGCCCCGATCCACACGGCACGTCCTCGACGGGCGCGAGTGGTCGCGAGAAGGGGAAGCAGCGCGAGCAGCTTCAGGGCGCCTCGGGCCGAGACGCGCATCTCGCCGGCGTTGATCCCCACCAGCGCTCGGCCGCGGAGGGCCGCGGCGAACGAGCGGCCGTACCAGCGCGACCACGAGCGATCGACGGTCGCGTGCTCGTCGAGCCGCAGGCCGGTGATGAAGTCGTCGGAGGCCTCTCTCACCCAGACGGCGAGAGGCGCGCGCTCGGCGAAGGCGCGTGCGTAGGGGCGTCGGAGGAGGGAGTCGCCGATGTTGTCGTCCTGCCCGGTGATCCACAGCGAGGACGATCGGAACCTGCGCGAGGGCGTGGGGAGGGATGAGGTGCCCGGGGTCATCTCATGACCTTTCGAAGAATGAACATCGGGTTCGTCACGATGACACGTGCGACGAGTGCGAGAGCGTTGACGTAGCGCTTCCGCGACAACGCCACCCTCGCCATGCGGATTCGAGTGGCGGCGCGCAGCTGCCCTTCGTCCATGAGGTCCGCGTCGATGCGAAGCGCATCAGCGTAGTGTCGACGGATCCGTTCCTTGTCGCGGAGAGCGGATTCCGCCGCGTTGCTCGACTTGCCATCGTACATTCGGTAGCGCATCGCGACGGCATCGTGCATGACGACGTCTCCGAGGAGCGAGAGGCGGATGATCATCTCGTAGTCCTCCGCGTAGCGGGTGCTCAGCGCCGACGGTTCGAGGTCGGCCGCCTCGACCAGCGCCGCGCGTCGGATCACCGACGCCGCCGGCGGCCACGGACCGAACCCCGTGCGGATCAGCGAGGTCGTCGTGACCGAGTCGTAGCGGCGTGGGAGAACACCGACGGTCGACGCCGCCGCGGTGAAACCCTCGACCCTGCCCGCCGACACGACGGCCGTCGGGGAGTCCTCGAGAAGCGCGATCGAACGGTGCACACCGTTCGCGACCAGCTCATCGTCCGCGTCGAGGAAGACGACGAGGGGCGCCGTCGATGCGGCGAGCCCTCTGCTCCGTGCGGCGGATGCGCCGCTGTTCTGCTGCTCGATGACAGTCGCGCCGAGGGAGCGGGCGATATCCGCGGTGCCGTCCGTCGATCCGTCGTCGACCACGGTGACGGCGGCGCCGTCGACCTTCTGCGCGCTCTCGACCGCGGCGCGGATCGTGGGCTCGGCGTTGTATGCAGCGATGATCACATCGACAGCGGTGGTCATTTCGTCACCTCCGTGTCGCCCAGGTAGGCGTGCATCAGCCGCTCTCCACTGGGAATGTGCCTGAGCGATTCCACGACCGCCGCAGCGCGCTCGGTCACCTGGTGCGCGACGGGCGCGTCGTCGAAGAAGGACTGCACCGTGGTCGCCACACGGGCGGGGGAGTCCTCGACACAGAGGTAGCCGAGCGACCGCAGCGACGGCTCCTCCCGGCAGACGACGGGAAGCCCGACCGCGAGCGCCTCGACGAGAGACATCGGCGAGGCCTCCCAGGCGGCGGTGTGGAGGTAGAGGTCCGACTTCCTGAGGGTGGCGTCGATCTGGTCGGGCGACTGCCAACCGGTCACCTCCACCCCGGCATCCTCCAGCTGACGGCGCGCCGTCGCATCGCCGTCGCCCACCCAGGTGAACAGCGTGTCAGGGGTGTTCCTGGCGACCTCGGCGAAGAACCCGGGATCCTTCTGCGGGGCGATCCTGCCGACGGTCACGACACGTCGTCCGTGCACCGGCGCCGGCTCGAAGGTGTCGATCGGGGCGAGGTTCGACACGATCGACACCTTCGACGGTGCGACGAAGCGGGCGGCATCCTCCGCCTCATACGGGCTCACCGCGACGATGCCGTCGGTGAACCGCCCCATGAGCCTCTCGACGGTGCGGAACACCGTCCGCTGCAGACCACTGACATCCGAGCGCCGGAACGCGAAGCAGTGCGGGGAGTAGATGACGCGCGCTCCGCCCGCGAAGGGGCGCAGCGCGCCGGCGAGGCTGGAGTGGAAGTGCACGGCCACGGGGTCGACCTCCGCGATCACCCTGCGCAGACCCCGGGAGAAGTCGAGGAACGACCCGGTGTGCGGGATCGTCGCCGCGCCGGCGGGGGTCTTCGTCTCCTCGCCGTCCCTGACGCGTCCGTAGATCGTGTGCTCGGCGCCGGGAGTCTGATCGACGAAATGGGCGATCGCCGACTGGACACCGCCGCCGAGTGCCTCGGTGACATGGAGGACCCGCGGAATCGCCGCGACGCTCATCGGGACCCGGCGGCCAGCACAGCGGCGGCGTCCGCTTCGATCCGTCGTTCGGCGGCGCTGATCTCCGTGCGCTTCGCGTCGATCGCGGCCCAGTAGGCCTCAGGATCGTCGATGATCCGCTGCATGAGGGCGTCGATCTGCTCGACGGTCGCATCCCGTGCCGAGATCGCGAAGTCGGGGATGCCGAGGTCCGCGAAGGCGCTGTAGCCCTTTCTCTCGTAGCTCAGGTGGATCGTCGGATATCCCGCGATGAGCGACGAGAGCGATCCGTGCAGTCGCGTGCTCACCACGATGCGGGGGGATCGCGTCGCCAGCACGGTCGAGAGCAGCGGCGCATCCGGCCCTCCGTAGCGTGCCGTCACGGGGGCGTCGTTGTTCGAGCTGCCCGTGGCCTGGACGGCCCAGTCGAAGGCGCCCGAGTCGCGCACCTCGGCGAGCAGCTCGTAGTATCGGCGCGGTTCGCCGAGGTTCCGCGCGACGAACACCGGACGTCCGAGTTCCCCGTCGAGAGGCTGCCGGTCGTTCCTCGCCCATTCGAGGATCGCCATGTCGGGGACCCGGTCGATGTTGGGCAGCTCGCTCAGATCACTCGCCGTCCGATCGTCGCGCACGTACACCCGGCGCATCCGCGAGAGGAGTTCTCGTGTGCGTCTGCCGTAGCTCGCGCCGTATGGGCCGATGCTCTGCGGGAGGTACACGCTCTTGGCGCCGTGGCGCGCGGCGAGCCTGACCTGGCCGTGGTGCGCTCCCCAGCTCTTGAACGACTCGACGGCGCCGCCGCCCCGAAGATAGGCACCGCCGACGGCGACGATGAGGTCGGCCTCGGCAGCGGCGCGTCGGATGCCCCTGGTCGGGCCGAGCACACCGGTCAGAGCCATCGCGACACGGCGGAGGGCGCGAGGCAGGGGGAGCGGAGACGTCCACTGCAGATAGCGGGGGTCGTCGAAACCCGCGGCGTCGGAGGCGACGACGAGGTAGGTGGCGTTCGGGGAGACCCGGCGCACGAGATCGATCGCGAGATCGACGAGGAGACCGTCTCCGGAGTTGGACGGACTGTATGCGTGCAGGATGAGCACGCGTGGTGCCCGGTCAGCCGGCGAGGTAGGCGGCAAGTTCTCGCCTTTCGTTCGAATGTCGGTCGAAGGCCACGAGTGCCTCCTCGAAGGTGCGGGTCCGCAGTGGGGAGTCGGCGCTCACGGCGACGACCTGCTCTGCGAAGTCGTGCGCGTCGTCGAAGACGAGCACGGGACCCTGGGTCGAGAGGTCGTGGAAGACGTCGAGGGAGGAAGCGATGACGGGGCGGCCGCGTGCCCACGATTCCCAGACGGTCATGGGGTTCAACTCCCACCGGCTCGGCATGAAGAGGGCGTCGGCCCAGTCGAGCTCTGCGGGCAGATCATCCGTGTGTCCGATGTAGTCGATGCGGTGAGGGGCGGGCGCGGCACCCGCGAGGGCTTCGACAGAGGAGCGGAGCTCGCCGTCGCCGGCGATCTTCAGATGGATGGGGAGTCGGCTCGCGGCGAGCAGATCGGCGATGCGATCGAGGCCCTTCTGCTCGGTGAGCCTCCCGGCGAAGAGCAGCCGAACGGTTCCCAGTTCGCCGTCGCGGGGTGCCACGGAGCCCTCGGAGGTCGCGTCGCTGGCGTTCGCCTCGAAGCGGATCCGCTCCCTCGCCGCGAAACGCCGGTCGGCGATCTCCTCGACGGCACGCGGGCTCGGCGCCGTTACCAGGCCGGCATGACGCACCGCACGTCGCACGAAGACGTTCTCGACGCGCCCGATTCGTGCGGAGTCGTCTTCGGAGGGCAGCTGGTGGAACGTCGCCGCGAAGCGGCGGCTCTTCAGGACGCGGGTGGATCCGATCCCGAGCACGACGTGGCTGGCACGCATGAGGGAGTACACGCTCGTCGCGGCCGTGAGGTAGGGAGCCAGCCTGCGACGCGCTTCCAGCACACCCAGCGGCGTCCTCGGCGCATCGAGATAGACGGCCTCCGCCACATGCTCGTGCAGCGGTTCGGAGTTCTTGTTGCCGGTGAAGAGGACCACCAAGCGGATGCGTTCGCGAGGCATCGCCGCCAGGATTCCCTGAAGAGCCTTCTGTCCACCGCCGCCCTGAAGCCATGGTGCAACGACCAGGATGCTCGGCTCCAAGTCGGTAACTCCTTCATCGCCTCGGGGGCCCATCACGTGAGGTCGACCGTCCCCCGTCGTGTCGACCATCGTCATTCTCCCATACGCGTCCAGTCTCCCCTACGTGCCCGGGTCAGCGTCCGCTCAGCGTCGCGACGCTAAGATCCAGTCGTGCCCCACGAATCCCGTAGAGCAGCCCGCGAAGCTGCACAGAAGCAGCAAGAACAGCGCGAGGCCGCCGGGCGGCAGACCACCGCCCCCGACGTCACTCACCGTCGACGCAGGCGTGCGCGCATCACGTGGCTCGTCGTCGCCATCGTCGTCATCGTGCTGCTCGGAGTCGCCTGCTGGGTCGCGCTCAAGGCGCTCACGGTGAAGAACGGGCTCGAAGAGAGCCAGCAGCTGATCGGGGAGCTGCAGAACGGCGCGGATCCGAAGGAGACCGTGCAGAAGATCGCCGAGCCCGCACAGAGCGCCGCCGATGCCGCATCCGATCCGGTGTGGGGTGCGCTCGAGTGGATCCCGGTCGCCGGTGAGAACCTCCGCGGCGTGCGGCTCGCGGCCCAGTCGCTCGACGTGCTCGTCAACGACGTGGCCATTCCGGTGCTCGCCGCCGATCCCGCGAGCGGCTCCCTCATCACCCAGGTGCTCGACGTGGCGAAGGGGCAGGCGTCTCGCATCGGCCAGCTCGCCGACGAGATCTCCGAGGTGAAGAAGTCCACGGCGCTCGTGGGCCCCGTGCGCGGAGGCGTCGATCAGGTCGCCGAGGTCATGGAGGCCGCGGCGCCCGCGGTGGATCTGCTTCCGACTCTCCTCGGCTCCGACGGTCCGCGGAACTACCTGCTCGTCTTCCAGAACAACGCGGAGTCGCTCGCGCTGGGAGGCAGCGCCGCCTCGCAGACCCTGATCCACGTCGACAACGGCGCGATCGCGATGGGGACCCAGGGCAGCAGCAGCAGCTACGAGAACGGGGTGGCCGTCGATGTCCCGGTCGACCAGAGTGCGATCGACCTCTACTCCAGCTACCTCGTCGATCACGTCAACACGAGCATGAGCCGCCCCGACTTCCCGACGGCGGCGCAGATCATGAGGGCATGGTGGCAGCGTGACATCGCCCCCGACCAGATCGACGGCGTCATCTCGATCGACCCTCTCGCGCTCTCCAAGATCCTGGTCGCGACCGGACCGATCACCCTCGTCACCGGTGACGTGCTGAGTGCCGACAACGCGGTCTCGCTGCTGCTGAGCGATGTCTATCAGCGCTGGGACAGCTACAAGCACCCCGAGCTCGTCGACGGTTTCTTCGCGGCCGCGGCCGGTGCCGTCTTCGAGAAGGTGTCGTCCGGCCAGTTCGATCTGAAGGAGATGGCGACGGCGCTGGCAGAGAGCGCCGAGCAGGGAAGCATCCTCGTCTGGAGCGAAGACGCGAAGGTCACCGAGGCGATCGACGGTCAGCGTGTGAGCGGGGTGCTGCCGACGGACAACGAGGACTCCACCACCATCGGCGTGTACTTCAACAACAGCAACGGGTCGAAGATCGACTACTACACGCGCACGGCCGTCACCGTCGACGCGGTCTGCGAGGCCGACGCCACGACCTTCACCGTGAATGCCGCTCTGGCGCTCCCGATCAGTCAGGCTCAGGCCGAAGACCTTCCCCGCTATGTGCAGAGCATGACGTTCGGCACGACATTCCGCGACTGGATCTACATCTACGGCCCTCCCGGAACGACGATCTCCAACGTGGCGGTCAACGGTGAGCGTGTCGACATCCTGTCGCACGGAATCGACGATCTCGGGCGGCCGACGGCGCGTTTCGAGGCGTGGTTCGAGCCGGAGGGCCGAGTGGAGGTCGCGGCCGCATTCACCGGAACCGGTGACTTCGGTCCCTTGGCCGTGCAGACCAACCCGATGATCAACACGGTGCAGCCCACCCTGCAGGATTCCTGCGGGTGATATGCCGGTGAACCGGAAATCACACTGACTGGAGTAAACTGACTGCCGATTTGGTGAATCCGCTGAGAACCAGTGGATTCATATCGGAGGGACAGGGGTGGTCGGCATAGCTGTGGACGCTGTACCAAGGCAGTCGAACGGTCGTCAGGCGACGGTCGCCCGTCCTCAGGCGCATCGACGTCGCCGCGGTGAGTGGCCGAGGAGGTACGCCAGTCGACTCTTCTACAGTGACGTCTTCGTGCTCGCCGTCACCATCGTGTCCGCATGGCTTCTCGCCGGTCCGAGCATGACCGACGACGTCTCCTGGCGCGACGGCCCCCAGGTCAGCTACGTCGTGGTCCTCGCCATCATCGGCGTGTCCTGGCTGATCGGTCTCGACGCGATCGACACCCGCGACCACCACATCGTCGGGCACGGGGTGCTCGAGTATCGACGGCTCGTCGACGCGACGATCGCCGTGTTCGCCTTCACCGTCGCTGTCGCCTTCTTCCTCGGTATGGAGATCTCCCGCCTCCTTCTCGCCGTGATCTTCCCGGTCGGGCTCATCCTCCTTCTCGTCTCGCGGTGGATCTGGCGTCAGTGGCTGCGAGGACGTCAGCGCAGGGGCGACTACACGCATCGCTCCGTCATCATCGGCGAGCGCAGCAAGGTCAAGCACGTCGCGCAGCAGATCCGTCGCAGCAAGGACAGCGGCTACACGATCGTCGGCGTGATCACCGACGGCGTTCCGTCCGAGGGAATGCCTCAGCTCGAGGTTCTCGGCGACATCCGCAGCGCCGACAAAGCGCTCGACGCGGCGAACATCGACGCGCTGATCATCGTCGGGTCCGACGACATGGACCCCGAGACCATGCGCCGCCTCGGCTACGCGGTCGCCGATCGCGACATCCAGATGATCATGGCCCCGGCCCTGACCGACGTCGCCGGCCCCCGCCTGCACTCTCGCCCCGTCGCGGGCCTGCCCCTCGTGCACGTCGACTTCCCGCGCATGGAGGGATCGAGCCGATTCCTCAAGCGCGTCTTCGACCTGATCGGCTCGGCGGGGCTTCTGCTGCTTTTCTCACCGGTCTTCCTCGTCACGGCTATCGCCATCAAGATCGATGGACCGGGCAAGGTGTTCTACCACCAGGAGCGCATCGGCCGCGGTGGGCGGACCTTCGGCATGCGCAAGTTCCGGTCGATGGTCGCCAACGCCGACGACCAGCTCGCGAGCCTGCTCGATCTGCAGGGGTCGAGCGAGACACCGCTCTTCAAGGTGTCGGACGACCCGCGCATCACCAAGATCGGTCGGTTCCTGCGCAAGCACTCGATCGACGAGCTCCCGCAGCTCATCAATGTGCTGCGCGGCGAGATGAGCCTCGTCGGCCCGCGACCGCAGCGCGCGGCGGAGGTCGCTCTCTACGACGACATCGCTCTGCGTCGTCTCGCCGTCAAGCCCGGCATGAGCGGCCTGTGGCAGGTCAGCGGGCGATCGACCCTGTCGTGGGAGGAGACGATCCGCCTCGACCTGTACTACGTCGAGAACTGGTCGCTCACTCAGGACGTCGTCATCCTCTTCCGCACCATCCGGGCCGTCGTCGCCCCGGGTGCGAGCGCGCACTGAGTCATCTCGGTAACGATCCCCGCGACTGACCGAGCGGTAACCGCGTCCGCGGCAGCTGTCTGGGTACATTCAAGATCATGAGATCCCCCCTTGCGACGCGTCTCGCTGCGAGTGCTCTGGCCATCGGCGTCCTCGCAGGAGCAGCCGGGTGCGCGGCGGATGCGGGAGCGTCGAACCCCGTCCCCACCTCCACGGCCACGTCGACCCCCGATCCGACGCCCACCACCGACGCTCCGACGGCTGAGCCATCGCCGACCGCCGAGCCCACCGAAGCCCCCGCGCCGGAGTACGGCGCCTTCAGCTTCGAGGATCTGACGAGTATCTGCGTCGATGTGACGACCTCCAACTACGCGCCGGACGTCGTCTTCGACACGGAGGGCACCCGGATCGAGCAGCGGCTCGTGGAGCCGGAATGGCTCGTGCTGGTTCCGGTCACGACGTCCGGATACGAGGGGCAGTCGGTGTGCACCATCGGGGGAACGCCGGCCGACCCGCAGATCGAGCTCAGCTCGGGGTCGATCGAGAAGCTTCCCGAAGAGCAGATCCAGAACCTGATCCGCGGCGAGAACGAGGGGGGCGATCGCTAGTGTGCGACGCGGGGGACGCCGAGCCCTCGTCCGATCACCACGCGAACCCGTTCTTCTCGCGTCGAGCACTGCTGATCGGGGCCGGGGCCGCGCTCGGAGCGGCCGCGATCGGGTGGGATCTGGTCTCCCCGGACCTCACCGCGACGGCCGCAGGGACGTACTTGCGGCCCTGCGGAGACTCGCAGATCTCGAGCAGCTGGCAGGGGCACAGGAACAGGACGCCCCCGTCCGGCGAGCCGGGGACGGACTACGCGGTCCCCACCGGCACGCCGGTCCGTGCCGCCGCCGACGGGGTGATCGTCGACCGCAAGGACTCCACGACGACGGCGACCGGCCGGTATCTGGCCTTGCGTGCCGACGACGGCAACTACATCCGCTACCTCCACCTGCAGTCGAGCGCCGTCCTCCCGGGGACGCGAGTGACGCGGGGGCAGGTCATCGCCGTATCGGGGGCCTCGGGCTTCGGAAGCGAGGCCGGGTACGGCGCCCACGTCCATGTCTCGCTGTGGATCGGCGGTACGCCGCTGCAGCTGGGATTCACCAATTCAGTCGACTTCGAGAACTACGTCCAACCGGAGGATCCCGTGCCCATCCATCAGTCGTCGACCTATTTCTGGAACGCCCCGGTGCCCGCGAACGTGTGGACGAAGATCCAGGTGAGCTCGAGTCAGATCTACCTGGCCCAGAGCGCCGGGAACAACAGGGAGACAGGAGACCTCACGATCTACCTCAAGGCGCTCGGCGTGACGCGCGGTCTCCAGGTGCGCGCGGTCGCCGAAGTGTTCAACTACGCCGGCGGCGTCGTCAGCACATCTCCCCAGCCGGTGATGGAGATACCCGCGACCTCGGCGTCGGCGGCGAACGCATCGACGTTCGGGCATTACACGCTGCCGTACTTCCTCTCCGGATCGATCCGGCTGTTCGCAGAGGTGCGCGCGCTCAATGCCGGCACCACCATTCAGCAGGTCATCGTCAAGAAGAACTACTGGCAGTCCTGATCGTCGGGCCGGGGATGATCCTCTCCGGCCGCCTGTGACTCCGTGACGGTTCCGGAGCGGTGCCCGTTCGCCCTAGTGTTATGCGAGTGCAAAATACCAGTACTCCGGTCTCGGGCGGCGTGAGGAAGCCCGGGTTCCGCAGAGACATCCAGGGGCTGCGCGCTGTCGCGGTCCTCGCCGTGATCGTGAACCACGCGGTGGGGGCGCTCACCGGTGGCTTCCTCGGTGTCGACGTCTTCTTCGTGATCTCCGGGTTCATCATCACCGCGCTCCTCATCCGCGAGGTGGAGCGCACCGGGCGCATCTCCTTCGTCGGGTTCTACAAGCGTCGCGTGAAGCGCATCCTCCCGGCCGCCACCCTGGTCCTCATCGTCACCGTGGTGGCGAGCTACATCCTCATCGGCGGCGAGCGCGCACGCCAGATCGCCGGCGATGCCCTTGCGGCGACGTTCTTCGTGAGCAACTGGCGTTTCGCGGCGGCGGGCACGGATTACTGGGCCGACGACGGCACGACGTCGCCGCTGCAGCACTACTGGTCGCTCGGAGTGGAAGAGCAGTTCTACATCGTCTGGCCCCTGCTGATCGCACTCGTCGCGCTGATCCTGCACCGCCGTCGTGCGCTCAAGCCCGTTCTCGCGGTGGTGCTGCTGCTCATCGCCGGAGCGTCGGTTCTGTGGGCGGCGCACGAGACGGACGCGGCTCCGATGTGGGCGTACTTCTCCACGCTGACCCGCGCGTGGGAGCTGGCGGTCGGCGCGCTCGTGGCCGTGGGCGCGTCCCAGCTCGGGCGCATCCCTCAGGCCCTGCGGCCGTACCTCGCCTGGGTCGGGATCGCAGCGCTCGGCTACGCGCTCGTCACTGTGAGCGAGAGCGACGGGATGCCGGTCCCCGGCGCGATCGTCGCGGTGCTCGCCACCGCACTCATCATCGCCGCCGGCACAGGCTCGGATGACGAATCGGCGGTGTGGCCGCTGTCGAACCGCGTCAGCAGCTATATCGGCGACATCTCGTACTCGCTCTACCTGTGGCACCTGCCCGTCATCGTCTTCCTCGGGCCGTACTTCGCTCACCACGAGCGTCGTTTCCTGCTGTCGGTCCTCGCGATCACCGCGCTGTTGTCGATCGCGAGTTACCACCTCGTCGAGGACCCGATCCGCAGGTCGGCCTGGCTCGAGCGGGGAGCCGGACGCCCCTCGCATCTCTTCACCCTCGCGGCCAGTGTCGTCGTCGTCTCCCTGATCGCGGCGACGTCAGTGGTGACCTTCGCTCGCCCGGCAGAGGTGAGCGCGTCGTCCAGTCCCGCCGTGTCGGACACGCCGGACACTCAGGCGGAGCTCACCGAGGTCCTGGCTGACGCCGGAGAGGCGGAGGAATGGCCCGCACTCGACCCGGCTCCCGGCGACCTCAGCGAGCGTGCACGGGTCGACGAGAAGACGGAGTGCTCGCCCGCCGACGTGCGGGACCCGGAGAGCTGCTGGTTCCCCTCCGACGGGGCCGAGCACACGGCCTTCGTGATGGGGGACTCCACCGCGATCACTCTCATCTCCACCGTGCGGCACGCGCTGGGTGACGACTGGAATGTTCGAGGGACCACGAAGCCCGCGTGTCCGCAGGTCGAGTTCGACATGTGGTTCCCCACGGAGGCGGAGGGGGAGAGCTGCGCAGCGCACCAGGATGCCGCTCTCCAGCTCGTCGCCGAGGAGCGCCCCGATGTCGTGTTCGTGCAGGACATCTACCGTCACGTGACGCGCGCGAACTCGGACGCCGAGCCTGAGGAGGGAGCCGCGGTGGAATGGGCTCTCGCCACCTCCGAGCTGCTCGCCGAACTGCAGAAGCACGCGGGGACGGTGATCCTCGTCCAGTCGCCGCCGAAGGGAGCGGTGCTGGCGGAGTGCGCCGTTCCCGGGAAGTCCCCGGAGGCGTGCGAGATGGCGCCCGACGAGATCTACGACGCGGTCTACGAGGCGGAGAGAGCTGCCGCGCAGACCGCCGGGGTCCCGTACGTGGAGACCGAGGAGTGGTACTGCGCGGAGAACGGCTGCCCAACCTTCGTCGGCAGTGTCGCGCTGAAGCATGACGATGTGCATACGTCCAAGCTCTACGCCGAGATGCTGGGGCCGGTGCTGCGCGAGGCGGTGGCAGGGATCGTCCCGCTGGAGTAGTGCCCGTCCGCGTACGGCGTATCCGCCTGAGACGCCCTGCGACGGCGATCTTCCCCCGCACTCCCGTTCCGTGCAGAATGTACGTGCGTCGCGCATCGGGCGCGTTCGCTCGCAGAAAAGGGGGCCCGCCATGGGTATCGAGGAAACCGTCAACAAGGGCAAGGACCTGTACGAGCAGAACAAGGACAAGATCGCCGAGGCCGTCAAGAGCGAGCAGGCCGAGGACATCAGCGACAAGGTCCTCGACGGTGTCGCTGACTTCGCGAAGAAGATCGCACCGGGTGCTGCAGACAAGATCGACGAGATCCGCGACCAGGCCGACAAGGCAGTCGGCAACCAGTAATACGCATCGCGCAGTCTGAGGGCGGCGGCTCCCCACCGGGGGAGTCGCCGCCTTTCGCATGGGATCGGGCCTCGCGAAATATTCATCTGAAAGCTTGTTCGCTGGGGCGCGTTGGCTCTATCGTGTCGATTAGCGCAGAGCAGGTCGACATTTGGGCATCTGAAAGCCGCTCGATCAGGGGACAGCTACGCGCATCGCACTACCGCCTCGCACCCGATGGGAAGGGTTCGAGACATAGCGATCGTCGAGCGTGCCCGTACGCCGGTGACCGCTGATCGTCGACCCGACATCGCGACAGGAGCCTCGTGCGCACTCAGAACTCGTCCTCGCCTCGAACCGAGCGGGTGCGCCCGACACGACCGCACGCGCGCGATCGGATCCGGCGACTCTCCCTCGCTCTGGTGGCCTGCCTGTCTCTGATCGCGGGGTCTCTGGTGGCCTCGCCCGCCTACGCTGCCGACCTTCCGTTCGCCGCGGCCCCCGCGCCGATGATCACCGGTTCCGCCGTCGTGGGGTCGACGCTGACGACCGCGGTCGGCGACTGGCAGCCGGCCCCGGCGAGCCTCACCTATCAATGGAAGCGCGGAGCCGCGGCCATCCCGGGCGCGACCGCGAACAAGTACATATTGGTCGCAGCGGATGCCGGCGCCGCGATCACGGTCGTCGTCACCGCTGCCAAGCCGGGGTACGTCAACACGACGAAATCCAGTGCCGCTGCCGCCGTGGGGGCGGCGTTCACTTCTTCTCCTGCTCCCACCGTGTCAGGCACGCTTGCCGTCGGGTCGAAGCTCACCGCCGCCCCGGGGGTGTGGGCACCCTCGCCCACGACTCTCACGTACCAGTGGTCTCGTGCGGGCATCCCGATCAGCGGAGCGACCGCGCAGACCTATGGGCTCACCGCGGCGGACGCAGGGAAGCAGATCACCGTGACGGTTCGCGCCTCGCGCAGCGGCAACGGCACGTCGACGCGAACCAGCGCCCCAGCCGCAGTCCCGTCGATCTTCACGACTGCGCCCGTGCCCACGATCTCCGGAACAGCGAAGGTCGGTTCCACGCTGACGGCCGCGGCCGGGGCATGGGCGCCGGCTCCTGCATCCATCGGCTACCAATGGCTGCGAGCAGGCTCGCCGATCGCAGGAGCCACCGCGAGCACGTATAAGCTGGTCGCCGCCGACGCGGGAGCCGGCATCACGGTGCGCACGACCGCAGCACGCCCCGGGTTCACGAGCGTCACGAAGACCAGTGCCGTGAGGGCTATAGCCACGCTCGAGTTCACGCTGGCGCCGGTGCCGACGATCACAGGCACCGCAGCAGTGGGGTCGACGGTGACGGCGACTCTCGGCACCTGGACTCCTGCCCCCACGACGGTAACCTACGTGTGGAAGCGGGGCGGATCAACGATCTCCGGAGCCACCTCTGCCGCCTACAAGCTCACGGCGGCGGACGCAGGGACGAGCCTCACCGTGTCGGTGACGGCGACCGCAGCCGGCTACACGCCGACGACACGCACGAGTGCCGCCAAGAGCATCCCGTTGATCTTCGCGACCGCACCGACACCGACGATCTCGGGCACAGGCTCCGTCGGATCGACGTTGACGGTCAGATCGGGCACCTGGGCTCCGGTGCCGACGACGCTGAAGTATCAGTGGAAGCGAGACGGAGCCGCGATCGCGGGAGCGACAGCGACGACCTACAAGGTGATGTCCGCGGATGCCGGGGCGAACATCACGGTCACGGTCACGGCCTCCAAGAGTGGGTACTCGAACGGCGCGACCACGAGCGCGGCGAAGGGGATCGCAACGCTTCCTTTCACCACGGCACCGCTCCCCACGGTCTCCGGTACGCCCGCGGCCGGGTCGACCCTGAAGGCTGCGGCCGGCACCTGGGCGCCGGCTCCCTCGTCACTCACCTACCAGTGGAAGCGCAACGGCATCGCGATCGCGGGTGCGACGGCGAGCACCTACAAGCTGGTCGCGGCGGATGCCGGCACCAAGATCACCGTGTCGACGACCGCCACCCGAGCCACGTACACGACGACCACGAAGACGAGCGCCGTCGTGACCGTCGAGTCGATCTTCACGACCGCGCCGGCGCCGACCGTCTCGGGCACGCCCAAGGTGGGATCGACCTTGACCGCAGGGGCCGGTGCGTGGTCGCCCGCGCCGACGACGCTCTCGTATCAGTGGATGCGCGGCGGCACTGCGATCGCCGGGGCGACCTCATCTACCTACCGGCTCGTCGCCGCGGATGCCGGGGCGACGATCACCGTGACGGCTACGGCGAAGAAGTCCGGCTACACGACCGCGACGACCAAGAGCGTCGGTGTGGTGGTCACCGTCGACATCGCGACGATCCACGTGACGAGCGACATCACGGTCGACACGACCTGGTCACCCACGCAGCCGACCGTCTACGTCATCGACGACGCTGTCACCGTCGCGCAAGGAGCGACGCTGACCGTCGGCGGTAAGGCGACGATCAAGACGCGCCTCGGGATCACTGTCGCGGGCAGGCTGATCGTCCAGGGCACGGCAGCGGCACCCGTGGCCCTGACATCACTGACCGACGACTCGTTCGGAGGCGACACGAACGGCGACGGCGATGACACCGTTCCGCACGCATTCGAGTGGTACGGGATCAGCGTGGTCGACAGCGGAACCGCCAGCCTGACGCACGCTCGCGTCCTCTTCGGCGGAGGAGTGTCGGGGCAGGGAGCATCACTCACTGTTGCCGCGTCGATCGTCGACGGCAGCGTCACAGGCACAGTCGGCACCGGTGCGGTTGCCATCACGGGCAATACGGTGCGAGGCGGCTCGATCGACGTCTACCGACCTGCGGGCTCGGCGCGTGCGTTCGCGGTCACGGTGACCGACAACACCGTGCAGGGCGGCGCGGTGCGTGTCGCCTCCGACAACACGAGCAGCTCGGCGCCGCCGATCAGGGTCTCCGGCAATGCCGTGTCCGGCTTCGTTGACGCTGCCTTCCCGCTGTCGGTGAGCGACGTCAAGCTGCGACCGTCGAATCTGACCGCGAACACGATCACGGGAAGCCGCGTGAACGCGTTCGCCCTCGCAGGGGCGCTCGTCGAGAACTGGACGGTCCCTTCGGCGGGGCCGCCGATCGCCGGCGCCGACAGCGGGGTCGGGGTGGGGTACGGAGGCCTTCTGGTATCGGCCGGTGTCACCATGACGGTGCCTGCCGGCGCCGTCATCAAGGTCGTCCGCGCGACGGTGTTCGTCGAAGGATCTCTCGTGGTGAACGGCACGGCGGCGAAACCGGCGGTGTTCACGTCGATCGCGGACGACTCGTTCGGTGGCGACTCCAACGGTGACGGCGACGACTCCGCGCCGGTCGACCGGGAGTGGTACGGCATCAACGCCGTGAACGCAGGTTCGATCGCCCTGACGCAGGCGCGGGTGCTGTTCGCGTTCGGAGTGTCGGGGCAGGGGGCAGCGACGACGATCGTCTCGTCGATCATCGACGGCGGTATCGATGCGGCCGTCGGTACGAGCGCGATCACCGTGTCGGGCAACACGGTGCGCGGAGGCTCGATCTCCGTGTACCGCCCGTTCGGCTCCGCACGCGCGTTCGGCGTCACTGTGACGAACAACACGGTGCAGCGCGGATCGGTCCGCGTCTCGTCCGACAACGAGAGCAGCTCAGCACCCCCGATCACCGTCACCGGCAACTCCATCTCCGGCCAGGACACTGCGGAATTCCCGCTGCGCGTGTGGGACGCGAAGCTACGACCGTCGAACCTGACCGGCAACACGATCTCGGGCAACCGCGTCGATGTCGTCGCGCTGGCCGGAACTCTGGTCGAGAACTGGACAGTGCCGACCACGGGTGTTCCTTTCGTGCTCGATGACCGCAACGAGTGGGGTGGCAGCTTCACGGTCGCGGCAGGAGTGACGATGACCGTGCCCGCAGGAGTGGTGATCAAGGTCGGTGACGCCTCGATCTCGTGGGCGGACTACAGCGGCGGCATCATGGTGGCGGGCACGCTGAAGGTGAACGGCACGGCCACAGCACCCGTCGTCTTCACACCTCTCGAAGACGACACGATCGGAGGTGACACGAACGGCGACGGCGACGACACCGCTCCGCGCACCTCGCAGTGGTACGGCATCAGCGTGGTCGAGGGCGGCTCTGCCACCCTCACTCAGGCGCGGGTGCTGTATGCCGGAGGCGTGTCGGGCCTCGGCAATGCGCTGAGCGTGACCTCGTCGATCATCGACGGAGGGATCGACGCCGGTGTCGGCAACAGCGCCGTCACGGTGACGGGCAATACCGTTCGAGGCGGCTCTATCACCGTGACCCGCGCCGCGGGTTCCGACCACGCCTTCGGGGTCTCGGTCATGAACAACACCGTGCAGGGCGGAGCGGTGGACGTTCTCTCCGACAACGACAGCACGACGGCACCGGCGCTCAGGGTTTCGGGAAACGCGATCTCGGGGTACCAGGGGGACGGTTCTCCGCTGCGGGTCACCGATGTCATGCTGCGCCCGTCGAACCTCGGCGGAAACATGATCACGGGCAACAGGATCAACGTGTTCGCCGTGTCGGGCACCCTCGTCGAGAACTGGACCGTTCCGTTCACAGGAGCCCCGATCGTGATCGACGACCGCAACCGCTGGGACACCGGTCTCACGATCGCCGCTTCTGTCACGATGACGGTGCCGGCCGGCGTCGTGATCAAGGTCGCGAATTTCTCATCCTGGACCGACTACCGAGCGGGGATGACGGTGGCGGGGTCACTGGTGGTGAACGGCACGGCGGCGGCGCCCGTCGTCATCACCACTCTCACTGATGACTCGGTCGGTGGCGACACGAACGCCGACGGCGATGACACTGCGCCCTATTCATCGGAGTGGTACGGCCTCACAGTCTCGGCCGGTGGGTCGATCACAGCAGAGCATTTCACGCTGCGCTACGGACAGTACGGCCTGTATGGCGAAGCGGGCGCAGCGGTGTCGCTGGACGCCACCACGATCGAGAAGACCACCGACACGTGTCTGACCGTTGCCGGCGGTGGCTTCTTCCACGGCGCGGTACGCGATTGCATCACCGGTGTCTCGGCGCAGAGCTATTTCGACGCGCGCGACGTGCAGTGGGGCGGGGACTTCGGACCTGGTGTCGACGGAAACCCCGCGATCCAAGGTCAGGTCGAGGTGTTCCCCTGGGTCGGCACCGTGGTGCCGGCGGTGGTCGAGAACATCCCCGCTCCGGCTCCGCTCCCTGCCTGCAAGAAGTACCTCCTGATAGGTCTGCGAGGGTCGGGGGAGTCCGCACCGCTGGGAGGGATGCTCTCCACGCTCTTCTCCTCGCTCGACTCGGGGCTGCAGGCAGATGAGATCGAACGCCTGCAGGCTGCGGCAGAGGAGGGCGAGGTCGTCGACACGGAGGTGCACTACGTGCAGAGGGATGCCGTGCTCTACCCGGCCAACGCCGTGCCGTTCTTCGCCGGTCACGGCTTCTGGGAGGGCGTGAAGGATCTCGCGACATACCCGGCGAGCGTCTGGCTGGGGGCCGCGATGCTGATCCAGCAGCTCGAAGCATCGTTTGACAAGTGCGGGGCCGACCAGAAGATCGTCCTCGCCGGATACTCGCAGGGCGCATGGGCGCTGCACGCCGCGTTGCAGTTCCTCGGCGCGATCGACTCACCGCTTCTCGACTCGGTGGAGACGGTGGGACTCATCGCCGACCCACTGCGCACGCCGAAGCTGCAGTTCACGAACCTGGGGTCGGCTCCATCGGGCGGTCAGGGGGTGGCCACTCTGGCGCTCGGGGTTCTCGGAGCCGCTTTCTTCGCATGGATGACCAAGAGCCTCAAGGGTGCATACGAGGGGTATCAGGCCGGGCAGCACGCCGCAGCCATGGGATATCCCGAATCCCTGAAATCCGCGACGATCGAGCTGTGCGACGAACGGGATCTCGTCTGCGACGTGAATCACTATGTCAATCCGTTCAACTGGGATGAAATCGGCACGGGGACGAGCATCCATGGCAGCTACAGCGGTGGGGGAGAAGGAAAGCTCGATCAGCTCTCGGATGCTCTTCGAGAACGGTTCTGACGCGATAGGCAGTCTGAGGGCGGCGGCTCCCCACCGGGGAGTCGCCGCCCTTCTGCATCCGGTACCCGGTATTCGGCTCGGCGGTATCGCGTTTCAGCCTTCCCATCCCCTAGGATTGGAACGACCGCCTGGGGAATGCGCGGTCAGGGACGTCGAAGGGGTTCGACCTCCCGAATCACGCGGTTCGCCGCGACAAACTGGGGAAATGATTTTGGGGATCATCATGCGACGCGCGCACTCTGTGCGCCTGAGCGTCTTCCCGCCTGCGCGGCGGTCACTCCGCCGCGCCCTCGATCGAGGAAGACGGCGTCCCTTCACGCCGGACTCCTCGCGTTCGGTGTGCCCCCTCGCACCGAACGCCCTCCCCAAGCGGGGCGAGGCATGGGGATGCCTCGCCCCGCTCTCTCCGACTCTCTGACGGTCGGAGGCGTGGTTCCGAGGCACTCAGCCCGGGGCCGCGGGGGCATGCCCAACGGATGCTCAGCAAACGCGACACGCCCGGGTTTGCACAAGGGAAATCCGCCATGGCAGAATAGACAGGTTCGACATTCCGGCGCGCTCAGCGTGGGCCGGATCACCATCACGACAGTGCATAGGCGGCGCAGACGCGCAGGGACCTAGGCCGCGGGTGGCAGAACGATCCCGACATCTTCATCACGAGGGCTTCGCCGTGCGCGGCGGAGGTCGGACATCCGCTCGCTGAGAGGCGAGCGGGATGACAGCAGAACAGTGGTGCAGCAGATCGGCTCGCGAGAGTCGTTCGAGTGCCGAGGCGCGAACAGCGCCGACGTGCGTCCAATGCCCCAGGGTCACCCGGCCCCGGACGGTAAGACGCCTAAAGAGAGAGAGCAGACAATGGCGGGACAGAAGATCCGCATTCGCCTGAAGTCGTATGACCACGAGGTCATCGACACGTCCGCACGCAAGATCGTCGACACCGTGACCCGTGCGGGCGCAACTGTCGTCGGTCCCGTGCCCCTTCCGACCGAGAAGAACGTCGTGTGCGTCATCCGGTCGCCGCACAAGTACAAGGACAGCCGCGAGCACTTCGAGATGCGCACCCACAAGCGTCTGATCGACATCGTCGACCCGACGCCCAAGGCCGTCGACTCGCTGATGCGTCTCGACCTGCCTGCCGATGTCAACATCGAGATCAAGCTCTGAGGTTCGACATGGTTGACATCAACGCAAAGATTTCCAAGGGCATGCTCGGCACCAAGCTCGGCATGACCCAGGTGTGGTCCGAGAACGGCAAGCTCGTTCCGGTCACCGTCATCGAGCTCTCGCCGAACGTGGTCACGCAGATCCGTACCCCCGAGAAGGACGGCTACAAGGCCGTTCAGATCGCCTACGGTCAGATCGACCCCCGCAAGGTGAACAAGCCGCTCTCCGCTCACTTCGAGGCTGCCGGCGTCACGCCGCGCCGTCACGTCACCGAGATCCGCACCGCGGACGCCGGCGACTACACCCTGGGCCAGGAGCTCACGGTCGACGGAACCTTCGAGGCCGGACAGCTCGTCGACGTCGTCGGCACGAGCAAGGGCAAGGGCTTCGCCGGTGTCATGAAGCGTCACAACTTCAAGGGCGTCTCGGCATCGCACGGTTCGCACCGCAACCACCGCAAGCCCGGCTCCATCGGCGCATCGTCGACCCCGAGCCGCGTCTTCAAGGGCATGCGCATGGCCGGCCGTATGGGTGGCGAGCGCGTGACCGTCCTCAACCTCACGGTGCACGCCGTCGACATCGAGAAGGGTCTGCTGCTCGTCAAGGGCGCCGTCCCCGGTGCTCGTGGCCGCATCGTCTACGTCCGCAACGCAGTGAAGGGTGCCTGATCATGGCTGACTCCACTCTCGCGCTTGACGTCCTCAAGGCAGACGGCAAGAAGGCTGGCTCGATCGAGCTTCCCGCCGCGCTGTTCGACGCCAAGACGAACATCCCGCTCATCCACCAGGTCGTCGTCGCGCAGCTCGCGGCGGCTCGCCAGGGAACCCACTCGACCAAGCGTCGCGGTGAGGTCTCGGGTGCCGGCCGCAAGCCCTTCAAGCAGAAGGGCACGGGTAACGCCCGTCAGGGCTCCATCCGCGCGCCGCACATGACCGGTGGTGGAATCGTGCACGGCCCCAAGCCGCGCGACTACTCGCAGCGCACCCCCAAGAAGATGATCGCCGCCGCCCTCCTGGGCGCGCTCAGCGACCGCTTCCGCGGTGAGCGCATCCACGCCATCGAGTCGTTCGGCATCGACGGCACGCCTTCGACCAAGACCGCGGTGAACTTCCTCACCAACGTCGTCTCGTCGAAGAACGTGCTCGTGGTGATCGAGCGCAACGACGACGTGACGCTGAAGAGCATCCGCAACCTGTCGAACCTGCACGTGCTGACGTTCGACCAGCTCAACGCCTACGACGTGCTCGTCTCCGACGACATCGTCTTCACCCAGGCCGCGCTCGAGGGCTTCATCGCCTCGAAGTCCGGCGCCAACCAGGAGGTCTCCGCATGAGCGAGCAGGCATCTGTTCTCCAGACGGCCCTGAACAAGGACCCGCGCGACATCATCCTGAAGCCGGTCGTGTCCGAGAAGAGCTACGGTCTCATCGACGAGGGTAAGTACACCTTCCTCGTGGACCCGCGCGCTTCGAAGACCGAGATCAAGCTCGCCATCGAGAAGATCTTCGGCGTCAAGGTCGCAGGGGTCAACACCCTCAACCGCGTCGGCAAGGCTCGTCGCACCCGCTTCGGCACCGGCAAGCGCAAGGACACCAAGCGCGCCATCGTCACCCTGAAGTCGGGCACCATCGACATCTTCACGGCAATCGGCTGATCCGGGGGATAAGGACAATAATGGCTATTCGCAAGTACAAGCCCACGACCCCGGGCCGTCGCGGCTCGTCGGTGGCTGACTTCGCCGAGATCACTCGATCGACGCCGGAGAAGTCGCTGCTGCGCCCGCTCTCGAAGACCGGTGGTCGCAACAACCAGGGCCGCATCACGACCCGTCACATCGGTGGTGGCCACAAGCGCCAGTACCGCGTCATCGACTTCCGTCGCAATGACAAGGACGGCGTGGACGCCAAGGTCGCTCACATCGAGTACGACCCCAACCGCACCGCGCGCATCGCGCTGCTGCACTACTTCGACGGCGAGAAGCGCTACATCCTCGCGCCGGCGAAGCTGAAGCAGGGCGACGTCGTCGAGTCGGGTGCCGGCGCTGACATCAAGCCGGGCAACAACCTCCCGCTGAAGAACATCCCGACGGGTACCGTCATCCACGCGATCGAGCTCCGTCCCGGTGGCGGCGCGAAGATGGCACGTTCGGCCGGTGCATCCGTCCGTCTCGTCGCCAAGGATGGCAACTTCGCTCAGCTGCGTCTGCCCTCGGGCGAGATCCGCAACGTCGATGCGCGCTGCCGCGCGACCATCGGCGAGGTCGGAAACGCCGAGCAGTCGAACATCAACTGGGGTAAGGCCGGCCGCATGCGCTGGAAGGGCGTCCGCCCGACCGTCCGTGGTGTCGCGATGAACCCGGTCGACCACCCGCACGGTGGTGGTGAGGGCAAGACGTCCGGTGGACGTCACCCCGTCTCCCCGTGGGGCCAGGCTGAGGGTCGCACCCGTCACGCCAACAAGGAAAGCGACAAGTACATCGTGCGTCGTCGTAACGCCGGCAAGAAGCGTAAGTAGGAGTAAGAGAAGATGCCTCGCAGTCTTAAGAAGGGCCCCTTCGTCGACGATCACCTGCTTCGCAAGGTGGTCGTGCAGAACGAAGCCGGCACGAAGAACGTCATCAAGACCTGGTCCCGCCGGTCGATGATCATCCCGGCCATGCTGGGACACACGATCGCGGTCCACGACGGTCGCAAGCACATCCCCGTGTTTGTGTCGGAGACCATGGTCGGCCACAAGCTGGGCGAGTTCGCGCCCACCCGCACCTTCCGCGGCCACGAGAAGGACGACAAGAAGGGCCGCCGCCGCTGACGCGGGGGCGATAGAGGAGAGAGAAATGGTGGAGTCCATCGCACGCGTGCGACACATCCGCGTGACCCCTCAGAAGGCTCGTCGTGTCGTCGCGCTCATCAAGGGCAAGCAGGCCCAGGAGGCTCTGGCGATCCTGAAGTTCGCACAGCAGAGCGCCAGTGAGCCGATCTACAAGCTTGTCGCGTCGGCCATGGCCAACGCGCAGGTCAAGGCGGATCGTGACGGCGAGTACCTCGACGAGCAGGACCTGTACGTGGCTAACGCCTACGTCGACGAGGGCACGACGCTCAAGCGTTTCCAGCCCCGTGCACAGGGTCGCGCTTTCCAGATCAAGAAGCGCACGAGCCACATCACGGTCGTGCTCTCGACGCCTGCTGCAGCCCCGGCTGCCGCAAGCGACAGCAACAAGAAGGCGAGCAAGTAATGGGACAGAAGGTAAACCCGTACGGCTTCCGCCTCGGCATCACCACGGACCACGTGTCGCGCTGGTTCTCGGACTCGACGAAGCCCGGTCAGCGTTACGCCGACTACGTCGCCGAGGACATCAAGATCCGCAACCTGCTGAAGACGCAGCTCGACCGCGCCGGTGTCTCGAACATCGAGATCGAGCGCACCCGTGACCGCGTCCGCGTCGACATCCACACCGCCCGTCCGGGCATCGTGATCGGTCGTCGTGGCGCCGAGGCCGAGCGCATCCGCGGCGACCTCGAGAAGCTCTCGGGCAAGCAGATCCAGCTGAACATCCTCGAGGTCAAGAACCCCGAGGCCGACGCTCAGCTCGTCGCACAGGGCATCGCCGAGCAGCTGTCTGCTCGCGTGGCGTTCCGTCGTGCGATGCGCAAGGGTCTCCAGGGCGCGCAGCGCGCTGGTGCCAAGGGCATCCGCATCCAGGTCTCCGGCCGCCTCGGCGGCGCCGAGATGAGCCGCTCGGAGTTCTACCGCGAGGGTCGTGTGCCGCTGCACACGCTGCGCGCGAACATCGACTACGGCTTCTACGAGGCGAAGACCACCTTCGGCCGCATCGGCGTGAAGGTCTGGATCTACAAGGGCGACCTGACCAACAAGGAGCTTGCTCGCGAGCAGGCCAACGCACCGAAGTCCCGTCGTGACGACCGTGGTGGCGACCGCCGCCGCGCGCCGCGTAACGAGGCCCCTGTCGCAGAAGGAGCGTCTGCCTGATGCTTATTCCCCGCAAGGTCAAGTTCCGTAAGCAGCACCACCCCGGCCGTAGCGGCCAGGCGACCGGTGGCACGAAGGTCTCCTTCGGCGAGTACGGCATCCAGGCGCTCACGCCTGCCTACGTGACGAACCGTCAGATCGAGTCCGCTCGTATCGCGGTCACGCGTCACATCAAGCGTGGCGGCAAGGTGTGGATCAACATCTACCCCGACCGTCCCCTCACCAAGAAGCCTGCTGAGACCCGCATGGGTTCCGGTAAGGGTTCCCCCGAGTGGTGGGTCGCCAACGTCAAGCCGGGTCGCGTCCTCTTCGAGGTCTCCGGCGTGAGCGAGGAACTCGCTCGCGAGGCACTGACCCGTGCCATTCACAAGCTGCCTCTCAAGGCACGCATCATCAAGCGCGAGGAGGGCGACGCGTAATGGCGATCGGCACCAAGGAGCTCGCTCCGGCAGAGCTCGACACGTTCGAAGACCAGCGCCTCGTTGAGGAGCTGCGTAAGGCCAAGGAGGAGCTGTTCAACCTCCGTTTCCAGTCGGCCACCGGCCAGCTGGAGAGCCACGGCCGCATCCGCGCCGTCAAGCGCGACATCGCGCGTCTCTACACCGTGATCCGCGAACGCGAGCTGGGCATCCGTGCGACGCCCGCTCCGGTCGAGGTCCCGGCCAAGAAGGCGTCCAAGTCGAAGGCGAAGAAGGCGGATGCCGCCGACGACGCCGTGAAGGAAGAGGCTGAGTGATGGCCACCAAGAAGGAAGCCGCAGTCGAGGCTGAGCACGCCGCACACGACGTCCGCGACGAGGACGCCCGTGGCTACCGCAAGTCGCGTCGTGGCTACGTCGTCAGCGACAAGATGGACAAGACCATCGTGGTCGAGGTCGAGGACCGCGTGAAGCACCCGCTTTACGGCAAGGTCATCCGCCGCACCTCGAAGGTCAAGGCGCACGATGAGGCGAACTCCGCCGGCATCGGCGACCTCGTCCTGATCAACGAGACCCGCCCGCTGAGCGCCACGAAGCGCTGGCGTCTGGTGGAGATTCTGGAGAAGGCCAAGTGATTCAGCAGGAGTCTCGCCTCAAGGTCGCCGACAACACCGGCGCGAAGGAGCTGCTCACCATCCGTGTTCTCGGCGGCTCGCGTCGTCGTTACGCCGGTCTGGGTGACACGATCGTCGCGACCGTCAAGGACGCGATCCCCGGCGGAAACGTCAAGAAGGGCGATGTGGTCAAGGCCGTCATCGTCCGCACGGTCAAGTCCACGCGTCGTCCCGACGGCTCGTACATCAAGTTCGACGAGAACGCCGCCGTCATCCTGAAGAACGACGGGGAGCCCCGCGGCACCCGTATCTTCGGACCGGTCGGTCGTGAGCTTCGCGACAAGAAGTTCATGAAGATCGTCTCGCTCGCGCCGGAGGTTATTTAAGTCATGGCGAAGATCAAGAAGGGTGACCTGGTTCAGGTCATCACCGGAGCCACGCAGGAGCGTGGCGGCGACCGCGGCAAGCAGGGCAAGGTCCTCGAGGTCCTTGCTGAGAAGAACCGCGTCATCGTCGAAGGCGTGAACTACGTCACCAAGCACACGCGCGTCGGTCAGACGCAGCGTGGCACCAAGACGGGAGGCCTCGAGACCGTCGAGGCGTCCATCCACATCTCGAACGTCGCACTCGTCGACCCCTCGACCAAGAAGCCGACCAAGGTCGGCCACCGGGTCGAGGAGCAGACCAAGGACGGCGTCAAGCGCACCGTCCGCGTGCGCTACGCGAAGAAGAGCGGTAAGGACCTCTGATGGCATCGACCGACGCTGCGGTGGCTGGCAAGATCCAGCCCCGCCTGAAGGCGAAGTACAACGCCGAGATCAAGAAGGCTCTGCAGGACGAGTTCGGCTACGCCAACGTCATGCAGATCCCCGGCCTGGTCAAGGTCGTCGTGAACACCGGTGTCGGCGAGGCAGCTCGTGACAGCAAGGTGATCGATGGTGCGGTCGACGACCTCACCAAGATCACCGGCCAGAAGCCGATCGTCACGAAGGCTCGCAAGTCCATCGCGCAGTTCAAGCTGCGCGAGGGTCAGGCCATCGGCGCGCACGTCACCCTCCGCGGTGACCGTGCGTGGGAGTTCGTGGACCGCCTGGTCTCGCTCGCACTGCCCCGCATCCGCGACTTCCGCGGACTGTCGGCCAAGCAGTTCGACGGCAACGGCAACTACACCTTCGGTCTCCAGGAGCAGAGCGTGTTCCACGAGATCGACCAGGACAAGATCGACCGGGTTCGCGGTTTCGACATCACCGTCGTGACCACCGCGAAGACGGATGACGAGGGTCGCGCTCTGCTGCGTCACCTCGGCTTCCCGTTCCGGTCGGAAGACGCCCAGGCGTAGCACCTTCGACGGGCTCAGCGGCCAGTGGTCACTGAGCCCGTCGAATTGCACGTACAATCGAAGATTGCGTGCTCATCGCAGGCCGTCTGTCGTGTAACGGCAGCCGGAACCGTATGAACAAAGGAAAACACCAATGACAATGACAGACCCGGTCGCAGATCTGCTGACCCGTCTGCGCAACGCGAACTCGGCGCACCACGATTCCGTGACGCTGCCGTCGAGCAAGCTCAAGACGCACATCGCCGACATCCTCCAGCAGGAGGGCTACATCGCCGGCTGGGAGACCTCCGAGGCTCGCGTGGGACAGAACCTCACGCTTCAGCTGAAGTACGGCCCCAACCGCGAGCGTTCGATCGCGGGCATCAAGCGCGTGTCGAAGCCCGGCCTCCGCGTCTACGCGAAGTCCACCGAGCTCCCCAAGGTCCTCGGCGGCCTCGGCGTGGCCATCCTGTCCACCTCCTCCGGTCTTCTCACCGACCGTCAGGCAGAGCAGAAGGGCGTGGGCGGAGAAGTTCTCGCCTACGTGTGGTAATCGAACATGTCGCGTATCGGACGACTTCCCATCGACGTTCCCGCGGGCGTGACCGTTTCGGTCACCGGCCGTGAGGTCGCGGTGAAGGGCCCCAAGGGTGAGCTCACCCTGACGGTCGCCAACCCCATCGAGGTCGCGGTCGAGGAGAACCAGGTTCTCGTCACCCGCCCCGACGACGAGCGCGAGTCGCGGTCGCTCCACGGCCTGACCCGCACTCTCATCAACAACAACATCATCGGCGTGACCCAGGGCTACACCAAGGGTCTCGAGGTCGTCGGCACCGGTTACCGCGTGGCTCAGAAGGGCAGCTCGGTCGAGTTCGCCCTGGGCTTCTCGCACCCGGTCCTGATCGACCCGCCCGCCGGCATCACGCTCACGGTCGAGGGCACCAACAAGCTCACCGTCAGCGGGATCGACAAGCAGGCTGTCGGCGAGGCAGCTGCCAACATCCGCAAGATCCGCAAGCCCGAGCCGTACAAGGGCAAGGGCGTGCGCTACGCCGGCGAGAACGTGCGTCGCAAGGCCGGAAAGAGTGGTAAGTAACCATGGCTCTCAAGTCAAAGTCTGACGCCCGCGCGCGTCGTCACGCCCGCCTTCGCAAGAAGGTCGTCGGCACCGAGGTGCGTCCGCGCCTCGTCGTCAACCGTTCGGCTCGCCACGTCTTCGTGCAGCTTGTCGACGACAGCAAGGGTCACACCGTCGCGTCGGCATCGACGCTCGAGACCGACCTGCGCTCGCTCGAGGGTGACAAGACCGCCAAGGCCCGCAAGGTCGGCGAGCTTCTCGCCGAGCGTGCGAAGGCTGCAGGCGTTTCCGAGGCAGTGTTCGACCGTGGCGGCAACCGCTACGCAGGTCGTGTCGCCGCCATCGCCGACGGCGCCCGCGAGGGGGGTCTGGCACTGTGAGTGACAACAAGGAGAACGAAGTGACCGAAGCGGCTGCTGCCACTTCCGAGACTGCCGCCGGCACCACGCAGGCAGAGCCGTCTCAGCGCGACAACCGCCGCGGCGGTGGCCGTGGTGACCGCAACCAGGGTGGTCGTGACCGCAACTCGCGTGACCGTGGGGACAACCAGTTCCTCGAGCGCGTCGTCACCATCAACCGCGTCTCGAAGGTCGTGAAGGGTGGTCGTCGCTTCAGCTTCACCGCTCTCGTGGTCGTCGGCGACGGCAACGGCCTGGTGGGCGTCGGCTACGGCAAGGCCCGTGAGGTGCCCCTGGCCATCTCGAAGGGTGTCGAAGAGGCCAAGCGCAACTTCTTCCGCGTTCCGCGCGTCGGCAGCACCATCCCGCACCCGGTGCAGGGTGAGGCGGCCGCCGGTGTGGTCCTGCTTCGTCCGGCCGCTGCCGGTACCGGTGTCATCGCCGGTGGTCCGGTCCGCGCCGTGCTCGAGTGCGCCGGTATCCACGACGTGCTGTCGAAGTCGCTCGGTTCGTCGAACACGATCAACATCGTGCACGCGACGGTGGAGGCTCTGAAGCAGCTCGAGGAGCCCCGTGCGGTCGCCGCACGTCGTGGCCTCGAGTTCGACCAGGTCGCCCCCGCGCGTCTTGTCCGCGCCGAGGCCGAGGCCATCGCCGCACAGAAGGTAGGTGCCTGATGGCCGCCCGGCTCAAGGTCACGCAGATCAAGTCCAAGGTGAGTGAGAAGCAGAACCAGCGCGACACGCTGCGTTCGCTCGGTCTCAAGCGCATCGGTGACAGCACCGTTCGCCCCGACGACGCGCAGACGCGCGGCTACGTCAAGACCGTCGCGCACCTCGTCAAGGTTGAGGAGATCGACTAATGGCTGAGAAGAACGAAGCCGTCGAGGCCGAGAAGGCCCCGAAGAAGGCAGCTGCTCCCAAGGCGGCCGCCGAGAAGAAGCCCGCCGCCAAGAAGGCGCCCGCAGCTGCTGCAGGCACCAAGACGGAGGCTGCTGCCAAGAAGCCCGCTGCCAAGAAGGCTGCGCCGAAGAAGGATGCTCCGGCATCCCGCCCCGGCGTGCTGAAGGTCCACCACCTGCGTCCGGTCCCCGGATCCAACACCGCGAAGACCCGTGTCGGTCGCGGTGAGGGCTCCAAGGGTAAGACCGCGGGTCGCGGTACCAAGGGCACCAAGGCTCGCAACACAGTCCGCGTCGGCTTCGAGGGTGGGCAGATGCCTCTGCACATGCGCACCCCGAAGCTCCGCGGCTTCAAGAACCCGTTCCGCGTCGAGTACCAGGTCGTGAACCTGGAGAAGCTCGCGGAGCTGTACCCGCAGGGCGGCGACGTCACCGTCACCGACCTGGTCGCCAAGGGTGCCGTTCGCAAGAACGAGAAGGTCAAGGTTCTCGGAAACGGCGACATCGCCGTGAAGCTCACCGTTGCGGTCGACAAGGTCTCGGGTTCTGCCGAGCAGAAGATCGTGGCGGCCGGCGGATCCGTCAAGTAACCACGTCATGAGAGGGGTCGGAGATTCTCCGGCCCCTCTTATGGGTTAGCCTGTTCTTTCAGCCGTCCCTCAGGATCGGCAACCTTTTCAGGAGGCACGTCCTTGTTTAGCGCCATCGCGCGGATCTTCCGCACGCCAGACCTGCGTCGAAAGATCGGTTTCACCCTCGCCATCGTCGCGATCTACCGACTCGGCTCCAACGTCCCCGCTCCGTTCGTGAACTTCCCGAACGTCGAGGAGTGCCTCGCTCTCAACTCAGGCACCGAGGGACTTCTCGGACTCGTCAACCTCTTCTCGGGTGGCGCTCTCCTCCAGCTCTCGATCTTCGCCCTCGGCGTCATGCCGTACATCACCGCGACGATCATCACCCAGCTCCTCCGCGTGGTCATCCCGCACTTCGAGGCGCTGCACAAGGAGGGTCAGGCCGGCCAGGCCAAGCTGACCCAGTACACGCGCTACCTCACCATCGCTCTCGCGCTGCTGCAGTCGACCACCCTCGTGACGGTCGCCCGCAGCGGTCAGCTCTTCGGCACCACCGAGATCGCGGCGTGCCAGAACCTCCTCACGAACGACGTCTGGTGGGCGCAGCTGCTCATCATCATGGCGATGACCGCCGGTACCGGCCTCATCATGTGGTTCGCCGAGCTCGTCACCGAGCGTGGCATCGGCAACGGCATGTCGCTCCTCATCTTCACGTCGATCGCGGCGACGTTCCCCGGAGCCATGTGGCTCATCTGGGAGAGCCGCGGCTTCGAGGTCTTCCTCATGGTGCTCGCCGTCGGAATCATCGTGATGGGGCTCGTCGTGTTCGTCGAGCAGTCGCAGCGACGCATCCCCGTGCAGTACGCCAAGCGCATGGTGGGTCGTCGCACGTACGGCGGCACCAACACGTACATCCCGATCAAGGTGAACATGGCGGGTGTGATCCCCGTGATCTTCGCCTCGTCGCTGCTGTACATCCCCGCTCTGATCGCGCAGTTCAACACTCCGCAGGACGGCTCCGAGCCGGCCGCGTGGGTGACCTGGATCTCGACGTACTTCACGACCGGCGACCAGCCGATCTACATGATCGCGTACTTCCTGCTGATCATCGGCTTCACCTACTTCTACGTCGCGATCACGTTCAACCCGGTCGAGGTCGCCGACAACATGAAGAAGTACGGCGGATTCATCCCCGGCATCCGTGCCGGTCGTCCGACCGCCGAGTACCTCGACTACGTGCTCACGCGCATCACGCTGCCCGGCTCGATCTACCTGGGTCTGATCGCGCTCATCCCGCTGATCGCACTCGCCACCGTCGGCGCCAACCAGAACTTCCCGTTCGGTGGCGCATCGATCCTCATCATCGTGGGTGTCGGTCTCGAGACGGTCAAGCAGATCGATGCACAGCTGCAGCAGCGTCACTACGAAGGGCTCCTCCGATGACCGCATCCGCTCGTCTTCTCATCGTCGGCCCGCAGGGTTCCGGCAAGGGCACGCAGGGCGTTCGCATCGCCGAGTCGTACGGCATCCCGGTGGTGTCGACGGGAGACATCTTCCGCGCGAACATCAAGGAGGGCACGCCCCTCGGCCAGCAGGTCACGGCGATCCTCGACAAGGGCGACCTGGTTCCCGATGAGCTCACGAGTGAGATCGTTCGCGATCGCCTCGCCCAGGACGATGCGGCGAACGGGTTCCTCCTCGACGGCTACCCGCGCAACACCGCGCAGGTCGCTCACCTCGAGGAGTACCTCACCGGTCGTGGCGAGTCGCTGGATGCCGTCATCCTGCTCGACGTCCCCCGCGAGGAGAGCATCGAGCGCCTGAAGCTGCGCGCTGCCGAGCAGGGCCGGTCCGATGACACCGACGAGGCGATCGCGCACCGTCTGGACATCTACGAGAAGGAGACCGCTCCGATCCTCGAGGTCTACGGCGCCCGTGGCATCGTCGACCGCATCGACGGTGTGGGCTCCCTCGACGAGATCACCGAACGCGTCTTCGCGGCGCTCACGGCGCGCGGCCTGCGTCTCGCCGCCTGATCAGTTCGATGTTCCGCAAGTCGATCTACAAGACGCCGGCTCAGCTGCGAGCCATGGTCGAGCCCGGTCTCATCACGGCTGCGGCGCTGGATGCCGTGCGACCGCTGATCCGCCCGGGGGTCACGACCCTCGAGCTCGACGCCGAGGCGAACCGGGTGATCCTGGCGCGCGGTGCGGAGTCGAACTTCCAGCTCGTACGCGGGTACCGGCACACGACCTGCATCTCCGTCAACGAGGAGGTCGTTCACGGCATCCCCGGTGAGCGCGTGCTCCAGGCCGGTGACATCGTGTCGATCGACTGCGGCGCGCAGTATCAGGGCTGGAACGGCGACAGCGCCATCACGGTCGTCGTCCCGGACGACAGCCGCCCGGAGCTCGTCGCCCAGCGCCTCGAGCTCTCGCGCGTGACCGAGGGGTCGATGTGGGCCGGCATCGCCGCGATGGCGTCCGCCTCCCACCTGGGTGACCTCGGAGCCGCGATCCAGGGGTACATCGAGGCTCAGGGTCCCTCTGCCGTCTCGGGGAAGACCTACGGCATCCTGCGCGAATACGTCGGACACGGCATCGGCCGCAAGATGCACGAGGCGCCGAGCGTGTTCAACTACCGCACGCCCGACCCCGGAGCCGAGGTCAAGCCCGGACTCGTTCTCGCGATCGAGCCGATGGTCACCGCCGGAGGCGATGAGACGTTCGTCGAGGACGACGACTGGACCGTCTCGACGGTCGACGGCACCGACGGATCGCACTGGGAGCACAGCGTCGCTCTGCACGCCGGCGGCATCTGGGTGCTCACGGCCCCTGACGGGGGAGCAGCGGGCCTCGCGCCCTTCGGCGTGGTGCCGGTTCCGATCGCCTGACTCGACGCCGCTGCGCCCCGTGTGCGCCGTCGGGCGATAGTCACAACGCGCACATAGGAATCTCCGGGCACAATGGGTGTATGGGTGCGCATGCACCCGCAGACTTCACGCCGGGTCCGCCGTCTCGCGGACCCCGACAGAAACGGAAACCCATGGCAGCCGCGAAGAGCAACACCAACTGGTTCGTGATCGGAGTGTCGGCGGCGGTCGTGGTCGTGCTGGCCGTGCTCGCCACCGTCGTGGTGCTCTTGAACAACCAGGCGAACGACCCGGGAGCAACGCCCACGGCAAACGACTCGTTCAACTCCGAGACCGGCGCGATCTCGTTCGGCGAGGGCGAGGACGAGGTGTCCATCTTCGTCGACTTCCAGTGCCCCGTCTGCAAGAGCTTCGAGGAGCAGTACGGCGAAGCTCTCGAGACCGCTGCCGCCGACGGCCGCATCACGCTCAACTACCACCCCATCGCGATTCTCGATCGCTACTCGCAGGGCACCGAGTACTCGTCGCGCTCTGCAGGCGCGGCGGTGTGCGTCGCCGAGTCGACCCCCGAGCTGTACCTCGATTACGCGAAGACACTGTTCGACAACCAGCCCGCCGAGAACGGTTCCGGTCTCACGACCGAGCAGCTTGCGGACTTCGCGACGCAGGTCGGTGCGGACGACGCAGTCTCCTGCATCACGGACGAGACGTATCGGAAGTTCGGCAAGGCGCAGGCCGATAAGCACGAGATCTCCGGCACCCCGACTGTCGAGGTGAACGGAACGCGCCTGGACCTGCAGAATCAGGCTGACTTCAAGACGTTCACTGACCTGATCAGCTGAGATCGACGGGAGTTCCGGCATCCTGCTCAGGTTGCCGGAACTCCTTTCGTCGTCTAACATAGATCTTTGGTGCCTTGCGCCCTGATTCGGCGTGTCTGAATCGGCGCGGTACCGCAATCCCAATCACCCACCGCAGATCGACCGGTCTGCAGAAGCGTCAGCGAGGCTATGGCTAAGAAAGACGGTGTCATCGAGATCGAAGGTGTGATCTCCGAGGCTCTGCCCAACGCGATGTTCCGTGTTGAGCTCACCAACGGACACAAGGTCCTGGCGACGATCTCCGGAAAGATGCGGCAGAACTACATCCGCATCATCCCCGAGGACCGCGTGGTCGTGGAGCTCAGCCCCTACGACCTGACCCGCGGCCGCATCGTCTACCGCTACCGCTGATCGGTCGAGAAGTAACGGCCTGCCCCAGCTCGGGGCGGTACGAAGACAGCGAACAGGAATCATCATGAAGGTCAACCCCAGCGTCAAGCCCATCTGCGATCACTGCAAGGTGATCCGCCGTCACGGCCGCGTCATGGTGATCTGCAAGAGCAACCCGCGCCACAAGCAGCGCCAGGGCTGAATCCCTGTCGGCCACGCCGACAGGACTCTTCGGATCTGACTCACAACTCAATACACAACGGCAGGATCAGATCCCACGCGAGTGGGGGACACCTCGGGGCGGAGGCCCGAGCACCGATCCTGCTCCACACCTCCACAACACTCAGGAGAACCGCATGGCACGTCTTGCCGGCGTTGACATCCCGCGCGACAAGCGCGTGGTGATCGCCCTTACCTACATCTACGGCGTCGGCCGTACCCGCTCGGTCGAGATCCTCAAGGCGACCGAGATCGACGAGAGCATCCGCGTGAAGGACCTCAGCGACGACCAGCTGATCGCCCTCCGCGACCACATCGAAGGCAACTACAAGGTGGAGGGTGACCTGCGCCGCGAGGTCGCCGCAGACATCCGCCGCAAGGTCGAGATCGGCTCCTACGAGGGCATCCGCCACCGTCGTGGTCTCCCGGTCCGCGGTCAGCGCACCAAGACCAACGCCCGTACCCGCAAGGGCCCGAAGCGCACCGTCGCCGGCAAGAAGAAGGCCCGCTAAGCAGCGGCCCCAGGGACTAGGAGAACACTTTCATGGCTGCACCCAAGGCCGCCGCGCGCAAGCCGCGCCGCAAGGAAAAGAAGAACATCGCGCTGGGCCAGGCCCACATCAAGTCGACGTTCAACAACACGATCGTCTCGATCACCGACCCGTCCGGCGCGGTCATCGCCTGGGCATCGTCGGGTGGCGTGGGCTTCAAGGGCTCCCGCAAGTCGACCCCGTACGCCGCCGGCATGGCTGCCGAGTCCGCAGCCCGCCAGGCAGCGGAGCACGGCGTCAAGAAGGTCGACGTCCTCGTGAAGGGTCCGGGCTCCGGCCGCGAGACCGCGATCCGCTCGCTCCAGGCCGCTGGCCTCGAGGTCGGCTCGATCCAGGACGTCACCCCGCAGGCGCACAACGGCTGCCGCCCGCCGAAGCGTCGTCGCGTCTGACACGGCTTGTTGAGCCGCTCGTGCCTCAGGGTGCGAGCGGCTCGACGCCCGCCAGCGGGCATCGACTTCCACAACTCAAGACCTCACCCCACCACATGTCATATAGCGGGCATGTGATCGAAAGGAACACAGAGTGCTTATTGCACAGCGTCCCACACTGACCGAGGAAAAGATCGTCGAGAACCGGAGCCGGTTCATCATCGAGCCTCTGGAGCCCGGCTTCGGATACACGATCGGCAACGCGCTTCGTCGCAGCCTGCTGTCGTCGATCCCCGGCGCCGCGGTCACCAGCGTTCGCATCGACGGCGTGCTGCACGAGTTCAGCACGATCCCCGGCGTGAAGGAGGATGTCACCGAGATCATCCTCAACATCAAGCAGCTCGTGGTCTCGAGCGAGCGTGACGAGCCCATCACCGCTTACCTCCGTAAGACCGGATCGGGCGAAGTGACCGCCGCTGACATCTCGGCTCCGGCCGGTGTCGAGGTGCACAACCCCGAGCTCGTCATCGCGACCCTCAACGAGACCGCGAAGTTCGAGCTGGAGCTCACGATCGAGCGTGGCCGTGGCTACGTCTCGGCGACGCAGAACCGCAACGAGTACGCCGAGGCCGGTCAGATCCCGATCGACTCGATCTACTCGCCGGTCCTCAAGGTCAGCTACCGCGTCGACGCCACCCGTGCGGGTGAGCGCACCGACTTCGACAAGCTCGTCCTCGACGTCGAGACCAAGTCGGCGATCAGCCCCCGCGACGCCGTCGCATCGGCTGCCAAGACGCTCACCGAGCTGTTCGGCCTCGCACGCGAGCTGAACGTCGAGGCCGAGGGCATCGAGATCGGCCCGGCGCCGGTGGAGGCTGTGAACTCCAGCGAGCTGTCGATGCCGATCGAGGACCTCGACCTGTCGGTCCGCTCTTACAACTGCCTGAAGCGTGAGGGCATCAACACCGTTTCTGAGCTCGTCGCCCTGTCGGAGACGCAGCTCATGAACATCCGCAATTTCGGCCAGAAGTCGGTCGACGAGGTGCGCGACAAGCTCATCTCGCTCGGTCTGTCGCTCAAGGATTCGGTGCCCGGTTTCGACGGCGCCCACTTCTACGGCGGCAGCGAAGACGAGTCCTTCTGATACCCGACCTTTCTGACCAGGAGCTAGACGATTATGCCCAAGCCCACTAAGGGTCCCCGCCTCGGAGGCGGCCCCGCACACGAGCGCCTGCTGCTTGCCAACCTCGCGGCTGCGCTGTACACCCACAAGTCGATCAAGACGACCGAGACCAAGGCCAAGCGCCTGCGTCCGCTCGCCGAGCGCCTGATCACCTTCGCCAAGCGCGGAGACCTGCACGCTCGTCGTCGCGTTCTCTCGGTCATCGGTGACAAGGATGTCGTGCACACCCTGTTCGCCGAGATCGCACCGCTGGTCGCAGACCGCGAGGGTGGCTACACCCGTATCACCAAGGTCGGCAACCGCAAGGGCGACAACGCTCCCATGGCCGTGATCGAGCTCGTTCTCGAGCCCGTCACCCCCAAGGCGAAGTCGACCAAGAAGGCTGCCAAGGCTGACAAGCCCGCCGAGGTCGTCGAGGAGGCTCCGGCTGAGGAGGCTCCCGTCGAGGAGGCTCCCGCGGCTGACGCCGGCGCCGAGTCGCAGGCCGAGGGCGAGGCTGCTGAGGCCGCCGCCGAGGAAGCTGTGGAGAAGAAGTCCGAGTAAGGACCTCGCTCACGACGAAGCCCGCCGCCCCTTCCGGGGTGGCGGGCTTCGTCGTTCCCGACGGGGGAGGGCGGCGGATCAGACCCGAGCGCGCAGGTCCTTTCGCAGGATCTTCCCCGACGCCGACTTCGGGATCGCGTCGATGAACTCCACCTGCCGCACCTTCTCGTGCGGAGCGACGTGCGCCGCGACGTGGGCGATGACGGCATCCGCATCGAGGTCGGCACCCTGCTGCCGCACTACGAAGGCCTTGGGCACCTCCTGCCCGTCGTCGTCGAGCGCGCCGATCACCGCGGCATCCGCGATCGAGGGATGCTCGAGCAGCACCGCCTCGAGCACGGCGGGCGCGACCTGGTAGCCCTTGTACTTGATGAGCTCCTTGAGGCGATCGACGATCCGGAAGACGCCGTCGTGAGTGACCGTCGCCACGTCGCCGGTGTGCAGCCAGCCGTCGGCGTCGAGCATCTCGGCCGTCGCGTCGGGCCGGTTGAGATAGCCCTTCATGACCTGGGGTCCGCGGATCAGCAGTTCGCCGGGGTCGCTCGCGCCGTCGCGGGGTGCCTCGATGTCGGTGCCGTCCTCCGCGACGAGCCGGGCCTCGGTGTTCGCGAGCAGCATCCCGACCGACGAGCGGTCGATGTCGGCCCGGTCGTAGGGGATCGCGTGCGTCACGGGACTCGTCTCGGTCATTCCGTATCCCTGGCACACGGTGCAGTCGAGGCGCGTCTCGACGGCCGACGCGAGTGATCCGTCGAGCGGGGCGGCGCCCGAGAAGATCACCTTGACGGCAGACAGGTCGTACTGGTCGACGAGAGGATGCTTCGCCAGAGCGACCGCGATCGGCGGGGCGATGAACACCCAGGTGGTGCGATGCTCCTGCACGACACGGAGGAACTCGGCGAGGTCGAACTTGGGCATCGTCACGAGCGCCGCGCGCTGACGGAGGGCGAAGTTCAGCAGCACGGTCATGCCGTAGATGTGGAAGAAGGGCAGCACGGCGAGAACACGGTCGTCGTCGCCGAGCGAGATCGTGGAGCGGCACTGGCTGACGTTCGCGATCAGGTTGCGGTGGGTGAGCATCACGCCCTTCGGGCGACCGGTGGTGCCCGACGAGTACGGAAGCACGGCGAGATGGGTCGCCGGGTCGAACGACACCTCCGGTGCGGCACGGCCCTCGCCGAGCAGGGCCGGGAGCGACGGATGTCCGTCGGCGCCGTCGAGCACGATGATGCGATCCGCATCGATGCCGAGGGAGTCCGCCGCCGCTCTCGCGCCGGGAAGAAGGGGCGAGACGGTGACGAGCCAGGTCGCACCGGCATCGGTCAGCTGGTTGGCGATCTCCTCCGGCGTGTAGAGGGAGTTGATGGTCGTCGCGGTGGCACCGGAGCGGAGGATGCCGTGGAACACGGTCGCGAACGCGGGGACGTTCGGACACAGCACGCCGACCGTGGTGCCCACGCCCACTCCGCGAGCGGCCAGCGCCCCCGCGAACAGGTCGATCTGCCGGATCAGCTGCCGGTAGGTGGTCGTCGCACCGCTGACGCCGTCGATGAGAGCGACGGCGTCGAGGCGATCCTCGTCGACGTCGCCGAACAGGAACTCGTGGATGGAGACCGCGGGGATCTCGACGTCGGGATAGGAACTGCGCACCATGGAGATCTCCTTCGATCCGGTCGACATCGTCGTCGTCGGTGCGATCCAGTGTCGCATACTCCGGGACTGCGTCCCAGAGGTGAATGCTCCCCGAGGAGTAGGGTGGACGGGTGACTGACGCAGAGACCCTGAGCAGAGGGCCTCGCGCCTACACCGCCTTCATCGGGATCGGCCTGCTCGCAGGCCTCCTCTCCGGCCTGTTCGGCGTCGGCGGCGGCACCGTGATCGTCCCGCTGCTCGTGCTGTTCCTGCACTTCAACCAGCGTCTCGGCGCCGGAACCTCGCTCGCGGCGATCGTGCCGACGGCGACCGTCGGCGTGGTCTCGTATGCGATCAACGGGGCGGTGGCGTGGATCCCCGCGCTCATCCTCGCGGCCGGCGCCGTGGTGGGCGCCCAGATCGGCACCCGGCTGCTCCCCAAGATCTCCCAGACGGTGTTGCGGTGGTTCTTCGTCGGCTTCCTCATCGTCGTGATCGTCAGCCTGTTCCTCGTGATCCCCTCGCGCGACGCCGAGTTCGAGCTGCAGCTGCTCAACGGCCTCGCGCTGCTCGTGGTGGGTGTCGGCACCGGAGTCCTCGCGGGCCTCATCGGCGTCGGCGGCGGTGTGATCGTGGTGCCGGTGCTGATGCTGGCCTTCGGCACGAGCGACCTGGTCGCCAAGGGGACGTCGCTGCTCATGATGATCCCGACCGCCATCTCGGGCACGATCGGCAATCTGCGCAATCACAACGTCGATCTCGTGGCCGCCGCGTTCGTCGGCATCTCGGCGTGCGCGACCACGGCACTGGGCGCGTGGCTCGCGACGCTCATCGACCCGCTCGTGGGCAACATGCTGTTCGCGGCATATCTCGTGGTGATCGCGGTGCAGATGGCGATCAAGGCGGTCAAGGGCCGCCACACGGCCTGACGCACCGCGTCCGGGCGTCGACCGACTTACATCCGGCCCTCTCTGCCCCGCGCCCCTCGGCCGAGAAAGTAGGATCGAGGGGTGGCAGTGAACCAAGATCTGGTCGGCCGGGAGTTCCCGCCGACGACCCCCTACCTCGTCGGACGCGAGAAGGTGCGCGAGTTCGCGCGCGCCGTCTTCGCGGACGCCCCGCAGCACACCGACGTCGAGGCCGCGCGCGCCGCGGGCTTCGACGACGTCGTCGCGCCGCCGACCTTCGCGATGGTCATCCAGGACCACACGCTGCAGCAGCTGCTCGCCGAACCCGACTCGGGCATCGTCCTGGCGCGCACGATCCACGCCGAGCAGAAGTTCTCGTACACGCGGCCGATCGTGGCCGGCGACGAGCTCACGGGTCGGCTGCGCGTCACCGGCATCCGGATGATGGGCGGCAACGCCATGATCACGAGCGAGGCCCAGATCGCGGACGCCGCGGGCGAGCACGTCGTGACGGCGACCAGCGTGCTGCTGGTCGGCGCAGAAGAGGGAGCCGCGTGATGCCGTACGCCGTCGGAGACGTGATCGCCGAGCGCACCGTCCACCTGACCCGCGAGTCGCTCGTCCGCTACGCGGGGGCGTCGGGCGACTTCAACCCGATCCACTACCGCGACGACGTCGCCGCCGCCGTGGGGCTCCCCGGCGTGCTGGCGCACGGCATGCTCACGATGGGGATCGCCTCATCGGTGGTCGTCGCGGCCCTCGAGCCGAGCGCCCGCATCCTCGACTACGGCGTCCGCTTCACCAAGCCGGTCGTCGTCGACCCCGAGAACGGCGCCGACCTGCACGTGATCGCGACGGTGGGCGCCGTCGACGAGACGGCCACGCGCGTCGACCTCAAGGTCACGTTCGGCGAGACGACCGTGCTCGTCAAGGCGCAGCTGCGCATCGCCGCCTGATGGGTGACGCCGTGCTGCACGAGGTCGAGCCGCTGCGGCTGTCGGCGTTGACGACGCTGCGCACCGGCGGTGCGCCGGAGCGGATGCTGGACGCCACGACGACCGACGAGCTCGTCACCGCGCTGCGCGATGTCTGGGCACGCGGAGACGAGTGGTTCGTCCTCGGCGGCGGCTCGAACCTGTTCATCGGGGACGACACGTTCGAGGGCACCGTGATCCGGGTGCTCACGCGGGGGATCGAGGAGCTGCCGTCGCCGCACGCGGGCCGCATCCGGCTGCGTGTGCAGGCAGGGCACGGCTGGGACGATCTGGTCGCCTACGCCGTCGAGCACGGTTATGCAGGGCTCGAGGCCATGAGCGGCATCCCCGGCACCGTCGGCGCATCGCCCGTGCAGAACATCGGGGCGTACGGCCAGGAGATCCAGGAGACGCTGGTCGAGGTCGAGCTCATCGACGAGGCGACGGGAGAGGTCTCGGTGGCCCCGGCATCCGAGCTGGGACTCGGCTTCCGCACCTCGGTGCTGAAGCACCACTACGGCAGCGTTCCCGAGCGGCGTGCGGTGATCCTCTCGGTCACGGTCGATCTGCTCGTGGCCGGCGAGCGCATCGTGCGCGGAGAGCAGCTGCGGCGCGCCCTCGCTCTCGACTCCGACGCTCCCGTGCCCCTCGCCTGGGTGCGCGAGCGCATCCTCGCCACACGCGCATCCAAGGGGATGCTGCTCGATGACGACGACCCGGACACGCACAGCGTCGGCTCGTTCTTCCAGAACGCGATCGTGCCGGAGGCGGTGGCCCGCGCGCTGCCGCCCGAGTGCCCGCGCTGGCCCGTGGCCCCCGACCTCGACGCCGTCACCGTCATCCCCCTCGCGTCGTACGACGGTCTCGTGCCGACCTCGAAGGTCGAGGCGCCCGACGTCAAGGTCAGCGCCGCCTGGCTCATCGAGCACGCGGGCATCCGCAAGGGGTTCAAGCTGCCCCGCTCCCGTGCCTCGGTGTCGACCAAGCACGCACTGTCGCTGACCAACAGGGGCGGAGCGACCGCCGCCGAGGTCGCCGAGCTCGCACGATTCATCCAGAGCCGGGTGCACTCCGAGTTCGGCCTGGTGCTGCAGCCCGAGCCGGTGCTGCTCGGCGTCGAGCTGTAGGCCGCCTCGTGCTCGACTGGCTCCAGGCCGAATGGCCGCAGGTGCTCGGCTTCGTCACGGGTGCCGTGTGCGTCTGGCTGGCGGGTCGCCGTAACGTGTGGAACTACCCGATCGGCATCGCGAACAACGTCGTGCTGTTCGTCGTGTTCGTCGGGGCAGGTCTCTACGCCTCGTCGGCGCTGCAGGTCGTGTACCTGCTCATGGGCCTGCACGGCTGGTGGCGGTGGACCCGCGGCGCCGAGCAGAGTCGCACCTACGTCGCACGCACGCCGAGCCGGGCGTGGCCGTGGCTCGCGCTCGCCGCACTCGTCGGCACCGTGGTGCTCGTCTGGGTGCTGACCACGTTCACCGACTCGCAGGTGGCGATCGCGGACGCCGCCACGACCGCCGCGAGCCTCGTGGCGCAGTACATGCTGAACCGCAAGTGGATCGAGAACTGGTTCGTCTGGATCTGCGTCGACATCGCCTTCGTGGGCCTCTCGATCGCCGCGGGGCTGTGGGTCATCGCGGCGCTGTATCTGCTCTTCATCGGACTGTGCGTGATCGGCTACCGGTCCTGGCGGCGGGCCGCCGGCGAGGAGCGCGTCGCAGCGCCGGATACGGCGACCGCACGCGCATGAGCGGTCACGGCCTCGTCCTCGGCAAGTTCTACCCCTTCCACAGCGGCCATTCGCACCTGATCCGCCAGGCCCAGAGGCAGAGCGACCGGGTCACGGTGCAGGTGCTCGGCGCCTCGGTCGAATCCATCCCGCTCGACGTCCGAGCCGACTGGATCCGCGAGTCGCACCCTGGTGTGCGCGTCGCGGCGGCGATGGACGACGCCCCCGTCGACTTCGACTCGGAGTCCGCGTGGGATGAGCACATGGCCGTGATCGAGGCGCTGCTCGACGGTCCCGTCGACACGGTGTTCTCGTGCGACGCCTACGGCGGCGAGCTCGCCCGGCGGCTCGACGCCCGTTGGGTGCGCATCGACGAGGGACGGCGCATCAATCCGGTGTCGGGCACCGCGATCCGCGCCGATGTCGCCGGACACTGGCATGAGCTCGCTCCGGCCGTGCGCGCCTGGCTCACCGCGCGCGTCGTCGTGCTGGGCGCCGAGTCGACGGGATCGACGACCCTCGCCGCGGCTCTCGCCGAGAGGATCGGCACGCTCTGGGTGCCGGAGTACGGGCGCGAGCACTCGGTCACGCGTGAGGGCGGACTCACCGCGCCGTGGCAGAGCCCCGAGTTCGATCTGATCGTCGACCGGCAGATCGCCCTCGAGACGCAGGCGCTGCGCGATGTGCCCCTGCCTGTGCTCGTGTGCGACACCGACGTCCTGGCGACCGCACTGTGGCACGAGCGCTACGTCGGCACGACCGCGCAGCGCCTGTTCGACGCCGCCGCGGCGCACAGACCGCTGCTCTACGTGCTCACGGGTGACGAGATCCCGTTCGAGCAGGACGGCATGCGAGACGGCGAGCACATCCGTCACGACATGCAGCAGCGTTTCCGTGACGTGCTCGCCGGGCAGCCGGTGCCGTGGATCGAGGTGCGCGGCGGCGTGCCGGAGCGGGTGGACGCCGCGGCATCCGCCCTCGCGCCGCTGCTGGCCGAGCACCTGCGGTTCGCTCTGCCCCTCGAAGCGCGGCCCGTCGACGAGCAGCGCGCGCTGCAGCGGGACGCCGAGAGCTCGTCGTTAGGATGAATCGCATGTCAGACCGCGGGAACCAGCCGGACCGGTGGAACAGAGTGTCCTCCTCGCCCACGAATCCCGGCACCGGTCTCGGCGTCCGCGAGCTGACGGCGGAAGACCTGTTCCGCCCCGCGGAGGCCCGCACCGCGCCTCTCGACGAGCGGCTGCGCCAGGTCTACTACTGGATCGTGAACCGGGCCGTCATCTCGCCCTACTACGACATGGAGTTCTCCCACGGCGAGCCGCTGTCGATCGAGCTGGGCGACGCCGGAGCCACGGTGTCGCTGCCCACGCAGGCGTCGTTCTCGTCGAACGTGCTCGTGCCCCTGCTCACCTTCGCGGTCGGAGGCAAGTGCCTGCTGATCGGCGGCCCCGGCCGAGGCAAGACCACCGTGGCGGTGCTCATGGGCGTGCTCGCCGGGACCGCATCCGATGACGTGCGGCGCGCCGTGCAGCAGGGGCAGCCGCAGCTCACGGTCAGCGACCTCGTGGGCATCCCGCTGCCCCGTGATCTGGTGGGGGCGGAGCGGCTGTCGGACATCCGCATCGCGTGGCGCGACTGGCTGGGCCTGCCGGTCAAGATCATCGACGAGTACAACCGCATCCCGACCAAGACCCAGTCCGCGCTGCTGACGATGGTGGCCGAGGGCTACGTCGAGAGCCACGACCAGATGCGCCGCACGGCACCGGACGGGGGAGTCGAGAGCTGGTTCTTCACCGCGAACGACGATGCCGGCGGCGGCACGTTCCCGGTCATCCAGGCCCTGCGCGATCGCATGGACGTCACGGTGCAGGCCGCCGGATTCAACAGCCGCTTCTTCGACGAGCTGATCACGCGGGTCGAGGCGGGGGAGAAGCCCGAGGAGCATCTGCCCGCCGAGCTCGCCTTCGACGCGGCGCAGCGGTCGGAGATGCGCGCGTCCATCCGCGCGGTGCCGATCCCGGATGCCGTGCGCGACCGCCTGCGCTTCTTCCTCAGCCACTTCGAGTTCGTGCAGCACGGCGGACGCCGGTTCGAGTACCGCACGAAGGACGTCGTGACGACCGCGGGCGGCCGGGTCGGCGAGGTCATCGAGGCCAACAGCGGCGCGGACCTCGACGTCGACCTCGGTGCTCAGACCCGCAACGGACTGTCGGTGCGGGCGCTGCAGACCCTCATCCTGTACGCCAAGGCGATGGCGTGGTTCCGCGGTGTGGATGCGGTCGAGCTCGACGACGTCGCCGCGGTGCTGCCTTTCGTGCTGCGCGGCAAGCTGCTGGCCAACGCCACCCATCCTCGCTTCGACGTCGGTGCGGAGCGGGAGCTGAGCACGGACACGGTCAGCTGGCTCGCCGACCTGTTCGCCCAGTCGTGCCGGCAGTACGACTCGCTCGGACGTGATGCGGATGACGAGGTCGCGGCGCTGCTCGACGAGTTCGATCGTGGACTCGACGGCGTCTCGGCACTCGAGGCGTCGCGGCGGGTCACGGCCGTCGAGGCGCAGCTGCGCCGCATCGCGACGGTCGGCAAGCTGTACGGGCGCGACTTCGATGACGTCATTGCGCTGAAGTACCTGCATCAGCGCTACACCGCGTACGTGCGCTGGCAGGAGCTGCGCGGGTGAATCGCCTGCCCGTGCAGCTGGCGAACGCGCCGGCCCCGTTCGCCCCCGCGGCGCTCCCGGACTTCTCGTCCGTGGGGCTCGACACAGCCCTCGCGGCGAGGTCGGTGTCGCAGGCGCACGGCGACGCCGAGCTGTTCACCCGGGCGCTCGCCGCAGGGGTCGCGGCGGATGCGGCATCCCGCGACGACCGTGACCGGGCGCTCGACCTCGTCGCGATCGCCGGATGGCGCGCCGGCGCGCTCGGCCTGCGTGCCGATGCACTGACCAGGCTCGCCGCGCTGCCGACCGCCGAGACGCGCGTGGCGGCGGCAGCCGTGCTCGGAATCGGCGTCGACCAGCTCGACGTCTTCATACGGCGCCAGGGGACGGACCGTTTCTGGTGGCCGGGCCGTGCCGATCAGCGAGGATACGTGCTGGCCGTCGGCGGGTTCCGCGGCATCGGCGGTGCGTGGATCCGTCCGCCCGAGCGCGTGGAGCGCCTGGCCGACCCCGGCGCCTTCGCCTTCCTCGTCGGAGGCGTCTGGTGGCGTCTCGACGCCGATGTGTGGGGCTCGCGACTCGCCGTGCTCGCAGAGGAGCCGGCCACGGCACTCGCGAGCGGTGAGCGCGTGACGGTGCAGGATGGCGTGACGGTGGTGATCGGCCCCGACACGCACCTCGCGTGGGTGCACGTGCGGGAGGCCGCGTGAGCGCGGAGCCCGAGCAGCGCGCGCAGCCGGCGCCGGAGACGGTGCCGTTGAGCGATGAGGCGCGAGCAGCCTGGGAGCGGGCGCTCGCCCTGTGGCGCGTGCGTCTCGACGACCCCCGGATGCACCCGGGTGCCGCCGCCCGGCACGGGGCGCCCGCCTGGTTCCGCTTCCCGCCCTCGGTCACCGTGGATCCGCACTACCTCGCCGAACGAGGACTCGCCGACGAGCTGTGGAGCATGTTCGCGCACGAGATCGGTCACCACGTGCTCGCCCCCAGCACCCGCATCGACGCGCTGAAGATCGACCACCAGATGGCCAGGGCGATCATGACCGTGTCGCCTCATCGCGACGCCGGCGACGGGGCGCGGCGGCTCGGCAATCTGTGGAGCGATCTGCTCGTGAACACCCGTCTCGCGCAGCTGCAGCGCGCCGAGGCCGGAGGCTCTTCCACCCCGACGCGCGATCTGGGCATCGTCCGGCTCGGACGTGCGCTGTATCCCGCGCCCGCCGACAGCGCCGACCGTCTCTGGTGGGTCTACTGCCGTGCGTACGAGCTGCTGTGGCAGCTGCCGCAGGGCACTCTGTGCGCGCCTGAGCCGCCGGCTCGTCCGGTCGCCAGGCCCGTGGCTCAACGGCCGGTCCCGATGAGTGAGATCCCCGAGGAACACCGCGAGAAGGAGCGGCTGCTGCGCGAGGCCCGTGCCGAGCGCGAGCGCGTCGCCGCGGAGCTCGCGGGGGCGACCGCCACGAATCCACCGGTCGACGCGGCCCTGGTCGCCGACGCCGTGCGCACGTTCGGCACCGACCCGGTGTCGGGAGCCGCGCTGTTCGGAGTGATCGCGGCACCGTATCTCGCCGAGCAGGACGCCGCCGGTGGCTGGCCCCTCGAGCCTCCCGTCGGGTGCGGCGTCGACGACCGGCCCGCGACCGCCGCGGAACTCGGTCGCCTCCTCGCCGATCAGCGACTGCGCGGCGATCTGCCGCGGCATCCGGGCACGGTGCGCGACAGCAACGACAGCGTCGATCCCGATGACGGAATCGACGGGGAGAAGAAGAGCGCCGGGCAACATCTCACCCTCGCACGCACACTGCAGCTGTACCGCGACAGTGGGAAGGATGCCGTCGTCGCCGCGTGGTACCGCACCGAGGCCTCCGCGTGGGTGCGGCCGTACACCCGGCCCGCGCCGTCGATCCCGACCGGGGGCATCCCCGGGCCGCTCGAGCTGTGGGAGGTCGGCGACGCCCTCGGCGACATCGACTGGCCCGTCACGATGCGCTCGGGCGCGGTGATCCCCGGGGTGACCACGCGGCGCCGCTCCGAACTCGACGACGAGCCGCTCGTGCGGGAGACGAGTCTCGAGCTCGATCTCTACATCGACTCCTCTGGTTCGATGACTCATCCGCATCGCGGCTCGCCCGCCGTGCTGGCAGGCACGATCCTCGCGCTGTCGATCCTGCGCGGCGGCGGACGCGTGCGGGTCACGAGCTTCTCGGGCACCGGCGAGGTCGCGGGGATGCCGCGGTTCGGGCGCGATCCGGAGGAGATCATCGCGGCGATCTCGCTGTTCTTCGGCCGGTCGACGTCGTTCCCGCTCGACCTGTACGCCGCCCGGTATGCGAACCTCCCGCCGGCGGACGACGACACCCAGCGGCACGTGGTCGTGCTCTCCGACGACGGTCTCGTCTCGATGTTCGGGGTCGGCAACGAGCCCTACGCGGGCGTCGCCCGCGCGGTTCGCGCGGTGCTCACCACCGGTACGCTCGTGCTCATGGATCCCCGTCGCCAGGTCGCCCAGCTCGCCGAGCGGGACGGGTACGACGTGGTCTATCTGCAGACGATGGCCGATGCTCCCGCGGCATGCGCGGCCCTGGCGGCGACGCTGCATGGCTGAGACCGAGGCGCTGCTCGCAGCCTGGAGCGAGAGATCGGGTGGAGAGGCCGAGGCCTGGGCGCGTGCGAGGACGGGACCGTCGCTGGAATCGGTCGCCGCGCGGATCTCCCGCGTCCCGCAGGAGTTCCTCGACGAGCGGGTTTCGCTCCGGGCGCTCGCCGGAGACATCGTCGGCGGGCCGATCGCCGCGCAGCGGTTCGACGACGACCCGCGGGTGCGCCGAGGAGCCGGCATCGCGCTCTGGCTCGTCGCCAGCGAGGGAGTCATCGAACCCCTCGAACCCGCGCTCGCGCACGGACGGACCGCACTCGCCGTCGATGCGCTGGCGCTCCGGGTGGCACCCGTCGCCGATCCCGCCGCCTGGACCTCCGACGACGAGCGCCGCATCGAGGCGGCGCGCACCTTCCTGCTCTGGTGCGGGTACCTTCCCGCGGGGGAGGATGCGGCGACGGCCGCGTCGCTCCTCGCCGCGTGCGACTCGCTCGCGCGCGACCGTGCGCTCGCCGACGCCTACGAGGGTCACCGCCATCGCGCCGAGATCGCCCGCAAGCTCGACGAGGCGCGCCGCAGAGAGGCGGCGGCGCGGTACTCCAGTGAGTGACGCTCGCACGGCGGCCGATCCCGATCTGCTCGGGGGACTCGCGCTCGCCGAGTACGCGCCCGGCGAGGCGGCGGTGCTGAGCGATGCCGAACGCTGGCCGACCCTCGATCCGGCGGGTGCTGCTCGCCTGGCGCGATGGCGCACCCACCCCGACGCACCGCAGTGGACGCATGCGACCGGCGATCGCCTGACCGCTGAGCAGGCCGAGCGGGTGAGGCATCCGCTGCCCCTCGACGGCTGGATCGCCGAGCACCTCGACGCCGCCCGGCGCACGCTGCGCTATCGCGGCATGCCCGCACACGCCGTGCTCGACGACTTTCCCACGATCGCCCGGCGCGACCTCGTCGACGACCTGGCAGCATTCGTGCCGCTCGACGCCGACCTCTCCCGCATGCTGCACGGCACCAGCTCCGGCTCGACCGGCGCGGCGCTGCTGATCCCCGACGACGTCGAGGAGGTGGCGCGCGGCTTCCACCTGCTCGTGGCGCTCGCCGCATCGGCGGGAGTCCCGATCGTCGCGGAGGGCGAGCGCATGGCCGTGGCCAACCTCGTGTTCCAGCGCCAGGCCTTCACCTACGTCTCGGTCGTCTCGAGCTTCGCCCAGCGCGCGATGTCCCGGCTCAACCTGCATCCGTCGGCGTGGCCCGGACCCGACGCCCGTGAGCGCTTCCTCGCCGACGCCGACCCGCAGATCCTGAGCGGACACCCCACGAGCCTCGCCGAGCTGCTCGACGCGGGACTCGACGCCGTGCTGCATCCCCGGGTCGTGTTCTCGGGGGCCATGGCCCTGTCCGGGCCACTGCGGGCGCGGATCGAGGCGGCGTTCGACTGCCCGGTGTTCGACGTGTACGGCCTGCACGAGACGCGGCCCATCGCGGTGCGCGTCGATGACGGGCCTTTCCGGGTGCTCGACCGCCGCGTGCACGTCGAGGTGCTCGATCCCCACCGCGACGTCGCCGTCCCCGAGGGGGAGATGGGGGAGATCGTCGTGACCGCGGGGGAGAACCCCCTGCTGCCGCTCGTGCGCTACCGCACCGGCGACCACGGGCGGCTCGTCACCCTCGACGACGGAGCGATCGGCATCGCCGACCTGGAGGGGCGGGAGAACACGCGCTTCCGTGCCGACGACGGTGCGCTCGTGCCCTGCGTCGAACTCACGCAGCAGCTGCAGGCGCACGGTGCCGAGGGGTGGTCGGTCCGTCAGGGGCCCGACGGCCGGGTCCTCGCCGTGATCGCGCGAGGCGACGAGGCCGGCGCCCGCGCCGCGCTCGCCGCCCTGCTCGGCGAGCCGGTCGAGCTGCGGAGGGTCGCCCGGGTGAGCGATCTCGGCGAGGGCAAGCCCCGGCGCTACCGCAGCTGCGTACCCGACTGAGTCCGCACTCGGCGCAGACCCTGACAGCGGCGCCGGAGCGTCGTACACTCGCGGCATGAGCGGACTGATCCCCTACCTGCTGTTCCCCGGCAACGCCGCGGAGGCGCTCGAGCACTACCGGTCGGTCTTCGGCGGTGAGCTGCAGACACTCGACTACGCCACCGCGGGGCGGCACGACGGGCCGGGGGACTCCATCGCGCACGGGCAGCTGTCCGGCGCCGTCGAGCTGGCCGGAGCGGATGCCGGGGCCGACGACGACGCGGTGCAGATGAGCGGCATGTTCCTGTCGCTGCTCGGCACGGCGGACGCCACGACGCTGACGAGCTGGTTCGATCGGCTGTCGTCAGGCGGCCGCGTGATCGATGCTCTGCAGAAGCGGCCGTGGGGCGACTACGACGGGACGCTCGTCGACCGCTACGGCATCCGCTGGCTCATCGGATTCCACGACGAGGACTGATCGCGGTCGTCGGCGCCCCGCCGGTCGTCAGCGGAACAGGCGCTGCAGGCGCTGCACCCCTTCGAGGAGCTGGTCGTCGCCGAGCGCGTACGACATCCGGATGTATCCCGAGGGGCCGAAGGCCTCACCCGGCACGACCGCGACCTCGGCCTGGTCGAGGATCAGATCGGCGAGCTCGAGGGAGGTGGTCGGCGTCACGCCGCCCCAGGTGCGGCCGAGCAGACCCTGCACGTCGGGGTACACGTAGAACGCGCCGAGCGGGTTCGGCACGACGAGGCCGTCGATCTTCGACAGCTCCGACACGATCAGACGACGGCGGCGGTCAAAGGCCTCGCGGAACTGCTCGGCCTCGGTCTGCGGGCCGTTCAGCGCCGCGATCGCCGCCTTCTGGGCGACGTTGTTCACGTTGCTCGACAGGTGCGACTGCAGGTTGCCGGCGATCTTGATGGCATCAGCGGGTCCGACCATCCAGCCCACGCGCCATCCGGTCATCGCATAGGTCTTGGCCACGCCGTTGACGAGGATCGTCTGCCCGGCGAGAGCGGGAACGGCCTCGACGATGGAGGTCGCCTTCACGCCCTCGTAGGTGAGGTTCTGGTAGATCTCGTCGGAGATCACCCAGATGCCGTGCTCGAGAGCCCACTCGCCGATGGCCGCGGTCTCCTCCGCCGTGTACACCGAGCCGGTCGGGTTCGACGGAGAGACGAAGACGAGCACGGTGGTGCGCTCGGTGCGGGCGGCCTCGAGCTGCTCGACGGTGACCTTGTAGTCCTGGTCGGCTCCCGCGAACACCTCGACGGGGGTGCCGTCGGCGAGACGGATCGCCTCGGGGTAGGTCGTCCAGTACGGTGCCGGCAGCAGCACCTCGTCGCCCGGGTTCACCACGGCCTGGAAGGCCTGATACACCGACTGCTTGCCGCCGTTGGTCACGATGACCTGGCTCGGCGAGACCTCGAGGCCGGAGTCGCGGAGCGTCTTCGCGGCGATCGCCTCGCGCAGCGCCGGGAGTCCCGGTGCCGGCGTGTACCGGTAGCTCGCCGGGTCGGCGAGGGCCTCGGCCGCAGCGTCGACGATGAACTGCGGCGTCGCGAAATCGGGCTCGCCGGCGGCATACGAGATGACGGGCTTGCCTTCGGCCTTGAGGGCCTTCGCCTTGGCATCGACCTTGAGGGTCGCCGACTCGGCGATGGCGGACAGCTTGCGAGAGAGAGGAGCGCGTTCGGTCACGACTACGAGCGTACTCGGCCGAGCGTGCGCCGTGAGGGGGCGGCGGTCATCAAGAACGGCCATTCTTGCCGTTCTCGCCCTCCTGTGTCGCCGTCAGGCGGTGGCGAAGCCGTGCGCCGCGGCCACGGCGTCGAGCGTGATGCGACCGCCCTGCACGTTCAGGCCCTTCGCCAGCGCGGGATCGGCCGCGGCGGCGGCTTCCCAGCCGGTGCCCGCGATCGCCGACACGTAGGGCAGTGTCGCGTTCGTGAGCGCCCGCGTCGCCGTCTCGGGTACGGCGCCAGGCATGTTCGCGACGCAGTAGTAGATCGAGTCGTGCACCGCGAAGGTCGGGTCGTCGTGCGTGGTCGGGCGGGACCCCTCGAAGCATCCCCCCTGGTCGATCGCGATGTCGACGAGCACCGAGCCGGGCTTCATGGCCGCGACCATGTCATCGGTCACGAGCTTCGGGGCGGCCGCGCCGGGGATCAGCACCGATCCGATCACGAGGTCGGCCGTCAGCAGCTCGTGCGCGATGTCGTAGCGGCTCGACGCGCGGGTCTCGAGGGCACCGCCGTAGCGGTGCTCGAGCTCGCGCAGGCGGGGGAGGGAGATGTCGACGACCGTGACCTTCGCCCCCAGGCCCAGGGCATTGGCCGCCGCATGCTCGCCGGCGACACCGCCGCCGATCACGACCACCTCGGCGCGCGGGGTTCCGGCGATGCCGCCGAGCAGCATCCCCCGTCCGCCCGCCGAACGCATCAGGGAGTACGAGCCCATGGTGACCGAGAGCCGCCCGGCGATCTCGCTCATGGGGATCAGCAGCGGCAGACTGCGGTCGGGCAGCTGCACGGTCTCATAGGCGACGGCCGTCGTGCCCGCCTCGACCAGTGCGGTGGTGAGTGCGCGGTCGGCCGCGAGGTGCAGGTACGTGAAGAGTGTGAGGTCGGAGCGCAGGAACCCGTACTCCTGCGCGATCGGCTCCTTCACCTTGATGAGCAGATCGGCCTCGCCCCAGGCCTCCTCGGCCGTGGCGACGATCTCGGCACCGGCGGCCCGGTACGCGTCGTCGGAGATGCCCGAGCCGACTCCTGCGCCCGACTGCACCAGGACGCGGTGCCCTTCGTGAACCAGCCGATCGGCGCCCGCGGGGGTGAGCGCGGTGCGGTTCTCGTTGTTCTTGACTTCGGTCGGCACGCCGATCTTCATCGATCCTCCAGGTGACAGCTCGCAGGGGCGCAGCGCGGCGCACTGCAGTTCGTGCGGCGCCGTGCAGTTCTTTCAGTGCAGCTCAGTGCAGTACAGAATCGCAGAAACGTCGATTCAGCACCACAATCACTGAAGAAGATTCGATGATCCGCATCATCCTGCATAATCGTTCACATGGAGACAGCGCCCGAGGCCCCGTCATCGAACACCCTTCGGGCACCGGCCCTCGACGCGGTCGATGCCAAGATCGTGCAGCTGCTCAGCGCCGACGGGCGGATGACGAACGCCGAGCTCGCGGGTCATCTGGGCGTGGCGCCCTCCACCGCGCACGCGCGCCTGCGGGCGCTCACCCAGCGTGGCGTCATCACCGGATTCCACGCGAGCGTCGACGAGCGGATGCTGGGTGCCGGACTGCAGGCGATCATCGGCGTGAGCCTGCGCCCGAGCGCTCGCCGAGAGAGCATCGTCGAGTTCGCCGACCGGGTGCGAGGGCTGCCCCAGGTGATCCAGGTCTTCTTCCTCGGAGGGGACGACGACTTCCTGCTGCACATCGCGGTGGCCGACTCGTCGGAGATGCGCGAGTTCGTGCTCGAGCACCTTTCGGCACAGAGCAGCGTGGCCTCGACGCGCACGAGCATCGTCTTCGACTACCACCGCAATTCGGTGGCCGCGTCCTTCCGCTGAGTCCCGGCAGACGCGCGTGCAGTGGGGGGGGGCCGACCCCCGCCTGAGCAGGATATTGCACGCGACTCAGTGCGGTGTCTAGGGTGAGCCCGGGGCTCGGCCGCGATGTCGCGGGAGAGCGCGCGGAGTTCTGGGGGACGCGATGGTGCGCATGCTCGACGAGGGGCAGCTGACTGCCTGGGCGCGACGACTGGCGGGCGGCGATGGCGGCGCGGGTGAGTGCGCGGGAGCACCCGGGGTCCCGCGCTGGCTGGCCGCGAACGTGATCAGACTCGACGGACACAGGGGCATGATGCAGCTGTCGAACTTCGGGACGATGAGCGCCGACGATCCCGCGGCGTTCGAAGCGGCGCTGCTGCGCCGATCGATCGGGTCGACGATGCTCTACAGCACCCTCGAGACGCCGCACACGGTGAGCTACGACCGCGGCGCACCGGGTGGTGAGGACATCGTGATCGTCGGCATGGCGAACCAGGGCGGGCAGCGTCTGCGCACCGCGACCGGAGTCCAGGCTCTGGCGGTCGGGCGCATGGGCTTCATGTCGAGCCTGGGGACCTCGGCGGTCGAGCATCGGGGGGTCAGCGAGACGACGGGTGTCGTCGTGCCGGTCTCAGCGCTCCCGGGGCACCGGAAGGTGCTGGCCAGAGGGGCGGACGTGTTCCCCGACACCCCGCTGACCAGGGCTGCCGGAGTGGCGTTCTCGCGGATGCTCTCGGAGTGGATGCGTGACCCCGACCAGGGCGTCGGAACGGTCGCGGGTACGGAGTCGACCCTCGTCGCGCTGGTACGCGGGCTCTTCCGGCAGCTTCCCGGCGACGGCGAGATGGATCGGGCGAGCGAGCTCCGGGCCGAGGCGATGAGGGTCATCGACGCCCGCCATCGAGATGCCGGGTTCCGGATCGAGATGCTGGCTGCGGAGTTGCACATGAGTCGTCGCCAGCTGTTCCGTCTGTTCGCAGGCACCGACGAGACCCTGGCGGCGAGGCTGCTGCGTCGTCGGCTCGAGACCGCGAGGGACGAGCTGGCGGCGACCCCGATGCAGGACCTCGCGACGGTCGCGTCGAGGTCGGGATTCCTCGATGCCGCCGCCCTGCGTGCGCAGTTCGCGCGCCACGTCGGCGTGAGCCCGAGCGCGTACCGGCTGGCGGCAGCATCTCCGCCGCGTCTCGCCGAGGCGATGCTGCTCTCCGACGAGCAGGAGCGCAGCCCGTCCTGACCGGAGCGACCGCGCGAGGGCGTGACACGCTGCGCGGATCGCGCGCCCCGGTGCCACGCGGGCGCGGATCCGGTGCCAGACATGCTCTGGAGTGCCTGCGTGCGCGCGTCCGGTGACAGGACCGATCCCGTCCGTTCCGGGCGTCTCGCCCGCTGCATAACCTGGACCTGCCCGTGCCCCCAGACGGGCCATGGCGGGGGAGGAGAGAGGCGCCGCGGCACTCTCGATGTTCCCGGTCACGGCTTCCGGACGTGGCGGAGACGCCCGTCCGGAAGCTCGGGGCGGGACCCGTGCCCGTGGCCGGTCGCGGGCGTCAGGCGCCGAACGATGCGGGCAGTGCGCAGTAATCGGCGAAGCGACGGCGGGGATTCGCGGGATCCGAGACGTCGACGATCGCGGAGGCGATCGAGTGCGGAGGCTCATCGCCCGCGAGCTGCCACAGGATGTAGTTCCAGATCCCTCGGGTGGACTCGCTCAGCAGCGGGGCGGGGCCCGACACGATCAGCACCGACCCCGAGTCCTCGCGCTGACGGAACGGCGAGACGATCTCGTCGCGGAGCTGCTGTTCTGAGCCGTCGGCGCTGTGTGCGCGCTCGACGTGCTGATCGGCCGAGGTCAACGCCGCCGCGAGGTCGTCCGCGGCGCGGCGGGAGCGCTCGGCATCGGCTCCCGCGACGACGAGCAGCCGTCGTCCGCGCGGGTAGAGGTGCAGGAATTCCGAGGAGATGTCGGTCCAGACGTCGCTCATCGTCCCAGGCTACGCCCGCCTGACGCGACGACGCCCCTCGGTCCGGATCTCGGCACCGAGGGGCGTCATCGCGTTCTCGGGGACTCAGCCCTCCTCGACGAGGAAGCGACTGTAGGCGCCGAGGGTGAGGAAGGCGGGGAACTCCTCGCGGAGCGCCACCTCGCGGAAGACGGATGCCGCGTCGTCGAAGCGATCGCCATCGTGACGCGACACCTCGTCGAGCACCTCGACGATCAGGCCCTCGACGTATTCGGGCGTGATCGGCGTGCCGTCTTCGGTGGTGCGGTCCTGATGGATCCACTGCCACACCTGCGAACGGCTGATCTCGGCGGTGGCGGCATCCTCCATCAGATTGTCGATCGCGACGGCGCCGAGGCCGCGCAGCCAGGCCTCGAGATAGCGGATCGCGACCGACACGTTGTCGCGTACGCCCCGAGCCGTGATCGGACGTCCGATGTGCAGATCGAGCAGCTGCGCCGCGGTCACCGTGACCTCCGGGCGCTGACGGTCGACCTGGTTCGGACGATCGCCGAGCACGGCGTCGAACTCGGCCTGCGCGGTGGGGATGAGGTCGGGGTGCGCCACCCAGGTGCCGTCGAAGCCGTCGCCGGCCTCGCGCTTCTTGTCGGCCGTCACCTTCTCGATCGCCCGCGCCGTGACCTCGGGGTCGCGCCGGTTGGGGATGAAGGCGCTCATGCCGCCGATCGCGTAGGCGCCCCGCTTGTGGCAGGTCTGCACGAGCAGCTCGGTGTACGCCCGCATGAACGGCACCGTCATCGTGACCTCGCTGCGGTCGGGGAGCACGAACCGTGCGCCGCGACCGCGGTAGTTCTTGATGATCGAGAAGATGTAGTCCCAGCGCCCGGCGTTGAGGCCGGCGCAGTGGTCGCGCAGCTCGTAGAGGATCTCGTCCATCTCGAACGCCGCCGGCAGCGTCTCGATCAGCACGGTCGCACGGATCGTTCCGTGCGCGATGCCGACGTACTCCTCACTGAACGAGAACACGTCGTCCCAGAGCTTCGCCTCCTCGCTCGACTCGAGCTTCGCGAGGTAGAAGTACGGGCCGCGGCCGGCGGAGATCAGCTGCTGCGCGTTGTGGAAGAAGTACAGCCCGAAGTCGACGAGCGAGCCGGATGCCGCGGTGCGCCGACCTGCGCGATCGGTGAACTGCAGGTGCTTCTCGGGCAGGTGCCAGCCGCGCGGGCGCATCACGATCGTGGGAGTGCGCTCGGCGGTGACGCGGTACTCCTTGCCGGGGCCCGACGCGGTCGACGGACCCGTGAAGGAGAGCTCTCCGCGGATCGCGTCGCGGAGAGACAGCTGCCCCTCGATGACGTTCTTCCAGGTGGGGCTCGTGGCATCCTCCTGGTCGGCGAGCCAGACCCGAGCGCCCGAGTTCAGGGCGTTGATCGTCATCTTCGGGTCGGTCGGCCCCGTGATCTCGACGCGGCGGTCCTCGAGGCCGGGCCCGGGGCCCGCGACGCGCCACTCGGCATCCTGGCGGATGTGCGCGGTGTCGTCACGGAACCGCGGGTCGTGACCGTTGCCGATCTCGAACCGGCGGCGCATGCGGTCGGCCAGCCTGTCGTGGCGACGTGCGGCATAGCGATGGTGCAGCTCGGTGAGGAACGCGATCGCCTCGGGGGTGAGGATCTCGTCGTAGCGCTCACGCAGCGGGCCGGTGACGGTGATCGCCGGGCCCTGCTGCGCCGTCTGGATCGGAGCGGTGGTCGGGGGAGCGGTGGGAGTGGTCATGATCGTGTGTCCTTCACAAGAGGTTCAGTGGAACTGCGCGGCTTCGGTGGAGCCGGCGAGGGCGAGGGTCGCGCTGTCGGGGTTGAGCGCGGTGGAGATGACGTCGAAGTAGCCGGTGCCCGCCTCGCGCTGGTGCTTGGTGGCGGTGTAGCCGTTCGCCTCGGCGGCGAACTCGGCCTCCTGCAGTTCGACGTACGCGCTCATGGCGCGCTCGGCGTACCCGCGGGCGAGGTCGAACATCGAGTGGTTCAGGGCATGGAAGCCGGCGAGCGTGATGAACTGGAACTTGTAGCCCAGGTCGGCCAGCTCCTGCTGGAACGTCGCGATCTCGGCGTCCGACAGGTGGCGCTTCCAGTTGAAGCTCGGTGAGCAGTTGTACGCGAGCAGCTTGCCCGGGAACTGCGCGTGGACGGCGGCGGCGAACTCGCGGGCCAGCTCGATGTCGGGCTCACCCGTCTCGACCCACAGCAGATCGGCGTACGGCGCGAAGGCGAGCCCGCGACTGATGACCGATTCGATGCCGGGGCGGATGCGGTAGAAGCCCTCGGTCGTGCGCTCGCCGGTGGTGAACTGCTGATCGCGCTCGTCGACGTCGCTCGTGAGCAGGTCGGCGGCGAGAGCATCCGTCCGGGCGATGATGACGGTCGGCACCCCGGCCACGTCGGCCGCCAGGCGGGCCGCGTTGAGCGTGCGGATGTGCTGCTGCGTCGGCACGAGCACCTTGCCGCCCAGGTGACCGCACTTCTTCTCGCTCGCGAGCTGGTCCTCCCAGTGGATGGCCGCGGCGCCGGCCTGGATCAGCGACTGCGCGAGCTCGTACGCGTTGAGCGGCCCGCCGAAGCCGGCCTCGGCATCGGCGACGATCGGGGCCAGCCAGTCCTGGGTGACCTCGCCCTCGGCGTGCTCGAGCTGGTCCTGACGGATCAGCGCGTTGTTGATGCGCCGCACGACCGCCGGCACCGAGTTCGCCGGGTAGAGCGACTGGTCGGGGTAGGTCTGACCGGCGAGGTTGCCGTCGGCCGCGACCTGCCAGCCCGAGAGGTAGATCGCCTTGAGACCGGCGCGCACCTGCTGCACGGCCTGGCCGCCGGTGTAGGCGCCGAGCGCCCGCACGTAGTCCTCGGTGTGCAGGAGGTTCCACAGGTTCTCGGCCCCGCGGTGCGCGAGGGTGGAGTCCTCGCGGACCGATCCGCGGATGCGGATGACGTCTTCGGCCGAGTACGTGCGCTCGACGCCGTCCCACCGAGGATCCGTCTCCCAGATCTCCCGGAGCTCGGCGGCCGTCTGAACCTGGTCGCCGGCGCGCAGACCGGCGGGGCGGGGTGTGTGGTTCTGAGCGTTCGTCATGGTGTCTCCTCCGTTGGATGCCCGGACCGTGAAGCCGGGTGGCGTGTTTCCACTGTGGGTGAAGAAGCGGGGCTCGACCGACCGATCCGGGTGTGAAGATCGCCGGAAATTCTGTTTCTGTGACAGAATCGGCGGCATGAGCACCTCCGTGGTCGAAGAAGACGCCGACGCCCTCACGATCGGACGTCGCATCCGTCAGCTGCGCACGGCGCGCGGGATGACCTTGGACGACCTCGCCGCTGCCGTCGATCGGGCCCCGAGCCAGATGTCGATGATCGAGACCGGCAAGCGCGAGCCGAAGCTCACGCAGCTGCAGGCGATCGCCCGGGCGCTCGGCGTCACGATCGATGCGCTGCTCGAGGGAGAGCCGCTCGATGAGCGCAGCGCGATCGAGATCGCCCTCGAACGGGCCATGAAGGGGCAGACGTTCCAGGCACTGGGGATCGAGCCCTTCCGCATCGCCAAGAGCGTGCCGACGGATGCTCTCAAGGCGCTGCTCGCGCTGCACGGCGAGATCGATCGGCTCAAGGATGAACGGGCGGCCACACCGGAGGAGGCCAGACGAGCGAACGTCGAGCTGCGCCACCTGATGCGCCGGCAGGACAACCACTTCGCCGACCTCGAGGCGAAGGCCGCCGAGATCCTCGCGGCGGTCGGGCATCCGGGTGGTCCGCTCACCCAGCGGACCGCGTCGGAGATCGCCGCCTACCTGGGGTTCACCCTGCACTACGCGCCCGATCTGCCGCAGACCACCCGCAGCGTGGCCGACCTCGCCAACGGTCGGCTGTACCTGTCGAGCAGCGTCCCCGCCAAGGGCGATGCGCGGACGGCCGTGCTGCAGGCGCTGTCGAGCCGCATCCTGGGGCATTCCGAGCCGCGCAGCTATGCCGAGTTCCTGCGCCAGCGCGTCGAGACCAACTACCTCACCGGGGCGCTGCTGATCCCGGAGTCGCACGTGGTTCCGGCGCTGAAGGATGCCAAGGCGCGCAGAGCCATCTCGATCGAGGACCTGCGCGACGCCTACTCGGTCTCGTACGAGACGGCCGCGCACCGGTTCACGAATCTCGCCACGCGCCATCTCGACATCCCCGTGCACTTCCTCAAGGTGCACGAGTCGGGCACGATCACGAAGGCGTACGAGAACGACGACGTGAACTTCCCGACTGACCGCCTCGGTGCGATCGAGGGGCAGATGTGCTGCCGCCGGTGGACCTCGCGCGTCGTGTTCGACGAAGACGACCGCTTCAACCCCTACTACCAGTACACCGACACGGGCAACGGCACGTACTGGTGCACGGCCCGCGTCGAGGCGTCGAGCGAAGGACTGCACTCGGTGAGCGTGGGCGTGCGCTTCGACGACACGAAGTGGTTCGTCGGGCGCGACACGACGCACCGAGGGGTGTCGAAGCACTCTGTCGAGGTGTGCTGCCGTCGCGCACCCGCCGAGCTCGAGGGGCGGTGGCGCGAGAACTCCTGGCCGAACGTGAAGACGCCGCGCACCCTGCTGGCCACGCTGCCGACGGGCGCGTTCCCCGGGGTCGACACCACGGACGTGTACGAGTTCCTCGAGGCGCACGCGCCTCGCTGAGGCCGGGTGCGCCTGGCTGCGGTCGGGTCGTCTAGGCCTCGATGCCGCGCAGGACGATCTCGAGCCCGCGATCGAACGCCTCGTCGACGTCGCCGCCCTGACGGAATCCGCCGTTCTGCTCCATCATGCAGAAGCCGTACGCCCATGCCGTCAGGGTGCGAGCGACCGGTAGCGGGTCAGCTGACGTCAGTGCGCTCACGGCGCCCAGCAGCGTCGTCATCAGCGGCGCGAGCGTCTCCGGCGAGGGCGTCGCCTCGGGGGTCGGCGCGTTGAACAGCAGTGTGGTGACGCGGGGCGATCGAGTCGCGAAGTCACGCAGAGCGCGGGCCACGCCGGCGAGCACCTCGCGGGCGTCGGTCGCGTCGTCGACGACCGCGTCGATCCGGGTCCCCAACTCCGCCGCCGCGTCGTCGGCCGCCAGCCGCAGCAGGTCGTGACGGTTCGCCGCGCGCTTGTAGAGGCTGGGCGCTCGCACGCCGACGGCCGCCGCCACCGCGCTCATGGTGACGGCATCCACTCCGTCGCGCTCGGCGATCGTGCGGACGGCGGCGACGAGCGCGGGGGTGCTCACTCTCTGCGGTGCAGGCATGCTCTCAGCATATGGCTATTGACTGTAGCCATCAAGGCTATGTACTGTAGCCAACATGACCGCACACCTCCTCCGCATCGGCGACGACATCATCGCCATCCACGCGATCGTGACCGACGAGGGCGTGACGCTCATCGACGCCGGCCTGTCGGGCGACCTCGGCATCCTCACCGCGGCGCTCGCCGGAGTGGGCCGCTCGCCCGCCGACATCCGCGGAGTCGTGCTGACGCACGGCGACACCGATCACATCGGCATCGCCGAGGCGCTTCGCGCGCGGCACGGCGTGCCGGTGTACATCCTGCAGGCCGACGCCGATCTCGCGACCGGGGCGATGCCGGCGCGCGGTGTGAAGGCCGATGCCTGGCGGATCGGGCCGACGCTGCGGTTCCTCTGGACCGGGCTGCGCCGCGGGGCGCTGCGCTCGCCGCGTCCGTCGGCCGTCGTCGCGATGGCCGACGGCGACGTGCTCGATCTGCCCGGCAGGCCGGAGATCATCGCGATCCCCGGTCACACGCGCGGCTCGGCCGCCATCCGCGTCAGCGCCGTCGGTGCGCTCTTCCTCGGGGACGCGATCACCACCAGGCACGTGCTCACGGGCGCGGAGGGTGCACGACTCGCGCCGTTCAGCGATGACGCCCCGCGAACGAGGGTCAGTCTGGAGAAGCTGCGGGGGCTGCCCGAGGCCAGGATCTTCCCCGGGCACGGACCCGAGTTCGCGGGGACTGCGGCCGATCTGCTGGATGCCCTGGATCTGCGGCGCATCGACTGAGCGCGATCAGGCGGCGTTCCAGCGCAGGCGAGGGGCGTCCTCGTCCTCGAACTCGCGGAGGACGGATGACGCGTCAGTCACGGGGAAGAGTGTGATCAGCAGGGGCGGCCCGACCGGTGAGGGGGCGACCTCGTAGGCCAGGGCCGCCGGTCCCTCCTGCGCACTGAGTGCGACGCGGGTGCGCCGGTCGTGCACGATCCCGGTGGCGGAGGTCGCTGGCGCGGCGAGGAGGCCGGCGGCGGCTGCGGTGGCCCGCGCGAGCAGCGTCGTCGCGCCCGACCAGGGGACGAATGCATCCGACGCGAGTCCGCACGCGTGTGCGAGATCTGTGCCGATCCATCGTTCGCGCTTCAGCCCGTACGGCGTCTCGGCGAGTGACAGGAGGTAGCCGTAGCAGTGCAGGAGGCCGGCGTTGCCGTGCGGCCATGACCCGTCGGCGCCGGCGCGGCGGTGCAGTTCGTCGAAGAGCGCCCGCGAGATCACCGGTGTGCCGATGTTCTCGTCGATCACGGTCGATCGCCCCCAGACGCCGAAGCGCGCGTGCGCACGGTCGTCGTCGATCGCCGTGGTCAGCCAGGGGAGGCTCTCGACGGCGGCGCGGGCCGCCTCGGCCGAGTCGGCCTCGGCTCGAGTCGCGGAGGTCGTGAGGTCGTCGAGTTCGGACACGGCGCTCACGATACAAGACGCGCGTGGACGGATTGTTCACACGGCGTTCACACGATCGGGACTTTCTGTCCACAATCGAACAGCATGCTGGACGAAGCGTCCGCATGCACAGAGAGCGGACGCGGAAAGAACACCGTGAACTCCCTTCTCCTCTTCGACTTCGACGGCACGATCGCGCTCGGCGACGGTCCGGTCCTCGCGTACGCCTCGCAGGTGGGCGCCGCCCTCGGTGACCGAGACGGCTTCGTCGACGCCCTCCGCGAGGTGCTGTCCTCCGCCGACGGCGAAGTGCTCGACGGCTACGACGCCGTGCGACGCGCGGCGGTCGCGAGGGGAGCGGACTCCCGGCTCCTCAGCCGCGCGTACCTCGCCAGCCGCACGCAGCTCGCGACGGCGGACGCCCCCGTCGACGCTCCGGACGGTCTCGCGGACTTCCTCCGCGCGGCCGCACCGCTCGCCGAGCTCGTGCTCGTCACCAATGCCCCGGCGATCCGCATCGACGAGGCGCTCGACGCGCTCGGTCTGGCGGGACTCTTCACTCGCATCGTCACGAGTGCGGGCAAGCCCGCCGGTCTCGATGCCTTCCTCGCCGCTCTGCCTGCCGACACCCGCGTGCTGAGCATCGGCGACATCTGGCACAACGACCTCGCTCCCGCCCACGCCCGGGGGCACGCGACGGCGCTGATCGGAGGATTCCCCGACCCTGCCGCGACCCCCACCTACCGCGCTGCCGACTTCGCGACGCTGATCCCTCAGCTCGACGCGTGGCTGCGCCCCTGAACCCACCTCCCGCCCCTCCTCACCTCCCCACCCATCGAAGGATGAAAATGCTTACCTCCCCCTTCCGCCGGACCGCCGCGGGCCTCGTCGCCGCCGGCGCGCTGCTGACCGTCGTCCTCACGGGCTGCTCCGCCAGCACGGCCGCCCCCGAGGACTCGGCGGCCCCCGCCGCCGACCCCGACTCCCTCGTGCTCGCCCTGGTGCCTTCGCAGGACCAGGACGGCCTCGTCGAGACCGCCGCGCCCCTCACCGACTACCTCACCGAGGAGCTCGGCATCGAGGTCACCGGTGTCGTGTCGAAGGACTACCAGGCCGCGGTCGAGGCCATGGGCGCGGGGCAGGCGCAGATCGGCTTCCTGCCGTCGCTGCAGCTGTGGCAGGCCAACGACATGTACGACGCGTCCGTCGTGCTGCAGACCGAGCGCAACGGCAACATCACCTACCCGGCGCAGTTCATGACGAACAACCCCGACAAGTACTGCGACGACGAGCCGGTCGAGCGCGACGGGATGCTGTTCTGCAACGGCGCCGACGCGATGACCGGCCCCGCGGGCCTCGACAGCATCGACAAGGTCGAGGGCGCCAAGGTCGCCGTGCTCGGCCCCGGCTCGCCCGCCGGCTACATCTACCCGATCCTCGCTCTGCAGGAGGCCGGCCTCGACACCGACACCGACATCCAGCAGATCCCCGTGACGGCGAACGACGCCTCGGTGCTCGCGGTCTACAACGGCGACGCCGAGGTCGGCTTCAGCTTCTGGGATGCTCGCACGATCGTGCAGAAGGACACCCCCGATGTCGGGCAGAAGGTCGTCGTCTTCGCGATGACCGAGGAGATCCCGAACGACGGCGTCGCGGTGTCCGCCGACCTGTCGCCCGAGCTGCAGGACCGCATCACGGCGGCGCTCGAGGACTTCTCGAACACCGAGGAGGGCTCCGAGATCCTCACCAGCATCTACTCGATCACCAAGCTCGCGCCGGCCGACCCCGAGTCGCTCGACGTCGTCGCGCGTGCCGCTCAGGCCCTGGGGCTCCAGTAAGTTGTCCGATCTCATCCGGAACGTGGACGTCGCAGCTCCGGCTGCGGCGTCCACGCCGTGGTCCATCCGCCTCGACGAGGTCACGGTGCGCTATCCCAACGGCACGGTCGGCCTGAACCGCGTGTCGCTCGACATCGCCGCGGGCGAGATGGTCGTGGTCGTCGGTCTCTCAGGGTCGGGCAAGTCCACGCTCATCCGCACGATCAACGGCCTGGTGCCCGTCACGAGCGGCACGCTCGACGTCGGCGAGCACCGGGTCAGCGGCGCCTCGCCCCGCACCCTGCGGCGGCTGCGTGGTGACATCGGCATGGTGTTCCAGGGTTTCAACCTGGCCGGGCGCGCCAGCGTGCTGCAGAACGTGCTCGTCGGACGCCTCGCGCACACCTCGCTGTGGCGCACTCTGCTCGGGGCCTACCCCGACGCCGACCGCCAGCTCGCCTATCACGCACTCGATCGCGTCGGCATCCTGCAGAAGCTGCACTCACGGGCATCCGATCTCTCGGGCGGCCAGCAGCAGCGCGTCGCGATCGCCCGGGCGCTGGCCCAGGAACCGCGCATCGTGCTCGCCGACGAGCCGGTCGCGAGCCTCGACCCGCCGACCGCACACGGCGTCATGAACGACCTGCGACGCATCAACCGCGACCTCGGCATCACGGTGCTCGTCAACCTGCACCTGCTCGACCTCGCCCGCGAGTATGGCGCGCGCATGATCGGCATGCGCGCCGGGGAGGTCGTCTACGACGGTCCGGCGACCGGCGCGACGGATGCGGACTTCGAGAGCATCTACGGTCGCTCGCTCACCCCGGAAGACCGGTTGGACGCGTGACCGACAGCACTCCTCCCGTCTCGCGCGGTGTGCGAGCCCTCGACGTCCCCGCTCGACCCCGCGGCGCGTGGAAGGGCCCCGTCATCGTCGTGGCCGTGATCGCGGTGACCGTCGTCATGTGCCTGCCCGGCATCGGGATCGGCGTCGACCTCGGAGCGATCGCGCGCAACTGGCAGAACGGCGCCGACAAGATCGTCCAGCTGCTGATGCCGGACTGGAGCTTCTTCCCGCGCACCCTCCCTCCGCTCATCGAGACGCTGCAGATGGCGGTCATCGCGACGGCGATCGGCGCGGCGGTGTCTCTGCCGCTCAGCTTCTGGGCCGCGCGCGCGACCAATCCGAACGCGCCGGCGCGGATCGCGGTCCGCGGCCTGCTCAACGTCATCCGCAGCGTCCCCGATCTGCTGTACGCCGCGATCCTCGTCGCGATGGTCGGCGTCGGCGCGCTGCCCGGCATCCTGGCGCTGCTGCTGTTCAACGTCGGCATCATCGTCAAGCTCGTGTCCGAGGCCATCGACACGAACGACCGCGGTCCGCTCGAGGCCGGCCGCGCGGTCGGCGCGACCCAGGCCAAGATCAACCGCACACTGGCCCTTCCCGACGCGTGGCCCGCGTTCGCCAATCAGACGCTGTACGTGTTCGAGCTGAACGTGCGCGCCTCGACCGTTCTGGGGCTCGTCGGCGCGGGCGGCATGGGTCTGCTCATCGACGCCGTGCGCACCTTCTACCGCTACGACCAGCTCTCGCTCATCATCCTGGAGATCCTCATCGTCGTCATCGTGATCGATCTCGTCTCCGACGCGATCCGCCGGAGGCTCGTATGACCACCCTGCTCACCCCGTCCGCGGCGATCACGGTCGTCCCCGACAGGCCGCGGCGCCCGTGGCTCCTCGCCGGTTGGGTCATCGTCACCGGCATCGTGGTGCTGGCGTTCTGGTCGATCGACATCAACTGGGGTCGCCTGGCCGACCTCCCGGCCGAGATCGTGCGATACGCGGTGCTGATGTTCGGCGCCCCGAACTGGGAGAAGCTGCCCGAGGCGCTGTGGCAGACCTGGCGGAGCATCGAGATGGCCTGGGTCGGCACGATCCTCGGCATCCTGCTCGCCACCCCGCTGAGCCTGCTCGCCGCGCGGGGCTTCGGTCCGGCGTGGCTGCGTGCGCTGCTGCGCGGCCTGTTCTCGCTGATCCGCGCCGTGCCCGAGATCATCATCGCGATCGTCATCCTGTCTGTCACCGGCCTCACCCCGTTCACGGGTGCGCTCGCGCTGGCGATCAACGGCGTCGGCACGCTCGGCAAGTGGGGCTACGAGGCGGTCGAGGCCGTGCCGCGCGGCCCGATCGAGGCCGCCCGTGCCGCAGGCGGCGGCACGCTGCAGGTGCTCCGCTGGGGCGTCTGGCCGCAGGCCGAACCGGCCTTCTGGTCGTTCTGGCTGTATCGCTTCGAGATCAACGTGCGCTCCTCGGCCGTGCTCGGCCTGATCGGGGTCGGCGGAATCGGTGACATGCTGACCTCGTACACCCAGTACCGTGAGTGGTCGACGGTGGGTGTCCTGCTCATCGTGGTCGTCGTCGTGACGATGCTGATCGACGGGGCGTCGGGTGCCATCCGTCGACGCATCATGGAGGGAGCCCGCGCCCGTGTTCTCGCCTAGCGCGCCGCCCACCGCCCGCATCGCCGCGGTGCTCAACACCCTGCAGCCCGCCGAGCGCCGCGTCGCCGAGCTGATCGTCGAGTCGGCCGACGCCGTCGTCGAGTGGACCGCGCAGGAGCTCGCGGAGCGGGCGGGGGTCGGACGGGCGACGGTCGTGCGCACCTGTCAGACGGTCGGCTACCGCGGGTATCCGCAGCTGCGCGTCGCGCTCGCCGCCGAACTGGGCGGCGGCGGGGGAGACGCCGCGATCGATCACGGGCCCGGGGTGCTCGGGCGGATGCGGGGCGAGATCGATCGCCTTGCGGCATCCCTCCCGGCGCTGGCGAGCCTGCTCGATGCGGACGCGGTGGACGAGGCGGTGCGTCTCGCCGCATCCGCCCGCCGTCTGCTCGTGCTCGCGAACGGACTGTCGTCGCCCATCGCGAACGATCTGGCCATGCGGCTCACGGCCTCGGGCCGGTCGGCCGAGTTCATCGCGGATGCGATCGCGCAGCAGATCGCCGCTCGGCACCTCACGGCGGAGGACGTGTGCCTGGTCGTGAGCGGATCGGGGGCGAACGAGGCGAGCCTGCGCGTCGCGACCGCGGCCGCGCGCGGCGGGGCGACGGTCATCGCGCTGACGTCGTTCGCCTCGTCGGCGCTGACCGAGGCGGCGACGCTGTCGCTCGTGATCGCGCCGACCGGGGTGAGCTTCCGCGACGAGCTCGAGCACACCTCGCGCGTGGCGTACCTGGTCTTCGCCGAGGTGTTCGCCGCGGCCGTCACCGCCGAACGCGGCGCCGATGCCGTCACGGCGCGGGCCCACGCGCTCGAGGTCGTCTCCGACAACCTCGGCGAGGGCGCGTAGCCCCGGGCGGCCCACCCCGCTCAGTCGCGCGCGGTCTGCAGCAGAGTCCACAGCTCGGCGCGAGCGGGGAAGGTCGACAGATCGGCGCCGAGGATCGTGCCCGCCTGTGCGATGCGCGATCGCAGCGTGTGGCGGTGCACCCCGAGCGCGGCGGCGGCCGGCTCCGCCTTGGCGTCGTGTTCGAGCCAGACGCGCAGCGAGCCCTCGAGGTCGGCGCCCGATCGCGCATCGTGATCGCGCAGCGGAGCGAGGCGCGACTCGGCGACGAGGCGAGCCTCGTCGGTGGCCAGGGCGCTGAGGATGCTGGACCCCACCGTGTCGGTGTAATGCGCGACGCCGGTGTCCGTCTGCTGCCGCAGCGCCGCGACGGCCTGCGCGTGCGCACGCGAGAACGCGTCGTACGACTCCGATCCCGACGCTCCGATGCGGATGCCGAAGCGCACGGCGACCTCGTCGAGCAGCGCCTCGTCGGCCATCGCCACGCAGAGGACGACGCCGTCGGGCGACTCCGCGAGGAAGCTGGCGGTGCCGTGCTCGGACCGCCGCCGTTCCCACCAGTCGATCAGCGGTCCGGCCGGGGCATCCGCCGCGACCGCGACCACGACCGGCGCCGGGGGCATGCTGCCGAGGACCCGTCGTGCCAACGACGGATCGTCGTCGAGCAGAGAGCCGAGCAGCTGCGAGTGCAGTCGCCTGCGGCTACGGGCGAGCTGGTCGCTCTGCTCGAGGGCCAGACCGGCCATCGCGATGACCGAGGTCACGACGGTGCGCGCCTCGGGGTCGAGCGCGTCGACGGCGAGCGCGATCACGCCGCGGAGCTTGCCACCGCGTCCGACCGTGAACAGCATGAAGGTCTGGTCGTCGATCGTGAGCGACTGGCCGGCCTCGAGGCCGCGGGCGAGCACCTCGGTGGCGCGCTCGCCCAGCGATGACAGGCTGCTGGCCGGCAGCTCCGAGCGGGGATGCGACATCTGCAGGATGCCGGCGGTGTCGTACATGCCGACCCACGCGCCGAGGCGGCGCCCGAGCTCGGCGAGCGTCGCATCGAGGCCGCGGGGGCGGAGTGCGGCCAGCGCGAGGGCGCGCTGGGTGTCGAGCGCCCATGACCTGCGTGCGTAGGCCTGCGCTGCGATCGCCTCGGAGTGCGCGCGCGCCACGGCGATGAACGGCGTGCGGTAGGGCACCTCGAAGAGCGGCATCCCACGGCGCGCGCACTCGGTGATCAGGTCGTCGGGGATGCCGGCGCGGTGCACGTCGGTGCCGAAGCCGAGGCCGAGCACCCCGCGGTCCGACAGACGCCCGACGTAGACGTCGAGATCCGCGTCCGCATCGAACTGCGTGCCCGTGGTCAGCAGGGCGAGGTCTTCGGCGAGGAACGGCGTCGGGTCGCCCAGGTCGGAGCTGTGCACCCAGCGCAGCGGACGATCGAGGGCACCCGGGGGGAGGTCGGAGTCATCGGAGACGAGGCGCAGGCCCAGATCGCGGCGGCCGAGCAGGGCGCGCAGCGTGGGCTGCTCTGTGGCATCCATCGCGTCTCCTCACGGGTCGTGGCGGGGCGCCGTCGCCGGAGGGAGCGTGTACAACCCGGCGATGATCTCGATCAGATTGTACAGAACGGCGAGTGCGAGCGGTCGTTCGGCGGCCGTACGCTCGCGGACATGGCACTCCTCGACACCGCAGCTGTTGCAGTTCCCCTCGGCGGACCGGAGCTCCCCCAGGAGCGACGCCTGGTCACCGAGCTCCCCGGCCCCCGGTCGGCGGAGATCCTGGCGCGGAAGGCCGCCGCGGTGCCTGCGGGCGTCGGGCACACCGTCCCGGTCGCCACCGTCGCCGCCGGTGGTGGCGTGGTCGTCGACGCCGACGGCAACTCGCTCATCGACCTCGGCTCGGGCATCGCCGTGACCACGGTGGGCAACGCCCACCCGAAGGTCGCCGCCGCCGTCGCCGCGCAGGCCGCGCAGTTCACGCACACCTGCTTCATGATCTCGCCGTACGAGTCGTACATCGAGGTCGCCGAAGCCCTCAACCGCATCACTCCCGGCGACTTCGCCAAGAAGAGCGCGCTGTTCAACTCGGGTGCCGAGGCGGTCGAGAACGCGATCAAGATCGCCCGCAAGCACACCGGCCGCCAGGCCGTCGTCGCCTTCGACCACGGATACCACGGCCGCACCAACCTGACCATGGCGCTGACCGCCAAGTCGATGCCGTACAAGAGCGGCTTCGGCCCGTTCGCCCCCGAGGTGTACCGCGCGCCGATGTCGTACCCGTTCCGCGACGGACTCGACGGCGCCGAGGCCGCTGCCCGCACGATCCTGCAGCTCGAGAAGCAGATCGGCGCCGACAACCTCGCCGCCGTGATCATCGAGCCCATCCAGGGCGAGGGCGGATTCATCGTCCCGGCCGAGGGCTTCCTGCCGGCGATCCTCGACTGGTGCCGCGCGAACGGCGTCGTGTTCATCGCCGATGAGGTGCAGACCGGCTTCGCCCGCACCGGACACATGTTCGCGAGCGAGATCTTCGGCATCGAGCCCGACCTGATCACGACGGCCAAGGGCATCGCCGGAGGTCTGCCCCTCGCCGCGGTCACGGGCCGTGCCGAGATCATGGACGCGTCGCACGCCGGCGGACTGGGCGGAACGTACGGCGGCAACCCGATCGCCTGCGCCGCGGCCCTCGCCGCGATCGACGTGTTCGAGAACGACGGCGTGATCGAGCGCGCCCGCGAGATCGGCGAGATCCTCACGCGGCGCCTCACCGCGATGCAGGAGGGCGACGCCCGCATCGGCGACATCCGCGGCCACGGTGCCATGATCGCCGCCGAGTTCGTCGACCCCGAGACCCAGGCGCCGGACGCCGCGCTCACGGCGGCCGTCGCCAAGGCGGCGATCGCGCAGGGAGTGATCGTGCTCACCTGCGGCACGTACGGCAACGTCATCCGGTTCCTGCCTCCGCTGGCGATCGGCGACGACCTGCTCAACGAGGGCCTCGACGTCGTCGCCGAGGCGCTCGCAGCGTCCACGCGCTGACCACCGGCCGCTGACCGAGGCGGCCACCACAGACGTCCGGTCGCGACTCGTATCGGGGGATTTCGAGTCGCGACCGGCACACTTTTCCAACGAAGGGGATGCAGATGGCTGAGATCACTCGCGACGTGCTGATCATCGGAGCGGGAGCCGCAGGGCTCACGGCTGCGAACGACCTGCGCAAGGCCGGCCTGTCGGTCGCCGTGCTCGAGGCGCGCGACCGCGTCGGCGGCCGGCTGTGGACCGACGTCATCGAGGGCGCGATGCTCGAGATCGGCGGACAGTGGGTCTCGCCCGATCAGGATGCTCTCATCGACACGGTCGCCGAGCTCGGGCTCGAGACGTACAGCCGCTACCGCGAGGGCGACAGCGTCTACGTCGGCCCCGACGGCACCGTGCATCGCTTCACCGGGGAGATGTTCCCCGTGTCCGCCGAGACCGAGGCGATCATCGCCGAGGTCACCGAGCGTCTCGACGCCATGGTCGCCGAGATCGACCCCGACCGCCCGTGGGAGCACCCGCGCGCCGAGGAGTGGGATCACGTCACGTGGGATGCCTGGCTGCGTCAGCAGACCGACGACGACGAGGCCGTGCGCAACCTCGCGTTCGCCACCGGCTCGGCGATGCTCACCAAGCCGACCCACACCTTCTCGCTCCTGCAGTCTCTGCTCATGGCGGCGTCCGCCGGCTCGTACTCGAACCTCGTCGACGCCGACTTCATCCTCGACAAGCGCGTCGTCGGCGGCCTGCAGCAGGTACCGATCCTCCTCGCCGAGCGTCTGGGCGACGACGTGTTCCTGAACCAGCCCGTGCGCACCCTCGAATGGGGAGACCCCTCGACCGGTGCGGCGACCGACTCGGTGGTCGCGACCACCGACGACCTCACGGTGCGCGCCCGCTTCGCGATCCTCGCCCACGCACCGGTCCTGTACGACCGCATCTCGTTCGTGCCGCCGCTGCCGCGCCGCCAGCACCAGCTGCACCAGCACCTCTCGATGGGCTTCGTCATCAAGGTGCACGCCGTCTACGACCGTCCCTTCTGGCGCGAGCAGGGACTCAGCGGCACCGCGTTCAGCCCCTACGAGCTGTCGCACGAGGCCTACGACAACACCAACCACGGCGACGAGCGCGGCACCCTGGTCGGATTCGTGAGCGACCAGAACGCCGACGACGTGTTCGCCCTCTCGGCGGAGGAGCGCAAGGAGCGCATCCTCGAGTCGCTGTCGCACTACTACGGACCCGAGGCCAAGAACCCGGTCGTCTACTACGAGAGCGACTGGGGCACCGAGGAGTGGACCCGCGGCGCGTACGCCGCGAGCTTCGACATGGGTGGACTGCACCGATACGGCGCCGATCTGCGTACCGCGGTCGGTCCGATCCACTTCGCGTGCAGCGACATGGCCGGCGCCGGCTACCAGCACGTCGACGGGGCGATCCGCATGGGTCATCTCGCCGCCGAGAACATCGTCGAGTCGGCCCGCGCCGCGGGCACTGCGGTCGAGGCCGGCTGATGACCGAGTCGATCGTCGTCGGCTACACGGCGACGGACTCGGGGGCGGATGCCGCGGCGCTCGGCGCCCGGCTCGCTCGCAGCCTGCATGCGGTGCTGCATCTCGTGATCGTGCTCCCGTTCGAGGGCACCCGCAGCGCGGCCGTGCCGCCCGAGCGCGCCTACGAGGATCACCTCCGCCGTCAGGCCAAGCAGTGGCTCGAAGAGGCCGTCGTCGGTCTGCCGCAGGAGCTGGTGCGCAGCGGCCACGTGCGCTTCGCGGAGTCGTTCGCCGAGGGGCTCATCGCCGCGGGTGAGGAGTTCGGCGCCCGGCTGATCGTCGTCGGCGCCGCGGGCGGCAGCCTGTTCGGACGTCACCGTCTCGGCAGCGTCGCCTCCGAACTGCTGCACTCCTCGACGATCCCGGTGGCCCTGGCGCCCGCGGGCACGGCGGAGCAGGACGATCACGTGCTGCCCCGGGTGACCGCCGCGATCGGCACGCGTCCCGGTGCCGACAACCTGCTCGACGAGGCCGCAGCGCTCGCGGGCGATGCCGGCGTGGGTCTGCGCCTCGTGTCGCTCGTCCCGTTCGACGTCCCGCCGGGGCTCGACACGGGAGCCATCCGCGTCGTGGGCGAGACCCACGCGCACGAGGTGCTCGCTGTCGCCCAGGAGATCCTCCCGGACGAGCTCGGTGCAGAGATCGAGGAGGCTCCCGGCGACACCGTCGAGGACGCGGTCTCGAACCTCTCGTGGCAGCCCGGCGAGATCGTCCTCGTCGGATCCAGCCGCCTGGCGCAGCCGCGCCGGCTGTTCCTCGGCTCCACCGCGGCGAAGATGCTGCACGAGCTGCCCGTCCCCATGATCGTCGTCCCGCGCACCCGCGCCGAAGCAGGAGACCGCTGATGAGCAGCTCGAATCGGGCGACGGAGCCCGTGTCCGGTGTCACGACCGGCATCTCCCAGAAGGGACTGAGCGCAGGGGCCGTCGGCGTTCTCGGGGCCGTCGTCATCGGGGTCTCGACCATCGCCCCGGCGTACACGCTCACCGCGTCGCTCGGACCGACCGTGGCCGAGGTCGGCACGCAGGTCCCCGCGATCATGCTCGTCGGCTTCATCCCGATGCTGCTGACCGCGTTCGGCTATCGCGAGCTCAACCGCATGATGCCCGACTCCGGCACCTCGTTCACCTGGGGAGTGCGGGCCTTCGGCCCGTGGATCGGCTGGATGACGGGATGGGGCCTCATCGCGGCCACCGTCATCGTCCTGTCGAACCTCGCGGGCATCGCCGTCGAGTTCCTGTTCCTCCTGATCGCGCAGCTGACCGGCAATGCCGCCATCGCGGATCTGGCATTCAACCCGATCATCAACGTGGTCGTCTGTCTGCTCTTCATGCTGGGGGCGACGCTGGTGTCGTACCGCGACATGCAGACCACGCAGAAGTTCCAGTACATCCTCGTCGGCTTCCAGGTGCTCGTGCTCGTCGTGTTCGCGACGGTCGCGATCGTCAAGGCCGTCTCGGGTGACGCGCCCGAGCCCACGGCGTTCTCCTGGTCGTGGTTCAACCCGTTCGAGGTGCCCACCTTCAGCGCCTTCGCCGCCGGGCTCTCGCTCTCGATCTTCATCTTCTGGGGCTGGGACGTCGTCCTGACCATGAACGAGGAGACGAAGGATCCGGCGAAGACCCCGGGGCGAGCCGCGATGGTCACCGTCGTGGTCGTCGTCGCCCTGTACCTGCTGCTCGCGATCGGACTCATCATGTTCGCCGGCGTCGGCTCGGGAGAGTACGGCCTCGCGAACGAGGACATCTCGGCCAACGTGTTCTTCGCCCTGTCCGACCCGGTTCTTGGCCCCCTCGCCTTCCTCGTCTCGCTGGCCGTGCTGTCGAGCTCCGCGGCATCGCTGCAGTCGACGGCCGTCGGTCCCGCCCGCACCCTGCTGGCCATGGGCCACTACGGCGCGCTGCCCAAGAAGTTCGCCCGGGTCAGCCCGCGCTTCTTCACCCCCGGCTACGCGACGATCGTGTCGGCCGTGGTCGCATCCGTGTTCTACGCCGTGATGCGACTGGTGAGCGAGAACGTCCTGACCGACACGATCCTGTCGCTCGGCATGATGATCTGCTTCTATTACGGACTCACCGCGTTCGCGTGCGTGTGGTACTTCCGCAAGCAGTGGTTCGACTCGGCGCGGAGCTTCTTCTTCACGTTCCTGTTCCCCCTGGTCGGCGGTGCCATCCTCGCGGTCCTGTTCGTCACGACCCTGATCGACTCGATGGACCCCGCCTACGGCAGCGGATCGAGCATCGGCGGCGTCGGACTCGTCTTCGTGCTCGGCGTCGGCATCATCGGCGTCGGCATCGTCGTGATGATCTGGCAGGCGGTCAAGCGCCCCGCGTTCTTCCGCGGCGAGACGCTCGGCGTCGACGCCCCGCCGAGCGCCCGCCGTCGCTGACGGACCGAAGCCTCCCGAACCCGGCCGTACATCCTCACAGAAAGAGAACCCATGAGCACTCAGACAGAGCAGGCGCTGCTCGACAGCATCCCCACCGGACTCTTCATCGGCGGCGAGTGGATCGACGGTGAGACCGGCGGCACCTTCGACGTGCAGGACCCGGCCACCGGTGCGGTCATCCGCACGATCGCCGACGCGACCCCGGCCGACGGCATCCGCGCTCTGGATGCGGCCGTGGCGGCGCAGGATGCGTGGGCGGCCACCGCCCCGCGCACCCGCAGCGAGATCCTGCGCCGCGCGTTCGACCTCGTGCAGGAGCACAAGGAGGACCTCGCGCTGCTGATGACGCTCGAGATGGGCAAGCCCCTGGCCGAGGCGCGCGGCGAGGTCGCCTACGGAGGCGAGTTCCTGCGCTGGTTCAGCGAGGAGGCGGTGCGCATCAGCGGCCGCTACGGCATCAACCCCGAGGGCACCGGCCACATGGTGGTCTCGCAGCGCCCCGTCGGCCCGTCGTTCTTCGTGACGCCGTGGAACTTCCCGTTCGCGATGGCGACCCGCAAGATCGCTCCCGCGCTCGCCGCCGGATGCACCGTGGTCATCAAGCCCCCGGCGCTCACGCCGCTGACGACGATCTTCTTCACGTCGCTGCTCGAGAAGGCCGGCCTTCCCGCCGGCGTCGTCAACGTCGTGCAGACCTCGAAGTCGTCGGCACTGTCCGCTCCGATCATCGCCGACCCGCGCCTGCGCAAGCTGTCGTTCACGGGGTCGACCGAGGTCGGCCGCAAGCTCATCGCCCAGGCGGCCGAGGGCGTGCTGCGCGTCTCGATGGAACTCGGCGGCAACGCCCCGTTCGTCGTGTTCGACGATGCCGACCTCGACAAGGCCGTGGACGGCGCGCTCGCGGCGAAGTTCCGCAACATCGGACAGGCCTGCACGGCGGCGAACCGCTTCATCGTGCACAAGGACGTCGCCGGCGAGTTCGCCAAGCGCGTCACCGAGAGGGTGAACGCCATGAAGATCGGCCGCGGCACGGAAGAGGGCGTGGCCATCGGTCCGCTCATCGACGAGGATGCCGTCGCCAAGGCGGGCGAGCTGGTCGATGACGCCGTCGAGCGCGGCGCGACGCTGCTCGCGGGCGGCAAGGCGCTCGAGGGCACCGGCACGTTCTACGAGCCCACCGTGCTCACCGACGTCGTCGCCGGATCGGCGATCCTCCGCGAGGAGATCTTCGGACCGGTGCTGGCCATCGCGACGTTCGAGACCGAGGACGACGCCGTGCGCCTCGCGAACGACACCGAGTACGGGCTCGTCTCGTACGTGTTCACCGAGAACCTGCAGCGCGGACAGCGGATGATCGACAAGCTCGAGACCGGCATGATGGGCCTCAACGTGGGCGTGGTGTCGAACGCCGCAGCACCGTTCGGCGGCGTCAAGCAGTCGGGCGTCGGACGCGAGGGCGGTGCCGAGGGCATCCACGAGTACCTGTCCACCAAGTACACGCTGATCCCGGTCTCCTGACCGGTCGGCCCAGAGGAGGAGAGAACATGACCGATTACGCCGTCATCAACCCCGCCACCGGAGAGACCCTGGCGTCCTTCGACACCTTCACGGATGCGCAGATCGAGGAGGCGGTCGCGGCCGCCGACGAGGCGCACCGCGAGTGGTCCCGCTCGTCGACCGTCGCCGAGCGCGCCACGCTGCTGCGCCGCGCGGCCGAGCTGCACCGCGAGCGTCGCGAAGAGCTCGCCGACGTGTTCGTGCGCGAGATGGGCAAGCCCCGCGAGGCCGCCCTCGGGGAGGTCGACTTCGCGGCCGACATCGCCGAGTACTACGCCGACCAGGCCGAGGCGATCATGGCCGACCAGCCGATCGCGATCCTGGGCGACGGCTCGGCGATCATCCGCCGTTCCTCGCTCGGACCGCTCGTCGGCATCATGCCGTGGAACTTCCCGGCCTACCAGATCGTCCGCTTCGCGGCGCCGAACCTGATCGTCGGCAACACGATCCTGCTCAAGCCGGCTCCGCAGTGCCCCGAGTCGTCGACCGCCATCGAGGCGATCTACCACGACGCCGGCTTCCCGAAGGGCGCGTACCAGAACGTGCTCGCGACGAACGAGCAGATCGCCGACATGATCGCCGACCCGCGCGTGCAGGGCGTCTCGCTCACCGGATCCGAGCGTGCCGGTGCCGCCGTCGCCGAGATCGCCGGCCGCAACCTCAAGAAGGTCGCGCTCGAGCTCGGCGGATCCGACCCGTTCATCGTGCTGTCGACCGACGACCTCGACGCGACCGTGCAGGCCGGCGTCGACGCGCGTCTCGACAACAACGGCCAGGCGTGCAACGGCGCCAAGCGGTTCATCATCGTCGACGGTCTCTACGATGCGTTCGTCGAGAAGTTCACCGCGGCGATGGCCGCGGTGACGGCGACCGATCCGATGCTCGACGACACCGTGCTCGGCCCGGTCTCGTCCGAGACGGCGGCGGAGAACCTGCAGAAGCAGATCGACCAGGCCGTCGAGCAGGGCGCGACGCTGCTGACCGGAGGCACCCGCGACGGGGCGTTCTTCGCTCCGACCGTTCTCGCCGACGTGACGCCCGAGATGAACGTCTACCGCGAGGAGCTCTTCGGCCCCGCGGCGGTCGTCTACCGCGTCGCCGACGAGGACGCCGCGGTCGCTCTCGCGAACGACACCACCTTCGGCCTCGGCTCGTACGTCTTCACGACGGATGCGGAGCAGGCCGAGCGCGTGGCCGACAACATCGAGGCGGGCATGGTCTACGTCAACCTCGTGCTGGCCGACAGCCCGGAGCTCCCCTTCGGCGGCATCAAGCGCAGCGGCACCTCGCGCGAGCTGGGTCACCTCGCGGCCGACGAGTTCGTCAACAAGAAGCTCATCCGCATCGGCTGAGCGGCAGGCACGACGAGGGGGCGGATGCATCGGCATCCGCCCCCTTCGTTCGTCGGCCGTGCGCCCGCGGTGAGTCGCGGCGCCTGCGGTCAGCCCGCGGTCAGCCCGCGGTCTGGTCGAGGTAGGCGAGCACGGCGAGCACCCGGCGGTTGACGCCCGACCCCGAGGCGACGCCGAGCTTCGTGAAGATCGTGTTGATGTGCTTCTCGACGCCGCTCTGGCTCACGAAGAGACGCTCGGCGATCGCCGCGTTGCTGTGGCCCTCGGCGATCAGCTCGAGCACGGCGCCTTCGCGCTCGCTCAGTTCGGCCATGCGCGGGTCGGGTCCCGACCGGTCGGCGATGAGACGGCGGATCACCTCGGGGTCGAACGCGACCCCGCCCTCGGCCACGCGCACGATCGCGTCGAGGAAGCCGGCGATGTCCGAGATGCGGTCCTTGAGCAGGTAGCCGACACCGCCGCGCCCGTCGAGCAGCTCACTCGCGTACCGGCGCTCGACGTGCTGCGAGAGCACCAGCACCGCGACATCGGGATGCAGATGTCTGATGCGCAGCGCCGCGCGGATGCCCTCGTCGACGAAGTCGGGCGGCATCCGCACGTCGACGATCACGAGGTCGGGTTCCTCGGCGGCCAGGGCCGTCAGGAGCGCGTCCGCGTCGGACACCGAGGCGCTCACCTCGTGCCCCTCGGCGACGAGCAGCTGCACGATGCCCTCTCGCAGCAGGGTGGAGTCCTCGGCGATCGCTATCCGCACGGGATCACCGCCTCGATCACGGTCGGGCCCCCCGCAGGACTGTGCACGTGCAGTCGTCCGTCGCGCGCGGCGACGCGAGACGCGATGCCCGAGAGTCCGGTGCCCGCGGCATCCGCGCCGCCGACTCCGTCGTCTTCGACCGTCATCGTGAGGCTGTCGGGCCCGGTGCGGACGCGGATGCTGATCGCACTGGCCCGCGCGTGCTTGATCGCGTTCGTGACGGCCTCGCTCGCCACGAAGTAGGCGGCCGTCTCCGCGGCGCGATCGGCCACCACCGGGCCCTCGACCTCGAGGGTCACCGGCATCGCCACGCGGTCGCGGAGGGCTTCGAGCGCGACGGCGAGACCGTCGCGCTGCAGCATCTCGGGGTACGTCCGCCAGGCGACGTCGCGCAGGTCGTCGAGGACGTGCTGCGTCTCGTCGCGCGCGCCGCTCAGCAGACGACGCGCCTCGTCGGGGGCGGCACGCTCGACACGGGCCAGCAGGATCGACAGCGCGACCACCCGCTGCTGCACGCCGTCGTGGATGTCGCGCTCGATGCGGCGCCGCTCGGCATCCACCGCGTCGACGACCTCGTCGAGGGTGGTGTGCAGCCGCACGACCTCCTGGGAGAGCTCGCCGGCGCCCGGCCGCTGGAACGACTGCCAGACCCGCCGCTCGAGCCAGGCGATGCCGCCGATGCCGGACAGCGCGAGGAACAGGAGCACGAGACCCGGGATCACGAAGAGCCCCACGGTGGTCCACGTGACGCGGCCGGGGCGTGCGCTGAAGAGGGCGACGGGGCCGCCGGTCGCCGCCGCGACGAGCATCTGGACGCCGACCACGATGCCGGCGCCGATCAGGATGAGGATGCACAGCACGACGAGCTGCAGCAGCGCCGACAGGGCGAGCAGCCCGCGGAGCCGCGGGGCGCGAGGGGGCGTGCGGCGGGGGATGCCGTCGATCCAGGTCAGGCGTGCGGCGACGGACCGCACCACCGCCGGCGCCGGCCGCCGCGGCGCGGTGACCACGGCGATCAGCGTGGGCACGAGCATCGCGATCCCTGCGGCCGTGCCACCCAGCATCCGCACCGCATCGCGCGTGATCGAGCGCGGAGCTGCCGCGGCGTCGGTGGGGGACCTCATCTCTCCATTGTGCCGCGCGGTGCCGCGATCTCCGCGCCGTGCGCCTCGCCCGATCCGGAGTCCTGCTCCGTAGGGGCATCGACGGCGTGGGCATCCGTTCCCTGCACCCGCTGCCGCACCCGCGCCACCACGAACAGCGACACGGCCACGATCACGGCGCCGATCACGAGCACCTGCAGTCCGTCGGCGTACTGCTCGATCCGGTGCCACTGCTCGCCGAGCAGGAAGCCCGCCATGACGAACACCGTGTTCCAGATCGCACTGCCCGCGGCGGTGAGCAGGGTGAACTTCGCCAGCGGCATCCGCTGGACCCCGGCGGGGATCGAGATCAGACTCCGGAAGATCGGGATCATGCGGCCGAAGAACACGGCCTTCATGCCGTGCCGCGCGAACCACTCCTCGGTGCGGTCGACGTCGCTGACCTTCATCAGCGGCATCCGGTCGACGATGCGGCGCAGGCGCAGGGGGCCGAGCCACGCGCCGAGACCGTAGAGCGCGAGGGCACCGACGACCGAGCCGACGGTCGTCCACACGAGCACCTCCCACAGCACGATCGTGCCCTGGCTCGCCGTGAAGCCCGCGAGGGGGAGCACGACCTCGCTCGGGATCGGCGGGAACAGGTTCTCGATCGCGACGGCGACGCCCGCGCCGACGCTGCCGAGCGCCTCCATCAGGCCGATGGCCCAGTCCGCGAACACGTTCAGGTTGTCAGAGGCCGCCATGCTCCCGACGCTACGCAGACGCACGGATGCCGTCACTGCGGGTGCCCGTCGTCCCTGGTGCGGAAAACCGTAATACTGCCCTCGCGGTGTCGATCCCGACCCGGGAACCCGGGCGTAGGTTGGAGGCATGGCAACCGTCGCAGCGAACATCGTCAAGACCCTCCGCGCCAACGGGATCGACCGTGTCTACGGTCTTCCGGGTGATTCCCTCAACGGGTTCACCGACGCGCTCCGCAAGGACGGGAGCATCCGCTGGGTGCATGTGCGGCATGAGGAATCCGCGGCCTTCGCGGCGGCAGCCGATGCGGCGCTGACCGGCGATCTCGCTGTCGTCGCCGGCTCCTGCGGCCCCGGCAACCTGCACCTCATCAACGGTCTGTACGACGCCAACCGCTCGCGCGTGCCCGTGCTCGCGATCGCCGCGCACATCCCGACGACCGAGATCGGCACCGGGTACTTCCAGGAGACGCATCCGCAGGAGCTGTTCCGCGAGTGCAGCGTGTACGTCGAGTACGTCGCCGATCCGAAGCAGATGCCGCGTCTGCTCGAGATCGCGATGCGTGCGGCGATCGAGCAGCGCGGCGTCGCGGTGCTCGTGATCCCGGGCGATGTGGCCCTCGCGGAGATCGCCGACGACCGTGCCGTGGTCATCGAGCGCGCCCGTCCGGTGGTGGTGCCGCGCGGCGACGAGCTCGAGCGCGCCGCGACCCTGCTGAACGCCTCGAAGAAGACCACGATCCTCGCGGGGGCGGGTGTCGAGGGCTCGCACGATGAGGTCCTCGCCCTGGCCGATCGGCTCGGAGCGCCGATCGTGCATGCGCTGCGCGGCAAGGAGTTCATCGAGTACGACAACCCCTTCGACGTGGGGATGACGGGCCTCCTGGGCTTCGCCTCGGGCTACCGCGCGATGGAGGCCGCCGACACGCTGCTCGTGCTCGGCAGCGACTTCCCCTATGAGCAGTTCTATCCCGAGCACGCCACGACCATCCAGGTCGACATCCGCGGTTCGCAGCTGGGCAAGCGGCATCCGCTCGACCTCGGCCTCGTCGGCGATGTCGGCGCGACCGCCGCGGCTCTGCTGCCGCGCCTCGCCGAGAAGAGCGACCGCGACCACCTCGACGACTCGACCGCGCACTACCGCAAGACGCGCGCGAAGCTCGACGACCTCGCGACGCCGACCAAGGCGGGCCGCCCCATCCACCCGCAGTACCTCGCCCGGCTGCTGAACGAGCAGGCGGCGGATGACGCGATCTTCACCGCCGATGTCGGCTCACCCACGGTGTGGGCCGCGCGCTACCTGTCGATGACCGAGAAGCGGCGTCTGATCGGGTCGTTCACGCACGGGTCGATGGCAAACGCGCTGCTGCACGGCATCGGCGCGCAGGTCTCTCACCCCGATCGCCAGGTGGTGGCGCTCGCGGGCGACGGCGGGCTGGCGATGATGCTGGGCGAGCTGCTCACCCTCACGCAGAACAGGCTGCCCGTGAAGACGATCGTGGTGAACAACTCGTCGCTGAACTTCGTCGAGCTCGAGATGAAGGCCGCCGGCTTCGTGAACTACGGCACCGACCTGACGAACCCGAGCTTCGCCGCGATCGCCGAGGCCATGGGCATCTTCGCGCGGCGAGTCGAGAACAGCGAGGATCTGCCGGATGCCGTGCGCGAGGTGCTCGAGCACGACGGCCCCGCGCTGCTCGACGTCGTGACCGAGCGCCAGGAGCTGTCGATGCCGCCCGCGATCGAGGCCGCGCAGGTCAAGGGGTTCGCGCTCTACGCGATCCGCACGGTCATGTCGGGCAAGGGCGATGAGCTGCTCGACCTCGCACGCGCCAACTGGCGTCAGTTCCTCTGAGGCGCTCGCCGCGGCACCCGCCCGGGAGGAGAACACCCGCTCGGGAGGAGGAATCCGTCCGATCTCTCCGCCCGACGCGGTGTTCTCCGCCCGACGCGGTGCGGCCCTTCCGATGCGGAGCGGCTGCGGCGGCGAACCGAGCGGCCCGAGTACGTCAGCTCTCGAGGAGCGCCCGCACCTCGGCGGCCTCGACATGGCGGCCGAGCGCCTCGAGCACGTCGCCCAGCTCGAGCGCCGACACCTGTCGCAGCGGCGGGTGCGCCTCGGCGTGCTCGATCGCCGAGCGGTAGATCGGCACCGCGTCGGCGGCACGGTCGCCGCCTGCGAGCAGACGCGCCGCGAAGAGCTCGGACCCGCCCGCCGAACCTGCATCGCCGAGGGCGGCGAAGCCGTCGGCCGCCGTCAGCGCCGCGGCGACGGCCTCGTCCGTGCGTCCGAACTCGGCGAACGCGCGCGCACGGGAGTCGGTGACGTCGGCGAGCAGCCATCCGGCCTCGTGCTCCCGAGCGAGAGCGGACACCTCGTCGAAGAGGGCGAAGGCCCGCTCGTCCTGGCGTGCGCCGTATGCCTGACCGAGGTTGTGCAGCACGTCGACGAGCGCGCCCACGGCGTCGGGAGCCTTGCGGGCGATCTCGGTCGCCGCCTCGAGCGACTCGATCGCGTCGTCGTGCTCGTCGAACCGCGCGAGGATCTTGGCGCGCTCGGTCAGTGCGACCGCGTGGTCGGCGTGCTCCTCGGCCTCGCCGAACAGCTCTGCGGCGTAGCCGAAGGCGCCCACGGCCTGGCCGAACTCTCCGGACGAGGCGAGCGCGCGGGCCAGCAGCGACACGGTCATGCCGCGGGATGCGGCGGAGACCTCGGACTGCTCCTCGCGCTCGAGCACGCGACCGAACAGCTCGGCCGCCTCCTCGGCGTCGCCGGCCGCGAGCATGGCGCGCGCGAGGCGGAAGTCCGCGCCGGTCGCATCTCCGCCCTCCTGGGCGACGAGTCGAGAGGTGACGCGATAGCGCGTGACGGCCTTCTCGGGGTCTCCGGCGTCCTCCCACAGGGCTCCGGCGAGCAGGTGCGCTGAGGCGAGGGCCTTCGTCGCGCCGAGTCCGGCGAGCAGGCGGCAGGCCTCGTCGGCATCCGCGGCGCCCTCGGTGAAGGCCTCGCCGCCTCCGCGTACCCGCGCACGGGTCTGCAGCGCCTGCGCGCGGTGCCCGACGCTGAGGTCGTCCTGCGCGAGCAGACGGTCGAGCAGGGCGGATGCCGCCTCGGTGTCGCCCTTCTGCAGCACGGCCGCGATCGCGACGAGCGTCGTGGTGTTCACGAGGCGGGAGTCCTCGGCCTCGGCGAACGCGCGCGCAGCCCGTTCGGCCAGGTCGAGGGCGGCATCGGGTTCGTCGGCGTGCATGTGCAGCGACGCACGGCTGATCGCGAGGTCGCCCCGTGACCAGGCAGGCAGCGCGTCCGATGACCGCAGCTCGTGCTCGAGGGCGGCCGCGGCCTCGGGGGTGTTCAGCCCGAAGGTCGCGAGCCCCAGGCGCTGCTCGAGATCGGCCTGCTCGTGCTTCCCTGCGGCCCTCAGCGCGTCGATACGGGCCGGGAGCAGCTCGGCAGCCTCCTCGGCGCGGTCGAGCGCGATCAGGATCCCGAGTCGCATCGACATCAGCTGCGCGCGCTTGGCGGGGTCCTCGACGGCGAGGGCGTGAGGGAGGGCCTGCAGGGTCTCATGCTCGGCGCCGAACTGGGCGAGGTCCATCGCGCGGTCGAACCACGCGTCGGCGTCGGCCGGCGTCGCGGCGTCGGCGGTGGTGAGGAAGGCGTCGGATCGGATCGGCACCTCATAGCGCTCGCCCGCGAGCGCGCGGATGCGGGCGAGGCTGCGGGCGTGACCCTCGGTGCCGTCGCGGTCGTCGAAGTCGGCGCCGATGCGCTCGGCGGTCGCCCACGCCGCGGCAGCGAGATCGGATGCGGTCCACGATCCGTCGTGCGCGCCGAAGAACGGGGCGAGGGCGGGAGACTCCGCGCCGCGCACGGGAGTGTCGCCGTGACCGGCGTCCGCGACCCTGTCGAGCGCGAAGGCGAACGCGGCGAGGGCGGCGAAGTGCGCGTCGACGTTGAGCCCGTCGTGTGCGAGCCAGGCCAGGTGGCGCTCGACCAGGGCGAGCGCTCTGGCCTCGTTGCCGGTGACGGCCGCGAACACGATGTTGTTCGCGACGATGCGCAGATTGTCCGGATTGTCCTTCGCCAGACGGTAACTGCGCAGGTGAGCGCTCTTCGCCTCGTCGAAGCGGCCGGCGCGCAGGTAGGGGAGCAGCACGCGCGAGAGGGCGTGCTCGGGCTCCTCGCCGCACGAGAAGCCGCCCTCGAGCATCTCCTCGACGAGCCGGATCGCGTCGGCGTCGCGGTCGGTCTCCGCGAAGAAGCCGGCGAACTGGCTGCGTCCGCACGCATCGCAGTGGCTGTGCTCATCGCGCGGTGTGGCCTCCAGGCGCACACGCAGCGACTCGGCGTCCTCGAAACGACCGGCATCCCAGGCATCCTCGAACCGCGCGGTGAGCACTCCGCTGAGGCCGAGTCCCGCCGTGCGGTAGTGGGTCTCCATGTCGTCGAGCACCGCCGCGATCTGCTCGACCGAGAAGGCCGGCGACGAGCGCAGGGCGGAGGCCATCCACTTGAACTGCCACATGAGGTCGGCCCCGCCGTAGTCGAGGTCGGCCGGGAACCGCTGCGGGTCGGCATCGTGGCGAGCCAGGCACCACGCGAACGAGTTCAGCATCACATCGGTCGCGCCGTTCATGTTGGCGGACGCCGTCTGCCGCATCCTCGCCTCGTACTCGAGCTGCTCGTCGCCGATCTCGACGGCCAGGGCGACGGCCTCAGACACGAGCGCCTGCTCGGCCGGACCCCACGGGGTGCGGTCGATCTCTTCGATGAGCTGCTGGAAGCGCTTCTTCGGACGGGCCATCGTCGGTTCCCTTTCGGAGGGTCAGAGCATCAGAAGGTCAGAGCGTCAGAGCACGTCGCCGAAGGGGATCGCGTCCCCTTCGATGCCGGCCGAGAGCGAGACGAGGTCGGTGAGCGCCGTGGTCATCAGAGCGCGGTCGGCGTCGGAGAGCGGGTGGTGCCCCGCGAGGAGAGCCTGGATGTAGAGCAGCTGCACCGTCCGTGCGAACACCGCGTCGTCCTGCACGCGCACGAGGGAGCGGACGACCCGGTTCGACCAGTTCAGACACAGACGCGCGGTCGGATCGTCGTCGCGCGAGGCCGAGAGGGTGCTGTCGATGCGGTCGAGCACCCCGCCCCAGAGCGATCCGGTGATGCCCTTGGTGCGCCCCCGATCGATGCGGCGGAGCACCTCGGGGTCGGCCACGTACAGTGCGGAGAGGTCGGGCCGATCGATCGAGCGCACGGTCACCGAGCAGCCGGATGCGGTGAGCGCATCGCCCGCCCGCGTCTCGAGCGCCACCGCGAGGTCGCGGTCGTCGAGAGGGGGAGGGTCGAGACGATCGAGCTCGCCGGTCACGTCGACCGCCTCGACGGTGACCTGGGGGTACAGGTCGGGCAGCATGCGCACGAGATCGGCGTCGTAGAGGTAGCCGCCGTTCACGAGCACCTCGGAACCCGGCGAGATCCCGGCCACCTGCCGGAACTCGTCGACCGTCGCGGCGTACCTCACGTGCGGGAACCGCTCGACGAGGTCGCCGATGCGCATCGTGCCGTGCGTGGTCTCGAGGGTCAGCCACCGCGTGATGAACCGGGCGAGCTCCTCGTCGTGCCGCACGAGCGACTTGAGGCCGACCTCGTGGATCGCCACGAACTGCGCGAGGCGGTGCGGCTCGCGCAGCCCCAGCTCGAGCACCCATCGGCGGATGCCGGCGCCCAGCTGCTCGCGCACGCGCTCGAGCGCCGCGTCGTCGACGAGCGACTCCCGGCTGGCGGTCGGTGCGAGGCCGGTCGAGTCGACCACGGCCCGCACGAAGAACGCCCAGTCGGGCAGCACGTCGTCGACACGCTCGGCGAGCAGCATCCGTCCCAGGTACATGCGCGTCGCCTGCCGCGCTCCGGGCGGCGGGGCATAGGGGAGCACGTACGCCAGGCCGCGCGTGCCGGTGGCCGGCTCGCTCAGCTCGATCACATCGAGAGGTGACGCGCCGAGAAGGTCGCGGCCGTACTCCACCGCCTCGTCGGGCTGCGCGGCGGCATCGAGGAAGGGCGCGCGACGCGTGACGTCGAGCTCGCCGTTCGGAGTGTCTATCGTCACCCGCACGGGGAGGAACTCGGCGAAGCTCGTGGCGAGCTCGCGCACCGCGGCCGGCCGGAGCAGCTCGTCGGCGTCGAAGCGCGGCACGAGGTGCACGCTCGTGCCGACGGGCAGGTCGTCGTCGATCTCGACCACGCGGAACGTGCCGTCGGCGCTGCCCGTCCATTCGACGGCGGAGCCGCCTCGGGCGCTGCGGGAGCGGATCACGATCGTGTCGGCCACCATGAAGCAGCTGAGCAGTCCGATGCCGAACTGGCCGAGGTAGTCGCTGCGGGGGAGGTCGAAGATGTCGCGCTTCGAGCTGCGTCCCACGGTGGCGAGCAGATCCGCCACCTCGCCGGCCGTGAGGCCCACGCCGTCGTCGCGCAGCACGAACTCGGGGGAGGAGTCGCTGAGGGGCGTGATCCGGATGCGGCCGCCCGCGCCGTCGACCTCGCGGCGTGCCGTGACCGCGTCGCGGGCGTTCTGCAGCAGCTCTCGCAGGTACACCCGGGGACTCGAATAGATGTGGCGACTCAGCAGGTCGACGACCCCGCGCAGATCCACCTGGAACTGCTGCACGTCAGCACTCACCCGCATCCCCTCCCGTCGGACCCGCTCGAGCCTAACAACAACACGGATGCCGCCGCCGGTTCGGAACCGGCCGGGGGATGCCGTATGCTTGACGAGCAGTTGTTGTCTGCATTCTTTCGCCGTGCCCCGGTCCTTCCGGTCCGGTATCGGTGGCAGGATGAAGGCGACACCCCGAGACCACCGGTCTCTAGGGCGGTAGCTCAATTGGCAGAGCAGCGGTCTCCAAAACCGCAGGTTGCAGGTTCGATTCCTGTCCGCCCTGCGCGTCAGCGCACGCTGACACACGAAAGGTACATTCAGGATGGATCAGGACGAACCGCGCGGCGATGTCGTCGCGGCCGGCGCCACCCGCGAGAAGAAGCGCGGGCCCCTCGGCTTCTTCGGGAGCATCGCCCTGTTCTTCCGTCAGGTCATCGCAGAGCTTCGCAAGGTCGTCACCCCGACCCGCAAGGAGCTGGTCAAGTTCACCGCGGTCGTGCTGGTCTTCGTTCTGATCGTCATGGGCATCGTCTACGGACTGGACACCTTGTTCGCGTGGGTGACGCACATTGTTTTCGGAGTTCCCGGCGCCTGATGCCCTTGCGGCTCGTGCCGCAGTGATTGGAAAGAAACAACGTGTCTGAACGATATTCCGACGACGCCGACTGGGCGACTGCCGCTGAGCAGTCCAGCGAAGAGGACGAGGCCCAGGAGGGCAACGTCCTCGCCGCCGAAGAGCGCTCCGTCACGTCGGCCGAGCACGTCGCCCTCCACATCGAGGACGTCGACGGCGAGGAAGACGACAGCACCGACGATGACACCGACATCGAAATCGACGACCCGGAGGCGGACGCGATCGTGAACGACGCTCTCAACCTGGACGAAGCGGCTGAGTCTGAAGCTGCCGCTGAGGTCCTCAATGATTCTGTGGCGGAAGAGACCGCCGAGCTCGAGGCCGCCGAGGCCGACGAGGTCACCCCGTACGACGGCCCCGACCTCGGTGCCGATGACGAGCAGGGCGACGACTCCGAGTCCGACGACGAGGACGACGCCGAGGAAGACCCGTACGAGGCCTTCCGCCTCGACCTGCGCATGCTCCCCGGCAAGTGGTACGTCATCCACTCGTACGCCGGCTTCGAGCGCAAGGTCAAGGCGAACATCGAGCAGCGCAAGTCGACGCTCGAGGTCGAGGACGAGATCTACCAGATCGAGGTCCCGATGGAGGACGTCGTCGAGATCAAGAACGGCCAGCGCAAGATGGTCACCCGCGTGCGCATCCCGGGCTACGTGCTCGTGCGCATGGAGCTCACGGAAGACACCTGGTCGGTCGTGCGCCACACCCCGGGTGTCACCGGCTTCGTGGGCAACGCCCACAACCCGACGCCGCTGCGCTTCGAAGAGGCCTTCAACATGCTGAAGTCGCTCGTCGAGGTCAAGGACGCTCCGACCGCCAAGAACATCGCGGCCAAGGGCGGCGTCGCCGTCGCCCGTCCGCTGCCCGCCGAGGTCGACTTCGAGATCGGCGAGACGATCACCATCAAGGAGGGCTCGTTCGCGGGTCTTCCCGGTTCGATCAGCGAGATCAAGCCGGAGAGCGGCAAGCTCACCGTGCTCGTCTCCCTCTTCGAGCGCGAGACCCCGGTCGAGCTGTCGTTCGACCAGGTCACCAAGATGGTCTGACACACGCCTCTCGAGAACGGCCGTCCCTTTCGGGGCGGCCGTTCTCGCGTTCCCGGCGGATCCCGTCGAGCGCTGCCGTCCGATGCGCGGTGGGCGCAGTACTCCACCACGCACCGGATCAGGTAGACTTGTGTGGTTTGCGTGCCGCTTCGGCGTGCGTGCAGACGACCGCAGCCCGGAGATGCCGGGTTCGCGGGAGAGCGGATGCAACCGGCATCCGTTCGATGAAAGGAAGAGGATATGGCACCGAAGAAGAAGGTGACCGGCCTGATCAAGCTTCAGATCAACGCCGGTGCAGCCAACCCGGCGCCGCCGATCGGCCCCGCGCTCGGTCAGCATGGCGTCAACATCATGGAGTTCTGCAAGGCGTACAACGCCGCGACCGAGTCGCAGCGCGGCAACGTCATCCCCGTCGAGATCACCGTCTACGAGGACCGCAGCTTCACCTTCGTCCTGAAGACCCCGCCTGCTGCGGAGCTCATCAAGAAGGCCGCCGGCGTGCCCAAGGGCTCGTCGACGCCTCACACGGTCAAGGTCGCGAAGATCACCAAGGACCAGGTCCGTCAGATCGCCGAGACCAAGCAGGCCGACCTGAACGCGAACGACATCGAGGCTGCCTCGAAGATCATCGCCGGAACCGCCCGTTCCATGGGCATCACGGTCGAGGGCTGAGGAGAATAATCATGGCTACGAAGTCCAAGGCTTACAAGGCTGCCGCCGAGAAGATCGAGGCAGACCGTTTCTACACTCCCACCGAGGCAGTCGCCCTCGCCAAGGAGACCGGCTCGTCGAAGTTCGACTCGACCGTCGAGGTCGCGCTGAAGCTCTCGGTCGACCCCCGCAAGGCAGACCAGATGGTGCGCGGCACCGTCATCCTGCCCCACGGAACCGGTAAGACCGCCCGCGTCATCGTCTTCGCCACCGGCCCCGCGGCCGAGGCTGCGATCGCCGCCGGTGCCGATGAGGTCGGCGGCGCCGAGCTCATCGAGAAGGTCGCCGCAGGCTGGACCGCGTTCGACGCGGCCGTCTCGACCCCGGAGCTCATGGGCCAGGTCGGCCGTCTCGGAAAGGTCCTGGGTCCGCGTGGACTCATGCCGAACCCGAAGACCGGCACCGTGACCCCCAACACGGCCAAGGCCGTCGAGGAGATCAAGGGCGGAAAGATCGAGTTCCGCGTCGACAAGCACGCCAACGTGCACTTCGTCGTCGGCAAGTCGTCGTTCTCCGCTGAGCAGCTCGACGAGAACATCGGCGCAGCGCTCGAGGAGATCGTCCGCCTCAAGCCGTCGAGCTCGAAGGGCCGTTACATCCAGAAGGGCGCCGTGTCGACCACGTTCGGCCCCGGCATCCCGCTGGACGTCAACTCCATCTGAGTGTGATTCCGGAAAGGCCCCCGCAGCTGCGGGGGCCTTTCTGCATCCCGGATCGACATCCGACGTCACGCGATGTGGGATGCTGGCGACAGTCCGCGTACTGTGGGTGAGTTCCGCGCCACAGCACTCGCGTCTCACCGCACCCCAGGAGGGTTTCCATGTCCCGTCGCCTCATCGCCGTCACCGCGCTCGTCGTCGCCGCCGCAGCGCTCACCGGATGCAGCGGAAGCACCGCGCCCGCAGAGAGCAGCTCGAGCGGAGAGGGCTCGGGCAGCGACCTCGGTCTGCTCAAGGACGGCGTCCTCACGGTCGCGACCGAGGGCACCTACCGTCCCTTCAGCTTCCACGACGAAGACGGGGCGGGAGAGCTGACCGGCTTCGACGTCGAGATCATCGAGGCGGTCGCCGACAAGCTCGACCTCGAGATCGAGTTCCAGGAGACCCAGTGGGACGCGATCTTCGCGGGCCTGGACGCCGGGCGCTTCGACCTGATCGCGAACCAGGTGAGCATCAACGACGAGCGTGAGGCCAAGTACCTCTTCAGCGCTCCGTACACGGTGTCTCCCGGTGTGATCGTGGTGGCCGAGGACGACGACTCGATCTCGTCGTTCGACGATCTCGCCGGCAAGACCACGGCGCAGTCCCTCACCAGCAACTGGTACGAGCTGGCCACCGAGTCGGGCGCCACGGTCGAGGGCGTCGAGGGATGGGCGCAGGCGGTCGAGCTGCTGCGTCAGGGTCGCGTCGACGCGACCGTCAACGACAAGCTGACGTTCCTCGACTACGAGACCACCAACAGCCCGTCCGGCCTGAAGATCGCGGCCGAGACCGACGAGGCGGGCGAGCAGGCGTTCGTCTTCACGAAGGACAAGACCGACCTGGTCGAGGCGATCGACGGCGCTCTCGACGAGCTGCGTGCCGACGGCACGCTCGCCGAGATCAGCGACAAGTACTTCGGCGAAGACGTCACGCAGTAGTCCATGGAGAACCCCTGGCAGCTGTTCCTCGACTCGCTCGGGCCCATCGCCCTGGCGGGGGTGACGGTGACGGTGCCGCTGGCGCTGCTGTCGTTCGCCCTCGGCCTCGTGATCGCGATCCTCGTCGCGCTGATGAGGATCTCGGTCAACCCGATCGTGTCGGGCATCGCCCGGTTCTACATCTCGGTGATCCGCGGCACCCCGATGCTGGTGCAGCTGTTCGTGATCTTCTACGGCCTGCCGTCGATCGGGGTCACGCTCGACCCCTGGCCGAGTGCGGTCATCGCGCTCTCGCTCAACGTCGGCGGGTACGCGGCCGAGGTCGTCCGCGCGGCGATCCTCTCGGTGCCGAAGGGGCAGTGGGAGGCCGCCTACACGGTGGGCATGAACCGCACGCGCACCCTCACGCGGGTCATCCTCCCGCAGGCCGCGCGGGTGTCGGTGCCGCCGCTGTCGAACACGTTCATCTCGCTGGTGAAGGACACGTCGCTCGCGTCGCTCATCCTCGTCACCGAGCTCTTCAAGGTGGCTCAGCAGATCGCCGCAGCGACCCTGGAGTTCATGGTCGTCTATCTGGCGGCCGCGCTGGTCTACTGGGTGATCTGCCTCGTTCTGTCGTTCGGGCAGAGCGCGCTCGAGAGGAGGCTCGACCGTCATGTCGCTCGCTGATGATCGCACGTCGACGGCCGACCGGCTGCTGACCGCTCGGGGGCTGCGCAAGAGCTTCGGCGAGAACGAGGTGCTCCGGGGCATCGATCTGACCCTGCACCGGGGAGAGGTCGTCGTGCTGATCGGCCCGAGCGGTTCGGGCAAGACGACGGTGCTGCGTGCGCTCAACGGCCTGGAGACGCCGGATGCCGGTGAGATCGTCGTGGCCGGCGGCCCCGACATCGACTTCGCGCCGACCGAGAGAGTGCCCGCGCGAGTGCAGAAGCAGAAGCGGCTGGCTCTGCGTGACCGCTCGGCCATGGTGTTCCAGCACCACAATCTGTTCCCCCACCTCACGGTGCTGCAGAACGTGATCGAAGGTCCCTGGCGCGTGCAGGGCCGCCCGAAGGCCGAAGTCGTGGCCGAGGCGCAGGCGCTTCTCGCCCGGGTCGGGCTTGCCGACAAGGCCGATGCGCGGCCGCATGAGCTGTCGGGCGGACAGCAGCAGCGCGTGGGCATCGTGCGCGCGCTGGCCCTGCGGCCCGACCTGCTGCTCTTCGACGAGCCGACCAGCGCGCTCGATCCGGAACTGGTCGGCGAGGTGCTCCTGGTGATCAAGGAGCTCGCCGACGACGGGTGGAGCATGGTGGTCGTCACGCACGAGTTGAGCTTCGCCCGCGAGGCGGCCGACCATGTACTGTTCATGGACGGCGGGGTCGTGATCGAACAGGGCTCTCCGGGGCAGCTCTTCGGAGCGCCGCAGCACGAGCGCACGAAGCGCTTCCTCACCCGCATCCTGCGACCGCTCGACGGAGACTGAGCCCGCACGACGGGTGAGCCCGCACAGAGGGGTCGGTGGTCAGCCGCCGAGCACCGGCAGCACGAGGCTGATCGCGATCGCGACCATCACGACTGCGATGATCCCGTCGAGGATCCGCCACGACCGTGTGGTGCGCAGCCACCGGCCGAGGTGGCGGGCGCCGAACCCGAGAGCGGTGAACCACAGGATGCTGGCGGCGATCGCCCCCGCCGCGAACAGCCAGCGGTCGTCGCCGTGCGTCGCCGCGATCGATCCGAGCATGAGCACGGTGTCGAGGTACACATGCGGGTTCAGCCAGGTGAGGGCGAGGACCGTGAGCAGCACCGGCGCGAGTGCGGTGCGGGTCGACGTCGTGGTCGTCGCGAGTCCCGGCGACGCGGGTGCCACGGAGGTCGCGTCGTCCACGTGCAGCTCCTCACCGCCGCGGAGAGCGCGTCGCGCGGCGAGGATCCCGTACACGAGCAGGAAGACCGCCCCCGCCCAGCGGGCGATCACGACGAGCCAGGGAGCCGCCGAGATCACGACGCCCAGCCCTGCCACCCCCGCCGCGATCAGCAGCGCATCGGAGAGCGCGCACACGAGGACGACGGGCAGGACATGCTCTCGGCGGATGCCCTGGCGCAGCACGAAGACGTTCTGCGCGCCGATCGCGACGATGAGAGAGAGACCGAGTCCGAGGCCCGAGAAGACGGAGAGCATGGATCAACCGTAGGTACGGGAGTGTCAACAGCTCCAGCGAGGATTCCTTGTGAAACATTAGTCTGACTAATGTGAAGATCGATCCGGAGCTCGCGTCCACCGTGGCGGCCGTCGCCGACGAGGGGACGCTCGATGCGGCGTCCCGTGTCCTGCAGATCACCCCGTCGGCGGTCAGTCAGCGCCTGAAGACGCTCGAGCAGCAGCTCGGCCGGGTTCTGGTCGTGCGTTCGAAGCCCGCCCGACTCACCGAAGCGGGGGAAGCTGTGGTGCGGCTGGCACGCCAGATCGAGCTGCTCGAGCATGACGCACTCGGCGGCCTCGGCCTCGACGGCGACGCGCCGCGCATCCGCATCCCGCTCGCGGTCAACGCCGACTCGATGGCCACCTGGTTCCTGCGACCGATCGCCCGGCTGTCCGCCGCGCACGACATCGACGTCGACCTGCACAGGGACGATCAGAACTTCACGGCCCGGCTGCTCGAGTCGGGCACGGTCATGGCGGCGGTCACGAGTGAGCAGACACCCGTGGCCGGATGCTCGGTCACACCGCTCGGCGTGCTGGAGTATCGGGCGATGGCGGAAGCGGGCTTCGCCGAGCGCTGGTTCCCCGACGGGGCGACGCCCGAGGCTCTCGCGGTCGCGCCGTTCGTCGACTTCGACCGGCGCGACACCCTGCAGCACGAATGGCTCCGGACCAGGGGAGTGGCGGCCCACGGAGTCCCGCGCCACTACGTTCCGGCATCCCACGACTTCGCCCTTGCCGTGCGTCTGGGGCTCGGGTGGGGAATGGTGCCGATCCTGCAGCACGACGACGCGCTCGTGCCGCTGGGCGGCGATCCGGTGCGGGTCGCACTCTATTGGCAGCAGTGGAACCTGCGCTCCGACCTGCTCGACACGATCGCGGCCGAGGTCGCCGCCGAGGCTCGACGGGTGCTCGTGCGGTGATGCGGCGGCGATCTCCGGCGATCTCCGGGTATCGCCTGATGGGAGCGCATTTTCACTGAATGAATGTTCAATCGATATCCCGATAACCCTTGTGATCGGCCATTATCTCGATCAAGATGGCTCGAAACATCTGAACACGTGGATGCAGGTCACCGAGGGGGTGGCCATTCCCAGGCGTCCGCGAGAGCCGATTCCTGAGGGGGAAGAACATGGCTACGAAGGACACGCAACGCAAGGTTCTGGCGGTTCTGGCAGGAGGTGTCGTGCTCGGTGTGGGCGTCGGCGTCACACTCGCCGCGTGGAACGACTCGGAGTTCGCGACCGGGACGTTCACGGCCGGTTCGTTCAACCTCGAGGGCTCGACGACGAGCGCCACAGCCGGGTACGCCGAGCACAACGTCGATGACGGCGACACGGCGGCCTCGCTCGTGTTTCAGCTGCCCGAGGTCGCGTCGTCGATGGCGCCCGGCGATGTGGTCTACGCCCCGTTCTGGGTGCGTCTCGACAGCACCACCACCAACGACGCCACGCTTCTTCCCGCCGGTATCACCGCGGGGACCGGCGGCAACGAGGCGAACCTGTCGTACACCGTGACCGCGATCGACGCCGCAGAGACCTGCGACGCGACGGCCACCGGAGACGTGGTCGCCACGGGCGCGACGCTGAGCGCGCAGACGGGCGCCACCTCGGTGCCTCTGACGCAGGGCGCGACGGCCGGAACGCCCGGCACGCCGGTGCAGCTGTGCTTCGCCGTCACCGCCGGCGCAGGACTCGATCAGGGTGACACCGCCGTCGCGACGTGGGAGTTCACGGCCACCTCCATCGACAACTGATCATGGCTGACACCCGCAGCGGCATGCGGGAGGCGAAGCGGCTGCGCTCCCGCCGGATACGTGCTCTACTCGCGTCCGGGCTGGTGTTCGGAGTGGGCGCGACCATGACCCTCGCCGCCTGGAACGACTCCGAGTACGGCAGCACGACCTTCACGGCGGGGCGCTTCGACATCGTGGGCTCCACCGACGGCAGCACCTTCTCGAGCCATCCGGTCGGCACACCTGCTGCGCTCTCATTCACCGCGCCGTTCAATGCGATGGTGCCCGGCAGCACCGTCTACTCGCTCTTCAGCGTGCGGACGGCCAACCCGTCGGTCGCGGGCTCGCTGCAGCTGAGCGTCGCGTCGACCACCGGTACGGGCCTCGCGACGTTCCTGCGCTACGGCGTGCGCACGATCGCCGGCACCGCCTGCAACGCCACCACGTTCGCGGCCGGGACGTCGGTGGTCCCCGACAACTCGGCGATGAACACCGCGGGCACGGCGACGCAGGCGGTCACGGCGAACTCCGGGTCGACCGTGAACTACTGCTTCGCGGTCTCGCTTCCGGCGGCCACCGACAACACGGCGCAGGGGCTCACTGCCGTGCAGACATGGCAGGTCCTCGGAACGGCGTCCTGAGAGCGACGGAGGAGACGTGCGGAGAATGACGAGGGCGCGGAGACGGCGATGACGACACCGATCACGAGGAGGGCCCTTCGCGAGCAGGCAGCGGAGTCCCGGGCTCTCTCCGCGCCCGCATCCGCGCAGGCGCCCGCGCCCGCACCGCGGCGTAGACGACGGGGCGTCGGGCGGGCACTGGCGGACGTCGCTCTCTGGATCGCAGCCGTCGCGGGTGTCGCCTGCATGGTGCTCGTGATCCTCGCCCTCACGGCGAACATCACCCTCATCATGTTCCGCACCGGCTCGATGTCGCCGACCATCCCCGCGGGCTCCGTCGCCGTCGTGCAGCGGGTTCCGGCATCCGACATCCGGGTCGGCGACGTCGTGACCGTCGATCGTGCGGGCGATCTGCCGGTGACGCACCGGGTCACCTCGGTCGCCGCGGGCGCGGACGAGGCGGAGCGGATCATCACGATGCGCGGCGACGCGAACGCCGACGACGATCCGTTCCCGTACCCGGTGAGCTCGGTGCGCGTCGTGCTCTTCTCCGTCCCCGGGATCGCGACCGTGATCGCGGGACTCGGGGATCCGCTCGTGCTCGGCGGCCTCACCGTCGGCGCGACCGTGCTCGTGGTGTGGGCGTTCTGGCCCCGTGCGCCGCGCGAGGGCCGCGGATGAGCCGACGGGGGATGCTGCTGCCGAAGGCGATCGTCGTGTCGACGGTCGTCGTGGTCGCCGCGCTGGGGGGTGGCGTCGCGGCGGGCCCGGCGCTGGCGGCGCAGACGACCGATGTGGTGCAGGGCACCGTGCTGCGGCTGGAGTCGGTCGCCGACTGGGCGGCCGCGTCGAGTCTGCGTCCGGGACAGCCGATCGAGTGGACCGTGACGGTCAGCGCCGATGCTCCGGACCCCGGGACCGTGCGGATCGGCGTCAGCGCGCGGGGCGACGCGCCCCTGCTCGTCGACGCCCGCGTCTGCATGCAACCCTGGCAGGGGGACGAGTGTCCGCAGGGGGCGCGCCCCCTCCGATCCGGGTGGTCGGTGCCCCGCGACGGCAGCGAGGTGCCTCTCGTCGAGATGGGCGACGCCGAGGTGGCGCATCTGCGGCTCACGATCGCGCTCGAGGGACCCGCTGAGGGCAGCACGGAGATGCGCGTGCATGCGGAGGGAGCCGGAGAGTCGGCCGTCATCGGCCCCGGCGGCGGCACCGACGGCGGTCTCGCGGCCACGGGCCTGTCACCGCACACCCGGTGGGCGTTCGCCGCGGGCGGGGTGCTGCTCGTCGCCGGCACGGCCTTCGCCTTCCTCCGCCGGCCCCAGGATCCGCCGGATGCGCCGGAGGAGGACTCATGACCGCGCCGCGTCGGCACCGGGTGCTCGCGGCCGTGGCCGGAGCCGCGCTGGTGGTGGCCGTGGGGCTCACGCCGGCGGCCCAGGTGACCGATGCCGCCTTCACGGATCGCGAGACTGCGACCGCGACGTTCACGGCGATCGACGTGCCGGAGCCGGTGAGCTCTCAGACGCCGGGGTGCACCGCGCAGAGCGGGCTGGCCGGTGTCAACCCGACGGTCACGATCTACTGGCGGGTTCCGGTCGGCGTCACCGGCTACTCGCTCACCAACGCCGAATTCGGACTGGCCAACAACCAGGGACTGCTCGAGCCGATCCTCAGCAACCTGCTGCAGAACGTGAGCACGACGGGCACCTCCTCGGCGTATGTGACGACGATCAGCGGAGCCCTGCTCGCCAACATCCTCGGAGGTTCGAAGACGCTCGCGATCCGCTTCAGCGGACCCGGTGGATGGAAGTCGCACTGGCTGGTCGCCACCGCTTCGTTCGGGCTGCTCGGAGCGAACCCGGCGTGCGTGATGAGCACCGCCCTCAGCTACTGAGCCGCCGTCGACGGCGAACGGGAGGTCACTCGGCGCAGTCAGGCGGCGCGGTCGGTCGGCGAGGTCAGTCCGCCAGGGCGAGAGCCCGGAAGGCGTCGCGCTCGCGCAGGTGCTCGCGGCGGCTCGCCGCGGCGGCAGCGGTGGCCTCGGCGATCCGGGTCGGCACCTGCATGCCCGTCGTACGACGGTAGAGCTCGTCGATCAGATCGGTCGCGAGCCCGACGAGCTTCGCGATCTCGCGGTCGTCCCTGTCGATCCAGACGCACCGGGGCTCGTCGTGCACCGGCGCGAAGTCGACGTGCTCCTCCCAGACGAAGAGGGTGCGCTCGGCGCCGAGCACGTGCTGCTGCCACCACACCTGGCGCAGGTATGTGCGGGGGATGCCACGGAAGGCCTTGTTCGTCGTCTTGATCTCGGCGAGCTTCACGCGGCCGTCCGCATCGACGGCGATGCCGTCGGGGGTGGCGAGATGGCGGTGCTCGACCTCGGCGCGGAACAGGGCGGAGGAGGGGAGGATGCCGTGCGTCGCCGCCACCCAGGCGGCGATCTCGGGCTCGCGGCGACGCCCGTGGTCGGTGTACGCATTGCCGCCGAAACGGGGTCCGCCGCCGAGTTTGGAGTCCGCCGCACGGGCGATCGACCGCTCACTGGTCAGCCCCGCCACGTCGGTCGCGGTGATCCCGCGCGAACGGGCCCGCATCCAGGCCACGCGGTCACGGGAGTCCGCGACGATGCGAGCTTGGAGTTCCGGAGTCACCCATCGAGCGTAACCCCGGTCGCCGACGCTCCGGTCCCGTACACGCCGCACCCGGCATCCCTCGTCCGCGGCAGGCGAGCGATCAGCCGAGCGTTGACCAGCCCTCGGGCCCGGCGGAGCCCGCGGTGTACTCCTCGAGGGGGACCTCGTCGCGATGCCATGCCTCGAGGACGGGTGCCACGATGCGCCAGCACTGCTCGGCGGCATCGCCGCGCACGGACAGGAGCGGGTCGCCGTCGAGCACGCCCGACAGCACTTCGGCGTAGGCCTTGAGCGCTCCCTCGCCGAGTTCGGCCGACAGGGTCGCGCGTTCCAGCTCGAAGGGGTCCTCGGCCGCGTTGAGGTTGAGCTCGAGGGAGATGCGGTCGGGGCCCAGGGAGAATCGGAGCACGGCACCGTCGGACGATCCGGTGAGACCCGTCGGCACGTGCCTGACGGGACGGAAGCGCACGACGATCTCGGTCGCCGGCGTGCCGAGGGCCTTGCCGGAGCGGAGCCGGAAGGGCGTTCCCGCCCAGCGGCTGTTGCGCACCTCGAACGTGGCCTCGGCGAGGGTCTCGGTCCGGCGCTCGGGATCGACTCCCGGCTCGTCGACGTACGACGGCTTCTCGGCGCCGCCGACGGTGCCGGCCGTGTACCGCGCCCGACGGGACGACGCCACCGGATCGTCGCCCCACACCGTGGTCGCACGCAGCACCGCGCTGGTCGCCGCACGGAAGTCGAGCTCGTCGAGAGTGGTCGGCTCCTCCATCGCGAGCACGGCGAGCACCTGCAGGAGGTGACTCTGGATCATGTCGACCAGGGCCCCGGCGGAGTCGTAGTAGCCGGCGCGTCCCTCCAGTGCCAGCGACTCGTCGTAGACGATGTCGACCGATTCGATGCTCTCGGCCGACCACAGCGGTTCGAGGATGCGGTTCGCGAACCGTGCGCCGAGCAGGTTGAGGGTCGTCGACCGGCCGAGGAAGTGATCCACCCGGAAGACCTGGCTCTCGGGGACGAGGGCGGTGAGCGTGCGGTTCAGCTCGCGCGCGCTCGCCTCGTCGGTGCCGAAGGGCTTCTCCATGACGAGCACGGCGCCGTCGGGCAGCATGTCGGGCGTCAGCGCCGCGATCGACGCCGCAGCGACCGAGGGAGGCACGGCGAAATAGAGCGCGACCTGCCCCGTGCAGTCCGGCAGCAGTGCGCGCAGGTCGTCCGGTCGGGTGATGTCGGTGCGCACGTACGACACCTCCACGCGCGCGGCGGCGTCGTCGGCATCCATCGTCGCGAACGCGGTGCGGACGACGGCGTCGAGATCCGCATCCGTCCAGTCCTCGCGATCGGCGCCGACGATGCGCACCGCGCGGGAGGGCTCCCGCGTGAGCAGCTGTCCCAGCGCGGGCAGGAGGAGACGGGAGGCGAGATCGCCGCCGGCTCCGAAGATCACGAGCGTCGTCGCATCGGCCATGAACCCACCGTAACCCGTCCACCCGACCGGCAGTCGTGTCAGAATCGGGCGATGCCCGCTCCGATCGAGGACTACGCCCTGCTCAGCGACTGCCGCACCGGCGCGCTCGTCTCGAAGGAGGGCAGCATCGACTGGCTGTGCCTTCCTCGCTTCGATGCGCCGTCGCTGTTCGGAGCGCTGCTCGGAGAGGCGAGCAACGGATGCTGGAGTCTGCGGCCCGTCGACGAGACGGCGACCTCCGCGCGGCACTACGTGTCCGACACGTTCATCCTCGTCACCCGGTGGGAGACGGCCGAGGGCATCGCCGAGGTGCACGAGTTCATGCCGCTGCACCCCTCGCGCAGCGATGTCGTCCGCCGGATCGTCGGCGTCTCCGGTCACGTCGACTTCGTCACGGAGCTGCGGCTGCATTTCGACTACTCCCGCAGACTTCCCTGGGTGCGGCAGGTCGGCACGGCCGAGGAGCCTGCTCTGCGCGCGACGGCGGGGCCGGAGGCGGTGGTCGTGCGCGGGGTGCGGCTCGTCGCCGAGGACCACCGGCACCGGGCGACGCTGACGGTCTCGGCCGGGGAGGTCCGCGATCTGACGCTCAGCTGGTTCCCCTCGCACGAGCATCCGCCGAAGCCGCTCGACGTCGACGACGCGATCGCCGCCACCCGAGCGTGGTGGCAGGGCTGGGCGAGCGGCATCGAGCACGAGGGCCCGTATCGCGCCGAGGTCGTGCGATCGCTGCTCGTGCTGCGGGCGCTCACCAACAGGGACACCGGCGGCATCGTGGCCGCGGCCACGACATCGCTTCCCGAGGAGTTCGGCGGCTCGCGCAACTGGGACTACCGCTTCGTCTGGCTGCGGGATGCCGCGCTGACGCTCGAGGCCCTGATCGCACACGGCTTCCTCACCGAGGCGCACCACTGGCGGCGATGGCTGCTCAGGGCGGTGGCCGGCGAGCCGAACGAGGTGCAGATCATGTACGGGATCGCCGGTGAGCGCGACCTCATCGAGCGCGAGCTCACGAGCCTGCCCGGCTACGGAGGTGCCGCGCCCGTGCGGATCGGCAACGGCGCGGTCGACCAGTACCAGGGCGATGTGATCGGAGAGGTGCTCGTCGCGCTGGAAGCGGCCCGGATCGCCGGTCTCGAGGAAGGGGACTTCTCGTGGCCGCTGCAGCGCGCGCTCATCGAGCAGGTGATCGCGTCCGTCGACCGCCCCGACAACGGCATCTGGGAGATCCGCGGCGAGCCGCAGTGGTTCACCCACTCCCGGGTCATGATGTGGGCGGCCCTCGATCGGGGTGTGCGCGCCGTGCGGGAGCACGCTCTGCCGGGTGACGCGGATCGGTGGGCGGCGGTGCGCGACGCGCTGCGGAGCGAGATCGACGAGCGCGGGGTGGATGCCGACCACGGGTACTTCGTCCAGCACTACGGCTCGACCGAGGTCGACGCCTCGCTGCTCGTGCTGCCGCAGGTCGGGTACTGCGCGCCCGACGACCCGCGCATGCTCCGCACCGTGGCGCAGATCGAGCGCACCCTGCTCACGGACGGATTCCTGCGGCGGTATCGGACGGAGTCCGGCGTCGACGGGCTCGACGGTGGCGAGCATCCCTTCATCGCGTGCAGCTTCTGGCTGGTCGAGCAGTATGCGACGAGCGGGCGCGTCGACGAGGCCCGTGACCTGATGGCGCGGCTGATCGGCCTGGCGAACGACCTCGGCATACTCTCCGAGGAGTACGACGTCGGCGGGGCCCGGCAGGCGGGCAACACCCCGCAGGCGCTCTCGCATCTGAGCCTGATCCGCGCCGCCGATGCACTCGCCGGCCACGGAGGCCGTGCGGCCCACCGACGGTGATCCTGCCCGATTTGGGGCCGGGGGAGCCGTGGGGTACAGTTGTCGTAACCGAAGACCGCTGGTCATCGTCGTGCGCGTGAGTGCATGAGGATCGAAGCTCTGCTCAGCAGGGGCCCGCGCAGGACACGAACTTTCCAAAGCTCCGTGCGCTTGCGCCGGAGCTTTTCTGTTGCCAGGGGTCGGAACCGGTGCCTCACCGCCGTGAGGCACCTCGTACACACCAAGGAGTGACCATGGCGCAGAAGGATGCATCGGTCGCCGAGCTCACGAAGTCATTCGAGAACTCGACTGCCGTTCTGCTGACCGAGTACCGCGGTCTGACGGTTGCCCAGCTCAAGGAGCTGCGCAACAGCATCCGTCAGGACGCTGAGTACGCCGTGGTGAAGAACACGCTGACCAAGATCGCCGCCAACAAGGCTGGCATCACCGCGCTGGACGACGACCTCAAGGGTCCGTCGGCCGTCGCGTTCGTGCACGGTGACTTCGTCGCCACTGCCAAGGCTCTTCGTGACTTCGCCAAGGCCAACCCGCTTCTCGTGATCAAGTCCGGCATCTTCGAGGGCAACGCCCTCTCTGCCGACGAGGTCAACAAGTACGCCGCGCTCGAGAGCCGTGAGGTTCTGCTGGCGAAGGCTGCGGGCATGATGAAGGCCACGATGGGCAAGGCTGCCGCCACCATCGATGCTCTTCGCGAAAAGCTGGAGACCGCCGAGGCCGCGTAAGCGACCTGACGTTCTCGTTCAACAAAACCCATCTATCTAGGAGATACATCATGGCTAAGCTCACCACTGAGGAGCTGCTCGAGCAGTTCGCCGGCCTGACCCTCGTCGAGCTCAACGACTTCGTCAAGGCGTTCGAGGAGAAGTTCGAGGTCACCGCTGCTGCCCCCGTCGCCGTTGCCGGCGCAGGTGGCGGAGCTGCTGAAGAGGTTGAGGAGAAGGACTCCTTCGACGTCATCCTCGAGGCTGCTGGCGACAAGAAGATCCAGGTCATCAAGACCGTCCGCGAGCTCACCTCGCTGGGTCTCGGCGAGGCCAAGGCTGTCGTCGACGGTGCTCCCAAGGCCGTGCTCGAGGGCGCGAACAAGGAAGCAGCCGAGAAGGCCAAGGCTGCCCTCGAAGAGGCAGGCGCCACGGTTACCCTCAAGTAATCCGTTCCAGGTCGTGGCCTCGCGCCTCGCCCTGGAAGCGTCTGAACGCTTCACGAAAGCCCCGGGTCCGCCCGGGGCTTTCGTGCGTCCGGGCGGGGTCGTGGGCGATCCGGGGGAGGAGGACGGGCGTCAGCGCCGGCCGGCCGTCGAACTGCGCACGACCAGGACGGATGCCGAGACGATGCGCTCGAGCTCCGAGTCCGGGTGCTCGATCTGCTGGTCCAGCAGCCGCACGGCCTCGTGCCCCTGCTCGCGGGGCGCCTGACGGATCGTCGTCAGCGCGAACATGTCGGCGTGCTCGTGGTCGTCGACGCCGACGATGCTCAACTCCGTCGGCACGGCGATCCCCAGGCGTCGAGCCGCGACCATGGCACCGATCGCCGCCTCGTCGCACACTCCCACCACCGCGGTCGGCCGCAGGCGGCGGTCGCCCAGCAGCTCGACGGCCGCGGCATAGCCGCCGGGCATGGTCGGAGGCGCGTGCGCGATGCGCACGCGGTCGGCGAGGTCGGCCGCGGCCAGCGCCTCGCGATACCCCACGATGCGCCGCGCGTCGCCGAAGCTCTGGGCTTCCGCGTCGGCCGAGCCGCCGACGAAGGCGATCTCGGTGTGGCCGAGCTCGATGAGATGCTCGGTGGCGATCCGTCCGGCGGCGACGTCGTCGATCGACACCGCGCTGGATCCCTCGCTGTAGGGCCCGACGCTCACGAGCGGTCGCTCCGAGCGTTGCAGTCGTTCGAGCTCCTGCGCGCTGGGCTGGATGCCGACTGCGATGATCCCGTCGAAGCGGCGCCCCGGCAGCACGGTGTCGAAGAGCCGCTCGCGCGTCTCGCTGCCCTCGCGGATGCCGTACAGGGCGAGCTCGTAGTCCCGTTCGAACAGGGCTTCCTGGATGCCGGCGAGCAGCTCGGCGAAGAACCACCGGTCGACCGGGGGCATGATCACTCCCACCGTCCGGGTACGCCCGGTGGCGAGGCTGGTGGCGGAGGAGTGGGCGACGTACGACAGCTCGCCCGCCGCATCCTCGACTCGCTGACGAGTCGTGTCGGAGACGTATCCGCGTCCGCTCAGCGCGCGGCTGGCGGTGGCCTTCGACACGCCCGCACGCGCTGCGACATCAGCGATCGTGCTCATCGGTCCTCCTCGACCAGTTCTTCGCGCGGCGGCCCCACCCGGTCGCGCCGATGTCAGCGTAGCCGCTCGGCCGTGAGAAAGGAACCGGTTCCATGCCGATCGCGAGGGAGCGCTCCCATCGGACCGGAGTCGACGCCCCGAAAGGTTGCGAGCTTGTGACCAACGCTTATTGTGCCTGGCGTGCGGACCCCGATAGGTTGTCCTGGAATCGGTTCCCGATTCTGTGCCGAGGGGCGGCGCAGAATGAGCGGGGGACCGTGAAACTCGAAGAGGAGAATTCACATGGGTCTGTCACAGCGTTCCCGGCGTTACGCGCCGATCGCTCTGCTGGGAGTCGCGGGTATCGCGCTCGCCGGCTGTGGTGCTCCCGGTGGCGCGGCCGGCGGCGGCAGCGGTTCCGGCGGCGACAGCAACACCGTCACCATCTACGGCACGATCGTCGACTCCGAGGCGGAACTGCTCCAGGAATCCTGGGCCGACTGGGCCGAGGAGAACGACATCGAGATCAAGTACGAGGGCAGCCAGGACTTCGAGACGCAGCTCGGGACGCGCGCACAGGGCGGCAACCCGCCGGACATCGCGATCTTCCCGCAGCCCGGTCTGTTCGCCGACTTCGCCAAGCGCGACTTCCTGAAGCCCGCGCCCGAAGAGGTCGAGAAGAACGCCAACGAGTACTGGACCGAGGACTGGGTGAAGTACGGCACCGTCGACGACACCTTCTACGGTGCGCCGCTGATGGCCAACGTCAAGGGCTGGATCTGGTACTCCCCGGCGAAGTTCGCCGAGTGGGGTGTCGAGGTGCCGACCACGCTCGACGAGATGACCGCGCTCACCGACACGATCCAGGCCGCGACCGGTACGCCCGCGTGGTGTGCAGGATTCGAGTCCGGCACGGCCACCGGCTGGCCCGGAACCGACTGGGTCGAGGACTACGTGCTGCGCCAGGCCGGTCCTGACGTCTACGACCAGTGGGTGACCAACGAGATCCCGTTCACCGACCCGCAGATCAAGACGGCGTTCGACTCGGTCGGCTCGGTGCTCCTGAACCCGGCCAACGTCAACGCGGGCTTCGGCGACGTGCGCTCGATCAACTCGACCGCGTTCGGCGACGTCGCCCCGGCACTCGCCGAGGGCAGCTGCGCGCTGACGCACCAGGCCTCGTTCCTGTCGGGCTTCTTCCCCGAGGGCACCGAGATCGCCGAAGACGGCGACATCTGGGCCTTCATGCTCCCGGGTGAGAGCGCAGACGACAAGGCCGTCACCGGTGCCGGTGAGATCGTCGGAGCGTTCAGCGACTCCGAGGCCACCCAGAAGGTGCTCGCGTACCTGTCGAGCCCTGAGTGGGCGAACAGCCGCGTCAGCCTCGGTGGCGTGACCTCGGCCAACAACGGCCTCGACCCGGCCAACGCCAAGGACCCGATCCTGCAGGAGACCATCAAGATCCTCCAGGACCCGGACACCACGTTCCGCTTCGACGCCTCCGACCTGATGCCCGGTGCCGTCGGTGCCGGAACCTTCTGGAAGGGCATCGTCGCCTGGGTGAACGGCACCTCCACCGATGAGGTCCTGACGCAGATCGAGACCGGCTGGCCGTCCAGCTGATCGAATCGAGGAGGGTCGCCCCTGCGGGCGGCCCTCCTCACTCCTCACCCGGTCCGCGCACGGCCGCGCCGACCGCAACTCCCTCACGCGTCATGAAGGGGATTCCGTGAACGCGACTCAATTCTTCCAATGGATCGGCATGCTCCCGCCGTTCCTGCAGGCCGTCGCCGTCGTCATCGCCTTCGCGGTGGTCGTCGCCGTCATCCTGCTGCTCGTGGACATCGCTCCGCGCAAGGGAGCGATCTACACCTGGGTGCGACTGGCGATGTGCCTGCTCATCCCACTCGCGGTGATGTTCTTCTTCAGCTCCTATTACTGGGCCATGGGAGTGGCGGTCGCCGTGGGGGCGCTGTTCTTCTTCCTCGACTACCGCTCGCGAGACGGCGCCGGCTACCTCATCCAGCTCGTCGCCTTCATGGCCCCGGCCATGCTGCTCCTGCTCGTCGGGCTCATCCTCCCGTCGATCCAGACGATGTACACCTCGTTCTTCAACTCCTCCGGCAACGACTTCGTCGGCTTCGCCAACTACCTCTGGATCTTCACCCAGTCCGACGGCATCACGTCGGTGATCAACTCGATCATCTGGGTGCTCCTGGTGCCGACGGTGTCGACCCTGGTCGGTCTCGCGTACGCGGTCTTCATCGACCGCACCCGCGGCGAGAAGATCTACAAGGTGCTCGTCTTCATGCCGATGGCGATCTCGTTCGTCGGCGCCAGCATCATCTGGCGCTTCATGTACGAGTACCGGGGTCCCGAGTTCAAGCAGATCGGTCTGCTGAATCAGATCCTGGTGTGGTTCGGCGGCGAGCCGCAGCAGTGGCTCCTGAACGAACCGTGGAACAACCTCTTCCTCATCGTCGTGCTCATCTGGGTGCAGACCGGATTCGCGATGGTCGTGCTGTCGGCATCGATCAAGGGCGTGCCGGCCGAGCTGCTCGAGGCGGCAGAGCTCGACGGCGCGAACGCGTGGGAGCGGTTCTGGGCGGTCACGGTGCCCTCGATCCGCCCGGCGCTGATCGTCGTGCTCACGACGATCTCGATCGCGTCGCTGAAGGTGTTCGACATCGTGCGCACGATGACCGCCGGTAACTACGGCACCTCGGTGCTCGCGAACGAGATGTACACGCAGTTCTCCAAGTTCGAGGCCGGCCGCAGCGCCGCGCTCTCGGTCATCCTGTTCATCCTGGTGCTGCCGATCGTCATCTACAACGCGCGCCAGATCAAGAAGCAGCGGGAGGTCCGATGAGCGACACGCTGAAGACCCAGACCGACTCGACCAGCACTCGAGCCATCACGACCGGGGGCGGCCTCGACGGCGCAGCCGGCCGCGCACGCAAGAAGCTGTCCCGCCCCTGGGCGTCGGTGGCGTCCATCCTGATCGCGGTCCTGTGGACGATACCGACCCTCGGACTGTTCATCTCGTCGTTCCGACCGCGTGATCAGATCCAGTCGAGCGGGTGGTGGGAGTTCTTCGCGAACCCGCAGGTCACGATCGACAACTACGTGCAGGTGCTGCAGTCCGGCACCACGCAGCTGACGATCCTCGAGTCGTTCGTCAACTCGATCGCGATCACGATCCCGGCCACGCTGATCCCGCTGATGATCGCGTCGATGGCGGCCTACGCCTTCGCGTGGATCGACTTCAAGGGACGCAACGCGCTGTTCATCTTCGTGTTCGCGCTGCAGATCGTGCCGATCCAGATGGCGCTCGTGCCCCTGCTCAGCTCGTTCTCCCGAGGCATCAACCTCTTCGGGGTGCAGGTGACGCTGCCGCTGGACGCGTCGCAGGGGTACGCACAGGTGTGGATCGCGCACTCGATGTTCGCACTGCCGCTGGCGATCTACCTGCTGCACAACTTCATGTCGGAGATCCCGGGCGAGATCATCGAGGCGGCCCGCGTCGACGGCGCATCCCGCGGACAGATCTTCTTCCGCGTCGTGCTCCCGCTGACGATGCCGGCGATCGCCTCGGTCGCGATCTTCCAGTTCCTGTGGGTCTGGAACGATCTGCTGGTCGCTCTCGTGTTCGCCGACGGCGCTGCCGCTCCGATCACGAAGCTGCTCGCGGAGATCACCGGAACCCGAGGCAACGACTGGTACCTGCTCACCGCGGGTGCGTTCGTGTCGATCATCATCCCGCTGATCGTCTTCTTCTCGCTGCAGCGCTACTTCGTGCGAGGGCTGCTCGCGGGGTCGACGAAGGGCTAGACCGCCACGGCGGCATCGGCGACACCGCAGGACACGCAGCACCGGATGCCGCGGTCGGGCGCAACACAGCCCCGACCGCGGCATTCCTGCACGTACGCTGTGACCATGAAGTACGCAGAATCGATCGTCGACCTCGTCGGCGACACGCCCCTCGTGAAGCTGCAGCACGTCACCGAGGGCGTCGCGTGCACGGTGCTCGTCAAGCTCGAGTACCTCAACCCGGGCGGCTCGTCGAAGGACCGCATCGCCTCGCGCATCATCGACGCGGCCGAAGCCGCCGGTGACCTGAAGCCGGGCGGGACCATCGTCGAGCCGACGAGCGGCAACACCGGGGTCGGCCTCGCCCTCGTCGCCCAGCAGCGCGGCTACGACTGCGTCTTCGTCGTGCCCGACAAGGTCGGCGAGGACAAGATCGACGTGCTGCGGGCCTACGGCGCCGAGGTCGTCGTCACGCCGACGTCGGTCGCCGCCGACAGCCCCGAGTCGTACTACAGCGTCAGCGACCGCCTCGCACGTGAGATCCCCGGGGCGTTCAAGCCGAACCAGTACGAGAACCCCAACGGACCGCGCAGTCACTACGAGACGACAGGACCCGAGATCTGGCGTGACACCGACGGCCGGGTGACGCATTTCGTCGCCGGGGTGGGCACGGGCGGCACGATCACCGGCACCGGCCGCTACCTGCGCGAGGTGTCGGAGGAGCGGGTCCGTATCATCGGCATCGATCCTGAGGGCAGCGTCTACAGCGGCGGAACCGGCCGCCCGTACCTCGTCGAAGGCGTCGGGGAGGACATCTGGCCGGGTTCCTACGACCCGACGGTTCCTCACGAGATCGTGGCGGTCAGCGACGCCGAGGCGTTCGCGATGACACGGCGACTGGCTCGCGAAGAGGGCATCCTCGTCGGCGGGTCGAGCGGGATGGCCGTGGTGGGAGCGCTGCGCGCCGCCCGAGACCTCCCGGCGGATGCTGTGATGGTGGTGCTGCTTCCCGACGGGGGCCGCGGGTATCTGAGCAAGATCTTCAACGACGGGTGGATGCGCTCGTACGGCTTCAGCGACATCGAGGAGGGCGAGACCGTCGCCGACGTGCTGGAGTTGCGGTCGCAGCGACAGGACCAGGGTCCGAAGGGCGGGGTGCGCTTCCCCGACTTGGTGCACGCGCATCCGACCGACACGGTGCTCGAGGCCATCGGGATGATGACCGAGTACGAGGTGTCGCAGCTCGTCGTGCTGAGCGCCGAACCGCCGGTCATGATGGGCGAGGTCGTCGGGACGGTCGACGAGAAGGGGCTGCTCGACCTCCTCTTCCGCGGCGACGCCAAGCCGACCGACGCCGTGGGAGCGCACGTGGGGGAGCGGCTGCCGCTCATCGGCATCCACGCGCCCGTCGCACAGGCCCGCGCCGCGCTCGCCGACGTCGACGCGCTGCTGGTCACCGAGGGCGGCAAGCCCCACACCGTGCTCACGCGCCAGGATCTGCTGTCGTACATCTCGCGCTGAGATGACGCCCGGCGTAACAGGACGGGCTGCCGGGGTGGCGGCGGACGTAGGCTGAGACGCATGTCCGAGCATGCCTTCGCCACCCGAGCCATCCACGCAGGTCAGGAGCCCGACCCGACCACGGGGTCGATCATCCCGCCGATCTATCAGGCGTCCACGCACGTGCAGGACGGCATCGGCGGCTTCCGCGACGGCTACGAATACAACCGCGCAGGCAACCCCACCCGTTCCTCGCTCGAGACGCAGCTGGCCGCGCTCGAGGGCGGCGCGAACGCGCTGTCGTTCGCGTCGGGCCTCGCCGCGGAGGACGCTCTTCTGCGCGGCATCCTGAAGCCGGGCGACCACGTCGTGCTGGGCAACGACGTCTACGGCGGCACGTACCGGCTCTTTGCGCGCGTGCTCGCGCCGTGGGGGATCGAGTTCTCGACGGTCGAGCTGTCCGACGTCGACGCCGTGCGTGCGGCGATCCGCCCCGAGACGAAGATCGTCTGGATCGAGACGCCGAGCAACCCGCTCCTGAAGATCGTCGACATCGCCCTCGTGGCCGAGATCGCGCACGCGGCCGGTGCGATCGCAGTCGTCGACAACACGTTCGCCTCGCCCGCGCTGCAGCAGCCGCTGTCGCTCGGCGCCGACCTCGTCGTGCACTCGACCACGAAGTACCTGGGCGGGCACTCCGACGTGCTCGGGGGTGCGGTCGTGTTCGCCGACGACAGGTTCTTCGAGCAGATCAAGTTCCAGCAGTTCGCGGTCGGCGCGGTGTCGGCCCCGCTCGACGCGTGGCTGACGACCCGCGGCATCAAGACCCTCGCGGTGCGGGTGCGCCAGCACTCGGCCAACGCGCAGGCGATCGCCGAGTGGGCAGCAGAGCGCCCCGAGTTCGCGACGGTGTACTACCCGGGGCTCGCCTCGCACGCGGGCCACGAGGTGGCCGCGCGCCAGATGAGCGGTTTCGGCGGGATGCTCTCGCTCGGACTGTCTGCCGGGGCCGGCGCGGCGAAGGCCTTCGCGGAGTCGACCGAGCTCTTCCAGCTCGCCGAGTCGCTCGGCGGCGTCGAGTCGCTGATCGGCTACCCGCCGGACATGACCCACGCCTCGGTGCGCGGCACGGAGCTCGCTGTGCCCGAGAACGTCGTGCGGCTGTCGGTGGGTATCGAGGATGTCGCAGACCTCATCGCCGACCTCGAGCGGGGGCTCGCGACGATCTCCCGCTGATCCCGCGCGTCAGGGCAGGTCGCCGCGGACTCCTCCCGTCTGCGGGGGAGTCGGTCATGCATCCGTGACGCGACGAGGGCGATACCATGGACACTTCGCCCGGTTCGAATCGATTCGAACTGAAACCCCCGATCTCGGAAGTACCTGTGTCTGACGCGCCCCGCACCGATTCCATCCCGACCGCTCCCGCTCCCGAGCGGACGGCGACCGGCAGCATCCGGGTCCCGTCGTCCACGGGCGCGATCCGCACCCTCGGCTCGAACCCCGCGACGGCGCCGATCATGCTGCACCCGGGCGACTCGATCTCGAACGGGCGCCGGGCGCTGTACATCGTGCTGCTCGGGGCGCTCACCGCGCTCGGCCCGTTCACGATCGACCTGTATCTGCCCGCGTTCCCGGTGCTCGAGCGCGACTTCGACACCACGGCGGCGGCGATCCAGCTGACGCTCACGGGCACCATGATCGGCTTCGCGCTCGGACAGCTCATCGTGGGGCCGCTCAGCGACAAGGTCGGCCGTCGACTGCCGCTCATCGCCGTCACCGCGCTGCACGTGCTGGCGAGCGCGGCGGCCGCGTGGGCCCCGACGTTGCCTCTCCTCAGCGGCGCGCGCGTGCTGATGGGCATCGGTGCGGCGGCCGGCGGCGTGGTCGCGATGGCGATCGTCCGCGACCTGTTCGGCGGCCGGCGCCTGGTCGTGATGCTCTCGCGGCTCGCGCTCGTCTCGGGGGTCGCCCCCGTGATCGCCCCGCTCATCGGGTCGTGGCTGCTCACGCTCATGCCGTGGCAGGGCATCTTCGTGGTGCTCGCCCTCTACGGCGTGGTCATGCTGATCACGACCCTGATCTTCATCCCCGAGACGCTGCCCGCCGCCCGTCGTCAGGAGAAGGGCGGAGCGACGGTGCTGCAGCGCTACCGCTCGGTGTTCTCCGACCGGGTCTTCATCGGCGTGCTCATCATCGGCGGCATGACCTTCTCCGGCCTGTTCTCGTACCTGTCGGCGTCGCCGTTCCTGTTCCAGCAGACGCACGGTCTCGACGCGCAGCAGTACGGCATCCTCTTCGCGGTCAACTCCCTCGGCGTGGTCATCGGCGTGCAGACGGCGTCGCGGCTCGCGGCGCGGTTCGGCCCGCAGTGGGTCATGGCGTACTCGACGGCCGCGCTGCTGATCGCCGGAACCGCGATCATCGTCACCGACCAGCTCGGTCTCGGGCTCTGGGGCACGGTCGTCCCGCTGTTCTTCTTCATGACGGCGTGCGGGTTCACCTTCCCGAACGTCCAGGTGCTCGCGCTCGACCGCCACGGCAAGGCCGCAGGAACCGCCGCGTCGGTGATCGGGGCGACCAACTTCGGCGTCGCCGGGCTCATCTCGCCGATCGTCGGATGGGTCTCGCAGGGGGCCGGCATCACCGCCACGACCATGGCCTCCGTCATGGTCGGATGCGCCGTCATCGGGGTGCTGTCGCTCTGGCTGATCGTGCGTCCGCGCACCGTCGGCATGCTCGCTCCCTGATTCTCAGCATCCGACCGGCAGAATGGAGCGATGAGACGACGCGCGCTGCTGTGGTGGGGTATCGGGATGCTGGTCGCGGCGACGCTTCTCGGAGCGATGATCGTGTTCGGCTACACCGAACCTCCCGGTTTCGACAGCTGGTGGAACGTCACCATCGCCGCGCATCGCGCCGACTGGATGCTGACGGCCGCGCTGATCCTCAATGACATCGGCGGCGGTGTGGTCGCGATCCTCGTCGTGCCGCTGATCGTGATCATCGCGCTGCTGATCGTGCGACGGTGGCAGGCGGCGGTGTTCGCCGCAGCCGCCTTCCTCGCGAGTGCCGGTGCGGTGCAGCTTCTCAAGCACCTCTTCGGCCGTGCACGCCCGGAGGACATGATCGTGCTCAGCGACTTCGGTTCATTCCCGTCGGGGCATGTGGCGAACGCCGCGACGATCGCGGTGGTGCTGTGGCTCGTCTTCCCTCGGGTGTGGACAGCGGTCGTCGGCATCGTCTGGATCGTCGCGATGGCGATCTCCCGCACCCTGCTCTCGGTGCACTGGGCGACCGACACCATCGGCGGGGCGCTCGTCGGCGCGGGAGTCGTGCTGGTGCTGGCCGCGTGGCTGCTGCCGTGGGTGCAGACCGCGTCTCGCCGCGAGTCGCGCACCGCGCCGATAGGCTGACGGAACACCCCATCTCATCGAGGAGCCGTCGTGTCCCGCATCCGTCCGTATCGCCCGTCCGACCGTGCCGCCCTGTACGAGGTCTGCACCAGGACGGCGGATGCCGGTGCCGATGCGACCGGGATCCTCTCGGACGACTCGCTCTGGGGCGATCTGTTCGCGGTGCCCTACGTCGAGCGGCATCCCGACCTCGCCTGGGTGGTCGAGACCGACGACGAGCGTGTGATCGGCTACCTCGTGGCCACCGACGACACCGAGGCGTTCGTCACATGGTTCCGCGACGAGTGGTGGCCGGGGCTGCAGGAGCGGTATCCGCGACCGGTCGACGCGACCACCCGCGAGGAGCGGATGATCGAGTACGGCTACAGCCAGGCGCCGGGCCGGAACCCCCATGCCGCCGAGTACCCCGCGCACCTGCACATCGATCTGCTGCCCGAGACGCAAGGGCAGGGACTCGGACGTGCGCTGATCGAGACGCTCTTCGCCGAGCTCACGCGCCGCGGAGTGCCTGCGCTGCACCTCGGCATGGACCCGAACAACACGGGCGCCGCCGCGTTCTATGAGCGCCTGGGCATGGAGCAGCTTCCGGCGGAGCCAGGCGGGCAGAGCTACGGAGTGCGCTTCGGCTGACCCGCTCGATAAAGCAGGAAGGGCCCCCGCTGATGCGGGGGCCCTTCCTGTTGTGGCGGTGACGGCGGGATTCGAACCCGCGGTTGCTTGCACAACACACGCTTTCCAAGCGTGCTCCTTCGGCCGCTCGGACACGTCACCAGGGAACAACCTGTCCAGTCTATCCGATCGCGCCGGATGCCCCCGACCACGCAGGATGTCGTCGCACCGATATGCGATCTCGCGAACTCTTGCTCCCCGCCACGCACCGTATCTATCGTCGTATGACGACGCTTCGCTGCCATATGGAATGGTGCGCGGCTCTCTCGGCCACGAGAGGGGTGTCGAACGGGTCTGGGGGCGTGCATGAGGACATCGTCTGTCGAGCAGCGGGTCACGCTGCGCGCAGATCTCCGAAGGGCGCATGAGCGCGCACTCGCCGAACTCGGGCTCGATGCCGTGGGGCGGGTGCAGATCGGTCGGCGTGAGCGCTCCATCGGCTCGGCCGTGCGGCGCGGAGGGTCGTGCTGGTGGCTGAGGGTGGTGCGAGCGCGCCGCGAGTGGGCGCGCGGGCCCTGGTGGACGGGCAACCAGGAGGCGGCGGCGCTGGCGGGGGTCGCGGCCCCTCGGATGCTCGAAGTGCGGGGATGGGAAGACGGTGCGGTGGTCTACCGTGCCGAGGTGTCGAGCATGCTGCCGGGGCGGCCGTGCGCACCACGTGCCGTGATCGATCGACCGCCGGCGGTCGATGAGGAGTGGTGGAACGGTCTGCGTTCCCACCTCACCCGCCTCGCCGATGCGCCCACCGAGCGCCGGGCGCTCGACCCCGAGGTCGTACGGCGACGTCTCGCGGTGTTCTTCGGGATCGACGTGCGTCTCGACACCGCCGCGTTGCTGCCGGCTCATGGCGAGCTGCACTGGCGCACCGTTCACCGTGATCCGTTCGGCATCGCCGACTGGGAGGCCTGGGGCCTCGCGCCCCGCGGATACGACGCCGCCTTCCTGCTCGGGCACTCGCTCGCCGTTCCGACGATCGCCGACGAGATCACGCATCGCTTCCGCGATGACCTCGAGACCGATGCCGGGGTCGTCTCGCAGCTCTTCGTCATGACCAAGCTCCTGACCCGAGCGGACGGCGGCGAGCATGGGACGCTCGTCCCGCTCATCCATCGGCACGTCGATCGACTGCTCGGTGCGCGCCCGTCCGGGCTCTTCCGCGACGTCTGACACGGGCGGATCTTCACCCTGTGCGAAGAATACTGCAGCTCTGCGCGCATCTTTATATCGTCAGATGACTGCTCATCGCAGTCACACGACGCATCACATCTCTGGGGGGCGACATGCAGGCGAACACGATGACGACGTCACGCGGGGGCGGCGAGGACGACTCCGAGGTCGTCGGCGCGCGAGGGCTCCGCGAGTGGATCACGGGGGAGCGGGACCGGTACGCGCGGGTGTTCCTCGTCGACAGCGGCGTCGCGACGAGCGTCCTCGTCCCGGTGGTGGGCGACGATGATCTGCTGCTCCTGCCCGTCGAGAGCGAACCGTATGACGGACCCGCTCGTGCCCTGCGCTACCGCGGCGAGCTGACCGAGATCGGAGACGAGCTGTTCTTCGGCGAGCGAGGCGTCGAGCTCCAGGACTATGTCGCGGCCGCCTACGTGCAGATCGTCGGTCCCACCGCGGTGTGCCTCCTCGACGGACCGAGCCGACGGGCGTTCCTCGACGACGCCGCACTCGCTCGTCGCACCGGGGTCTTCCCGTCCGCGTTGATCGACCCGCGCGTCCTCCTCGCGGGCCGCGACGCGCTCGCGGCGCCGACGGAACTCGAGCTCCCGAGCGCTCTCCGAGTGCACGGCGACGGGCAGGTCAGCGTCGGCGTGCGGGGTGACGTGGTCGGCAGCATCGCCGACCTCCCCGCCGTGCTCGCGACCCCGCTGCCCCGCGCGGTCGCACTGGGAGCCGGGGAGTCGAAGACCGAGTTCGTCGCCGAGCTGACCTCTCGCGAGGGAATCAGACGGTATCTCCTCGCCACGGACCTGATGAAGATGCTCCGACTCGTGAACGGCACCGCGCGGATCTCAGGATTCGGCTGGCATCTCATCGACGACGACGACGGCCGGGCCGATGCCGAGCCGCTGGCCGCGGATCCGTTCCTGCTCGAGACCGCCGACGGCCTCGTGCTCGCCGACACGACGACGCTGCGGCGGCAGCTGTTGTCGCCCGTGACAGCCCAGGTCGTCGCCGTCATGCAGACGTCGAGCGCCCCCGGGGTGGCGGCCGAGCGCATCGCCCGGATCCTCGACCTCCCGTTCTCCGACGCCGACGATCTCTGCCGAGAAGCCGCCACGAGGCTCGGTATCCACGTCGGCGGGCGGGTCGACGCATGAGGCCCGACGGGGGAGCCCGGAGCACGAGCGGTCCGCATGCGCTCTGGACCTCGATGGTGCCCGCAGACGCGACCTTCACGAGCGATCAGGTGGCCGTCGGCGCCGCGGGGAACCGCATCGAGTTCGCCGACGGGTCCACTCGCCTCTGCGCGACGAGCGGACTGTGGAACGTCCCTCTCGGCTTCGGCAACCCGGCTGTCGCCGACGCGGTGAGCAGAGCGACGCACGACGCGTCGTATCTGTCCCTGTTCCGTACACCCCATCGGCATGCCGAGGTCGCGGCGGAGGCGCTCATCGAGCTCGCGAATCCGCGCAGATACAGCCGCGTCATCTTCTCGACCTCGGGCGGGGCGGCGAACGACTCCGCGATGAAGCTCGCGCGCCAGTACTGGGCGCAGCAGGGAGCAGGATCCCGGTCGCTGGTCGTCGGCCTGAGGGGCAGCTACCACGGCACGATGTACGGCAGTCATGCACTGAGCGGCGACGACCTGCTGCAGTCGGTCTACGCCGTCGATCGCCGATCGGTGAGGCATGTGTCCCACACCGACGACGGCGAGGAGCTGGAGACGCTGCTGACGAGAGAAGGGCCCCGGGTGGCGTCGGTGGTGGTCGAACCCGTGCTCGGCAGCGGCGCGCACGCACTGTCCGACGCGTTCGTCGCCCGCCTCCTCGCGCTCCGCGAGAAGTACGGGTTCCTGATCGTCGCCGACGAGGTCGCGACGGGATTCGGCCGCACCGGGAGCATGTTCGCCACCGACGACTGGGCCGCTGCGCCCGATGTGCTCATCCTCTCGAAGGCTCTGACGAACGGGGCGATGGGAGCCGCCGTGCTCCTCGTCGGGCACCGCGTCGCGTCCGATTTCGTGCGCGGCGGCTGGACGTTCGTGCACGGCGAGACGCAGGCAGGGACACCGGCGTGCACGGCCGCCATCGTCGCGGTGATCGACGAGCTGCAGCGCATCGACGTCGAGTCCACCACGCAGGAGCTCGCGGCTGCTCTGTCGCGGCGGGCGAGGCAGTGGCGAGAAGAGGGTCTGATCGCCGGGGTCACGGGCCGTGGCTGTTTTCTCGGGCTCTCCCTCCGTCACGACGACGGGAGTCTGCTCTCCGGTGCGGAGGTGCATCGGGTCGTCTCCGCGATCGCGCAGAACGGCGTGCTGGTGCATCCCGGCCCGAGCGCCATCGAGCTGATCCCGGCGTACGCCTTCGCTCCGGACGAGCTGTACGAGCTGGACTCCGCCGTGCGCACGGGGCTCGACCAGGCAGCGCAGGTGTTCGCATGACGGCGCCGTTCACGGGCCGGGTCCCGACGCTCTGGCACGGGATCGGGCTCACGCGTGCGATGACGACGCGACTCACCGCGGGGCGTGACGCTCTGGTGATCGCGGACTCGGAGACGGACGTCCCCGTCATCACCGGGAGATCGGGCAGGACGATACGCGTGGATGCTCGTTCGACGGACGTGTCGACGGTCGTCTCGCTCGCCGGGGAGATCGCCCGGCGACGACCGACGGTGATCGTCGCCGTCGGAGGCGGGACCGTTCTCGACGCGAGCAAGATCGCCGCGCTCGCGCTCGCCCCCGGTCGGGTGCTGGACTTCGCCGTCGGACGCGCGACGAGGTCGGCGTTGACCTTCCTGCCCGACGGTCCGTCACCCGTCGATGTCGTGGCGGTTCCGACGACGCTCGGCACCTCGTCCGAGACCAACAGCGTCGGCATCCTCAAGAACGGGAGCGGCTACCGTCTCATCGTCGGGCGCGCTCTGCGACCGCGCCACGCCATCATCGATCCCGGCAACCTGATGACCCTCGCTCCCGCGACGGTCAGGGAAGGGGCGATGGAGGCATTTCTGCGACTGGCGGGGGCATCGACGAGTCCGCAGAGAGGCGCCAGGGAGCACAGCGACGCCGTCGCCCTGGGGAAGGCGCTGCTCGAGACGGCCACACGCGACACGACCTCTGCGGGGTCGCGACTGCGTCTCGCGCGTCTGAGCGCAGCGACGCAGCGCAGCGCGGCGCTGCGGGGCCGAGACCCCTACAGCGCCCGCCACTGGTATGTCGCGAACGAGGTCTCCTTCGTGCTGCAGAGCCGCAAGATCGTCGCGACGGCGGCTGTCGTCGCCGCGGTCTGGCGTCGCATCTCCGCGGGCGATCTCCGCTGGGGTGACCGGACGAGCCTCGACGAGTTCTGGTCGGGTGTCGCGCCCGGGGTGGCGCTGCCGCTCGATCCGGCCGCCGGCATCTCCGCGCTTCTCGAACGCTGGGAGATACCGCTCCCGCCGCGGCCGACCGCTGGTGACATCGATCGCATCGCCGCCGCCACCGAGGAGTCCTGGGGGGATCGGTACCCGATGCTTCCCGGGCTCGTCGCCGACGACTTCCGTGACCTGCTCCGCGATTCCCAGTGGAGCACTCAGCCGGTCGGCCCCTCCGTGCCGACATCCGACGATCGATGCGGAGGAGGTGAAAGAGATGAAGAGCAGCACCGACATGCAGATCCGGTTCGAGGAACTGGACCAGATGGATGCGCCCAGCTGGGACAGCTTCTACCGGGGCGCGATCAGCGCACTCGTGCTCATCGGCATCGGCGCGGCCGCGGCGACCTGACCGCGACCGACGACGAGCAGATCGCACCGAGAGGAGGTGGAGATGCAAGCAACACAGCCGACGCTCGAGTTCGTCGAACTCGAGGCCATGGAAGCGCTGAATGACACGGACGACTACGTTCGCGGCTTTGCCGTAGGCGTGATCATCGGGATTCTCGCCCTGACCTGAGCACAGTGCTCGCAGATGAACTGAGGAGGTAGGACATGCACGCAGAGTCGCTCGAGTTCCTCGAACTCGAACACATCGACGCGCCGCTCGAGTGGTGGGAGCACGCGAGTTACATCATCGCCATCATCGGTGGCGCGGCGGCGATCGCGACCTGACCGAGGGGTGCGGGCGGCCCTCACACGCCCGCACCCCATCCCTCTCGACTCGATCCCGAGTCCTCTCTCGATGAAAGGCGGTGCGCACGATGAAAGGCGAGGTGCGGATGTCAGTCGGTGTGCGGATGTCAAACGGTGTGCGGATGTCAGGCTCTCTCACCGCCGCCATGCGGGCGAGACTCGAGGCGTCGGGTGCGGTTCCCCGCGTGCACGACCTGTATGAAGGCGCCGGCACGGAGTTCTACGAGCGTCTGGTCGGCCCCGACCGCGCCGAGATCCGCGAAGTGCTGGCGCTCGCCCGGCGCACCGAGGGGCCGATCCTCGATCTCGCCGCGGGGAGCGGCAGAGTGACGATCCCTTTGGTGCGATCGGGGAACAGGGTGACCGCGATCGATCTGTCCGACGACATGCTCTCCCACCTCCGACGTGCGCTGCCCGAGCACCCGTCGGTGGAGTGCATCGTCGCCGACATGCGGGACTTCTCGCTGGCGCACCGCTACGGGTTGGTGATCATCGGCGCGACGTCGATCACCGTGCTCGATCGGGCGGGGCGCTCGCTTCTCTACGCGAACGTGCGGCGTCACCTCGCCGACGGCGGCGTCTTCGCCCTCACCGTCGCCGGCGGTGCCGCCGCGGCGGAACTCGCCGTGTCGCGAGAGCTCGAGATCAGAGTGCCGGGGCCCGACGGCGACGAGCCCTATCTCTTCTCGCAGCAGATGGAGGAGGACGGTGCGGCACGGCTGGTCAACTGGGCGCGCAGTTCGGATCTCGCCGACGGCGGCGAGGTGACCGTGCTCACGAGCCGTCTACGAGTGCTCAGCGCCGAGGTCCTCGCGCGAGAGCTGACCGGCGCCGGTTTCGCCGAACCCGACGTGGAGCCCGTGCGCACCCATCGCGGTGACGACATCCTGCTGCTGACGACGACGTGGGCGGGCGCCCACAGCGGAGGGGAGGATCATGCCTCCGACTAGCCTCTCCCGCGGTCGCCGCTCCCGTGCGCTCACCCCTCTCACGCCGGACACCCGTCCTCGTCTCGCGACCGGCGTCGCGTTCGAGCCCACGGCTGATGACGCCGTCTGGATCGCGGTGCTCCACGGCGTGCCGTCGTCGAGGGTCTCACGCGCGGTCGTCGCCCTGCTCCGAGCGATGGACGGCGAGACGGCCCTCCGCGAGTTGCACGGGCGCTTCGCCGCGTCCGAACCCTGGGAGAGCTTCCTCCCTCTGATCGAGCGATTCCGTGCCAGTGGTCTCTTCGAGGGGCAGACGACGCGCCCTCCCGGTCGCCTGAGCTACCGTCCCCCGTTCACGGTGCAGATCGCGACGCTGCGTGCGCCCGCCCTGTTCCGTCGGCTGGATCGTCTGATCGTCTCGCTCTCACGCCGTACGGTCATGGTGGCCCTGGTCGTCGTTCTCGTGCTCGGTGCTCTCGCCGCGCTCCTCCAGCGGCACGAGCTGCACGACGTGCTCATCGCGCCGATGTCGCTGTCCGGCCTCGTGGTCCTCGTGGTGGTGCTCTCGCTCATCACCCTGCTGCACGAGGGCGCCCACGGACTCACGCTCACGAGGTTCGGTGGCAGGCCTCGCCGAGCGGGCGTCATGCTCTTCTACCTCACCCCGGCCTTCTTCGTGGACGTGACGGACGGCTGGCGCCTGCCCGACCGACGGCACCGCGTCGCGGTCGCGCTGGCCGGCCCCGCCGTGCACGCGGTCGTCGCCGCCCTCGCGCTGCTCGCCGCGCTGGTGCTGCGCCATCCGCCGCTCCGCGAGACCCTGCTGCTGCTGGCGCTCTCCTGCGCCGCGATCGTCGTGCTCAACCTGATCCCGTTCGTGCGGTTCGACGGGTACATCGCTCTCATGAGCGCTCTCGACGAGCCCAATCTCCGCGGCCGCACCATCCGCGACGGTGCGGACTTCGTGACCCGTCTCCTGTTCGGGGGACCGCCGACCAGACCGGCGCTCACCACCTGGTGGAGTGTGCCGTTCGGTCTGGCGAGCCTTCTCACCCCCGTCGTGCTCGTGCTCTTCGCGGTCGCCCGCATCGCGCGAGCGCTCGCCGGGGGCGGACCGGTTCTCGGTCTGCTCGTCGTCGCGCTCGAGGCCGCCGTCGCCCTCGTCGGCGTCGCCCTCGTGGCCGGGGCGCTGCATCGCGTGCTCCGGTCGGGGGTATCGCGCGTCCGTTTCGTCTCCGTCGGGATCGCTCTGGTCGCGGGGGTCGTGCTCGCAGGATCGGTCATCCCCATGCCGGTCGCGGCGACGTACGGCTTCGTCGTGGACGGCGACCGCGTCCTCCTCGTGCGCGGAGGTGGCGAGGTCGATCGCACGGTGCCCGAGGGCGCCCCGGTGGTGCTGCTGAGCAACGGGATCCTCGCGAACGGCCAGGTCGGCGAGGGTACCGTCCAGCCGCAGCGAGCGGAGCCGACGACGGTTCCGGTCGACGCCCTGTTCCCCGTGAAAGCCGACGGCGTGACGATCTCCGCGACCATCGTCGCGCGGGTGGACCTGCTCGGACCGAGCGCGGAGCTGCCGCCGACGGGGCAGGCGAGAGTCGAGTTCGGCACGAGAAACCTGTGGCAGACGCTCTGGACGACCGGTGTGGTGCTGCCGCTCTCGGGACGACAGGACGAGAAGTAGAGAGGGATGAAGATGAACGCGCATGCAATCGAGGTCAGGGGCCTCACGAAGAGATACGGACGCCGGATCGCCGTCGACGATCTGACGTTCGCGGTGCCACGCGGATCGATCGTCGGGCTTCTGGGGCCGAACGGAGCAGGCAAGTCGACGACGCTGCGCATGATCGTCGGTCTGCTCGCGCCGACGAGCGGCGACAGCCTGATCGACGGCTCGCCGTTCGCTGCGCTCCACGAGCCGGCGTCGCACGTCGGCGTGCACATGGACGGCTTCGGCTTCGAGGGAGGCATCACGGCGCGGCGGCACCTGGAGATCTGCCGCCTCGCCGCGGGCGCGCCACGCGGCCGCGTCGACGAGGTGCTCGACGAGGTGGGTCTCGCCGCTGACGCCCGACGCCGTGTGCGGACCTTCTCGACGGGGATGGCCCAGCGGCTCGGCCTGGCCGCCGCGCTGATCGGCTCTCCGCGGACGCTCATCCTGGACGAGCCGGCGAACGGGCTGGATCCCGACGGCATCCGGTGGCTGCGCAGGTTCCTCCGCGGATACGCCGAGACCGGAGGCACCGTTCTGATCGCCAGCCATCAGCTCTCCGAGCTCGAGCAGGTGGTCGACGAGGTGGTCGTCATCAAGCAGCGGGCGCTGTTCGCGGGGCGGCTCGGCGACCTCGTCACGAGTGAGGTCGACTCTCTCGAGAGCAAGTACTTCGATCTCGTCGAGGGGGCCTCCGCATGATGTACGCCGTGCGAAGCGAACTGCTGCGCTCCGTGAGCGGGCTCTCCCTGGTGGCGGTGTACCTCGTCGCGATCCTCATGCCCGTCTTTGTGCTGGTCTCCGACGGCTCACGATTCGACGTCGGCGCCCTCGATGCGGGCGCCGCCACCGTCCGCCTGCTCGAACCGCTCGCCTGGTGCGGCATCTCCGCCGCCTTCGTCGGGGCCTACGGCGTCACTCGCGAGTGCTACTACGCCTCGATGGATCGAACGCTGACGGGGGTCGGCCTTGGGCGCGCGTTCTCGGCGAAGCTCGTCTCCGGAGTGCTCGTGTCGCTCGGGCTCTGGCTGTGCATCTTCGTGTTCTGGACCGCGGGTGCCTCCCTCCTCCTGGCGGATGCCGGGCTGGGCCTCACTCTCACCCCGGACGCGTGGCGCATCTACGCCGGTGCCGTGGCCGGCACGGTCCTCGGTGCGCTCATCGGAGGAGCCGTCGGCTGGATCACCCGCAACTACTACACGACCGCGGCGCTCGTCCTCGTCTATCCGATGGCCGTGGAGCTTGCCTTGCTGCGCACGGCGCCCGAGATGGCGAGGTTCTCGCCCGGATTGGCGTTGGCCGCGCTGAGCGTTCCCGGCTACGAGGACCGGCTGCTCGACGTCGTGCCCGCCCTCGGCGTCGCCCTCGTCTGGGTCGTCGGTCTGCTGGCGGTCGCCTGGGCGCGAGAACGACGGAGGGGCTCGTGATCGGCCGCGCCCTTCGCGCTCAGGCGCGCAGCCTCGGTGGCGACATCGTCCTCGTCGGAGTGGCGGCCGCGGCCCTCGTCATGTCCCTCTCTCTGGCGACGAGCATCCCGCCGGAGTTCGCGGACGCGCCGGCCGGCGTGCGCGAGACGCTCACGACGCCCTTCAGCGCCGTGCTCGCGACATACGGAGCCGTGCTCGCGGCGGTGTACGGCTCCTTCCGGTACACCGTCGACCGTCGCGACGGAGTCATCGCCCAGCGCCTGATGCTGCAGTCGCGGCGGGCGACTCTGCTCGTCAGGGTGCCCACGTCGGTCCTCGGCGGAGCCCTCGTCGCGCTCGCCGCCGTCGTCGGCGGCCACACCGCCCTGGCCGTGACGATGGGAGGGATCCCGGTGGAGGGGGCATCCGTCGGGCGCACCCTCGTGATCGGCGCTGTGGCGGGTCTCTGGGGGATGGGCCTCGGGATGGTGGTGCAGGCTCATCTGCTCGCGCTCTTCGTCGTGCCGATGTCGATGGGAGTCGCCCTCCTGGTCGCGATGCTCTGGGCGGACGGCGCCGTCTACCTGCCCCTCCTCGCGATCCTCGAGGCCTTCCATTTCGACGTCACGGCCCTGGGCATCCGGTCGGCGGGCGCTCTCGACCACACGACCGCCGTGCTGGTGACGGCAGGGTGGGTGTTCGTGGCGGTCGCCTCCGGCGGGGTCTCGTTCCTGAGCAGAGACGTGACGTAGCAGCGGAGGGCGGACCGAGCCGCAGCCTGAGCACGTAAAATCGCTGGGTGGCAACCCCCAAGATCGTCCTCTTCTACGTGTTCACCCCGCTCGCCGACCCTGAGGCGATCAGGGTGTGGCAGCGGGATCTCGGCGAGGCGCTCGGGCTCCGCGGGCGACTGATCATCTCGAAGGACGGCGTCAACGGCACCATCGGCGGGGACCTGCCTGTTCTGAAGAAGTGGGCGCGCTCCTTCCGTTCGTACGCGCCGTTCGCCGATGCGGACATCAAGTGGAGCGAGGGGACCGGGGTCGATGCCGACGGTCGCAGCACCGACTTCCCCAAACTCAGCGTCAAGGTGCGCGACGAGATCGTGTCGTTCGGAGCTCCGGGCGAGCTGCGCGTCGACGAGCACGGCGTGGTCGGCGGAGGCACCCGCCTGACACCCGAGGCGCTGCACGAGCTGATCGACGAGCGGGGCGACGAGGTCGTGTTCTTCGACGGGCGCAACGCGCTCGAGGCCGAGATCGGGCGATTCCGAGGAGCCGTGGTCCCCGACACCGAGACCACGCGCGACTTCGTGCAGTTGCTCGACTCCGGCGCCTACGACGATCTCAAGGGCAAACCCGTGGTCACGTACTGCACCGGCGGCATCCGCTGCGAGGTGCTCTCGAGCCTCATGACGTCGCGGGGCTTCGGCGAGGTCTACCAGCTCGAGGGCGGCATCGTCCGCTACGGCGAGCAGTATGGCGACGACGGCCTGTGGGAAGGGTCGCTCTACGTGTTCGACAAGCGCGGATCGGTCGACTTCTCCGACCACGCCGCCGTCATCGGCGAATGCGTCGGATGCGGCACCGCGACCAAGCGCACGGCGAACTGCCCCGACCCGTCGTGCCGCACGCAGTTCGTGGTCTGTGAGTCGTGCGACCAGGTGCGCTGCGACGCACACGCCGCCGCCTGACCCGCGCAGAGATCAGGGCCAGGACTCAGGGGCCGAAGGACAGGACTCAGGGGTCGAAGGCCAGGGATCAGGGCCAGGTCAGGCCGCCAAGACCCCGTCGGAGCGCCGCGCCACGAACAGCGATCGCGGCACGAGGAACGCGAGCACCCGCGTCCGCGTGTCGACACTGCGTCTGAGCTGGCGGAGCACCGTGCGCAACGGCGCGTCCAGGTCGACCGCCGCCTCAGGGCGGGCCGAATCAGCGCGGGTGGAGTCGGGGTGGGGGCGTGCGTAGCTGGCGCGCTCGACGGCATCCGTCAGGGCGCGCATCGCCGCGGCGTCCACCCCGTTGTCGCGCACGAGATCGTCTCCGCGCATGCGTGGGCTCTCGGCGTCCGAGAGCGCGACGCCGAGATCGAGCATGGTCGCTCGCAGCTCGGTCCACGCCGACGCCGCATCACCGTCCCGCGCGCGCCCGCGGCGCACCGCGCCGATCGAAAGGCGGATCACGGCGGGCAGGAACAGCACCACGAGCACGCCGAGCGTGACGAGCACGACCGGAGTCGGATCGAGCCGACGCAGCTCGCCGGTCGTGCCGGCGTTGTCGCCGGCGTCGCCGCGGTCGATCTCGGGAGCGGTGGTCTGCTCGGTGCTCGGCGCGCTCGTCGGAGCGGGCGCGGTCGTTCCGGTGCCCCCACCCCCGGTGGTGGCGCCCGCCGCGAAGGCCGTCGGCACGCCGAGCGACGCCGTCGGCTCGAAGGGCACCCAGCCGACGCCCGGGAAGAGGACCTCGGGCCAGGAGTGCAGCTGATCGCTGGAGACCGAGTACACGGCCTCGTCTCCGCGCCTCGTGTCGGTGAGGGCGCCCGGCAGGTACCCGACCACGATGCGCACGTCCATCCCGAGGCTCTCGGCCATCAGTGCGAACGCCCCGGCGAAGTGGATGCAGTAGCCCGAGCGCACCTCGAGGAACCGCGCGACCGCGTCGGCGCCCGTCCCGTCGAAGCCCTCGTCGACGGGCGTCTCGAGCGAATAGCTGAACTGGCCGCGGAACCACGACTGCAGGGCGATCAGACGGTCGTAGTCGTTGGTCTCCCCGGCTGTCACCTCCTGCGCGGTCGCGGCGATCACCTCGGGCAGCTCGACCGGCTCGGCATCGGGGTCGACATCCGGCTCGGCGGCCGGGATGGCCCTGATCTGCTCGAGCGTCGGGATGACGCGGGTCGACCGCACCGTGTAGTCGTTGCCGACGGCATCGGCGGTGCGGGAGGCGAGGGTGCGGTTCTCGGGGCTCACCCGCCAGGTCGAGGGCACCCCCTGGATGCTCGTCGCGGGGTAGGGCACAGGCAGCCACGAACTCGACATCCGGATGACGCGGATCGAGGTGTTCTGCTCCTTCGTCGCGATGTCGGGGCTCCACTCGTCGGGGCCGAAACCCTCGCTCTGCGCCTGCAGGTCACCGCGATCGGGCTCCCAGACTCGGCCGTCGAACTGCGACAGCGTGGTGAGGCGCAGATAGGGGGCGGTGTCGGCAGTGGTGGCGAGCGTGAGCACCTCGACGGGGTTCGGCTGTCGCAGGTCGTCGCCGAGACGCAGCGACGCATCGACGGTGACGCCCACTCCCGTGCCGGCGACGCCGGCGCCGAGCGGCAGCGCCGGGGCGATCACGATCGTCGAGGCGAGGGCGGCGACACCGACGCCGGCGGCCAGCGCGGTCGACGTGCGCCGGGGCGACTCGGGATGCTGCACGCTCGTGTATCGCAGCAGCAGGAGGATCAGCACCCCGAGCACCACGAACCACACGATGTTCGCGTCTCCGAGGGTGGCGATCATCGGCGTCGCACCGACGGCGGCCGTGAGCAGCGAGGCGACGACCGCGCCGCGCTGCGCGACCAGGGCATCGAGCACGATCGCGACGAACGCGAAACCCAGGCCCATCACGGCCGCGAGCCCCGGCGACGCCTCGAGAGGGGCGACGCCGTGCACGACCTCGTCCCACGCCGAGACGGCGAGTCCCTGGAAGACGACGAGCGTCCTCTCGGTCGGGATCACGCCGAACAGAGCGGTGCCCCCGGCGACGAGCAGGGTCAGGGTGCCGCACGCCACGACGACCTGCACCGCCATCGTCGCCAGGTCACGCTGCCACGCCCGACGGCGCCGCAGCAGGGTGCGCATGATCATGCCGGTCAGCGCCGTGACGACGATCATCAGCAGCACGGTGGCCGACCAGGCGCCGGGTGCGATCACTGACGTGTACGGCCACATCGCGACGAGCGCCGCCGCCGCCGCGAGCACCGAGGGCACGATCACGCTCGGGGGCAGGTCGTGCTCGCGATGCCATGCGGGTGCGGTCGGCGGTGTCGTGGCCTCAGCCTTGAACATCGGCATCCCCCCGACGATCCGCCGTCGACATGGTCTGCCGCTCGGGCAGCACGTCTTCCCATGCCTCGGCGATGTCGTCGCCCAGTACCGCGAATCGCCACCCGAGCTGCGTCGCGGCCGCCTCGGCACCGCGCTGGGGTGCGGTCGCGAACAGCATCGGCGCGGCCGCACCGGACGGTCGCAGCAGCGCGGCATCCTCTTCGTCGATCTCGCCGGTGATGTAGACGAGCGGGCCGGGAGGCGTGCCCCCGACCAGGGCGGCGAGATCGCGGGAGTCGCCCCGCGGGCTCACCAGTGCGAGGGCGACGAGCAGCCCGTCACGATCGTCCTCGTGCCCGCGGAGGGTCCCGAGCAGCACGCCGGCGCTGTCGATCACGTCCACCCCGTAGCCTTCCTGCATCAGGTGCACGGCGGCCGAGGCGCACAGCGACACGGCGGTCTCGAACGCGAGGTCGACCTCGGTCCCGGTGTCGCTCCAGCGCGCGGCGCTGCGATCGAGCACCACGAGGGCGTCGGGGCTCGACTCCTCCTCTTCCTGCCTCACCATCAGCTGCCCGCGATGAGCGGTGGCTCGCCAGTGGATGCGTCGCATGGAGTCGCCCGAGATGTAGCGCCGCGGCGAGAGGTTGTCGCTGCCCTGTCCGAGTCTGCTCGACGACGTCTGCGCGGTGCCCCCGGCGGCCCCGACGCGCACCGTCAGCGGCGCGAGGGTGAACACCTCGGGCACCACGGTCACCGTGCGCGTCTCACCGAACTCCTGTTCGCGCTGCGCCAGCCCGAACGGGTCGACCGTGCGCAGCACCAGGGGGCCGACGGGCCAGACGCCGCGGCGCACACCGGTGAGGAGATAGCTCAGCCGTCCGGTCTCGGAGGGGTACTCGCCGGCGGCGTCGCCGGTCACGGCGTCGGGCAGCACATCACGCCACAGGCCGCGCGGCATCCGCAGAGCGCGCAGCGAGAATCGCAGCGTGACGCGGGAGGTCTCCGACACGGTGAGCAGATCGGTCGAGATCTGGCGTGCGACCGTGCCCGAGCGGCGGGGCAGGACCACGACGAGGATCGACAGCACGGTGAGCGCCAGCAGCAGGACACCGACGTACAGCAGGATGGCCGCGCCGAGGAGGTTCGCCGCGATCACGCAGCCGAGCCCGGCGAGAAGCGCACCCGTGCCCCGGAGGGTGAGAGTGCGACGGCGACGCATGACGGAGAGGGGGATCAGGAGCGCACGGCCACAGGCACGCGCACCCGCTCGGCGATCTGACGCAGCGCCGACTCGACGGGCTGGGCGCCGGCGCGGTGGGCGCCGCGCGCGGGGAGCAGCCGGTGGGCGAGCACGGGGATCAGCAGGGCGGTGACGTCATCCGGGATCACGAAGTCGCGGCCGTCGAGCGCCGCCCACACCTTCGCCGCGCGGATCAGCTGCAGGGTCGCCCGCGGGCTCGCGCCGAGGTGCAGGTTCGGGTCGGTGCGGGTCGCCTGCGCGAGCGCGACCGTGTACTCCTCGATCGCGGGTGCCACGTGCACCGATCGCGCCCAGGCGATCAGACCCGAGACGGATGCCGCATCGGCGACGGCTCGCACGGATGCCAGCGGGTTGACCGTGTCGCGCTGTCGCAGCATCTCGGCTTCGGCCGCGGCATCCGGATAGCCCATCGAGATGCGCATCATGAAGCGGTCGCGCTGCGCCTCGGGCAGGGCGTAGGTGCCCTCCATCTCGAGCGGGTTCTGGGTCGCCACGACGAGGAAGGGGTCGGGGAGCATGTGAGTCGATCCGTCGACCGTGACCTGTCCCTCCTCCATCGCCTCGAGCAGCGCGGACTGCGTCTTGGGGGACGAGCGGTTGATCTCGTCGGCGATCACGATGTGCGCGAACACCGCGCCGCGCTTGAACTCGAACTCGCGGTCGACCGGGTTGTACACGCTCACGCCGGTGACGTCGCCGGGAAGAAGGTCGGGGGTGAACTGGATGCGGCGCACCGTCGCGTCGATGCTCGCGGCCAGTGCTCGGGCGAGCATGGTCTTGCCCACACCCGGCACGTCCTCGATGAGCAGGTGCCCCTCGGCGAGAAGGCACACGATCGCGCTCCGCACGGCATCCGGCTTGCCGTCGATCACCCGTCCGATCGAGTCGATGATGGCCGAGGTCTGCGCGGCGAACTGGTCGGCGCCGACGACGGTCGGGATCAGGGGCGGATTCTCTGGCATGCGTTCCCTCTCACGTGGGCGCTGCGGTGCGCGTGAACCGATCGTATCGCCGCTCCCTGCGGATGGGGTGACAACCGGAGGAACCCACGGCAGCCTCAGCCCCAGACCCGTCCCCGTGGTTCTGCGCTGTCGAGACGGCCGTCCGCGCTGCGGGCGACGCGCAGTAGCGCCAGACCCTGCATCCCCGTCAGTTCATGCAGAGAGCAGCTGCCGATGAGCTCCTGCCAGTGCTCTCGGAATCGCTCGGCGTCGCCGCGACGGCGGGCGATCAGCCGAGGCACGGCGAGCAGTGTGCGGCCGGGGGAGAGGCGATCGGCCAGGCGCTCGACGACGCGCAGCCGCGGCAGGCCCGCGGCGTCGACGCGCAGCAGGAAGCGCGGTGTGCGCACGGGCGCGAAGAGCTCCTCCACGGCAGCCGCGATGACGCGGGCATCGTCCGCCGAGGCGCCCAGCTCGATGCGGATGCGCGTCGGATCGGCGCCGTCGGGCCGAGCGACGATCGCCGTCTCGTCGACGGGGCCGATGCGCCCCGCATCGCGAAGGGCGCGGGCGACGGCCGTCGCCGCGGACCGGTAGACCTCGGCGGGCCGTGACCGATCACGCAGCGCGCGGCCGAGCATCCGCAGGCCCCACGCCGCGGCCGCGAGCAGGCCCCCTCCCGCCGCGACCCCGACGGCCACAGGCCCTGGCGCGCCGAGTCCCAGGATCGCCAGGATCCCCACGATCGCCGCCGCGCCCGCGGCGCCGAGCACGAAGGCGCCGACGGCTCCTGCGCTCGCCGTCCGGCCGGTGCGCAGCAGCAGAGCGCGCGCGGTGCGGCGCACGGAGACGACCTCGCGTTCGCGCGCCTCGTACGGGTCGCCGATGCGCCACTGCCGCCGGGTCTCGCTGCGCGTCGGCGACTGCCGGCGCAGGAGCGCGTCGAGATCGGCCACAGACGTCGACGCATCCTTGTCGAGCACGCGCTCCCAGGCCTCGATGCCCGCGGTGGGGAGGGCATGGGCCACTCCGCTCACGATCCGTCCGTCGCCGTCGGCGCTCAGCCCCCACAGATGCGAGTGCCGGCGACGCAGCCGCGCGGACTCGGAGCCGTCGTCGAGGCCGACGTCCGAGGGGATCAGGCACACGACCGACCAGTTGTGGGCGACCTTCTCCGACCAGGCGGGGTCGAGTCTCAGCGTGCGTCCGCGCAGCTGCTGCGTGCCCGAGGCGGTGGCCACGGTCGTGAGGTCGATGAGGGTGTTCACGGCGGGGCAGTCCCACCCCTCGCCGAGAAGACCGCGCGTGCCCACGAGCAGACGCACGTCGCCTCGACGGATCAGCTCGGACACCGCGCTCACCACGCGCCCGCTGCCGACGCCGCGCGCCTGCAGATCGCGCACGGGGCCGACGCCGTCGAGCGGCTCGACCGGTGCGCCGAGGATCTCCGAGAGCGACTCCGCGAGACGAGCGGCATCCTCGGCACGCACGCGCAGATGCCGGGCGGTGAGCAGCACCGGATGCAGACGCGCGATGACCGGGTCGGCGGCGAGCCGATCGAACGTCCGCAGCGCGCCGGCGGGAGCGTCGCCGGCGAGACCTCGGGTGTTGCCGTGCTCGACGAAGTCGGTCACCACGACGGCGCGGATGCGCTCGCCGTCGGCTCCGGAGAGCTCGCGGTGGAGGATCTCGACCGCCGCATGGTCTTTGGACGCCGAGAACGCCAGCGTGGTCTCGACCGGATCGCGCCCGCGACGGATGCCGCGGTCGGTGAGCGCGTAGCCGAAGTCGGCGAGAGAGCGGCGGACGTACTCCCACTGCCGCGCGGCTGCGGGATCGGCGAGCAGACGGGTGTGCGCGAAGCGTGCGAGCACGGTGAGCAGATCGTCGGTCGTGCAGCGGTCGAGCAGCACCGCGGGGATCGCGGCGACGAGCGGATGCTGCGGCGCGATCTGCCGGAGCACGACGGCGCTGGCCCGCGTGAGGGCGAAGTCCGCCGAGAACGCCCGGTCGAGTCGGGCCCGTCGGGTCTCGTCGTCATCGCCGTCCCCGTCACCGCCGGCATCCCCATCGTCGCCCTCGCCGCCGGGAGCCTCGGCGTCGGCCGGCTGCAGCTGCGCTTCGAGGTGCGACACGGCATCGGGCGTCGAGAGCACCTGCGTGATGAGATCGTGCAGCAGGCTCTCGTGCCGTCGGATGAACGCGGCCTCGGCGGGCGTGGGCTCGGTGAACAGCACATGGTCGCGGTACGGCGCGAGGTGGCCTTCCTTCACCACGGCCGGCGTCGGCACCTCGTAATCGACCTCGCCGAGAAGCTGGCTGTAGTTCTCGAACTCGGTCTCGTCATCGGGCGAGGGCAGCGTCGCGGTCAGTCCGATCAGCAGGGGGTCGACGCCGGTCTCGCGGATGCGTCCCGCCAGGTAGGCGACCACGATCGCCCAGTGGTCGAGCAGGTGGTGGCACTCGTCGAGCACGACCGTGCGCACTCCGGCCGCGACGATCCGGTCGATGAGCGCGACGGCGTTCGGATGCAGCACACGGGCGAGCTCATCCGGCCGCCGCCGCGCGAACTGCGAGCGCAGACGCCGTGCGCGGCGTCGAAGGCCGGATCGATACCGGCCGGCATTGTCCACCGCGAGCTCGGCGAGCCAGGTCGCGGCGTCGGCCTCGGCGCGGCCGCTCGCCACGAGCTCGTCGATCCACAGCGACCGTGCGAGTTCGTCGAAGGGCGACCCGTCGCCGGTCACGCTGAGCAGCTGATACGTGAGGACCGTGAGATCGCCGAGCCGCTCGGGGTCGTCGGAGACGGATGCCTGCTCGGGGGCCAGGTCCGCAGCCGTGCGCAGCCACTGCTGACGGATCGTCACGGTCGGCGACAGCACGAGTGCACGGTGGCCCTCGCGGGCCGCCAGGAGCAGGCCGAGCAGGGTCTTGCCCGAACCCGGCGGGGCGACGATGTGCAGCGGGCCGGCGGCTCCGGGGGCGAGTCGCTCGAGCACCTCGGCCTGGTAGGTGCGCAGCGTGCCGGAGAAACGCCAGGTCGACAGGGGAGCGGCGGTGGCGGAGTCCATGACCTGCCCAGTCTGTCAAAGAGCGGGTGCGGAGATCGGCTAGACTGTTCTCGGCTCTCCGCGTGGCGGCATCCAGGCCAATTCCCCCAGGGCGGAAACGCAGCAAGGGTAACCGGGCTCTGCTGGGTGCGCGGAGAGTCACTTTCTTTTTCCGGCCGTGTCCGGGGCGCTCAGCCCCCGCGGCCCCGAGTCCGTCGCCGGGTTGTCAGCGTCCTCCGGGTCAGCCCTGCCAGGATCGTGATGTGACCAGGCCCGACATGACCAGCACCGCCGGATCCCCGCGTGCGAGTGCCCTCGGACGCTTCGCCTCGCCGGTCCTCCTGCTCGCCGCCATGTGGCTGGTGCAGCTCGTGGATGCGATCCTCCCGGTGTCCTTCACGGGTTTCGGCCTCCGCTCCTGGGATCTCTCCGGGCTTCCCGGCATCGTCCTCGCTCCGCTGCTGCACGCGAGCTGGGCGCATCTGATCGCCAACTCCGTGCCGTTCCTCGTGCTCGGCTGCCTCGTGGCGGTCGAGGGCGCACGCAGGTTCTGGGCGGTGACCGCCTTCGCGGCGGTGATCGGCGGCGTCGGCACGTGGATCGTCAATGCTCCCGGCGCGCTCACCGTGGGAGCATCGGGCCTCGTCTTCGGATACTTCGGCTACACCGTGATGCGGGTCTTCGCCCCCGGACGCGTCTCGCACCGCATCCTCTACGCGGTGATCGCGCTCCTCGTGATCGGTCTCTACGGCGGTTCGATGATCGCGGGTGTCGTGGGCGTGCGCGACGGCATCTCCTGGCAGGCGCACCTGTTCGGCGCGATCGGCGGCGGTCTCGCGGCGTTCGTCGGCCGCGGTCGGGGTCGCCGCGCATGACGACGGCATCGCCGTGAGTCCGAGAGCCGGCACCACGAAGAAGCGCGCGCCGTCGCGATCGCGGTCGTCCGCGCGCCGACGTCCGCGTGCGGGAGCACGCCGACGGGTGTCGCCGCGTCGCCGGGCGCAGCAGCGCCTGCAGCGTCGGCGGATGCTGCGCCGGCTGGCGATCTCCGCCGCGGTGGTGCTCGTGGTCGCCGGAGCCGCCGCCGTGGCGATCCCGTTGAGCCTCGCGCACGAGAAGCCCGTGGCGATCTGCCTCAGCGACCCGACGACCTTCCCGCAGGCCGGCATCGCGGGCTGGGAGGGCGAGCAGCTCGAGAACGCCGCGACGATCATGCAGACGGCATCCGCTCTGGGGTTCGGGCGCGACGGCCAGATCCTCGGGGTGATGACGGCGATGGGCGAGAGCAGCCTGCGTAACATCGACTACGGCGACTGGGAGACCAGCGGGTTCACGAACCCCGACGGCAGCCGCACCACGAGCATCGGACTGTTCCAGCAGCAGGAGTGGTGGGGCAGCGCCGAGCAGCGGATGGATCCGGCGACCGCCGCGACCCTCTTCTACGAGCGGCTCGCGCGGGTGCCCGACTGGCACGCGCTCGAGCCGTCACTGGCGATCCACCGGGTGCAGATCAATCTCGACCCGATGTACTACTCGCGCTACGGCGCCGACGCGACCACCGTCGTCGACGCGCTGTCGGCCGCGTGCTGATCGTCGTCGCGGGCTGACGACCGGAGAGCCGTCGTCGCGGAGCCGTGATTCTCACGGTCGGAGACCCAGCGAATCCATGGTGAGGTGCACCTAAGCTGGGGGCGTGGCGCAGAGCATCTACATCACCTCGGCCGAAGGCCATACCGGAAAATCCACGATCGCCCTCGGCGTCCTGGATGCGTTGATGCGGGTCACCCCGCGGGTCGGCGTGTTCCGCCCGATCGCGCGCTCCGTGACCGAGCGAGACGAGGTGCTCGAGCTCCTGCTCGCGCACGACGGCGTGCAGCTCGACTACGAGGACTGCATCGGCGTCACCTACGACGACGTGCGCGACGACCCCGACCGGGCGCTGTCGACCATCGTCGCCCGGTTCAAGGCCGTCGAGGCCCAGTGCGATGCCGTCGTGATCATCGGCAGCGACTACACCGACGTCGCCAGTCCCGCCGAGCTCGGCTACAACGCCCGCATCGCCGCGAACCTGGCGGCGCCGGTCCTGCTGGTGCTCAGCGGTCGCGACCAGCAGCGTCAGGCCGAGCAGCTCGGCACGACGACCGCGCGCACGGCAGCGGCCGTCGGGCAGATCGGCGCTCTGGCGCTGGCGGAGCTCGAGGCCGAGCGGGCCGAGCTGTTCGCGGTCGTCGTCAACCGCGCCGACCCCGACGCGCTCGCCGACATCGAGGCGGCGGTCGCGGCGGTGCGTCCCGCGCGCAGCACCCCCGTGTGGGCGATCCCCGAGGACCGCACCCTCGTCGCGCCGTCGATCCGCGGCATCCTCTCGGCGGTCGAGGGGCGCCTGATCAAGGGCGACCCCGACCGGCTCGCGCGCGAGGCTCTCACGATCGTCGTGGCCGGCATGTCGATGGTCAACGTGCTTCCGCGCCTCACCGAGGAGGCGGTCGTGGTGATCCCCGCCGACCGCACCGAGGTGCTGCTCGCCACGCTGCTCGCCGACGCCTCCGGCACCTTCCCGCGGGTCGCGGGCATCATCCTCAACGGGCCGTTCCCGCTGCCCGAGCCCATCGTGCAGCTGCTCGACGGGTTCCCCTCGACCGTGCCCATCATCGCGACCGACCTCGGCACCTATGACACCGCCGTGCGGGTCATGGGCGCGCGGGGGCGCATCTCGCCCGAGTCGCGCACGCGCTACGACCGCGCCCTCGGCCTGTTCCAGACGCACGTCGACATCGCCGAGCTCACCACCCAGCTCGGCCTCGCGGAATCGCGCGTGGTCACTCCGCTGATGTTCGAGTACGGCCTGATCGAGCGGGCGCGCGCCGACCGCCGGCGCATCGTGCTTCCCGAGGGCGACGACGACCGCATCCTGCGCGCCGCCGCGACCCTGCTGGCTCGCGAGGTCGCCGACCTCACGATCCTCGGCGACGAAGCCGCCGTGCGCGCCCGCGCCGTCGAGCTCGGTGTCGACATCACCGCCGCCCAGGTGATCAGCCCCACCGACCCCGAGATGGTCGAGCGCTTCGCGACCGAGTACGCCCGGCTGCGCGCGCACAAGGGGATCACGGTCGCGCAGGCCGCCGACACCGTGACCGACGTGTCGTACTTCGGCACCATGATGGTGCACCTGGGTCTCGCCGACGGGATGGTGTCGGGAGCCGCGCACACCACGGCGCACACCATCCGTCCCTCCTTCGAGATCATCAAGACGAAGCCGGGCGTGAACGTGGTCTCGAGCGTGTTCCTCATGGCGCTCGCCGACCGGGTGCTCGTCTACGGCGACTGCGCGGTGATCCCCGATCCGACCAGCGAGCAGCTGGCCGACATCGCGATCTCGTCGGCGGCGACCGCCCGACAGTTCGGCATCGAGCCGCGCATCGCGATGCTGTCGTACTCCACGGGGGAGTCGGGTTCGGGCGCCGACGTCGACAAGGTGCGCGCCGCGACGGCGCTCGTGCACGAGCGGGCTCCCGAGCTGCTCGTCGAGGGGCCCATCCAGTACGACGCCGCGGCGGATGCCGCGGTCGCCAAGGCGAAGCTGCCGGATTCCGCGGTCGCGGGACGTGCGACGGTCTTCGTCTTCCCCGATCTCAACACGGGCAACAACACCTACAAGGCGGTGCAGCGCTCTGCGGGCGCCGTCGCGATCGGGCCCGTGCTGCAGGGGCTCAACAAGCCCATCAACGACCTGTCGCGCGGCGCGCTGGTCGACGACATCGTCAACACCGTCGCGATCACCGCGATCCAGGCCCAGGCCGAAGGGACGGCATCGTGACCGCGATCCTCGTCATCAACAGCGGGTCGTCCTCGCTGAAGTACAGCCTGCTCGACATCGAGAACGAGAACGAGCTGGCGAGCGGCCTGATCGAGCGCATCGGGCAGGATGCCGGTGCGATCACCCACACCGTGCGGCCCGACACGACAGCGGATGCCGTCGTCGCCATGCTCGACGCGTCGTACGAAGAGGAGCGCGCGGTCGCCGATCACGCGGCGGCCTTCTCGGTCATGCTCGAGCAGTTCGAGGCGCACGGCCCGTCCCTCGTCGAGCACGCCCCGGCCGCGGTCGGGCACCGCGTCGTCCACGGCGGAGCGCGCTTCTACGCGCCGACCCTCGTGACGCGCAACGTCGAGGAGCAGATCGAGGAGCTCGCGGTGCTCGCCCCGCTGCACAACCCCGCGAACCTCGCCGGGATCCTCGCCGCGAAGGCCGTGTTCGCCGACGTCCCGCACGTCGCGGTGTTCGACACGGCGTTCCATCAGACGCTGCCGCCCGCGGCCTACACCTATGCGATCGACGCCGAGCTCGCAGCGCGCCACCGCGTGCGCCGCTACGGCTTCCACGGCACCAGCCACCAGTTCGTGAGCGAGTCGGCGGCCGCGTTCCTCGGGCGCGACCTCGGCACGCTCCGCCAGCTCGTGTTCCATCTCGGCAACGGCGCCTCGGTCACCGCGATCGACGGGGGCCGCTCCGTCGAGACGTCGATGGGCCTCACGCCGCTCGAGGGGCTCGTCATGGGGACGCGCTCGGGCGACCTCGATCCCGCGGCGCTCGTGCACCTGTCGCGCCGCGCCGGGTACTCGATCGACGACCTCGACGCGCTGCTGAACTCCCGCAGCGGTCTCCAGGGTCTCGCGGGACGCAGCGACATGCGCGACATCCTCGCCGGACGGGAGGCGGGCGACGAGGCGGCCACGCTGGCGTTCGACGTGTACATCCACCGGCTGCGCGCCTACGCGGGCTCGTACATCGCCCAGCTCGGCGGGGTCGACGTCATCTCGTTCACCGCGGGAGTCGGCGAGAACGCCGCTCCCGTGCGCGCCGAGGCCATGGCGACGCTCGGGTTCGCGGGCGTCGAGATGGATCTCGGCCGCAATGCGGCGCGGGAGCGCGGCATCCGCCGCATCTCGACCGACGCCTCGCCCGTGACGGTCCTCGTGGTCCCCACGAACGAGGAGCTCGAGATCGCCCGCCAGACCGCGCGGATGCTCTGAGCGGCATAGACCGATCGTCCGTCCGGCCACCGGAATCCCGTTCGGGGGTTACCGCCGATGCCTCGCCGCAACTACGCTTGCACAGTGGCACGGAGAGGTGCCGGAACCCCTCGTCCTTCTCCTGGAGGCTCCTGTGCCCGAAGCACTGCCCGATCTGCTCCGCGCCGACGGTGTCCTGTTCGACCTCGACGGCGTGCTCACGCCCACGGCCGAGGTGCACATGCGCGCCTGGAAGGTCGTGTTCGACGACGTGTTCGCCCGCTGGGGCATCGAGCCGCCGTACACCGACGCCGACTACTTCGACTACGTCGACGGCAAGAAGCGCTACGACGGCGTCGCGAGCCTGCTGCACAGCCGCAACGTCGAGGTGCCCTGGGGAGCGGTCGACGATCCGCCCGAGGCGGAGACGATCTGCGGCATCGGCAACCGCAAGAACGACGCGTTCGCGACCTCGCTGCGTGCCGAGGGCATCGCGCCCTACCCCGGTTCCCTCGCGCTCGTCGAGAAGCTCTCCGCCGCCGGCATCCCGCTCGGCGTGGTCTCGAGCTCGAAGAACGCTGAAGAGGTGCTCGGAGCCGCCGGCATCCGCTCCTTCTTCCGCATCGTGGTCGACGGCGTCGTCGCCGAACGTGACGGACTCGCCTCCAAGCCCGCCGCCGACATGTTCGCCGCGGGCGCCGTCGCGCTGGGCGTCGACCCCGCCACCAGCGTCGCGGTCGAAGACGCGACCTCCGGCGCGGCCTCCGCCGCGGCCGCGGGATTCGCGACCGTCGTCGGCGTCGACCGCGGCACCGGCGCCGATGCGCTGCGCGCCGCGGGCGCGACCGTCGTCGTGGACGATCTCGACGCCTTCCTCTCCGACTCCGACGCGCCCGCCGACGCGCAGACCCGACCCGACTCCGAGGAGACCGCATGATCGACCGCGACCGCTTCCCCGTGGACCCCTGGCGTCTCATCGAGACGCGCTACTCCGAGAACGGGGTGGGGGAGACGCTCTTCAGCGTCGGCAACGGCTACCTCGGTCTGCGCGGCAACCACATCGAGGGGCGCGGGGCGCACGAGCACGGCACGTTCATCAACGGGCTGCACGAGACCTGGCCGATCCGTCACGCCGAGCAGGCGTACGGCTTCGCGGAGGTCGGGCAGACGATCGTCAACGCTCCCGACGCCAAGGTCATGCGCGTGTACGTCGACGACGAGCCGATCTCGTTCGACGAGGCCGACGTGCGCGAGTACCGGCGCACGCTCGACATGCGCACGGGCGTGCTCGAGCGCATCGTCGTGTGGGAGACCCCGTCCGGCAAGCGCGTGCGCATGCGCGACGAGCGCATCGTCAGCTTCGAAGAGCGGCACCTGGCCGTGCTGCGCCTCGAGGTCGTCGTCGAGAACGCCGACGCCCCGGTGACCGTCAGCTGTCAGATGATCAACCGCCAGGACGGTGCCGGCGTCTATGCGGGCACCCCCGCCGAGGCGAAGAGCGGCTTCGACCCGCGCAAGGCCGAGAAGATCGCCGAGCGCGTGCTCGAGCCGGCCGAGCACTGGCAGGACGGACTCCGCTCCGCGCTGTCGTACTCGGTGGCCGCATCCGGAATGACGGTCGCGGTGGTGGCCGACCACGTGATCGAGACCGAGAACGACTACACCTCGCGCACGCTCATCGAGGAGGACATCTCGAAGAACGTCTTCCGCGTGCAGGCCAAGGCGGGTGTGCCGATCACGGTGACCAAGCTCGTCAGCTACCACACCTCGCGCGGCGTGCCCCCGCGTGAGCTCGTCGACCGGTGCCGTCGCTCGCTCGACCGGGTGCGGGTCGAGGGCGTCGACGCCCAGTTCGAGCGGCAGGCCGCCTGGCTCGCCGCGTTCTGGGAGCGCAGCGATGTGCAGATCGGCGGGCACGACGACATCCAGCAGGCGACGCGCTGGTGCCTTCTGCAGCTGGCCCAGGCATCGGCTCGCGCCGACGGGACGGGTGTGCCCGCGAAGGGCGTCTCGGGGTCGGGCTACAGCGGCCACTACTTCTGGGACACCGAGATCTACGTGCTCCCGTTCCTGACCTACACGTCGCCGCAGTGGGCGCGCAACGCGCTGCGTGCGCGTGTGCTGATGCTCCCGGCCGCCCGTCGCCGGGCGGCGCAGCTCAACGAGGCCGGCGCACTGTTCCCCTGGCGCACGATCAACGGCGAGGAGGCCTCGGCCTACTACGCCGCCGGCACCGCGCAGTACCACATCAACGCCGACGTGAGCTTCGCCCTCGGCAAGTACGTGCGTGCGACGGGAGACGACGACTTCCTGCGGCGCGAGGGCATCGACATCGCGATCGAGACGGCGCGACTGTGGGCGACGCTGGGCTTCTGGCGCACCTCGCGCCTGGTCGCCGACACGAACGACGACGGCGTCGAGACCTTCCACATCCACGGGGTCACGGGGCCGGACGAGTACACGACGGTCGTCAACGACAACCTGTACACGAACGTCATGGCGCGCTACAACCTCCGCTATGCGGCGAGGGTCGTGCGCGAGGCGCGCGAGGCGAACGGCGAGGAGTTCGCGAGGGTCGTCGAGCGCACCGGACTCGCCGAGGGTGAGGCCGAGGGCTGGGAGCGTGCGGCCGACGCGATGTTCATCCCGTTCAGCGAGAGCCTCGGCATCCACCCGCAGGACTCGCTGTTCCTCGAGCGCGAGGTCTGGGACCTCGCGCACACGCCCAAGGAGCAGCGCCCGCTGCTGCTGCACTTCCACCCGCTGGTGATCTATCGGTTCCAGGTGCTCAAGCAGGCGGATGTCGTGCTCGCGCTGTTCCTGCAGGGCAACCACTTCACGCCCGAGGAGAAGAAGGCCGATTTCGACTACTACGACCCGCTCACCACGGGCGACTCGACGCTGTCGGCCGTCGTGCAGTCGATCCTGGCCGCCGAGGTCGGCTACCAGGACCTCGCGCTGCAGTACTTCCGGCAGTCGCTGTTCGTCGACCTGCACGATCTGCACCACAATGCGGCCGACGGCGTGCACGTGGCCTCGGCCGGCGGAGTGTGGACGGCTCTCGTGTGCGGCTTCGGCGGCATGCGCGACTACGCGGGCGAGCTGAGCTTCGACCCGCGTCTGCCGGCGGACTGGCCGTCGCTGTCGTACCCGCTGCAGTGGCAGGGGTCGGCGCTGCAGGTGACGATCACCGCGAATGAGCTGCGGGTGCACGTGAGCACGGGGGAGCCGGTGCCGTTCACGGTGCGCGACGTCGCCTACATCGCGGCGGTCGGCGAGGACGTCGTGGTTCCGCTGGCCGACCAGGGGCCGATCCTGCCGGGACGCCCCACGCTGCGGCAGTTCGCCGATGCGCTCCGTGAGGACGGCACGCGTCTGTCGGCGTCGGTGCCCGTCATCACGACCGCGATCCCGGTGATCGAGTCGACCGACTGAGTCCCGCGCGCACGCCGGTGCGCCGCCGCCCCTCTGCCTGCTGACGCCCCTCGGGCGCACGCGCGGCAGAGGGGTGTCTCGGCGTGCACGCGGTCGTCGGCGACCCCACAGGATCGGAGGGCGGATGCTGTGCGCTCGGCCTGCCTCGATGTCGGCGGCACGCCGTAGGCTGGAGTGGTGACCACAGCCCTCTACCGCCGCTACCGCCCCGAGTCGTTCGGCGAGATGATCGGGCAGTCCCAGGTGACCGACCCTCTCATGACCGCGCTCCGCGGCGACCGGGTCGGCCACGCGTACCTCTTCTCCGGACCCCGCGGCTGCGGCAAGACGACCTCGGCGCGCATCCTGGCGCGATGCCTGAACTGCGCCGAAGGACCGACCGACGTGCCGTGCGGCACGTGCCCGAGCTGCGTCGAGCTGTCGCGCGCCGGCGGGGGATCGCTCGACGTCGTCGAGATCGACGCCGCGAGCCACAACGGCGTCGACGACGCCCGTGACCTGCGCGAGCGCGCGACCTTCGCGCCCAGCCGCGACCGCTACAAGATCTTCATCCTCGACGAGGCGCACATGGTGACGCCGCAGGGCTTCAACGCGCTGCTGAAGCTCGTCGAAGAGCCGCCGGAGCACGTGAAGTTCATCTTCGCGACGACCGAGCCCGAGAAGGTCCTCGGCACGATCCGCTCACGCACACACCACTATCCGTTCCGGCTGGTGCCGCCCGCGGCGATGCTCGAGTACGTCGAGAAGCTCTGCACCGAAGAGGGCGTCGTCGCCGAGCGCGGCGTGCTGCCCCTCGTGGTCCGGGCGGGTGGCGGATCGCCGCGAGACACCCTGTCGCTGCTCGACCAGCTCATCGCCGGATCCGACTCCCCGGCCGGTTCCGAGACCGTGACCGTGGCTTATGAGCGCGCGGTCGCGCTGCTCGGCTACACGCATGCGGCCCTCCTCGACGAGATCGTCGACGCGCTCGCCGCGGGCGACGCCGCCGCCGCGTTCCCCGCGATCGACCGCGTCGTGCAGACCGGGCAGGACCCGCGTCGGTTCGTCGACGACCTTCTCGAGCGCCTGCGCGATCTGATCGTGATCGCAGCGGTCGGCGCCGGAGCCTCATCGGTGCTGCGCGGCATCGCCGAAGACGAGCTCGCGCGCATGCGCACGCAGGCCGACTCCTTCGGCGCCGCGCGCCTGTCGCGCACGGCCGACGTGGTCAGCGCGGCGCTCGACGACATGTCGGGTGCGACGTCTCCGCGGCTGCACCTCGAGCTCATGGTCGCCCGCGTCCTCGCCGGAAGCGCGCAGGCCGATGCCGCCCCGGCTGCGGCCGCGGGCCCGACGACTCACACCGCACCCTCGTCTGCGGCGTCGCGACCGAGCGCGTCGGCGGCTGTTGCTCCGGCACAGACCGCCACCCCGACCACCGCGGGCCCGTCCGC
>NZ_JABXGD010000006.1 GCF_022627955.1 Microbacterium sp. C5A9
TGTTGAGTTCTCAAGGATCGGATGCTCCCACGACCCAGTCATCACAACCAGGCCCGAAGGGCAACTTCTCTATCTTAGCCACCCTGTCTCGCTTGTCAAATCGGCGCGCGATGCGAATCTTGGATCCGCTGCGCAGCCTGTGACAGCCGCAGATGGGGTGGATCTCCCATCCTAGACGCACGCGTCGTGTCTCACAAGTGAGAGGAGGGAGGTGGTTCTCCGCTTGAGGGGGGTGAAGCTCTCGGCCTCTCCGCTTCCCTGTGGGGCGAACAAGTAATAAGTTACGTGGGTTCCGGGGTTCTGGCAAATCGAGGCGCTCCCCCCGGGCGTGTCGGCGCGGCCGCCGCGGAAGCTTTTTCCTGTCCAGACGCGGGAAACGCCCGGGATGACCGCGCGGAGTACGATCGCACCGTGCTCGACCACTCGAATTCCGCGCCCTCGGGCGCCGTGCTCCGCCGGGTGTTCGCGGAGCTCGCACTGACGCCCGACGCCGCCGACCCCGATGCCGTCCCCACGCACGCCGTGCCGCTCCCCTCCCGGCTCGCGACCGCCGATCTGGCGTGGGCGAGCGTGCGGGCGGTCGGCGAGGCGGCGGGTATCCGCACACTCCCGGATCCCGACCGGGTCTCTCTCGCCTATCGCAGCGACACCGTCTTCGCCGTCGACGGGAGGCGGCCCGACGTGTGGTCTCCCTACTCGGGGTTCTGGCGCTCCCGTGACGGCTGGATCCGAACCCACGGCAACTATCCGCACCACGCCAGACGGCTTCTGGATGCTCTGGGTCTCCCCCACGATGCGGACCCCGATGCCGTGCGGGCCGCGGTCGGCGAGAGGAGCAGTGCGGAATCCGTCGACGCGATCGCACACGCCCGAGGGCTCGCCGTCACCGTCGCTCCCGAGAACCGGGAGTCCGACACGACGTTTCGAACTCGCCCCCTGCTGGAGATCGACGGTCCAGACCTCCTCGGCGCCGCGCTCTCCCCCGCGGTACCCGACCGTCGACCGCTCGCCGGCGTCCGCGTGCTCGATCTCACTCGTGTGATCGCCGGCCCTGTCTGCACGCGAACGCTCGCTCTGCTCGGCGCCGACGTGCTGCGCATAGATCCTCCCCTCCTGCGTGAGCCGGAGTGGCAGCACCTGGACACGGGACACGGCAAGCGCTCGGCCGTGCTCGATGCGAGAAGCGCCGTCTTCCGGGACCTGCTCGACGAGGCCGACGTCATCGTCCTCGGCTACCGACCCGCTTCACTCGCGCGCCTGGGTCTCTCGGCAGAGGCGCTTCGAGAGCGGTATCCGCGCCTGCTCATCGCCGAGCTCAGCGCGTGGGGTGCCGAACACCCCGATCGCGCGGGTTTCGACAGTCTCGTCCAGGCGGAATCCGGCATCGCGCTGATCGAGTCGCAGGACGGCACGACGCCCGGCGCCCTCCCCGCGCAGGCGCTCGACCACAGCACCGGATACCTGCTCGCCGCCGGGATCACCGCCTTGCTGAGACGCCGTGCTGCCGCGACCGGATCGTGGCACATCAGGACGTCGCTGCGGCGGATCGCCGCGGAGCTGCTCGGGATGCCCCGTGGGTCGGCGCCCGCTCAGCTTCCGGTCATCGACATCGCACCGCATACCCGTTCGTTCGCCGTCTCAGGGCACCGGGTCACCACCGTGGCCCCGGCGATCTCGGGAGTCGAGTTCAGCGCGCCCGGATCGTGGGGGACGGATCGCCCGGCCTGGTGAAGCGCCGGAACAGCGGCACCGCGAGACAGAGCACCAGCGTCAGCACTCCCCACAGCGCGCAGGCGGGCGGCAGCACTCGGTACGCCAGATGCTGGACGGTGAATTCGTCGGTGAGGGGTCCGTAGGCGATGACCCCGATGATCCACGCGCTGATCAGCACCGCCGGCAGTGAGAGCCACCAGGCGATGCGGACTCCGGCGGGAACGACCTGCACGACGTCACGCGCCTCCGCCCGACGAAGCCGGAGAAGCGCCCAGACGCCGAGGATGACGAGGCCGATCACGCTGGATCCGTGCTGGAGCCATTTGTATCCGGTGAGCGGTCCCCACATCTCGTCGAGCGCGGGCAGGACTTCGACCCCCCACCTCTTCTCGTGGGTGAAGAGATCCCACAGGATGTGCGACACGACGCCGACCATCAGCGAGACAGCGAGCAGCAGAGGGGCGAACGGCGTGCCGGAGCCGACACCGACCGCGGCGCCCGCCGCCACGCGCCCGGTCTGCGACCAGTCCCTCGGCAGCCTCCGCGCCAGTGCCGACGGCGCCAGTTCGCCGACCGCGGGACGCAGGACGACTCGCCACACGAGGAAGAGCACGAACGCGATGGTGCTCGTCCACACGACGTTCGCGAGCGTGTGCGTGAACGGGTAGTCGACGCCGGCTCCCCGCAGGAACAGCGGGAGGTCGGGGGTCATCGCGCCGATCGCGATCGCCGCGGGCACCAGAGGCGTGCGGATGAACGGTAGCGCGATCACCGCGTGGCTCGGAGTGAACGGCATCAGGAACTCCCGTCGCGGAGGGATCCGGGTGACGATCCGGGCTCGAGCCCGGATCGCCACCGATGGACGATCGGCCGGCGCGATCAGGCCAGGAAGAGTCCGGCGAGGGTCTTCTTGCCTCGGCGGAGCACGGACACACCACCGGGGAGAGAGCCGACGACCGTCGCCGCGTCATCTTCCACGCGTTCGCCGTCGAGCGAGACGCCGCCCTGGGCTATCGCGCGGCGCGCCTCGGACAGGCTCGAGACCAGTCCCGTGGCGACGAGCGCATCGACGACCGTCGATCCCGCAGAGACCGTGGCGTTCGGCAGCTCGTCCAGCGCCGTGCGCAGCGTCGACGCGTCGAGGGTGGTCAGGTCACCCTGACCGAACAGCGCTTCGGATGCCGCGATCACGGCGGCCGCGGCGTCGATGCCGTGCACCGTGGCGACGACCTCGAGCGCCAGTCGCTTCTGCGCGGCACGGCGGAAGGGTTCGGTCTCGACCAGCGCGGCGTACTCCTCGATCTCGGCCCGAGTGAGGAACGTGAACACCTTGAGCCGGTCGATCACATCGACATCTGCCGTGCTGAGCCAGAACTGGTACATCCGGTACGGGCTGCACATCTCGGCATCCAGCCAGATCGCGTTGCCCTCGCTCTTGCCGAACTTGGTGCCGTCGCTGTTCGTGATCAGCGGTGTGCCGATCGCGTGCGCGGCGACGCCTTCGGCTCGACGGATGAGATCGGTGCCGCTGGTGAGGTTGCCCCATTGATCCGAACCGCCGGTCTGCAGCACGCAGTCGTACTGGCGGTACAGCTCGAGGAAGTCCAGGCCCTGCAGGATCTGGTAGCTGAACTCCGTGTAGCTGATGCCCTCATCGGAGTTCAGGCGCGCAGCGACAGCATCCTTCTTCAGCATCGTGCCGACGCGGTAGTACTTGCCGACCTCGCGCAGGAAGTCGATCGCCGACAACGGCGCGGTCCAGTCGAGGTTGTTGACGATGCGCGCGGCGTTGTCGCCCTCGAAGCTCAGGTAGCGCTCGACCTGCGTCCGCAGCCGTTCGACCCACTCCTCGACGGTCTCTCGCGTGTTCAGCGTGCGCTCCGCCGTGGGCCGCGGATCGCCGATGAGTCCGGTCGACCCGCCGACGAGGCCGAGCGGCTTGTGTCCGGCGAGCTGGATGCGACGCAGCGTCAGCAGCTGCACCAGGTTTCCGAGGTGCAGGCTGGCAGCGGTCGGGTCGAAGCCGCAGTAATACGTGATCGGGTCTCCGGCGAGAAGGGCGCGCAGCGCCTCCTGGTCAGTGGACACGTGGACGAGGCCGCGCCACAGCAGTTCGTCCCACACGTTCTCGAACGTGGGGTCGATCGCCGGCGGGGCGGTCGTCAGAGCGGTATTCGACACGCGCTCCAGGCTATCAGCGGCGAGCGGTCGCTCCAGGCCGTTCGCGGGAGCGGGTCGCGGTCCCCTCAGCTGTGCGCGGCCCACCACACGAGGAAGGCGGCTCCCAACCCGATCACCCAGCTCACCAGGCTTCCGACCAGAAAGTACTCGGCGCGGGCGCCCGTCTCACCGTCGCGCGAGATCTCGGGGAATCTGACGATGCCCTTGGCGGCGAGCATCGCCGCCAGGATCGGGTAGGCGGCCGCGAGGGTGAGGATCATGACCAGGATGCGCTCCAGCGGACCGATTAGGCGACCGCCCTTGAAGCCGGCGCGCGGATCACGGGCGGGGACGGCATCGGCCTCGGGCGCGGCATCGGCATCGGCATCGGCGGACTCGACCGGCGCGGCGGGGATCGTCTCCGCCTCGACGGCGTCCGGCCTGGGGATGCGTGCGAGTTCGGCCGGCCGCCACGTGTGCTCGCCGTCGAGCGCGGCGCGCACGACGAGATTCGCCGACTCGAGCAGGAACACCCCTGCGCCCACCGTCAGCATCGCGAGATCGAAGGGGACCTCGCCGAACGGCGAGCGGATGCTCCACACCGCACCGATCAGACCGGCATCCGCGCGGGCGCCGAGAGCGACCACGGATCCGACGCTCAGGACTCCGAGCAGCACTGCGGGCCAGAATCCGAGAGGGGCCCGCCGCTCGGACGGCATGCACCACACCCAGAGCGCGCCGACGACGAGTCCCGCGAGCATCGGCAGCAGGGCGTCGCTCACGCTGCCCAGGAGCAGCAGGATCACGGCGACAGTGAGGTAGCCGACCCACCGACGTGGAGCGAACTGGCGGACGAGATCGGCGGCGCCGACTGCGAGGAGGATGAACCCGGCGACGATCATGCGAGGGATCCTCTCAGCGCGACGAGTCCTTCGAGGAGCGCGGCGCTTCCGGCGTTGCGCAGTGATTTCGAGACGCTCGGCTGCGAGATCCCCTCTTCTGCTGCGAGCTCATGCTGCGACCTGCCGACCAGACGTCCGTAGGTGAGCCGACGCTCGCGTTCGTTCATGACCCCGACGAGCTCGTCCCGGACGAGGAGGTAGGCGTTCGAGGCGGCGATCGTGCTCTCCATGACCTCATCCTGCCCGGGGGCTCCGACAATCCAGGTCCGCGTGCGGGGCACCGCACGACCCTCTCGCGCGTGCACGGTCTCGATCGCGGCGCGCGCCGCATACCAGCCCGGCCCGTCCGCCAGTTCGCCATGCACCGAGTCGACCGCACTCACGTCTCCGATGCCGATGCCGAATCGGAACGCGATGCCGTCGGGAAGGCCGAGCTGGATCATCAGCAGCGAGACCATCGCGTCCTCGAGCGAGCGGTAGACGCCCTGCTGCTCGTCTCCGACCGTGGGGGTCAGCGGATGCTGGGCGAGAGGAAGATCCTTCTCGACGCGGACGATGGTGTCGTCGAGGATCCGCTGCGCCGCCGTGCGATCGTCGAGCTTGCGAGAGCCCACGATGTCGGCGAGTACGGCGATGACCATGGCATAACCGTATCACGAATAACTTGGCTTTATGCCCTATTTGGCTATACGCTCGGAATATGCCTGAATCAGACATCATCTCCTGGGCCGACGGCTCCTGGACACACGCACCCGCCGATCTCGTCACCGATGCCGAGCACCTCGACGTCACCGCCGTCGAAGGCAGCGACGCCTGGCGTCACACCGCCTACGGCTTCGTGCACGACACCGAGCACGCACTGCTCGCTCCCCTGCGAGTCGGGGAGGCGATGGACGTCTCCTTCCGCGCCCCGTGGGACGGGCAGTTCGACCAGGCCGGACTCTTCGTGCGCATCGACGACGAACACTGGATCAAGGCGGGCGTCGAGTTCGCCGACGGCCACCTCGGGCTCGGTGCGGTCGTCACCGACATCCGCTCGGACTGGTCCGTCGGATACGTCGACAACTGGCACGGCAGCGAGATCACGGTGCGGGTGAGCCGCTGGTCGGATGCCGTGATCGTGCGCGCACGCGCGGCAGGCGGCGAATGGCGTCTGGTGAGGGTCGCGCCGTTCGACGGCGATGCCGACGCATCCGCCGGACCGTTCCTCGCCGCCCCCACCCGCTCCGGCCTCGTCGTGCGATTCACCCGCTGGACGCGGTCGGCCGCCGACGTCGCCCTGCACTGAGCCGAGCCACGGACGACCGACCGCGAGCAGAACGGCCCGGGGAGATTCTCACAAGAGAGTCTCCCCGGGCCGTTCTGCGTCGGGGGTGCGGCCGTGTCAGAGTCCCAGGGCGTGAGCGGCCGCCTGCGCACGAGCCACGAGCTCGGCGCGCTGCTCGGCCACCCGCACCGGGGCGGTGCCGCCCGCGCCGGTGCGCGATGCCACAGACCCTTCGATCGTGAGGACCTCGCGCACCTCGGGAACCAGATGCGGGGATACCGACAGCAGCAGCGCGTCGGAGGCGTCCTCGAGACCGATCCCCTGCTCTTCGCAGGCGCGGACGAGCGCACCCGAGATCTCGTGAGCATCGCGGAAGGGCACCCTCCGCTTCACGAGCCACTCCGCGACATCCGTCGCCAGCGAGAATCCCTCCGGCGCGAGCGAGGCCATGCGCTCGGTGTCGAAGCGCAGCGTCGCGATCATCCCGGCGAACGCGGGAAGGACGACCTCGAGGGTCTGCACGGAGTCGAAGACCGGCTCCTTGTCCTCCTGCAGATCGCGGTTGTAGGCGAGCGGGAGCCCCTTGAGCGTCGCCATGAGCCCCGACAGGTTCCCGATGAGACGCCCGGACTTGCCGCGGGCGAGCTCCGCGATGTCGGGGTTCTTCTTCTGCGGCATGATGCTCGAACCGGTCGAGTAGCTGTCGTGCAGCGTGACGAAGCCGAACTCGCGCGTGTTCCAGAGGATGATCTCCTCGCTCAGACGAGACAGGTCGACTCCGGTCATCGCAGCGATGAAGGCGAACTCCGCCACCACATCGCGAGCGGCCGTGCCGTCGAGCGAGTTCTCGGCCGGACGGTCGAGACCGAGCTCGGAGGCGACGAGCGCAGGATCGAGACCCAGCGTCGATCCCGCGAGCGCTCCCCCGCCGTACGGCGATGCGCCCGCGCGTCGCCGCCAGTCGACGAGGCGCTCGAGCTCGCGCACGAGCGGCCATCCGTGCGCCTGCAGGTGGTGCGCAAGCAGCACCGGCTGCGCATGCTGCAGGTGCGTGCGCCCCGGCAGGATCGCATCGGGGTGGGCTTCGGCCTGCGCGACGAGCGCGTCGATCACCCGAAGCAGGTCTCGGGCGATCACACGGGCGTGATCGATCAGGTACATGCGCACGAGGGTGGCGATCTGATCGTTGCGGCTGCGACCGGCACGAAGACGCCCGCCCAGCTCCGGGCCGAGCTCGGCGATCAGCGCCTGCTCGAGGGCCCCGTGCACGTCCTCATCGGACGGGACGGGACGCAGTGTGCCGTCTGCGACCTTGCGGGCCACAGCGTCCAGCCCCTCGTGCATCCGCTCGGCCTCATCCGGCTCGAGGTATCCCGCGGCGGCCAGCGCCGTCGCGTGAGCATGCGAGCCGGCGATGTCGTAGGGGGCGAGCACCCAGTCGAAGTGCGTCGACCGACTGAGCTCGACGAGCTCGGGCGAGGGCCCGCTCGCGAACCGAGCCCCCCACAGTGCGCCCTCGTTGGTGCCGTCGTTCTTCGAGTCGCTCATCACGCGTCCTTCTTGCCGAGCAGCCAGACGAGCAGCGCCTTCTGCGCGTGCAGGCGGTTCTCCGCCTCGTCCCACACGACGCTCTGCGGTCCGTCGATCACCTCGGAGTCCACCTCGTACCCGCGGTCGGCGGGCAGGCAGTGGATGAAGATCGCCTCGGGGTCGGCGATCTGCATCGTCTCGGGGGTCACCTTGTAGCCGCCGAGATCGCGGATGCGCGCGAGCTTCTCCTCCTCCTTGCCCATCGACACCCAGGTGTCGGTGACCACGACGTCGGCGCCGGCTGCGGCCTCGACCGCGTCGGTGTAGAGCGTGATGGACCCACCGGTCTCGGCCGCGCGACGGTCGGCCGCCTCGACGACGTCCGCCCGCGGCGCGTAGTCGGCGGGCGAGGCGATGCGCACATGCATGCCCGCGGTGACGCCTGCCAGCGCATAGGAGTGCGCCATGTTGCTCTGACCGTCACCGAAGAACGTCAGGGTCAGTCCCGCGAGGTCGCCCTTGTGCTCGCGGATCGTGAGCAGGTCGGCGAGCAGCTGGCACGGGTGGAAGTCGTCGGAGAGCGCGTTGACGACCGGCACCGTGGTGCCGGCGGCCATCTCTTCGAGGCCCGCCTGCGCGTAGGTGCGCCACACGATGGCCGAGACCTGGCGCTCGAGCACTCGAGCCGTGTCGGACGGGGTCTCCTTACCGCCGAGCTGGCTGCTCGCGGTCGTGATGATCAGCGGAGAGCCACCGAGGTCGGCGATGCCGACGGCGAACGAGACGCGCGTGCGCGTCGACGACTTGTCGAAGATCACCGCGACCGTCTGCGGCCCCGCGAGCGCCTTGTTCGCCCACCGGTCCTTCTTCAGCTCGATGGCGAGATCGAGGATCTCCGCCTGCTCTGCGGGGGTCAGATCGTCGTCACGCAGCAGGTGGCGGGTCATGCGAGGGCCTTTCCGGATTCGGTGAGGGATGTCTGGACATCGGCGAGCGAGGCCGCGAAGAGTTCGCGGAACTCGGCGAGCTCGGCGTCTCCGATGGTGAGCGCCGGCGCGATGCGCACGGTCTCGGGGTTCGCGGCGTTCACGATGAGACCGCGCTCCTGCGCGGCGGCGACGACCTCGTTCGCGACCGGAGCACTGAGCCCCACGCCGATCAGGAGTCCGCGGCCACGCACTCCGGTGACGAGCGGCGACTCGAGCCCGGTGATGATCTCGCGCAGCTCCTCGCCGCGGCGGGCCGCGTTCTCGACGAGTCCGGCGTTCTCGATCTCGGTGAGAACCGCATCCGCGACGGCGGTGGCCAGCGGGTTGCCTCCGAACGTGGAGCCGTGCGAGCCGGGGGTGAACAGCGAGCTCGCCGCACCGTAGGTCACGAGGGCGCCGATCGGGAAGCCTCCTCCGATGCCCTTCGCGAGCGTGATGGCATCGGGGGTGATGCCCTCGTGACTGAATCCGAACCACGCTCCCGTGCGCCCGGCCCCGGTCTGGATCTCATCGACGATGAGCAGCGCTCCGTGTGCCAGGGTCAGCGACCGTGCCGCCTGCAGGTATCCGTCGGGAAGCTCGACCACGCCGGCCTCGCCCTGGATGGGCTCGACGATGACGGCCGCGACCCGATCGTCGATCGCGGCCTCCAGCGCCTCGATGGTCGCGGGGATGTGCTCGACTCCCCCGGGCATCGGCTCGAACGGCGCACGCATCGCCGCTTTGGCGGTCAGCGCGAGCGAGCCCATGGTGCGTCCGTGGAAGCCGTTCTCGAGGGCGATGATGCGCGGCTTCTCGGTGCCGCCGTGCAGACGGGCGAGCTTGAAGGCCGCCTCGTTCGCCTCGGCACCGGAGTTCGAGAAGAACACCCGGCCGTCGATCCCGGCGCCCGCGAGACGCTTCAGCCGTGCTGCGAGCGCGAGCTGCGAAGGGGTCGCGAAGTAGTTGGACACGTGCGCGAGGGTCGCGGCCTGGCGCGACACGGCCTCGACGAACACCGGGTGCGCGTGCCCGAGCGAGGTCACCGCGATGCCGGCGAGGAAGTCGAGGTGGCGCCTCCCCTCGGAGTCCCAGAGATAGGAGCCCTCACCGCGGGTGAGCATCGCCAGGCGGGGCCCGGCGTTGAGGACCAGATCGCTCGCTGCGTCATCCTGCCAGTTGCTCATGCGTTCGTCCCTGCGCTTCCCAAGACCACTTCTGTTCCGATTCCCTTGCTGGTGAAGAGTTCGACGAGCACCGAGTGCGGCACCCGTCCGTCGATGATGGCGGCGGCGTCGACGCCGCCCTCGATCGCATCCAGACACGCCTTCATCTTCGGGATCATCCCGGATTCGAGGGTCGGGAGCATCTCGATGAGAGCCTCCGAGGTGAGGTGCGAGACGAGCGAGTCACGGTTGGGCCAGTCAGCGTAGAGACCCGGCACATCCGTGAGGATGACGAGCTTGCGCGCCTTCAACGACACTGCGAGCGCTGCTGCCGCGGCATCCGCGTTCACGTTCAGCGACTGGCCGGGGTGATCGAGGTCGGGGGCGATGCTCGAGACCACGGGGACGCGACCGGCCGCGAGGTGGTCGAGTACGGGTGTCGGGTCGACCTCGACGACGTCGCCGACGCGTCCGAGATCGATCTCCTCGCCGTCGATCACGACGCCGCGTCGGCGACCGCCGAAGAGCCCCGCGTCCTCGCCGCTGAGTCCGGTCGCGATCGGCCCGTGCGAGTTGATCTTCGAGACCAGCTGCGGATTGACCTGACCCGTGAGCACCATGCGCACGACGCTGATCGCCTCGGTGTTGGTGACGCGGTAGCCGCCCTTGAACTCGCTCGGGATCTCGAGCCGCTGCAGCATGTCGGAGATCTGGGGCCCGCCGCCGTGCACGACGACCGGCTGCACCCCCACATAGCGCAGATACGCGATGTCCTGGGCGAAGGCCTCCTGCAGCTCGTCCGAGACCATCGCGTTGCCGCCGTACTTGACGACGACGATCTGATCGCGGAACTTCTTCAGCCACGGGAGCGACTCGATGAGCGTCGCGGCCTTGACGGCGGCGACGTCGGGCGTGGTGTCCTGGATGTCGGTCGTCATGAGGCGTAGGCGCTGTTCTCGTGCACGTAGTCGTGGGTGAGGTCGTTGGTGAGGATCGTCGCCGTCGCGTCTCCGACCTTGAGATCGATCACCAGATGCGTCGCCCGAGGAGTCAGGTCGACGTCGTCACGCGGGCGGTCGGGACCCCCCTCGCTGCAGACTCGCACGCCGTTCATCCAGACGTCGACGTCATAGGGGTCGAACTGCGCGGTGGTGGTGCCGATGGCGGCGAGCACCCGGCCCCAGTTGGGATCGTTGCCGAAGATCGCGGCCTTGAAGAGGTTGTTCCTCGCGACCGAGCGGCCGACCTCCACCGCCTCCCCCTCGGAGGCGGCGTGCCGGACCTCGATCGTGATGTCGTGGCTCGCCCCCTCGGCGTCGCCCTGCAGCTTGATCGCGAGCTCCTGACAGAGCTCGCGGAGAGCAGCCGAGAAGTCGTCGAGGGCGGGCGCGACGCCTGATGCGCCGTTGGCCAGCAGCGTGACCTGGTCGTTGGTCGACATGCAGCCGTCGGAGTCGAGACGATCGAACGTGGTTCCGGTCGCGGCGCGCAGCGCGGCATCGGCTTCGAGCGGCTCGAGAACGGCATCCGTCGTGATCACGACCAGCATGGTGGCCAGGCCCGGCGCGAGCATGCCCGCTCCCTTCGCCATGCCGCCGATGGTCCAGCCGTCACGGCTGACGACCGCGGTCTTCGACACGCTATCGGTGGTCATGATGGCCTCGGCCGCCACGTCACCGCCGTCGCTCGAGAGCGCGGCGATCGCCTGCTCGGTGCCCGAGATCACCTTGCCGCGGAAGACCTCGTCGCCGACGCCGATGAGCCCGGTCGAGCAGACGAGGACGTCGCCGGCGCTGATGCCGAGCAGCTCTGCCGCCTTCTCGGCGGTCTGGTGCGTGGTCTGGAACCCGAAGCTCCCCGTGAAGCAGTTCGCGCCACCCGAGTTGAGCACGACGGCTTCGACCACGCGGTCGGCGACGGCCTGCTGCGACCAGATGATCGGATTGGCCTTGGCCCGGTTGCTCGTGAAGACGGCAGCGCCGACCTTCCGGGGGCCCCGGTTGACGACCACGGCGACATCGGGCTTGCCGGTCGACTTGAGGCCGGCGGCGACTCCGGCCGCCTCGAATCCTGCGGGGGCGGTGACGCTCACGGCGCGACTCCGTTCACTGAGAGGGCGCGGGACTCGGGCAGTCCCAGCGCGAGGTTCATGGACTGGATGGCAGCGCCTGCGGTGCCCTTGACGAGGTTGTCGACCGCGGTGACCACGGTCACCCGGTTCGCGGCACGATCGATAGCGAGGCCGATCAGCGCGGTGTTCGCCCCGAGGACGTCGGCCGTCCGCGGGAAGTGGCCGGCCGGCAGCAGCTGCACGAACGTCTCGTCGCCGTACGCGTCCTCCCACGCGGCCCGGATCTCGGCGTCACTCGCATCGCCGACGATCGGCGCGGTCGAGGTGGCGAGGATGCCGCGCGACATCGGGACGATGACCGGGGTGAACGAGATGCGGATGCCGTCCGGCGCCGCCCCGGATGCCGCGGCGAGCGCCTGGCGGATCTCGGGGATGTGCCGGTGGGTGCCGCCGACCGCATAGGGGTTGGCGGTGCCGAGGATCTCGCTGCCGAGCAGATTCGTCTTGAGGCTCTTACCTGCCCCCGAGGGGCCGACGGCGAGCACCGACACGATGTCGCCGGGATCGATCACCCCGGCCGCGACACCGGGCGCCAGGCTGAGGCTGACGGTCGAGGCGTTGCATCCGGGAGCCGCGATCCGCGTGGCACCGCGCAGCGTCTCCCGCTGTTTGGCGCCGCCCACGAGCAGCTCGGGCACGCCGTACGCCCACGGCTCGTGGAAGTCGCCTCCGTAGAAAGCATCCCAGGACTCCCGCGAGGTGAGCCGGTGGTCGGCGCCCGCGTCGATCACGAGAGGGGTGTCGCCGAGAGCATCCGTGTACTGCCCCGACTGTCCGTGCGGCAGCGCGAGGAAGACGACGTCGTGCCCGGCGAGGATCTCGGGCGTCGTGTCCTGCAGCGTCAGATGGGCGAGCGACCGCAGGTGCGGCTGGTGCTGCACGAGCGGCTGGCCGGCATTCGAGTGCGCTGTGACGGTGCGGATCTCGATGTCGGGATGGGACGCGAGGAGGCGCAGGATCTCGCCGCCCGCGTAGCCGGATGCGCCGGAGACGGCGACGGAGTACGTCATGCTTCTACCTTAACGGTCGGACCCCTCGTCGAACTCGGGGTGCAGTGTCGGGAACCGGGGCGGCGACACCGGCACTCGACCGCCGTGCGTGAGCAGGCAGAAGCGCAGGGTCGCCTAGAGTCGGCGGCCGCCGCGGCGTCGGCGCACAGCGATGACGCTCGGAACGAGCGTCAGAGAGGCGGTGGCGGCCGAAGGCATGCCGCGACGATAGCGCGCTCGTCGCGGCATGCGCAAATCCGCTCCGTCACGCACGGCCCGCCGAGACGAGGGGGGCAGCGAAGAACGCGCGCTCATGCGCGCTCGACGCCTCGAACGCCCGGAGCATGCGCGCCCTGCAGTCGGGCGACGAGGCGGCCGCCGTCGTGGTGACGTACGCGATCGCCTGCTCGGTCGCCTCGGCGAACGCCGTGTCGGCGTAGGTGGCCAGCCAGGTGGCATAGGGATGCCGTGGATCGCGCGCGAAGTCGCCGAACTCACCCGCGTGCAGACGCTGCCCCAGATCCGTGTAGAGCCAGAAGCACGGCAGGACGGCGGCGATGAGCTCGGCGTAGTCGCCGCCGAATGCGACGGAGCGCAGGTGATCGAGGTACGCGACCGTCGCCGGTGCGGGTTCGGCAGCGAAAGTCGAGGCGTCCATGCCCTCGCCCGGGGTCAGCCACGACGCATGGAGCTCGAGCTCGCCGATGATCGCGCCGTCAGCCGAATGCGCCCAGAACGCCTGCTCGTGCGGAGTCGGAGCGAGACGCGAGGCCTCGGCGAGCACGCGGGCGTAGTCCCGCAGGTACAGCGCGTCCTGAGCGAGGTAGAACAGGAACGGCTCCCTCGCGAGGGTGCCGTCGGCCATGCCGCGGACGAACGGGAGCCCGTCGATCTCCGCCCGCACGGTGGCGATGCGCTCCCACCAGTCGGCGCGGACCTCGGTCGGCGGCGGGGTCGGATCGAATCCGGCGCGCTCCCACAGACCCGCGAAGTGACTGATCGGTCCGTGACCACGCCCCACGCGGAGACCCTCGCTCTCGCGCAGGGACTCGCGCAGCCAGGAGCGAGCTGAGGCGACCGCATCCGTGGGCCCCTCGCCGCGGGCGAGACGCGTGGCGAGCGCAGACGACAGCGAGCACCCGGTGCCGTGCGTGTTGGCGGTGCGGATGCGGGTGCCCGGGAACTCCGCGCGCGTTCCGCGTGCGACGTCGACGAGCGCATCCGGGACGTCGTCGCCGTCGAGGTGACCTCCCTTGACGAGCACCGCCGCGCTGATCTCCGTCGACAGATCCTCCGCTGCGGCGAGCGCGTCGTCCCACCCCGAGATCGGCCGCCCGGCCAACACGGCGAGCTCTGCGAGGTTGGGCGTCACGACGTGTGCACGCCCCAGGAGCTCGCGCAGCGCTGCCTCGGCATCCTGATCGAGCAGGCGGTCACCGCTCGTGGCCACCATGACGGGGTCGAGCACGACGATCGGCGGTCGCACCGCGTCGAGCCAGTGTGCGACGGCGCGGATCACGTCGGCGTTCGCGAGCATGCCGATCTTCACGGCATCGATGACGATGTCGTCGGAGAGCGCGTCGAGCTGGTCGCGCAGGAACACCGCCGACGGCACGTGCACTCCCCGCACCCCTGTGGTGTTCTGGGCGGTGAGCGCCGTGATGGCCGCCATCCCGTAGCCTCCGTTCGCGGCGATCGACTTGAGGTCGGCCTGGATCCCGGCGCCGCCGGACGGATCGCTCCCGGCGATGCTGAGCACCCGCGGAGCTCCTGCGGCACGCCAGCGGCTCACGAACGCCTCCGCCGTCCGGGTCGGATCGGGCGCCGCGCACAGGGCGGAGACGACGGCGAGTCCCGCTGCACCGGCGGAGCGAAGCCTCTCGGTGTCGTCGATGCCGACTCCGCCGATGGCCACGCACGGCAGCTCGGTCATCGCCGCGAGCCGGCGGAACCCGTCGACGCCGAGAGCAGGCGGGTGGTCGGGCTTCGTGCGGGTGGGGCGGATGACGCCGACGCCGAGGTAGTCGACGGTTCCGGCGGGGAGTGCTCGCACGGCCTCGATGTGCGCCGCGGTGTTCGCCGTGAGTCCGATGAGCGCCTCCGGTCCGAGTGCCTCGCGCGCCCGCAGCACCGACGCGTCGCCCTGGCCGAGGTGCACGCCGTCGACTCTCGCCCCCTGCTCCCGCGCGGCGAGAGCGGCGTCGAGGCGGTCGTTGACCACGAGCAGAGCGCGCCCGTCGATCACCCGCGAGAGCTCGATCAGCTGTGCGGCGGTCTCTGCATCCGTCGCCGTCTTGTCGCGCAGCTGGACGATGCGGACGCCGCCGTCGACCGCCCGACGCACCGTCTCGACGACGCCGCGATCACCGCAGAGCGCCGGATCCGTGACGAGATACAGGGACAGGTCGGCGATCACAGTGCACGCTCCTCGACGCGGGCGGAGGCGGCGAGCTCGTGCGGCTGCACGGCGGCGAGCGCGTCGAGCAGCGCGACCGCGAAGCTGCCGGGTCCGGATGCGCGCGCGGCGGCGTGCTCGGCGGCGATCGTGTACACCAGGCTCGCCGAGGCGACCGCGCTGAGCGCATCGATGTCGGATGATCGCGCCGCGCCCAGGAAGGCCGCCATGACCGCGCCCAGTGCGCAGCCTCCCCCGGTGACGCGGGTCAGCAGCTCGTCGCCGTTCGCGATGCGCACGATGCGGTGGCCGTCGGTGAGGAGGTCGACGGCTCCCGACACCGCCACGACCGAACCGTGACGAGAGGCGAGCGCCACGGCGGCGTCGGCGGCGGCATCCGGGGTGTCTGTCGCGTCGACTCCCCGGCCGCCGCCGCTGAGGCCCGCGAGCGCGAGGATCTCAGAGGCGTTGCCGCGGATCGCGGTCGGACGATGCTCGACGAGCCGGTGCGCGAGCTCGGTGCGCACAGGCAGTGCGCCGATGGCCACGGGGTCGAGAACCCACGGCGTACCCGCGGCTCGGGCACCCTCCACCGCTTCGAGGCTCGCCGCACGCTGCTCGGGCGTCGGAGTGCCGAGGTTGATCAGCACTCCCCCGGCCACTCCCGCGAACGGGCCCGACTCCGTGACGATGTCGACCATCGCCGGGGCGGCACCCACCGCGAGCAGCACGTTGGCCGTGAACCCCGTCACCACCGTGTTGGTGATGCAGTGGGTCAGCGGTGGCGCCTCGCGCAGCGCGGACAGGAGCTCCGCGGCCGTGGCCACGATGGTCGATTCGGATTCCGGACGCAGACGATCGCTCATTGCGACATCCCTTCGCTAGTACGAACTAGATCAGGTTCGACGGGTCTGTTCTCAGCCGCGGATGCGGCACCCCGTGTCACTCGATCGAAGTCTAGCGATCCGTCCGGCTCAGCCGAGGCGCTGCAGCAGCTCCAGCTCGTCGTCGCGACGCAGACCCGCACGGCGTTCACGGTCGACCCCCCGCTCGCGCTCGTCGGCGACGACCGTCGCGATCGTCTCGTCGAGCGGTCGCAGCGATCCCCCCGCGGCGCGATATCGCGCGTGGGACCGGGTCATGAATCCGGTCATCTCGGCGGGCAGCCACAGGGGCAGGGATCTCTCGCCCGCCCAGTGCTGCACGCCGTTCGCGACCAGCCAGTCGTCGTCGGCGACCACCGTCTCACCCCCGTGCCCCGTGCTGTGTTGCATGGACGAGAGGACCTCCGCGAGGGGATGCCGGTCACCGACCGCGTTGATCACCCCGGTGGCCGACGCGGTGGCGATGAACTCCGACAGGTCGTCGACGTCGATGACCTGCACGCTGCGCCCTTCGGCCCTCGGGACCAGCACCGGCCCGTCCACCGCCCTGAGAAACGCCGCGGCCCAATAGCCGAAGCGGTCGCTGGGATCGCCACTGCCGACGATCAGCCCCGGGCGCACGATCAGGGCACGGTCGCCGAGGGTGCGGACGACGTTCTCGGCGGCCACCTTCTCGGCACCGTAGTCGTACTCGTCGCCCGGCTCCGCGGGCGGATGCACCGCCGCTGTCTCGTCAGCGTCCGTCGCCTCGTCGTCGGAGTACACCGACACCGACGACACGTACGTCCAGCGCCCCGCCCTGTCGCCCAGAGCCGCGACCGCGGCCGCGACATGTCCGGCGTGCGACGAAACGTCGATCACGTGATCCCAGTCCCGCCCGGCCACCGCGCTGTACGCCTCAGGATCGTCCCGATCGGCGAGCACCAGGCTCGCTCCGTCTGGCGAGGGCCGCCCGCCTCGCGCGAGGCACATCACCGTGGCGCCGTCCAGCAGCATCCTGCGGGCGATGCGCCCCGACAGCCAGCCCGTTCCGCCGAGGATCAGCACATCAGTCATGCGCCCATGCCATCAGCATCCGCCGAGAAGCGGAAGGGTCTTCCGCTCAGGGCGGAGAGATCCTCACCCGGCGCGCAGGTCGTCCAGTCCCGCCAGCGACGGGCGCGTCCACGACGGATCCGGGCGCCACCGCACCCACTCCGGGTCGAAGGGCCACTCGCCCGCGCGGAACGACTCGATCGCCGCTCCCGCGTGCCTCTCGATCTGCGCGGCCTGCGAGCCCGTGAGTCGTCCCTGCTCGATGGCCGCGATCACCTCGTCCTCGTCCTTGAGCGACACCGAGCCGTCGGGCTCGATCTCGACGTCGAGGATGTGGTCCGACGAGTACGTGTCGCGGTCCGTGCGCAGATGCGCGTTCTCGAGGTTCACGTACCATCCGGCGAACGTCCATTCGGGGCCGGTGGCATCGCTCCAGAACAGCCACACCGACCAGGGCGCACCGGCGGGCGCGATGCGCAGGATGCCGTTGCCCCACCACTCCTCGACGATGCGGATGCGGGGTTCGAGCCAGCGCCGTTCGAGTGGCACCGTGCGAACCCTCCGGCCGTCGGGAGCACCCTGCGATTCCTGCAGCGTGCCGGGTGCGAGCCAGGCGACGAGCCCGCGCTCATCGTCACGCACCACGCGCATCGGGGTGATCGTGGATGCATCCCCGGGCTGCCACCCCGGCTTGCGGTAGTGCCAGTCGATCTGCTCGCCGGACGGGAGGAACGGCCCCTCGCCCAACGGCCGAGCGCCGTCGGGCACCGCAGCGGGGGTGCTGTGCGGAAGGATGCTCATCCCGACACCGTACCCCGGGTGCGGACGGTCCATGACGCATGCGTGAACCGCATCCCGGATCGGGATGCGGTTCGTGCATGCACGCGTCAGTCGCGGATCGTCGCGCCGAAGCGCTCGGCCGCGACAGCGACACCGGCGAGCTTGGCCTCGGTGGCCTCGGCCGCCGTGAGCGTGCGGTCGTCGGCGCGGAAGCGCAGCGCGAAGGTCAGGCTCTTCGAGCCCTCAGGCACGCCGTCACCGCGGTAGTCGTCGACGAGGCGCACCGACTCGAGCAGGGCCCCCGCACCGTCGGTCAGAGCGGCGCGAACCGCTCCGGCAGGCACGTCTGCGCCCACGACGAGCGAGACGTCCTGCGTGGCCGCCGGGAAGGTCGACAGCGACGCCGCGACGGCCCGCTGGCCCGCGAGGGCGAGGATGCCGTCGAGGTCGAGTTCGAGAACCGTCGCACGGCCGGGAAGGTCCGCCTCTGCGGAGACGTCGGGGTGGAGTTCGCCGAGGTAGCCGACCTCGACGTCGCCCACGGTCAGCACACCGGTGCGCCCCGGGTGCAGCGCAGCGCGCGTCGACTGGGAGATCACGATGTCGACTCCGGCCGCCTCGCCGATCACCCGCACGGCGTCGAGAGCCTCCGACAGCCCGGCGGGCTCCGCGGCGCGACCGGGCTGCCGGGCGATGACGTTGCCCGTCAGCAGCACCGCGACGTGGCGGTGCTGCGGCGGGATCGACGCGTTCAGCTCCGCGAGGGTCTCGTCGCTCGGACGCACCCCGAGCGGCGGAACCTCCGCCGTGCCGTACTCGACACCGGGCTCGGGCAGGAACACCACACCCGTCTCGAACAGCGCCAGATCCGTGAGGCCGCGCGAGATGTTGCGGTGCGCGATCTGCAGGAGACCCGGGATGAGCGAGCGGCGCAGGAACGGCGCCGATCCGTCGAGAGGGTTGGCGAGGCGGATGCTCGGCAGGTGCTCTCCCGACGCCGAGCCGTGGCGGTCGTTCTCGGCCTCCGTCGTGAACGGGAACGAGGGGGTCTCGACGAGACCCGCCGCCGCGAGTGCGTTCGCGACACGCCGGCGTCCCTGCTGATGCGCCGTCAGGCCGCGGCCGGACGGAGGGGTCGGCAGCACCGAGGGGATGCGGTCGAGCCCGTGGATGCGGGCGACCTCCTCGGCGAGAGACCACTTGTCGGTGAGGTCGGGGCGCCAGGTCGGCGGGATGACCGTCCAGCCCTCCGGAGCCTCCGACCCTGTCGACGCCGTGACCTCGGCCCCGATCATCGTCAGGGCGCTCTCGATCTCGGCGTCCGTGTAGTCGACGCCGATGAGCCCCTGCACGAAGCCCGTCGGCAGCTCGATGTCCGCGACGAACACCTCGGCGAACAGGGCGCCGCCCTCGTCGGTGAGCGTCCCTCCGGCGAGCTCGACCATCAGGTCGGCCGCGCGACGAGCCGCGACGAACGGGATGAGCGGATCGACACCGCGCTCGAAGCGCTTGGACGCCTCGCTCGGCAGCTTGTGACGGCGGGCGGTGCGGGCGATCGTGACGGGATCGAAGGTCGCCGCCTCGATGAGCACGTTCTGCGTGGTCTCGCTCATCTCGGTGGTGCCGCCGCCCATGACGCCGGCGAGGCCGATGGGTCCCGAGTCGTCGGTGATGAGCAGGTCCTCGACGTGGAGCGTGCGCTCCTGTCCGTCGAGCGTCGTCATCTTCTCGCCCGGAGTCGCACGACGCACGGTGATGCCGCCGCTGAGCCGGTCGAGGTCGTACCCGTGCAGAGGCTGCCCGAGTTCGAGCATGACGTAGTTGGTGATGTCGATCAGGATGCCGAGCGACCGCATCCCCGCGAGCGACAGACGCGCGATCATCCACGGCGGCGTCGGGCGCGCCGGGTCGACCCCGCGCACGACGCGGGTCACGAACTCGCTCGCACCCACGCGACCGCGCACGGGTGCCGTGTCGTCGACGATCGCCGTGTGACCGGATCCGGGCTGCAGGTCGGCGAAGTCGCGCTCGGCGGGGTCGCGGAAGACCGCACCCGTGGCATGCGAGTACTCGCGTGCCACACCCCGCAACGAGAACGCGTAGCCGCGGTCGGGCGTGACGTTGATCTCGACGGCCACATCGTCGAGCCCGAGCAGCGCGATCGCGTCGGTGCCGACGGGTGCGTCGAGACCCAGGTCCGACAGCACGAGGATGCCGTTGTGCTCGTCGCCCAGACCGAGCTCGCGCGCCGAGGCGATCATGCCGTCGGAGACGTGACCGTAGGTCTTGCGCGCGGCGATCGGGAAGGGACCGGGCAGCACGGCACCGGGCAGGGTGACGATGACCTTGTCTCCGACGACGAAGTTGTGCGCGCCGCAGACGATGCCGCGGATGCCGCCGTGCTCCTCCCCGACATCGACCTGGCACCAGTTGATGGTCTTGCCGTTCGACTGGGGCTCCGGCTCGAGCGAGACGACCTGGCCGACGACCACAGGGCCGGAGACCTCGAAGCCGTGGACGTCCTCCTCTTCGAAGCCGACGGACACCATCGCCGCGAAGACGTCCTCGGGCGACGCATCGGCTGCCAGATCGACGTACTCACGCAGCCACGACAGAGGGACGCGCATCACACCACCATCCCGTACTGCTCGCTGAAACGGACATCGCCCTCGGCCATGTCCCTCATGTCCTGCACGTCGCTGCGGAACATGAGCGCCCGCTCGACGCCCATCCCGAACGCGAAGCCGCTGTAGACGTCGGGGTCGATCCCTGCCGCCCGCAGGACGTTCGGGTTGACCATCCCGCATCCGCCCCACTCGATCCATCGCGCGCCGCCCTTGAAGGTCGGGTGCCACAGGTCGAGCTCGGCCGACGGCTCGGTGAAGGGGAAGTAGTTCGTGCGGAAGCGCGTCTTGGCCTCCGGACCGAAGAGCTGGCGCGCGACGTGGTCGAGCGTGCCCTTGAGGTGGGCCATCGAGATGCCCTTGTCGATGACGAGACCCTCGAACTGCGTGAACACCGGCAGGTGCGTCGCGTCGAACTCGTCGGTGCGGTACACGCGGCCGGGGCACAGCACGTAGATCGGCACGTCGCGGTCGAGCATCGAGCGCACCTGCACGGGGCTCGTGTGCGTGCGCATCACGAGGTGACGCGAGGCGGGGTCGACGTAGAAGGTGTCCTGCTCCTGACGAGCGGGGTGATCGACGTCGAAGTTCAGGGCATCGAAGTTGAACCATTCGTGCTCGAGCTCGGGACCTTCGGCGATCTCCCACCCCATGCCGACGAAGATGTCGGAGATCTGCTCGCTGAGCAGGGTGAGCGGATGCCGGGCGCCGACGCGCGTGCGCGAGGGCACCGCGGTGATGTCGACGCGCTCGGACTCGAGGCGCGCGGCGACCTCGGCCGCGGCGAGTTCGGCCTCCTTGGCCGCCAGAGCCTTGGTCACCTGACCGCGCCCCTGACCGACGAGCTTGCCGAACGCCGCCTTGTTCTCGGGGGCCACCTGACGCATCGACGCGTTGAGGACCGCCAACGGCGATCCCTCGGCGACGTGAGCTGCGCGGGCCGTCTTCAGCTCGGCGGTGTCGCCTGCCGCGGCGATGGCGTCGAGCGCCGCCGCGACAGCGGCTTCGACCGCTTCCGGGGTGATTTCGAGTGACTCAGACACGAGATAGGAGTCTACCGGCGCGCGGCCATCGCCCCGCGCCGGTCAGACCTCAGTTCGTGCCGGATCCGTTCCCGCCGGCGCCGTCGCCGCCCGGTGCGCCCGAGCCGTCGACTCCGCTCGCACTACCCATGCCGCCGCCGAATCCGCTGCCCCCGCGCTGCAGGGTGATGAGCTCGGTGTCGGTGCCGTCCTCGTGCTGGCGAGGGTCCTCGCCACCGCGGATCGCCTGGACCTTCGGCGAGCGCCGCGTGCGGATCTCGACGTAGCGGGCGATGCCCGAGAGGATCAGGCACATGATGATGTAGATGCCGCCGATCACGAACGCCGACTGCAGCACGGGGCGTCCCTGCTGCGAGGTGAGCTGCTTCGCGAAGTACAACAGCTCCGGGTACGTGATGATGAAGCCGAGAGCGGTGTCCTTGAGCGTCACGACGAGCTGGGCCACGATCACGGGGAGCATCGCCCTGATCGCCTGCGGCAGGAGGATGAGGCTCATCACTCCGCTCTTGCGGAGTCCGATCGCGTAGCCCGCTTCCTTCTGGCCACGGGGCAGCGATTCCACGCCGGCGCGCAGGACCTCGGCGAGGACCGATCCGTTGTACGCCATGAGCGCGAGGACCACGGCCCAGTACGGGTCCATCTTGACCCCGACCACCGGCAGACCGTAGTAGAGCAGCATCATCAGCACGAGCACCGGGACGGCACGGAAGACCTCGGTGATGACGGTCACCGGGACGCGCGCCCACGCATGGTCCGACAGGCGACCGATCGCGAGCACGAAGCCGACGATCAGGCTGAGCAGACCCGCGACCGCGAAGGCCGCGAGCGTGCGCCCGAGCGCCTCGAAGATCTGCGTCCACACCGCGCTGAAGGTGAAGACGTACCAGCGGGAGGCGTCGAACTGGCCGCTCTCGTAGAACCGGTAGCCGATGAATCCGAGCAGGAGGAGCACCACGACGACCGTCGCGACACCGAGGAGACGGTTGCGCAGGATCGCCTTGGGGCCGGGGACGTCGTACAGGACGGAAGTCATCGCGCGATCCTCCACTTGTTCTCGAGATAGCGCTGGAGCCAGCTGAGCAGCAGCACGAGGGCGACGAAGATGGCGGCCACCCACAGGAGGACCACGAGGGCGTTCTCGCCTCGCTCGCTGAGGTACGAGCGGATCGCCCCGAGCTCGAGCACCGAGAAGCCCGCCGCGACCGTCGTGTTCTTGAGCAGGGCGATGAAGACGCTCATCATCGGCGGGACGACCGAGCGGAAGGCCTGCGGCAGCACGACGAGGGTCATCACCTGCCCGAAGGGAAGGCCGATCGCCCGAGCCGCCTCGGCCTGGCCGACGGGCACCGTGTTGATTCCGGCCCGGAGCACCTCGGCGACGTACGTGGCGGTGTAGATGCCGATCGCGAGGATGCCGAGCACCGTGGTGCTCAGCTTCGGCAGCCCCAGCTGGGGGTAGCCGAAGATGAAGAAGAAGAAGACGAGGGTCAGAGGGGTGTTGCGGATCAGGTTGACGTAGACCGTGCCGACGCCGCGGGCGATCGGGATGGGCGAGACGCGCATGGCCCCGACGATGATCCCGATGACGAGCGCGAGCACCGCGCCGCCGGCGAAGATCATCAGGGTGTTGCCGAGCGCTCGTCCCCAGAGATCGGTGTTGCCGAAGATGACGTCCACGCCGCCCTCCCCTTCATGAGTGTGAGGAGGGGGCGGCTCGGATGGGCCGCCCCCTCGGGTAGATCAGTCGACTGCGGGCTGGCTGACTTCGATGCCGGACGAGCCGAGGTTCTTGTCGAAGATCGCCTGCCAGATGTCGCCGCCGTCGGTGAACAGCGTGTTGATGTGCTCCTGCAGAGCAGTGTCATCCTTCGCGAGGCCGACACCGTAGCGCTCCTCGGTGAAGGGCTCGCCGACGACCTTGAGGTTGTCGGGGTCCTGCGCCGCGTAGCCGATCAGGATCGCCTGGTCGGTGGTGACCGCCTGGACCTCACCCGAGAGCAGCGCCTCGACACAGGCCGAATAGAGGTCGAACTCCTTGGTGGGGACCTCCGGGTAGTTGGTCCGGATGTTCTGGATCGGGGTCGATCCCGTGGCCGAGCACACCGTGGTGTCGGGGCCGAGGTCGGCCTCGCTCTCGATGTCGCTGTCGGTGCCGACGAGCAGGCCCTGACCGGTGATGAAGTACGGACCGGCGAAGGCGATCTGCTCCTTGCGCTTGTCGGTGATCGAGTAGGTGCCGACGTAGTAGTCGATGTCGCCGTTCACGATCGCCTGCTCGCGGTTCGCCGAGGCGATCGCCTTGAACTCGATCTTGTCCTCGTCGTAGCCGAGCGAGGCCGCGATCCAGCGCGCGATGTCGACGTCGAAGCCGGTGCGCTCGTCCGTGGTGACGTCGAGGTAGCCGAGTCCGGGCTGGTCCTCCTTGACGCCGATGACGACCTTGTCACGGTCCTGGATGGTGTCGAACGTCGGGCTGCCCTCGAGCTGCACGTCGCTGGCGACCTCGAACCACGTCGAGTCCTCGCCGCCTTCGTCGCCGCCGGTGCCTCCGCCGGGGTTGGACGGGCTGCCGCTGTTGCAGGCGGTCAGGGCGAGCAGCGCTGCCGCCGCGATCCCGATTCCTGCCAGTGTCCGTGTGCGTCGCATGTGCGTCTCCTTCGTGTGCTGTGTGTGCAGGGTCTGTGTGGGTCCTGGTGCGCGGACCGGAGCCTCGGTCAGTGCGTGAGGAGCTTGGAGAGGAAGTCCTTGGCGCGGTCGCTCTTCGGGTTCGTGAAGAACTCCTCCGGCGTCGCTTCCTCGACGATGCGCCCGTCCGCCATGAAGACGACTCGGTTCGCCGCCTTGCGGGCGAAGCCCATCTCGTGCGTCACGACGATCATCGTCATGCCGTCGTGGGCGAGTTCGACCATGACGTCGAGGACCTCGTTGATCATCTCGGGGTCGAGCGCGCTGGTGGGCTCATCGAAGAGCATGACCTTCGGATGCATGGCGAGCGCGCGGGCGATCGCCACGCGCTGCTGCTGTCCACCGGAGAGCTGGGCGGGCAGCTTCGAGGCCTGCTGGGCGACGCCGACGCGCTCGAGGAGGGTCATCGCCTCCTTCTCGGCATCCGCCTTCTTCATGCCGCGCACCTTGATCGGGCCGAGCGTGATGTTCTCGAGGATGGTCAGGTGGGCGAAGAGGTTGAACGACTGGAAGACCATTCCGACGTCGGCGCGAAGGTGCGCGAGGCCCTTGCCCTCTGCGGGGAGCGCCTTGCCGTCGATGCTGATCGTGCCGCTCGTGATCGTCTCGAGCCTGTTGATCGTGCGACAGAGAGTCGACTTGCCCGAACCGGACGGGCCGATCACGACCACCACCTCGCCGGCGTTGACCGTCAGGTCGATATCCGTCAGCGCCTGGAAGTCGCCATAGTGCTTCTGCACGTTGTCCACCACGACGAGGGGTTCACCAGAGGTCATCATTGCTCCAAACTACCCAGGCGATCGGATCGCCTCCAGGCAGACTCTTCGAGATTTACACGTTCGTAATGGCGGGTACAAGAGGGTGGCGTCCGAGCGAGGGAGTGCCCCACGGTCCGCCCCCGCGAACCGTGGGGGCGTTGCTGTCGTCCCGCTCCTCCCCCGAGGGATACGAGGCGACAGGCCTCCGATCGGATGCGATCGCCGTGGGAGCCGAGCGGAGAGCCGAACGCGCGCCTGCATGAAGGGCACGAGCTCTGTGGCATCTGAATTCTCCGTCGAATCTTCTGCGATCGATCCCCACATTGTCAGAGCTCACCACCGGGGCGAGAGCTTCTTGAGGATTTCTTGAGGGCTCAGTCGCGCTGGGTCCGGTAGTACTCGACGGCTCCCGGATGCAGCGGCACGGGTCCGGTGAAGATCGCCTGTGTCCGGTCGAGCAGTGCGGCGGTCGGCACGTGCTGAGCGATGCGCGTCCGCGCGTCGAACAGGCCGGCCACCACATCGCGCACCACGCCAGGCGGGGTGCTCGCGGAGGTCACGAGGTAGTTCGGCACCGCCAGCGTGGTCGCGGACTCCTCCAGTCCGTACAGGCCGATCGGCAGGTCGGACGATCGATACGCGTCGGAATGGCGGCGGTTCACCTCGTCGACCCAGCTCTGCTCGATGGGCAGCAGCCGCACAGGCACCTCCTCCGAGAGCGCGGCGATGCCGGGAGTCGGGATTCCTCCGACCCAGAAGAACGCGTCGATCTCCGATCGCTCCAGGGCGTCGATCGACTCCGCGAGATCCAGCCGACGGTCGTGCAGCGAGGCGGCGTCGACGCCGGCGGCGTCGAGCACTCGACCGGCGATCACATTGACGCCCGAGTTCTCCGCACCGAGGGACACGCTGCGACCCGCGAGATCGGCGAGCTCGTGGATGTCGGATCCGCCGCGTACGACCACGTGCAGGTACTCGTCGTACAGGCGCGCGACGGCCTGGATCGGAAGCGGCTCGGCGAAGGCGCCCGCACCGGCGACGGCATCCGCCGCCGCATCTCCCTGGGCGAAGCCGACGAGCGCCTCACCCGAATCCACCCTCAGCAGGTTGTCGACCGATCCCGCCGTCTCCTCGGCGACGACCGAGACGCCGAGCGATGCGGACAGCTCTGCGGCGAGGCTCGTCCCGTACGCGAAGTAGACGCCGTCTGCGCCTCCGCCGGCGACCGCATGGTCGCCGTCCGTCCACTCCGCCGCGCGACTCGCGCAGGCGCTCATCGAGACGGCGAGCCCCACGGTGACGATCACCGCCAGCAGTCTTCCGACACGCGTCGCCCCTCGGCCTCGGATCCTGCCGCCGCTCGGTCTCGTGCCACCGCCCGGGCTCATGCCACCGCCCCGTCTCGTGCCGCCGCCCCGTCGGGCAGGATCAGCGAGACGCGCAGTCCCCCGCGTGCACGCGACTCGACGCGCAGCCCTCCGCCGATCACGTCGAGCAGATCCGTCGCGATCGCGAGGCCCAGCCCCGACCCCGGCTTGTCGGCGACCTCGTCACTGCGCCAGAACCTGCCCGTCGCCGCGGCCACCTCGTCGTCGGCGAGTCCGGGGCCCTGATCTCTCACGGTCACGAGGCACAGCGCATCGTCACGTGCCGCCTCGACCTCGATCGTCGAATCGGCGGGAGAGTACTTCACCGCGTTGTCGATCACCGCGTCCAGAGCGCTCTCCACGATCGTCCGGTCGGTCACGCTCATCACCGCGGCACTCCCCCTCATCGTAATCGTGATCCCCTGCTGCGCCGCCACCTCGCGCCAGGCCTCCACCCGCCGCGCGGCGAGCGTGGTGAGGTCGACGGCCGAGATGGTCGTGTCGGCGCGACCTCCGCGGGCGAGACCGAGCAGCGTCTCGAGGATGCGCGTCATGCGCCGCCCCTCTTCGCGGGTCTCCTCGACGTCGTGCTGCCACTCGCGGCCGAGTCCCGTCGCGAGATGCTCGACGCGCAGCAGCAGCGCGTTCAGCGGGTTGCGCAGCTCATGCGAGGCGTTGACCGCGAACTCCTGCTGGCGGGTCATGACGCGTTCGATCTCGTCGGCCATCCCGTTGAACACGCGCGTCATGCGGCGTAGCTCGGGCGGACCCGTGTCCTCCGCCACGCGCGTGTCCATCGCGCCGCGCTCGATCGCCACCATCGCCTCATCGAGACGCCGCACGGGTGCGAGCACCCACCGCGCGAGCCGGAAGACCAGCATGACGCCGACGACGACGGAGAACACGGCCACCGCCGAGAGGAGGACGATCTGCTGGATGATCTCCGTTCGCGGCGCGCCGACGTCGGCCGAGACCATGACGGCTCCGATCACGTCGCCGTCGTCGAAGACCGGTTCGACGACGGTCGACTGCGTCGCGCTCCAGGGCAGCACCGGTGCGGGCGGCTCGGCACGTCGCCCCGAGAGCGCAAGCCCGACGCGCGCGGCCTGATCGTCGGGCAGCACTCCCGCCTCGTCCCCGCCCGCGGCCCACACCGTGCCGGAGGGGTCGAACACGACCACGTCGATGTCGTACACCTCTCGGAAGCGCCGCACCTCGGCGTCGATGACGGTGGCGCTCCCCGACCGCAGTGCCTGACGCGCACTGGTGACGAAATAGCCGAGATCGCCCAGCTGCTGGGTGTAGAACGCCTGCTGGGTGCTGCGTGTGGCGCTCCACGCCGCAGCCCCGCCGAGCGACACCAGGATCGCCACGAGAGGCACGAGGAACACGACGATCAGGCGCCTGCGCACGACCGCATCACCCCGCCAGGCGATAGCCGACGCCGCGCACGGTCTCGATGACCCTGCGCTCGCCGGTCTTCTTGCGGATCGCGCCGACATGCACTTCGAGCGAGTGTCCGAATCCGCGCCAATCGGTGTTCCACACCTCGCGGATGAGGCGCTCCTTCGGCACGGCGACGCCCGGATACCGTGCGAGCACCGCCACGATGTCGAACTCCTTGCGAGTCAGCTCGATCGGCGAGCGATCGACCAGCACCTGACGGCCCACCAGGTCGATCTCGACGGCTCCCTCCTGCAGGAGCACGTTCGCCTCGGACTCCGGCCGCACCGGACGCGACCGCCGCGTGACCGCCTCGATGCGGGCGAGGAGCTCGTGCACGTCGTACGGCTTGACGACGAAGTCGTCCGCCCCGGCGCGAAGCCCCTTGATCCGCTCGGTCACCTGGTTGCGCGCGGTCACGATCACGATCGGCACATCGCTGCGGCCACGGATGCGACGACAGAGATCGATGCCGTCGACATCGGGAAGACCCAGATCGAGAAGAACCACCTCGGTGTCCGCGCCGATCATCTGCAGCGCGGCCGCCCCGTCGGAGGCACGCCCGGTGGCGTATCCGGAGCGGACGAGGAAAGCGTCGAGTGCGGCGGCGACACGCTCGTCGTCCTCCACGATCAGAATCCGCATCGACTCCGGTCCCCTTCTCCTGCTGGTGCAGGGGACAAACCTACCAGCGCAGGAGCACGGGTCCCGACGCCTCAGGCGGCGCGACTCACTGAGACGCGGCCGCGCGCTGGGCGAACGCGCTCTCGTACAGGCACACGCTCGCGGCCGTGGCGAGGTTCAGCGACTCCGCACGACCGAAGATCGGAAGCCGCAGCACCCGGTCAGCGAGCACGAGAGCCTCATCCTCGAGACCGCGGGCCTCGTTGCCGAACAGCCACCCGGTCGGTTCCGCGAGCACGCCTTCGGCGCGCGCCTGCAGCAGGTCATCGCCCTTCACATCGGCAGCGAGGATCCGGAGCCCGGCGGCGTGCGCCTTCTCGATCACGTCCGGCAGCTCGGCCCCGACGGACACGGGCAGGTGGAAGAGCGATCCTGTCGTCGCCCGCACGACCTTGGGGTTGTACGGGTCGACGGTGCGTCCGGTGAGGATCACCGCATCCGCTCCCGCCGCGTCCGCGGCACGGATGATCGTGCCGAGGTTGCCGGGGTCCCTGATCTCCTCGCAGATCGCCACCAGGCGCGGCGAGGCGGCGAAGATGTCGCGCACCGACGTCGGCGTCTGTCGGACCACGGCGACCAGCCCCTGTGGCGTCACCGTGTCGGCCATCGCGTTGAGCACGTATTCCGTGACGTACTCGACGTCGACATCGGCATCCGTCGCCTTCGCTCGGATGTCAGGATGCTTCTCCCAGCCGGTCGGCGTCGCGAAGAGCTCGACGATCGCCTCAGGACTGTAGGTCAGCGCCTCGCGCACGGCCTGCGGACCTTCGAGAAGATACAGGCCTGTCTCTGTTCGCGCGCTGCGCTTCGTCAGCTTGGCGACAGCACGGACTCGGGGGGAGCGGGGGTTCTCCAGCACGTTCACAGTCTAGGCACCCGAGCGGCCCCTCCCGCGCACACACCGGGAGAACGACAGAGGACGCTCTCCCGAAGGAGAGCGTCCTCTGTGTGAACAGCTGCTTACGCGGCCGACTTCGATGCGTTGACGTCAGAGGGCAGAGCCTTCTTGGCCGTCTCGACCAGAGTCGTGAACGTGGCTGCGTCGTTGACCGCGAGGTCAGCGAGCATACGACGGTCGACGGTCACGCCCGCGAGGCCGAGGCCCTGGATGAAGCGGTTGTACGTGATGCCGTTCTGGCGTGCAGCGGCGTTGATGCGCTGGATCCAGAGACGACGGAAGTCGCCCTTGCGCTTGCGACGGTCCCGGTACGAGTAGACCAGGGAGTGGATGACCTGCTCCTTGGCCTTGCGGTAGAGGCGCGAACGCTGACCGCGGTAGCCGGAGGCGCGCTCGAGGATGACGCGACGCTTCTTGTGGGCGTTTACCGCCCGCTTGACTCTTGCCATTTTCCTGTATTCCTATTCTGCGTTCGGGCGCTCAGCGACCGAGAAGCTTCTTCGCGACCTTGAAGTCGGCCTTCGACAGCACCTGGTCCTGGTTCAGACGACGGGTGCGACGGCTCGACTTGTGCTCGAGGTTGTGGCGCATGCCGGCCTGCTGCTTCTTCAGCTTGCCGCTGCCGGTGATCTTGAAGCGCTTCTTAGCACCCGAGTGGGTCTTCTGCTTCGGCATCTTCTCTTCCTTCGTATGGCGCCTTCTCAGGCGACGGTGTCAACCCGCGGTGCGGGAGTCTGTGGGGCGGGTGTTACTCCGCCGTGGCCTCTGCGGGAGCATCCGCGTCCGTCTTCGCGCTGCGAGCCGCCTGCTTGTTGGCCGCACGCACCGCGTTCTGCTCCTGCTTCGCCTCGGACTTGCTCTTCAGCGGAGCCACGATCATGACCATGTTGCGACCGTCGATCGTCGGGTTCGACTCGACCGTTCCGAGCTCCGCGACGTCCTCCGCGAACTTGCGGAGCAGACGGACACCCTGCTCGGGGCGCGACTGCTCGCGACCGCGGAACAGGATCATGGCCTTCACCTTGTCGCCGGCCTTGAGGAAGCCCTCGGCGCGCTTGAGCTTCGTCGTGTAGTCGTGCGCCTCGATCTTCAGACGGAAGCGGACCTCTTTGAGGATGGTGTTCGCCTGGTTGCGGCGAGCTTCCTTCTCCTTCTGGGCGGCTTCGTACTTGAACTTGCCGTAGTCCATGATCTTGACCACGGGCGGCTTCGAGTTGGGTGCGACCTCGACGAGGTCGAGGTCGGCTTCCTGCGCAAGGCGCAGCGCCGCCTCGATGCGGACGACGCCGATCTGCTCACCCGCGGGGCCGACGAGGCGGACCTCGGGGACGCGGATGCGCTCATTGGTGCGGGGATCGCTGATGCGGAACTCCTTAGACGATGGGATTCGGCCACCAGGATGCTGTCAGCACCCCGGGCGAAATCAGAATCGTCCCCACCCACCGGCATTCAGACGCCGGCTCTGCACCCTGCCTGCCGGATGCATCTGACGACGCGATCCGGTGGAGTGCAAGACCCGGTAGCCTGGAACGGCAAGCGCGGGTGGGAAGTGAATCCTCTTTCGTGCCGGAGCATGACGCTCCGGAGCCCGACACAGTCTAACAGAAGGCAAGGCGAAGTGACGAACCAGGCATCGGACGAGGCAGCACGCGAGCGCGAAGAGCGCTGGGCGCGGCAGGAGGAGGCGGCGTCCTCCGCCACTCGGGACATCGCGGACGTCCCCGCCGTCGAGGTGATCACGACAGCCGCCGTGCACCTGATGAGCGCTGCAGCCGTGAAGCTCGGCCTCGCGGACGACCCGAAGGCCGCCGAGCAGCTCGATCTCGACGAGGCGCGCAAGCTCATCAACGCGCTGGCGGGACTCATCACCGCCGGGGCACCCGAGATCAGCGACATGCACGCCCGCTCGCTGCGCGACGGTCTCCGTTCGCTGCAGCTCGCCTTCCGCGAGGCGTCCACGATCCCCGACCCGATCGGCAAGGGACCGGGCGAGAAGTGGACGGGGCCGGTCAACTAGCCTCTCGTCCGGACCCTCACGGGTCCGGACGCTGCGGTCCACGGGGACGGTCAGGCGGAGCGACGGAGCTTGACCGTGAGGGAGTCGGCGAGCACCGCGATGCGGTCGTCCGCCGCCCAGCGCTGAGCCAGACGAGCGAGAACGGCATCGAGAACCTCGCGCTCCAGACCGTCGACGAGCTCGAGGATCACGATCAGCTCTGGTCCACGCAGCCGCGCATCCGGGTCTCCCGCGGCCACGGAGACATCGATCACCGCGAGCTCGTGGGCCACGCTCTCCTGCAGAGCGGCGAAGACCTCGGGCGACAGGAAGCTCGGCTCCCAGGCGTGCCCCTGCGCGACCGCCCACACCGCGGGGCGACGGAACACGAACTCCGTGTCCGACGTCGGATCGAGCACGATCAGGTCGGTGTCCTCCGCCGACGCTGCGAGCGCGGCACGGAGCGCCTCCACCGGGATCGGGCGCGCGGTCGGATCCCAGCGCCGCATGGCCTCGACGGACGAGAACACCGGCTGCACACGACGTCCGTCGGGAGCGGCCACCGTCACGATGGAGAGCTCCTGGGTCTTGTCGACGGCGAGTCCGCTGGGCGCGACGCCCTCCTCGCCCTTCTCGGCGATGAGCGGAATCAGCACCCGTGCGGTGCGGAACGCGTCGACGACCTCGGCCTGGGCACCGTCTCCTGCACGGAAACGGAGGAGAGCATCGAGGAGCGCGGGATCCGCGGAGCCGTCGTCGGCCGCATGCGGGTTCGACTCGAAGCTGCGCCCCTCCCAGGGCACCCCCGCGGAATCGCCGTGGTTGCCCGAGGCGTGACCGTGCGCCCCCGATTGCCCCGGGCTCGCGGGCTCAGAGCTCATCGGCTCCGCGCCGTGGCCGCAGGCGTCGTCAGTCCCCTGCGACATCCAGGGCCTCAGCCAGCGTGAAGGCGCCGGCGTAGAGCGCCTTGCCGACGATCGCTCCCTCGACGCCGAGGGGGACGAGGTCGCGCAGGGCGGCGATGTCATCGAGGCTCGAGATGCCGCCGGAGGCGACCACGGGCTTCGGGGTGCGCGACGTCATCTCGCGCAGGAGTTCGAGGTTCGGACCCTTGAGGGTGCCGTCCTTCGTGACGTCGGTCACGACGTAGCGGCTGCACCCGGCATCCTCCAGACGATCGAGCACCTCCCAGAGGTCGCCGCCGTCCTTCGTCCACCCGCGAGCCGCGAGCGTCGTGCCGCGGACGTCGAGGCCGACAGCGATCGCCTCGCCGTAACGACCGATGACGTCGGCCGCCCACTCGGGGTTCTCCAGTGCGGCGGTGCCGAGGTTGATGCGCGTCGCGCCGCTCTCGAGTGCGGCCTCGAGCGTCGCGTCGTCGCGGATGCCGCCGGACAGCTCGATGTTCACGTTCTTGAACTGCTTGATGACCTTGCGGAGGATGGGCGCATTACTGCCACGGCCGAACGCCGCGTCGAGATCGACGAGGTGGATCCACTTCGCGCCCTGCGCGACCCACTCCCCTGCCGCGTCCAGCGGGTCGCCGTAGCTGGTCTCGGTACCCGCCTCCCCCTGGGTGAGCCGGACCGCCTTGCCACCGGCGACATCGACGGCGGGGAGCAGAGTGAGCGAGGGGGACTGCGCGAAGTCGTTCATGACGTCCTCAGGTGAGATGGGAGGGCCGATTCGTCGGCACGAGAGTCGACATTAGCCCGCGTATCCGTCCGCTCCAAAATGATGACCGCAGAGAACACCGGGTGCCACGCGGTAGCCTCGAAGACACACCTGTCCCGTCGGTGAGGAGATGTTCCATGGTGCGCGATGCGGATCCCCGAGGCGGTGGCCCCCTTCGACGGGGCAATCCTCTGCCTCCCGAGGCTCCGGAGACCGTCGTGCCCACGCCGCCGATTCCGGATGAGACAGCCCGCCCGTCGGTGATCGCGCCGCCTCCCGGCAACGCCACGGCGTCGCCCGCCCCCGCGACCCGGGCTGCCGCCTCGGCGGCCCGTGCCGTTCCCGCAGCCCCCGTCATCCCGCCGGTGCCGCCGCGGCCCCACCCGCAGCCGGTTCCCGACGAGGCAGCACGTCCCGCACCTGCGGCGCCGACCCCGCCGGCATCCTCGAACCCGCCGGTGCCGCAGACGATGCCCACACCGCCGAACCCGTCGGTTCCGCAGACGATGCCCACCGCCATCGCTCGGGTTCCGAGCCCCACCGCCGCACCGAACCCCGCCGCACCGAGCCCCACCACTGCACCGAACCCCACCAGTGCACAGGGTGCGTCGACTGCGGCGCAGCCGGCGGTCCACCCCGCCTCCGCCTCGGCGCCGTTCGCCGGTGCGCCCGCGAACCCGACTCCGGCACCGCCTGCATCGTCCCCCTCGTCGCGCCGACTGCAGCGCGAACAGGGCGTGGAGCGGCCGTCGTTCCTCCAGCAGGAGCGGCGCGAGGAACCCGCGCGTCGCGGCGGGCGTGGATTCCTGAACCGCGTGGGCTTCTCCCTCGGCCCGAACGCCCGAGAACGAGCCATCCGCGAAGACGAGCACGCGGTGAGCATGCACTGGCCGGGACCGCGCACGGTCGCCGTCGTCAACGGCAAGGGCGGTGCGGGGAAGACGCCCGCCACCGTGCTGCTCTCGGCGGTCTTCGCACAGTACGGCGGCGCGGGCGTTCTCGCGTGGGACAACAACCAGACCCGAGGCACGCTCGGCTGGCGCACCGAGACCGGCGCGCACGATCGGACTCTGCTCGAGCTGCTGCCGCAGACCCAGCGCCTGCTCGGCGCACAGGGGCAGTCCGCCGACCTCGCCCACTTCGTGCACCACCAGCCGCAGGAGAAGTACGACGTCCTCCGCTCGAAGCCCATCAGACTGGCTCACGAGAATCGTCTCAGCCCTGCCGACGTGGATTCGATCCACGCGGTCGCCGCCAAGTTCTACCGCCTGATCATCATCGACTCGGGCAACGACGAGTCCGACCCCATGTGGCTGCGCATGATCGACCTCGCCGACCAGATCGTCGTCGCCACCACGACGCGCGACGACCACGCCGAGGCCGGCGCACTGCTGCTGGAGGCGCTCGAAGACCGCGACGAGCGCTCAGCCAGGCTTGCGCAGGAGTCGGTGGTGGTCGTCAGCCAGGCGGACCCGAAGGCGTCGCCCGGCGACGTGGCCGACGTCATCGACGGGTACAGGTCGCTGGCGCGTGAAGTCGTGCCCATCCCGTTCGACCGCGAGATGGTCGACGGACACCTGCGTCTCCGCGCGCTCGCAGAGCCCACGCAGCAGGCATGGCTCTCGGCCGCGGCGGCAGTCGCCCGCGGCTTCTGACCCGCAGCGCGTGAGCGGGGTCGACGCCGCGGCGTCGACCCTCAGATCACGCGCGCAGGCTGTCGACCCAGTTGCGCAGCAGCTGGATGCCTGCGTCGCCGGACTTCTCGGGGTGGAACTGCGTCGCCGACAGCGGTCCGTTCTCGACGGCCGCGAGGAACGGGTCCCCGTACGTCGCCCAGGTCAGCACCGGCTGCGGGAACGGCGGGATGACGTCGAGCTCCCACGACTGCGCGGCGTAGGAGTGCACGAAGTAGAAGCGCTCGTTCTCGATGCCCTTGAACAGCACTGAGTCGGCGCCGGGCTCGACCGTGTTCCAGCCCATGTGGGGCAGGACCGGCGCGTTGAGCTCCGTCACGGCACCGGGCCATTCGCCGAGCCCCTCGGTGTCGTGCCCGCGCTCCACGCCGTGAGTGAAGAGAACCTGCATGCCGACGCAGATGCCGAGCACCGGCCGGCCGCCCGCGAGGCGTCGGTCGATGATCTCGTCTCCGCCGTGCGCGCGGAGGGCATCGCGAACGGCCTGGAACGCACCGACGCCCGGAACCACGAGCCCGTCGGCGTCGAGCGCCTCGGCACGGTCGCGAGTGAGAACGGCATCCGCTCCCGCGGCGATGAGCGCCTTCACTGCGGAGTGGACATTGCCCGACTCATAGTCGAAGACGGCGACCCGGGGAGCGCGGCTCACAGCGCCCCCTTCGTCGACGGGATGCCGTCGACGAGCGGATCGAGCGCCTTGGCCTGACGGAAGGCGCGGGCGAAGGCCTTGTACTCCGCCTCGGCGATGTGGTGCGGGTCGCGCCCACCCAGCACCCGCACGTGCACGGTGAGTCCGGCGTTGAATGTGATCGCCTCGAACGAGTGACGCACGAGCGAACCGGTGAAGTGACCACCGATGAGGTGGTGCTCGAAACCCGCGGGCTCACCCGTGTGCACGAGGTAGGGACGACCCGAGATGTCGACCACCGCCTGCGCGAGCGCCTCGTCGAGAGGAACCAGCGCGTCGCCGTAGCGCGAGATGCCGGACTTGTCGCCCAGGGCCTCGCGGATCGCCTGACCGAGCACGATCGAGATGTCCTCCACCGTGTGGTGCGCGTCGATCTGGGTGTCGCCGGAAGCACGGACGGTGAGGTCGGTCAGCGAGTGCTTCGCGAACGCCGTCAGCATGTGATCGAAGAACGGCACCGATGTGTCGATGTGGCTCGCGCCGGTGCCGTCGAGGTTCACCTCGAGCTCGACGGTGGACTCCGACGTGCTGCGCACGCGGGAGGCGGTGCGCGGGGTCTGGGTGGTGCTGCTCATGAAGCTGATCCTATCGAGGCGAGGGCGTCGAGGAACGCGGTGGTCTCGGCCTCGGTTCCCGCCGTCACGCGCAGGTGGCCGGGGATTCCGACGTCACGGACCAGCACGCCGCGGTCGTACAGCTGCTGCCACACGGCCTTCGGGTCGGAGACCCCGCCGAAGAGCACGAAGTTCGACCACGACTCGTGCGGCGTGTAGCCGAGCGCCTCGAGCGTCGCCGTGATGCGATCACGCTGCTCGACGATCTCCTCGACCATTCCGAGCATGACTTCGGAGTTGCGCAGCGCGGCGACGGCTGCCGCCTGCGTGAGCGCACTGAGGTGATAGGGCAGGCGCACGAGTCGCAGCGCGTCGATGAATGCGGGGTCTGCGGCCAGGTAGCCGACCCGCGCGCCCGCGAATGCGAAGGCCTTGCTCATGGTGCGCGACACCGCGAGACGGGGACGTCCCTCGAGCAGCGAGAGCGCCGATGCGGCGTCACGCGGGGCGAACTCCTGATACGCCTCGTCGACGATCACGATTCCCCGGGAGGCCTCGTAGACCGCGTCGATGACATCGAGACCGAGGGGGGTGCCGGTGGGGTTGTTCGGCGAGCAGAGCAGGATGACGTCCGGATCGGCGGCGGCGACCTGCGCCGCAGCCTCGTCAGGCGTGATCGTGTAGTCGGGCTGACGTGTTCCCGCGACCCAGCGCGCCCCGGTCCCCTGCGCGATGAGCGGGTACATCGAGTACGTGGGCGCGAACCCGAACGCGGTACGTCCGGGACCCCCGAAAGCCTGCATGATGTGCTGCAGCACCTCGTTCGAGCCGTTGCCCGCCCAGATCTGCTCGGGCGCGAGCCCGTGGCCGAGATACCGGGCGAATCCCTCCCGCAGGGTCGTGAACTCCCGGTCGGGATAGCGATTCACGTCGCGCAGCGCCACCGCGATGTCATCGAGGATGTCACTCGCCACGGCGTCAGGCACGGGATGCGTGTTCTCGTTGACGTTCAGCGCGATGGGGAGCGGAGCCTGCGGTGCGCCGTACGGAGTGAGTCCACGGAGGTCGTCACGAAGGGGGAGGTCAGCGAGTGAGACAGTCACCCTTCCCATGGTAGGCCGCGTACGGACGACCATCACCCCGCATGACGGAGAGCGACCCGACCGCGCGTGTCTCGGAGGCTCACTCCGAGAACTGAGCCGGGATCCCGAGCTGCTCGCCGATCTGCAGCGCTCCGCCCTCGAGGGCGTTGAGCCGGGTGATCTCGCCGATCACCTCTCGCGGGTCGGCCTGCGGGGCGATCCCCTCAGCGATCGACCACAGGGTGTCGCCCGGCATCACGGTGACCGTCTCGAAGGATGCCGTCGCGACCTGGTCGTTCGACGCCATCGCGCTGCCGCCGCTGAGCGCTCCGAACGCGATGCCCGCCGCGAGCGGAACCGCCGCGAGGGCGAGCACGACCCGGCGACCCCGCGCCGTCAGCCGAAGGCGGGTCGCCGGGACTGCCGGGACGATCGCTGCGGTGCTGAAGGTGATGGTGCTCATGTCGTGCTCCTCTGCTACTTCCGCTGTGGGCGGTGAAGTTGGCGTAGCGTTCGCATTCGCGACTCGGCCGGGAGCCGAGAATGCGAAGCTACGTTCCGAAGGTATCTTCGAATTCGAACATCTGTCAAGATGTCTTCGAAACCTGCTCCGCGGATCAACCGACACGCTCGAACAGATATTCCCCATCGGCGCTTTTCTCGGATACGGTTTCGATAGGAACACCCCACCACGGGCCACCGACATTCGAACCGAGACGCCGGGTCCACACCTGAGGAGCATCATGAGCGACAACGCCGCCACCGAGTCCGAGGTCCCGCGCACCCGTCGACGGAAGAGCCTGAGCCCCAAGCAGATGGCGATCCTCGAGGTCATCCAGACGTCGATCAGCCGATACGGATATCCGCCGAGCATGCGCGAGATCGGCGACGCCGTCGGACTCAAGTCCCTCTCGAGCGTCACCCATCAGCTGGGCCAGCTCGAGTTGAGCGGCTATCTGCGCCGCGACCCGGGCAAGACGCGCGCGATGGAGGTGCTGATCGACCTGCCCGGTTCCAGCGGCGAGAACCCCGCAGACATCGCCACGCCGGTCGGCGATGCCGCGCTCGTCCCTCTCGTCGGCAGGATCGCCGCCGGAGTGCCGATCACCGCCGACCAGCAGGTCGAGGAGATCTTCCCGCTCCCCCGACAGCTCGTGGGCAAGGGCGACCTCTTCATGCTTAAGGTCTCGGGCGAGTCGATGATCGACGCCGCGATCTGCGACGGCGACTGGGTCGTCGTGCGCTCACAGGGCAGCGCGGAGAACGGTGAGATCGTGGCCGCCATGCTCGACGGCGAGGCGACGGTCAAAGTCCTTCGGCGACGCGACGGTCACACCTGGCTGCTGCCCCGGAACTCGGCCTTCGAGCCGATCCTGGGCGACGAGGCCGTGATCCTCGGCAAGATCGTCGCGGTGCTGCGCGCCGTCTGAACTGCGCTCCGGAGGCCTGCCCGCACGGCCTCGCCCGTGACGGTCTCGCTCTCCCGGCCCGGGCTCTCCCCGGTGCAGCGGCGCCCTCACCGTAGGCTCGAAGCATGTCGTCGCCCTTCGGTTCCTGGTCCTCGCCGTTCTCTCCGGCATCCGTCGCCGCCGCATCACCGCGGATCGACGGCGCGGCCTTCGTCGGCGATGAGATCTGGTGGGGCGAATCCGTTCCCGCCGAGGGCGGCCGCGTCACCGTCCGCAGTTCGACGGGATCCGAGGTGCTCCCCCACCCGTGGAGCGCGCGATCGCGCGTGCACGAGTACGGGGGTGGCGCCTGGACCGCAGACACCGAGGGCACGCTGTACTTCGTCGACGCGGGAGACCAGCGGGTCAGGCGGATGCCCCGCGGGGGCCTCCCCCTGCCGCTGACTCCGGCAGGCCCTGCCTACGGCGGACTCCGCCTCGCCGACGGGCGGCTGTTCGCGGTGCGGGAGGATCTCCGGTCCGCTCCGCACACGCGGGCGATCGTCGAGATCCCGCTCGACGGATCGGGCGCGGATGATCCCGAGCGTCTTCACACGGTCGTGGAGGGCCCGGACTTCTACGCCCACCCCGCGCTGTCCCCGGACGGCAGCCGCCTGGCATGGGTGCAGTGGACGCGCGATCGGATGCCGTGGCAGCACGCGTCCCTGGCGATCTCCGACGGCGCCGGCACGACCGTCCTGCCCACGCGCGCCGCGTTGCAGCCCGAATGGGCGAGTGACGCCGAGCTGCTCTACGCCGACGACCCCACAGGACGCTGGACGCTGTACCGCCAGACGCTGCGGGGCACCTCGGCCGTCGGGTCCCCCGAGCCGCTCATCGCCGATGATGCCGCCGACACCGGGTACGGGCTCTGGGTGCTCGGCAATCGCTGGTATCGCCCGCTCCCCGACGGCAGGATCGTCGCGGTCCGCACCGAGGGGCGCGACGAGGTCGTGGTGATCGACGCCGACGGCCGCTCGCGCAGGATCCCTCTCGCGGCTGACGGACACGTGAGCGTCGACGATGTGTCGGGCACCCGCGTGCTGCTGTCGGGCAGCAGCTCGACCGGCGCTCCGGGCGTGTGGTGCGTCGATGCGGACACGCACGACGTGACGGTCGTGGCCGGGGGCGACGCCGCCGACCCCGCGTGGATGCCGCCGGCGTCGACGCTCGTGGTCGACGGCGCACACGGGCCTGTGCACGCGTTCGTCTACCCGCCGACGAACCCCGACGCGACGCCTCCGGACGACGAGCTGCCCCCGTACATCGTCTTCGTGCACGGAGGCCCGACGGCCCACGTGACCGGAGCCACCTCGTCGGCCATCGCGTTCTACACGAGCCGGGGAATCGGCGTCCTCGACGTGAACTACGGAGGGTCGACCGGCTATGGACGCGCGTACCGCGAACGCCTCGACGGCGGGTGGGGTCTGGTCGACGTCGACGACGTGATCGCCGCGGCCCGCGGGCTCGGCGACGTCGGACTCGCCGACCCCGCGCGCATCGCGATCCGGGGCGGCTCCGCCGGCGGGTGGACTGTGCTGTCCGCACTCGTCCGGGGCGGAACGTTCGCCGCGGGGATCAGCCGCTACGGGGTCGCCGATCTTCGGATGCTCGCCGCGCACTCACACGACTTCGAGGCCTCGTACATCGACGGCCTCGTCGGCCCACTCCCCGAGGCCGAGGCCCTGTACATCGAGCGCTCGCCACTCACGCACGTCGATCGCATCGGCGTGCCCGTGCTGCTGATGCAGGGCGGGGCCGACCGGGTGGTGCCCGCATCCCAGTCGGAGGCGATCCGCGATGCTCTCGCCGCTCGCGGGGTGGACCACGAATACGTGCTCTACCCGGACGAGGGGCATGGCTTCCGCTCGGCGGAGACGATCGTCGATGCCCTCGAGCGCGAGCTGGCCTTCCTCGGCCGCGCCTTCGGGTTCACGCCCGCGAGCTGATCACTCTCCGACGCGGTTGCGCAGTCGCATGGCGCGCTCGGCCTCACGCGTGTCCTGACGCTCACGCAGGGTCTGCCGCTTGTCGAACTCGCGCTTTCCCTTCGCGAGAGCGATCTCGACCTTGGCGCGCCCGTCGGAGAAGTACAGCTTGAGAGGGATCAGCGTGTAGCCGCCCGCCGACACGGCATGCTGCAGCTTCGCGATCTCCTCGCGGTGCAGCAGCAGTTTGCGGATCCTCTTCGCCGAGTGGTTCGTCCAGTGCCCCTGCGAGTACTCCGGGATGTGCACGGAATCGAGGAACACCTCGTTCCCCTTGACGAACGCGTACCCGTCGCTGAGGTTCGCGCGCCCCTGGCGCAGCGACTTCACCTCGGTGCCGGTGAGCACCATCCCCGCCTCGTACGACTTCTCGATGTTGTAGTCGTGACGTGCGCGACGATTGGTCGCGATGACCTTCTCCCCGCGTTCCCTGGGCATGATTCTCTCCTGATCCGTGTCGCGCAGTGGTTCCGGCGCCGGATGGCGCGCGCACGACAGCCTGTCAGTCTATACCGACGGCGCGTCGCGAGTGGCGGAGTGTCAGGTGCGAAGCCAGCGGCGGATGGCGAAACCGGCCGAGAGCGCCGCCAGCACGACGCCGATGCCGATCAGCACAGGCACCACCAGAGCGGCGTCGTTCATCGAGATCCACGTGGTGATGAACGGAACCCGACCGCGCAGGTAGCCGTCGACGCCGAAGTGCACTCCCGCGACGACCGCCGCGCTGGCGAGCACCGATCCGAGGAACGCGGCGAAGACGCCCTCGAGCACGAACGGCGTCTGGATGAAGCGGTTGGACGCACCCACCAGCCGCATGATCCCGATCTCCTTGCGGCGCGCGTAGGCGGACAGGCGGATGGTCGTGCCGATCAGCAGGATCGCGGCGATCAGCATCAGGACGGCGATGCCGACGGCGATGTATGTCGCGACCGTCAACGCCGAGAACAGCGGCTCGAGGTACTGCAGCTGATCCTGCACCTGCTCCACACCGGCGACGCCGTTGAACGCCTCGGAGATCACCTGGGACTGACCGGGATCCTTCATCGTGACGAAGAACACCTCGAATGCCTGGTCCGCGCTGATCAGGTTCGCCTGGTCCTCTCCGAGCTGATCGACGAGCTTGGCGTAGGTGTCCTCCTTGGAGTCGAAGGTCACCTCGCTGATGAGCGGCGCGAGCGCCTCACCCTCCAACTGGCCGCGGACGGCATTCACCTGATCTTCCGATGCACCCCCGTCGATGCATGTCGGCGACTCGGAGATGTCGGAGCACATGTAGACGGCGACCTGCGCGCGCTCGGTCCAATAGCCGCGCATCGTGCCGATCTGGGCCTGCATCAGGATCGCGGCGCCGACGAACGTCAGCGACACGAACGTCACCAGCACGACCGAGATGACCATGGAGATGTTGCGCCGAAGCCCGACCAGGGCTTCGGTGAGGATCAGACCGATTCTCATGACGTCGGCCCCACTTCCTCTGTGCCGTCGTCTGAGAGTCCGAGACGATCGGCGACTCCCAGCTCTGCGACATCGACCTGCGGGAGCGCGATCGGATGCGTTCGCGGAGCGACCGGTGCCTCCTCGACCTGCGGCTCGATGGGAGCCGCCTGGGCCTCGGGCGTCTCCGAGGCGGTCGGCACCGCGTCGGCCGCGGTCGACTCGGCCTTGCGCTGGGCCGAGAGCTCTTCGGCGAGAGCGGCACGCACCACCGAGAGGTCGGCGGTCTGTCGCTGCACCTCCTGCACGGCGGTGAGCGCGGCGGCCGCTGCCGCACCACGCACCTCCTCCGGTGCCAGGCGCGGGATGTTCGAGGTGTCGCCGTAGCCTCCGTGCACCTCGTCGCGCACCATCTCACCGTCGCGCAGTTCGATCACGCGACGCTGCATCTGGTCGACGAAACCCGCCTCGTGGGTGGCCATGAGCACCGTCGTGCCGCCGGCGTTGATACGGGCGAGCAGCTGCATGATGTCGACCGACGTCGCGGGGTCGAGGTTTCCCGTCGGCTCATCGGCGAGGAGGACCTGCGGTCGGTTCACGAGCGCGCGAGCGATCGCGACGCGCTGCTGCTCACCGCCCGAGAGCTCGTGCGGCATGCGCTTCTGCTTGCCGTCGAGTCCGACGAGCGCGAGGGCCTCGGGAACGGCCTGCTGGATGAAGCCGCGCGACGAGCCGGTCACCTGCAGCGTGAATGCGACGTTCTGGTACACGGTCTTCGACGGCAGAAGGCGGAAGTCCTGGAACACGGATCCGATGTGGCGCCGGAAGTACGGCACCTTGCGGTTCGCCAGAGACCTGAGGTCACGGCCGAGCACGGCGACGCGCCCGGTCGTCGGCACGTCCTCACGGAGGATGAGTCGCAGACATGATGACTTCCCCGACCCCGATGCTCCGACGAGGAAGACGAACTCCCCGCGCTGGACCTCGAAGTCGACGCCGGACAGTGCGGGCCTGGAGGTCCCGCGATAGCGTTTCGTGACGTTCTCGAACCGAATCATGGCCTTACGAGCCTAAGCGCGTCGAATCCCCTGGTTGCGAGCGACACCCCCGCCGTCCGCTTCCGCGTCGTACCCCACTGCTATACATGGAGGTGCGGATCCACGCCCCAGCGTGGACCACGACTCCGAGGGGGATGCGATGACCACGCCTGCAGGTTGGTACGACGATGGATCCGGCCGGCAGCGCTGGTGGGACGGCGCGCAGTGGACGGAGCACTTCGCCCCCGTCGTCGAGTCCGGCGACGCGCCGGGATCCACGGATGCGGGAACGGCCGATGCGGGAGCGGCCGATGTCGCCGATGACGTGTCGGTCGCCGCGGAAGCCTCCTCTGCCGACGCAGGAGCATCATCTCCTGCCGGATCCGCCGCCGCGGTCGAGACCGACGACGCGATCCAGTCCGTCGCCGCCGCGGAAGCCGGAGCGACGTGGAAAGCCCCGGCAGATGAATCGGCTTCGGCGACGCCCACGGCCTCGCCGGAGGATCCTCGCAGTGCGGACGCGCCCACGGACGCCGACCAGCCTGCCCCGGCCGGCGACCTCCCGCCATACGCGAACCCCGCCCCCGAGGCACCCGGCTACTCGGCCCCCGAAGCACCCGGCTACTCGGCCCCCGAGGCACCCGGCTACGCAGCGCCCACGTACGCCGCCCCCGGATACCCGGGCGCGGCACCGACCTACCCCGGTGACGCGCCGAGCTACCCCGGCGCGGCACCGAGCTACCCGGGCGGTCAGGACTCTCCCTATCCGGGCTCCCCGTACCCCGGTGCGGCGCCTGCCTACGGAGCACCCGGCGGGTACCCCGTCGCCGCGCCCTCCGCTCCGTCGGGCCCCGCTCGCCTGTCGGTCCTCGGTCTCGTCGGGCTCGGCCTGGCGGCCCTCGGCACGGTTCTCGCCTGCATCCCCCTCAGCTGGATCGCCCTGATCGGATGGTTCATGCTGGTGGCCGGGTTCATCACTTCGGTGATCTCGCTCTTCCTCAAGGGCCGGAAGTGGCCGGGCATCACAGGCCTCATCGTCTCGATCGTCGGCGGCATCCTCGCGCTCATCCTCGGCTTCTTCTTCGCGATCGCGGCGGTCTCAGAGGCGATCCGCGACCTTCCGACTCCTCCTCCGACGAGCGAGACCGACACGACTCCTCCTCCGTCGACCGAACCCGGCGATGACACCTCGACCGGGCAGGTCGAGGAGGGCACGATCGGCGACACGGTGACACTGCGCTGGCTCGGGGGAAGCGGCGAGGTGACCGTCACCGACGCGACCTGGTCGACGTCCGACGGATCCAGCGTCCCCTCCACGAACGGCGGGTACGTGACTCTCGAGACGACCTGGACCGGGATCGACGGCGTGACCCCCGCGAACCCGCTCTTCACGGCCCTCGAGACGACGGACGGCGCCGCGGGCGAGCTCGACTTCTTCGTCACCGGCGCACCCAACGAGCTGCTCGAACCAGGGCAGACCGCCAGCGGTCCCATCACCTTCGACATCGCGCAGAGCGAGTCGTACGTGTTCGTGATCACCGACGAGGCGGCCCGAGAGATCGCACGGATCTCGGTGACGGTGGCCGCCGGCTGAGCCGGGCGGGTCGCACGATAAGCACGGAACGGAGTCGATGATGACGACGCCCGCAGGCTGGTACGACGACGGCTCCGGCCGACTGAGGTGGTGGGACGGGGGCGCCTGGACCGAGCACACGATGGACGCGGCAGCGCCTCCGCCGCCGACGACGCCCGAGCCGGTCCCGAATCCCAGTCCCGGCCCTGGCCCTGGCCCCGGCCCCGAGAACCCGACCTTCGCTCCGCCGTACGTCGCAGCGGATTCGACCTCGTGGGCGACGCCCGCCCCCGCCGCCGGTCAGGCTGCCGGCCCGACGGCTGCGGCGTATCCTGCGACTGCCGCCTACCCCGGCGCTCCGAGTGGCGCGCCTGCGCCCGTCCCGAGCGGTCCGTCTGCGCTCCCACCCGCCCCCGCGTCGCAGCGCATCTCGATCCTCGGCCTCATCGGGCTGTCGGTGACGGTGGTCGGCGTCGTCCTGTCGTGCATCCCGGCGATCGCCGTCATCGGCTGGGTCCTGCTCGGACTCGGCTTCGTCATCTCTCTCGTGTCGGTCTTCCTGCCCGGCGCGAAATGGCCCGGAATCACCGGTCTGGCGGTCGGTGCGCTCGGCGCCGTCCTGGCCCTCGCGGTATCGCTCCTGGCGCTGGGAGCGACAGAGTCGGGACCCGTCGGTGATCCGGCACCCGCGGCGACCGAGAAGCCGGCGCCATCCGACGAGCCGACGCGTGAACCCTCGCCGTCAGCCTCGCCGACGCCGCCTCCCGGCGCCGAGACCGTCACCTTCGATGAGCTCACGGTCGGTCGGTGCATCCCGTTCATGGAATGGGGCGAGGAGGTCTACGAGCTCCCGATCGTGCCGTGCGACCAGCCGCACACCGACGAGGTGTACTACATCTTCGACGCCGAGGACGGCGACTTCCCCGGCGATGATGCGCTGCAGACGATCGCTACCGAACGGTGCGACACGGCGTTCGCCGACTACGTGGGAGTCCCCTACGCGCAGTCGGAGCTCGACAACTACTGGTTCGTGCCGACCGAAGCGTCGTGGAACCGCCTCGACGATCGCACCATCCAGTGCATCGTCTACAGCAACGACGAGGTCACGGAATCGTTCCGGGGTTCCGCTCGCTGAGAGCGGTGAGGCTCAGTCCTCTTCTTTGCGCTTGCGCCAGCGGATGCCGGCGGAGATGAATCCGTCGAGATCGCCGTCGAAGACCGCTGCGGGGTTGCCGGACTCATGTCCGGTGCGCAGGTCCTTGACGAGCTGCTGGCCGTAGAGGAAGTACGAGCGCATCTGGTCGCCCCAGCTCGCGGTGATGTTGCCGGCGAGTTCCTTCTTCTTCGCCGCCTCCTCCTCTTTCTGGAGCAGGAGGAGTCGGGTCTGGAGCACCCGCATCGCCGCGGCACGGTTCTGGATCTGCGACTTCTCGTTCTGCATCGACACGACGATGCCGGTCGGGAGGTGCGTGAGGCGCACGGCGGAGTCGGTCGTGTTGACAGACTGACCGCCGGGCCCCGACGAGCGGAAGACATCGACGCGGATGTCGCTCTCGGGGATGTCGACCTCGGTCGCCTCCTCCATGAGCGGGATGACCTCGACGGCCGCGAACGACGTCTGACGCTTGTCGGCCGACCCGAACGGGCTGATGCGTGCGAGGCGGTGCGTGCCGGCCTCGACCGAGACCGTGCCGAACGCGTACGGCGCGTCGATCTCGAACGTCGCGGACTTGATTCCCGCACCCTCGGCGTACGAGGTGTCCATGACCTTGACCGGGTACTTGTGGCGCTCGGCCCAGCGCAGGTACATGCGCATGAGCATCTCGGCGAAGTCGGTGGCGTCGTCGCCGCCGGCACCCGAGCGGATCGTGATGATGGCCGAGCGCTCGTCGTACTCGCCGTCCATCAGCGTCTGCACTTCGAGCTGGTTGATGATCTCGGTCAGGGCGGAGAGCTCGTTCCGCGCCTCGACGGCGGACTCCTCATCCCCCATCTCATTCGCCAGTCCGACGAGCACCTCGAGGTCGTCGAGTCGCTGGCCGATGCCTTCGACCCGGGCGAGCGCCGACTGCCGGTGGCTCAGCGCGCTGGTCACCTTCTGCGCATGATCGGTGTCATCCCAGAGGTCGGGCGCACCGGCCTCTTCGCTGAGTCGGGCGATGTCGGAACGGAGCGCATCGACGTCGAGGACCTCGCGGATGTCACCGTAGGTGACTCGGAGGGCCTGGATGTCGGCGGAGAGATCGAGTTCGAGCATGTCGCGTCCAGCCTAACGTGCCGCCTGTGCCGGCGGGGACCCTTCGCGGGGTCGAAGCACCCGCATGACGGAGTACCGTGAAACGAGTGAGCAACGCATCCACGGTCCTGAGGCGATTCGGGCCGATGGTGTACCTCCCCACGGTGCTGTTCTCGCTCGGTGAGGGAGCGGTCATCCCGCTGATCCCCGTGATCGCCGCCGAGATGGGTGCCGACGTCGCCTTCGCGGCCCTCGTCGCCTCGGCCCTCGTGGTCGGCCAGCTGTGCGGCAACGTCCCTGCGGGCTGGGCGGTGTCGCGAATCGGCGAACGCTTCACCATGGTGATCGCCGGCACCGTCGCGATCGCGGCCGGAGTCGGCATGGTCTTCGCCCCCTCGCTCGCCGTGCTCGCAGCATCCGTCTTCCTTCTCGGATTCTGCGCGGCCGCCTTCGGCCTCGCCCGTCACGCGTTCATGACGACCCGGGTCCCCCTCGCCTTCCGCGCCCGGGCTCTGTCGCTGCTGGGCGGCAGCTTCCGCCTCGGTGTCTTCATCGGCCCCTTCGTCGCGGCGGGGCTGCTGCAGCTGTTCGGCTCGGAGACGGCCGCGATCTGGTTCTTCCTCGGCTGCCTGATCGTCATGGTGCTGCTGGTGCTGTTCGGCCCCGACCCCGAGAAGACCATCCCTCCCGCGACGGCGATCCGCACGGCTCCGCTGTCCGACGATTCCGGCGAGGTCGTCACGGGATCGATCCCGATCGTGGAGCGCGTCGGGGTCTTCCGCACCATGTGGTTGCAGCGCAGCGTGCTCGGTCGGCTGGGACTCGCCGCCGCGTCGCTCTCGGCGGTTCGGTCGGCCCGACAGGTCGTGCTGCCGCTGTGGGGACTCTCGCTCGGCCTCGACTCCTCGACGATCGCGCTCGTGGTCGGCGTCTCGGGGGCGATCGACTTCGCCCTGTTCTATGCGAGCGGCCAGGTGATGGACCGGTTCGGTCGCCTGTGGGCGGCGATGCCCGCGATGCTGCTCATGGGCGCCGGCTTCCTCGCGCTGTCCCTCACGCACGATCTCGATGCCGCGGTGCTCTGGTTCGGTATGTTCGCTGCGGTGCTCGGGGTCGGCAACGGCCTGTCGAGCGGCATCCTCCTGACCCTCGGCGCCGACGTGGCGCCGAAGAAGGATCCGGCGGCGTTCCTCGGGTCCTGGCGCACGCTCACGGATGCCGGTGGCGCCATCGCTCCGCTGCTCGTCTCCGGCATCATCGCCATCGCCTCCCTCCCGATCGCGGCTGCCGCGATGGGCGTGATCGGGCTCGTCGGTGCGGGCGGCTTCCTGCGATGGATCCCTCGATTCGTCCCTCGCACGAAGGAGGAGGAATGACGGCGCTGGGCGCGGACATGCGCGAGCTGGTGGCGGGGTACTCGCCACGCTCCCCGCGCGATCGACTGACGCGGGCGGACTTCGCACTGTTCTTCACCGACGACGAGGGTCCTGTGGCGCGCGGAGACGGTCCGAGTCATGCCACGGCGTCGGCGTTCGTGTTCGATCCCTCGCTCACGCAGATCGCGCTGGTGTTCCACGGCAAGGGCCGCTTCTGGGTGCAGCCGGGAGGCCATCTCGAAGACGACGCCTCGATCGTCGCCGCGGCGCTGCGCGAGCTCGAGGAGGAGACCGGGATCGCGGCGGGGCTTCCGAGCGCCCCGCTCGTCTACGACCTCGACCACCACGCACTGTCGGCGGCGTTCGGGCGCTGTGCGTCGCACCTCGATGTCGGAGTGGCTCTGGTCGTTCCGGCGAACTCGCCGCTCACCCTCAGCGACGAGTCGGGCGATGTGCGGTGGTGGCCCGTCGACGCGCTTCCCCACGATGTCCCCGAGGGCTTCGAGATGCGTGTGCGCGCGATCCTCGAACGCCTGAACGCCTGAACGCCTGAGCGCCTGAGCGCCTGACCGCCTGACCGCCTGGATCGGAGTCACGGTGCCGGCGCGCGGCGTCGACCGGGTGAAGGGTGGAAGTCACCGCACGGCCGTGCGGCTGGTGGCGGTCGCCCGCAGCTCGACCCCGTCAGGCACGAAGAGCGACAGCAGAGGCGGATGCCACGGTGCGGTGATCGTGACCCGAGCCGTGAGGTTCTCCGACGCAGTGGCGGACACCAGCGTCACCGTCTCCGAAGCCACCTCGATCACCGCTGCGGCCTGCTCCTGCACTTGCGGATCCGAGAGTTCGGCGAGGGCGTGGGACCCGTCGACGACGAGGGTGAATCCGTCGGCCCCGGCGAGCGCCGCGGCGTCTGCGAGCGAATCGAGCCGCTTCTGCGCGAGGTAGAGATCGGTCGCGCACACACAGACGAAGGTGAGCGCGAGCAGCGCGTACCCGAGCGTGAGCAGCAGCACGCTCCCGTCATCGTCGTACCGCCCCCGACCGCTCATCCCATACCCCAGGTGCGCGACACCTTCTGCACGGCCGACCCCTGAACCGTGATCGATGTCGCGTCTTGCAGACCGAAGACGGCAGGGACCAGCGGAAGCGAGACGCGCGCGGTGATCGTCAGCACGATCGTCGATCCCGCCCGCGGGCACTCGCCGCCCTCCCGTGGGCACTCCATCGACACCTCGAGCGTGCCCTCGTCGATCCCGTACTCCTCGACCACGCTCGCGAGCACACGGTCACTGCGCGCTGCGGCTGTCTCCGCGTCCGGAGCGAGCGCGACCACTCGTGCCGTATGCCGAGCCGCCGCCTCGACCCCGAGGGTCTGCTCCTGGATGCTGCCCAGCACGATGATCAGGTACACAAGGGGAACGAGCAGGATGACCCCCACGGCGATGAACTCGAGCGCAGCGGACCCCTCGTCATCCATCTCCGAACGACTCCTCCGGCGCGTCCGCTTCGACCGTCAGAGAACGGGGCACTCCCAGCAGGCCGATCACAGGCAGAGGCGCGATGACCGTGACCCGCACCGTCGCCTCTCCCCCCGTCGAGTCACCGGTCACGCGGATGTCCTCGGCGTAGGCGGCCCCGACCGCGCCGGTGATCACCTCTCTCGCCCGGTCGGCGCCGTCGGCCAGGGTCGTGTCCGCGAGTGCGGCGACGTACGCCCCTTCGACAGCGGCATCGTGCACGACGTTGCGGACGTAGACCGCGAGGGCGAGCTGCATCACCGCGAGGGTCAGCACGGTGAGCAGCGTGCCGACCAGGACGAACTCGACGGGGCTCGACCCGCGATCATCGGCGATCCGCCACGGGGCGTCACGGCCGGCCATCACCTCTCCGCTCGCGCCCGTCATCGGTCAGATCCCCGACACGCGGGCGATCGCCTGCTGGAACAGATCACTGAGCGCGGGCCCCGCCACCGCCCAGATCAGCACGACGAGTCCTGCCGTCATCAGTGTGACGAGCACCCACCCGGGAACATCGCCGGCATCGTCATCCGCGAGATCGCGCAGCCATTCGGCAACAGCGGCCCGCTGGTGTCGCAGCATGTTCATAGGGGTCGTCCTTTCGTTGAGCGCTCAGCCGATTCCGAGGCGCAGGATGAACAGTCCGGGATAGATCGCGAAGAGCACGGAGAGCGGGAGGATGAGGAAGACGAGGGGCAGGAGCATCAGGATCTCCTTGCGCCCCGCCTGCTCGATCAGCACCCGTTTCGCATCTTCCCTGGCGTCCCCGGCCTGCGCATGCAGAACGGCGGCGAGCGGTGCGCCGTGTTCGAGTGCCGCGATCACCTGGTCGACCGCTCGGGTCAGTCCCGGGAGCTGAAGGCGAGCCGAGAGTTCGGAGAGGGCGTCGGCGAGTGATGACCCGGTGCCCACCGCGACGACCACCGCGCGGAGTTCGATCGTGAGCGCACCGGACCCCACAGCCGCGACGCGACGGAGCGAGTCGAGGAATCCCTCGCCCGCCGCGAGGCAGAGAGCGAGAAACTCGAGCGTCGTCGGCAGCTCATCGGTCAGACGACCCCGCCGCACCCCGACTCGCGCGCTCAGCTGCATCTCGTAGACGACGGCCGCACCCGCGCCCGCCAGAAGAGGCAGCACCGAGACGGGCGCGGTCATCCGTCCCGTGAGTACGAGGACGATCACCGCGATCGCGCCTGCCCCGATGCCGACCACGATCCAGCCGAGCTGGCGCCCGCGAAACGTCACGGCGTCCATGTCGCTGCCCGCCTGCGCCAGCCGTCGCTGCAGCGCCTCGCGTCCCCCGACAGCCCGCTCGAACATCGTCCGCGCGCGGATTCTGAGTGATGTGCCGTCCGACGGGAGGACTCGTGCCGCAGGCAGCACGCTCGCCGGCAGATCGGCGTCGGAGACGACATCGCGCACATAAGGAGCGATCCGCCGCGTGAGAGTAACCGCCGCCCACCGCGGAAGCGCGGCGATGATGCACAGCACTCCGCCTCCCAGGACTCCACCGATGAGCACCGAGAAGGAGAAGGCGGAGAACGCGTTCACCCGAACCACCGCCCCGGTTCAGGCAGGCGCCCGATCCGGATCATGATGCGATAGGCGACGAGCGAGACGAGCGCTCCGCCGCCGATGACGACCATGCCCTCCGGAGTTCCATAGGCTTCGGCGCCCTCGGGCCTCATCACCAACAACCCGAGGATCGCCCAGGGAGCGACCGCCCCGAGCACCGCGGCGCCGCGGATCCATGACTGGCGCGCTTCGACCTCGCCGCGCAGTGCCGCGTCCGCGCGCACCGATGCGGACAGCGCGCGCAGCACTCCGCTGAGTTCGGTGCCGCCGACCTGTCGTGCCATCCGCAGGGTCTCGATGATCCGGTCCGCGATCGGGTCGGCCAATGCGACCTTCAGACGGTCGAGGCTCGACTCGAAGCGCCCCGTGGCGCGGAGATCGCGAGCGAACGCCGAGAAGGCCGGCCGCATCATAGCCGGAGCCGACTCGGCGAGGCTGGCGACGGCGTCGGGCAGCGAGAGTCCCACTCGGATGGACGCGATGAGCAGGTCGCACACATCCGGCCAGACCTGACGGCGTGTCTTGCGCAGTCGCAGTCGACGCGCGCGAAGGGCGACGATCGGCGCAGCGCCGCCTGCTGCGCCCGCGATCACTGCGAGCACTGGGATCACGGTCAGCAGCCATGCCGCGGATGCGGCGCCGAGAGCCACGGCGAACATCACGAGGACGAGCGATCGGGGCCGCGCCGATCCGAGACCCGCCTCCTCGAGCATCCGAGCGAGCAGACCGCGACGAGCGGCCGGGGCCGACTCGAGGCCTGCCGGCCACATCCACGGCGACGCCGAGAGCAGGAGGCCCGCGGCGAGCATCGCTCCCAGCAGCACGGTCATGCGTCCGCACCGCCTCGTCGCCACTCGGCCGCCGTCCCCGGCGCAGGATCGCCGTGCACGTAGACCGGCCGAGTGACGATGCGTCCGTCGACGACATCCCCCGTCGGGGCGAGCACTTCGCCGACCCGCCGCACGCCGTCGGGATCGCGCACGCAGTGGACAACCAGGTCGACCGACCGGGCGAGCGCCGGTGCGACGAACGAGCGGTCGATGTTTCGGCCCGCGAGCAGCGGGAGGAGCGCGAGCTTCTCGAGGGCCTCTGACGCCGAGTTCGCGTGAACTGTCGCCGCCCCGGGGACGCCCGTGTTGAGCGCCAGCACCAGGTCGAGCGCCTCCGCCTCGCGCACCTCCCCCACGACGAGGCGATCGGGACGCATTCGCAGCGCCTCCTTCACGAGTCTGCGGAGCGTGATCTCTCCCGACCCCTCGAGACTCGCCTGCCGTCCCTGCAGCGCGACCACGTCAGGGCCGTCCACCGCGAGCTCGAACGTCTCCTCGACCGTGACGATGCGCTGGGCGTCCGAGCACGAGTCGAGCAGCGCACCGAGAAATGTGGTCTTGCCCGTGTGCGTGGCACCCGAGACGATGACGCTCCGCCCCTCTCGCATGGCGGTGCGCAGCATCTGTGCGACGTGATGCGGCACCGTCTCCGTGGCGACGAGAGCGTCGAGAGACCGAAAGCGAGGGAGGAACTTGCGGATGTTCACGGCCCAGGACCCCCACACGACGTCGGCGATGGCCACATGCAGACGCGACCCGTCCGGCAGAGAGGCATCGACGAAGGGCTGGCTGATGTCGACGCGACGCCCGGTCGACTGCAGCATGCGTTCGACGAGGTCGCGGAGCATCGTCTCGGTGAGGCGCAGATCGACCCGGCGCGCGACCCCGTTCTGTGCGATGTGGATGCTCTCGGGGCCGTTGAGCCAGATCTCCTCGATCTCCGGGTCGTCCAGCAGGGGCTGCAGCACGCCGAACCCGCTGACGGCTGCGAGCACATCGCGCACGCAGGCAGCCTCGTCGTCGATCATCGCCTCTCCCCGCGCGAGGGCGACGTCGTTGAATCGGCGGACCTCGGCGAGCGCGAGTGCCCGCGTCGCGCCGGATTCGAGTGTCGGATCCGTGCCGTCGCTGCGCAGACGCTGCCGCACGCGTTCGGAGACGAGGACGACGGGGAGGATCACCCGAGCATCCTCGCAACAATCCGTTCCGCGCCGCCCGAGTTATCCACAGGCCGCGATCACGCTGCGGGCGGATCCTCAGCAACGCGTGATCCCCCGGTCAGTAGACTTATCCCACCGCGCGGGAGTGGTGAAATTGGCAGACACGCAGGATTTAGGTTCCTGTGCCCCAGGGCGTGTGGGTTCAAGTCCCACCTTCCGCACCGATCAGTCGCATCCCTCGCGACCGACGTCTGTACCGCCGCACAGCTCACTACGACGGGAAGTCCATGCATCACGCCGCCCTCATCCCCTGGCTCGACCCCGCCACCATCATCGGCTCGGCCGGCCCGTGGGCACTGCTCGTGGTCTGCTTCATCGTCTTCGCCGAGACCGGCCTGCTGGTCGGCTTCCTGCTGCCTGGCGACACGCTGCTGGTGATCTCCGGCCTGCTGTCACATCCGATCGCCGGCTCCGAGCACGGCGTCTTCGGCATCAACGTCTGGATCGTCGCTCTGCTCATCGGGCTCGCGGCGTTCGTCGGCGGTGAGGTGGGCTACCTGATCGGACACAAGGGCGGACCTGCGGTCTTCGAACGCAAGGAATCGGGTCTCTTCAGCAAGAAGAACGTCGAGCGCACGAACGCGTTCTTCGAGCGCTTCGGCGGCATCACCGTCATCCTCGCCCGCTTCGTTCCGATCGTGCGCACGTTCGCGCCGGTCGCCGCGGGTGTCGGTCACATGCCGTGGCGCCGCTACACGCTGTACAACCTGATCGGCGCGATCCTCTGGGGCTTCGGTCTCACGATGTTCGGCTACGCGATCGGGTTCATCCCGCCGGTCGCGCACTTCGTCGAGAGCTACATCGATCTGATCCTGCTCGCCGCGGTGGGCGGCACCGCCCTCATCACCCTGTGGCACTACCTCTCCGAGCGCCACAAGGCGAAGAAGGAGGCCGCGGCCGGCGAGGGCGAGACCGATGCCGCCGAGGCTCAGGAACTCGCGCTCGACCCCGAGGTCTTCGACCGCGCTCCCGACTTCGACGGCGACGGCAAGCACTGACGCCTGCTCTGAAGAAGGCGGGCTGAGCCTCAGCCCGCCTTCTTCTTGCCTGCGGACTTCTTGGCACCCGTCGTGGTGCTCTTCGTGGTCGCGGACGATTCCGAGCGAGCCGCCTTCGTGCGAGCGACGCTGGCGCGCAGCGCCTCCATCAGGTCGATGACCTCGCCGCTCTTCGCATCCGACTCGTCGTCGCCGAACGTCTCCGAGACGTCGAAGGTGTCCCCCGCCTCGATCTTCGCGTCGATCAGGGTGCGCAGCTCCTTCTGGTACTCGTCGACGAACGACTCTGGGTCGAAGTCGGCCGAGTAGCTGTCGACGAGAGAGGACGACAGCTCGAGCTCCTTCTTCGAGATCCGCACGTCCTCGTCGAGCACCGGGAACTCCGCCTCGCGCACCTCGTCCGCCCACAGCAGCGTCTGCAGTACCAGGACCTTGCCGCGCACGCGCAGGGCGGCGAGGCGGGTCTTCTGACGCAGGGTGAAGCGCACGATCGCCGTGCGGTCCGTCTGCTCGAGTGTCTTGCGCAGCAGCACGTACGCCTTGGGCGACTTCGAGTCGGGCTCGAGGTAGTACGGCTTGTCGAGCGTCAGCAGATCGACCTGATCCGACGGCACGAACTCGACGACGTCGATCTCACGACTCTTCTCGGCGGGCAGCGCCGCCAGGTCGTCCTTCGTGAGCACGACGGTCTGGCCCTCCTCGACATACGCGCGGTCGATGTCGGCGTAGGCCACGGTCTCACCGCACACCTCGCAGGTGCGCTGATAGCGGATGCGTCCGCCGTCCTTCTCGTGCACCTGATGCAGGGGCACGTCGTGATCCTCCGTGGCGGAGTACACCTTGACCGGCACGTTCACGAGGCCGAAGGTCAGCGCGCCCTTCCAGATCGTTCTCATGCCCCCAGTGAACACCAGCCGCCGGGGTCGCGGCCAGTACCTTGACTACGCTGGCGTCATGGCTCCCGAGGCGCAGACCGTGCAGATCGACGGTCGCCGACTGCGCATCACCAACCTCGACAAGGTCGTCTACCCCGAGACGGGGACGACGAAGGGCGAGATCGTCGCCTACTACACGGCTATCGCCCCTCACCTGCTCCCCCTGCTCGAGGGCCGACCGGTCACCCGCAAGCGCTGGGTCGACGGGGTCGGCACCGCGGAGCATCCTGCCGACGCGTTCTTCACGAAGCAGCTCGAGCCCGGCGCGCCCGGCTGGATCCCCCGGCACGAGATCCGCCACTCCGACGGACCGAAGGAGTATCCGCTCGTCGACGACGTGCCGACGCTCGTCTGGCTCGCACAGGTCGCGGCGATCGAGTTGCACGTGCCGCAGTGGCGCTTCGCCGCGGACGGGCTGCCGGGCGCACCCGACCGTCTGGTGCTCGATCTGGACCCCGGCCCCGGCGTCGGTCTCGCCCAGTGCGCCGAGGTCGCGCGCATCGCCCGTGGCCTGCTCGCCGATATCGGTCTCGAGCCGGTGCCGGTGACGAGTGGCAGCAAGGGCATCCACCTGTACGCGGGTCTTCCCGGCCAGCAGACCAGCGACGAGATCTCCGCCGTCGTGAAGGAGATCGCGCGGCTGATCGAGACCGAGCACCCCGACCTCGCCACCAGCACCATGGCGAAGGCGGCTCGGGGCGGCAAAGTCTTCCTCGACTGGAGCCAGAACAACGGCAAGAAGACCACCATCTCGCCCTATTCGATGCGCGGCCGGGCCCAGCCGTGGGTGGCGGCGCCCCGCACCTGGGACGAACTGGACGATCCCGATCTGACGCAGCTCGACTTCGCGAGCGTGCTGGAGCGCGCCGCGTCCGGACTCGACCCCCTGGCGCCGATGGTCGCCGAGTCCCCCTCACGGAATCAGGCGACTCGACCGGCGTCGGCGACGGCGATGCCCACGGAGCGCGCGGAAGCCTCCAGGCACCGTCCCCGCATCTCGGCGGCGCCGGCAGCACCGGCGCTCGCCTCCCCTGCATCCGTCGCCCCCATGCTGGCCGAGAACGGTACGCCTGCCATCGCACGCGGTCTCAGCACTCCCTCGTGGGTCGAGGTGAAGTGGGACGGCATCCGGGCGATCGGCACCTGGGCCGACGGACGGATGCTGCTGCATGCGCGCAGCGGCACCGATATCACCGGGCGGTATCCCGAGCTCACCGCAGACGGGTCGCCCTTCCTGCCCGTCGGCGACGCGATCGTCGACGGGGAGATCGTCGCCTTCGACAGACAGGGCCGGCCGAGCTTCTCACTCCTGCAGAACCGGATGCACTTGACGCGACCGCGCGAGATCGAGCGGGAGGTCGTGCGGACCCCGATCGTCTACATGGTCTTCGACCTGCTGCGCCTCGATGGACACGACCTCCGCTCGATGCCCCTCTCGCAGCGGCGCACGCTGCTCGAGGAGGTCGTCTCGGATCTCGACGCCCCGATGCAGGTGCCGCCCGTGTTCGACGACGTCGACGCCGCCCTGGCCGCGAGCGACGAGTTCGGGCTGGAGGGCGTGGTCGTCAAGGATCCGTCGTCGCGCTACCGTGACGGCCAGCGCTCCCCCGCCTGGCTCAAGCTCAAGCACACGCGGATGCAGGAGGTCGTGATCGTCGGCATCCGTCCCGGCAAGGGCGACCGCGAGGGCACGTTCGGCTCGCTGCTGCTCGCGGTGCCTGACGATGACGGTCTGCGGTATGTCGGACGGGTGGGCACCGGTTTCACCGATCGGATGCTGCGCGACCTGCTCGCTCGCCTCGCGCCGCTGCGTGTCGACGGTGCACCCCTCGACGGCGTACCGGCGCTCGACGCCTCGGACGCTCTCTGGGTGGCGCCCGAGCTGGTCGGCGAGGTCGAGTTCGCGAACTGGACCCCCGACGGTGTGCTCCGGCATTCGCGGTGGCGGGGCCTGCGGCCCGACAAAACCCCCGACGAGGTGGTCGTCGAGGGCTGAGGCGTCAGGCGTGATGCGGTTCGCAGTCCGACTGCTCGGCGGGTTCGATCTGGAAGGTCGAGTGCTCCACGTCGAAGTGATGGGCCAGACACGACTGCAGATCGCTCAGCAGCTTCGCCGAGCGCCCGCCGGCGAGCAGATCGGGCTCCACGGTGACGTGCGCGCTGAAGACGGGGGCCCCGCGGGTCAGCTGCCACACGTGCACGTCGTGCACTCCGACGACCCCGTCGTAGTCGAGAAGATGCTGGCGGATGTCGCTCACGGCGGTGCCCTTCGGCGCCGACTCCGACAGCACGGAGAAAACCTCGCGCAGCAGTGAGATCGCACGCGGGATGATCAGCACCGCGATCATGATCGACGCGATCGCGTCGGCGGGCATCCATCCGGTCGTCACGATCACGATCGCGGCGATGATCACCATCGCGGAGCCGATCAGGTCGCCCATGACCTCGAGGTACGCACCTCGCACATTGATGCTCGTGCGCTGCGCACGACTGAGCAGCCACATCGAGATCGCGTTCGCCACGAGGCCCACGATCGCGACGACGAGCATCAGCCCTCCGACGACCTCGGTCTCCCCGGGGTCGAGCAGACGTCCGATCGCCTCGATCCCGACCCATCCGGCGAGGAGGATGAGGATGATGGCGTTGATCAGCGCACCGAACACCTCGGCCCGCTGGTATCCGAAGGTCCGGCGATCATCGGCCGGGCGTGCGGCGACGGCGGCCGCGATGAGCGCGATGACCAGGGCCGACGCATCGGTGAACATGTGGGCGGCGTCAGCCAGCAGCGCGAGCGAGCCGGTGAGGAGAGCGCCCACGACCTGCACGACCATGATCGTCGCGGTCAGGCTCAGCGAGATCGCCAGGAGACGACGATGGCCGGCCGAGCGGATGCCGCCGGGGGCAGGCGCGTGATGGTGCATGCCCCCAGGCTAGACCGACCTCGGGCACCACCAGGCCTGTTCGGCCCAGTCGGGAATGGTGATGATTCTCAGTTTGACCAACGGGCTCTAGGGCTACCTCGCCACGATGGACACGCGTGTCCAAAGTTGCGCAGCTCCGAAGGTGTTTCAACCGTCCTCCTCGGTCGTATCACTCATAGGAGGACACATCATGGAGAAGGCCAAGCAGCTACCCAGTGGACAGTGGCGTCAGCGGTTCACGGGACCTGATGGCAAACGACACAGCACGACCGACACGAGCGCGCGCAAGGTACAGAAGAAGGCCGCGCTGGCGCTGTCCGACATGATCAAGAGCTACGAGGCGTCGAAGGCCGAGGAGCAGCATCCGACGCGCTTCGACACGTTCGCCGAGGACTGGCTACAGACGCGGCGTCCGGGGTCTCCGGGAGGCTACGCGGTGTCGAGCTACCGGAAGCGGCTCCACCACCTCGCTGAGCTGAACAAGACGTTCGGGCACCGCATGATCGAGGACATCACGCCCGCCGAGATCCGGCAGTGGTGGAACCGCAGGTCCACCACTCCGACGCAGCGCTCCACCCTGTACTGGTTCATCCACGCCATCTTCGAGGTGGCCTTGGATGACGAGCTGATCCATCGGAATCCGTGCCGGGTGAAAGACGCATCCAAGAAGGCGAGCAAGAAGCGCCCGACGTTCACCGACGACGACATGCAGAAAATCCACGATGCTGCCGAGGGCGACATGAAGACAATGATCCTCGTTCTGATGGGCACGGCTCTGCGCATCGGGGAGCTGCTGGCGCTGGACTGGGCCGACATCGAGCTGCTGGATGCCCGGCTGCATGTCACCAAGCACTCCACGCCCTACGGCATCCAGCCGGGCACCAAGACAGGCGAAGACCACACCCGGACCATCGACCTGCCCGCATGGGTGCTGGAGGCCCTGGAGGGCTTGTACGCGGGCTCCGAGGGCGACGGCCCGGTCTTCCGTAACGCCCATGGAGGGCGACTCAGCATCGACAGCGCAGAACGTCGATTCCGAGTCATCCGATCCAGGGCGGGGCTGGAGGAAATGCACCTCCACGACCTGAGACACGTCGCGTTGACGGCGTACGCCAATCAGCATGGTGTGACGCTGAAAGACGTCATGGAGTTCGGAGGACACGTCTCCGAGAGGGTGGCCATGGGCTACCAGCATGGAAGCAGGGAGCGAGCACAGCAGTTCGCCAGGGAGTCCGTGCCCCCTCGCTGGGTGAGGTCGTGACCATGCCAATGGATCTCGATGAGCTGCTGGCGCTAGAGGACAAGCGAGACGCGGAGCGCTTGTTGTGGGCGGAGGCGGATGCCGCGTTCCGGGCGGACGTCGGGCTGGTGATCGAGATCGCGAAGGCGTCAGCCAGGGCCTACGAGAAGCACCAACGAAAGCTGGCTGAGCGCCAAGCCGAGAGGGTGCAGGACGTGGTTGAAGCCGCCCCTCCCGTTTCCAAGATCCGAGCGGCGGAGACCGTGGAATCTGCGGACGAGAAGCGGCGACGGCTGGCGCGCGAGTAAATGCGACGTGCTTGTGCACAGGAGCGCGCTGCGCGGGCCGCTGAGGCTGCGGGACAGCGAGAGGCGGCGCGGGCACGTGCGGAGGCATTCGCGGCCTCCCGGGGCATTTGAGGCATCGTCAGGGGCGGGGCACCTGAAGCTCCGGCAGGCGGGGGTCGTCTAGCTCGAAGCTGAGATGGCCCTGCTCTGCGGCGTCGATACAGACGACGGCGTCGATGCGCCGGATGCATGCGATGTCTAGAAGGTTGATGGCCTCGGCCCTCGTGTAGGACGTGAAAGACCCTGCGGTTGGGTGCGCCTGTAGTCCGACGATCCAGTCTTCGGCGTTTTCGCACTCATCGAGGGTGGCAAGGATTGCGGACTCACTCTCGCCGGTCTCGTGCTCGGCGGCGACCATGGCGTCGTCGCATGCCGGGCTCACGCTGACGCTCGTGCTGCACGCAGTCAGCCCTGCGAGAAGCCCGAACAGCACAGCCATGTGTCCAACTCGTTTTATGAATTCAGTATGGCGGGATGCAATCGCTGCCTGCGGGGCGAGCACGCCGGGACGCTCGGCCACTAGTAGCCTCGTGATACTCACAAGGGGGATATACATGTCGCATGACTACGACGTCGCGGTCACCTTCGCTGGGGAGGACCGAGCCTTTGTAGAGGCCGTGGTCGCAGAGGTGAAGGCTGCCGGATTCACGGTGTTCTATGACGAGGACGCGAAGTCGGAGATGTGGGGCGTTGACCTGCCCGAGTTCTTCGCGGACATCTACGAGCGCCGCGCTCGATACGCGATGATGTTCGTCTCGGTGCACTATGCGGCGAAGCCGTGGACCCGCCTCGAACGCCGAAGCGTGCTGGCGCGAGCGATGCAGGCATCCTCGCCTTATCTCCTCCCCGTTCGCCTGGACTCCACGGAGCTGCCCGGAGTGCGATCCACCATCGGCTACCTAGACGGGCTCAGGGAAACGCCCACGGGCGTGGCGAACGCGCTCAAAGCCAAGCTGGGGGTTCCCGCGACCTCCGGCGAGCGGAAGTTCAACGGTCGAGTTCCGCGCACGGATACAGAGTTCGCGACGATGTTGGGCGAGCGGCCCCCGGCGTGGGAGTACATCGCTCTTGCCTACTGGCTACGTGAAGGAGTCGATGCGCGCCAAGACGAATTCAACGACCATCGCCTCCGGTTTGCTCTGCCCACAGACACCATCGCTGAGGAGTCTCTCATCACCTTTGCCCAGTCGCAGCAAGCTCAACTGCTCGCCTTGACGCAAAGCTTCGAGGACCTCCTCCTCGGTCCAGCCCAAATAACAGCCTTTGGCGAACCAGGCGTGCAGGGCGACCCCGTTCTCATCAAGCACTTGGCGTCACGGATGATTGCTGTATATCAGGCGTTCCTTGACTGGTCTCATCGAATTCGGAGCACGGCGGCTCGAACCGAGGCGGGTCGGGAACTGCTCTATGCGCTAGCCGAGTATGCGGCACAACCCATCGAAGCCATCCACGCTTTCGTTGCCGAGTACAACCAGAACATGGATGAAATCTCGGCTCGGCTGTTGGCCGGAGAGAACATTAACCTGACGATGCCGATCAAGTTCGACATCTCCAAAGCGGTGAGCAAGCGGTACCACGCTGCTCTAAAGGCCCACGCCCGACGAAACCGCTGAGGAGGGAACAGACATGGATGAGCAGTGGGTGAAAGAGCGGCTGGAGTGGTGGATCGAGACCGCTCGCGCGGCAAGAGTCTCCGGGTATTACAACGGGAAGAACACGACTTACGGATTCACCCGCGCGGACAACAGACACTATGGCGAGCTGAGAGACGCGTCGGCGCAGGTGCACGCGATTATCAAACGTGTCTTGGGTCGCACTGACGTCCCGAGCATGATGAATCGGTCGGATAAGTCCTACTTCCTCGAAGAGGGCATCGAGTTTGCAGAGCATGCTCTCGCGGTAGTGAAGACGCGAGCAGAGACTCGGGCGAAGCTCGGCACTAACGCACCCACGATGAAAGCGGACGCGCTACATCCGACCATATGGAAAGCAGCGTCAGGGCGCTGGGAGTCAGGGCACTACTCAGATGCCGTGCAGCGAGCCGCTACAGCTCTCAGCGGCCACGTGAAGGACCTCACGGGGCGCTACGAGCTGGGAGACGGGGACCTTGTCTCACAGGCGTTTTCGCCCTCTCCTGCCCAGGAGGGAAAGCCGCGCCTCCGGTGGCCAGGGAACGATGACGACCTGACCGTGAAGTCGATGCGCGTCGGAATCCTCAACATGGCTCAGGGGGTCTTCTCCGCGATCCGGAACGTCACCACTCATACGACGGATGACCTCCCCAAGCAAGAGGCTCTGGAGCAACTCGCGACGCTGAGCATCCTCGCGCGCTGGATCGACAAGTGCGAGCTGGTCACGAGCTAGAGGCTGAACCGCGATTTCAGGACGCGGTAGTCCACCGCTGACGCTGCGGATGCCAATCCAACGCTTGCCAGCCCGGCAGTTTTCGGAACTCGGCTTGCACGGCGGGAGAGATATTTCGACGACCGACCTTCTGGATCAGCGCAAGGTCATCCCCTACTTCGTGGGCGAGGCGATCACGGATCATGCGATAGCGCGCATACCCCGCTTGATTGATCTCGTCTTGAATCAGTCGCAACAGTACTTCCGCGGCTCCGTGTGCATCCATGGTTCGACTGTATCGGCGCAGGACGGGCCTAATTCTGGTGGTCTATGTGTTGAGCGCCCGATACACGCTGGCGCGGCTGATCTCTTCCTTGTTCACGATGCGGTCAATCGTCCAGCCCTGAGCGCGGAGCGCCCGCACCGCCTCTACCTTCTCGGGACGCAGGGCCGTCTTGGGGCGCGGCTTGCGCTCCCCCTTCGCCGCGAGCGCTGCGCGACCCTCTGCGGCGCGTTCCTTGATGTTCTCGCGCTCCCACTCCGCGATGCTGAGCATGATGTTGCGGAGGAGCTTGCCAGTGATGCCATCGAACTGCTCTCCCGCCTTCAGGCTGCGGACGTGGATGCCCGCTTCCTCCAGCTCTTCGAAGGTCTGGAGGGTGCCCAGCACGGTACGGCCCAGGCGGTCGAGCGAGGACACGACGACCGTGTCGCCGGGACGGGCCACGCTCAGCAGAGCTTTCAGTCCAGGGCGGTCCATCGTCTTGCCGCTCAGCTTGTCCTCGTAGATGCGATCCTCGGGGATGCCCTCATCGTGCAGCGCCTTCGTCTGGCGCTCGTAGGACTGCTGGACTGACGACACGCGGCGGTAGCCCCACAGGTATCCGGTCGCTGCGCTCTCGCTATTACTCATGTGACGAGTGTATCAAGCGCTGTGATTGTGACGCAATAGATGAGATGTATCTCAGGTGCCGGGTTTGCACGCGCCGCTGAGATGGTTTCGAGGCGTCTCGCCGTGGTCTCAGCTAATAAGCCCAATGAGACACAACTACGAGGTGTGGCCCGATGGCGTGGTTACGAACTCGACGGGCGCATACGTTCTGCCAAACCTGCATCGGAATGATGCGAGTACGTCGAGCTGGGCAACGTCGGCCACCCACAGGCGCGGCTCGTCGTGGCGTCCGCTGCCCTCGCGCCAGGCGTCGAGCTTCGAGCCCGACCACCATGGACCGGCTGAGGAGTCGGCGTAGCGGTACAACTGCGGCGGCACAGTCTCCAAGGGCTCATAGTCCTCCACTGCAAAGTCGAGCACGGGATGACCACCTACCCACTCTCGACCGACGACGACGAGATCGACGGCAACGGGGCCGACCGCGCGCAGGGCATTGAGGAGATCCGGCGTCGGCGTCTCTCGCGAGTGCTTCACGGCGAGCACGGCATCGACCACGTCGTCGCGGCCCAGAGGTCGTGCGTCCGTGGAGACTAGCTGCATGGTGAACGGAATCAGCGTCACGTCTCCTCCGTCCGGATGATCTGGGCGACCCTGTGGCGCGAGATCTCGAAACGCGCGCCAATAGACGTCAGTGTCCATCCCTCTGCGCGCAAGGTGCGCATCTCGTCATGGTCTCTGAGCGAGAGCTTTCGGCGAGGGGCTGCAAGGCCATCGCGTTCGAGAATCCGGCCAAGGGTGCGGGGGGACACGTTAAAGACCTCCGCGATGGGGCGGAGGGGAAAGCCTGCGCGGCGCAATGCAGCCGCCATCGCCTCGCGCTCGGCAGAGAGTGCCCGCGGCTTGCCAGGACCGCGACCGGCCCTCACGTCTCGACTCCGAACAGTGAACGCGCATGGTTGGTCTCGGCGTTGTTCATCGGGGCTTCGAGTACTCGCCCCTCACGCTCGACCAGCCTGACAACGTGCCCGGTGCGTTCATGCACGAGCGTGAAGTCCGGCATCACGAGGACATCAGCATCCAGGGGCACGCCCGTGGTCATGGTGCCCCCGACGCTAACGACCCTCACCCCGTTGATAGACGGCTCGCTGAGAGCATTCATCGTGCACCCCGCGGGAACCGCCAGCTCATGATGTCCTCGATGAGCGCGTCGGTGAGGCCCGACAGCTCACGCAGGCGTCCCTGAGGATCGAGCGTGAGGACGTGCAGCACGCCGTTAGGCTCCACGGCATACATGGTGTCCTTGCCTTTAGCGGAGCTGAAGGCGATGTGCCAATCTGCCGGGATCGACACCTTCGACCCGTCGAGGTAGATCGAGACCCTGGGGGCCGATGCGGGCACGCGCGGCCGGTCAGTGAGGTGGGCGTCCTTCACGGAGTCAAGGTGCGCCTGAGCCCGCGGTGAGGGCCGTCCAGGCCCGATGGTCACCGTTATCGGCTTCGCGCGGCTCGGGGGCGGCTCTGGGGTCTTCTGCGGCTGCTGTGGGGCGCTGTACGCCTCGGGGTGGGCTACCCACGGCGCTCGCGGGTGGATCTTCCGTGCGGCGTGCTTCGGCTTCATGATGCTGCTTCCAGGTGGTTGGTCCGACCCTCCGCGTGGCTATCCATGGCCCCGGGTAGGTTGTGGCGAAGGGTCGGAGCTGCGGGGCTTATGGGGTTGAAGCTGCCGCTCGGGCCAGCTTGGCGAGGCCGCTCAGCGTGAGAACCGCGAACGCCTCATCGATGCCGCGTCCGCCTCTCGTCTGCACGAGGGCCGTCACGGGATAACCCGCCATCGCTGCGGTAGCGCGTGCCGAATCGAGATCTGTACTGAGTCGATGGTTACCGCGGGCGGAGACATCGACCCAGACGCCAGGGATACCTGTCACGTCGGGCACGAGCCCCGCGTCCAGGGCTGTGCTGATCTTCGAGTGGATCGGGCTCGGCTCGGCGTCGAAGCCTTCGGAGCTGAGGTAGTACGCAGTGAGGCTGCGCAGGCTCTCGTTGAGGCGGCGGCTCTGGTTGCCGGTCGGAGTGGTCATCGTCGGTCACCGCCCTGCCCCGGCTCCCGGGCCCCGTACGCCCACGCCAACCGGGTCCCGCCCTCATCCAGGGCCTTCCGCTGCTCTTCTGCTGCGGCGATGGACGGATCGGGCGAGGTGCTGATGATCGTGGACGTCGGAGCTGCGGGGCCGAACTTCTTCTCGACCGCGGCGAGCGCTTCCGCGCGGGCCTCCGCGGTCGGCTGCGACCATGCCTCGCGGCGTGCCTGCTCTCTGAGTTCGACCCACTGCGAATCGCCCCATTCGTTCCACCGCTGGATGTCCGCGGGTGCCCGACCCGGGCGGAACCGGATCTCGCCCCATCGGTCGAGCTGCGCGGCGTCCTCTCCGATGAGAGACATCCAGGACCTGCCGGATGCCGAGAAGGACGCCGCGATCATCTCAGCGGTCGCGATAATGGTCTCGCCCGCGGTCGTCTGGTGAGCCGCAGAGAGGAGCCCGCGTCCGGTGGCGATGCTGATGCCGGTTCGCAGGACGTGGAACTCGTCGCCAGGTCGAATCGGCAGGGCCGCATCTTTGTGCGCGGCCACCTCTGCGCGAAGACGCTCCAGTCGATCCCGGGGGCTCTCAATAGTGTTCGTCACGCTCTAACCTCTATTTCTCGATTCGAGTTATCGGCCATCTGCCGGATGTGGTCGGCCCAATCACGCCGGTTGCGGCGCTCCAAGACGTCGATGATCGCGGCAGCCACCTCGGGGTGCTCGCGCACGGTCGTGCCCAGAACTTTGAGCGCGTCGTTGGCGTCCTGGATGTTCTCTGCGATGTCTGCGCCCAGAGTGTCCAGAGGTGCGAGCGCCGTAAGCACTCGGGCCTCTGCCTGTCCGGCGCTCAGGGCGAGCTTGTGGTCCCCTTTGGCCTCGGCGGCTGCTCGGGTGTCTCGTGCATGATCTGCGACCTCCAAGAGGCGCGATGCCATCGTGAGGCCAGGTGCTCCCTCTACTTCCGCCAGTGCGGCCTGTGCGGCTGCGGAGAGGTGGTCTCGGACATGGCGTCGTACTGACTCGGGTGCCAATCCGCGCTGCCCCGCTACGCCCCGGATCGATGAGGTGCCGGAGGTGAGATCAAACTCGATCTGTGCACGGTCTGGATGCGAGCACAGCACACAGCGACGGCCCGGTCGGGCTGGCATGTGTGCGATGGCTTCCATATCAGAACATATCGACCGCTTCGAGATTTACGTGCGAGATGCGGCCCGATCAGTCGAGCGCCCCGCTGCGGAGGAGGTCATCGAAGTCCAGGGGCTGCTGACAGACGCCGGTTGCTTCCCAGGCGCGACGGCGGAACGCTCCCGCCTCCAGGTCGTGGATGAGCGACAGGGCGTCTGCATCCCCGGCGTGCACGGACGCCCACAGGCGGGAAGCGGTGTTCGTGCCGTTCGCACTAACGCGTTCCTTCGTGATGTAGTCCACGGCGACGCTGAGGTCCGTCACCACGCGAACGTGCTGCCCCTGAGGCCCGGCGTCGATGCCCAGCCGCTCGGCCTGCTGGAGGAAGCGCTCACGAAGCGATAGCGCGAACGCGAGAGAATCCTCCCGGCTCTTCGTTTCTGAAAATACGATCAGGCTGTGAGCATGCACGTGCCATGCTGCGTCACCCCACTTCGGCTCGATGGCTCGTGCGCTTCCGGCTACGCCCCTGCGCTTCAGCCAGCCGCCCTTCAGGGTCGCTGCGAGCACACGAGAGAGGTCACCCCACTGCGGCCTGAGCGCCCTACCGGGCGTGCTGGCGATGGTGGCCGTCCATAGGAGCATGGTGCCGTGGTGCTGGCTTCCCAGCGCGCTCATGAGGTCGCGTCGGTGCTGGCTGGCCCGGCCTGTCGAGCAGACGGCGCAGAGCGCCAAGCCGCACCTGTGGCCGACCTGCCCGCACTTGCGGAGCTTGCTACGGAGCGAGTAGACCCTCTGAGTCGCGTTTAGCGCGTAACGCGCATCATGTGCGGTGCCTACAGTTACCGTGTCTTGATGGAATGAACACCCCCGCGCTCGCTGGAGGAGCCGCGCGCAGCGTGCGTCGGCGCGCTCGTGCCGGGCTCCGGATTCGACCGTGATGGGCACTCTCCGCACTGGTCTCAGGCGGGGTGCGTCGAGTAGCATCGACATGAGATCAACCTCTTCAGCCGCCTCAGTCCACTGCAAGGACGGGGCGGCTTTCTCGTGCGCGCCCACGTGCGGGTTCGAGGCCGAGGGTACCCCCTCCAGCGCCGTCCGTCTACATCGTGCGATATACGCGCTAACCTGGGGTTTTCGGCGCGTCGCGCGCTAACTGTTTGTCTACAGGGTTCTCTACAGACCGCGGGCGACTCATCTCCGATGATCGAAGCCTCGAACAGCCCTTCCGTGTCCATCTCGTGTCCAAAGCGATTGCCACGAGGTACCCTGAAAGCCGCAGGAGGGCGATCTCGTTTCAAGAATTAGACCCGAACGACACCCACAACTGGGTACGGTGATGATTCTCAGTTGTGAGACGCGACCGCGATCCGCCGTCAGAGGACGGCGAGGAGCGGCACCAGCTCGGCGAACGCGCGGGCGCGGTGGGACTGCGACTGCTTCTCGTCGGCGGTGAAGTCGCCGACCGTTCGCTCCTCCCCCGCAGGCTGCCCGTCGGGGATGAAGATCGGGTCGTAGCCGAAGCCCCCGCCTCCCGACGGCTCGGACGCGAGCCTGCCGGGCCAGGTGCCGACGACAACGTGCTCCTGACCGTCGGGCGTCACCAGAGCGATGGTCGAGGTGAAGTGGGCGGTGCGGTGCGGATCCGCGATGTCGCGCAGCTGATCGAGCAGCAGCTCGAGGTTCGCGGTGGCATCCTTCTTCTGGCCCGCCCAGTACGCCGAGAACACCCCCGGCGACCCCCCGAGCACATCCACGCAGATGCCCGAATCGTCGGCGAGCGCCGCGAGCCCGGTATGGTCCGAGGCCGCTCGCGCCTTGATCAGTGCGTTCTCGGCGAAGGTGATGCCGTCTTCGACGGGCTCGGGACCGTCGTAGCCGACGACCTCGAGGTCAGGACGCGTCGCCTGCACGATCTGCTGGAACTCCGCCACCTTGTGCGGATTGTGGGTGGCGAGGACGACCTTCATCAGCCCGCGAGCGCCTTCAGCTGCTCGTCCTTCAGGTCGGCACACCCGGCGACGCCGAGGTCGAGCAGTGCGTCGAGTTCGCGCTTGTCGAACGGCGCACCCTCGGCGGTGCCCTGCACCTCGACGAACAGCCCACGACCGGTCACGACGACGTTCATGTCGGTCTCGGCGCGGACGTCCTCGACGTATGCGAGATCCAGCATGGGTTCGCCGTCGATGATACCGACCGACACCGCGGCGACGGAATCGAGCAGCGGCGTCGCGTTCTTGCCGATGAACTTCTTCTCGCGGCCCCACTCGATCGCGTCGGCGAGTGCGACGTAGGCACCGGTGATCGCCGCGGTGCGGGTGCCGCCATCCGCCTGCAGCACGTCGCAGTCGATCACGATCGTGTTCTCACCGAGCGCCTTGGTGTCGACCACCGCGCGCAGTGCGCGCCCGATCAGTCGCGAGATCTCGTGTGTGCGACCGCCGATGCGTCCCTTGACGCTCTCTCGGTCGTTGCGGCTGTTGGTCGCGCGCGGCAGCATCGAATACTCCGCCGTCACCCATCCCTTGCCCTTGCCGGTGAGCCAGCGCGGGACGCCGTTGGTGAACGAGGCGGTGCAGAGCACCTTGGTGCCTCCGAAGCTGATCAGCGCGGATCCTTCGGCGTGGCTGCTCCAGCCGCGCTCGATCGTGATCTCGCGGAGCTGGTCGGTGCTGCGGCCGTCGGCGCGGACGATGCTGGTCATGGAGTTCCTTCGTGTGAGGGGTGGAGCGCGGATGCCGCAGGGCGCACGACGTCGACGGGTGGTTGTGGAAGCGTGATGACACCGGTCTGCACGAGCTGCACGTCGCGCACCTCGCGGCCCATGAGCCTGTTGGCGAGCGCGGTGAACTCGGTCGCCGATGCGCCGGTCGCCTCGTAGACGTACGAGGCCGTCGCATCGGGTGGAGCGAGCAGGTCGCCCCTCACGAGCTGGCGATAGACGTCGCCGGCGGTCTCGTCATCACTGGAGACGAGGGTGACGCCCTCGCCCATCACGTAGCTGATGGCGCCGCGGAGGAACGGGTAGTGCGTGCAGCCGAGGACCAGGGTGTCGACGTCCGCCTCGCGCAACGGGGCGAGGTACTCCTCGGCGGTCGCGAGGACCTCGGGGGTTCCGGTGATCCCCCCCTCGACGAACTCGACGAAGCGAGGGCACGCCGCGGTGAAGACCTCGAGACGCTCGTTCACCTCGAGCATGTCCTGATAGGCGCGGGAGCCGATGGTCCCGACGGTGCCGATCACCCCGACCCGACCGTTGCGGGTCGTGGAGACGGCGCGGCGCACGGCGGGTCCGATCACCTCGACGACCGGCACGTCGTAGCGCTCGCGGGCATCGCGCAGCATCGCCGCGGACGCCGTGTTGCACGCGATCACGAGCATCTTGACGCCCTGGTCGACCAGCGTGTCGAGGACTTCGAGGCTGTAGCGGCGCACGTCGGCGATCGGTTTCGGGCCGTACGGCGAGTGGGCCGTGTCGCCGATGTAGACGAACGATTCCCGGGGCAGCTGGGCTCTGATGGCGCGAGCCACCGTGAGTCCGCCGACACCGGAGTCGAAGATTCCGATCGGGGCGTCGTTCATGACTCCCCAGCCTACCCGCGCGCACCCCGCCCCGCGCCCAGCAACCCGAGGGGGTGTCGTCACTAAGCTGAGCGCATGACGACGTCCACGGCGCTGCTCACCGACCGCTATGAACTCACCATGCTCGCCGCCGCGCTGCGCGACGGCACGGCGTCGCGACCGAGCGTGTTCGAGCTCTTCTCCCGGCGCCTGTCCGGAGGTCGGCGCTTCGGCGTCGTCGCCGGCACCGGCCGTCTGCTGTCGCTGCTGCGCGAGTTCCGGTTCGGAGACGACGAGCTGCGGTTCCTCCGCGACAACGACGTCGTGGATGCGGAGTCGCTGACCTACCTCGAGAACTACCGCTTCACGGGTTCGATCCGCGGCTACCGGGAGGGCGAGCTGTACTTCCCCGGTTCGCCCATCCTGACCGTGGAGGGCAGCTTCGCCGACGCCGTCGTGCTCGAGACCCTCGCCCTCAGCGTCCTCAATCACGACTCCGCCGTGGCGACCGCCGCCTCGCGCATGAGCATCGCCGCCGGTGAACGCCCCCTCGCCGAGATGGGCTCCCGGCGCGCCGCAGAGCAGTCCGCCGTCGCCGCGGCACGAGCGGCGTACATCGCCGGCTTCGGAGCGACCAGCAACCTCGAGGCCGGACGCCGCTGGGGCATCCCCACGATGGGCACCGCCGCGCACTCCTGGACGTTGCTCCACGAGACCGAGGAAGAGGCGTTCCGTTCGCAGATCGCCAGCCTGGGCACAGACACGACCCTGCTCGTCGACACCTACGACATCCGCGCGGGTGTCGAGACCGCCGTCCGGGTCGCGGGCACCGGGCTCGGGGGTGTGCGCATCGACTCCGGCGACCTGCCGATCGTCGCCGCCGAGGTCCGGGCACAGCTCGACGAGCTCGGTGCGACGTCGACGCGCATCACGGTGACGAGTGACCTCGACGAATACGCGATCGCCGCACTCGCGGCGTCTCCCGTCGACGCCTATGGTGTCGGGACGTCGGTCGTGACCGGATCCGGCTACCCCACCGCGAGCATGGTCTACAAGCTCGTCGCACGGCAGGATCCGCGCGGCGCGTGGGTCGGCGTCGCCAAGGCCTCGGCCGACAAGGCCTCGCACGGTGGCCGCAAAGCGGCGTTCCGCACCCTGGTGGACGGTGTCGCCGACGCCGAGACAGTGGTCGTGTCCGACGGCTTCGAAGAGCTCGACAGTCCGGCGGAGCATCCCGACGGACGGCCGCTGCAGACGACCTTCGTCGAGGCCGGCGAGATCGACACGGCTTACGAGGGCCCCGACGGCACCGCATCAGCTCGGAAGCATCACCTCAAGGTCCGCGAGGAGCTTCCCGTGCGGGCACTCGCTCTCAGCAAGTCGGACCCCGCGATCCCCACGGTCTACGTCGACGCGCGCTGACCGGGAGATTCGCCACCGCTCCGGTCCCCGGAGAGGCGACTCCGAGGTCGGTCGCCGAGTCCTCGGGATGGCGGTCAGCCCACCATCGACTCGTAGATCTCCTTGCACGTGGGGCAGATCGGGAACTTCTCGGGGTCGCGCCCCGGCGTCCACTTCTTGCCGCACAGTGCACGCACCGGCTTGCCGGTGATCGCCGACTCGAGGATCTTGTCCTTCTTCACATAGTGAGAGAAACGCTCATGGTCGCCCGGCTCGAGGTTCTCCTCGCGGAGAAGCTCTTCCAGTTCGCGATCAAGCGTTGCCACGCCGCCCTGATCGGGGCTGTCCAGCGGAGTACTCATCCCGTGAGTCTAGCCGTGCGACGGCCCCGTGGGGCGGTGCTCACGCAGTCTCGACGAACTCCATCAGCCGCTCGCCCCCGCGCTCGAAGATCCGGCCTCCGACGGCGACACCGGTCGCCGCGACGCCCAGGCCGGTCGCAAGCCCTGCCCAGAACGTGGCCGGCGCATACGCGGACCCGTCGATCATCGTGAGCGCCAGGAGCCAGCCGGTGGGGATGCTGACGACCAGAGCCCCGAGGAACGCTGCGGCAGGACCGTAGACACCCCGCGATGTCGGGCGCTGCGGTTGCTGGAACGGGCTGTCACCGGGTCGCGACACGGCGTAGGGCGCGAGAGCCGAGACCACACTGGAGAAGCCGAGCGCCGACAGAAGCAGGCTCGCGGCCAGCCCCGTGAGCGGAAGCAGGAGGCGCCAGTCGTCGATCCACAGCAGGGTGAGAGGCACGGCGATGGCGAGCACCGGCACCGAGACGAGGAGCACCGGCACGAGACGCCCGAGTCGGTCGGGAACGCCTCGGACGCCGCTCGCCACGTGCGTCCAGAGCGCCGTCGAGTCATAGGCGACGTCGTTGTGCGGAAGCCAGCCGAAGAACAGCGCCATCACCGGGACGGGAACGAGCGCCGCGATCTCGAGCGGCACGCCTGCCACGAGCAGCGGGAGAACGGTCAGCACACCCGCGACGGGCACGACGATGAGATTCATGATGTATCGGCGATCGCGCAGCCAATAGACGAGGCTGCGCGCGGCGATGGCGCCGAAGGCGTTGGACGGCAGCAGGCCGAACCAGCCGAGACCCGTGCGCTCGCGCGAGGCGAGAGGACGTTCGGTGGTCGTGAGCAGCCGACGGACGAGCCAGCTCCAGATCACCCACAGGAGCACAGCGGTCGCGACGGCGATGACACCGCTGATCCAGGCCCCGGACTCGTCTGTCGCCACGGCGAACATGAACCACGACGGAGCAGCGAGCGGTGTGAGCCCGACGGTCGCGGTCAACGCGGCGACCGCCGCCGGGACCTCGCCGTCCCACTTCAAGGAAGCGAGGAAGACCGCGACGGGGAATGCGATGACGATCACCGCGAGCGCGAAGATCGCCGTGAGCTCTCGCGACCTGCGCTCCGGCAGCAGCACCGCGTTCACCGCCATGCCGATGCGCGCCGCGAGCAACGTCGACACGACCGCCAGCACTGTCATGAGCACGGCGAGGGGCCACGGCGCACCGAGGTGGATGGCGACGACGCAGACGCTGACGTGCACCGAGAGCACGGCCGCGCTCGGCACGCTGACGAAGGAGGCGAGGGCGAGGATCCACGGCATCTGCCGCTCATCGACACCGAACACCGCGAAGCGTCGCGGATCGAGCTGGTCGGTGGCTCCCACGAGCACGGGGCCGACGAGGAAGCCGAGCAGCAGAGCACCGCTGCCCAGAACGATCACCGATCGCGCGACGGCGACCGGCGCATCATCGAGGCTGAGGATCGCAGTGCATACGACGACGGTGATCGCGACGACGACGGCGAGCATGACCAGGGTACGCACCCGACGTTCGCCGCGGAGCGCACCGATCAGGAGCGCCGCCCTCAGTCGGAGAACGTGTGCAGCCACTCGAGCCCCTCCACCTCTCCGATGCCGCCGGAGAGCTCGACGAACCGCGCCTCGAGCGTCTGCCCCGCTCGCACCTCGTCGATCGTCCCCTCGGCGAGGACGTCGCCGCCCACGATGATCGCGACCCGCGAGCACACGCGCTCGACGAGGTCCATGCCATGACTCGACAGGATCACCGTGCCACCGTGTGCGACGTAGGCGCGCAGAATGTCGAGGATCACGGCCGACGACACCGGGTCGACCGCCTCGAAGGGCTCGTCCAGCACCAGCACACGCGGTGAGTGGATCATCGCGCCGGCGAGCATGATCTTCTTCGTCATACCCGCGGAGTAATCGGACACGACGCGGTTCAGCGCATCGCCGAGGTCGAAGGCGCGCGCGAGGTCCCCCACACGCTTCTCGATGACGTCGGATGCGAGACCGCGGAGAAGACCGTAGTAATGGAGCAGCTGGCGACCCGTGAGCCGATCGAAGGTGCGCAGGCGATCGGGGAGGACTCCCATCATGCGCTTCGCTGCGAGCGGCTTCACCCGCTGATCGACGCCGCAGATCACCACGTCGCCGCTGTCCGCCCGAAGAAGACCTGCCACGATCGACAGGGTCGTCGTCTTTCCGGCGCCGTTGGGACCGACGATCCCGTAGAACGAGCCGGCGGGCACCGTGAGGTCGATCCCGTTGACGGCCGTGTGGTCACCGAAGCTCTTCACGAGCCCCCGGATGCGGATGGCTTCCGTGCCGGACGCGACATCTCCGGTCGGAGCGGCTTCCTCACCTGCTGAGGAGTCGGCGTCCACCTGCTCGTGCTCGTGGATGCCCGCGTCGATCGCCTCGCTCGGCGCGTCGCTCTCGGCATCCGCGTCGACGGCGTCCTGAGCCGTCTCGGATCCCGCGACCACGGTCTGCTCGACAGACGTCTCCTCGACGGGCTGGGCCTCGACGCCTTCCGCCTCCACAGCCTGCTCAGCGATGGGCCGCTCCTCGACGGGAGCCTCCGCCACGGGGTCTTCGACGGGAGCATCCGCGACGGGCTCCTCGGTCACGGGCTCCTCGACGAGAGCTTCGACCGTGGGCTCCTCGACGGGAGCCTCGGTCACGGGCTCCTCGACGAGAGCTTCGACCGTGGGCTCCTCGACGGGAGCCTCGGTCGCGGGCTCCTCGACAGGAGCTTCGATGACGGCCGCCTCTTCGACCGGGGTGTCGGCGCGAGCCGTGAAGTCGTCGGGTCCGATGCCTGTCGGGTCGACTGCCGTGGTGTCGACCGCCGCGGGATCGGTCTCCGCAGACGCTGCCTCCGCCTTCGCGAGTTTCGCCGCCTCCGCCTTCGCCGCTCTGGTCGCCGCAGCCTTGGCCGCGGCCGCCTTCGCGGCAGCGCTGCGCGCCGATGCGGTCCGCGCCGTGTTCTTGGCCGCGGTCGACTTGGTCGCGGCGTTCCGCTCCGCGGCCGCCTTCGCCGCGGCGGTCGACTTCACCGCCGTCGTCTTGGAAGCGGTCGTCTTCGCAGCCGTCGTCTTCGCAGCGGTCGTCTTCGCCGCCGTCGTCTTCGGCGCAGCCGCCTTGGCGCCGGTCGCCGTGCGTGCAGCCGCGGCCTTCGCGGTCGGAGAGGTCGCCCTCGCCCCGCGCGCGGGTGTCGTCCGTGCGGAGTTCTTCGCAGCCGCCGCACGCGCCGCGCTGGCGGTGGGCTTCGTGGCAGCAGTCTCTTCCGTCTGCCTGACGACCGGTTCGATGACCACCTCGCCGGTGGCGGCAGCCTTGTCGGCGGCAGCGCGGGGCGGCGTACGAGAGGACACCGCCTTCTTCGCGGGCGCCTTCCGGGCCGTCGTCTTCTTGGTGGGCGTCGACGCAGGGTCGGCCACCTCGTCGGGGCGGTCTTCGGGGGAGGCAGTCACCGTCCTACGGTATCAACGGGGGCCGACTTTCTTCGGCTCTCCGAAACAATTGGCCGTAGGTCGAAAGCCATCTCGGCATATCAGTCAAACCCTCTCGACGAATCTGAGCGTTCGGTGTGTACTGGATCACGAAACGGCAACGGGGCCCTCCGCGCCCGGATCTTCCCAGGCTGTGTCGCTAGCATAACTCTCGGCACGACGAAGTGTCTGATCGGTGAACCGATCGTGAACACAACTTCCTTTAGGAGCACTCGTGACTCTTCAGACCGTCATCCTCGCCGCAGGTATGGGCTCACGCCTGGGCCGCGCGCTGCCGAAGCCGCTGACCGAGCTGAACGACGGGCGCACCATCATGCGCCAGCAGCATGACAACATCCGGGCCGCCTTCGGCTCCGACGCGCGCATCACCGCCGTAGTCGGCTACCGCGCCGAGACGATCATCGAGGCGTTCCCCTCGGTCAACTACGTGCACAACGAGCGCTACGACGAGACCAACACCTCCAAGAGCCTGCTCCGCGCCCTGGGCGCGACGGGCCGTGGCGGTGTGCTCTGGATGAACGGCGACGTGGTCTTCGACCCGATGATCCTCGGCCGCGCCGCGGCGTACATCGAGCGCGATCAGTCGTTCGTCACCGTCAACACCTCCAAGGTCAGCGACGAAGAGGTGAAGTACACGGTCACCGCCGAGGGCTTCATCAAGGAGCTGTCCAAGACCGTCAAGGGCGGCCTCGGCGAGGCCGTGGGCATCAACTACATCTCCTCCGCGAACAAGAAGGCGTTCATGCGCCAGCTGCAGCGCGTCGAGGACCAGGACTACTTCGAGCGCGGCCTCGAGCTCGCGATCGCCGAAGACGGCCTCCTGCTCGAGCCGATGGACGTCTCCGACCTGTATGCGGTCGAGGTCGACTTCGCCGAAGACCTCGAGCGCGCGAACCTCTTCGTCTGATCGTCGCTCTCGATAGCCCGGATCCCGTGAGGGACCCGGGCTATCGGCGTTTTCGCGGCATCCGTTTCTAGGATCGATCCATGGCACCGAAGATTCACAAGATCCACTCCCTCCCCGACGATGCTCCGTGGGACAGGGGCGTGCCACCCGTCGGCTCCACAGAGCATCCGCTCATGGTCCGCGGGCTCGATCGCGTGCTGTCCATCCAGCGCCCACTCGTGCTGGCCCACATCCGCAGCATCCGACTGCGCAACCCGCACGCCACACCCGCAGAGATCATCCGGATCCTCGAGCGGCGCTACCTCGCCGCCGTGACGACCGGTGGTGCCGCTGTCGGGGCCACGGCCGTCGTGCCCGGGATCGGAACCGGCATCACACTCGCGCTGTCCGGCGTCGAGACCGTCGGCTTCGTCGAGTCGACCGCGCTCTTCGCCCAGTCCGTGGCCGAGGTGCACGGCATCGCGGTGTCCAACCCCGACCGCGCCCGAGCCCTCGTCATGACCCTCATGCTCGGCAAGGAGGGAGTCGCCCTCGTCGGCCAGCTCGCCGGGCAGGCGACCGGACGCGGCGGATCCCGTTCCTCGTACTGGGGAGAGATGGTGACCAAGTCGCTTCCTCGAGCGGCCGTGGGCCCCCTCGTCGACCAGCTCAAGAGCATGTTCGTGAAGCAGTTCGCCGCCAAGGGCGGCGCATCGTTCATCGGGAAGGCTCTGCCGTTCGGAGTCGGGGCCGCCGTCGGCGGCGCCGGCAACCACATCCTCGGCAGGCGCGTGCTCACCACCTCTCACCGCGCCTTCGGGGCGCCTCCCCTCGATCTGCCCCTCGAGCTGGAGCCGGTCGACGGCTCCGAGAAGCTGGAACTGCGGATGCTGCACGGGGCGCAGTACGTCGGTGGCGCGGTCGCCGGCGCTGCGGGGACCGCCGCGCGCGGAGTGGGCTGGGCCGGACGCAGGATCGCATCCGTCGGGCGCGTCCGGCGGAAGGGCACCCCCGAGATCGAGTCGGCGGGAGGCCACGACTTCCCGACCGAGGCGGGATCCCCCCGACCTGACGTCGAGAGCGGTGACGCCACCGCGGCGAGGTGAACCGAGCACTCGACACCCGCCAAAGGATTCCGCGACCCGTTGTGGCGAGCATCCAACGGCAGGGGCCGAGCCGACGATAGGGTGGAATCCGTGACGGAACAGCCCGAACTCTCGACCACCGCCGGCAGAATCGCAGACCTCCGCGCTCGATACAACGAAGCCGTTGTCGACGCCGAGAAGGTCGCGAAGGACAAGCAGCACGCCAAGGGCAAGATGACCGCCCGCGAGCGCATCGAGCTGCTCGTCGATCCCGGGAGCTTCGTCGAGTTCGATGAATACGTGCGGCACCGCACCACCGCCTTCGGCATGGACCGGAACCGCCCGTACGGCGACTCCGTGGTGACCGGCGTCGGCACGATCAACGGACGCACGGTCGCGGTCTACTCGCAGGACTTCACCACGTTCGGCGGATCCCTCGGCGAGGTGTCGGGCGACAAGATCATCAAGATCATGGAGTTCGCTCTCACGAACGGGATGCCGATCATCGGCATCCTCGACTCGGGAGGAGCCCGCATCCAGGAGGGCGTGCTCGCGCTCAGCAAGTACGGCGAGATCTTCCGCCTGAACACCCGGTCGTCCGGTGTGATCCCGCAGATCTCGATCATCATGGGTCCGGCCGCCGGCGGCGCCGTGTACGGCCCCGCGCTCACCGACTTCGTCATCATGGTCGACAAGACGAGCCAGATGTTCGTGACCGGCCCCGACGTGATCAAGACCGTCACCGGCGAGGACGTCGGCATGGAGGAGCTCGGGGGCGCGCTGACGCACAACACCCGCTCCGGCGTCGCCCACTACCTCGCTCAGGACGAGGACGACGCGCTCGACTACGCGCGCACGCTCCTCAGCTTCCTGCCGGACAACAACATGGCCGAGATCCCGGGCTACGAGAGCGGCTTCGAGTGGGAGACCACCGACGCCGACCGCTCGCTGAACACGATCATCCCCGACTCCCCCAACCAGCCGTACGACATCCACACCGTGATCGAGCACGTCGTGGACGCGGGCGACTTCATCGAGGTCCAGCCGCTGTTCGCGCCGAACATCGTGATCGGGTTCGGACGAGTCGAGGGCCGTTCGGTCGGCATCATCGCGAACCAGCCCTCGCAGATGGCCGGCACGCTCAACATCGAAGCGGGCGAGAAGGCCAGCCGTTTCGTACGGTTCTGCGACGCGTTCTCGATCCCGATCGTGACCCTCGTCGACGTCCCCGGGTATCTCCCCGGCACCGATCAGGAGTGGACGGGTGTGATCCGCCGCGGCGCCAAGCTCATCTACGCCTACGCCGAGGCCACCGTCCCGATGGTCACCGTGATCCTTCGCAAGGCCTATGGCGGCGCCTACATCGTCATGGGCTCGAAGCAGCTGGGCGCCGACGTCAACCTCGCGTGGCCGACGGCCGAGATCGCGGTGATGGGCGGCCAGGGAGCGGTCAACATCCTGTACCGGAACGAGATCAAGAAGGCCGAAGAGGCAGGCGAGGACGTCGCTGCAGTGCGCACCCGCCTCGCCAACGAGTACACCTACAGCGTCACGTCTCCGTTCCTCGCCGCCGAGCGCGGCGAGATCGACGGCATCATCGAGCCGGCGAACACGCGTGTGTCGATCGCGAAGGCGCTGCGCGCTCTCCGCGGTAAGCGCGCCGAGCTGCCGCCCAAGAAGCACGGGAACATCCCGCTGTGACCGCGCAGCCGGACAGCGGCTCGTCGAGCCAGAAGCCCCCGACGATCGAGATCGTCCGCGGCAGCGCGACGGATGAGGAGCTCGCCGCCCTCATCGCCGTCGTCAGCGACGCCTACGCGCAGGAACGGGCGGATGCCGTGGCCGACGAACCGGTGGTGTCGGCCTGGACGCGTACGCAGCGATCGATCCGTTCGCCGCTGCGCCGAGACATCCCGTGGGGCCGGTTCTCGGGCTGACCCGCCGCGCCGCACGCCAGCGGAAAAGCCTGCGGGACCCGTGAGCCCCCCAGCTCTCAGGTCCCGCAGACAGTCTTCGCCATGGATGCGAGAGAGACGTACTCGCATCACCCCAGACGGCGCATCCTCGTCAATAGTACATCGATTGGAATTACTAGCCGATCCTGTGTCCGATATATCGGATGGTCATGGCGGGATGCCGTTCAGTCCTGCAGATAGAGATCGGATGCGCGCGGCGTGAGAGCGAGGTCGAGCACGACGCACGCGGCTCCGACCGCGCCCACGTCATCGCCGACGACGGTACCGGTGACCGGGATCTCGCGCACCGCACGAGTCGCGCTGCGACGATGCAGCGCCCCGGGGATCTCACGGAGATAGGTGTCGGACACACGGTCCCAGAACGGCCCGCCCAGCACGACCCGATCGATGTCGAGCACGTTCGCGAGCACCGAGATCAACACGGCGAGCGACGCCGCGGCGCGTTCGAGGACCACCACGGCCGACGCCTCACCTGCCGCGGCACGCTCGCAGAGCCGCGTGAAGCGCTCTTCGACCGCGCGCACGTCGCTCACCTGGCGATCGTCGTCGAAGACGCCCATCCTCTCGGCCTGCTCGACGATCGCCTGAGGCGTGCACACGACCTCGACGCAGCCTCGGGACCCGCACGCGCACGGGGGCCCGTCGGGGTCGACGATGATGTGTCCGACCTCCCCGAAGTTATGGGAGCTTCCGCGGATCGCGTCACCCTCGCGTACGAGCGATGCTCCGATCCCGGTGCCGAGGTAGACGAACAGGAACGAGCCGTCCGCGGCCCCGCCCCCGGTCCACGCCTCTCCCACCGCCGCCGCGGTCGTGTCCTTCTCCACGGCGACGGGAAGGCCCGTCGCCTCAGCCAGCACCGCGCGGAGCGGCACCCGGTGCCAGCCCTGCAGCTTCGGAGGGTCGATCACCGTTCCGCCCGCGGCGTCGAGCGGTCCGGGCGCGGCGACGCCGATCCCTGCGACCCGTGCGCGCTCGATTCCCGCCTCGGAGATGAGCTCGTCGATCGTGCCGGCCATCGTGTCGACCACCGCCCGAGGATCCCTGTCGGCCGCTCGGACGACACGGCGACGCACGACCGTGCCTGCGATGTCGAGGAGCACCACGGTGATGACGGCGGGGTCGAGGTGCACACCGATCGAGAAGCGGCTCCCTGCGACGAGCCGAAGGGTGACCCGCGGCTTGCCGGGACCGTTGATGGTGCGACCGGCCTCGGCGATCAACTCGTCGTCCAGAAGCCTGCGCGTGATGTTCGTCACGGTCTGCGCCGAGAGCCCCGTCGCCTCGACGAGCTCGATCCGGCTGAGTCCCTCGACGGACCGTCGGATCGCCTCGAGAATCACCGACTGATTGAAATCTCCCATTCGGGGAAGGTTGGTTCCGCGGCGCATGCCCATGCTTCATCATCTCGCATCGGGGGATCGTTCTTGTCCCCCAAAATACCTACAGACAAACCTGTTGACGATCGCCGAGACTGAGGGGGACGCTTCGCGTTCGGCTGGTCTCTCTGTCACAGGGTAGACAGACGCAGATCGGCCACAGGCGGACGGTTTTCGGGTAACTGTTCCGCATGGCGAGGGGCTGGCGTATTCGCCGCCCCTCGCCCATTCTGACTGACCTCGACTCCGGTCTCCTCCCCCGATCGGAGCCGAGGCCGTGCAACTCAGGCGGAGGCGTCAGACGGCCGGGGCATGCCGCGGAATCTCGTGCCAGACATCGACGGCATCGTCATCGCTCGTCCCGCCGGATCGCGCACGGCCCACGACCGTGACGGCGGTGAGCGGATCGCTCGCGGCGCGGATGATCCACCGCTCCGCCTCGGCACCGCGCAGCACGGCGGCGAGCTCGTCGCGGATCTCCTCGCGACGACCATCGTCGACGTCGGAGAGTCCGCCCTCATCGAACACCGTCACCACCGCACCGCGCCGCCGTGCGTCGGCGATCGCGTCGCGCACCGCGTCATTCAGCAGATCGGCGCCTCGGAGCTCATCGCGCAGTCGTCCCTCGGCGAGGCGCGCCTCGAGCCGCTCGTCGGCATCGAGGGCTCCGTGCGTGGCGACCGCCCGGCTGAGCACCGGCCCCGCCACTGCGAGCGCGAACTGCGTGCGCATCCGACGCTCCCGCTGACGCACCTGCTGCGTGGCATGCCAGGCCGAGACCGCCTGCTGGATGCCTGCCAGCCGTTCCGTGTCTCGCACGGCGCGGTCCCAGAACATCACCAGGAGGTGAGCGACGGCGGCCCACATGACCGAGCCGACGAGTCCCAGAGACAGCGCATCGGCGAACCCGAGGTACGCCGACGATTCGAGGATCAGGATGACGATGATCGCCCACCCGATCACGAACCTCCGCCGGACGATGCACACGACCGCGAGCACGCCGAGGGCGCCGATGTACCAGGTCGCGAACGGTGCACGCAGAGTCAGCGGGTCGAGTGAGATCGTGACGAGGGCGGGGATGATCGCGCCGGAGGCGAGAGCGACGACAGCCGCCCACATCGGCATCCGCACGACGATCGCCGAATCCCACAGGATCGCGATGTTCACGACGACGAGGTACAGCGCGATCGCCGCGACCATGAACAGCGGGCCCGTGGGCTGCTCGATCCACCAGATCCCCCGTGCAGCGAAGTACATCGCGAACCCGACGGCGAGCGAGGTGGCGACACTGCGCACCGTTCTGTTCATGACCGCACCCATCCCAGGGACACGACCGTCCCGGACGCGCCCGACTCGATCTCGGCGGTGCCTGCGACCCCCGCCATGCGGGCGAGGATCGAGGCTCGGATACCGAGGCGGTCGGGCCCGATGGCGGCGAGGTCGAAGCCGGGCCCTGCATCGGAGATGGTCACGCTGATTCCTTCGTCACCACGCCCCTCCGCGACGATGTGCAGCCCGCGACCGTGTGCATGCGTCACGGCGTTGCCGAGCGCCTGGCGTGCGGCGAGGACCAGCGCCCTGGCCACCCGGCCCGGGATCAGGCCGGCGCCACCGCGCTCCTCGACGATCGCGTCGGCGCCGAGCTCGGACAGCGCTCTGCGCAGCTCGACCACGACTTGGGACGCGGAGACGGGTTCATCGCTGCCCTCCTGCGCGACGGCGGCTTCGGTGTTCGCGAGTCGGGTGAGAGCCTCCCGCGCCATGCCGACGGCCAGGTCGCGCGCACGCTCGCCCTCCGCCCTCTCCGCGGCGATGAGCGCCGCCAGGACGCTGTCGTGCATCAGCGCCGACATGGCCACCCGCTCCTCCTCGGCCGCGGCAGCGGCGGCCGCGGCAGCATACGACGAGACCGCCTGCGCCCGCGCTTCGTCGACTCCCGCGGCGACCGAACGGAACATCCACCCCAGCGAGATGATGACGATGCCGAGGATCAGAGTGAAGGAGACGTCGAACGCTGTGGTCACCCAGAACTCCGGAGAGAAGTCGCCTTCGACGAGCCGCACGTAGCCGTAGACGAACGGCAGGCCCACCGCCCACGCGAACTGCAGCCAGAGCGGGAATGCGAGCATCGCCGCGACCACGCCGACATTGACGAGGAAGAAGATCCACGGCTGTTCTGACGCCGCCCTGTCTCCCACGCCCACCACAGTGGGCCACGCGCCGAGCGCCAGCACGTAGGCGATGGCGAAGATCCCGGATGTCGTCCGCACGCCGCGTCCGACCACGCACGCCACGAGCATGGCCGCCAGCGGCACGTAGACGGCCAGCAGCACCGCGATGCGCGGGGAGTCGTCCCACGACATCGCCGTCACCGCCGCGATGAAGGCCTGCACGCCGAGCACGGCGGACCCGACCGCGACGACGGTCGCGAGGATGCGCTCCATCCGCTTGCCGGTGAAGCGCTCGAACTCGGTCTCCACGCTGCCCGGAGAAGGGATCTTGCTCCAGGCGTCGCGGATGCTGAGCGCGTCAGCCGGCACTCGGCGCCCCGTCAGCGGCGACGATGCCGTCCTCCATCGCCCGGCGCAGCAGATCGACCTTGGTCGGCGCCGGTCGCCCCACGTCGACGTACTTGACCCGGATGCGGGTGATGTTCTCCTTGGCCGTCGAGTAGGCGACCCCCAGCCGCTCTGCCACGGCCTTCAGCGGGAGCCCCGTCGCATAGAGTCTCAGGACCTCGCGCTCCCGGGTCGAGAGCTGTGCATCCGCGAAATCGCGATCGCCGTCGACGGCGCTCGCCCATTCGACGTTGTTGAGGGCCTCGCCCTGCGCGACGGTGCGGATCGCATCGAGCACGTCGTCGAGAGCCGAGGACTTGCTCACGACCCCGGCGGCGCCCGCGGCGAGCGCCTCGCGCACGGCTGCCGGGCGGTCGGCGACGCTGTGGATGACCACGCTCGCCCCGTCTGCGACGAGTGATGCCACGTTCTCGGTGACGGTCGTGCCGTCGCCGAGGGTCAGGTCCAGTACGACCACATCGGCGGACGACGCAGCTGTCGCGGCCCGCCATTCGAGATACGACACGACCGTGCTGCCCGAGAAGATGACGGACTGCTCGCCGTCGCGTGCGCACGCCGCCTCGAGACCGAGGCGAACGGATTCGTGATCGTCGATCAGTGCGACCCTGCTCATCCGTCCAGCCTACTGATGCGAGGGCGACACGCGATCACCCGGTCTCAGCGTGTGAGCAGCGCGACGACCTCGAAGTGGTGGGAGTGGGGGAACAGGTCGAAGCCGCGCAGGGTCGTCACCGTCCACCCGTGCCCGCGGAACGTGCCGAGGTCGCGGGCGAGGGCGACGGGATCGCACGCCACGTAGGCGATCGCGTCGGGAGCGAGCGCATGCAGCGAGTCGACCACGGCGCGGCCGGCGCCGGCCCGCGGCGGATCGAGCACGACAGCGCCGGCGGAGGCGTTCGCGGGCAGCCCCGCGAGGTACCGGTCGACACGCGCGGTGACGGCGGAGACGGCGAGCGGCGCGAGGTTCTGCGCGGCGTGAGCGGTCGCCCGCCTGCTCGACTCGACGGTGACGATGTCGGTCGCGCCGAGATCGGCCAGCGAGGCGGCGAAGAGACCGACCCCGCCGTACAGGTCGAGATGCGTCTTCTCGGGGTCGACATGACCGTCGAGGATTCCGTAAACCGCGCCGTCGAGGACGGATGCCGCCCGTGCGTGCACCTGCCAGAATCCTCCGGCATCCACCTGGAATCGCCGATCTCCGACCTGCTCGTAGACGACCTCGGGCGCGGGGCGCCGCGCCTGGCCGCGGGCGGGACGCTCGTCGAGACGCTGACGACGGATCACGCGGACCTCGCCGTCGCCGGGCTCAATCAGGTCGACGCTGCCCGGCTCGCCGGATGCGAGTGCGAGCGCCGCCTTCTCGATCGCCGGACGGGCGAGAGGATGCGAGCGCACCGGGATCACCCGATGACTGCGGGCGGCATAGGGACCGACATTCCCGTCGTCGTCGACGTGGAGGGTGACCCTCGTGCGCCACCCGGTGCCGTCGCCCGATTCCACCGCTTCGATCTCAGGCGCCTCGAGCCCGGGACCTGCGAACCGGTCGAGCGCCTCCGTGAGCACCTGACGCTTGAGCACACGCTGGTGCTCGAGGTCGATATGCCCGAGATCTGCGCCGCCCGGACGACTCTCCGGCGCGCGCGAGACATCGGCCTCGGCCCAGATGTGCGGGCGCCGATGCGGCGAGGCCTCGAGGACTTCGACGGTCTCGGCGCGCCAGAAGCTCTTCGACTCCCCCGTCGAGTCCTCGCTGAGGCGCACGCGCACGCGCTCCCCGGGGATCGCGTCGGAGACGAAGACGACCCGTCCCTCATGGCGGGCGATGAAGGTACCGCCGTGCGCGATGCCGGTGATGTCCAGATCGAGCAGGGCTGGGGAGGAAGTCATCCTTCGAGGATACGGTGGTGAACATGCGCGTCTGCCTCGCCTCCACCTCTCCCGCCCGTCTGATGCTGCTCCGGCAGGCCGGGATCGAACCGCTCACGCAGTCTCCCGACGTGGATGAGGACGCCGTGGCTGCGGCCGCGGCGGCCGAGCGCGGGTCCGACCTGCCCCCGGCCGAGCTGGTGCTGCTGCTCGCGCGGGCGAAGGCCGCCGCGGTGGCTCACGACCTCGCCGCATCCAGCGATTTCGACGGCATCGTCATCGGCGGCGACTCGATGTTCGCACTCGGGGGGCGTGTCTACGGCAAGCCCTACACGCCGGAGGAGGCGACGCGCCGCTGGGTCGAGATGCGAGGCGCCACCGGCATCCTGCATTCCGGTCATTCCGTCTTCCGGGTGGCTCCGGGCGCCGCTCCGATCGAGGCGACGGCCACCGCCGAAGCATCCGTCACCTTCGCCGACGACATCACGGATGCCGAGATCGCGGCGTACGTGGCGTCGGGCGAACCCCTGCACGTCGCGGGCGCCTTCACCGTCGACAGCCTGGGCGGCGCGTTCATCACACGCGTCGAAGGCGATCCCTCGACGGTGGTGGGAATGTCGCTGTCGACCGTGCGCCGGCTGGCCGCCGAGCTCGGCGTCGACTGGACCGCCCTCTGGTCGTAGACTCCCCTCCACGTTTCCTCCACTTTCTTGTGGAGAGTCGTCAAATGGATCGCCGACCTTCTCGCTAGGCTGGCAACCATGCCTGATATCGCCAAGGTGCTCATCGCCAACCGCGGCGAGATCGCCGTACGCATCATCCGTGCCGCTCGTGACTCGGGGATCGCCTCGGTCGCCGTGTACGCCGACCAGGATCGCGACGCTCTGCACACCCGCCTCGCCGACGAGGCGTTCGCCCTCGATGGGGCCACGAGCGCCGAGACCTACCTGCAGATCGAGAAGATCCTCTCGATCGCCCGCCGTGCCGGCGCCGACGCCGTGCACCCGGGCTACGGCTTCCTCGCCGAGAACGCCGAGTTCGCCCGTGCCGTCATCGGTGCGGGCATGACCTGGATCGGCCCCTCCCCCGAGGCCATCGAGGCGCTCGGCGACAAGGTCACCGCCCGTCACGTCGCCGAGAAGGTCGGCGCCCCGCTGGCGCCGGGCACCCCCGGCCCCGTCGCCGGAGCCGACGAGGTCATCGCCTTCGCGAAGGAGTTCGGCCTGCCGATCGCGATCAAGGCCGCCTACGGCGGCGGTGGACGCGGCCTCAAGGTCGCCCGCGAACTCGACGAGGTCGCCGAGCTGTTCGAGTCCGCCACCCGCGAGGCCGTCGCCGCCTTCGGCCGCGGCGAGTGCTTCGTCGAGAAGTACCTCGACAAGCCGCGCCACGTCGAGACCCAGTGCCTCGCCGATGCCGAGGGCAACGTCGTCGTCATCTCGACGCGCGACTGCTCGCTGCAGCGCCGCCACCAGAAGCTCGTCGAGGAGGCGCCCGCGCCGTTCCTCACGGACGAGCAGAACGGGCAGCTCTACTCCGCGTCGAAGGCGATCCTCAAGGAGGTCGGCTACGTCGGTGCCGGAACCTGCGAGTTCCTCATCGGCGCCGACGGCACCGTCTCGTTCCTCGAGGTCAACACGCGTCTGCAGGTCGAGCACCCGGTGTCCGAAGAGGTCACCGGCATCGACCTCGTGCGCGAGCAGTTCCGCATCGCCGCCGGCGGCACCATCGACTACGACGACCCGAAGCCGACCGGCCACTCGTTCGAGTTCCGCATCAACGGCGAGGACCCGGGCCGCGGGTTCCTGCCGCAGCCCGGACCGATCCACGTCTTCAAGACGTTCGGTGGTCCCGGAATCCGTCTCGACTCCGGCGTCACCGCGGGAGACTCGGTCTCCGGTGCGTTCGACTCGCTGCTCGCGAAGATCATCGTCACGGGCAAGGACCGCGCCGAGGCGCTCGAGCGCTCGCGCCGTGCCCTCGACGAGTTCGAGGTCGCCGGCCTCCCGACGGTGCTGCCGTTCCACCGCAAGGTCGTCAACGACCCCGCGTTCACCGCCGAGAACGGCGAGTTCGGCGTCTTCACGCGCTGGATCGAGACCGAGTTCGTGAACGACATCCCCGCGTGGGACGGCGAGCTCGAGTCCCCCGCCGCCGCGGAGAACCGCCACACCGTGGTCGTCGAGGTCGCCGGCAAGCGCCTCGAGGTCAGCCTGCCCGACCGTGTCGCGGTCTCGGCCAGCGCCGTGGGCCGTCCGGCCGCCGTGCCGCCGTCTCGTCGCAGCCACGCGACCTCGGTCAGCGCCGGAGCATCCGGAGACGCCGTGAAGTCCCCCATGCAGGCCACCGTGGTCAAGGTCGCCGTCGAAGAGGGGCAGCAGGTCGTCAAGGGAGACCTCGTCGTGGTCCTCGAGGCGATGAAGATGGAACAGCCCCTGCAGGCGCACAAGGACGGCGTCATCAGCAACATCAACGCGAGCGCCGGCGCCACCGTGTCGGCGGGCCACCAGCTGCTCACGATCAGCTGAGAGCGAGTGTCGCGCGAAGGCCCCCACCTCGAGGTGGGGGCCTTCGCGCGTGTCAGGCGATGCGAGCCGACGCGCACCACTCGTCGAGCTCCTGCTGCGATGGCGGTGCACTCGTCCCCGTCACTGCTGCGCTCCTGTGACGACCGACGGCGGGACGCTACGAGATCTTCGCGTTGACGAGGTGCATCGCGCGACTCGCGTCGGTGATGCTGCTCGACAGCGACGGGTACGCCGCGAAGACGCGCGAGACCTGGTCGACCGTGAGACGACGCTCGACCGCGACGGCGATCGGGTAGATCAGCTCGGATGCCTTCGGCCCGACGATCACACCGCCGATGACCGTGCCAGATCCCTTGCGTGCGATCAGCTTCACGAAGCCGTCCTTGATGCCCATCATCTTCGCCCGCGGATTCGCCGCGAGCGGGAGCTTGTAGACGAGGCCGTCGGCCACGCCGTCCTCGACATCCTTCTCGGAGTATCCGACGGTCGCGATCTCAGGCGCCGTGAAGATGTTCGAGGTGATCTTGATCAGCTCGAGCGGGATCACGATGTCGCCGAGGGCGTGGAACACGGCCGTGCGGCCCTGCATCGACGCGACCGAGGCCAGCGGGAAGAAGTTCGTGCAGTCGCCCACCGCGTAGACGTTCGGCACCGAGGTGCGAGCCACGCGGTTGACCCGGACGTGTCCGGTCTCGTCGAGTTCGACACCCGCGTCCTCGAGGCCGATGCCGGCGGTGTTGGGGATCGACCCGACGGCCATGAGGCAGTGGCTGCCGTCGACCGTGCGCCCGTCGGACAGCGTCGCCGTCACGCCGTCCTTCGTGACCTCGACCTTCTCGGCGCGGGCCTTGGAGAGCACCGTCATACCGCCGCGCTTGAAGACCTTCTCGAGCACGCGCGCAGCATCCTGGTCCTCGCCCGGAAGCACCTGGTCGCGGCTGGAGACCAGGGTCACCTTGGCGCCGAGGTTCATGTAGGCGGACGCGAACTCGGCACCGGTCACCCCGGAGCCGACGACGATGAGGTGCTCGGGCAGCGCCTTCATGTCGTAGAGCTGAGTCCACGTGAGGATGCGCTTGCCGTCGGGCTTCGCCGAATCCAGCTCGCGCGGCGAGGCGCCGACCGCGACGATGATCGTGTCGGCCTCGATGCGGTCGAAGTCCGTGCCGTCCTGACCGGTCGAGACGATGATCGCGTTCGGCCCTTCGAGGCGCCCGTGTCCGGACAGGATGCGCACACCGGCCTCCAGCAGCGCCGACCGCATGTCCTCGGACTGCTGGCCCGCGAGGGCGATGAGTCGCTTGTTCACGGCCGCGAGGTTGATCGCGATCTCGGGCTTGAGGGGCTTGCCGTGGTCGCCCTTGGCGAAGAACTGCACACCGAGATCCGAGGCCTCGGAGATCGCCACCGCGGCGTCGGCCGTGGCGATCAGGCTCTTCGAGGGGACGACGTCGGTGAGGACGGCCGCGCCTCCGACCCCCACCCGCTCGACCAGGGTCACCTCGGCTCCGAGCTGGGCGGCGGCGAGTGCCGCCTCGTAGCCGCCGGGACCGCCGCCGAGCACGGCGACGCGCTGAGTGCGCTCAAAAGGGGTGGAAGACATGGTTCCCATTCTCTCGCAATCCTGGCACCCGAGCCTGCACCTTCCTAGAGTGGATCCATGTCCGAAACACACACCAACCCCCTCGACGACCCCACCGCGAACCCGTTCGAGGTCGCCGCCGCAGCCGCCGCAGACATCGCGCGCCTGACCGGAGTCGAGCAGCACGACATCGCCCTGACCCTCGGCAGCGGATGGGGCAAGGCCGCCGACATCATCGGCGAGACCACCGCGACGATCCCCGCCACCGAGGTCACCGGCTTCTCCAAGCCAGCACTCGAGGGCCACGTCGGCACCCTGCGCAGCATCCGCACCCCCGACGGCAAGAACGTGCTCGTCATCGGCGCCCGCACCCACTACTACGAGGGCCACGGCGTGCGGCGGGTCGTGCACTCCGTGCGCACGGCGGCAGCTACCGGGGCGAAGATCATGGTGCTCACGAACGGCGCCGGCGGTGTGCGGGAGACCTGGACGCCGGGGCAGCCCGTACTCATCAGCGACCACATCAACCTCACCGCCGACTCGCCGCTCGAGGGTGCGACCTTCATCGACCTGACCGACCTGTACTCGACGCGACTTCGCGACATCGCCCGCACCGTCGATCCGACGCTCGACGAGGGCGTGTACACGCAGTTCCGCGGACCGCACTACGAGACGCCGGCCGAGGTGCAGATGGCCAAGCACATCGGCGGTCACATCGTCGGCATGTCGACGGCCCTCGAGGCGATCGCCGCCCGTGAGGCCGGCATGGAGATCCTGGGCTTCTCGCTCATCACGAATCTCGCCGCCGGCATCCAGAAGACCCCGCTGAGCCACGCCGAGGTGATCGAGGCGGGCCGCGAGGCGGAGCCCGTGATCTCGGCGCTGCTGGCCCGAGTGGTCGCGGCGCTGTGAGCGAGGAGCGCCTCGCACAGGCTCGCGCCTGGATGAGGCAGGACCCCGACCACGAGACCCGCGACGAGCTCGCGGGCGTCGTCACGCGGGCCTCGGCCGGTGACGACACAGCGGTCGCCGAGCTCGACGACCGCTTCGGCAGCCGGCTCGCGTTCGGCACGGCCGGTCTGCGGGGTGCTCTCGGCGCCGGCAGCAACCGCATGAACCGCGTGCTCGTCGCCCAGGCCGCCGCCGGATTCGCGGCATATCTGCGCGAGCGCTCGGCGGGTGGCACGCCGACCGTGGTGATCGGCTACGACGGCCGCCGCAACTCGCGCGTGTTCGCGACCGACTCGGCCGAGCTGTTCGCCGGTGCGGGACTCCGCGCGATCCTGCTGCCCCGGCTGCTGCCGACCCCGGTGCTCGCGTTCGCGGTCCGTCACCTCGGTGCGGACGCGGGAGTCATGGTCACGGCCTCTCACAACCCGCCGAACGACAACGGGTACAAGGTGTATCTCGGCGGCGCGAACCAGGGAGCGCAGATCGTCGCTCCGGCGGATGCCGAGATCGCGGCGCACATCCAGCAGGTGGCCGACGCGGGCGACATCTCCGCACTCCCCCGGTCGACGGCCTACGAGACCGCGGGCGAAGACGTCGTCGACGCGTACGTCGCCGCGACAGCCGCCGTCGCCCCGGCCCCGTCCTCGGCCTCCGGGCTCCGGTGGGTCTACACGGCGATGCACGGCGTCGGCTGGGAGACGCTGTCGAAGATCGTGACCGCGGCCGGCTACCCCCAGCCGATGGTCGTCGGAGAGCAGCTGAAGCCCGACGCGACCTTCCGCACGGTGTCGTTCCCCAACCCGGAGGAGCCGGGGGCGATGGACCTCGCGTTCGCGCGTGGACGCCGCGTGCAGGCGGACTTCATCCTCGCCAACGATCCGGATGCCGACCGCCTCGCCGTGGCCGTTCCCGACGCCGCGTCGGAGAGCGGGTGGCGACGACTCACCGGCAACGAGGTGGGACTCCTGCTCGGCGCGCGCGCGGCGAAGGCCGCGGAGGGCACCGACGGCGCCTCGCTCGCGTGCTCGCTCGTGTCGTCTCCCGGTCTCGGTGCGATCGCCGCGCATCACGGACTCGACTTCCACGAGACGCTCACGGGCTTCAAGTGGATCTCGCGTGCCCCCGGCATCGTCTACGGTTTCGAGGAGGCGCTCGGCTACCTCGTGAACCCCGACACCGTGCGCGACAAGGATGGGATCTCCGCGGCCGTCGCTGTTCTCGGCCTCGCCGCGGAAGCCCACGAGCGCGGGTCGTCGCTGAGTGACCTGATCGCGGAGCTGGGCGAGACCTACGGTCATTTCGCGAGCGGACAGGTGTCGATCCGCGTCGATGATCTGTCGGTGATCGGGCGCGTGATGCTGTCGCTGCGCACCCTGCCCCCCGTGCGCTTCGACGCCCACTCGGTCGCCTCAGCCGAGGACCTGCTGCACGCCGTCGAGGGTGCGCCGTCCGGCGACGTGCTGCGCTACCGGCTGACGGACGGCTCCCGCATCATCGTGCGCCCCAGCGGCACCGAGCCGAAGCTGAAGGTCTACATCGATGCGAAGGCTGATTCGGCCGACCGCGCCGCCGAGATCGTGCGCGAGCTCGAGGCCGCCGTGCGCACGCTGCTGGAAGAGCGCTCGTAGGACATGCCCAGACGACAGGTGGTCATCACCGCTCACAACGGGGTGCACGCGCGCCCCGTCGCGGAGATCGTGCGGGTGGTGCAGGCGCACCCGCACGCGGTGACCCTGCGGACGTCGACGGGGGCGGTCGTGGACCTGAGCAGCGTTCTCGCTCTCATGGACCTCGGCCTCACCTCCGGCGACGTCGTCGTGCTCGAGACCGCGGACTCCGCGGGTGCCGACAGGATGCTCGACACGCTCTCGGGCGTGCTGGACCCGCGGCGCTGAGGCTCGCCCCGCGACAGGCTCCCGCCGCGACGACGTCAGCCGTCGATGACCGCCACGAGCTCATCGAGGAAGGCCTCGAACGTGGTGCCGCGACGCACGATGCGCTGCACGCTCTCACGTTCGCTGAACACCTCGACGAGCTGCTCGAACACCGTCTGGAAGGCGGCCCGGTCACTCTCGCTGAAGGCGGCGAGCGCGACGACCTGCACACGGCCCTCACCCCAGGCCGCCGAGCCGTCGGCCACGCCGATCGCGATCGCCGTTCTGGTCGCCGTCATCTGCAGGGCGTGCGGCACCGCGAGGGCGTCCGTGAACGCGGTCGACGACATCCGCTCGCGGAGGATCGTGTTCTCGACGTAGTCGTCGCCGATCAGGCCGGCGTCGACGAGGAGTCCCCCCAGACGGCGGATGATCGCCTCCTCGCCCTCGTCGGGCAGGGGGTGCACGAACGCGTCGGCATCGAAGTAGCGGGCGAGCTCGGCGCGCAGTCGGGTGAGCCGTCGCCCGCGACGCACACGCGCTGCGGCCTGCTGGATGCGGTCGACATCGGCATCCGTGAGGAACGGCTGGATGCGCACGAAGCGGTCACCCGCAGCCCCCGGCTCGATCGTGCTGAGCACGAGGTCGGTGTCGAATGACTCCCAGTCCGGATCGACCTCCGTGACCACGCTCGTGACCTCGATCGCCGTGCCGAGTGAGCGGTCGACGCTCGATCGCAGCAGCTCGTGCAGCTCGTAGTACCCGGGGCAGACGATCGTCGCGGTCAGGATCGACTCGGCCTTGCGACTGCGCTCGAGTCGCCCGCCGACGTGCATGGCGATGTACGCGATCTCGTCGTCGTGGATCGGCGTGCCGAGCCGATCGTGCAGACCGCTCGCGACCGAGACCGCCACCTCGAAGATCATCGGATACGACGTCTTGAGCGACCGGGTCAGCGGATTGCGGGTGAGCGCGCTCTCCTCGGCGCGGCGCAGCAGGTTCTGCACGTGCAGCGCGAGACGCAGCACGAAGGTCTCGTCGACGAGGTCGACCTCGAAGTCGTGCGCCGCACGGGCGAGTTCGGCGCGCACCGCCTCCTCGACACCCGGCGCCACCCCGCTGCGCGCGACTTCGCGCGTCGCGTCCTGCCCCGGGGCGACGATGCGGGTCAGGACGAGCGAGGCGAGGTGCCCGCTGTCGCCTTCGCCGAGCGTGACCGAGAAGTGCTCGCTCGCGAGCCGCGCGATCACCGCCCCCACCTGCGGGATCTCCTCCCGGGCGCTGGGCGGAGCGGAGTCGAGGGCATGACCTGCAGCCACCCGCTCTGCGGCGATCGCGATGTGGAGCAGCACGTCGGAGATCGCGAGCTCGTTGACGTAGTAGCCCAGGACCCCGAGCTCGCGGACCAGCTCCGACTTGAAGGGCGCGACGGCGTCGGCGCCGACCGCGGTGGCCGCGAGCGCACGGCGGAAGGTCTCGGGGTGGAACGACGCGGCATCCATCTCATCGTGCGCGAGCCGCGAGAGCAGTCTCCGCTGCGCCGCCTCGGTGCCGCGCAGCCGCACGACCTCGCGGTCTCGCTCGAGGGTCAGCTCGGTTCCGTCGAGCAGGCCCCGCACACGCGAGAGGTCCGCCTCGACGGTGGCCTCGCTGACATGCAGCCGATCGGCCATCTCGAAGACGTCGATGCCCGTCGGCACGTCGAGGAGCGTGCGCACGAGAGCGTGCAGCCGGTCCCGCGGCGCCGAGTCCCCGCTCTGCCGTGTCCGCAGCGCATCCCGTGCTCCGGCGGCGGCCCGATAGCCCGCAGGGCCCGACTCCACGGCATCCGCATCACCCGTGCGCGCATTCAGCGCGGCGACGTAGGAGCGGATGCTGCGCGGGGTGACCCCCAGCTGATCGGCGAGACTCGCGGCCGTGGCCCAGGAGCCCTGGCGCAGCAGGGTGGCGAGGAGCTGGTCTTGGCGCTGACGCGACATGATCCTCCCCTGCTTCGTGCCGACGGCACTGTCCCGGCGTGACTTCCATGATGTCAGCTACCGAGGCGGCGCGTCTCGAAACCGACATTCCGCAGGGGCGGAAAGGAACGTGTTGGCACGCTCTCGCCGGATTTCCCAGACTGTTCTCAGGAAAGGTGGCATCAATGAGGATCCTCGTGGTGTGCGGCGCGGGCGCGTCGAGCACATTCGTCGCGCAGCGACTCCGCCGGGCGGCGACAGACGCCGGTCTCGACTGGGACGCCTCCGCCGGCATGGAGCACTCCGTCTCCCCGGGCGCTCACGACCTCGTCCTCCTCGGCCCCCATCTCGCCGACCGCCTCGACGCCGTCCGCGACGCTGCGCGGGTACCGGTGGCCGTCCTCCCCGAGGACGTCTTCACGGACCGCGACGGCTCGCGCACCCTCGCACTCGCGCGCTCGATCCTCGTCGACGTCGCGACCACCCCGGAAGGAACATCATGACCGTCTCCCGCACCGTCCGCATCGGCTCCTCGCATGGCCTGCATGCTCGCCCCGCGAAGCTGTTCGCGCAGGCCGCGAAGGACTCCGGAATCCCCGTCACGATCGCCAAGGACTCCGGCAAGGCGGTCAACGCGGCCAGCATCCTCGGCGTGATCGCCCTCGCCATCGAGTACGGCGACTACGTGACGCTGACCGCCGACGGCGACAGCGCCGAGAGCGTGCTCGACACGCTCACCGAACTGCTCACGACGGATCACGACCAGGAGAGCGCATGAGCGACGTGCGGGGTGTCGGCATCGGTCTGGGCGTCGCGCAGGGGGTCGTCGTCCGGATGGCCGAGGCTCTGCCCGCTCCCGAGAACACGCCCAGCACTCAGGGCGTCGACGCCGAGCGAGCCCGGGTGCGCGAGGCCGTCGCCGCCGTCGCGCAGGAGCTGACCGCCCGCGGCGAGACCGCCGGCGGATCGGCACAGGAGGTGCTCGAGGCTCAGGCGATGATCGCCGAGGACCCGACCCTCCAGGACGAGGTCGACGCGCGCATCGACGACGGAGCCACCGCCGAGTGGGCCGTGCACGACGCGTTCGCGGGCTTCCGTGCCACGCTCGAGGCCGTCGGCGGCTACCTCGGCGAGCGCGCCGCAGACCTCGACGACATCGCCCAGCGCGTGCTCGCTCGTCTGCGCGGCGTGGAGGCTCCCGGCGTGCCCGACCCGGGGCATCCCTTCGTGCTGGTCGCTCGCGACCTCGCCCCCGCCGACACGGCGCTGCTGAACCTCGACCAGGTGCTCGCGCTCGTCACGTTCGACGGCGGCCCCACCTCGCACACGGCGATCCTCGCCCGTGAGAAGGGCATCGTCGCCATCGTGGGCGCGGCCTCGGCATCCGAACTGGCCACCGGCCGGTCCGTGATCGTCGACGCCGCGGCGGGCATCGTGACCGTGGATCCGTCGGACGACGAGAAGCAGCGCGCCGAGCAGCGCGCCGCCGCTCGACGCTCGGCGGATTCCGCTCCGTTGACTCCCGGCGCCCTCGCCGACGGCACGCTGATCCCGCTGCTGGCGAATCTGGGGAAGCCCGCAGACGCGTCCGATGCCGTCGAGCGCGGGGCCGAGGGCGTCGGGCTGTTCCGCACCGAGTTCCTGTTCCTCTCGTCGGCCCAGGCGCCGACGGTCGAGCAGCAGCGCGAGTCGTACCGGGAGCTGCTGGCGGCCTTCCCCGGTAAGAAGGTCGTCGTGCGGATGCTCGACGCCGGCGCCGACAAGCCGCTCGCGTTCCTCAACGACGCGCACGAGGAGAACCCGGCACTGGGGCTCCGCGGCCTCCGCGCCCTCCGCGCCAGCGAGGACATCCTGCGCGAGCAGCTGACCGCCCTCGCCGAGGCGGATGCCGCCACCGAGGCCGACCTGTGGGTCATGGCGCCGATGGTCGCGACCGTCGAGGAGACCCAGTACTTCACCGCGCTCGCTCGGGAGTACGGTCTGAAGACGGCGGGTGTGATGGTGGAGATTCCGGCGAGCGCCCTGCTCGCCGACCGGGTGCTCGCGCACGCGGACTTCGCCTCGATCGGCACCAACGACCTCACGCAGTACACGATGGCCGCAGACCGCATGCTCGGTTCGGTCGCCGGGTTCCAGGACCCGTGGCACCCTGCCGTCCTGCGCCTCGTGCGCGAGGTCGGTGCGGCCGGCGCTCGGCTCGGCAAACCGGTCGGCATCTGCGGCGAGGCCGCCGCCGACCCGATGCTCGCCGTCGTGCTCGTCGGTCTCGGCGCGACGAGCCTGTCGATGGCGCCGTCGGCCCTCGCCGACGTGCGGCACATGCTCTCCACCAGAACCCTCGACGAGGCCCGACACCTCGCCGAACTCGCGCTCGCGGCAGACGACGCCGCCGGCGCCCGCCTCGCCGTGGCCGATGCCACAGCAACCCTCCCCCCTCACCAGAAAGAGACGACATCATGACGACGACGTCACCCGCCGCCACGAAGGCAGGCGGCCTCCGAACAGGAGTGCAGCGCTTCGGCACCTTCCTGTCGGGCATGATCATGCCCAACATCGCCGCGTTCATCGCGTGGGGATTCATCACCATGCTGTTCATCCCGGCCGGCTTCTTCGGCGAGGACACGCCGTTCAAGGGATGGCACTGGTACCCGGTCGCTGAGCTGATCGGCGGCGGCGGCGACTCCGCCGTCGTCGGGTGGCAGGGCGCCATGACGGCTGTCGCCGAGGGTGACGGCGGCAACATCTTCGCCTACGTGGGACTCGTCGGTCCGATGGTCACCTACCTGCTCCCACTTCTCATCGCCAACACCGCCGGCCGCATGGTCTACGGCGAGCGCGGCGGCGTCGTCGCTACCATCGCGACGATGGGTGTCATCGTCGGCACGAACATCCCGATGTTCCTCGGTGCGATGATCATGGGCCCACTTGCGGCCTGGATCACCAAGCAGATGGACAAGCTGTGGGACGGCAAGATCCGCCCCGGCTTCGAGATGCTCGTGAACAACTTCTCCGCCGGCATCCTCGGCATGCTCCTCGCCATCTTCGGCTTCTTCGCCTTCGGTCCGGTCATGCTGGGCATCAGCGCGGTCCTCGGCGGTGCCGTCGACTGGCTGGTTGCGCTGAACCTGCTGCCGATCGTGTCGATCATCGTGGAGCCGGCGAAGGTGCTCTTCCTCAACAACGCCATCAACCACGGCGTGTTCACCCCGCTCGGCATCGAGCAGGCCACGGAGACCGGCAAGTCGATCCTGTTCCTCATCGAGGCCAACCCCGGCCCGGGTCTCGGTCTCCTCCTCGCATTCACATTCTTCGGTGTCGGAGCGGCGAAGGCTTCCGCCCCGGGCGCGGCCATCATCCAGTTCTTCGGCGGCATCCACGAGATCTACTTCCCGTACGCCCTGAGCAAGCCGACCACCATCCTCGCGCTGATCGCGGGTGGCGCGGCCGGCGTCACGACGAACATGGTCCTCGGGGGCGGGCTCGCCTTCCCGGCAGCACCCGGCAGCATCATCGCCGTCACGGCCGCAGCCATCGGCCCGGGCGTCGGCAACCTCCTGGTCGTGTACCTCTCGGTGGTCATCGCCGCCGTCGTGACCTTCCTCATCACCGGCGTCATCCTGCGCGCATCGCGCAAGCGCGACCTCGAGGCCGAGGGCGACAGCTTCGGCGACGCGATCGCGCAGACCGAGGCCAACAAGGGCAAGTCGTCCGCGGCGATGGATGCGCTCCGCGCCTCCTCGGGTGCGGGTGCTGCCGGTGCGGCCGCCGGTGCCGGCGCTGGCGTGGCCACCGATCGTCGCATCGCGAACATCGTGTTCGCCTGTGACGCCGGCATGGGCTCGTCGGCGATGGGCGCGAGCGTGCTGCGCAACAAGTTCAAGAAGGCCGAGATCGACGGGGTCACGGTCACCAACCAGGCGATCGCGAACCTCGACGGCAGCGCCGACCTCGTGATCACGCAGCAGCAGCTCACCGATCGCGCGAAGGCGCAGTCGCCGAACTCGATCCACGTGTCGGTCGACAACTTCATGAACTCTCCGAGGTATGAAGAGGTCGTCGAGATGGTGCGCGAGCAGCGCGACTCCGACGCGTGACGGCGTGACCGCCGCGTGACAGACCGGAGGGGCGGGTGCCTCGGCATCCGCCCCTCCCTCCACAGACTCAGACAGAAGGAATCACCATGAGCGTTCTCACCCTCGACCAGGTCCGCATCCACGCAGGCTCCAGCACGCAGGAGGCGGCGCTGCAGGAGGCGACAGACATCCTCGTGGCGGCAGGGGCTGTCACGCCCGCCTACGTCGACGCGATGCGTCAGCGCGAGGCCACCGTCTCGACCTACATGGGCAACGGTCTGGCGATTCCGCACGGCACCAACGACACGAAGGATGCGATCCTCGGATCCGCCCTCTCGGTCGTCCGCTACGACGGCGGCGTGGACTGGGCAGGTGAGCCCGCGACGTTCGTGGTGGGCATCGCCGGCCGCGGCGACGAGCACCTCGAGATCCTCTCCCAGATCGCGATCCTCTTCTCCGATGAGGACGACGTCGCGAAGCTCAACGCCGCGCAGACCCCCGACGAGCTGTACGCGCTGCTCTCGGCGGTGAACGACTGATGAAGGCCGTCCATTTCGGCGCGGGCAACATCGGCCGCGGCTTCGTCGGACTGCTGCTGCACGAGGGCGGATACGAGGTCGTCTTCTCCGACGTGGCCACCGCGCTGGTCGATGCGATCAACGCGGTCGACTCGTACACGGTGCACGAGGCCGGCCCCGGCGGCAGCGACCATGTCGTGACCGGGTTCCGTGCCGTGAACAGCGGGACGGATCCGGATGCCGTGGCCGACGAGGTCGCGACAGCCGATGTCGCGACGACGGCCGTCGGCCCGACGGTGCTGCGTTTCGTGGCGCCGACGATCGTCGAGGGTCTCCGGCGCCGCTCTCCCGATGCCGCGCCGCTGCAGGTCATGGCCTGCGAGAACGCGATCGGGGCGACCGACACCCTCCGCGCCGAGATCGAGAAGGCAGCCGGCGTCGATGCTCCGGCGCTGCTCTCGCGTGCGGTGTTCGCCAACACGGCGGTGGACCGCATCGTCCCCGGCCAGCCCGCGGACGGTGGCGTCGACGTCACGGTGGAGCCGTACTTCGAGTGGGCCATCGAATCCGGCGCGTTCGGAGGGGCTCTGCCGAGCATCCCGGGCGCGCACTTCGTCGAGAACCTCGCTCCCTACATCGAGCGCAAGCTCTTCACCGTGAACACCGGTCACGCGGCCACCGCGTACTTCGGCGCGCGCGCGGGCATCGAGCGCATCTCCGACGCGCTGGCCGATCCCGACATCGCCGCACGCGTGTCGGCGGCGCTGGAGGAGACCTCGGCGGTGCTCGCCGCCGAGCACGGTCTCGACCCCGTCGAGCTCGCCGACTACCGGGCGACGATCCTCGAGCGGTTCCGCAACCCCGCGCTCGTCGACACCGTGCAGCGCGTCGGACGCCAGCCCCTGCGCAAGATCTCCCGGCACGAGAGGTTCATCGGCCCGGCGGCGATGGCCGCCGAGCGAGGCCTGCCGACGACGGCCCTCGTGGGCGCCGTCGCCGCGGCGCTCGAGTTCGACGAGCCCGATGACGAGCAGTCCGTCGAGCTGCAGCAGCGGCTGCGCACGGAGGACGCGCTGACGTTCGCGACGCTCGCGACGGGGCTCGATCCCGAGCATCCGCTGTTCCCGGCCATCCGCGACGCGGTCAGGTCCCGGCAGACCGCCCTCGCGGCGTTCTGACCCGGGCCCGGGGGCCGGAACCCTCCGACGCAACGCCCCCTGCCGATACGATCGGCAGGGGGCGTCCTCGTGGGTCCGACGATGTGCAGGAGCGGCATGGACAGGTATGCGGTCATCGGTGCCGGGCCCTCGGGCCTCGCTGCGGCACGCGCGCTCACGAGGCGCGGCATCGCGGTCGACGGCTACGAGGCGTCGCACGGAGTGGGCGGGCTGTGGGACATCACGAACCCGCGCAGCACCATGTACGAGTCGGCGCACCTGATCTCGTCGCGCACCACGACCGAGTTCGCCGAGTTCCCGATGCGCTCGTCGGTCGACTACCCGGGCCACCGGGTGCTGCTCGACTACTTCCGCGACTACGCCGACACGTTCGGGCTGACCGACCTCTTCCGCTTCGACACGCGGGTGACACGCCTCGAGCCCTGCGACGGCGGCTGGGACCTCGCCAGCACCGGCCCGGAGGGTCGGCAGACCCGCCGATACGCGGGCGTCGTGCTCGCCAACGGCACCCTGGCCGAGCCTCGGATGCCGTCATTCGTCGGCAAGTTCTCGGGCGAGCTTCTCCACACGAGCGCGTACACCTCCCCCGCCCAGCTCGACGGGCGCCGGGTGCTGATCATCGGTGCGGGCAACTCCGGATGCGACATCGCGGTCGATGCGGTGCATCGTGCCGCCTCCGTCGACATGAGCGTGCGCCGCGGCTATCACTTCGTGCCGAGGTATCTGTTCGGCCGACCGAGCGACACTCTCAATCAGGGACGCCCGCTGCCTGCGCGCATCAAGCAGGCGGTCGACAGCCGGGTGCTCCGCGCCTTCACCGGGGATCCTGTGCGTTTCGGGTTCCCCCCGCCCGACCACCGCCTCTACGAGTCGCACCCGATCGTGAACACGCTGATCCTGCATCACCTCGGTCAGGGCGACCTGCGCATCCGCCCCGATGTCGATCGGTTCGACGGGCAGACCGTGCGATTCCGCGACGGCACGGCCGACGACTACGACACGGTGCTGCTCGCCACCGGATACACACTCGACTACCCGTTCGTCGACCGCGAGCATCTGCACTGGCAGGGTGCGGCTCCCCGGCTGTTCCTCCACATCTTCCCCGCGTCGTTCAACGGCCTGTTCGTGATGGGCATGATCGAGGCATCCGGGATCGGATGGCAGGGACGCTACGAGCAGGCGGAGTTGCTCGCGGCCTATCTCGAGGCCGTGGCGATCGATCCCGCGCGGGCAGAGAGGTTCCGCTCCCGCGTGACGGGAGCGCCGTGGCCGGACCTGACCGGCGGCTACCGCTACCTGGCGCTCGACCGCATGGCTCACTACGTCAACAAGGACGCCTACCGCCGTGCCCTCCGGGACGAGCAGCGCGACCTCGCCGCGCCCGCGCATGCGGACGCGCCCAGACACACGATCGGCTGAGAGCCGCTCACACCCTCGCGTCGTACCCTGGACCCGTGCAGAAGAAGCGTGGCCGCAGAGTCCTCAAGTTCATCGTCTGGGGCCTCGTGGCCGTCCTGGTGCTCGGAATCGGCGGCATCGTCGCCTGGAGCCAGATCGGCGTCATGCAGGCCGAGCCGGGGCCCCTGGCCGACGTGAAGTCGAACAGCGCGATCCAGGTCGAGGACGCCGATCAGGGCATCGTCCTGTCCCCCGCCGACGGCGAATCCGACCAGGGTCTCGTCTTCGTGCCCGGAGCCAAGGTCGACCCCTGGGCCTACGCCCCCATCCTCCAGAGTCTCGCCGAGGAGGGCGTGACCGTGGTGATCACACGCCCCTGGCTCAATCTCGCGTTCTTCGATCTGCGCGGTCTCGACGCGTTCACGTCCGCCGCCCCGGAGATCGACGACTGGGGCGTCGGCGGGCATTCGCTCGGCGGGGTGCGCGCCTGCCAGCTCGCCGCAGACGCCGACGCCCTCGTGCTGTTCGGTTCCTACTGCTCGAACGACGTGTCGGACTCCGGTCTCTCGGTGCTGAGCATCTCGGGCAGCGAGGACGGACTCTCGACGCCCGCCAAGATCGAGGCCGCGCGCGACATGCTGCCGGCCGACGCCGAGATGGTCGAGATCGACGGCGCCTCGCACGCGTCCTTCGGCGATTACGGTCCGCAGGCGGGCGACGGCAGCCCGACGATCTCCGACGAGCAGATGCACGCCGAGGTTGCTGAGCTGCTCGCCTCGTTCTTCGCGGAGCTGCCGAGCAGCTGATCCGACCGTCAGCCCGCCGCGGGGTCGAGCACCGGGTCGAGCACCGGATGCAGGTGCCGGGTGCCGAGGACGGATGAGGCCGCGCGGGCACCCGCCCGGAGCGCGGTGTCGAGGTCGGCCCCGGTGAGCCGGGCGTCCAGCACGCCCGCGAAGAACGCGTCCCCCGCCCCGTTCGTGTCCACGACCTCCACGGGCGCTGCCGCCACCCGATGCTCGACATGGTCACTGTCCACGGCCACGGCCCCGTCGGCACCCAGGGTGCACACCGCGAGCGCTGCCCCCGACGCGATGCGCGAGTGCAGGAAGTCGACGGGATCCGGCAGCCGATCGGCATTGCAGAACACCGCATCCGCCGCGTCGAGGAACGGGCGATGGAAGTCGGCCGTGCCGTCGTAGTCGTGCACGTCGACCCAGATCGGCCGGCCCGTGGCCTGCGCGTGAGGGAGCAGCCGCAGCGGTTCGGGGGCGAGATCGAGCACGAGGGCGTCGGCGCGGGTCATCGCCGCGATCAGCGCGGCATCGTCCTGGCCTTCGGTGGCCTCCGGCGAGGACAGGTAGAGCGAGACCCGAGCGCCTGCGCGCGTCATCAGGTTGAGGTGGCGCTCGGTGACGGCGCTCTCTCCCCAGAGCACGTCGACGCCCGCCAGGGCGAGTGCATCCCGAATCTTCATCCCCGGCTCATCGCTCGCGCTCAGCGCATGCAGCAGTGTCGAGCGCCCGAGTGCGGTGAGGGTCAGGGCCTTGCCCGCGCTCGTTCCGCCGACCGTCTCCCAGCTGCCCTCGGCGAACTGCATGTGCGGCACGGGCTCGGGCAGTCGGTCGAGCACGACGATCGTGTTCCACGACGCGGGACCTGCGAGAAAGACGGATGCGGTCATGGGCACCATCTTTCCCCCTGTCCGCGCTGCGGGGGCATTCAGCCGATGCGCTTGACCAGCGCGTCCAGCCCCATGCCGTAGTCGATGCGGACGACCGGCAGCGCGAGCTTGTCGGCGCCGATCGAGACCGTGCCCGGCTCGATCGTGCGCGCCATCTCGAATCCGGCCTGCGCGACGCCCTGCTTCGCGGTCTCGTTGTAGTCACCGTACGGGTAGGCGATGACCTCGCGCACTCCGAGGATGTCTGCCGACGTGTTCAGATCGGCGGCGATCTCGTCGGCGGTCCAGTTCACCATCCGCCCCTTGCCGTTCTCCCCCGCCTGATGCATGTCGTGCGTGTGCGAACGGCGCAGCACGTACTCCGACGGGGCGGGATCCTGACGAGCCGAGGTGATCATGAACGATGTCGACAGCAGCCCCAGGCGATCGATGACGGGCACGGCGAGGTCGAACCACGTCTGATCGGCATCGTCGTCGGTGATGATCACGGAGTGCGCGGGCAGGAACAGGCGGCCGTCGATGAACGCGCTCAGCTCGTCCCACGTGGGCAGGTAGAAGCCGGTGGTCGCGATGTGCTCCATCTGCGCCTCGAAGTCGCCGATGTACGCGTAGTTGCCCCGCAGCCAGCCCGACTCCCCCTCGGGGTTCGACGTGAACTGGTGGTACATGAGGATCGGGATCTCGGCGTTCTCCGCGACGTTCTCCTCGGGCGTCTTCCACGCCGCGAACAGCTCGATCTGCTGATCGACGCAGACCACCGGATCGGCGCCGTTGACACGATTCTCGACCGTGAACGCGGCGGCGTCGGCCTCCGATGAGTACCAGCCCGCGAACACCCGCCCGTCCTGCGCCGGGATGGGAAGCCCCGCGTACAGGGCGTCCTGGCGCTGCAGCATCGGCTCCTCGGGTGCGCCCTCGCCGACGAACGTCACCGCACACGCGAGCGGATCGTCGGCATCCGCGATCAGCTGCTGCACCGGCGTCAGCGGCCGCTCGACGACGCCCGATTGCGCCTTCGGCGTCGGAGCCGGCGTCGGACGGTTCAGCCACACCACGGCGGCTGCCGCTCCCCCGGCGACCACGACGGCCGTGATGATCGCGATCGCGAGGCCGGTACGACGTCGCTTCCCCCCGGATGCCATCGTCAGATGTCGAAGCCCTCGGCGATCATCTCGACGAGTTCTTCCCGCTCCTCGACGGGGAGGAAGGCGGCGGCAGCGGCGTTGAATTGGAAGGTCTCGAGGTCGTCGAGGTCGTACTCGAAGGTCTCGACGAGCAGCGACAGCTCGCGCGTGAGCGAGGTCGCGCTCATGGTGCGGTTGTCGACGTTGACGGTCACCGCGAAGCCCAGCTGGTACAGCAGGTCGAACGGGTGGTCCGCGAGGGTGTTCCCCCAGGCGGCGATGGCTCCCGTCTGCAGATTCGACGACGGCGACAGCTCGAGCGGGATCTCCCGGTCGCGCACCCAGCGCGCCAGGTCGCCGAACTGCACCTGCACCTCGTCGCCCTCCTGGGTGATGACCTGCAGGTCCTCGGCGATGCGCACGCCGTGCCCGAGGCGCAGCGCGCGCCCGTCGAGCAGCGCCGAGCGGATCGATGCGACGCCTGCCGCCTCGCCCGCGTGCACGGTCACGGGGAAGAAGTTCTCCGCGAGGTGGTCGAACGCCGCGCGGTGGTCCGACGCAGGGAATCCGTCCTCCGGGCCCGCGATGTCGAAGCCGACGACGCCACGGCCGCGGAAGTCGACCGCGAGCTCCGCGATGTCGCGCGAGCGGTCGGTGTGGCGCAGAGCCGAGAGCAGCTGGCCCACGCGGATGCTGTGGCCGGCGCGATCCGCGGCGTCCTCGCCCTCCTCGATGCCCTGCTGCACGGCCTCGACCGTCTGCTCGAGCGTGAGTCCTCCGGTCAGGTGCTGCTCCGGAGCCCAGCGCACCTCGCCGTAGATCACGCCGTCCTTCGCCAGATCCTGCACGAACTCACGGGCGATGCGGGTGAGGCCCTCCTGCGTCTGCATGACGGCCGTGGTGAGGTCGAACGTCTTCAGGTACTCCACGAGAGAGCCCGAGTCGCTCTTGGTCGCGAACCACTTGCCGAGCGCACCCGGCTTCGACTCCGGCAGCTCGAGGCCGATCGCGTCCGCCAACTCGATGATCGTCGCCGGGCGCACCGCGCCGTCCAGGTGGTCGTGCAGCGACACCTTGGGCAGGCTGCGCAGGGACACGCCCTGGATGGTGACGTCGCCGTTCGCGTCGATCGACATGAAGGTTCCTCTCGGTCGCGGATTCGCTCAGTTCAGGCTAGCGGTCAGCACGTCAGGCCGTGATGCGCTCCCGCACGATCGGGCCGGCGGCCGGGGCGTCGTCCCCGATCGCCCACGACCCCTCGAGAGCATCCAGCGCCCGCGGGAATCGGGCCTCATCTGCGGCCGAGAGCGTGAACAGCGGCTGCCCCGCCACCACGCGGTCGCCCGGCTTGGCGTGCAGATCGATCCCCGCTTCGAAGACCACGGGATCCTCCGCCCGCGCGCGTCCCGCGCCGAGCCGCCAGGCGGCGATGCCGAACGGAAGAGCGTCCATCTGCGACACGACACCGTCGGTCGGCGCCGTGACCACGTGGGTCTCCCGCGCCGTCGGCAGAGGCGCATCCGGGTCGCCGTCCTGGGCGCGGATCATCGCCTTCCAGCTGTCCATGGCGCGGCCGTCGTCGAGCGCGGCCTCGACATCGGCATCCGGCTGCCCGGCCAGCGCGAGCATCTCGCGCGCCAAGGCGATCGTCAGCTCCCGCACATCCGCGGGTCCGCCACCCGCGAGGACCTCGACGGACTCGCGGACCTCGTTGGCGTTGCCGATGGCGAGGCCGAGCGGCACGTTCATGTCGGTGAGCAGTGCGGTCGTGGCGACGCCCGAGTCGGTGCCGAGCGCCACCATCGTGCGGGCGAGCTCACGCGCGCGGTCGATGTCCTGCATGAACGCTCCCGAGCCGAACTTCACGTCGAGGACCAGCGCGTCGGTGCCCTCGGCGATCTTCTTCGACATGATGCTCGACGCGATCAGCGGGATCGCCTCGACGGTTCCCGTGACGTCGCGCAGGGCGTAGAGCTTCTTGTCGGCGGGAGCCAGGCCCGATCCTGCGGCGCAGATCACCGCGCCGACATCGCTCTGCATCTGCGCGAACATCTCCTCGTTGCTGAGCGCCGCGCGCCAGCCGGGAATCGACTCGAGCTTGTCGAGCGTGCCGCCCGTGTGGCCGAGCCCGCGGCCGGAGAGCTGCGGAACGGCGACGCCGAACACCGCCACCAGCGGTGCCAACGGCAGCGTGATCTTGTCGCCCACGCCTCCCGTGGAGTGCTTGTCGACGGTCTTCTTGCCGAGCGTGGCGAAGCTCATCCGCTCGCCCGAGGCGATCATCGCGTCGGTGAGCACGCGGATCTCGTCGCGCTCCATGCCGCGCTGGAACACGGCCATGGCGAACGACGCCATCTGCGCATCCGAGACGTAGCCGCGGGTGTAGGCGTCGACCATCCAGCGCAGCGCCTTCTCGGGCACCGCCCCTCCGTCGCGCTTGGCGCGGATCACATCGATCGCGTCGTAGGGCTCGACAGAGCCGCTCTGCGGGGTGCTCATCGGGCGTCCTCCAGGTCTCGGGGGCCGAACGCATCCGGCAGTACTTCGTCGATCGTGCGGATGCCCGAGACGGTCTCCAGGAGCATCCCCGGCACCGCGTGCTCGAAGAGCAGCTGCCGACAGCGCCCGCACGGCATGATCGTCTGGCCGTCGTTGTTCACACACACGAAGGCGACGAGCTGGCCGCCGCCCGACATGTGCAGGTCTCCCACGAGGGCGCACTCGGCGCACAGGGTCACGCCGTACGAGGCGTTCTCCACGTTGCAGCCGGCCACGATGCGGCCGTCGGCGACGAGGGCCGCGGCCCCCACCCGATACCGCGAGTACGGGGCGTAGGCCTTGGTCATCGCGTCGGTCGCGACCTGACGCAGCTCGTCCCAGTCGATGTCTGTCATGTCTCTCCTAGGACTTGATGTACGGCTTGCCGCTCGCGGCCGGCCCGCGGATCTGCCCGGCGAACCCGGCGACGGCGATCAGGGTGACGACGTACGGGAGCATCAGCATGAACTCGCTGGGAACAGGCGTCTTGAGGATCGACAGCAGGTTCTGCAGGTTCGTCGCGAAGCCGAAGAGCAGCGCGGCGAGGGTCGCGCGGATCGGGTCCCAGCGGCCGAAGATCACCGCGGCGAGGGCGATGAAGCCGAGCCCCGCGGTCATGTCCTTGCCGAACTGCGGCACCGACACGAGCGTGAAGTAGGCGCCGCCGATGCCGGCGATCGCTCCCGCGAGCAGCACGTTCCAGAAGCGCGTCGCGTTCACCTTGATGCCCACGGTGTCGGCCGCCTGCGGGTGCTCGCCGACCGCGCGGAGACGAAGGCCCCAGCGGGTGCGGTAGAGGCCCCAGGCGACCACGGCGACCGTGATGAACATGAGGTAGACGATGAAGGTCTGGTTGAACAGCACCGGCCCGATGATCGGGATGTCGCTGAGCAGCGGGATCTCGATGCGGCCGAACCGCACCGGGGTGTTCAGCGCCTTCTCGTTCGGCGCGAGCAGTGCTCCGTAGAGGAAGCCCGTGAGGCCCGTGACGAGCACGTTGAGCACGACACCCACGATGACCTGCTCGACGAGGTACTTGATGGCGAAGGCGGCGAGCACGCTCGCGACGAGCACACCGCCGATCATCGCTCCGATGAGACCCACGAACGGGTTGCCGGTGATGCTCGAGAGCAGCGCGGCCGAGAACGCGCCGAGGAGCAGCTGGCCCTCGATCGCGACGTTCACGACACCCGCACGCTCGCCGATCACACCGCCGAGGGCTCCGAAGACGAGCGGCACCGAGAGCGACACCGCGCCGAAGAGGAGGCTCGTGACGGGCACGAGGCCGCCCGCTCCCGCCCAGACGAGGAAGGCGAAGATCGCGAGGATCCCGAAACCCAGGACGAGCCAGAGCGATGCGGTGCGGTAGGTCCACGCCCGCAGGAACGCGGCGACGACGAGCACCACGAGGATGCCGATGACCACCCAGATCGTCGAGGCGGTGGGCAGTGCGACGTCCGGGAGCTCGAACGACTGCGAGGAGTCGCCGAGGCGGAACGTGCTCGTGCCGGTGCGCGGCACCAGCAGCACGAGGAGCGACAGCAGCACCGTGACCGCCGCGAGGACGATCGGCGCCTTGAGGTGGCGCTCGCGCACCGTGGAGAGTTGCACGGTGCCGTCGGCGGCCTGCTTCTGCACGAGGGACATCATGCCGTCACCGCCTTCTTCGCGGCCTTGGCTCTCGCCTTGGCGGCCTTCTCCGCATCGGACTTGGGCAGGAAGAAGACAGCGCGCAGCAGCGGCGGCGCGGCGATGAACAGCACGACGAGCGACTGCACCACCAGCACGATGTCCACCGGGATGTCCTGCGCCTGCATCGAGAACGATCCGGCCTTCAGCGCACCGAACAGGATGCCGGCGGCGAACGTCCCCCAGGCGCGACTGCGCCCGAGCAGAGCCACGGTGATGGCGTCGAAGCCGATGCCGGCGTCGATCGTCTCGGTGATGCCGGTCGTGACGGCGCCCTGCACCTGGTTCATTCCCGCGAGCCCCGCGAGGCCACCCGCGAAGAGCATCGCGTACACATAGACGCGCTGCACGCTGATGCCCGCGGCCCGGGCCGCGTGGGGGTTCTCGCCGACGGCGCGCATGCGGAGTCCGAGCGACGACCGCTCGATCAGCCACCAGACGAACAGCGTCGCGACGATCACGATCACGAAGCCGAGGTCGAGCAGCGGGAACTTGGGCCCGAACAGCTCGGGGAACTGCGCGCTCTCGGGCGTCGCGTAGCCGAGCGCCTGGTTCGTGCCGGGCTTCTGCAGCAGGCCGGGGGTCCGGATCATCCAGAGCAGCAGGTAGTACGCGACGTAGTTGAGCATGATCGTGAGGATCACCTCGTGTGCGCCCGTGCGCGCCTTGAGCAGCCCGGCGATCGCGCCCCAGAGCGCACCACCGGCGATACCGGCGATGAGCGTGACGGGGATGTGCAGCCAGATCGGCAGGTCGAGATTGAAGGTCAGCAGACCGGCCACGCCGACAGCGATGAGCATCTGCCCGCGGGCGCCGATGTTGAACAGGCCGACACGGAACGCGAGGGCGACGCCGAGTCCCGCCGCGATCAGCGGAGCCGCGAAGCCGAGAGTGTTCGTCAGAGGACGGATCTGGGCGGCGAAGTCGGCCCCGCGCGCATTGAAGATCGCTCCCCGGAACAGCGCCTCGTAGCCGTTGTAGACGGCGTTCCAGATGGCGGCGAGGGTATCGCTCGGACGCTGGAAGAAGTAGCCGGATGCCGTCAGCACGTCTTCGTTGGTGAAGGCGATGAGGATGCCGCCGACGACGAGCGCGAGGAAGATCGCGAGGATCGTGGTGACGGCGCTTCCCCGCAGCATCTCCTTGAGGATCGTGTTGCCGCGGGGAGGCGGCGGCACGTCCACGGGATCGCGCAGAGTCGTCGTCGTGTTCACCGACAGCTGGTCGGAGGAGTTCTCGTTCGCCGGCCCGTCGGCCTGTGGCGTCGTCCCGCTCATGCCGCAACCTCTCCCTCGGCGGCGCCCGCCATCATCAGACCCAGCGTCTCGCGCGGGGTGTCGCCGGGAACGACCCCGACGATTGTTCCTCGATACATGACCGCGATGCGGTCGGCGAGAGCCGCGACCTCATCGAGCTCCGTGGACACCACGATCACCGGGATGCCCGAGTCGCGCGTCTCGATGATGCGCTTGTGGATGAACTCGATCGATCCGACGTCGACGCCGCGCGTCGGCTGGGCGGCGACGAGCAGCCGCAGTTCGCGGCTCATCTCGCGCGCGATCACGACCTTCTGCTGGTTGCCGCCCGAGAGCGTGCCGGCCGGCGTGTGCGGTCCCTGCGTACGGATGTCGTACTCGGTGATGCGCGCCCGCGCGAAGTCCTCGAGCTCGGAGCGACGGATCGTGCCGACGCGGCTGAAGGCGGGGTCGGTCGATCGGTCGAGGATCAGGTTCTCCGCCACGGAGAACGCGCCGACCAGGCCGTCCTCGTTGCGGTCCTCGGGAACGAACCCGACGCCGGCGTCAAGGATCGCGCGCACGCTCTTGCCGACGAGCTCTGCGCCGTCGAGGACGATCGAGCCCTCGACGCGGGAGGCGAGGCCGACGATCGCCTCGACGAGCTCCGTCTGGCCGTTGCCCTGCACACCGGCGATCGCGAGCACCTCGCCCGGACGCACCGTGAAGTCCACGCCGTCGACGACGATCGCGCCGCCGGCGGTCAGGACGCGGAGTCCCTCGACCTGCAGGCCGCCCTCTCCGAGGCGCGGGGCATCCTTGTGCACGGTGAGCTCGACCGCGCGTCCGACCATGAGCGAGGCGAGCTCGGCGTTGCTCGCGGTGGGCGATGCCTCGCCGACGATCTTGCCGAGGCGGACGATCGTGATCGTGTCTGCGACCTCGCGCACCTCACGCAGCTTGTGGGTGATGAAGACGATCGCGGTGCCCTCGTCACGGAGCTGCCGCATGATGCCCATGAGCTCATCCGTCTCCTGCGGCGTGAGCACGGCGGTCGGCTCGTCGAACACGAGCACCTGGGCATCGCGCGAGAGGGCCTTGATGATCTCGACGCGCTGCTGCACGCCGACCGGCAGATCGCCGACGATCGCGTCCGGGTCGATGTCGAACCCGAAGCGCGCGGCGACCGAGCGCACGTGCTCGCGCGCCTTGGTGATGTCGAGCGTGCCGAGTCCCTTGGTCTGCTCGTGTCCGAGCATGACGTTCTCGGCCACGGTGAACACGGGCACGAGCATGAAGTGCTGGTGCACCATCCCGATGCCCGCCGCCATCGCGTCGCCGGGACCGCGGAAGCGCTGGACGACGTCGTCCAGCAGGATCTCGCCCTCGTCCGCCTGATACAGGCCGTAGAGCACGTTCATGAGAGTGGACTTCCCTGCGCCGTTCTCACCGAGCAGCGCGTGGATCTGTCCCGGCTCGACGACCAGGTCGATGTGATCGTTGGCGACGAGGCTGCCGAAGCGCTTGGTGATGCCGCGGAGTTCGAGCTTCATATCTGCACCCTATCCAGAAGAGTCCGAGGGAGAGCGGGCGTCAGGCATCGCCGATGATGCCGCGTCCGCGGGAAAACGTGGGAGTGTCGTTCCACGGCACGGGGCGAGTGGCCGCTTGCACCACTCGCCCCGCCATGGATGGGAACTGCTTACGGGGAGTTCTCGGAATCCACCGTGATGTCGCCCGAGATGATCTGCTCCTGCAGAGCGGCGATCTCGTCGAGCAGTCCGTCGGGCAGCTCGCCCTCGAAGGCACCGAAGCCCGAGAGCTTGACGCCCTCGTTCTCGAGCGTGCCGACATAGGGAGCCGGGTCGAAGTCACCCTCGGATGCGGCGATCGTCGCGTCCTCGACGGCGACGTCGATGGCCTTCATGATCGAGAAGAGGGTGACGTCCGCCACGCTCTCGTCGGCCACGGCCAGGTCGCTGTCGACACCGATCAGCAGGGTGTCCTTGCCGCTGTCGGCGATGGCCGCCGCAGCGCTCTGGTAGACCGGTCCACCGACCGGCAGGATCACGTCGACACCCTGGTCGAGCACGCCCTGTGCGGTCTGCTTGGCGGTGTCGTTCGCGTCGAAGCCACCCGTGAAGGAGCCCTTCTGCGTGGCTGCATCCCAGCCGAAGACCTCGACCGCGCCGGACTTGTCCTCGTTGTACTTCTCGACGCCGAGCTGGAAGCCGTCCATGAACACGGCGACCGACGGGATCTGCATTCCGCCGAAGGTTCCGACCTTGTTGACGCCCGAGGCGGACGACCAGCCGGCCGCGGCGTAGCCGCCGAGGTAGGCAGCCTGAGCCGTGTCGAAGACGAGCGGCTTGATGTTCGGAGCATCGGTCGTGCCGTCGAAGTCGTTGTCGGCGTAGTCGTCGATGATCGCGTAGTCGATGTCGGGGTTCGCGAGAGCCGACTCGACCGTCGCGGCCGAGAGCTTGAAGCCGACGGAGACGATGAGCGAGCAGCCCTCCGAGACCGCGGTCTCGAGGTTCGGCGCGTAGTCGTTGTCGTTCGCGGACTCGAACTCGATCGGCTTGACGCCGAGCGTGTCCGCTGCGCGGTCCATGCCCTCCTTGGCCGACTGGTTGAACGACTTGTCGTTCCAGCCGCCCGCGTCGGAGACGAGGCAGGGCACGAAGTCGGAGGCGGCGTCGCCGCCTCCGGTGCCGCCGGACTCGGTCGGGGCCTGGCCGCAGCCGGCGAGCGCGAAGACGACGCCGGCGGCGATGGTCGCGCCGAGCAGCTTCTTGGTGGTGGAGATGGTCAACTCATGCCTCCTCAACGAACCCGCGGCCCTCGCGGATCGATCAAAGTTACCCAGTGTTTCGGGATTTTTGCATGCCGCGACGCCACACGCCACGCAATGGTTACAAAGCTGAAATCCAACCAGCCGATGAGCACGACCCGCTGCTCATCAGAGCACGTCGCCGCGCCCCGTGAGCTTGAGCGACTCCACCACGCCCTTCACACGCTGCGCGTGCTCGACGGTCGTGACCAGCAGAGCGTCGGGGGTGTCCACCACGACGATGTCCTTGACGCCGACCAGGCTGATCACTCGCGACGTCTGACTCACGAGGATGCCGCTCGCGGCGTCGCTGAGCACTCGCGCCTTCGGCCCGAGCACCGCGAGGTCGTTCTTGCGGCCGTTGTTGATGAGCTTGGTGAGGGAGGCGAAGTCCCCCACGTCGTCCCAGTCGAAGTGCCCCGGGACCACAGCGAGCCGCCCGCGCCGAGCGGCGGGCTCTGCCACCGCGTAGTCGATCGCGATCTTCTTCAGCCCCGGCCAGATGCGGTCGACCGCAGGGCCGCGCCGCTCGCGGTCGTCCCACGCCTCCGCCAGCTCGATGAGTCCCGCGTGCAGTGCGGGCTCGTTCGCGGCCAGCTCGTCGAGCAGCACGCTCGCCTTCGCGATGAACATGCCCGCGTTCCAGAGGTAGTCCCGGCTCGCGAGGTACGCGGTGGCGGTCTCGAGGTCGGGCTTCTCGACGAAGGTCTCGACGAGAGCGGCCTCGCGGGCGCCGTCGACCACGAGCTCGGGGCCCTTCTTGATGTAGCCGAAGCCGACCGCGGGCTCGGTCGGCGAGATGCCGATCGTGCAGATGTACCCCTCACGTGCGACCTCGACGGCGTCGCGGACCGCGAACTCGAACACGCGAGTGCTGCGGATGACGTGATCGGCGCTGAACGATCCGATGATGACGTCGGGGTCGCGACGGTGCAGGATCGCCGCCGCCAGACCGATGGCCGCGGCCGACTCGCGCGGCTCGGACTCGAGGAAGACATTGAGATCCGGTATTCCCGGGAGCTCCGCCTCCACGGCCGCGCGATGGGCGCGTCCTGTCACCACCGCGATGCGGTCAGGGCCGGCGAGCGGCTCGAGCCGATCCCAGGTGTCGCGCAGCAGGGAGTGACCCGATCCCGTGAGATCGTGCAGGAACTTGGGCGCGTCTGCCCGCGAGAGCGGCCACAGACGACTTCCGATTCCGCCGGCGGGGATCACTGCGTAGAAGTCCTGGATCGGTTGGTTCACCCTGCCAGGGTATCCGCATCCGACTTCTCGACATCGAGAGACTTAGGGTGGCCTTCGTCGCCTCGACCAGTTCACGGGAATAGGATGGACACCGATCGGCCGTGCCTGACGTTCAACGGGTTCACGCTTGGATGACGCGACGCACGCGACCGAGTCACATCGATCCAGGGAGGACGACCGTGTCCACAAGCGCTCGCTTGACACCGTCGATTTCGGAAACCACTTCCAAGACCCCGCGCGGCACCCTCTACCGGGGTCGCGAAGGTATGTGGTCGTGGGTGCTTCACCGCATCACCGGAGTCGCCATCTTCTTCTTCCTGTTGGTGCATGTGCTCGACACTGCACTCATCAGGGTGTCCCCCGAGGCCTACAACGCGGTCATCGGCACCTACAAGAACCCGATCATGGCGATCGGCGAGGTCGTCCTCGTCGCCGGTATCGTGTTCCACGCCATGAACGGCCTGCGCATCATCGCGGTCGACTTCTGGTCGAAGGGTGCCAAGTACCAGCGCCAGCTCTTCTGGGGCGTGCTCCTGGTCTGGGGCATCATCATGGCCGGCTTCGTGCCCCGCCACCTGATGCTCGCGTTCGCCGGGTTCGGAGGAGGACACTGATGACCGCTCAGACCGTCTCCGCACCCACCCGCACTCGCCGCGGGGTCAACCTCGAGAAGTGGGGCTGGCTCTTCATGCGCGGCTCCGGCGTCGTTCTCGTCGTGCTGATCTTCGGCCACCTGTTCATCAACCTGATGGTCGGCGAGGGCATCCATGCCCTGGACTTCGCGTTCATCGCCGGAAAGTTCGCCACGCCGTTCTGGCAGTGGTGGGACGTCATCATGCTGTGGCTCGCGCTCATCCACGGCGCCAACGGCATGCGCACGATCGTGAACGACTACGTCACGAACAACACGGCGCGCAAGGCGCTCATCTGGGCCCTCGGTCTCGCCGCGGCTCTGCTCATCCTGCTCGGCACGCTGGTCGTCTTCACGTTCGACCCGTGCCTCGGCGTGAATGAGGCGAGCACGCTGTGGGAATCGTGCCAGGCGCTGGGCTAGTAGAAGAGAAGGCAAACGAGAAGTGACTACCGAGACCCAGGATTCCGTCGTCCGCGACGGCGTGCACTACCACCAGTTCGACATCGTCATCGTCGGCGCCGGAGGCGCGGGGATGCGTGCGGCCATCGAGGCCGGCCCCGGCGCGAAGACCGCGGTGATCTCCAAGCTCTACCCGACGCGTTCGCACACGGGTGCGGCGCAGGGCGGCATGGCGGCGGCCCTCGCCAACGTCGAGGAGGACAGCTGGGAGTGGCACACCTTCGACACCGTCAAGGGCGGTGACTACCTGGTCGACCAGGATGCTGCGGAGATCCTCGCCAAGGAGGCCATCGACGCGGTCATCGACCTCGAGAACATGGGTCTCCCCTTCAACCGCACGCCCGAGGGCAAGATCGACCAGCGTCGATTCGGCGGTCACACCGCAGAGCACGGCAAGACCCCGGTCCGCCGCGCCTGCTACGCGGCCGACCGCACAGGACACATGATCCTGCAGACGCTCTTCCAGAACTGCGTCAAGCTGGGCATCAACTTCTTCAACGAGTTCTACGTGCTCGACCTGCTCACGGTGAAGGACGCCGACGGCAAGACCCAGGTCTCGGGCGTCGTCGCCTACGACCTGTCGACCGGCGAGCTGCACGTCTTCCAGGCCAAGGCCGTGATCTTCGCGACCGGCGGCTTCGGCAAGATCTTCAAGACGACCTCGAACGCCCACACCCTCACCGGTGACGGCGTCGGCATCGTCTGGCGCAAGGGCCTCCCCCTCGAGGACCTCGAGTTCTTCCAGTTCCACCCGACCGGTCTCGCGGGCCTCGGCATCCTCCTCACCGAGGGCGCGCGAGGCGAGGGCGCGATCCTGCGCAACGCCTCGGGCGAGCGCTTCATGGAGCGTTACGCCCCGACCATCAAGGACCTCGCTCCGCGTGACATCGTCGCGCGATGCATGGTGCAGGAGGTGGCGGAGGGCCGCGGCGCGGGTCCCCACAAGGACTACGTGCTGCTCGACTGCACCCACCTGGGCGCCGAGGTGCTCGAGACCAAGCTCCCCGACATCACCGAGTTCGCCCGCACCTACCTGGGCGTCGACCCGGTGGTCGAGCCGGTGCCCGTGATGCCCACCGCGCACTACGCCATGGGCGGCATCCCGACCAACAACAACGGCGAGGTCCTGGCCGACAACGACACCGTCGTCCCCGGGCTGTACGCCGCCGGCGAGTGCGCCTGCGTCTCGGTGCACGGCGCGAACCGTCTGGGCACCAACTCGCTCCTCGACATCAACGTCTTCGGCAAGCGCTCGGGCCGCAACGCGGTCGAGTACGTCAAGACCGCCGAGTTCGTGCCGCTCCCCGAGAACCCCGCGGCGTTCGTCTCGGACATGCTCGAGGGCCTGCGCAACAACCAGGGCACCGAGCGCATCGCCGTGCTCCGCAAGGAGCTGCAGGACGAGATGGACAAGGGCGCGCAGGTCTTCCGCACGCACGATTCGCTCGAGCATGTGCTCGGTGTGATCGCCGGGCTGCGTGAGCGCTACCGGAACATCCACGTCGATGACAAGGGCAAGCGGTTCAACACCGACCTGCTCGAGGCCGTCGAGCTGGGCTTCCTGCTCGACATCGCCGAGGTCGTCGTCTACGCCGCACAGAACCGCGAGGAGAGCCGCGGCGGCCACATGCGCGATGACTTCCCGACGCGTGACGACGAGAAGTACATGAAGCACACGATGGCGTACCTCACGGGCGACCCGCACTCCTCCACGCCGAGCGACCACATCAAGCTCGACTGGAAGCCCGTCGTCTTCACGAAGAACGATCAGGGCGAACTGAACTACCCGCCGATGGAGAGGAAGTACTGAGCATGTCGAACGCCATCGCCGAGGCCCCCGCCGACACGACCGAAGCGGCTGCGATCCAGTCCTTCATCGTCACGTTCAACATCCGCCGATTCGACCCCGAGGTCGACGCCGAGCCGCACTGGGTCGACTACGACGTGGAGCTGTATTCGACCGACCGCGTGCTCGACGCGCTGCACAAGATCAAGTGGGAGGTCGACGGCTCGCTGACCTTCCGCCGCTCGTGCGCCCACGGCATCTGCGGCTCCGACGCCATGCGCATCAACGGCCGCAACCGCCTCGCCTGCAAGACGCTGATCAAGGACCTCGACATCTCGAAGCCGATCTACGTCGAGGCGATCAAGGGCCTCCCCCTCGAGAAGGACCTCGTCGTCGACATGGAGCCGTTCTTCGCGTCCTACCGCGAAGTGCAGCCGTTCCTGGTCGCGAGCTCGGTGCCCGAGAAGGGCAAGGAGCGCACGCAGTCGATCGCCGACCGCGAGATCTTCGACGACACCACCAAGTGCATCCTCTGCGCCGCGTGCACCTCGTCGTGCCCCGTGTTCTGGACCGACGGACAGTACTTCGGCCCGGCGGCGATCGTGAACGCGCACCGCTTCATCTTCGACTCGCGCGACGACAACGCCGACGTGCGCCTCGACATCCTCAACGACAAGGAAGGCGTGTGGCGCTGCCGCACCACCTTCAACTGCTCCGAGGCGTGCCCCCGCGGCATCGAGGTCACCAAGGCCATCGCCGAGGTCAAGCAGGCGGTGCTGCGCGGTCGTCCCTGATCCACGCATACGGACGCAGACGGGCGGGTTCCTTCACGGGAGCCCGCCCGTTCTCGTTGAGTGGATAGGGTGAGGATGTGTCTGATCCCGATGGCGCTGCGAGCGAGTCCCGCCGCCTCGACGTGGCCGTGGAACGGGCCACCGTGCTGACGCAGCGCACACTGGGCCTCTTCCCCGTCCGCGTGTGGCGACACTTCCTGCAGCACAACGGATTCCTGCTCGCCGCGGGCGTGAGCTACCAGGCCCTGTTCGCGATCTTCGCAGCGATCTACCTCGCCTTCGCGATCGCGGGCCTCTGGCTCGGCGGCAGCACGACGGCCGTCGACGGCATGATCGAGATCATCAACAGCTACATCCCGAACCTGATCCAGGACCAGGGCGGGGTGTTCACCCCGGAGCAGGTGCAGGAGATCGCGGCCAGTACGACCGGGATCCTGAGCGTCACCGGTCTGATCGCTCTCGGTACGGTGATCTGGACGGCGATCGGGTGGGTCACGTTCTCTCGACGTGCCACGCGCGACATCTTCGGTCTTCCCCCCGACCGCCGCAGCTACATCCTGCTGAAGGCTCGGGATCTTCTGGCCGCGCTGATCTTCGGAGCCTCGCTGATCGTCGGATCGCTGCTGAGCTCCGCCAGCGCCGTCGCGCTGAGCTGGATCCTGGGCCTGCTGGGATGGGACTCCGGCCTCGACGGCCTCACGAGCATCCGCATCGGCACCGTGCTGGTGTCGTTCGCACTGCTGTCGGCCGCTCTGGCCGCCATGGTCCGATTCCTCACCGGCACCTCGCTGGAGTGGCGGACGATCTGGCCGGGCGCTCTCCTCGGCGGCGGCGCGATGACCATCCTGCAGTTCGGAGCGGGCTTCCTCCTCAGCTACACTCCCTCCAACCCTCTGCTCGCCACGTTCGCCATCTTCATCGGCCTGCTGCTGTGGTTCCGCGTCAACGGCGTGGTGATGCTCGTGGCGTCCTCCTGGATCGCCGTCGCCGCGCAGGATCGCGACCTTCCTCTCCAGTCGCAGACGGAGGCGGAGCGCCGCATCGCCGAGCATCAGACGCTCGTGCAGGCGGCGCGCATCCGCCTTCGCGAGGCGGAGGCCGCCCGCGACACCGCCGCGTGGTATCGGGCGTGGCCCGCGGAGAGGGCGGTACGCGCCGCCGAGAAGGAGCTGGCGGAGCTCGAGGCGTCCGCTCCCCCGCCCGCGGACTCGACGACCCCGCTCGCTCAACGTCTGCTGTCCGAACTGCAGCGCCCGTCTCGGGATGTCGGCGGCGCTCGTTAGGCTTGTCACCATGCCTCATCTGCGTATCGCCTCGGTCAATGTCAACGGGATCCGAGCGGCGGCTCGCAACGGAATGAGCTCCTGGCTCGACGCGGCCGATGTCGACATCCTCACCCTTCAGGAGGTCCGCGGTCAGGACGCGCATCTCGAGGCAGCGCTGCCCGGATGGACGTTCGTGCACGACGAGGCGACCGCGAAGGGCCGGGCCGGCGTCGCGATCGCCAGCCGCACCCCGGCGCTCGCCACCCGCACCGACTTCGGGCCCGACGATTTCGACTCGAAGGGGCGCTGGATCGAGGCCGACTTCCTGATCGGCGATCGGCCGCTCACGGTCGTCAGCGCCTATGTGCACAGCGGCGAGGCCGACACCCCCAAGCAGGACGAGAAGTGGAAGTTCCTCGACGCGTTCGGCGTCCGACTCGCGGAGCTCGGGCACGACGGCGCCCTCGCGCTCGTCACCGGCGACCTCAACGTCGGGCACCGCGAACTCGACATCAAGAACTGGCGCGGCAACCGCAAGAAGGCCGGCTTCCTGCCCCGCGAGCGCGCCTACTTCGATCGGTTCCTCGGAGCGGCCGGCGAGACGGTCGAGGGCGTCGACGGCTCGACGGGACCCGGACTCGGATGGATCGACGTCGGACGCGCATTCCACGGCGAGGTCGACGGCCCGTACACGTGGTGGTCGATGCGCGGTCAGGCGTTCGACAACGACTCCGGGTGGCGCATCGACTATCACCTCGCGACCCCCGCGCTCGCCGAGCGCGCGACCGCGTACCACGTGGCTCGCGCGGCGGCCTATAACCAGCGCTGGAGCGACCACGCGCCGGTGGTCGTCGACTACACGTACTGAGCGGGCGAGCGCCGGCTCGGGCACCGCCGCCACCCCCATAGGATTGATACCGTGACGAAACCACGCCTCTACTCAGGAATGCAGCCCTCCGCCGACTCTCTGCAGATCGGCAACTACATCGGCGCCCTCCTGCAGTGGCGGGAGCTCCAGAGCTCGTACGACGCGTACTTCTCCGTCGTCGACCTGCACGCCCTGACCGTCGCACAGGACCCCGCAGAACTCCGCGAGAAGACCCGACGCACCGCCGCCCAGTACATCGCCGCAGGGATCGAGCCGTCGCAGTCCACGCTGTACGTGCAGTCCCACGTGCGCGCGCACGCCGAACTCGCCTGGATCCTGTCGACCATCACCGGCTTCGGCGAGGCAGGGCGGATGACGCAGTTCAAGGACAAGTCCGCCCGCTACGGCGCCGATGCGACGAGCGTGGGACTGTTCACGTATCCCGTGCTGATGGCCGCCGACATCCTGCTCTACCAGACCGATGTCGTGCCGGTGGGCGACGACCAGAAGCAGCACGTCGAGCTCACCCGCGACCTCGCCGAACGGTTCAACTCGCGGTTCGGCGAGACGTTCGTGGTGCCGCGCCCGGTGATCCAGAAGGACACGGCGCGCATCTACGACCTGCAGAACCCGACCTCGAAGATGTCGAAGTCCGCGGAGAGCGACGCGGGCGTGCTCTGGATGCTCGACGACCCCGCCAAGTCGGCGAAGAAGATCATGCGCGCGGTGACGGACAACGAGGGTTCGGTGCGCTTCGACCGGGAGAACAAGCCCGGCGTCTCGAACCTCCTGACGATCTATGCGGCGCTCACCGGCCGCCAGATCGGCGCGATCGAAGACGAGTACGCGGGCCGCGGATACGGAGACTTCAAGAAGGGTCTCGCCGAGGTCGTCGTCGCCGAGTTCGAGCCGGTGCGCTCGCGCGCCCTGGAGCTGCTCGACGACCCCGCCGAGCTCGACCGCATCCTCGCGGCGAATGCCGGCCGTGCCGACGAGGTCGCCGATGCGACCCTCGCCGCGGTGTACGACCGCGTCGGCCTGCTTCGGCGCGTCTGAGACCCACGGCCCTAGGATGGGGGCGTGACTGATCCGCAGCTGCCCCCGTCCGGAGCCGTTCCTCCCGTGCCGCCCGCGCCGCAGCCGGCGCCCGGTCAGCCCCCGATCGCACCTCCCCCGTACGGCGAGCAGCCCCCCGGGTACGGCGAGCAGCCTCCCGCGGCGCAGACTCCGCCCACTTCCGGTGCTCCCGCGTACCCGAACGCTCCCGCGTACCCGAACGCCCCCGCGTACCCGAGCGCCCCCGGATACCCGAACGCCCCCGCCTACCCGAACGCCCCCGCCTACCCGAACGCCCCCGCGTATTCGAACGCCCCCGCCCACCCGAACGCTGCCGGGCAGCCGAACGGTCCCGGATACCAGGCGGCCCCTCCCGGCGCCTACCAGGTTCCCGTCGGGGGATACCAGACGCCGTCCGGCGCCTATGACGTGGCCCCGACGACGGAGAAGCGATCGTCGCTGCTCGGCATCCTCGCGCTGGTCTTCGCGATCGCGGCCGCCGTCGTGATCCCGATCATCGGCGGCATCGTCGGGTTCGAGATCGGCACTCGTCTTCCGAGCGGGCTCGACACGAACGATCCCGACCTCCTGACGATCCTCTCCCCCGCCCGCGATCAGGTGCTGTGGGCGGAGATCGCGTTCTGGACCGGAACGGTGCTCGGTATCGCGGCCATCGTCGCCGGCATCATCGCCATCCGCAGGAAGCAGGGTCGCGGCGCCGGCATCGCCGCCATCGTCGTCGCCGTGCTCGGGCCGATCGTCTTCTGGGTCGGGATCGTCATCGCCCTCTCGGCGGGCACCGCCTCCGGCTTCCTGCCCTGACGCACCGCCCCCTCCAGCGCACCGTCGAGCGATGCCCCGAATGCGCCTGGTCCTGATACGGCGCCCTTCGCCTCTGGGGCGTCGCTGACGCGGGGCACCGGCGACACCCGGTCAGCGCGGCGCGTGGTGCTTCTGCTGTGCGGCGAGGAGCCCTTCGGCGACGAGCAGCTCGACCGCGTCCGCGGCGTCCGAGACGAGGATCGGCAGATTCGCGCGCTCGTCCTTGCCGAACGGCGACAGCACCCAGTCAGCGGGATCCTGGCGCCCGACAGGCCGGCCGATGCCGACCCTGACACGGGGGAACTCGGGCGTCGTGATCGCCCTGGCGATGTCGCGCACGCCGTTGTGACCGCCGTGCCCGCCGCCGATCTTGAGCTTGACGGTGTCGAAGGGGATGTCGAGCTCATCGTGCACGACGATGATCTGCTCGGGTGGTACGGAGTAGAACCGCGCGAGAGCAGCGACCGGGGTGCCCGAGACGTTCATGAACGTGTTCGGCTTGGCGAGTACGAGCTTGTCGCCCCCGGGTCGCAGCCAGGTCTCGACGACGCGCGCTCCGCCCTTGTGCTCGCGGAAGGTCTCGTTCCGGCGAGATGCCAACTCATCGATCACCATCTGACCGATGTTGTGTCTGGTCGCCTCGTATCGCGGGCCGGGATTGCCGAGCCCCACCACCAGCCAGGTGGATGCCATGCCGTCGTCCTCTCGGGGTTCGGGTTGGTGCGACCCGGGTCAGGATACGACAGAGGGGGCGCGATCTGCTCGCGCCCCCTCTGTGATGCAGTCAGCTGAGTGCTGCGCCGACGGAGATCACTCCGCGGCGGCCTCCTCGGCGGGAGCCTCGGCATCGGCGTCAGCGGCCTCGTCCTCTTCGAGCGGCTCTTCTGCCGGGATCGAGATCGCGACGACGAGGACCTCGGGGTCGCTGAGCAGCGACGAGCCCTTGGGCAGCGTGACGTCGGCGGCCGTGATGTGCGCACCGTCCTCGAGACCCTCGACCGAGACCTCGACGTTCTGCGGGATGTGGGTGGCCTCGGCCTCGATCGACAGCGTGGTCGCGTCGAGGTTGGCGATCGTGCCGGGGGCCGACTCGCCCGTGACGACGATCGGGACGTCGATCGCGACCTTCTCGCCCTTCTTCACGACGAGGAGGTCGATGTGCTCGATGATCTGGTGCACGGGGTCCTTCTGGACGTCCTTGACCAGGGCGAGCTGGTTCTTGCCCTCGATGTCGAGCTCGAGCAGGGCGTTCGCGCGACGGATGATGAGCGAGACCTGGTGGCCCGGCAGCGCGACGTGCACCGGCTCGGTGCCGTGGCCGTAGAGGACGGCGGGGATCTTGCCGGCGGCGCGGAGGCGGCGGGCGAAGCCCTTGCCGAAGTTCTCGCGAAGCTCGGCCTGGACCTTGGTGTCTTCAGACATGGGGTTCTCCTTCGGGGCACGCAGCGAGCAGCCGCGCGGTGGTCTATGGAACAGCTCTCGAACGCAGACACGTGAAAGAAGCCACCGGGCTTGCTTCGCCGCGTCGATAACGGATTCGCGCGCACGCGCACTCATCCCTCGCCGAGGTACTCCCTTCATGGTACCCGATGACCCGATAGGCTGAAGACACCGTTCCCTCTCGCAGAACATGGAGTTCCTCATGCTCGACGGCGTCTTCTTCTCGCACGCGATCGCCTGGGTCATCGGAGCCATGTCGCTCTGCGCCGCCGTCGCCACCTTCGGCGCACTCTTCTCGCTCGGCCGCTCCGGATACCGCAAGGACTGATCGCCGCCGCGCGGGTGCCCGGCTTCCTCGTCCGACGGCTCTCCACCGGACGTCACAACGCCGCCGCCGCCCGAGCGCCGCGATACCCTGGAAGCATCCCCCACTTCTCGATCTAGGAGCCATCTGTGCCCGAAGCATCAGCGAACATCGGAGTCGTCGGACTCGCCGTCATGGGTTCGAACCTCGCCCGCAACCTCGCCAGCCGCGAGGGCAACACGGTGGCGATCTTCAACCGCAGCTACGAGAAGACCGAGACGCTCGTCTCGGAGCACCCCGAAGCAGGGTTCATCCCGGCGAAGACGTACCGTGAGTTCGCAGACTCGCTGCAGAAGCCTCGCACCGCGATCATCATGGTCAAGGCCGGCGGCCCCACCGACGCCGTGATCGACTCGCTGCTCGAGGTCTTCGAGCCCGGAGACATCATCGTCGACGGCGGCAACGCCTACTTCCCCGACACCATCCGTCGCGAGAAGGCCGTGCGCGAGACGGGCGTCAACTTCGTCGGCGCCGGAATCTCGGGCGGCGAAGAGGGCGCGCTCACCGGTCCGTCGATCATGCCCGGCGGCTCGGACGAGTCCTGGATCACCCTCGGCCCGATCCTGAAGTCGATCGCCGCGATCGCCGAGGGAGAGCCGTGCGTCACGCACGTCGGACACGACGGCGCGGGCCACTTCGTCAAGATGGTGCACAACGGCATCGAGTACGCCGACATGCAGCTGATCGCCGAGGCCTACGACCTCATCCGCCGCGGCACCGGCAAGACCCCCGCCGAGATCGCCGAGATCTTCGCCGAGTGGAACACGGGCGAGCTCGAGTCCTACCTCATCGAGATCACCGCCGAGGTGCTGCGCCAGGTGGATGCCGAGACGGGCAAGCCGCTCGTCGACGTCATCCTCGACCAGGCCGGCGCCAAGGGCACCGGCGCATGGACCGTGCAGACCGCCCTGTCGCTGGGCGTCCCCGTCTCCGGCATCGCCGAGGCGACGTTCGCCCGTTCGCTGTCGTCGCACCCCGAGCAGCGCGCCGTCGCAGGCGCCCTCCCCGGTCCGGACGAGGAGTTCACCGTCACCGACGAGGCCGCATTCATCGAGGACGTCCGTCTCGCGCTCTACGCGTCGAAGATCGTCGCCTACTCGCAGGGCTTCGACGAGATCCGCGCCGGTGCAGCGGAGTACGGCTGGAACATCGACCTCGGCGCGATCAGCAAGATCTGGCGTGGCGGCTGCATCATCCGCGCCCAGTTCCTCAACCGCATCGCCGACGCGTACGCCGAGACCCCGGACCTGCCGGTCCTCATGTCGGCGCCGTACTTCGCCGAGGCGCTCACGCGCGGCCAGGCCTCCTGGCGCCGCGTCGTCATCGCCGCAGCGACCGCGGGCATCCCCGCTCCGGCGTTCTCGTCGTCGCTGTCGTACTACGACGGCATCCGCGCCGACCGCCTTCCCGCAGCCCTCGTGCAGGGACAGCGCGACTTCTTCGGCGCGCACACCTACAAGCGCATCGACAAGCCGGGCACCTTCCACACGCAGTGGTCGGGCGACCGCACAGAGATCGAAGCCGAAGACACGCACTGAGCGAGTCTCGGACAAGACGAAGGCCCCGGCGGTTCCGCCGGGGCCTTCGTCGTCTCTCGTCCGCTGTCCCTCACCGGGTGATGTCCTGCACCGACCCCTTCGCGAGTCGCAGCCGCCGTGTGGCGCGGCGGGCGACCGCGGAGTCGTGCGTGACGACGATCATCGTGATGCCTTCGGCGCAGAGCCCTTCGAGCAGGGCGAGGATCTCGTCGCGCATGCTCTCATCGAGGTTGCCCGTCGGCTCGTCGGCCAGCAGCACGCGAGGTCGCTTGACGATCGCCCGCGCGATCGCGACGCGCTGCTGCTGCCCCCCGGAGAGCTCTGTGGGCAGATGATCGCCTCGATCGGCGAGGCCGACATGCGCGAGCGCCTCCGACACCCGGTTCCGGCGCTCCCCCGCATCGAGCGATGTCGGCTCGAGCGCCATGTCCACGTTCTCCGCGGCGGTGAGCGTCGGAATCAGATTGAAGCCCTGGAACACGAACCCGATCTCCTCGGCGCGGATCCTGCTGAGCTCTCGCGGGGAGGCCGAGGCGAGCTCGATGTCGCCGAGTCGCAGGGAGCCGGACGACGGCTTGTCGAGCGCCCCGAGCATCTGCAGCAGAGTGGACTTCCCTCCCCCGGTCGGCCCCTGGATCGTGACGAACTCCCCGGGGAGGATCGTGAGATCGACCCCGGTGAGCGCCTTCACCGTGCGCCCCTTCTGCGTGTAGGTGCGGGTGACGTTCTGCGCCCGGTACACCGGAGCTTCCGCATCCGTGTGCGCCGTCGCCTGCGTGGTGTCTGCGATGGTCATGTCCTTCTCCTTCTGCGTGTGATCTGCTGTCTGTGTCCGTGCTCGCCGGTCCGTGACCCTGACGAGGTGCCGCCGCTCAGGCGACGGATCGCAGGGCCTCGGCCGGGCTGAGGCGCGCCGCGCGCCAGCCACCGAACGCTCCCGCGACGAGTCCCCCGAGCACCGCCAGGCCGACGGCCGCGACCAGGACCCACGGGGTGAAGGGGGCCTGCAGCACGATGTCGGCGGTCTGCTGCGCCTGGAACATCTGCCCACCGCCTCCGGTCGGACCGCCCATGCCTCCGGGCCCGCCCTGGGCAGCGGCCGAGGTGCTGCTCGCGGCGATGGTGGGCTTGATGAGGTTGATCGCGAGGATGCCCGCAAGGCCGAGCGCCAGGCCCACCGCTCCCCCGAGGAGTCCCTGCACCATCGACTCCCCGGCCACCTGACGCACGACGCGTCCGTTCGACCATCCGATCGCCTTGAGCGTGCCGAATTCACGGGTGCGCCGCGAGACACCGGAGAGCGTGAGCAGCACCGAGAGGAGCACGGCGACCGCGAGCACGATGATCGAGAGCCACGTACCCAGGTTCGTGATCAGCGACGTGGCGCTGGAGAGCGATCCCGACACGGTCGAGGCGAGCTCGGACTGCGACGTGATCGTCGCCTCCGGCAGCTCCTCGGCGAGGGCGCTCTGCACGGCGTCGATCGATGCCGCCGACTCGGCCTGCACGTAGACGGTCGAGATGACATCACCGGCGCCCGAGAGCTCCTGCGCCGTGTCGAGGGGCAGGTAGACGTTCGCCGCGGTGTCGGCGGAGTCCGACGTGGATGCCACGATGCCGACGACCTCGACGTCCGACCCCGCGACGTCGATCGTGTCTCCCACCGCGATCTCCGCGGTCGAAGCGTAGGTCGCGTCGACGAGGGCGACGAGCGCGCCGGCGTCGTCGCCGTCGAGTGCGCGACCGTCGCTGACCTCGACGGACGCCAGAGGCCCGACGGACACGGCGGCCGGGTCGATCCCGAGCACGGTGAACGAGTCGACTCCGAACGAGCCGCCACCACCGGCGCCGTCCTGCGGCGGCGTCTGCCCCTCGGTCGGCGCTGTCCCCTCGCTCGGCGCTGTCCCCTCGGTCGAGCCATCCTCCGCACCGAAGCCTCCGCTGGGCAGCTCACCGGAGAACGTCGAGTTCGTCAGGCTGAGCGCTGCCGTCGCCGCGGTGACCCCGTCCGTCGACGTCACCGAGTCGAGCACCGAGGCGTCGAGGGTCCCGCGCATGAAGTCGGTGCGCAGCGTCGACTGGCTGAGCGTGGTCGTGTCGCCGTCGGTCGCTCCCTCGTCTGCGCCGAAGTCGAATCGCTGACCGCCGCCCTCGCCCGGTTCCGCCGCGGCGCCGGTCACCGTCAGATCGGTGCCGACGCCGTACACCGACTCCAGCGCCTGTGCCTGGGCGTCTCGCACGCCCGCGGTGAGCGCGTTCACGATGATCACCAGTGCGATGGCGATCGCGAGTCCGATCGCCACGATCCAGGTCTGCTTCTTGCGGCCCGCCAGCTCTCGCCGCAGATAAGTGCCGTACATGTCTCTCCTTCCGCCGCGCGCCTCTCGCGGGCCGATGTCGACGTTAGGAAGCGGACTTTTGCGAGATCGAGGGGCGGGTGATGAGAACTCTATGGACGGACCACCTCACAGGAGACGCATAGCGCGTTCCATAGAAACTCCATAGGCGATTCCGCAGAATGTACTCATGAGCACCGATCTCCCCGAACTGCGCCGCCCCGACGGCTCGCCCCTCCGCATCCTCGCCGTCGACGACGAGCAGATGCTCACCGATCTGCTGGCGATGGCACTGCGGATGGAGGGCTGGGAGGTGCGCACGGCATCGTCGGGTCTCGAGGCGCTGCAGGTCGCGCGTGAGTTCGAGCCGGACGCACTGGTGCTCGACATCATGATGCCCGACCTCGACGGCATGGCCGTGCTCCGGCGCCTGCGCGAATCGGGGAGCCTCGTCCCCGTGCTCTTCCTCACCGCGAAGGATGCCGTGGGTGACCGAGTGGCCGGGCTCACGGCCGGCGGCGACGACTACGTCACGAAGCCGTTCAGCCTCGAGGAGGTCATCGCCCGTCTGCGCGCGATCATCCGCCGCACCGGGCACGCGACAGCCGATGACGGCCAGTCGATCCTCCGCGTCGCCGACCTCACGCTCAACGAGGACAGCCACGAGGTGATGCGCGACGGGACCGAGATCGAGCTGACCGCGACCGAGTTCGAACTGCTCCGCTACCTGATGCGCAACGAGCGCCGCGTCCTCTCGAAGGCGCAGATCCTCGACCGGGTGTGGAGCTACGACTTCGGCGGCAAATCGTCGGTCGTCGAGCTCTACATCTCTTACCTCCGCAAGAAGATCGATGCCGGGCGCACGCCGCTGCTGCACACCGTGCGCGGTGTCGGCTACATGATCAAGGCACCGCAGTGAGCACCACGAGGATGGCAGGGCGCCCGATGAGCCTGCAGACACGGCTGATGACAGCCGTGATCGGCTTCGTCTCGCTCATCCTCGTGATCGTCGCGGTGATCACCAGCGCGCTGCTCGGCGGGACGCTCGAACAGCAGCTCCAGGACAAGGTGACCGGATACTCCTCTCAGGTCACCCAGGTGGTCGGCGGCGTGCCAGCCAAGTACGCGAACGTCGACGCCATCTTCGAGGGCCAGGGCTCACGGGTTCCCCCGGGCATCCTGCTCGCCGTGTCGAGCACCGCGGGCGGCACCAGCGGCGTCGTCTTCCCCGACACCAAGGGCGAGTTGAGCGGCGTCTCGCAGACGCTGACGAGCGCCGACCTCGCGCGGATCGACACGGCGCTCAACGGGCGCCGAGTCGGCACGGTCACGCTCGACGACTTCGGCTCCTACCTCGTCGTCGTGCAGCAGGCCCCCAACGGCGTCAACGTCGTGACCGGCCTGCCCCGCACCGACATCCAGAATCAGCTGACCACTCTGCTGACGGTCATCGTGCTGGCGACCCTCGGGGGTCTGATCCTGCTCGCGCTGACCACCGCGATCACCATCAGGGTCGGCCTCAGACCGCTGCGCGCTGTCGCCGCGACCGCGACACGGGTCGCGAACCAGCCGCTCGATCGTGGCGAGGTGCAGATCACCGAACGCGTGCCGGCCTCCGAAGCCGACCCCCGCACCGAGACGGGTCTCGTCGGCGCCTCGCTGAACACCCTGCTCGACCACGTGAACACCTCGCTGGCGGCACGGCAGAAGAACGAGGAGCGGATGCGCCGGTTCGTCGCCGACGCGAGCCACGAGCTGCGCACCCCGCTGTCATCGATCCGCGGCTATTCCGAGCTCTCCCTGCGGGCACTGAAGCAGCAGGGCGGCGAGGCCGCGATCGAGGGCACCACGACATCCCTCGAACGCATCCAGGCGCAGTCGCTGCGCATGACCCGTCTCGTCGAGGATCTGCTGCTGCTGGCCCGGCTCGACGAGGGCCGCGAACTCGTCTACGGCACCGTCGACCTCACCCAGCTGGCGCTCGAGGGCCTCTCGGACGCCCGCCCCACGGCAGTCGACCACCACTGGAACATCGACGTGCCCGAAGAGCCGATCGTCATCATGGGAGACGCGGGGCGGATGCACCAGGTGGTCGCCAACCTGCTCGCGAACGCCCGCACGCATACACCGGCCGGCACGTCGATCACTCTGCGGGTGAGCCGTGAAGGCGACGATGCCGTCATCCGCGTGCATGACGACGGACCCGGCATCGATCCGGCGGTCCGCGAGGAGCTCTTCGCACGGTTCGCCCGGGGCGACAGCTCGCGTGCCCGTCAGACCGGAGGCACCGGCCTCGGCCTCGCGATCGCGAAGGCCATCGTCGAGGGCCACGGCGGCCACATCACGGTGGCGAGTCAGCCGGGCGACACGACCTTCACCGTCCGCATCCCGATCTCTCCCGCCACCGCCGCCGAGTGAACGGCGCAGCGCCCGGAGTCGAGCGGCCCCGGGCGCTGTGGAGCGGAAGACCGCGGAACCGCAGAGCCGAGCCGGGAGAACCGCAGAGCCGAGCCGGGAGAACTGCAGAACCGAGCCGGGAGAACTGCGAGCCCGACGGCGGAGCAGCAGCCCCGGACGCCGGCTCAGTAACCCGCGAAGGCGTCGGTCGTGAGCGAACGGGCCTTCTGGAGGGCCGGGGCGAGGTCGGCGATCAGCCGCGGCGGACCGGAGATGTACGAGTGACGCGTGGCGAGGTCGGGCACGTACAGCTCGAGGTGGTCGGCATCGAGTCGAGCGCCCTCCGCCCAGGTCCAGTGCGCCGGAAGGTCTGCGGGCTCGTCACGGGTGAACACGACCACGCGTGCACCCGTCGCGGCCAGTTCGTCGCGGAAGGCGAGCTCGGCGCTGTCGGATGCCACGTAGACGAGCACCACATCGCGCTGCTGCCCCGTGAGCTGCAGCTGGCGCAGCTGCGAGACGAACGGGGTCACGCCGATACCCGCGGCGACCATCAGCACCGGTGTCTCGGCACGAGGCAGCAGGAAGTCCCCCCAGGTTCCGGTCACCGCGAGCGCGGCCCCCGGTTCGGCTGCGGCGAGAGCGCGCTTGTAGCTCGACGGATGCGTCTGGTCGCCGTTCTTGTAAGCGATGCGCAGCGTCGGCAGGTCGGCCGGAGCCGAGACGATGCTGAACTCGCGACGGGTGCCTCGTGCGTCGGGTCGGTGGTGCGGTACGTCGAGTTCGAGGTACTGACCGGGAAGGAAGCGGACTTTGCCCTTTGCGCGGAACGTCAGCTCCTGCGCCGTGGGGGTGATGAACTGCCGCTTCTCGAGCACGAGGCGCACCGACCCGCGCAGGGCGAAGGCAAAGGCGAGCAGGTTGCCGATCAACAGGGCACGCTCCTGCCCGAGGGTGAAGAGCCCGGCGACCTCGATCGGCCACCCGGCGAGCACTCCGACGAGCGCCGCCACGGAGAACTGCTGCCACCGGCGCGGCGGCAGGGTCAGCGGCTCCGACAGCATGAACGCGCCGAGGAACAGGAACGGCGACTGCAGCAGCGCGAACGAGAGCGCGGATCCGAGATCGAACGCGATCGAGAACTCCTGCGCCTGCACCGCCTGCCGCAGCACCGAGACCGCGATCGCGACGACGAGGAAGAGCACGACGATCCGCACCTTCTCGGTGCGCCACAGGACGGCGAGTCCGAGGATCACGACCGGGACGACGAGCGACGGCGTGCCGACCCACCACGACGACGACGTTCCGAGCCATTCGAAGGCACCGAAGGAGCCGAGGATCGACACGACGGCGGCACCGAAGGCCGCCGGGTTGAGGATGTGACGTCCGCGCCAGGCGATCAGGTACTTCGACAGGCTCGCGACGGCACCGGCGATCGCGAGGCCCAGCAGCGCCGTCGGCTCGATCCCCGGTCGCAGGACGAAGAGGAGGATCAGGGCGGTGACGAGCGATGACTCGATGCGCCACGGCAGGCGCAGGATGCGCTGCGCCACCGCATCCACGAGCGAGATCACGACCGCGAGCACGACGAACGAGGCGATGATCTCGAGCGGTGCGGGCGAGACGATCACGCCGAGCATCGACAGCACGAGGGCGATGAGGGCGAGCGCCGAAAGGGCGAACAGCACCAGGCGGTACATCGACATGCCGCCGAGCAGTGCCAGGACGCGCTGGCGCAGGGCGGTGAGGGAGGTGATCACGGGTCTACTCTTCCCTAGTTCCGGGGGTCAGGGGCGTGCGGTGAACAGGTGTGCGGGGCATCCGGGCGAGCGCTCGGCGCGACCGTCGGTCGACATGCGCACCCACTCGACATCCCAGGACGCGGCGAGCTCGGGCCCACCGTCGAAGAACAGCGCGGTGGCGACGGCATCCGCTCTCATCGCATCTGCGGCGATCGCCCAGGTCGCCGCCCAAGTGCGCACGGGTACGCCGGTGCGGGCGTCGAGCACATGGTGCAGCCCCTCTCCCCAGGCGCGGCGGTTGACCGCCGAGGCGCACAGCGCCGCATCCTGCAGCTCGATCACGCCGATCGCTCTGGTCGCGTCGTACGGATGCTCGAGACCGATGCGCACCGCGCCGCCGCGCACCCGCATGTCTCCGCCGGCGTCGACGACGAGATCACCCGGCACCTCGGCGAGCACGTCGGTCACGAGGTCGACGAGACGTCCCTTGCCGAGTGCACCCACATCGACGAGCGCCGGAGCGGATGCCGTGACCTCCCCCGCCGTCCACCGGAGGCGGTCGCTCCAGTCTCGCGGCGCGGCGATCGGATCGCTCGCCACGAGCGAGTACGACGCGTCGTATCCGAGCGCCGAGAGGCTGTCGGCGACGAGCGGGTTGACCGCTCCCGCTGTCGCCTGGGAGAGCTCGCGATAGGCGTCGAGCATCGCCCCCGCATCCCGCGAGGAGATCGACCCGCCGTCGCGGCCCACGCGCGTGACCGCGGAATCGGACCGGAACCGCGACCACCCCCGGTCGAACCGATCGATCTCGGCGCTGACGAGCTGTCGTTCGTCGGCGCCGAGCTCGTTCGATGTCTCGATCTCCCAGGTCGTGCCGATCGCGTCGAAGCGCCAGATCGCCATGGCCGTGGTCAGGCGCCTCAGGCGGCGGCCTGCTCCTTGATCGAGTCGACGGCCTCGTTGAACCCACCGCTGGTGAGCGACGAGCCGGCGACGCGGCTGACGTTCAGCTCGTCGAGCGACTTGCCCACGACCTCGTCAGAGATGCCGTCGATGAACTGGCCCTGGTACTGCTCGGTCTCGCGAGCCTTCGGGTCGCCCGTCACCTCGACCTCGGTCACGACGCCGTCGGCGATCGTGAGGGTCACGCTGATGGACTCGACCGTCTCCGGCGTCTGGTACGAGCCGTCGGCCGTGTAGGTTCCGTCGCTGTAGTCACCGGTCGACGCTCCCGAATCGGTCGATTCGGTGCTCGTGTCGGTTCCGGTGTCGGTGGACTGGTCTTCGGCGTCGGCCGTGCCGGAGCATCCCGCGAGGACGAGGAGTCCTGCGACGCCGGCGAGAGCTGCGCCCTTGCGAACAGAAGTCGGTACAGTCGTGCGGATCATGATGGTCCTCCCGGCCTTGATCGGTGTGTTGATTCGACCGTAGGGACAGCATCTATGTGCGGGCTGTGTCCGATTCAGGGGTTCCTTATGCGTCTCCGCCGAACATGCTCGTCACGGATCCGTCTTCGAAGACCTCGTGGATCGCGCGGGCGAGCAGCGGGGCGATCGGGAGGATCGTGAGCTTCTCCCAGCGGCGCGACTCGGTCAGCGGGATCGTGTCGGTGATGACGACCTCGTCGATCGAGGCGTCCTGCAGGCGCTCGGATGCCGGGTCGCTGAAGATCGCGTGCGTCGCCGCGACGATCACGCGGTGCGCACCGTTCGCCTTGAGCGCCTGGGCGGCCTTCACGATCGTGCCGCCGGTGTCGATCATGTCGTCGACGAGGAGGCACGTCCGTCCCTCGACCGCGCCGACGATCTCGTGCACCGAGACCTGGTTGGCGACCTTGGGGTCGCGACGCTTGTGGATGATCGCCAGCGGGGCGCCGAGGCTGTCCGACCAGGTGTCGGCGACACGGACGCGGCCCATGTCGGGCGAGACGACCGTGAGGATCTCGCGGTCGGCGGGGCTCAGCGTGCGCTCGAAGTAGTCCAGCAGCACGGGCTTGGCGAAGAGGTGATCGACAGGGCCGTCGAAGAAGCCCTGGATCTGCGCGGCGTGCAGGTCGACGCTCATCACGCGGTCGGCGCCGGCCGTCTTGAGCAGGTCGGCGACGAGACGGGCGCTGATCGGCTCGCGACCGCGGCCCTTCTTGTCCTGACGCGAATACGGATAGTACGGGGCGACGACCGTGATGCGCTTGGCCGATGCGCGCTTGGCGGCGTCGATCATGATCAGCGCCTCCATGAGCCACTCGTTCACCGGCTCACCGAAGGTCTGGATGAGGAAGAGGTCGCAGCCGCGGATCGAGACGTCGAACCGGGCGTAGATCTCTCCCGACGCGAACGTGCGGTGCTCGGTCGGAACGACCTCGGTGCCCAGCGCCGCAGCAACGGCGTCGGTCAGCTGAGGGTGCGAACGACCACCCGCGACGACGAGCCGCTTCTTCGTCTTGGCGACCAGTCCGGGTGCGATGCCGTTGTCTCGGTCCAGATCGACCGTCTTCTTCTTGCGCGCCATCGTTTGCCTACTCCGCGACTCGGGATCGGGCTGCGGCGTCTGCCGCGCCCGTGCCTGCCCTGTTCTTCTCGACCCAACCCTCGATGTTGCGTTGAGGGGCGACGCTCATGGCAAGCGATCCGGCGGGCACATCCTTGCGGACCACGGCGCCGGCACCTGTCTTGGCGCCAGCTCCCAGCCTAACGGGCGCGACGAGGGTCGTGTGCGAGCCGGTGTGCACCTCGTCCTCGACGACCGTGCGGTGCTTGTTCACATCGTCGTAGTTCGCCGTGATGGTGCTCGCGCCGAGGTTCACCCCGCGCCCGATGGTCGCGTCGCCCACGTACGAGAGGTGCGGGACCTTGCTGCCCTCGCCGATCTCCGCGTTCTTCGTCTCGACGTAGGCGCCGATCTTGCCCTTGGCGCCGAGCACGGTGCCGGGGCGCAGGAAAGAGAACGGGCCGACGGTGGCCTCGGCGCCGATCACGGCGAGCGTGGCGTCGGTACGACGGACGATCGCATCCTCCCCCACCTCGCAGTCGACGAGAGTCGTGTCCGGTCCGATGATCGCGCCCTCGGCGATGATCGTCGCCTTCAGGATGTGCGTGTTCGGAAGGATCGTGACGTCAGGGGCGAGCGTCGCATCGTCGTCGATCCAGGTCGTCGCCGGGTCGATGATCGTCACGCCCTCGAGCTGCCAGCGTCGCACGATCCGCTCGTTGAGGAGGCGTCCGACCAGCGCCAGCTGTGCGCGGTCGTTGACGCCGTATGTGACCGTGACGTCGGAGACCACCGAGGCGCCCACGCGGTCGCCGTCGCGGCGGAGGAGGCCGGGGACATCGGTGAGGTACATCTCGCCCTGCGCGTTGTCGACGCCGATCTCGGGCAGGTAGGTGCGCAGAGTGGCCGCGCGGAAGACGTACATGCCCGCGTTGATCTCGCGGACGGCCGCCTCATCGGCATCCGCGTCCTTCTGCTCGACGATCCGGTCGACGCCGCCGTCGACGTCGCGGATGACCCTGCCGTACCCGGTGGGGTCGTCGACCACTGCGGTCATGAGTGTCGCCGGTGCGCCGGATGCCCGGTGCTCCGAGACGAAGGCGGAGAGCGTGTCGGCATCCGCGAGCGGGCAATCGCCCGAGAGCACCAGCACGTCGCCGTCGAAGTCTGCGGGAAGCTGCTCGACGGCCACCTGCACCGCACGACCCGTGCCCGGGATCTCGTCCTGATCGACGAACACCGCGGCCGGGTAGGCCTCGGTGAGCGCCGCGACCACCTGATCGCGCTCGTGCCGCACGACGACCTCGATGTGGTCGGCGCCCAGCCGCGTGGCCGTGGTCAGCACATGCCCGACCAGCGGTCGCCCGGCGATCGGATGCAGCACCTTCGGCAGCCGAGAGCGCATGCGCGTGCCCTGCCCCGCGGCGAGGACGATGATGGCGAGCTTGTTCACAGTCATGCTCCGCCGCCAGGACTCGAACCTAGACCTCACAGCTCCAAAGGCTGTCGTGCTGCCATTACACCACGGCGGACCACGGCGCCCGAGGGAGCCGCGGGGTCAAGTCTGCCACGTCCGCATGACTGCCACCCGCGATAATGGAGGGATGACTGAGGCGGATGAGGTTGACCGGATCGTCGGCGCCTGGAACACGCAGCGCCCCGACCTCGACTTCTCGCCCCTCGAGGTGCTGTCGCGGATGGATCGACTGACCCGCCTGCTCGATCGCGCCCGGCGCGATGTCTTCCGCCGCAGCGATCTGGAGGCGTGGGAGTGGGATGTGCTCTCGGCGCTGCGCCGCGCGGGATCGCCGTTCCAGCTCTCCCCCAAGCAGCTGCTGCAGCAGACCCTGGTGTCGAGCGGCACGATGACCAACCGCATCGACCGCCTGGTCGGTCGGCGCTTCGTGCGCCGCGAGGCCGACCCCGCCGACGGACGCAGCGTGCTCGTGACGCTCACCGATGACGGGCGCATCAGGGTGGATGCCGCGATCACACGCCTCGTCGACGTCGAGGCCGAGCTGCTGAAGGCGCTCTCACGCGGCGACCGCGATCGCCTGGCGGGGCTGCTGCGCAAGCTCAGCCTGAGCTTCGACGCGTGAAGGTCTGACGACATGGCCATGGCATCACCTCTTCCCGTGCGCGACGGCGTCGGCGCGACCCGCCTGCACGTGCCGATGAGCGGCGAATGGCCGACCGTCGGCGCGTACATGATCGAGCGCTTCTTCCACCTCGATCCCGAAGGTCTGCTGGCGCGCTTCGACCGGGGCGAGATCGTGGCTCGCGACGGCAGACCCCTCGCGCGCGACACACCGCTCGGTGTCGAGGAGTTCATCTGGTACTACCGGGATCCTCCCGCGGAGACGTACCTGCCGGTCGAGCTCGAGGTCCTGCACCAGGACGACGACCTCGTGGTCATCGACAAGCCCCACTTCCTGCCGACCACACCCGGCGGCAAGTTCCTGCAGAACTCCGCGCTCATCCGTCTGCGGAATCTGCTCGACAATCCCGAGCTGGTGCCGATCCACCGGCTCGACCGCGCGACGGCGGGTCTGCTGATGTTCTCGGCCCGACCGCAGTCCCGGGGGCCCTACCAGTTCATGTTCGAGAGTCGACAGGTGCAGAAGGTCTACGAGGCCGTCTCCGCTCGCCCCGCCGACTGGGACGCATCCCGCTTCCCGCTCGTGTATCGCAACCACATCTCCAAGCTGCGCGGCGAGCTGAAGGTGCGCGTCGACGACGAACGCGAGCCCAATGCCGAGACCCTGATCGAGGTGCTCGACGACGATTCGCACGTGGTGCACACGCTGCTGCGCCCGCACAGCGGCAAGATGCATCAGCTGCGGGTGCACCTCGCGGCGCTGGGCCTCGCCATCCTGCACGACCCGTTCTACCCGGAGCTCCGGGGCGAGGTTCCGGACGACTTCGACCGGCCGCTGCAGCTTCTCGCCCGAGAGCTGCACTTCACCGACCCGCTCAGCGGCGAGGCGCGCGTGTTCACCTCCGGCCGCACGCTGCGCTACGCGCCGCCCGCGCGGTAGCGTCCCCGCCCCCGCGCCCGAGGGCGGGCGTGGGAGCGCTGCTCTCAGCGGCGCATGACCTTGCGCGCCAGCCGCGTGCCGAGCATCTGCACCAGGTGGACGAAGACCACGATGAGGATGATGGCCGCCCACATGACGAGGGGCTCGAACTGGCGGAAGCCGTAGATCTGGGCGAAGGCGCCGAGGCCGCCGCCGCCGATCAGACCGGCCATGGCCGTCATGTCGATGAGCGCCACGACGATGAACGTGTACCCCAGGATGAGGGGCCCGAGGGACTCGGGGATCGCGACCGTGAACAGGATGCGCCAGGGGCCGGCCCCCATCGCGCGCGCAGCCTCGATGACTCCGGGTGAGACCGAGACGAGGTGCTGCTCGACGATGCGGCCGATCGCGAACGCCGCGGCGAGGCCGATGATGAAGGCACCCGCCGTGGTGCCGATGCCCGTGCCGACCACGACCCGCGCGAACGGCTGCGCCACCGCCATGAAGATGACGAACGGGATGGGGCGGAAGAAGTTGACGGCGAGGTTGGCGACGACCGAGACCGGCTTGTTCTGCGCGAGGCCGCCGGGGCGGGTGACGTAGAGGATCACGCCGATCGCGAGACCGAGGATCCCGCCGAGCACCAGCGCGAACGAGGTCATGTACAGCGTCTCGAGCGCGGCCTTCCAGAACTCGGGCCACAGTTCGTTCAGACGATCCATCAGCGCGCCTCCTCTCCGGCGATCTCGGTCACTTCGACACGGTCGGCGATGGCGGAGAGAGTGCGGTCGATCACCGCGCCGTCGCCGCGGATCGCGAGCGTGAGGTGCCCGAAGGCACGACCGCGGATGTCGTTGATGCCGCCGTAGACGAGCTCGAAGTCGAGCCCTGCGCCGGCGAGGTCGAGGAACACCTGCGCCTGCGACGAGTCGCCGTCGCGGAACGAGAACGTGACGAGACGCCCCTGATGCCGATCCCGGAGCACGGAGAGTTCGGACGGCGTCGGGATGCCCTTCACGACCGTCCCCACGAACCGCTGCGAGGCAGGATTCTGCGGAGCCGAGAACACGTCGAACACGTCTCCCTGCTCGATCACCCGGCCGTTCTCCATCACGGCGACCTTGGTCGCGATGGTCTGGATGACGTCCATCTCATGCGTGATGACCACGATCGTCACCCCCTGCTCCTGGTTGACGCGCTTGAGCAGGTCGAGCACCTCGTGCGTGGTCTGCGGGTCGAGTGCGCTCGTGGCCTCGTCGGCGAGCAGGATCGCCGGGTCGGTGGCGAGAGCGCGGGCGATGCCGACGCGCTGCTTCTGACCGCCGGACAGCTGCTCGGGATAGGCCTTCGCCTTGTCGGACAGTCCGACGAAGGACAGCAGCTCGGTGACGCGCTTCTCGATGTCGGGCTTCGACCATCCCGCCAGCTTCAACGGGTAGGCGATGTTGGCCTTGACGCTGCGGGAGGCGAACAGGTTGAACTGCTGGAAGATCATGCCGATCCCCCCGCGGACCTTGCGCAGCTCGCTCTCCCGGAGGGCGGTGACGTCCACCCCGTCGACGAGGATCGTGCCTCCGGTGGCCGGCTCGAGGGCGTTGATCAGGCGCACGAGCGTCGACTTGCCCGCCCCGGAGTATCCGATGATGCCGAAGACGTCACCCTTCTCGATGTCGAGAGTGACGTCGTCGACGGCGACGATCTCGCCGTCACCCGGAGTGCGGGCGGGGTATGCCTTCGACACGTTGGTCAGGCTCACGATGGGCATGTGTGCTGCTCCGGTCTGCTTCGGGAACGAAGAATCGGGTGACGCACGCAGCGCCACCCGATTCTCTCGCATCAGGCGGGGGGTTTCCCTCCCGCCTGACTCACTTCTGTGCTTCGGTGTCCTTCTGGACCTTCTCGAGCGACGACACGAGGTCCTCGACCGGGGTCCGCAGCGGCACCGCGGTGTCGCCCGACGACTCGAGCAGACCGGCCTGGACGTCTTCGTTGGTCTGGAAGATCTCGACGAGCTTGAGGTAGGTCTCGTTGTCCGCGTCATCAGCGCGGGCCGCGAAGATGTTCACGTACGGCAGCGCGTTCGGGTCCTCCGGGTCGTCCTGAGCGATCGCGTCGTCGAACGTCAGACCCGCATCCTGCACGAAGTCGTTGTTGATGATCGCTGCAGCGACGTCGGGAAGCGAGGTCGGGATCAGGGCGGCCTCGAGTGCCGTGACCTTGACCTTGGACTTGTCGGTGTCGACATCGGCGACGTCGGAGAAGATCGTGCCGCCGCTCTTCAGCTCGATGAGACCCGCCGACTGGAGCACGAGCAGAGCGCGCGCCTGGTTCGATGCGTCATCCGGAACGGCGACGGTCTCGCCTTCGGGGATGCTGTCGACGTCGTCGTACTTCTTCGAGTACAGGCCGAGCGGGTAGATGGCGGTCGAGCCGATCGGCGTGAGGTCCGAGCCGGAGTTCACGTTGTAGTCGGCCAGGTACACGATGTGCTGGAACTGGTTGAGGTCGATCTCGCCCTCGGTCAGCGCAGGGTTCGGCTGCTCGTAGGAGCCGAAGTCGACGAGCTCGACCGTGATGCCCTCTTCGGCCGCAGCCTCGACGAACGGCGCCCACTGGGCGTCGCCCTTGCCGACGACGCCGACCTTGACGGTCTCGTTCTCGGCCGATCCGGTGTCACCGGAGCCGGCGTCGGAGGATGCCGTCGCGCAGCCCGCGAGGGCGACGAAGAGCGGGACCGCGGCGAGCGCGGCGATGACGGACGTGGTCCGGCGGGATGCTGTGAAGGACATGGGTGTTCGGGTTCCTCTCTTGGGGGACTCGAACACGTTAGGCACTCATACACGATCTCGGAGAATCGTGACGTCACAGAGCGTCACAGCCGGTCAGTCATACTCCTCGATGCCCTGCAGGCGCACCTGTTCGAGGTCGAGTCGGGCCGAGATCCGGCGCACGACGATGTCGTCGACCGTGCCGCTGCGACGCAGGCCCAGCAGGACCTCGCGCTTGCGATCGAGCAGGGCGAGCTTGAGGCGCGTGTGCTCCTCGTGGCGCAGCAGCGGCGAGCGCTGCATCACGTCGACGTCGGCGGATGTCGCGATCATCTGCAGCGTTCTCACCTCGACCGTGGCATCGCCCGAGTCCGAGGCCGGCGCGGACGCCGGGTCGACGGCGTCTGTGCCGGCGACCGCCGGGCCTGCCACGATCGTTCCTCCGATGCCGACCGCTCCCCCCGGCGCCCCGGAACCGTCGACGCCGAGCGGGTCGGGCTCGTCGAGGAGCTCGTCGAGAGCGCGCGCCTCGGCATCCACGACCTCCTGCTCGCGCGCGAGAGCACGGGCGTTCGAGAACTCGAGCATCTGGTAGCCCTCGGCGCGGACCTTGTCGCGGATCTCCTGACCGATCCCATGCTCGGTGGCGAGGTCGTCGAGCGCCGCGAGGGCGGCACCGGAGATGGCGCGTTCGGCGAGCTCGTACTCCTCGTCCTCCGCGTGATCGACGGGGAAGCGCGCCCAGCGGACGATCGCCGGCAGCAGCGGTCCCTGCACGAGGAGGCTGAGCAGGATCACCCCCGCGGTGACGAAGACGATCTCGTCTCGCCCGGCGATCTCGCCCTCGGTGGCGCTGGCCGCAGGAACCGACAGCGCGATCGCGAGAGACACGGCACCGCGCATCCCCGCCACGGTGGACACCGCCATCGACCGGGCTCTCGCCCCCGCGGACGGTCTCGCCCCCGTGCGACGCTGGAAGGGCATGTTCATCAGCTGGAACAGGTAGCGCACGATCAGCAGCGTCACCCACACGCCGAGCGTGATGAGGACGAGGCGCCCGATCGCCGCGGCGGATATCTCGTGGGCGACGAACTGCACCTCGAGTCCGATCAGCACGAAGAGGGCGCCGTTGAGGAGGAAGACCCCGAACGGCCAGGCCGCATCGGCCTGACGCCTCGACGAGGCCGTGGTCACCCGGGGCGACACATAAGCGACGACGAGGCCGGCGACCACGACGGCGAGGACGCCCGAGGCGTGCACGATCTCAGCGAGCAGGAACGCGGAGAAGGGGATCAACAGCAGCGTGACGTTGATCACGACCGTCGACGACGTGCGACGCAGCAGCAGGTAGCCGAGGGCCGCGATCACGGCGCCCGCCGCGATGCCGCCGACGTACGACATGAGGACGGACATCGTCACCGACCACGGGGTGACCTGGCCGCCGAGCGCCAGCGAGACTGCGATCGCGTACAGCACGAGCGCCGTGCCGTCGTTGGTGAGACTCTCGGCCTTGAGCTTCATGAACAGTCGTCGCGGAAGCAAGCGTCCGAGCGCGGCGACCGCCGTGGCGTCGGGTGGGGCGACGGCGGCTCCAAGGATGAGCGCGGTCTCCCACGGCATCCCGAACAGCAGTCCGACGCCGGCGACGGCGAACGCGGATGCCACGACGAGCAGGGTGCTCATCGGGAGGATGTAGCGGAAGTCCCGCCGGATCGAGCGCAGAGAAGTGGTGAGGCTCTCCCAGAACAGCATCACGGGAAGGAACAGCAGCAGCACGGTCTCCGGCGGCAGCTGGATCTCCCGCAGCTGCGGGACGAAGCCGAGCAGCAGCCCGAGGATCACGAGCACCAGCGGCAGCGCCAGCCGCACGCGAGGCGCGATCAGTGCGCCGACGAGGATCGTGAGTCCGATCAGGACGGTGACCTCGAGTCCTTCCATCTGAGCCTCCCGGGTACCGCAGGATCAAGCTGTGCGATCCCTGTCGGCATCGAACCCCGCCCAGAGCACAGCGTCTCGCAGGGCCACCGTATTCCCGCGGCGGCGCGTTCGCCAGGGTGAGGTCAGTCGAGTTCTTCGGTCAGCTCGAACCAGCGGAGTTCGAGCTCCTCGATCTCGGCCTGCTGATCGCTGATCGTCTTCATCTTCTCGCCGAGGCCCGCGAAGTCCGACTGGTCGTGATCCGCGAGGGCCTGCTTCGCCCGGTCCACCTGCTGTGTGAGCTTCTGGATGCGACGCTCGAGTGCCGAGACCTCTTTCTGTGCCGAGCGCAGGGCTGCACCGTCAAGCCGAGGGGTCTTCGCGGTGTTGACGGCTGTCTGCGACTTGCCCGGCGCGGACGTCTGCAGCTGCCGCAGCCGCAGGTACTCGTCGACGCCTCCGGGAAGGTGCCGCAGGTGACCGTCGAGGATCGCGTACTGCTGGTCGGTGACGCGCTCGAGGAAGTACCGGTCGTGGCTGACGACCAGCAGAGTTCCGGACCACGAGTCGAGCAGGTCCTCGATCGCCGCGAGCATGTCGGTGTCGAGGTCGTTGGTCGGCTCGTCGAGGATCAGCACGTTGGGCTGGTCGAGGAGCACGAGCAGGAGTTGGAGACGACGCTGCTGACCTCCGGAGAGATCCTTCACCGGGGTGGAGAGCTGCGCGGAGTCGAAGCCGAGCCTTTCGAGGAGCTGCCCTGGCGTGAGCTCCTGCGCTTTCGATCCGGCGCCCATCGTGTACGAGGTGCGCAGCCGCGAGATCACGACCCGCACCGGCTCGCGCCGCACGTCTTCGAGTTCGTCGAGGCGCTGGGTGAGGGTCTTGACCTTCACGGTGGTGCCACGCTTCACGCGACCGACCGTGGGCTCCACCGTCCCCGAGATGAGTCCGAGGAGCGTGGACTTTCCGGCTCCGTTGACTCCGAGGATTCCGGTGCGCTCCCCCGGCGCGATGCGCCACTCGACATCGCGGAGCACCTCCCGCGTGCCGCCGTCGGCGGTGGGGTAGGTCACTCCGACGTCGAGCAGGTCGACGACGTCCTTGCCCAGGCGCGAGACGGCGAGCGACTGCAGCGAGATCTTGTCGCGGATCTCGGGCACGTCGGCGATCAGCTCGTTGGCCGCGTCGATGCGGAACTTCGGCTTCGCTGTGCGAGCCGGTGCTCCCCGGCGCAGCCAGGCGAGCTCCTTCTTCGCGAGGTTCTGACGCTTGGCTTCGGTGGCTGCCGCCATCCGGTCGCGCTCGACGCGCTGCAGGATGTAGGCCGCATAGCCGCCCTCGAAGGGTTCGACGATGCGGTCGTGCACCTCCCACGTCTCGGTGCAGATCTCGTCGAGGAACCACCGGTCGTGCGTGACGACCATGAGCGCGCCGGAGTTGGAGCTCCACCGCTTCTTCAGGTGACCGGCCAGCCAGGTGATGGCCTCGACGTCGAGATGGTTGGTGGGCTCGTCGAGGGCGATCACGTCCCAGTCGCCCGTCAGCAGCTTGGCGAGCGAGACACGACGACGCTGCCCACCGCTGAGCGAGCCGATCTCGGCGTCCCAGGGAAGATCCTTCAGCAGCCCCTCGATCACGTCGCGGATGCGAGGATCGCCTGCCCACTCGTATTCAGGGGTGTCGCCGACGACCGCGGCGCTGATGGTCAGCGTGTCGTCGAGAGTGTCGGCTTGATCGAGGACACCGATGGTCGTGCCACCGCGCACGGTGACGCGGCCGGAGTTCGGCTCCTTGCGACCGGCCAGCATGCCGAGGAGGCTCGACTTGCCGTCGCCGTTGCGGCCGACGATGCCGATGCGGTCACCTTCTTCGATGCCGAGGGTCACGGAGTCGAAGACGACCCTCGTCGGGTATTCAAGGTGAAGGGCTTCTGCCCCGAGAAGATGTGCCATATCGCTTTCCAGGGTAGTCGTGTGGGCTGTGCGGACCGGTCAGGCGAGCGCGGCGGCGACAGCGGGAGCGTGGCGCGACTCCATCTCGGCATCCCAGATGCCAAGGAGCTCGAAGGTCGCGATGCGGAACACGAGGGCGCGGACGATGTGCTGGCGGCCCTCTGCTCTCTCGTCTGCGAGCCGCAGCATGTCCGACGGCGCGAGACCATGCCAGCACGTGGCGTCAGCCAGCACGATCGCGTCGGCGAATCCGGCCGGCCGACAATACGGAGCCCAGTCGATGATCGCCGGTGGCTGACCCCATTCGAACATCACGTTGCCGAGGAGATCGCCGTGGATGATCTGGGCCGGAGCATCCACTGGGCGGAAGGCTGTGGCGAGGTGCTGGAGCGTGCGGACCGACGGGAAGTCCTCTTCTTCCCAGGCGATCCTGTCTGACCGCGCCCATGGGTCGGGTCGAAGAGTGCGGCGGCGCGGGCCTCCACCTCGGCATCCTGCACGGGATAGAAGGGGCGGGATGCGAGCAGACCCTCCGGAGTCAGGCGCGCTCCACGGTCGCGCGCGTATGCGCTGTGAGGGCCGCGCGGTCGTGTCCTCCGGTCAGGGAGAGGGCCGCGTCGACGTACACGGACAGGTCGGGCTGCAACATCTCGGCGGCGGCCGCGAGAACTGTCGCTCCGTAGGAATGGCCGACGGCTGCGCGCGGGCGCCCGGGGCCGAGGTCTCAGACCGTGTTCACCACGGAGGCCGCCGCCTGCTCGATCGTGACGTGCGGGTTGCGTTCCGACCGACCGCGACCAGGCGCGGGCCTGTTCCGGTGTCGATCACGTGGAGAAGCATGCCGCCAGTGTCGCACGCTTTCGTTACCTTTCCGTGATCATGTCAAGATCGGAATGTCTCGTATTTATCTTCGAATGTCGGTGGTCCCTGATTTACTTATGGCATGACAGCACTGCTCGACGCGACGGACACGCAGATGGCGAATCTCGCCGATCTCGTCGCCGCGCTGGAGGTCGCGGAGGCGACGCTCAGCAGCATGAGCGCCGCGCGTGACGGGTTGCTGGCGATCGCCGCTCGGCTGGCGATCGACATCGCCAAGCAGGGCGATCACCCTGATCGAGGCGACCACTCGATCAGGACGATCGCGGCCGAGATCGCTGCAGTGCAGCACGTCAGCGACCGCACGATCGAGCGGCGGATGGCCGCCGCGGAGCTGCTGGTCGATCAGTTTCCGGATGTGTGGGCCGCTCAGGGGGCGCGGCGGATCAGCCCGGCGCACTCCAGGGTGATCATCGACGCGGGGTCGGGCATCGCGTCACCCAGAGATCGCGAGAAGTACTCCGCGGTCATCCTCCCGATCGCCGAGACGGAGTCGCCCAACCGTCTGCGCGCGTTGGCACGGCGAGTCGCCGAGCGATTCGCTCCGACGACCGTGTCAGAGCGACACCGGCGAGCCAGGTCTCAGCGACGGGTATGGGTCACGGATGGCGAAGACGGGATGGCGGCGCTGCACACGCACGCGCCCGCCGCGCTCGTCCACGGCATGTTCGACCGTCTCTCGCAGATGGCGCACGCATTGCGCAACGAGAACCTTCGCGCGAAGCGACAGGCAGCTCGCGACGGCAGCGAGTTCGAGGCGGATGATCGAACGGTCGATGAGATCCGTGCCGACCTGCTCGCCGATCTCGTGCTCAGCGGCCAGCCGACCGGTCACGACAGCGAAGACGGACTGCTCGGAGCTATCAGTGCGCGGATCGAGATCACAGTTCCGGTGACGACCCTGATGGACGACGATGCGGACGCAGCGTCGGATGCCGATGCGGCGCCGCCCGCCGAACTCGACGGGCGGACCCCGATCGATGTCGACACCGCACGCACCATGGCCGGCCAGACGAAGGGGTGGGATCGGGTGCTGACGCATCCGATCAGCGGTCGAGTGCTCGCGGTCGACCGATATCGACCGAGTCGCCACCTGCGCAGACACCTGCGTGCGCGTGACCAACGATGTCGCTTCCCCACCTGCGGGATTGCGGCTCGCAAATGCGATCTCGACCACAACCACGCGGCGTCAACGGGTGGCGCGACCTGCGATACGAACCTCGCGTCCTTCTGTCGACGACATCATGTTCTGAAACACCACTCCCCCTGGCACGTCGAGCAGAAACCCGGCGGGGTCATGGAGTGGACGAGCCCCACCGGCCGAACCTACGTCGACACCCCTCCTGCACCGAACACGGTGACCTTCACCGTGACGGAGGATGCTGCACGCGCGCCGTTCTGACGAAGGCGCTGATCGCCGCGCGGCGCTGTGGATAACTGCGGCGGCACTCACCACGCTTTGACTACGGTGGCGCGGTGACCCCTCCTCGTTCGAGACCCTCGCCCGCTCCCCGACCGATGACCACGCGCGCAAGAAGTGCGGCCGTCGCGATGGTTGCGATCGCTCTCAGCTCACTGCTGGGATGCGCACCGGAGCCGGCGCCGGTGCCCACGCCGACACCCGCCTTCGCCAGCGAGGAAGAGGCGTTCGCGGCGGCGGAAGAGGTGTACCGGGCGTACAACGATGCGCTGAATGAACGACGGGCAGGCGATCCCGACGCCGATCCGCAGCGTTTCTTGACTGGGGGTGCTCTCGAAGTAGACATAGACACGCAGAACACGCTTGTGTCGAATGGCCTATCGGCAGTGGGCACGGCAACGATCGATTCACTCATGCTCGAATCGAGCGAGTTCTACTCGAACGCAGTGACAATCAGGCTGACTGTTTGCACGGATGTGTCCGCGCTGTCGCTGCTGGATCGCGCCGGCGCCAATGTCACGCCTGCCGAGCGAGGCAACACGGTCGCGCTCGCGGTGGTCTTGATAGGTAACGGCGAGTCTCTCTTGATCTCCGATGCGTTGCCGATGGACGACGACCCATGCTGAGAATCAAGTTCTTGGCCTGCATCATCGTCTTATCAGCGCTCGACTTCATCGCGTCCCCCGTAGCGCTCGCAGCCGGCGGCTGTTCCCCTGACACACTCTTGCTGGGCCTCTGCGGCTCAACCGACAGCTCGTCCCTCACGATCTCGGGCACGCAACAGCAGCAGGGCACGAACCCGAGCACGGGCACACGCCGAAGCAACGGAGGCCCATCCGGCCCCGGCGCACCGTCGGGGCCGAGCCAGGAGGCGATCGATCTCGCGGCGTGCATGGACGACTCGGGCACCACGCGATGCGCACCCCGTCGGAACCCACCCGCTGCCCCGCCGACGACCCCGCCGGCGACCGGCACTCCGACGATCGTCATCTCCGACCTGGCGCGGTTCGCCCCGGCATCCGTCCTCGCCACCGCCGAACCCGGAAACGTCGGGATCGCCGGGATGCCGACCAACTTCACCGCCGCTGCGACACCGCAGATCGAAGATGGCGAGCTGTTCGGCGTACCACTGCGCGTGCGGTTCGTCCCGGCCGGATACGACTACACGTACGGTGACGGCAGCTCCGCGACACTCACGACGCCAGGGCACACGTGGGAGGCGCTCGGTCAGGCACAGTTCACGCCGACCCCGACCAGCCACGTCTATCGCGAACCGGGCGTGTACCCGGCCCGGGTGGACATCCGATACACCGCGCAGGTGGATCTCGGCGGCGGATGGATCGACATTCCCGGGCAGCTCACGACCAGTGGCGCCACGCAGGAGATCCGCATCCTCGAGGCGCGCACCGCGCTCGTCGCCCACACCTGCGACGAGAACCCGGCCGGCGTCGGCTGCTGAAGAACGCACCACAGCAGCCTTCCGAGAGCAAATTCGCCTACGGCTCTCTGCTCCTCGACAGGCAGCCGCCGACCGATCCCCTCCGGCTTAAACTAGACAGGTGCCATGGAGTCGCCGGGTGTTCTCGCTCTCACTAGCCAACCGCAAGGCAAAGCTGGTGCAGTCGAGAAGGCGACCCGGTCGCTTCGAGCTCAGCGTGGATGGAATTGCGCAGTCCGTCGTCTCGATCACCGAACCCACCGCCCTCGAGTACAGCTACACCCAACACATCGCCCGCGCAATGGATGCCGCCGCCGAGCCTGATGCGCCGCTGTTCACCGTGCATCTGGGGGCGGGAGCACTCACGCTGGCACGCTACGTCCAGGCGACGCGCGCCGGATCACCTCAGCTGGTGGTGGAGTTCGAACCCGCGCTCTACGCCGCCGTCATCGACGCGCTGCCACTGCCTCCCGGGTCTGACATACGAGTCATCCTCGGTGACGCTCGGACGGTCGCGGACGCCGCTCTGCCGAATGAGAAGCCATCGCCGGTGCAGTCATCTCCGTCCCCCGGACTTGACGACGCAGCGAGTTATCGCACCGCAATCGACACCGATTGGGTGGAGGCGTGCTTCACCGTCGTCGATCTCTGGGATGCCGCCGTCATCCGGCATCGTGTGGCCAGCCAGGAGTTCTATCGCCGGGTCGCCGCGCGCTCCGCAGCAGCGGGCGTGGTCGCCGTGAACCTGCTCGACGGGCATCCGTTCGAATACTCACGACGACAGGCCGCGACCCTGAGCACCGTGTTCGATCACGTCGCTGTCGTGCTCGACGCAGAGCCGGAAGATGCGGAAGGGCCGCTCGGCAATGTCGTCATTATCGCGAGCGATGAGCCGCTGGACCAGGTGACCGCCTCCGCTTTGCTCGACACACCGCGACCTCATCTCCTCCGCGATGGCCCTCTGACGTCGTGGATCGCTGAAGCGCGCATCATGACAGATGCCGACGGCACAGACTCTCCCGATCCTGACGACCCCCTCTGGGGCTAGCGCACCGTGTGCGGACGTCCTCCGACAGGACTGCCGCTTTCCGCCAGCGGCTCGCCCGCGCGGGGTGTGAAAAGTCGACCGATATGGCAACGAGCCGCCCGGACCCGAAGGTCCGGACGGCTCGTCCGTGAAGAAAGCGGGATCGCTTACTGGTACGACTCGACGATCTCGAGGAGGCTCGGCACGTTGGCGTATGCCTCGGCCGCGTTCTCCTTGGTCACGATGATCGGGTCGAGCAGGTACGCCGGAACGATCTTGGCGCCGTTGTCGTACGACTCCTCGTCGTTCACGTCGACGGTGTCGCCCTTCTGCAGCTGACCGACCATCTTGATGGCCTGCTCGACGAGCAGCGTGGTGTCCTTGTTGATCGTGGAGTACTGCACACCCTCCATGATCGACTTGACGGACTCGACCTCGGAGTCCTGACCGGTGACGACCGGAACCGGCTTGCCGGCCTGCTGCACCGAGGTGATGATGGCGCGAGCCAGGGTGTCGTTCGGCGACAGCACACCGTCGACCACGGTGTCACCGCTGTACGACGAGGTGAGCAGAGTGTCCATGCGGTTCTGCGCGTTCTCCGGAAGCCAGCCCTCGGTCGCGGTCTGCGCGATCTCGGTCTGACCCGACACGACGTTCAGCGTGCCGTCGTCGATCTTGTCCTGCAGCACGCTCATCGCACCGTCGAAGAAGACCTTGGAGTTGGCGTCGTCGGGCGAACCCGAGAACAGTTCGATGTTGTACGGAGCCTCGTGGCCCGCACGAGCCTCGAGACCGTCGAGCAGCGCCTGACCCTGCAGCTCACCGACCTTGAAGTTGTCGAACGCGACGTAGTAGTCGACGGCCTCGGTGTTCTCGATGAGACGGTCGTAGGCGATCACGTAGGCGCCGGCATCCTTCGCCGCCTGCACCTGCGTGGCCAGCTGCTTGCCGTCCTTCGCGCCGATGATGATGACCTTGGCACCGTTGGTGACCATGGCCTGGATCTGGTTCTGCTGCTCGGCGACCGTGTTGCTGGCCGGAGCGTACTGGACGTCGGCCTTGAAGCCGGCCTCCTCCAGACCGTCGGTGAAGAGCTTGCCGGCGAGGACCCAGTTCTCACTGGTCTTGTCCGGAAGCGCGACGCCGATGGACGAATCCGCCGCGAATCCGGCTTCGGCCTCTTCGCCCGATCCCGAACCGGTGTCCCCGCCTCGCTCGGCCGAGCAGCCGGTGAGAGCGAAGGCAGCCGTCGCGACGAGCGCTGTCGCTGTGACGATGATCTTCTTCATGTGATCTCTTTCTGTGTGATGTTGACGGATCCTGCGCGCGAGCACTGCGCGAAGATTCCGCTTACTCGCTCCGCGTCTTGTCGACGGGCGGAGCCTGGTAAGTCTTGTTGGGCTCGAACACCGGAGAGGCCTCCGGGTCGTCCTTGCGGCCGACGCGGCGCGTCATGAAGCCGATGATCGAGGGGCGGCCCTGCTGCTTGTTCCAGACGTCGATGCCGACCGCGAGCAGGAGCACGAGGCCCTTGATCATCGAGACGACGTCGGCACCCTGGCCGAGCAGTGCGAGACCGTTGTTGAGGAAGGCCATCACCAGGCCACCGATGATCGATCCGATCACCGTGCCGATACCACCGGCGACGGCGGCTCCACCGATGAACACCGAGGCGATGGCATCCAGCTCCCAGCCGGTGCCGTCGTTCGGTCCGGATGCCTGCGAGCGGGCCACGAAGATCATGCCGGCGAGGGCGGCCATCATCGACATGTTCATCATGACGAAGAAGTCGACCCAGCGGTCCTTGACGCCCGACAGGCGCGCGGCCTGGCGGTTGCCGCCGACGGCGTAGATGTGACGACCGAACACGGTGTTGCGCGTCAGGAACGAGTAGATGATGACGAGCGCCAGCAGGATCAGACCCGGGACCGGGAAGCTCGTGCCGGGGCGACCGGTCGCGAACATCCATGCGGCGACGAGCACGACGATGGAGAGGAGCACGACCTTGACGACGCTCACCCACACGGGTGCACTGTCGGAGCCCATCTTGTGCTGCACGCGGCGGGTGCGGATCTCCCAGAAGATCAGCCATGCCACGGCGACGAGCGCGAGGATCATCGTCGGCACGTTGAACGGGAGGGGAAGCCCCACCTCCGGCAGATAGCCCGTGCCGATGACCTGGAACCCCTTGGGGACCGGGATCGTCTGCGCGTCGCCGATCCACTGCTGCGCACCACGGAAGAAGAGCATGCCGGCCAGCGTCACGATGAATGCGGGCACCCCGACGTACGCGACCCAGAATCCCTGCCAGGCGCCCACGAGAGCGCCGACGCCGAGACCCAGCAGGATCGCTGCCGGCCAGGGGAGGTTCCAGTCGGCCATCGACTTCGCCACGATGATTCCGGTGAACGCGGCCACCGAACCGACCGACAGGTCGATGTGACCCATGATGATCACCATCACCATGCCGATCGCGAGGATCAGGATGAACGAGTACTGGTTGATGACGTTGATCAGGTTGCCCGACGTCAGCGTCGCACCGTTCGGACCGTTGCGCAGCAGCGTCAGGATCTCGAAGAGAAGGATGATGACGATGAGGCTGCCCAGAATGCCGAACTGGCGCAGCGACGAGGTGCCGGTGCTTCCGAACATCTTGCGGATGTCGCCGAAGTGGAAGCCACGCTTCGTTGTCGTGAGGTCGGTGGTCATGCTGATGCTTTCTGGTTCGCGGAGGTCATGCTGCGCATGAGGGCCTCGGGTGTCGCCTGGTCGGCCGGGATGCAGTCGGTGACCCGACCTTCGAAGACGGTGTAGATGCGGTCGGAGATGCCGAGGAGTTCGGGCAGCTCACTGGAGATCACGATGACGCCCTTGCCCTGGGAGGCGAGCTCGTTGATGATCGCGTAGATCTCGTACTTGGCTCCGACGTCGATGCCGCGGGTGGGCTCGTCGAGGATCAGCAGGTCGGGGTCGGTGAACATCCACCGCGCCAGCACGACCTTCTGCTGGTTCCCTCCCGAGAGCTTGCCGACACCCTCTTCGACGCTCGGCGTCTTGATCCGCAGCGCCTTGCGGTACTGCTCGGCGACCACGAACTCCTGCCGTTCGTCGACGACGCCTCGGCGCGAGATCTTGGAGAGCTTCGCCGCCACGACCGAGCGCTTGATCGTGTCGAGCAGATTGAGACCGAGCACCTTGCGGTCCTCGCTGACGTAGGCGAGCCCGTGCCTGATGGCGGAGGAGACGTCGGGCATCGAGATCTCCTGGCCGTCCTTGAAGACCTGTCCACCCAGGAACGTGCCGTAGGAGCGACCGAACAGGCTCATCATGAACTCGGTGCGGCCGGCGCCCATGAGCCCGGCGATTCCGACGACCTCTCCGCGGCGGACGTTGAGGTTCGACCCCTTCACGACCATGCGCTCGGAGACCGTCGGGTGCTGCACCCACCAGTCCTTGACCTCGAAGAACACCTCGCCGATCTCGGGGGTGCGGTCGGGGTACCGGCTCTCGAGCGACCGGCCGACCATGCCGCGGATGATCCGATCCTCGTTGATCTCGCCCCGCGAGATGTCGAGGGTCTCGACCGTGCGGCCATCGCGGATGATCGTGATCTCGTCGGCGATCTGCTCGATCTCGTTGAGCTTGTGACTGATCATGATCGACGCGATGCCCTTGGCCTTGAGGCCGAGGATCAGGTCGAGCAGGTGCTGCGAGTCGTTCTCGTTCAGCGCGGCGGTCGGCTCGTCGAGGATCAGCAGCTTGACGTCCTTGTTGAGCGCCTTGGCGATCTCGATCAGCTGCTGCTTGCCGACGCCGAGGGTCTTGATCGCCACATCGGGGTCCTCGCGCAGACCGACTCGGGCCAGCAGCTCGACGGTGCGCTGACGCTGCGCCCGCCAGTCGATGCGACCGAAGTGACGGATCTCGTTGCCGAGGAAGATGTTCTCGGTGATCGAGAGCTCGGGGATGAGCGCGAGCTCCTGATGGATGATCGCGATGCCGGCCTGCTCGCTGGCGGCGATGTCGCGGTACCGCTGCTCCTCGCCGTAGAGCAGGATCTCCCCCTCGTACGACCCGTACGGGTAGACGCCGGACAGGACCTTCATGAGGGTCGACTTTCCCGCGCCGTTCTCGCCGCAGATCGCATGGATCTCGCCTGCCCGGACGGTGATGGACACATCGGACAGCGCTTTGACACCCGGGAACTCCTTGGTGATGCTGCGCATCTCCAGGATGGGGCCTGACACGACCGGCAACGTTGCTGTGGTGCTCACAAGATCTTCCTCGCGACGGGCGGCCACTCACGATGTGACCGTTCACATTGGATTACATAGTCTACGCTCGCCGAAGCGGTGTCAAGACCACGGACGAAAATGTGGCCTTATCGAGGCGCCGACGATTCCCTGGTGCGCAGGGTCGTCTGCAGGGGGCCGAACACCGGCGTCTGCTCACCCCTGATCTGCGCGAGCAGGATCCGCACGGCTCTGCGACCGAGCTCCGGGAAGTCCTGATGAACCGTGCTCAGCGTCGGCGCCACGTGCGCCGCGACGGGGATGTCGTCGAACCCCACGACGCTGACATCCTCGGGGACGCGGATGCCGGCGTCGCGGAAGCCGTGCAGCAGCCCGATCGCCATCTGATCGTTGGCGACGAACACGGCCGTGAAGTCGCGCCTGCGCGACAGCTCCTGTCCGGCGAAGTAGCCGAAGTCCGCCGTCCAATCGCCGCGGATGGGCGGGAACGTCGGCAGATCGGCCTCGCGCAGAGCGTCCAGATAGCCGCGCATCCTCGACTCCGCCTCGACCCAGTCCTGCGGACCGGCGATGTGCAGGATGTCGCTGTGGCCGAGGCCGATGAGATGCTCGGTGGCCGTGCGTGCACCCGTCACCTGGTCGGCCGAGAGACTCACCCCGTCGGAGCCCGAGGCGGTCTGCAGCGAGACGAACGGGATGTCGACCGCCATCCCTCTGAGCACATGGAACACCCGCACCTGCGGCGCCAGCACCACGATGCCGTCGACCTGCTCGCGGGTGAGCTGCCGCAGGGCGCTGCCGATCGCCTCGGGCGAGGTCGCAGACAGGTTCAGCGTCGAGACGGAGTACCCCTCTTCGCGCGCCGCATCCTCGATGCCGACGATCGAGGAGGTCGGACCGAACTCCCCCACCGTCGCCGACAGGATGCCGAGCATGTTCGACTTGCTCGTGACCAGCGCTCTCGCGGCGAGGTTGGGTCGGTAGTCGAGCACGGAGATCGCGTCGAGGACCTTGGCCTTCGTCTCGGGCCGGATACTCGGGTGATCGTTGAGCACTCGGGAGACGGTCTGGTGCGAGACGCCCGCGAGTCGTGCGACGTCGCGGATGCTCGGCACGCGAGCACGTTCGGAGGCGGTGGACATTGCATCGCCTCCTTGCATGTGCACGGTCACATCGTCATCTCATTATGTACTCACGGCACGCCGAACGCACCTCGGGGCGGCGTCGACGTCAGCCGATGATGCGGGCACCGGGCACCGGGCCGTGCACATGCAGAGGATCGAACCCGCGGTCGCGGAGCTCGTTCTGCACGTGCTGTGCGCTCTCGGGGCTGCCGCACAGAAGCGCGATCGTCGGGCCGGAGCCCGACACGATGCCCTGCAGCGCGCCGGCATGGATGCCGCGCAGGATCGTCGTCTCGAGGTCGGGCCGCTCATGGAGCGCCGCTTCCTGGAGGTCGTTGTAGATGCTCTCGGAGAGCAGCTCGGAGTCGCCCGAGCGCAGCGCCTGCAGCACCGGGATCGGCACATCGAGCGAGAGCGGCGGATCGTCGGCGAGAGCGCCGTGCTCCTCGCGGAGCGCGTCGAGCCTGCCGTAGACGACCGGCGTCGAGAGGCCCGCATCGCTCGGGACGAGAACCCAGTCGAACCGCCCGCGCGCCAGCGCGGGGTTCAGCTGGTCGCCTCGACCGGTGCCGACCGCCGTACCGCCGTGCAGCGCGAACGGCACATCGGCGCCGAGACGCGCCGCCAGCTCGTGCAGACGGGCGGTCGAGAACCCGGTGCCCCAGAGGGCATCGCATGCGACCAGCGCCGCAGCAGCATCCGCCGATCCTCCGCCCATCCCGCCGGCGACCGGAACGCTCTTGCGGATCTCGAGGGCGACTCCTCCCTCGTACTCCGCCGCCGTGGCGAGCAGCTTCGCGGCCCGCATCGCGAGGTTGCGGTCGTCGAGCGGCACCGTGGCGGGATCGTCGACCCCCGACACGGTGACCGAGAAGTCGTCGGCGTGACGCGCGGTCACGTCCTCATAGAGCGAGACCGCTTGGAAGACCGTCGCCAGCGCGTGGTAGCCGTCGTCGTGCCGCCCACCCACACCGAGGTAGAGGTTGATCTTCCCCGGCGCACGCACGTGCACGGCGGGGGGCGAGACGGCGAAGGTCATGATGCGGTTCCCGTCAGAGCTCCGTGGACGAGGCCCACAGGTCGACGTCGATCGACCCGGAGAGCTCGTCGATGCGAGTGAGCTCCTGGTCGGTGAATGCCGGGCCGTGCAGCGCGGCGATGTTCTCGTCGAGCTGCGCGGGCCGCGAGGCGCCGACCAGGGCGGAGGCGACGACCGGGTTGCGCAGCGTCCACTGCAGCGCGCGCTGCGCGAGCGACTGGCCCCGCTCTGCGGCGATGTCGTTCAGCGCGCGCAACGTCTGGACCGCGTCGTCGGACAGCGGAGCATCGGGGAGCGAACCGCGCTTCTGCGCGCGCTCGGCGGTGCCGTCGCCGAGGTACTTGTCGGTCAGCAGCCCCTGCGCGAGCGGGGTGAAGGCGATCGCGCCGACACCGGACTGCTCGAGGGTGTCGGTGAGGCCGTCTTCGACCCAGCGGTTGAGGATCGAGTACGCGGGCTGGTGGATCACGAGCGGCGTTCCGAGATCCTTCGCGACCGCGAGGGCCTCGGCCGTGCGCTCGGCGCTGTACGACGAGATGCCGACGTAGAGCGCCTTGCCCTGACGCACGAGCGTGTCGAGGGCGGCCACGGTCTCGGCGATGGGCGTCACGGGGTCGACGCGGTGCGAGTAGAAGATGTCGACGTAGTCGAGTCCCATGCGCGTGAGCGACTGCTCGGCGCTCGCCAGGATGTACTTGCGGCTCGCATAGTCGCCGTACGGGCCCGGCCACATGTCCCACCCGGCCTTCGACGAGATGATCAGCTCGTCGCGGTATGGGCGGAAGTCCTCGGCGAACAGGCGTCCGAAGTTCTTCTCGGCCGACCCGTAGGGCGGACCGTAGTTGTTCGCCAGGTCGAAGTGCGTGATTCCGCGGTCGAACGCGTGACGCAGAAGCTCACGCTGATTGTCGAGCGGGATGTTGTCGCCGAAGTTCCACCAGAGACCGAGCGAGATCGGCGGCAGATAGAGCCCGGAGGCGCCGACCTGCCGGTATTCGAACTGCTGGTAGCGACTCTCGTCGGCCGCATACGGTCGGTGCAGCTCAGGGACGTTCGGCCGGAAGCGGGGGGATTCGGTCACGGTGCCAGATTAGTCGGTGACGACCGGGTCTTCGATCCGAGCGACGTGCTGCGCAATACGGTGATAGTCCTCGACCGTCAGGTCCTCACCGCGTGCGGTCGGTGCGACCCCCGCGGCGATCAGGATCTCGGATGCCGCCGCGGAGCTGCCGAACAGACCCGAGAGCGCCTGCCGCAGCATCTTGCGTCGCTGGTTGAAGGCGGCATCGACGATCGCGAACGTGCGACGACGTTCATCCTCCGGTCCGCGCTCGCCCTCGGCGCGGTCGAACCCCACGAGGAGGCTGTCGACATTCGGCACGGGCCAGAACACCTGGCGAGACACTGTGCCGGAGAGCTTCCACTCGCCGTACCAGGCCGCCTTGACGCTGGGTGAGCCGTAGATCTTCGAGCCGGGCTTCGCGGCCAGGCGCTCGGCGACCTCGGCCTGGACCATCACGACGCCGCGCTTCAGGTACGCGAAGCTCTCGAGGAAGTGCAGCAGCACCGGGACCGAGACGTTGTACGGCAGGTTGGCGACGAGCACGGTCGGCTCGCCCGGCAGCTCGGTGATGCGCAGCGCATCGGCATCCACCACCGTCAACCGCTCGGCGGGCACGCCGTGCTCGACCGCCGTCTGCGGCAGGCGCGCGGCGAGCCGATGATCGATCTCGACCGCGGTGACCGAGGCTCCCGTCTCGAGAATCGCGAGAGTCAGCGAGCCGAGCCCCGGACCCACCTCGACGACCCGCTCCCCCGGCTGCACCCGCGCGGCCTGCACGATCTTGCGGACCGTGTTGGCGTCGACGACGAAGTTCTGGCCGAGCTTCTTGGTCGGGGTGACATCGAGCTCGGCGGCGAGGCGGCGGATCTCGGTGGCGCCGAGCAGGGTGACAGTCATTGCTCCATTGTCCCCCACCCCCGCCGCTGTCGACGCCGCCACCGGTGTCCGAGGCGGCCAGTAGTCTTCTGTGATGCCCTCTCTCGGTGAACTGGTCGCGCCGCGGCGCATGGGCAGGGATTTCCGCTGGCTGCTCGCGTCATCGTGGACGAGCAACGTCGGCGACGGCGTCGCACTGGCCGCTGCTCCCCTGCTCATCGCCTCGATGACGTCGTCGCCGATCCTCGTCGCCGCGGGTGCCATCCTGCAGTTCCTGCCCTGGCTGCTCTTCGGCCTGCACGCGGGTGCGATCGCCGACCGATTCGACCGCCGCCGCCTCGTGATGGTCGCGAACGGGGCGCGCGCGATCGTGCTCGCGGGTCTCTGCGTCTTCCTCCTGACCGGCACCGCCACCATCTGGATCGTGCTCGCGGTCGCCTTCCTCTACGGCACGGCCGAGGTCTTCGTCGACACGGCGGGGAGCACACTGCTGCCGATGCTCGTGAAGCCGGCCGACCTCGGCATCGGCAACGCGCGCCTGCAGGCCGGCTATCTCGTCGCGAACCAGTTCGCGGGCCCGCCGCTCGGCGCCTTCCTCTTCGCCGCGGGCACGGCGCTGCCGTTCCTCGTCGAAGTGCTCTGCGTGCTGCTCGCGGTCGTGCTGATCTCGCGGATGGCGCGGACGCCCGTGCCTCCCCGGTCGGCGGGAGACGACGTGCGGACGCACGTGCACACCGACATCGCCGAGGGGCTGCGCTGGCTCTGGCGCAACCCTCCGGTGCGGATGCTCGTGCTGATCATCCTGGTGTTCAACGTGACCTGGGCTGCTCCCTGGGGTGTGCTCGTGCTCTACGCCACGGAGCACCTGCACATGGGCGCGGTCGGCTACGGCGCGCTCACGACCGCATCCGCCGTGGGCGGGATCCTCGCCACACTGAGCTTCGGCTGGCTCGAGCGGCACGTGTCGTTCGCCACACTCATGCGCGTGGTGCTGACGCTCGAGGTGCTCATGCACCTGGCCTTCGCGCTCACGAGCATCGGATGGGTCGCCCTCGTGATCATGTTCGTGTTCGGCGCGTACGCGTTCTTCTGGGGCACGATCTCGACGACGGTCCGCCAGCGCCTGGTGCCCGCCGAGCTGCAGGGCCGGGTCGCCTCGGTGAACATGGTCGGCGTGTTCGGGGGCATGGTGATCGGACAGGCACTGGGCGGAGTGATCGCACAGGTCTGGGGTCTGACCGCCCCCTGGTGGTTCGCGTTCGCCGGCGCCGCGCTCACTCTGGTGCTCGTCTGGAAGCCGATCTCTCAGATCGTCTCGGCGAAGCCCCTCTCCGACACGCAGGCGATCGAGATTCAGTCGAACGAACCGTAGACCCGCAGCGTGTTGGCGGCGAGCTGCGTCGATAGCTCGTCGACCTCGATGCCGAGCTCCGCCGCCATGAACCGCACCGTGATCGGCACCAGGTACGGGGCGTTCGGTCGGCCGCGCAGCGGTGTCGGGGTCAGGAACGGCGCATCGGTCTCGACGAGGATGCGATCGAGCGGCGTGACCTTCAGGGCATCCCGCAGGTTCTGCGCGTTCTTGAAGGTGACGTTGCCCGCGAACGACAGGTGGTAGCCGGCATCCGCACAGATCCTGGCCATCGCGTCGTCGCCCGAGAAGCAGTGGAACACGGTCGTCTCGGGAGCGCCGACCCGCGTCAGCGTCTCGAGCACCGCGTCGTGCGCATCGCGATCGTGGATCTGCATCGCGATGCCGTGCTTCTTGGCGAGGGCGATGTGCGCCTCGAAGGACTCGAACTGCGGCGCCCGACGCTCGGGCTCGGTGCGGAAGAAGTCGAGTCCCGTCTCGCCGATCGCCCGGGTGCGCGGATGCGCGGCGAACTCGTCGATCACCGCGATCGCCTCGTCGAGCCCGACACCGCCGAGGCGGCCGGCCTCGGCATACGCGGGCGCGTCGTTCGGGTGGATCGCGACGGCCGCGAGCACGCGAGGATCGGATGCGGCGGCCTCGACCGCCCACCGCGACGACTCGATGTCGCCCGACGCCTGCACGACCCCCGCGATGCCCACGGCCTCGGCACGGTCGAGCTGCTCGGTCAGTGACAGCGGCTCGTCGCCGTCGACGATCTCGAGGTGCGCGTGGTTGTCATAGACCGGGACGGCGAGGGGCTCAGGGGCCGCGGGATACCGCAGATCCTTGCGCCCGTCGCCGTCACGTCGCTGCACGTACGTCTCAGGCGTGGACTCGGTCATGGCTCAGGAGGCCGACTCCACCCGCGGGAACAGCGGCGAGAGACCGTTGACGCTGGTGCCGGGACGCAGCACGCCCCACGCGCCGGCCTCGCGGATCGGCTGGTCCTGCAGGCGGCCCAGGCTCTCGGCGGCGCCGAGCGCGACCCACAGCTTCTCGGTCGACTGCGGCATGACCGGCGAGAGCAGCACGGCGAGCGCGCGCAGCCCCTCGGCGCAGGTGTACAGCACGGTACCGAGGCGCTCGCGCTGAGCCTCGTCGCGGGCCAGCGCCCACGGCTCGTTCTCGGTGATGTAGCCGTTGAGCGCATCGACGATGGTCCAGATCGCGCGGATGGCCTCGTCGATGCGGAACTGCTCGACCGCGGCGTCCGCGTCGGTGGTCGCCCGTGCGACCAGGCGCTGGATCACCAGATCCTGCTCGAGGTACTCGGCGGGCGGCGGCACGATGCCCTCGAAGTACTTCTCGATCATGGCGGTGGTGCGCGAGGCGAGGTTGCCGAAGCCGTTGGCGAGCTCGGCCTGATAGCGAGCGGCGAGGTCCTCCCACGAGAACGAGCCGTCCTGGCCGAAGGCGATCGCCGACAGGAAGTAGAAGCGGTAGGCGTCGGAGCCGAACACGTCGGTGATCTCGGTCGGTGCGATGCCGGTGAGCTTCGACTTCGACATCTTCTCGCCGCCGACCAGCAGCCAGCCGTGCGCGAACACGCCCTTGGGGACATCGACACCGGCGGCCATCAGCATGGCGGGCCAGATCACCGCGTGGAAGCGCAGGATGTCCTTGCCGACCACATGGTAGGCGGGCCAGCGACGGTCGAAGGTCTCGGGGTCGTCGCCGTAGCCGACGGCGGTGGCGTAGTTGAGCAGCGCGTCGACCCACACGTAGATGACGTGAGAAGAATCCCACGGCACCTCGATGCCCCAGTCGAACGCCGACCGCGAGATCGACAGGTCCTTCAGGCCCTGACGCACGAACGAGACGACCTCGTTGCGCGCGGACTCGGGACGGATGAAGTCGGGCTGGGTCTTGTACAGCTCGAGCAGCCGGTCCTGGAACTCGCTGAGCTTGAAGAAGTAGTTCTTCTCCTGCAGCAGCTCGAGGGGCTTGGAGTGGATCGCGCAGACCTTGAGGCCCTCGAACGGACCGGTGCCGTCGAGGATCTCGGACTCGGGCTTGAACTCCTCGCAGCCCACACAGTAGAGGGCCTCGTACTCGCCGGCGTAGATGTAGCCGCGGTCGTAGATCGCCTGCACGAACTTCTTGACGCGCTCCTCATGCCGCTCCTGCGTGGTGCGGATGAAGTCGTCGTTCGCGACGTCGAGGGTCTTCAGCAGCGGGAACCAGGCCTCGCTGACGAGCTTGTCGACCCACTCCTGCGGGGTGACGCTGTTCGCCGCGGCGGCACGGAGCATCTTCTGGCCGTGCTCGTCGGTGCCCGTCAGCATCCAGGTGTCATCGCCGCCCTGACGGTGCCAGCGCGCGAGCGCGTCGACCGCCACCGAGGTGTACCCGTGGCCGATGTGGGGCACATCGGAGGGGTAGTAGATGGGCGTGGTGATATAGAAGGATTCGCCTGCGGGCATGGGATCGATTCTAGGCGGGATGACGGGTGTCGTGACGCTCAGGCGACCGACACCTCGATGCGGTGCCACCCCTGGGCGCCGTCGGGCACGACGTCCGCAGGATCCGAGGTCTGGGTCTCTCCCTCGGCGCTGAGCGCACGGCACTCGATCGCGTGCGCACCGCTCTGCGCCGACCAGGGCAGACGCCACTGCACCCAGGTGTCGGCCGAGATCGCGGTCGCGAGCTCGGCGCGGCGCCACGGACCGTCATCGACACGCACCTCGACGCCCGCGATGCCCACGTGCTGCTGCCACGCCATGCCGGCGATGACCGCGTCGCCCGCCTCGATCCGCTGGCCCCGGCTCGGCACGTCGATGCGGGACTGCAGCTTGACCGGACCCCGCTCCGACCATCCGCGGTCGGTCCAGTACGCGGTCGCGCGATCGAACCGGGTGACCTCGAGCTCGGTCACCCACTTCGTCGCCGACACGTATCCGTACAGCCCCGGCACGACCATGCGCACCGGGAAGCCGTGCTCGATCGGCAGCGGCTCGCCGTTCATGCCGACGGCCAGCAGGGCGTCACGATCGTCCGTGAGCGCTTCGAGCGGGGTCGAGGCCGTGAATCCGTCCGAGGACCGCGAGAGCACCATGTCGGCATCCGGGTCGACACCCGCCCGGGCGAGCAGCTCGCGCACCGGGTGACCGAGCCAGAGGGCGTTGCCGATCAGGTCTCCGCCCACCTCGTTCGACACGCACGCGAGTGTGACGTGAGACTCCTGCATCGGCAGCGCGAGCAGCTCGTCCCACGAGATCTCGATCTCGCGCTCGACCATCCCGGTGATGCGCAGCGACCAGTCGGCGGGGTCGATCCGCGGCACGATCAGCGCGGTGTCGATGCGGTAGAAGTCGGTGTTCGACGTCACGACCGGGGCGAGGCCGGGGATGTCCAGCTCAGCGGCCGCAGGGACGGCCGGCGCGGCATTGCTCGGCGCCGGCAGCCGCAGCGCATCGCGGACGGCCTCGATCGACCGGGTCACCCCGCGGGCCGCCGTGCCGACGACGAGCGCCACCGCGCCGGTGGCCGCGACGCCGACGGTCCAGAGCAGGAACCGCCTGCGCTCCTCATGCTCGGCGCGAAGATACGGGACCGGATGCAGCGCGCGCATGAGCAGGCGCAGCGCGACGACCGCCGTGACACCCGCGACGAGCCCGGGCAACCAGGCGAAGGGGCCCGCGCCCGGACGGATCATCGCGGCCACCAGCGCGAGAACCCCGAGAGCCGCGAGGATCACGGATCCCACACCCGCGCGACGGGATTCGAGGATGCCGGCGAGTGCCGCCACCCCGGCGAGCACCAGGGCGATGCCGGTGATCAGGGCGATCTTGTCGCCCGTGCCGAACAGCGCGATGGCCGTGTCCTTCGCCCAGCTCGGGGCGAGGTCGATGAGTCCGCCGCCGATCACGGCGAACGGACTCGCGCTCGGCTCGACGACCGCGGCGACGAGCTCCGCCAGGCCGACCGCGACGACCGCCGCGCTCAGCCCGGCGGCCGCCGATCGGAGCCTGTCGCCGCGCGTCGTCCGGGCTGCATGACTCATGATCCGAGGGTAACCCCGGGGCAGCGCCCCGGGGTCGTCCGGCTCAGAGGCCGTTGCGACGCGCGACCTCGCCGAGCCAGGCGAGCGACGGCTTCGGGAAGCGCTCGAACGTCTCGTGGTCGAAGCCGATCAGACCGAACGTCGGCCGGAACCCGCTGGCCCACTCGTAGTTGTCGAGCGCGCTCCAGTGCTGGTACGCCTTGACCTCGATGCCGTCGGAGATCGCGCGGTGCAGCCCCTCGAGCGCACCCTGCGTGTACGCCACGCGACGGGTGTCATCGGCGGTCGCGATGCCGTTCTCGGTCACGAGCACCGGCACGCCGCCGCTGCGCTCCCAGGCGCTGCGCACACCGAGCTCGAGCGCCTCGGGGAAGAACTCCCAGCCGGTCAGGGTCGTCTCGACGTCGTCGGCGACGGGCCGCGGGCCCTCCGGCCCGATGAAGGTGCGCGTGTAGGCCTGCACTCCGACGAAGTCGTCGCCGGCGGACTGGTCGAGGTACCAGTGGTCGCGCGGGTCGCCGTAGGTCGCGAGCATCTCATCGGCACCGGGCTCGCCGGTGGAGTGGAACGCCTGCGTCGCGATCGTCCATCCGGCCTGCACGCCCGAGACGGAGTGCAGGATCTCGGATGCCCGGTGGTGCGCGTCGAGCAGAGTGTCGGCGACCGCGAGGTCGGGGTTCGGCAGGCCGTATGCGACGAGGTTCGCCGCATCCTCTCCCCCGGCGAGCATCGCCGCGATGTTCGGCTCGTTGATGGTGCAGACGTACTTCACGCCCTCGAGGATCGGCAGCACCGTCTCGACGTAGCGGGAGAACAGGTCGACCGCGTCATCCGCACGCCAGAAACCGTCCTTCTGGAACCACTGCGGCACCGTGAAGTGCATCAGGGTCACGGTCGGGTCGAGCCCGTTCTCACGGGCCGTGTCGATCATGCGGCGGTAGTGGTCGAGCATCGCGCGCGAGACGAACCCGCGCTCCGGCTCGATGCGGGCCCACTCCACCGAGAACCGGTACGAGTTCAGGCCGGCGTCGGCCAGCAGACGCATGTCCTCCGGGTACCGGTGGAAGTGGTCGGCCGCGTCGCCCGAGGGCTCCACCATCGGCGAGCCGGGAGCGTGCTCCATGGTCCACCAGTTGCTGGTCGTGTTGTTCCCCTCCACCTGATGGGCTGCGGTCGCAGCGCCCCAGAGAAAGCCGTCAGGGAATGTGAGCACGAGTGCTCCTTTCGTCTTGCGATGGTCGTCGGTCAGCGCTCGGCGCGCGCCGGGTTGGGCACGGCGTCGAGCAGCTGCACGGTGTACGGGTCCTCGGGATGCTGCAGGACCTGCGAGGTCTCGCCGCGTTCGACGACGCGGCCGCTGTTGAGCACGAGGATGTTCTCGGTGACGAGGCGCGCGCTGAGCAGGTCGTGCGTGATGTAGAGCATGCTGATGCCCCATCTCTCACGCAGGTCCTCGAGCAGCGCGAGCACGCCGGCGCGCAGCGACACGTCGAGCATCGACACGGGCTCGTCGGCGATCAGCACCTGCGGGTCGCTGGCCAGCGCACGGGCGATGACCACGCGCTGGCGCTGACCGCCGGAGAGCTGATGCGGCAGCTTGGCCGCGAACTGCTCGACCGGGGTCAGGCCGACGGTCTCGAGCAGCTCGAGCACGCGGGCCCGCGCCTCGTCGCCGCGCAGCGACGTGTAGTTGCGCACGGGGCGACTCAGCGCGTACTCGACGGTGTGCAGCGGATTGAGTGCGGCATACGGGTCCTGGAACACCATCTGCACGTCCTTGCGCAGGTCGCGCAGACCCGTGCGACGCAGGGTCGCGACGTCGACGTCGCCGAAGCGCACGGTGCCCTCGGTCGGCTTCTCGACGCCGGTGATCAGCTTGGCGAGGGTCGACTTGCCCGAGCCGGAGGCACCCACGAGGGCGAGTGCCTCGCCGGGCTCGAGCCGGAACGACACGTCGTCGACCGCGACGACGGGGTCTTCGCCACGACGCGGCGCGGGGTAGCGCTTCGACACGCCCTCGACCACGATCGCGGCATCCGCCCGCCGGGTGTCGCGCTGCGACACCGTGGGCAGGGTCTCGGTCAGGTCGGTGCGCGACCGCCCCTCCTTGCGGCGCGTGCCGAGGTCGACGAACCCGGGGATCGAGATCGACTCGGCGCGAGGGTCGGCGTAGTGACTCAGCAGCATCCGCGTGTACTCGTCCTGCGGACGGTGCAGGATGTCGAGGCTCGGTGCGTCTTCGACGATCCGCCCCTCGTGCATCACCATCACCCGGTCGGTGGCCTCGAGCACGATGCCGAGGTCGTGACTGATGAGGATCGCGGTGAAGTGCTCGGAGCGCTGCAGCTCCTTGATCGTGTCCATGACGGCGTGCTGCACGAGCACGTCGAGTGCGGTGGTCGGCTCGTCGAAGACCATGAGCTGCGGCTCGAGCGAGAGTGCCAGCGCGATCGAGGCGCGCTGACGCATTCCGCCCGAGAGCTCGCCCGGGTAGCGCGAGAGCACGACCGGGTCGAGGCCGACCTTGCCGACCAGCTCGCGCGCCCTGGCATCCCGGTTCTCCCGGGCGACGTGCCCGTGAGCCGCGAAGATGTCGTGGAAGTGGTTCCCGATCGTGCGCACCGGGTTCAGGGCGTTCATGCCCGACTGCAGCACCATCGCGAACCCGCCCTGGCGCTGCCTGCGCAGCTCCTCGGCGTTCAGGTCGCGGATGTCGCGGCTGTCGAACAGGATGCGTCCGTCGCTGATGCGCGCCGGCGGCTTCTGCAGCCGAGTGAGGGCGAAGCCGAGCGTCGACTTGCCCGACCCGGACTCGCCGACCAGCCCGACGAACTCCCCCCGGCGCAGCGTGAACGAGATGTTCTCGACGGCCGTGACGGGGGTGGTTCCCGGCGAGGCGTACTCGACGGACAGGCCCTGCACGTCCAGCAGCACGTCGTCCGTGGTCGTGGCGGCATCCGTGGTCATGGCGCTCATCGGCCCTTCCCCTCTCGCAGGCGCGGATTGGAGATCCCGTCCACGCCGAAGTTGATCAGTGTCAGGCTCAGCGCGAGCAGCGCGATGCAGAGGCCGGGAGCGAACAGCAGCAGCCACTGCCCGGTGAGCAGCGAGTTGGAGTTCTGCGCCCAGTAGAGCATGGTGCCCCAGCTGACGATGCTGGAGTCGCCGAGTCCGAGGAACTCGAGTCCCGCCTCGGCCAGGATCGCCGCGGTCGCCGCTCCGAAGAGCGTGCCCGCGATGATCGAGGTCATGTTCGGCAGGATCTCGCGGAACACGATGCGCGCCCGGCTGTCGCCCGAGAACTGCGCCGAGGTCACGAAGTCGTTGCCGCGGAGCGACTGGGTCTGACTGCGCAGCACGCGGGCACCCCAGGCCCATCCGGTGACGACGATGACCGCGATGATCATCAGGATGCCGCCGTTCTGCAGGTAGGCGGCGATCACGATCATGAGCGGGAGGCCGGGGATCACGAGGAAGAGGTTGACGATGAAGCCGACCACCTCACCCAGGAATCCGCGCATGTAGCCCCAGCTGAGGCCGATCAGCACGGCGACGATGGTGGAGAGGATGCCGGCGGCGAGGCCGACGAGCAGGCTGATCTGCGAGCCGTAGATCAGCTGACTCAGCACGTCCTCCCCCGCGGCGGTGGTGCCGAGCCAGTGCGCGGCCGACGCGTCGGCGTTGCGCTCGAAGGAGTTCTCCTTGGGGCCGTAGGGCGCGAGCAGCGGTGCGAACACCGCGACGAGCACGAACAGCCCGAGGATGATGAGGCCCAGTCGGGCCTTGCCGTTGGACCAGAGGGTGCCCACCATCCGGGCGAACGAGCGCCACGGGCTGGGAGCCGCGATCCGGTCGGAGGGAACCTTGACATTCATGGTGGAGGTCATCGGCGGGTCCTTGGATCCAGCACGCCGTACAGGATGTCGACGAGGAAGTTGGCGATGAGCACGCTCACGGTGATCATCAGGAAGAGCGCCTGCATGAGCGGGTAGTCCTGCCCGATCACGGCGTTGAAGAGCAGATAGCCGATGCCCGGGTACCCGAACACCTGCTCCACGAGGATCGACCCTCCGACCACACCGCCGAGCGTGAGCCCGAAGCCGGTGAGGTTCGGCAGGATCGCGTTGCGTGCGGCATACCGGACGGCGATAGTGCGTCCGCGGAGACCGTTGGCCTCGGCGAAGGTCACGTAGTCCTCACCGAGCGTGTTGATCATCGCGTTGCGCATACCGATGATCCATCCGCCGAGAGAGGTCAGCAGGATCGTCAGCGCCGGCAGCACCGCATGCTGCACGAGGTCGACGATGAAGTCCCAGGTGAACGCCGGTGTCGTCGTCGCCGCATAGGCGCCCGTCGTCGGGAACCAGTGCAGCACGTACCCGAAGAAGAACAGCAGCAGCAGCGCGGTCCAGAAGTACGGGAAGGTGCTGAGGAACGACCCGGTCAGCGTCGGCAGGGAGTCGAGCCACGTGCCGCGACGCCAGGCCGCGGCGACGCCGATCAGGGTGCCGATCACGAACGCGAGGATCGTGACGATGCCGACCAGGCCGATCGTGTACGGCAGCGCGGTCGAGACCATGCTCGAGACGCTCTGCGGGTAGAACGTGTACGAGACGCCGAAGTCGAGCCGGGCGACCTGACCGAGGTAGGTCACGTACTGGTCCCAGATCGAGCCGGTGGGCACACCCAGCTGGGCCTCGATCGCGGCGCGCGTCGCATCGGACACGGGTCCGTTCTGAGCGAGCTTGGCGATGGCGGCGTCGGCGGGCGAGCCGGGCATGAGCCGCGGGAGGAAGAAGTTCAGCGTGACCGCCGCCCACAGCGTGAGCACGAAGAGGCCGAGCTTCTGAAGGACGTACTTCATCAGTCGTCATCCCCCTTCACGCGCTCGAGCCTGGTGAAGATCATCAGCGGCGCCGAGTCGTAGTTCTGCGGAATCATGTAGGGGTCGTCCTCTGTGGGCCAGCCGGTGAACTTGGAGTCGTTGAACAGACCCCAGATGCCGCCGTAGTACAGGCCGATCACGGGCAGCTCGTCGTAGACGATGCCCTGCAGCTCGTTCACGATCTCCGCCTGACGGGCGGGGTCGACGGTCTCGCGGTACTCGGCGAGCAGGGCGTCCGCCTCGTCCGAGCGATACCGCTCGAAGTTGTTGGCGGTGGCCTCACCGGAGGGCACGTAGAACTCGCTCGAGAGCAGGTTGTTGTACGCCTGGTAGACGTCTCCGTTGCCCATGCCGCCGATCGCCATCTCGAAGTCGCCGTTGCTGATGGCGCTCTGATAGCCGGCCGGCTGCGGGAGCTTGAGGGTCACCTTGACGCCGACCTCGGCGAGCTGACGCTGCACCGTCTGCGCGGCGCGGGTCCAGTCGGAGTAGCCGTTGGCGGTCGTCAGCGCGAACTCGAGCTGCTTCCCGTCCGCGCCCACGAGCTGGTCGCCCTGCAGCGTGTACCCGGCCTCGGCGAAGGCCGCCAGAGACGCATCCGCATCCTGGGTGAGCATGCCCTGGTCGGGGATGCTCGGGTCGAGGTACTCCTCCTGGTTCGGCAGGATGAGCCCGGTCTGGCCGGCGGGCTGCATGTAGCCCTCCGAGGCGGTCTCGGCGATCTCCTCGCGATCGAGCGCGAGCGCGATGCCTCGACGCACGTTCACGTCATCGAACGGTGCGATCTCGAGGTTGGGCATCAGGCCGATCACGCCTCCCGGCGGGAACCACCAGGCGTTGTCGGGGCTCGCGGCGCCCCAGGTGCCCTCGACATCGGAGATGAACGAGTAGGCCCAGTCGTAGCCGCGGGTGACCGTGTCGAGCTGCGAGTTCGTCGAGGGGAGGATGATGTGCTCGATCTCGATCTTGTCGGCCTGCCAGTAGTCGGGGTTCTTGTCCACCGAGTACTGCTGGTCGTTGTAGTTGCCGAGCACGAAGGGTCCGGTGCCGACCGGATCCTCGTTGCGGAACGTCCCCGGGTCCTTGACGTCGGCCCAGATGTGCTCGGGGACGATCATCGTGAGGCCCAGGATCGACAGCGACGGGGCGTCCTCGGTCTGCAGGTGCATGATGACGTCGGAGCCGTCGGTCTCGACGCTCTCGAGGTGCTGCCACGCGCCCTTGATGTCGAGCGAGGGGTTGTCCTTCAGCAGCTGGAACGTGAAGGCGACGTCGTCGGGCGTCAGCTCCTCGCCGTCGCTCCACTCGACGCCGTCGCGGATCGTCATCACGATCGTGCGCGCGTCGGGCTGCGACCACTCGGTCGCCAGCCACGGGTTCAGGGTTCCGTCGAGCGGGTTCACCAGGATCAGCGGCTCGTAGATCCACCGCGACGCGGTGCGCGTGTTGGTGAGATACGGGTTGAAGTTCCGCGTGAAGAAGGGATTCCCCTTGTCCGCGTTGATGAGCATCGTGTCGTCGCCGATCGATGGATCGGGCTGCGAACTGATCTGGATGCTGCAACCGCTGAGCACGACGGCCGCTGCCGCCAGTCCCACGATCGCGGCTCTCCGCCAGCGTCGGAGCATGTGCGTCTTCGCCACACTGCCACCTCATGTCGTCTGTGTCATGAAGGGGGTCCCGCGGGTCGGGGCGCCCCACGGCCGTGGCCGCATCAGTCAGTGTAAGCGCATACATTTCGCGGATGCAAGCCCTTGACAAGCCGGCCGGCGACCTCATCACACTCGCCGCCGGAGTGGGAGCGGTGCCAGATCCGCCCTCGCGTCAGCCCTCTCGGAGAGATCTCACCATGCTGCGCAGGGCGCGAAGAGCGGCCTGCTGTTCCGCATCCGTCATGCCCGACAGCATCCGGACCTCCACCGACCGCACGGCGGCCGTCGCCTGCGCGAGACTCCGCCGTCCCCGCTCGGTGAGAGTCGCGGGCAGGACCCTCCCCGCGGGCGCCGCGCCGGGCCGGGTGACGTAGCCGTCCTTCTCGAGCGACTGCAGCAGGACGTTCATGGACTGGCGCGTCACGAACGCCCCTCGCGCGAGCTCGGAGTTCGACATCCCCGGCCGCTGCGCGAGCAGCTCCAGGCAGGAGTAATGCGTGATGGTCATCCCGAGCGGTCGGAGCACCTCCTCCATCGCCGAACGCAGAGCGCTCGCCGCCTCCTTGAGCAGATACCCGAGCGAGGTGTCGAGGTCGATGCCGTCTTGACGCATGTCAGTAGTCTGACATACGCTCATGCATGTCAGATAACTGACACGTACGGAAAGAGACTCATCATGCCCGTCACCGGCCCCGACTTCCTCTCGCTCCAGACCCGCGACCTCGCGGCATCCCAGGCGTTCTACGAGCAGTACCTCGGACTCGTCCGCTCGCAGGCCGGCCCGCCCCATGCCGTCGTGTTCGAGACGACGCCCATCGCCTTCGCACTGCGCGATCTCGTGCCGGGCACCGATCTCGATTCCGTCGACCAGCCCGGGATCGGGGCGGCGATCTGGCTGCACGCGACGGACGTACAGGGCATCCACGACGCCCTCCTGGCCGACGGCCACACGATCGTCGCGGCGCCGATCGACGGACCGTTCGGCCGCACCTTCACGTTCGCCGACCCCGACGGATACCGCATCACGCTGCACGACCGCGCCTGAGCGCCGGACGACTCCTCGTCATTCCGGGCGCTGCGAGCTCTCTCGGACGAGGATCTGCAGGGGCAGGCGCACCGTCATCGGGTCGGCATCCGGCTGCTCCAGCCGGCGCGCGAGCAGCTGCACCGCGGCACGGCCGAGGTCGATCATCGGCTGACGGACCGTGGTCAGTGCAGGCCGTGACAGTGCGGCGGCCTCGATGCCGTCGAAGCCCGTGACCCGCACGTCGGCCGGGACGCGGAGGCCCGCCGATCGGAACGCGTCGATCGCGCCGAGAGCCATCTGATCGTTCGCGGCGACCAGCGCGGTGGGCACACCGCGAGCGATCAGCTCCTCCCCCGCACGCCGACCCGCGGCGCGGGTGAAGTCGCCGCGGAGCACCGTGACCTCGTCGAGCGCGATGCCCGCCTCGACGACGGCATCCACGAAGCCGTCCCAGCGCTGTGCGCCGTCGGGCGAGTCCTCGGGACCGCCGAGGAACGCGAGGCCTCCGGGGTCGGCCTCCGCGAGCACGAGGCGCGTGAGCTCGGCCATCGCCTCGGCGTTGCTGACGGTCACGTGATCGTAGTCGTCGCCGCGCGCGGGGCCGGAGAGCACGACCACCGGGATGCGCTGCGCGAGGCGGGCCAGCACGTCGTCGGGAACGCTCTGGGCGAGCACCATCAGCCCGTCGACCCGGCCGGCGATGTCGCGCACGGTCTCGCGGGTGGGGTCGTCGCGGCCCACGCCGATCATGAGCACGAACCCCTGCTTCCACGCCTCCAGCTCGGCGCCGCGCAGCACCTCGTCGAGGAAGAGCATGGTCGGCTGCGGCGCACCGGCGTCAGCGGTCTCGCGGTCGACGGTGAACGGCGGGCTCGACGATGCGGCGTCTCCGAGCACGTCGAGCATCGGAGCGTCGTCCGACGCGTCGAACCCGGGGAAGTACAGCCCGAGCACCCCCGTACGCCTCTCGGCCAGCCCGCGGGCGCTGCCGCTCGGCACGTATCGAAGCTCGGTGACGGCGTCGAGCACGCGCTCGCGCGTGGCAGGGCGCACCGCATCCGGCTGCCGCAGCACGCGGGAGACCGTGGCGATCGACACCCCGGCGCGCTCCGCGACGTCGTAGACGGTCGCCTTCTTGCTCACGCGTGATCCTCCTCGGGGTGGGTGTGCACCAGGGTACTCGGGGTCACAGCGGTGCCGATGCGCGCCGGCGGGCGAGCAGCGATCCGTGCGGTCGGACGCTCACCTCGTCGGGCATGCGTGCGCGGCGCTCCGCGGAGACGACGTCGAATCCGGCATCCCCGAGACAGACACCGAGCGCCTCCGCCGACCAGAAGTACGCGGGGGCGACCGCATGCGCGAAGGGCGCACGCGGTTCGCCGTCGAAGAATCCGAGCAGGATGCTGCCGTCCGGAGCCAGCACACGCGCGAACTCGTCGAGGATCCCAGGGAGGTCGTCGGGCGGGGTGTGGATCAGCGAGTACCAGGCGAGGATCCCGCCGACCGACCCCGTCGCGTACGGAAGCGCGCGGAAGGAGCCGACGTCGAACGGGATGTCGGGGTGCCGGCTGCAGGCGGCGTCGACGAACGCCGCAGAGAGATCGATGCCGCGGGTCTCGCGTCCGCGCTGAGCGAGGAACCCCGTCCAGTGTCCCGGACCGCAGCCGGCATCCAGCAGCATGCCTGTCGTGGCCTCGCACCAGCGGGCGATCATGGCCGCGTCGCGCGCATCCATCTGCTCGATCGCACCGGCGAGCGCGATGTACTCCGCGGCCCGCGCGTCGTACGCCGCCGCGATGCCGTCGTCCGATCCGGCGCGCATCAGCGGGCGGCGAGCGCTGCCTGGTACAGGTCTCGCGACGACAGTCCGGTGGCGGCGGCGACCTCGGCGCAGGCGTCCTTCAAGCGGATGCCGGACGCGACGAGCCGCTGCACCTGTGCGAGAGCGTCCTCCGCGGATGCCTCGCGACGCGGCGCTCCCTCGACGACCACCACGATCTCGCCCTTCACCCCCGCAGTCGCCCACTCGACCAGCTCGGCCGCGGTGCCTCGACGGACCTCTTCGTAGAACTTCGTCAGCTCGCGGCAGACCGCGATGCGCCGGTCGTCGCCGAAGGCGGTGCCCATGTCGGCGAGAGTCGACGCGAGGCGGGCGGGCGACTCGAAGAAGACCAGGGTGCGGGGCTCGGCGGCGAGCGCTCGCAGCGTCGACCGTCGCTCCCCCGGCTTGCGCGGCAGGAACCCCTCGAAGGTGAAACGGTCGGTCGGCAGACCCGAGATCGCGAGCGCCATGATCACGGCGCTCGGACCGGGGATCGCGGTCACCGTGACGCCCTGCGCGACGGCCTCGGCGACGAGACCGTAGCCGGGGTCGCTGATCGCCGGCATCCCGGCATCGCTGACGACCACGATGTCCTGCTCCACGGCGAGCGCCGCGAGCTCGGCGGACTTCTGCTTCTCGTTGTGGTCGTGCAGGGCAATCAGACGGGGCCTGTTCGCGATCTGCAGCGCCTGCAGCAGCCGACCGGTGGTGCGGGTGTCCTCCGCGACGACGACCTCGGCGTTCTCGAGCACCTCGATGAGGCGGCGGGACGCATCCCCGAGGTTTCCGATCGGTGTGGCGGCGAGGATGATCACCCGCCCAGCTTAGGCGCGACCGCGTCGCCCGGTCGTCGGAGACGCTCGTTGTCTAGGCTGGAGCCGTGACCGCGCCCGTGCCCCTGCTGCCCGCTCCTGAGGAGCGCCCGACGCGGTACGGGCAGCTGCGCGACCGCATCCTGCAGGACCCCGACTGGGGGCGGATGCTGCGCTGGTTCGCGCCGCTCGTCGTCACCGTCGTGGCGGCCGTGCTGCGCCTGGTCAACCTGGGTCATCCGCATCAGCTCGCCTTCGACGAGACCTACTACGTCAAGGACGCGTGGTCGCTGTGGACGCTCGGCTATGAGGGGACGTGGGGTGAGAACGCGAACGAGGCGTTCATCACGCTGCAGCAGCTGCCACTCGCCGACAACGGCTCGTTCGTCGTGCATCCCCCGCTCGGCAAGTGGCTGATCGCGCTGGGCATGTCGATCGGCGGCCCCGACAACACCGTGGGGTGGCGCCTCGCCACCGCGCTCCTCGGCACCGCCACCGTGCTGCTGGTCTACCTGGTCGCGCGCCGCCTCACCGGGTCGATCGTCGTCGCGACCGTCGCCGGCTCGCTGCTCGCGATCGACGGACTGAGCATCGTCCTGAGCCGCACGGCACTCCTCGACGGCCCCCTGACCTTCTTCATCGTGCTGGGCGCACTGTTCATCCTCATCGACCGCGACCGCACGATCCCGCTGCTCGAGAGACCGGACGCCGACTCCCCCGAGCCGCTGTGGGGGCGGGTGCTCTGGCGTCGTCCCTGGCTGATCGCCGCGGGTGTCGCGCTCGGCGCCGCGTGCGCCGTCAAGTGGTCGGGCCTGTACGCGCTCGCCGCCTTCGGCCTCTACGTCGTCGTGACCGATGCGCTCGCCCGTCGCCGCGCGGGCGTCGTGCTGTGGCCCAGCGCTGCGGCGTTCCGGCAGGGCCCGGTGTCGTTCGTGCTGCTCGTGCTGCCGGCGTTCGCGACCTACCTCGTGAGCTGGACGGGGTGGCTCGTGACCGACGGCGGGTACTCCCGCGACAGCGATCCGAACCCGTTCATCGCGCTGTGGAACTACCACCGTGCGATCCTCAACTTCCACGTCGGCCTGAACAGCGGGCACCCCTACGCCAGCCCGGCGTGGGAATGGCCGCTCCTGCTGCGCCCGACCGCGGTGTGGGTCGGCACCGACCCCGCGCCGTGCGGGGTCGACCACTGCATCGCCGTGATCTCCACGATCCCGAATCCGCTGATCTGGTACGCGAGCATCGCCGCGGCGGGGTACCTCGTCTACCGACTCGTGCGTGCCTGGATCGCGCGTCGGCCGATCGACCCCGCGCTGACGTTCCCGCTGGTGGGTCTCGCGGCGACGTACATCCCGTGGCTGATGTTCCCCGAGCGCACGATCTTCCAGTTCTACACGGTGGCGATGGCGCCCTTCCTCGCGATCGCACTCGCGGTGGCGCTGCGCGCGATCGCGGGGCGACGCGACGACCCGCTGCATCGCCGCCAGGCCGGTGAGCGCACGGTCATGGTGTTCCTCGCCGTCGTCGTGCTGGTCTCGGCCTTCTACTACCCGGTGTGGACCGGCGTGAGCGTGCCCTACGACTTCTGGCTCCTGCACAACTGGCTGCCGGGCTGGGTCTGACCCGTCAGCCGGTGAGGCCCGTCAGCCGGTGAGGCCCGTCATCTCCTGACACGCGTCAGGCGCGCGACGACCAGCAGCACCCCGGTCAGACCGATCGTCAGCAGCAGCTGCACGCGCGCCGTCTCGTCGATCAGCGACAGCGTGATGACGCCCGCGAGCAGCACCAGGCACGCCCACGACAGCCACGGGAATCCCCACATGCGCATCGGCATCGCCGCACCCGAGCGATCGGCACGACGGCGCAGGATGATCTGCGACACCGCCGTCGCCGACCAGATGATGAGGACGGTCGACCCCACGATGTTCAACAGCACCGGGAGCACCACCCCGGGGAACGCCCCGTTCAGCCCGACGGTGACGAACCCGAACGCGACCGAGGCGAGCACGGCCACAGTCGGCACACCCCGCCCGGTCGTGCGGGTGGCCGCCGCCGGTGCGAGGCCGCGCTCGCCGAGGGAGTACGCCATGCGCGAGGCCCCGTAGATGTTCGCGTTCATCGCCGAGAGCAGCGCGATCACCACGATGAGGTCCATCACCAGGGCGACGCCCGGCACCTGCAGCGTCTCGAGCACGGCCGAGAAGGGACCGTCCGCGACCGCGGCGTCGTTCCACGGGACCACCGACACGATCACGAAGATCGACCCAACGTAGAAGATCATGATGCGCACGAGCACCTCGCGCACGATCCGGCGGATGTTGCGCGAGGGATCGTCGGATTCGGCGGCGGCGATCGCGACGACCTCGGTGCCGCCGAACGCGAACATCACGATCAGGAGCGCCGCCGCGATGCCGGTCATGCCGTTCGGGGCGAAGCCGCCGTGGTCGACGAGGTTGCCGATGCCGGTCGCCGGCACCCCCGGGATGAGCCCCATGATGGCGCACACCCCGACCCCGAGGAACGCGATGATCGCGGCGACCTTGATCGCCGCGAACCAGAACTCGAACCGACCGTAGTTGCCGACGCCGAAGAGGTTCACCGCGGTCAGCGCCACGACGAAGACGAGCACCCACACCCAGGCGGCGATGCCCGGGGTCCTGGCCGCGACGATGCCGGCGGCGGCGGTGGCCTCGGCCGCGATCACCACGACCAGCTGGATCCAGTACAGCCAGCCGACCGCGCTGCCGGCGCTGCGTCCCATCGCCGTCTGCGCGTATGAGCTGAACGCACCGGGAGTCGGTCGGGCAGCGACCATCTCGGCGAGCATCGCCATGACGAGCACCACGATGCCGCCGGCGACGAGGTAGGAGATCAGGACGGCGGGGCCGGCGATGCTGATCGCCTGTCCCGAGCCGACGAAGAGCCCGGCGCCGATCGCGCCGCCGAGTCCCATCATCGAGATCTGGCGACGAGTCAGCCCCTGGTGCAGCCCGCCGGTCGTGGTCGTCGTGGTCAGGGGAGCCGCATGCACCGGCCCAGCCTAAGCGACCAGACGAGCGGGCTACGATCTCACGATGGGCAGCCCCTCCGGTTTCGAGTTCGTGGTGCGCGGTGACGACGTCGTCATCCGTCACCACGGCGTGACGGCTGCCGTGCTGCGCGGAGCCCGGGCGACCGATTTCCTCGCACAGGTCGAGCAGGGCGACCCTCAGCTGCTCATGGCGCGACTCACCGGGAACTACCGCCGAGGCAACGAGCGCGCCGCCCGACAGCATCCGCGTCACGCGGGCTGATCGCTCAGCGCGCGAGCGAGATCGCGGAGGGCTCGCTCACCGGAAGCCGGCACACGAACGCCCGGCAGTCGTATGCCTGCTCCGCCGCGCTCCCCTTGCCCTCGAAGAGCTCGAACCCCGCATCGGCGAACGCCCGCGCCTGCGCCGGCGAGACGATCGCCGTCACGTCGGTGTCGGCCTCGCGCGCCGCCGCGACGAGCGCGCCCGTCGGCGCCTCGGTCACGACGACCAGCTGTCTCGGCGCGTCGACGAGACCGGCCGCCGCGCGCAGCAGGCTCCCGTGCGCGAACGGCTGCGAGACGGCCTGCGCGGCGTGTGCGCGCACGCGCTCGGCCGCGGCCTCGCGGTACTGCTCCCCTGCACCGAGCCGCCACGCGGTGAGCGATGCGGCGGCCACGGCTGCCGCATCCGACGGCAGATCGCCGTCCGACTGGTCGGGAGCGGTCGCGATGCCGTGCGCGGCGAGCAGCGGATCACCCTCGAGACCCCTGATGGCTGTGTCGAGCAGCGTCCGCGCCTCGACGGCCCATGCCGCGTCTCCCGTCGCGAGGGCGAGCGCGAACAGACCCTCGGCCAGGAGTGCGACGTCCGCGGCGGTCGCGACGGCGTCCGAGGCGGCACCCTCGAGAGAGGCACGCACGAGCGCTCCCGTCGCGTCGCGATTGACCCGCAGCACGACCTCGGCGGCGTCGGCAGCCGCCTGCACCCAGGAGCGCTCCGCGAGGGACTCGCCGGCCCGAGCGAGTGCCCCGATGGCCAGACCGTTCCAGCCCGTGATGACCTTCCCGTCGACAGCGGGCGGCTCGAGTGCTCCCCGGTCCGCCGCCGGACGCAGGTAGTACCCGCCCTCGCTGCGCCGGCCGTCGATCCACGACTCGGAATCCTGCGCGGCGCCGAAGCCCCCGCCGTCCCGGCGCAGCGTGCCCAGCAGGAAGTCCGCGATTCCCCGTGCTGTGTGCGCGTCGCCCGCATCGAGTGCGACGAGGAGCAGCTGCGCGTTGTCGGTCAGCATCCGCTCGTAGTGGGGCACGGTCCAGTCGCGCTGCGTCGCGTACCGGAAGAAGCCGCCGTCCTCATCGCGCAGGGCCGATGCCGCCATCGCGGCGAGCGCCCGGTCGGCAGCGGCCGAGGCATCCGGAGCCTCCCGCCGCACGAGCGGACTCTGCAGCATGCCCAGCGTGGTCGCGACAGGGAACTTCGGGGCGCCGCCGAAGCCGCCGAACATGCGGTCCTCGCGCTCGACGACCGTCTGCGCGGCCCGAGCGATCGACGCGGCATCCGGCAGGTCGGACGTCACGGACTCCGCGGCCTGCGCGAGCGCCGCCGTCACGGCATCCGCCGACTCCTCGGCCTGCGGGCGTCGCACGGTCCATGCCTCGTGCACCGCCGCGAGCACGTCGCGGAATGCCGGCAGCGGCTGCCGAGCGACCGGCGGCCAGTAGGTGCCGGCGTAGAAGGTGCGGCCACGCGGCGTCGTGAAGACCGTGAGCGGCCACCCGAGGTTCTGCGTGAACGCGGAGGCGGCGGCCATGTAGGCGCCGTCCACGTCGGGATGCTCCTCGCGGTCGACCTTGACGGCCACGAAGCTCGCGTTGATCGCCGCCGCCGTCTCGGGATCGTCGAACGACTCCCGCGCCATCACGTGGCACCAGTGGCACGTCGAATAGCCGATCGAGATGAGCAGAGGGACCCCGCGGCGTTCGGCCTCGGCGAAGGCCTCCGGTCCCCACGGATACCAGTCGACCGGATTGTCGGCGTGTGCGCGCAGGTAGGGGCTGAGCGTGTCGGCGAGCCGGTTCGTCATACCCTCACGCTACGCGGCTGCAGGGTCCTCCGGGCCGGTCAGGAGACGAGCAGCGGCTCGACCGGGCGCGACGCGGCGTACCCGACCAGCGGCAGGGCGCGATCCGCGGCGAGCGCGATCCGCGCCTGAAGGACATCGGAGGTGATCACGTAGCCGTCGAAGTCGGTGTCGCTCGCGTACACGCCCAACGGCAGCGTGAGCGCCTGGAAGAACGCGAACAGCGGGCGCAGCTGGTGCTCGATGATGAGCGCGTGGCGCTCACCGCCGCCGGTCGCGGCGAGCAGCACCGGCTTGCCGACGAGCTCGTACTGACCGACGAAGTCGAACAGGTGCTTGAACAGTCCGGTGAACGAGGCGCGGTAGACGGGACTGCCCACGATCAGCAGATCGGCCTGCTCGATCGCGACGAGCTTCTCCTCGACGCGCGCGGGCAGCTGGTCTCGGCGCAGCGCCCCGGCGAGCGACGGCCCGATGTCGGTGAGCTCGATGACCTCGATCTCGACCGCCGCACGGTCGGCGACAGCGCCGGCGATCGCACGGATGAGAGCCGTGGTCTTGCTGGGCTCGTGCAGGGAGCCGGACACGGCGACGACACGGTAGGGAGCTGTCATGCGGTCGACGCTACTCACGACGACGCCCTGTGTCGCGAGGAGCGACACAGGGCGTCATCTGTCGAAACGGAACGCCTCAGTTGACGTCGTTCGGGTGCGAGCCCACGCGACCCGAGCCGTCGAGAGGGTCGAGCGCATCGATCGCCGCGATCTCGGCATCGGTCAGCTCGAACCCGAACACGTCGAGGTTCTCGCGCAGGCGCTCGGCGCGCACCGACTTCGGGAAGACGATGAATCCCTTCTGCAGGTGCCAGCGCAGAACCGCCTGCGCCGGGGTGACGTCATGGGCGGCGGCCGCGTCGGCGATCGCCGGCGTGCCGAACAGGTCGTACTTGCCCTGACCGAGAGGACCCCACGACTCGATGCGGATGCCGCGCTCGGACGCCCAGTCGACGATGTCGCGCTGCTGGTACGCCGGGTGCAGCTCGATCTGGTTGACGGCCGGCACGACGCCGGTCTCGGCGACGACGCGCTCGAGGTGCGGCACGAGGAAGTTCGAGACGCCGATGCTGCGGGTCAGGCCCGCCTCGCGGATCTCGACGAGCGACGCGAACGCGTGCACGTAGTCGTCCTTGGCGGGGGTCGGCCAGTGCACGAGGTACAGGTCGACCGCGTCGAGGCCGAGCTTCTCGAGGCTCTCGGCGATCGCCGCGCGGGGCTCGTCGTCGTGGTGGCGGTCGTTCCACAGCTTGGTCGTGATGAAGAGCTCGTCGCGGGCGATGCCGGACGCCGCGATCGCCGCACCCACGCCCTCCTCGTTGCCGTAGATCGCCGCGGTGTCGATGTGGCGGTAGCCGATCTCGAGCGCTTCGCTCACGGCACGCTCGGTCTCGTCGGCGGGCACCTTGAAGACGCCGTAGCCGAGCTGGGGGATGGAGTTGCCGTCGTTCAGTTCGAGTGCAGGAATCGTCATGCATCCAGCCTAGGAGTACTCGCGGAGGGTGGGGCCGACGTGCCGGGAGACGCCATCGCCGTGGCCGCCCTGCCGACGAGCCGCTCGAGGGGACCCCGCCCCAGGAAGATCGACCACAGCGAGGTGGCCAGCAGCAGCATGATCGCGGTCGCCGCCCAGAACTCGTTGCTCGTGAAGAATCCCCCGGGCCCGCCGATCAGGGCGGTCGACAGCACGTGCGCGCTGTACGCCGTCAACGGCATCGACCCCAGGGCGGCGAGCGGCAGCAGCACCCAGCGCAGCGGGCGGCTGAGCAGCAGACAGAGCGCGATCACGACGAGCGCGAATCCGCCCGACCCCAGGATCTCGGCGGTTCCGCCCGAGTGCGCCTCGACGCCGAAGACCCCGCCGAGCACGGCTCCGAGCGGATCGCCATCGGCCACGGCATCCGGATAGGTGCTCCACCCGGAGCTCCAGCCGGTGCCGGCCCCCGATCCGTCCTCGGGTCCGCCGAGACCGGCGAGCGCACCGACGAGGCCGAGGCCGTAGCCGACGACCATCAGGCCGAGTCCTGTGGCGAGGGCCCCCGCCGCCGTCTCGAGCTTCTCCACGTGCAGCCGCCCCAGAGCCATGCCGCCGAAGACGAAGGCGAGCCAGACCGTGATGGGGTACGACCCGTACAGCACCAGCCCGATTCCCGGTCCTGACGGATGCAGCGCGAGCACGGCCAGGAGGGCGAGCAGCGCGGGCCCGGCGAGCGCGAGGAGGGCCGCCGTGAGCAGCAGCTTCCACGGTTGCCAGCGCAGGAACGGGATGACGGCGACGTAGAGCAGCCCGTAGAGCGTGAGGATCACGGCGATCGGGGTGTTCAGGAGCTCGAGCGCCAGACCGATCAGGAAGATCACGGCACCGCGTCCCACCAGCTGCAGGCGGATGCTGGGCAGCCGTGCGGGATCGGGCCCCGCACTGCGCCCGGTCATCAGCGCGATCGACACCCCGGCGAGCACCGCGAAGAGGATCGAGGAGCGCCCGTTGACGAGATCGCCCCACGTCGACGGCTCGAAAGGGTCGAACGGCTCGGACTCGCCGATGTGCGCGCCCGCCATGCCGAGGATCGCCAGGCCGCGCGCGACGTCGAGGCCGAGGATGCGCGGGGCGCGACCGAAGTCCTGGAACCACTGTGTGGGGGTCGACCACGGTGTGGGGGTGCGCGCGACGGTCATTCGACGATCGTAAGGGGCCATCCCGTCATACGATGGAGGGCTATGCCCTCCCCCGTGATCATCTATCCTCCCGAGCTGCCCGTCAGCGCCGCCCGGGAGGAGATCGCCGACGCCATCCGCGACAACCAGGTCGTGATCGTCGCCGGTGCGACCGGGTCGGGCAAGACCACCCAGCTGCCGAAGATCTGCCTGGAGCTCGGGCGCGAGCGGATCGCGCACACCCAGCCCCGTCGGCTCGCGGCGCGCACGATCGCGGAGCGCGTCGCCGACGAGCTGCAGGTCGAACTCGGCACGCTCGTCGGCTACAAGGTGCGCTTCACCGACAAGGTCTCGGACGACACGCGCATCGCCCTGATGACCGACGGCATCCTGCTCAACGAGATCAACCGAGATCGTCTGCTGCGCCGCTACGACACGATCATCATCGACGAGGCGCACGAGCGCTCGCTCAACGTCGACTTCCTGCTCGGCTACCTCGCGCGACTGCTGCCGGAGCGCCCCGACCTCAAGGTCATCATCACCTCGGCGACCATCGACCCCGAGAGCTTCGCGAGGCACTTCGCCGCGGCCGACGGGACCCCCGCACCGATCATCGAGGTGTCGGGACGCACGTACCCGGTCGAGATCCGATATCGGGGCCGCACCGATGACGCCGAGTCGGGCGCGACGGGTGCGGAGGCAGAGGGCGACGAGGTCACGGCCATCGTCGCGGCTCTCCGCGAGCTCGACCGCGAGGCGCCCGGTGACGTGCTCGTCTTCCTGCCGGGCGAGGCCGAGATCCGCGATGCGGCGGATGCGGTGCGCGGCGCGTATGCGAAGGACCGCTCCCCGACCGAGGTCCTGCCGCTGTACGGACGGCTCTCGGCGTCCGAGCAGCACCGGGTGTTCGAGAAGAGCCGCGTCGCCGGGGTCCGCCGCCGCGTCGTGCTCGCCACCAACGTCGCCGAGACGAGCCTCACGGTGCCCGGCATCCGCTATGTGATCGACACCGGCACCGCCCGCATCTCGCGGTACAGCAGCCGCTCGAAGGTGCAGCGACTGCCGATCGAGCCCATCTCGCAGGCATCCGCGAATCAGCGCTCGGGTCGCGCCGGGCGCACCAGCGACGGCATCGCGATCCGCCTCTACAGCGCGGAGGACTTCGACAGGCGCGAGGAGTTCACCGAACCCGAGATCCTCCGCACCTCTCTCGCCTCGGTCATCCTGCAGATGCTGTCGCTCGGCTTCGGCGACATCACGGCATTCCCGTTCCTCACACCGCCCGACTCCCGAGGGGTGAAGGCGGCATTCGACCTGCTGACGGAGCTCGGGGCCGTGCGCGCCTCGACGGGCTCGGAGCCGCACGCGCTGACGCGGATCGGTCGCGACATCTCCCGCATCCCGATCGACCCGCGCTTCGCGCGCATGCTGATCGAGGCGGGACGCCCCGGCAGCGCGGACGTCACGCGCGATGTGCTCGCGATCGTCGCCGGCATGTCGATCCAGGACGTGCGCGAGCGTCCCTCGCAGGAGGCACCCCAGAGCGTGCGCGACGAGGCGGATCGGATGCACGCCCGCTTCGCCGATCCCACGAGCGACTTCCTGTCGATCCTGAACCTCTGGAACCATCTGCGCGAGCAGCAGCGCGAGTTGGGCTCCAGTGCCTTCCGTCGGCTGTGCCGTTCGGAGCATCTCAACTACGTCCGTGTGCGCGAGTGGTTCGACGTGCACCGCCAGCTGCGCTCCCTCGTCAAGACGAAGGATGCCTCCGGGTCAGAGACCGCGGATCCCGATGCGATCCACCGGGCGCTGCTCTCGGGGCTCCTGTCGCAGATCGGCATCCTCGACGAGCGCCAGACCGGCAAGGGCGTCGATCCCAAGAAGAAGAGGATGGCCGAGTACCGCGGCGCCCGCGGCAACCGCTTCTCGATCTTCCCCGGCTCCGCCCTGCGCAAGAAGAGTCCGCAGGCGGTCATGGCCGCCGAGATCGTCGAGACCTCCCGCACCTATGCGCGCACGGTCGCCGCGATCGATCCGGCCTGGGCGGAGGCGATCGCCGGAGACCTCGCCAAGCGGCAGGTCACCGAACCGCACTGGTCGAAGGATGCAGGGGCCGCCGTCGCCTACGAGAAGGTAACGCTGTTCGGCGTCGAGATCATCCCTCGCCGACGCGTGCAGTTCGCACGGATCGACCGCGCGGCGTCGCGCGAGCTGTTCGTGCGGCACGCGCTCGTCGAGGGCGAATGGGACCCGACCCGCATCGACAAGCGTGTGAGCGCCTTCTGGCGCAGCAACGCCGAGCTGCGTCGGCGTCTCGAGAAGCTCGAGGAACGGGAACGCCGCCGCGACATCCTCGCCGGCGACGAGGCCGTCTTCCGCTTCTACGACGAGCGCATACCGGTCGACGTGTTCGACGTGCGCTCGTTCGAGAAGTGGTGGCGCGAGCAGCTCGCCACGACCCCGAAGCTGCTCGTCATGCGCGAGGCCGACCTTCTCGACGACGACAGTCGGGCCGACCAGAACGAGTTCCCGACCCGGTGGACGCAGGGCGATCAGGTGCTCGGACTCGCCTACCGGTTCGAACCGGGCGCGCCAGACGACGGCGTGAGCGTCGTGATCCCCCTTCCTCTGCTCGCGCAGATCGAGGACAGCGGCTTCGACTGGCAGGTGCCGGGGCTGCGGGCCGAGCTCGTGACCGGCCTGCTGCGCGCGCTGCCCAAGGCGATCAGACGACATGTCGTGCCTGCCGCCGACTGGGCCGACAAGTTCGGCGCCGAGCTCACCGGAGAGGGCCCCGAGTCGCACGGTGGGATGCCGACGCGCACGCTCAAAGAGGCTCTCGCGCGCCTCATCCAGCCGCTCGCGAATCAGCTCGTCTCGGCGGACGACTTCGACGACGACAGGGTGCCCGCGCACCTGCGCATGAACTTCCGCGCCGTCGACGAGCGCGGGCGCGTCGCCGGATCGAACCGCGATCTCCGCGTGCTGCAGGCGGACCTCGCCGACCGCGCCCGCAGCAGCGTCGCCCGCTCGATCGCCGCGCCGCCCCGCCGCCCGGGGCCCTCGAAGGGACCGCAGCCCGCAGCCGTCGCCGCCTCGATCGAGCGTGACGGCCTCACGACCTGGGCGTTCGGCGACCTGCCCGAAGTGCTGGACACCCGCGTCGCCGGCGGTGTGGTGCGCGGATACCCGGCGGTCGTCGATCAGGGAAAGACCGTCTCGGTGCGCGTCGAGTCCACCGTGGATGCGGCGGCCGCAGCCACCCGCGCCGGCGTGCTGCGACTCGTGCTGCTGGGAGTGCCCTCGCCGTCGTCGTATGTGCAGCAGCACCTCACGAGCCAGGAGAAGCTCGCTCTCGCGGCGTCGCCGTATCAGTCCGCGGCGGCGCTGATCGAGGACTGCCGCGCCGCGGTGGTGCAGAGCGCGATCGACGGGATGGCTCCGGGCGGGATCATCCGCACCGAGGCCGACTTCGTGCGGGTGCGCGACGCCGTCTCGGCATCCCTCGTCGATGCCCTGTTCGCCTGCGTGTCGCTCGTCGCCCGCATCCTCACGAAGTCGCGAGAGGTCGAGCGAGGCATCAAGTCGCAGAACTCGCTGGCGCTGCTCGGGCCGTTGAACGACGTCCGCACGCAGCTCTCCGGCCTGCTGCATCCCGGGTTCGTCTCGGCCGCGGGCGTCGACCGGATCGGGCACTTCCCGCGCTACCTCGACGGGATGCTGGAACGGCTGAAGACGCTGGCGAGCGAGCCGGGCAAGGACCGCACCCGCATGAGCGAGTTCGAGCGCATGGCGAAGGTCTACGAAGACGCCGGGGGCACGATCCCTCTCGCGCCGGGGGCTTCCCGCGCAGTGATCGAGGCCCGCTGGCTGCTCGAGGAGTATCGCGTGAGCGTGTTCGCGCAGCGCCTCGGCACCGCTCAGCCGGTCTCCCCGCAGCGCATCATGAAGGTGCTGGCTTCGCGGGGGTAGCCTGAGGGCATGGCTCGCGCGATCGTCTACACAGAGTTCGGTTCCCCTGATGTGCTGCACCTGATCGAGACACCCGATCCGATCGCGCTGAGCGGCGAGGCGGTGGTGCGCATCGAAGCCGCAGGGGTCAACCCGATCGATGCCAAGCTCCGCGCGGCCAAGCGCCCTTCGCCGCCCATCACCGAGCCGCGCGGCGTCGGATTCGACGGCGCCGGCGTGATCGAATCGCTCGGCGATGATGTCGATGCCTTCACCGTCGGCGACCGCGTGGCAATCCGCGACACCGTCGGCACCTACGCGAGCCTGCTCGCCGTGCCGGTCGACAAGCTCGTCGCCCTCCCCGATTCGGTCACGGCTGCTGAGGGTGCCGGCATCGGCATCCCCGCCGGCACCGCGTACCAGGCGCTGCGTTCGCTGCGCGTCACCGACGGCGACGTGCTGCTCGTGCACGGCGGATCCGGCTCGGTCGGGCAGGCGGCCGTGCAGTTCGCCGTCGCGTGGGGTGCCACCGTGATCGCCACGGCGAGCCCGGCGCGGCACGATCAGCTGCGCGAGCTCGGTGCGATCCCGGTCGCCTACGGCGAGGGGCTGCTCGAGCGCGTGCAGGAGGCCGCGCCGGATGGGGTGACCGTCGCGCTCGACTGTGCAGGCACCGACGAGGCCATCGAGGTGTCGCTCGAGCTCGTCGCCGATCGTGACCGCATCGCGACGATCGTGCGCGGACCCGACGCGGCCTCGTTCGGCATCCGCGCCTTCTCCGGCGGCTCCCCCGTGCCGCTCACCGAGCAGGAGCTCGCCTGGCGAGCCGAGGCGCTCCAGGCGACCGTCGATCTGCTCGCAGCCGGCGACTTCACGATCGAGCTCGGCCCCGAATTTCCCCTCGCCGAGGCGGCGCAGGCCCACGAGCTCGTGGAGTCCGGTGCAGCGTCGGGCAAGATCGTCCTGATTCCGTAGACCCTCAGGACCAGACGCGGGCGGCCGTGTCGGCTGTGGCCTGAGATATCGAGTTCGCGGCGATCAGCCGGCGCGTGGCTTCGGCCAGCAGCGCCTTCATGCCCTGGAGCGCGGTGGTCCACTGGTGCTGGGCCCGAGCGTACGCGCGTTGCGCCTCGCCGTCCCATGCGGACTGCAGTCGCGCGACCTCGGAATCGAGGACGTCCAGTTCCTGTTCGAACGCTTTCACGGTGAGCGCGAGCGCGGCGACCGTCTCGGCGATGGAGTCGTGACGGACGGAGACCTTCATCGCAACTCCGTGAGTTCTTGCCCCAGGTCGAGTTCGCGCAGGACATAGGGCTGCGAGACGGTATCCGTGAGGTAGTACGTGTAGAAGATCACCGCGGCCTCGTCGGCGGTGAAGATCTCATTCGAGAACACTCGAATCGCGCGGTCGTCACTCATGGGGATGAGGGTGGTGGTGCCGTCTGCGGGCTCGGGCCTGCCGACCGTGTATAGGTGACTCTCGCCGTCGGGCCCGGGGAGCCGGACTTCCACGGTCATCGCGTCGGCGGAGCCCGCGGCCTGCATGAATGAATCGTTCGCTTCGTCCCGGAACCCGACGATGCTCTCCGGGTCCGCACCACGCCAGATGATGTAGGTGTAGTTCCCGCCTCCATCGAGGTGGCCGAGCATGAGTCGCAGGTGCTCGGGAATCGGGCGTCGATAGTCGTCGAACCAGCCCGTCAAGCCGCTTGGCGACGTTTGCGCGAAAGGTCCGTACTTGGTCATGGCAAAATCACCGTCTCTACCTTCGTAATGAGAATCTCTTCCCCGTCGAGGAAGCCTCGAGCCGGAGTACCGCCGTTGACGGCTTCGTCAAACTGTCCTTGCGTGTTACCTGGCCTCGAATAGTCCTTGAACGCGGAGCCAGACTTCACCTCGATTGCTGTGTAAGTATTCGAACCGTCGCCGTTCTTCTCGAGGCCGTCATAGTATCGACCGTTCTGGGGCGAGCCTTCGAAGTCGACTCTGACCTTCGTTCGAATCACATTGGCATTGTTTTCCTTCGCATAGATGTCCAGGCCGAGCTTTTCGCTGTCCACCCACGGTTTGTCCAGTTGCCCCTTCGCGAACCTTCCCGCGTAATCTCGACCGTCGCCGCGGTCGACGCCTGGGCGACGATCCGCCACGCTGTGGGACTCCTGCGACCACCGGCTGGCAGCATCGCCGATCATCATCGCGCCAGCTCCGGCGATCCCGACTCCCGCGACGACGACTGCGGGAGAGCCGGCCAGAGCACCGGCACCGGTAACGGTGACGGCACCTCCCCCGGCTGCGACACCTGCGCCGCCGATGAACGTGGCAGCGCCGCCGAGGAGCTCGAGAATGATGTCCGGATGCTCCCACAGGGTCTGAGCGGAGATCGCAAGCACGTCCATCGTCGCCAGGAACGGCTGGACGACAGCGACCGTGATGATCGCCTCGGTCATCGCGTGCTGCGCCTGCGTCGCAGCTTCCGGATCGGTCAGCGGCATCCGGGCCGCGTCCGCGGCCTCGTCCAACCGGGTCGCGCAGTCGCGCGCGTAGACCTCGAGTGTCGCCCGAGCGGTGAACAAGACCTCGCGCGCCTCATCGTGCGCGGGCCCTGATGGATCGACGAAGGGCACATCGGCTTCGGGATGGCGCAGCCCTTGTCCGACGCGCAGCTCCCGCACGTGCGCGCGGTGAGCGATCAGCGCCGCAGCACCCTGTTGCTCTGCCTCGCTCCACAGAGTGATCGCGCGGTCGGCTTCGTCCTGCGCCCACTGCAGCGCGTCGGCCCAGGTGAACAGTGCACTCGCACCGGAGCGGAGCCACTCGCCCGCACGCTTCCAGTGCAGCAGCTGGCGCTCGAATCGCTCGAGGTAGGCGTCGCAGGCAGCGCCTTTCCAGGTGCCGTCGTCGTCCAGCCTGGCCAGGTCGTCACGCACCCGGTCCGCTTCGACGCTGCGGGCCTTCCACGCTTCCGCCGTTGCCCTCACATCCGACACAGACCCCGGCACGAGGTCGATGGGCGACGGGGTCTGCCCCAGCTCCATCACCCGCTCCAGATCATCGCGTCGATTTCGGCCTTGGCCGCATCGGTGCCTTCGTCGAAGATCCGGGCAGTCGTGCCCAACCTGTCAGCGAAGTCTTCGGTGTCGGTCACGCGGGCGGCCAGCCCGTCGGACCATGCGGCACGGAAACCTGCCGCCGCAACGTCCACCCACTCGTGTCCGGCATCAGCGGGCGTCGTCATCACCGACGACCCCAACTCGCCGACGGTTCGGCGCGCCTTCGACGCCATCACCCTCAGTACTTCGGTGTCGACGTCATACGACGTGTCCGCGCGCCCCTGTCCCCCATATGTCGACGTTAGCAACCTGTCTGTAGTCATATGGGGACGAAAATGGGTATTCCGATACTCTCGCTCGGCCTCGCCGTTCGGGCACCGACGTCGCCGCCCACGGCGGAAGCGCAGCGACACGGAGCGCAACACGGCGACACATCCTCAACGAGGATCCGCCGCCGCCCAGAGGATGGATCGCATGACCACGACCTCCTCCCCTGCCCTCTGGACGCCTCCCGCCCGCGTCCGCGGCACGCTGGCCCTCGTCACCGGACGCGGCGAGCGCGCAGGCGTGTACGAGCGCTTCGGCCGCCGGTTGAGCTCCGACGGCTACGTCGTCGCCGTCTTCGAAGAGGACGCCGATGCCGCGAGCGTCTGGCTCGCAGAGGCGACCGACGCCCCGCGGGTCCTCATCGGGTCGGATGCCGCAGCATCCGCCGTGCTGCGCCTCATCGCGCAGGGAGCCTCGGCCGAGGGGGCTGTCGTCGCCGGCACCCTGGTGGACGCCGAGCTCGACCTGCCGTCTGCGGAGGAGCGCACAGCATGCCCGCTGCACCTGGGTGTGCTGGCATCCGAGGCGACGTCCGTCGACGTCTCCGCCGCCGAACCGCTGCCCGCGCCCGCCGACCTCGCGGCGATCGAGGTCCCCGTGCTCGCGATCCACGGCGGCGCCGACACGGTCTCGCCTCTCGCCGCCGTGGTCGACGCCCTCCGCACGGTCCCCGACCTCGAGGTCATCGAGACCGTCGACGGACTCCACGACGCGCTCAACGACCAGTCGCACCGCAGCGTCGCTGCCTCGCTCGTGCACTGGCTCGAACGCCTGCGCGGGGGCGATGTGCACGCGCCGATCGTCCGTGCTCACCACACCGCGGCGGTCGCGGCCGCATGACCGAGTTCTCCACGCGTCAGATCCAGGCGGGGTACATCCCCGGCACCCCGCAGAACAGCGCCGTCCCGCCGATCTACCAGACCGCCGCCTACGAGTTCGCGTCGCTCGCCGACGCAGCCGACCTGTTCGCGCTCCGGGCGGCCGGCAACCTCTACAGCCGCAACGCGAGCCCGACCCAGCAGATCCTCGAGGAGCGCATCGCCGCCCTCGAGGGCGGCGTCTCCGCGGTGGCGGTCGCGTCCGGCCAGGCGGCGGTCGCCGTGACGCTGCTCGCGATCGTCGGGCGCGGCGGACACATCGTCGCCGCCACCCAGCTCTACGGCGGCACGGTCGACCTGCTGCAGGAGACCTTCGACGACTTCGGCATCCCGGTGACCTTCGTCGACCAGGACGACCCGGATGCCTGGCGCGCGGCCATCCGTCCCGAGACACGCGTGCTGTTCGCCGAGTCGATCGCGAACCCCATCGCGCAGGTGCTCGACATCCGCGCGGTCGCCGACATCGCGCACGAGGCCGGTGTGCCGCTCGTGATCGACAATACGGTCGGCACTCCCTATCTGGTGCGACCGGGCGAGCACGGCGCGGACTTCGTGGTGCACTCGGCGACCAAGTTCCTCAGCGGGCACGGCACGTCCCTGGGCGGTGTCGTGGTCGATCAGGGCACCTTCGACTTCGGCCGCGAGCCGGCGCGGTGGCCGCACTTCACCGAGCCGTACACGCGCATCGGCGACTTCACCCTGTGGGACCGCTTCGGCATCGGGCAGGCGTTCGCGGCGCTCGTGAAGTCGAAGTACGTGCACGACCTCGGCCCCTCGCTGTCGCCGTTCAACGCGTGGCAGATCCTGCAGGGTGTGGAGACGCTCGACCTCCGGGTGTCGCGTCAGAGCGCCACGGCCCTCGCGATCGCGCGGCACCTGCAGCAGCATCCGGCCGTCGCCCGGGTGCACCACCCGGGGCTCGAGGGCAACGCGTGGCATCCGCTCGCGCAGCGCTATCTGCCGCGCGGTGGTCCCTCCGTCTTCTCGTTCGACCTCGCGGTCCCGGAGGACGCCGAGACGCAGAAGCGGGTCGCCGGCGTCATCGACTCCCTGCGGGTCATCCGACTCGTCGCCAACATCGGCGATGCGCGCAGCCTCGTGAATCATCCGGCGTCGATGACGCATTCGCACCTCACGGGCGAGCAGCGGGCCGCCGCTGGCATCTCCCTCACGACGATCCGACTCTCCGCGGGACTCGAAGACCCCGCCGACCTCATCGCCGACCTCGACAGCGCGCTGTCCGGCGTCTGACGCAAGGAGCATCATGCCCATCGATCTCGGATACTGGACGCCCGTGTACGGCGGGTTCCTGCGCAACGTCACCGACGAGGGGCGCATGGCCGCGACCTGGGAGTACATCCGCGAGGTGTCGGTCACGGCCGATCGCCTCGGGTTCCATACGACCCTGGTGCCGGAGCTCTATCTCAACGACCGCAAGGGCGTCGAGGCACCGAGCCTCGAGGCCTGGTCGCTGTCCGCGGCGATCCTCGCCGTGACCGAGCGACTGCGGGTGATGACGGCGGTGCGGCCGGGCTTCCACCTGCCCGCCGTGCTCGCGAAGACGGTCGGCACCCTCGATCAGATCGCGCCGGGCCGCGTCTCGCTGAACGTCGTCGCCGCCTGGTGGGCCGAAGAGGCCAGGCAGTTCGGCGGTCGCTTCACGACCCACGACGAGCGCTACGTGCAGGCGCAGGAGTTCGTCGAGGTGCTGAACGGCCTGTGGGAGCACACGCCGTTCTCGTATGAGGGATCGCATTACTCCCTCGACGGCACCGTCGTCGAGCCGAAGCCCTCAGCACATCCCGTGATCTTCGCGGGCGGCGAGAGCGAAGCCGGACGCGAGTCGATCGCCGGGTTCGCCGATGCCTACGTCATGCACGGCGGCACCCTCGACGAGGTGCGCGCCAACGTCACCGACATGAACGCACGCTCCGAGCGGCTGCACGGTCGGCCGATCGCCGAGTTCGGGATGCCGGCCTACGTGATCGTCCGCGACACCGAGGCCGAGGCGCAGCGCGAGCTCGAGCGCATCACGACCGTCGATCCCGACTCGCCCGGCTACGCCTCGTTCGAGGAGTTCCAACGCAATTCGAAGCTTTCGCTCGAACTCACCCGTCGCGAGTACTCGGTGGGCACCCGGGGGCTGCGTCCGAACCTCGTCGGCACCGCGGAGCAGGTCGCCGAACGCATCCAGGAATACGCGGATGCGGGCATCACCCTCCTGCTCATCCAGTCCTCGCCGCTCGATGAGGAACTCGAGCGGATCGCCGCGCAAGTCTTCCCGCTCGTGCCCCAGCGCGCGCTGTCTGCGGTGAGCTGACCACGCCGCGCATCGGCGCCACCCTCTACGCTGAGACCATGACTGGTCTTCGATGGGGAATCCTCGCGACCGGCGGTATCGCCGGCGCCTTCGCTTCCGATCTGCGCACCGCCGGACTCGATCTGGTGGCGGTCGGCTCGCGGTCCCAGGAGTCCGCGGATGCGTTCGCGGCGCGCTTCGACATCGCCCGCGCACATCCCTCGTACGAGGCGCTGGTCGCCGACCCCGAGGTCGACATCATCTATGTCTCGACCCCGCACCCGATGCATCACGCGAACGCCCGCCTCGCCCTCGAAGCCGGCAAGCATGTGCTCGTCGAGAAGGCGTTCACCGTCGATCGCGCCCAGGCCGAAGACCTGCAGCGTCTGGCCGCCGAACGCGGCCTGCTCGCGATGGAGGCGATGTGGACGAGGTATCTGCCGCACATGGTCCGCATCCGCGAGATCCTCGCGGCGGGAACCCTCGGCGACATCCGTGTCGTGACCGCCGACCACACCCAGAAGATCTCGTCCGATCCGGCGCACCGGCTCAATGCCCTCGAGCTCGGCGGCGGCGCACTGCTCGACCTCGGGATCTATCCGATCTCGTTCGTCTGGGACGTGCTCGGCGCCCCGGCCGACATCACCGCCACCGCACGGCTGATCGAGACCGGCGCCGACGCCGAGGTCGCCACCATCATGACGCACGACGGCGGCGCGATCTCGACCACGATCTCCTCCTCGCGCGCCGCGGGCCCGAACGCCGCCAGCATCATCGGCACCGATGCCCGCATCGACATCGACCGCGTCTGGTACACGCCCACGACCTTCCGCGTCGTGCAGCCCGACGGCACGGTCGTCGAGGAGTACGTCTCGCAGGTCGAGGGGCGTGGCATGCAGTATCAGGCCGAGGCCGCCGAGCGTCTCGTGCGCGACGGCATCCTCGAGGGAGACATTCTGCCGATCGCCGAGACCGTCGCGATCATGGGCACGCTCGATGAGATCCGCGCCCAGATCGGCGTCCGGTACCCGAACGAGGGAGTGAACCATGGCTGAAGCACACGACGCCCGCGTCGCCGTCTACCTGGACTTCGACAACATCGTCATCTCCTGGTACGACCGCGTGCACGGCCGCAACGCCTACGGCAAGGACCGCCAGCGCATCACCGAGAACCCCACCGACCCCGAGGTCACCGAACGGCTCTCCCGCGCGATGATCGAGGTCGGCGCGATCATCGACTACGCCGCCTCTTTCGGCACCCTCGTGCTCACGCGCGCGTACGCCGACTGGTCGTCGCCCGTCAACGCCGTGTACCGCTCGCAGCTCGTCGCCCGCGCGGTCGACCTCGTGCAGCTCTTCCCGGCCGCCGCCTACGCGAAGAACGGCGCCGACATCCGCCTGGCTGTCGACGCCGTCGAAGACATGTTCCGCCTGCCCGACCTCACGCACGTCGTGATCGTCGCCGGAGACAGCGACTACGTGCCGCTCGCACAGCGCTGCAAGCGTCTCGGCCGCTACGTCATCGGCGTGGGCGTCGCGGGTTCCACCGCCAAGTCGCTCGCCGCCGCGTGCGACGAGTTCGAGGCCTACGACTCGCTTCCCGGAGTGGTGCGCCCGAGCAAGCCCTCGGCGGCGCCGGCCCCGGCCGTGGTCGAGGTGCCCGAGATGGTCGCCGAGCCCGCGGTCAAGGTCAAGACTCGACAGCCGTCGAAGACGGCGAAGACCAAGGCAGCGGCCGCCACGACCGCTCCCACGAAGGTCGACGAGCAGGGTGAGGGCACCGAGCAGGGCGAGGCCACCGAACTGCTGCAGCGCGCACTGAGGCTGGGCCACGACAAGGCGGATGCCGACGAGTGGCTGCACAGCTCGGCCGTGAAGACGCACATGCGGCGCATGGATCCGTCGTTCAGTGAGAAGGCGCTCGGCTACCGCTCGTTTTCGGACTTCCTCAAGTCACGCGAGAACATCGCCGAACTCGAGGAGACGGGCCACGAGCGCCTCGTGCGGCTGCGGGAGCCGGCCGCCTGACGCGGACCCGCAGCCCGCTCGCTCCTCACTCGACGAAGTCGTACTCCTGGAACGACGCGACTTCCGGCACCCAGCGGTCCGCGACGAACGCGGTGTGCGCGGGATGGTCGTTGTACGCGCGGTAGGCGCTCTGATCGGCGAACACCATCGAGAACTGATGCTCGAGGTCGCTCTTCGGGCTGACCTGGCGCCGCACCGCGAACTCCTCGACGCCGGGGATCGCCGTGAGCACTGATCTCGCCGTCTCGAGGAACTCGCGCTCCTCCGGGGATCCTGACTCGTGGACGAGGCGGAAGACGACGGTGTGCTGGATGGTCATGGAACCTCTTCGGTGCTCAGATCGGATCGGCGCTCGATGTCCTTCGATCCTCTCATCCGTCCGCCTAGGCTGGACCCGTGACTGCTGCGGAGAACCCCCACGCGTCCCCCTATGAACGCGCACTCGGCGAGCGCATCGACGAGCTGCACCCGAAGACGGGATGGTACTTTCGCACGATCCCCGACGGGCACGTCGGCGTCGGACGGGGCACGTTCACGACCGCCGGGTCTCGGCATCGCTGGCTGTGGCCGGCGTTCCGCATCGCCGAGGCACTGGGCGTGGCCTTCGCAGGATGGGAGACCGACGTCCCCTTCCGCATCGAGAACCGCACGGTCGACGGCCGAGCGCTCGCCGTCCGCCACTTCGACCTCCCGGGCCGCACCTGGGTCATGCCGGATGTCGTCGAACTGACCCCCGCCGGCATCCTCCGCAACGAGATCGGCCCCCGCCGCACCGTGGTGACGACGTTCGACATCGATGTGCGCGACGGCGCGGTCGTGCTGAGCATCCGCAAGGTCGGGCTGCGGATCGGCCGACTGCGCATCGCCGCCCCCGCGTTCCTGCGGCCCACGATCGGGCTGGTCGAGCGGTGGGACGACGAGCGCGAGCGCCACCATGTGAACATGACCATCGACGCCCCTCTCCTCGGTCGCGTGTACGAGTACACGGGCTTCTTCGAGTACTCGATCGAGAGCGAGACGGCATGAGCGAGGGCGCACCGACGCCCGGCGGCCGGGTCGTCATCGGCGGGTCGACCGGATTCATGGGAACGTACCTGCTCCCGAGGTTCCGCGAGGCAGGCCGCGACGTCGTCACGATCTCCCGATCGGGTGCCGACATCGCCTGGGGCGATCAGGGGGCGATCGACCGGGCCGTCGACGGAGCGTCACTCGTCATCGGCCTCGCGGGCAAGAGCGTCAACTGCCGCTACACGCCTGAGAACCGCGCGGCGATCTTCCGCTCCCGCCTCGACACCACGGCATCCCTGAGCACCGCGATCGCGAGGGCCGAGACCCCGCCCGCCCTGTGGGTCAACTCCTCGACGGCGACGATCTACCGCCACGCCGAGGATCGTCCGATGACGGAGTCGACCGGCGAGATCGGCCGCGGGTTCTCGGTCGAGGTCGCCACGGCCTGGGAGCGCGCTCTGTTCGCCGACGACCTGCCGCGCACGAGACGCGTCGCGCTGCGCAGTGCGATCGTGCTCGGCCACGGCGGTGTGCTGGGACCGCTGCGCACCCTCGCCCGTCTGGGACTCGGCGGCACGCAGCTCGATGGACGGTGGCCGGTGAGCCGGGCTCGCCGTGCGGCCGGGACGGGGCACGACGTCGGTGCTCGCGGCGGGCGTCAGCACTTCAGCTGGGTGCACGTCGAGGACGTGGCGCGCATCATCGACTTCCTCGAGGTGCATCCCGAACTCGACGGTCCCGTCAACGCTGCTGCGCCGAACCCTGTCGACAATCGCGAGTTCATGGCCACCGTGCGCCGCGAGGCCGGCGTGCGCGTCGGACCGCCGATGCCGCGATGGATGCTGGAGCTCGGCGCGATCGGCATCCGCACCGAGACTGAGCTGATCCTCAAGAGCCGCTGGGTTCTGCCCGAGAAGCTCGCGGATGCAGGGTTCGCGTTCGCCTACCCCGAGCTCGACGCGGCAGTGCGCGAGTCCTTCGAGGTGCCGGTCGTCGCCTAGAGACGTCTGTCAGAGCGACGGGGATCCGTCGCCGTCGGACTCTCGCCTGCGCTTCTCGATCTCCGCACGCAGACGCCACTCCTCGATCTCGCGATCGAGGTCGGCGATCTGCTGCTCGGTCGTGCGCGTGTCTGTGGGCGGCGAGGGCTGCGGGGCGGGCTGAGGAGAGGGCCGACGACTCGGGCGACCGGCCGTCCGCATCCGCGGGATGCGCAGGCCCGCCTCGGAGTACTCCCGTCCGATCGCGAACCAGAGCAGCCCGCCGATCAACGGCAGCAGGATGACGATGACGACCCAGGCCATCTTCGGAAGGAACCGCACCTGCGAGTCCTCGCGCGTGATGATGTCGACCAGCGCGCCGATCATCAGGACGATGACGAGGATCGAGAACAGGAACGGCATGAGTTCAGGGTAGACGACGCGCGGCGGTTGCGCCCGGGCGGCTACGGCAGCAGATGCCCGCCCGCGCGGAACAGCTCGTACCATTCGGCACGCGTGAGCTCGATGTCGGCTCCGGCGGCGGCATCGCGCACCCGCGAGGGTGTGGTCGTTCCGAGCACGACCTGCATCTTCGCGGGGTGTCGCGTGATCCAGGCCGTGGCGATGGCGATCGGCTCGACACCGTACGATGCGGCGAGCCGATCGATCACGGCGTTGAGCTCGGCGTAGTCGGGGTTGCCGAGGAAGACGCCCGTGAAGAACCCTCCCTGGAACGGCGACCATGCCTGGATCGTGATGCCGTTGATGCGGCAGTACTCGACGATGCCTCCCCCGTCGCGCACGATGCTCTGGTCTTCGGCCAGCATGTTGGCGGCGATCGGCTGGGCGATGATCGGCGCGTGCGTGATCGAGAGCTGCAGCTGGTTCGCGACCAGCGGCTGCGTCACCGCGGTACGAAGCAGGTCGATCTGCCGCGGCGTGTGGTTCGAGACCCCGAAGGCGCGCACCTTTCCGGCGGACTCGAGCTCGTCGAAAGCGCGGGCGACCTCCTCGGGTTCGACCAGGGCGTCGGGACGGTGCAGCAGCAGCACGTCGAGGTGGTCGGTGCGGAGCGCACGGAGCGATCCCTCCGTCTGACGAACGATGTGCTCGTAGGAGAAGTCGAACGCCTGCTGCGCGGGGTCGATGCCGCACTTCGTCTGGAGGACGATCTCATCCCGCTCCGCCGAGCCGAGCTGCAGCGCGTCGGCGAATCGGGCTTCGCAATAGTGCATGCTGCCGCCGTAGATGTCGGCATGGTCGAAGAAGTCGATGCCGCTGGCCCGGGCGGCGTCGTAGAGCTCGCGGATCTGCGCATCGTCCTTGTCGTCGATGCGCATCATTCCGGCGATGACGGCGGGGGCGGACGCGGAGCCGAAGGGCACATTCTTCATGCCGTCCACGCTAGTCCCTCGCGCACGGATGCGGCCGGAGCGCGACCCCACGCGCCTCCGACCGCATCCCCCGGCTCGCGGCCGTCCCCAGAGCACGCGAGCGTCATCCTCCCTGATCGTCACCGGGCCCCGGGCTCACCGATCGGAGGGCGGCGGTACGAGACGCGAGACCGGAATGCCGAGCACCTGCGCGATGGCAGCGAGGTCGGTGATGGTGAAGTCCCGTCGACAAGAGAGCTGTGCGGTGAGCTTCTCGACCGCGATGCCCGACCTCTCGGACACCGACGCCGCGGTCGCGCCGGCGTGGGCGAGCTCTCGCTTCACCGCTTGCGCGATCATACGTCGCATGCCTGTCGTCACCTGACGACACTATCGCCGCGCGCGGGACGCATCAAGACCGCACGCACCAGCATGGCGGCATCCTGGCTTCGCCCCGGTGCTATCGTGACTCACGTGACGACACCTGCCGAGAACTACAACAGGGCCGTCGGGCGGCAGCTCAAGGCCGAGATCGCCGCCGCCGGCAGCAGCATCGCGCGGATGGCGCGCGACATCGGACTCTCGCGAAGCGCACTCGACAACTACACGACGGGCAAGCGCGACATCCCCGTCCCGGTGCTGTATCTCGTGAGCGCCGTCGTCGGCCTCGATCCCCATGTCGTCCTCGAGCGCGCCGAGGAGCGGATGCGCACGGAGTCCGGTCGCGGCGACGCCGTCATCACCGCTCTGCGTCCCCGCGCCGATGTCCCCGGTCGACGAGACAATGTCGCCGAGGTGGCGTTCGAATCCGAGCTCCCCCACGGCCGCGACACCGACGACCTCTACGACTGAGGTCCGCGACCGACGACGTCGATCGAGGAGGCCGCGCATGGAGCAACTTCTCCGACTGGTCGAGCAGCACGGTCTGCGCCTCGTCGAGCGCCGCGGCTCCTCGCGCGGAGGTTTCGAACCGGCCACCGCGACCATCCGCATCGACCCCGGCATGAGCAGCCGTGCGACATGCAGCGTCCTCGCACACGAGCTGGCGCACGCCGTGCTCGGGCATGTGCCCACGTCGGACGATGCCCTGCGCGATCGTCAGGAGCACCGGGCCGACGAGTGGGCGGCGCGCCTGCTCATCACGCCTCGGTCGTACGCCGACGCCGAGGAGCTGCGGGGTGCGCATCCGGCCAGCCTCGCGTTCGAGCTCGGGGTCACGATCGAGATCGTGCTCGCCTACCAGCGCCTGCTCCAGCGCGGTGCCGTCGCGCTGGTTGAATGAGTGCATGAGCTTCCGCACCGTCCCTGCACCGATCACCCTGACAGGACGCCTCGTCGAGCTGCGTCCGCTCGAGCCGTCCCACCACGACGGGCTGCTCGAGGCGCTTCTGGAGGGCGACCTGTGGAAGAACGCGTGGTACACCTCGGTGCCGTCTCCCGACGGGCTGGCGGCCGAGATCGAGCGGCGCCTCGGGCTCGTCGAGACGGGCGGGATGATCCCGTTCACGACCTTCGACGCATCCGGGCGGGTGCTCGGCCTCACCTCGTTCTACGACATCGTGGAGGAGGTTCCACGACTGCACATCGGGTACACCTGGAACAGGCCCTCGGCGCATGGCACGGGGACCAACGCCGAGTCCAAGCTGCTCCTGCTTCGCCACGCGTTCGACGAGCTCGGCGTGTTCCGCGTCGGCCTCACGACGCAGTGGGTGAACTTCCAGTCGCGGGCGGCGATCGAACGCCTGGGCGCGAAGCAGGACGGCGTGATGCGGGCGATCAGCCGCTACCGCAACGGCGCACTGCGCGACAGCGTCGAGTTCTCGATCATCGAGCCCGAGTGGCCCGCGGTGAAGGCGAACCTCGAAGCGAGGCTCGCCAAGCGAGGCTGAGCCTCACTCGGTGGCGTTGCCCGACCAGTTGTCCTTGCGGCGGGTCGCCGAACCGCGCTGACGCATGACGAACGCCAGCGACAGGCTGACGATGAGGATCCCGGCGATGAAGACGATCGCCTGGAAGTCCTCGAGCGACTGCGCGAGCCCCATGAGCCAGATGCCTCCGAGGAAGAGGATCATGAAGAAGATGAAGCTGAGGATCACGGGGTCTCCTGTCTGAACAACCGGCCAGCATCAAGGATACCTTTAGCGCAGAGATCCCCCGCACGAAAGCCCCTGCACATGCGGCGCACGGCATGGTTTCGTCGCTCCCATGACAAAGACGCTCACCGCTCTCGCCCTCACCTGCAGCCTCAAGCCCTCCCCCGCCGAGTCGAGCTCCGACCTCCTCGGATCCCAGATCCTCGATGCCCTCGCCGAGCACGACGTCACGGGGAGCCTGGTCCGCGTGGTCGATCACGTGATCAGCCCCGGGGTCGAGGCGGACATGGGCGGCGACGACGAGTGGCCGACGCTGCGCGAGCGGGTGCTCGCGGCCGACATCCTCGTGTTCGTGACCCCCACCTGGATGGGCCAGCATTCGAGCGTCGCCCAGCGTGTTCTCGAGCGCCTCGACGCCGAACTCGCGGAGACCGATGACCAGGGGCGGCCGATCCTGTTCGACAAGGTCGCCATCGCCGCCGTGGTCGGCAACGAGGACGGCGCCCACCACATCGCGGCGATCCTCTTCCAGTCGCTGAACGACGTGGGCTACACGATTCCCGCCCAGGGATCGGTGTACTGGAACGGCGAGGCGATGCAGACGGTCGACTACAAGGACCTTCCCAAGACCCCCGAGAAGGTCGCTCAGGCCACCGCGACGGCAGCGAGGAACGCCGCACACCTCGCCCGCGACCTCACGGACGGCGGCTACCCCGCGGAGTAGCCCGGGCGCTCAGGCGGCGGGCGCTCCGGCGCTGAGCACCTTCGGCTGCACGAATTCGTCGATCACGAGTTCGCCGGTCGCGTTGAGGGCGTGCATCATGTCTTCGATACGCGACTTCTCGATGTTCTGCGACTCGGCGGTGCTGAACAGGAACTGCAGCGGGATCGCGGGATGGATCCACACCGTCACCCGGCCGGGGTCGCCGCCCTCGGTCGGGTGCCACGTCATCATGAAGCTCTCCTGCCGGCGCAGCTTCGTGCCGATGATCACCTTGAGGTGTGCAAGCGTCTCGTCTTCGATGAGGATCGGCTCCGATGTGCCGTCGTATCGCAGTCTTCCCATGAGTGAACCGTACCCCGACGCGAGCCCCGATACGCACAGGACTGCCGATCACCGGCGTCGGCAGAATGTCACGATATCGTCGCGGCGCCCCCGCTCGACATCCAGACCCGCCAGCTCGAACCTGCGGAAGACCCGACGCGGCAGGGCGGGAAGCTCGGACGTGCGCCCCGCACGCGCTTTCGCGAGCCCCACGACGAGAGAGAGATCGGCCTGCGCTCCACGGACTTCGACGCGCGCGTAGTCGCTCGCGGTGCGCCAGACGAGGCGCTCGATCTGCCGGAACGGAATGACATGCACGGCGGATGCGACGCGGATGCGCAGTTCGTCGTTGCCGAACGCGACCCGGCACGCGACGGTGCGCCGACGCACGACGGCGAGGAACAGCAGATACGCCGGCAGCGCGATCACCAGGCCGACGACGATGACCGCGATCTTGGGCCCCGCCTGCACGAAGACGTCGTCCAGGGCGATGAGGACCGCGACGCCGCCGAGACCGCCGACCAGCACCATCGCGACGATCCACGCCGTGATCTCGCGCATCCGCACAGCGACCGCTGCGAACTCCACGACCGAGCCGTCGCCGCTCGCGTCGCGCTCCCACGTCGGCGCCACCGGTGCCGGACGGCGCGAGGAGTCGTGCCGCGAGAAGAGGTCGGTGATCCGAGAGATGAGACCGAGCCAGATCCAGCCGAGTGCGGGAGCGGCGGCGATCTGCAGCACCACGACGGTTGCCCTGGCCGCCTCGGGCAGCGCCGCGAGAGGCTCTCCGCCGTGCTCGATCGCCCAGTACATCAGCGCGGTCAGGGCGGCAGCGACACCCACGTGCACGATGGCGCCGAGCGCGGGAGGCCGCATCTCGAGGGTCGCGTTCACGAACGCGAAGGCGACAGCCCAGCCGCCGATCAGCATCAGCAGGAAGCCGAAGAACCCGAGGTCGCCACTCACGAGCGTCCAGCCGACGGCAGCGGCGAGCAAAATCACGCCCACCAGCAGCGGGGTGACGATCAGGAGACGAGAGATGCTCGACCGCGCACGGGTCTCATGAAGGCTCAGCTCGGTCATCTCCGCCATCCTAGGGCGGGTCGCACCGGCGCCACCGATCCGGAATGCAGGGGCATGATCCTCCGTCCTGTGCGCCGTGTACAGGCCCTTCGCGGCGCGGTGCCCTCGTGGGAGGCTGAGGCCTCAGGCACCGAGGAGACGCGGCCGATGGGACGATTCACATACAACCGAGGGCCGCGCGTCCATATCGAGGACAGGGCGCTCGATCACCTCCAGCTCGTCATGACGGCGAAGCTGCGTCGGGGGGAGCCGTTCGCGTTCACCTGGCGCGACGATCTCAGCCTCGGCGGCGGTCGTACGACCGTGTGGGTGCACCCCGCGAGCGCCCTCGCCTTCTCCTACACCGGCACTCGGTCGCGCGACATCAACCGCGACTGGCTCCGCGATCTCGCGGTGACCGCCTCCCAGCCGGGTGGGCTCTACCTCACGCCGGAGCCCGTGCGGTAACCGGCGCGCGGAGCATCACGGGTCGCAGTAGCGTGGGAGCATGACCGCTCCCGTTGATCCGACAGCCACTTCCGCCTGGTCCGAGCTCACCGCCCTGCACGGTGCGTTCACCCCCGATCTGCGCGGCTGGTTCGCCGCCGACGCCGACCGCGCGCAGTCGCTCTCGTTCGCCCTGGCCGACCTGCATGTCGACCTCTCGAAGAATCTCCTCACCGAGGAGGTGCTCGCCGCCCTGCTTCGTCTGGCCGAGCAGACGGGTGTCGCAGACCGCTACGCCGCGATGCTCACGGGTGCGCACCTCAACACCTCCGAACACCGGGCCGTGCTGCACACCGCGCTGCGCCGCCCGGCCGGGGCGTCGCCCGCTCTCGTCGTCGACGGGCAGGACGTGGATGCCGACGTGCAGGCCGTCCTCGACGCACTGAGCGCCTTCGCCTCGCGCGTGCGCACGGGCGAGTGGCGGGGAGTGACGGGCAAGAAGGTCACCCACGTCGTCAACATCGGCATCGGCGGCTCCGACCTCGGCCCGGTCATGGTCTACGAGGCTCTCAAGCCGTATGCGGATGCGGGCATCGAGGCGCGCTTCGTCTCGAACATCGATCCCACCGACCTCGCCCAGAAGACCGGCGACCTCGACCCGGAGACGACGCTCTTCATCGTCGCCTCGAAGACGTTCACCACTCTCGAGACGCTCACCAACGCCCGCCTCGCGCGCGACTGGCTGTGGGCCGGCCTCACGGCATCCGGCGCCATCACCGACGACGACGACGCGCGCACCGACGCGGTCGCCCATCATTTCGTCGCGGTCTCCACCGCGCTCGACAAGGTCGCCGCGTTCGGCATCGACCCCGCCAACGCCTTCGGGTTCTGGGACTGGGTCGGCGGCCGCTACTCGGTCGACTCCGCGATCGGCCTGTCGCTCGCCATCGCCCTCGGCCCCGACACCTTCCGCGACCTGCTCGCAGGCTTCCACGCCGTCGACGAGCACGTGCGCACGACACCGCTCGACCGCAACGTCCCCGTGCTGATGGGGCTGCTGAACGTCTGGTACGTGAACTTCTTCGGGGCGCAGTCGCACGCGGTGCTGCCCTATGCGCAGCAGCTGAGCCGGTTCCCCGCGTACCTGCAGCAGCTGACGATGGAGTCCAACGGCAAGTCGGTGCGCTGGGACGGCTCTCCCGTCACCACCGACACCGGCGAGGTCTTCTGGGGCGAGCCCGGCACCAACGGACAGCACGCGTTCTATCAGCTGATCCACCAGGGCACCCGGCTCATCCCCGCCGACTTCATCGCCTTCGTCAACCCGGCGTACCCGCTGACCGACGGCGGACAGGATGTCCACGAGCTGTTCCTCGCGAACTTCCTCGCCCAGACCAAGGCCCTCGCGTTCGGCAAGACCGCGGAGGAGGTCGAGGCCGAGGGCACGACCGGCGCCCTCGTCGCCGCGCGGACGTTCGCCGGGAACCGGCCGACCACGTCGATCTTCGCGCCCGCACTCACCCCTCAGGTGCTCGGCCAGCTGATCGCGCTGTACGAGCACATCACGTTCACGCAGGGCACGATCTGGGGCATCAACTCGTTCGACCAGTGGGGCGTCGAGCTCGGCAAGCAGCTCGCGATGCAGATCGCGCCCGCCATCGGCGGCGACGAGTCCGCCGTCGCGGCGCAGGACGCCTCGACCAAGGCGCTGCTGGCGTACTACGCCGCGAACCGGAAGTAAGCGGGACGCGCAACGGGGGCGGATGCCATGGCATCCGGCCCCTTCTCGTGTTGCGGAAGGGGCGACGACGGACCGCCCGCCTCTCCCGCGGCGGTCCGTCCGTGGCTCGGGAGCCGCCGATGCCGATGCGGGCGACGCGAGGCGGGTGTAGGTTGCGGAGATGGAGCCGATCCGAGTGGGGCTCGTGGCAGATCCGGCCTCCCCCACGGCCGTCGCGCGTCGGATCACAGACCTCACGCCGCCGCTCGCCGACGGTGCCGGGAGCTGGATCGTGGAACTCGTCAGCGAGCCGTTCACCCTCGGCTCTGAACACGTCGACGTCGCCCTGGACCGACTTCGCGTGCACGCGACGCAGAAGCGATGGGATCTCGTCATCGGCGTCACTGAGCTTCCGCTTCGCGATGACGATGGCCCCTATCTGCTGGCGGCGATCGATTCCCGACGCCGGGCCGCGGTGCTGTCGCTCCCCGCCCTGGGCGGCTTCCGCGTGCAGAGCCGCGCCCGTCACGCGGTACGAGGTCTCGTCGACGGAATGGCCGAACCCGCTTCACCTGTGGAGCAGCGCCTTCCACTCCCCGGGATCAGTGCCCGGGGACGCGTGCTGCGGGGCATGGTGCTGGCCAACCGTCCGTGGATGCTCGCGGCAGGGCTCAAGTCCGCACTGGTCGCGGCACTGGCGACCGGTGCGGTGGCGACGATCGAGCCTACGGTGTGGTCGCTCGCCAGCTCGCTGTCGGGCTGGCGTCTGGTGGCGGCGACGGTGGCCTCCATCTCGATCATCATCGCCTGGATCATCATCGACGGCAGGCTCTGGGACCACCCTGACGACGACTCGTATCAAGCGCGTGAGAGATCTCGCCTCTACAACACCTCGACGCTGCTGACTCTGACGATCGGCATCGTCATCTGCTATCTGGCGCTGTACATCGTGAACCTCGCCTGGGCGCTCTTCGTGCTCGACATGACAGTGATGAGCGACTCGCTCGGTCGAACCGTCGGACCCGGCGACCTGTTCGTGCTCACGTGGTTCGTCGCGTCGGCGGCGACGCTCGGCGGCGCCCTGGGCACAGGTCTGGAGTCCGACGACGCCATCCGCGCCGCCACCTATTCGAAGCGCGAGGAAGAGCGACGGGCCCGTCTGGCCGACGAGCGCGGCTGAGGCGCCCGCGACTCATCCCCTCCCGACTCTGGATCGGTGATCGCGCACGCCGTGCATCCGTTCTTCCGAGTCGACGTCCCGGGCGAGTTCGTCCGCGTGAGGGAGCGCACGATCTCGACTCCGCTCGTCCGGAGTCGGCACCACGTCTGTGACGCGCCTCATCTGCAACTCGTCCCCGAGTCCCCACGCCGCGCGGAACCGTGTTCTCAGCCGCCTGAGCTGCCTGTCGGAGTGCACTGCCGGGAACAGTGCGACGAGCAGGAGCGCTGCCGAGCTGCCCCCGAGCATCAGCGCCAGCAGCGTTGCCGTATCGTCTCGAACCCCTTGTGCCGTCGCCAGAAGCCCGTGGACAGTCGGGACCAGCGCGACGACGGCGAGGGTCAGCGCCGCCCCCAGCAGTCCGAAGGTGATTCCCCGCGCCCAGGACCAGGGCGTGACGATCGTCCTGATCACCGACGCTGTGACCAGGTCATCGCGCGCAGCCGCCGCCAGGCGTGCCGCCGGCGAATCCGGTTCCATCGTCTCCAGCTCGGCCGACAGTTGCCGAGCCCGCCGAAGTTCACGGGGCGCTGCGTGCTGCAGCGCCACGCCTGCGAAGGCGAGCACGCCGGTGATCCCCGCCGCTCCCAGGGTTGCCAAGAGTTCCATGTCATCTCCTCCGTCGAGCTGTGATGACACAGCTTGCCCCGAACATCCGACATGGTTCGGGGTGGGAAGGGGAATCGCTGTCGAGGCCGACGAGATGTCGTCTGCGTCGCCGACCAGGTCGGGAGCCGAGATCCCGGTCGCGTGCGCGAGGAACACCGGCGTCGATGCTGCCGCGACCATCGACCACCGCGGCCTGACAGTGACTTCACGAGCGACCATGAGCGCCCCAAAACCCGAAGGAGGGGGCGGATGCCGCAGCATCCGCCCCCTCCTTGATGTTCAGCGTTGACTCAGAAGTCCCAGTCGTCGTCTTCGGTGGCCTCGGCCTTGCCGATGACGTACGACGATCCCGAACCGCTGAAGAAGTCGTGGTTCTCGTCGGCGTTCGGCGAGAGCGCCGACAGGATCGCCGGGTTCACGTTCGTGACGGTCGAGGGGAACATCGCTTCGTAGCCGAGGTTCATCAGCGCCTTGTTGGCGTTGTAGTGCAGGAACTTCTTGACGTCTTCGGTCAGGCCGACGCCGTCGTAGAGGTCCTGCGTGTACTGCACCTCGTTGTCGTAGAGCTCGAACAGCAGGTTGAAGGTGTAGTCCTTCAGCTCCTGACGACGCTCCTCGGTCTCGTTCTCGAGACCCTTCTGGAACTTGTAGCCGATGTAGTACCCGTGCACGGCCTCATCGCGGATGATGAGGCGGATGAGGTCGGCCGTGTTCGTCAGCTTCGCCTTCGACGACCAATAGATCGGCAGGTAGAAGCCCGAGTAGAACAGGAACGACTCGAGCAGCGTCGAGGCGACCTTGCGCTTGAGCGGGTCGTCGCCCTGGTAGTAGTCCATGATGATCTGAGCCTTCTTCTGAAGGTTCGGGTTCTCGGTGGACCAGCGGAACGCCTCGTCGATCTCCTTCGTCGACGCGAGCGTCGAGAAGATCGAGGAGTAGCTCTTCGCGTGCACCGACTCCATGAACGCGATGTTCGTGTAGACGGCCTCCTCGTGCGGGGTGATCGCATCGGGGATGAGCGACACGGCGCCGACGGTGCCCTGGATCGTGTCGAGCAGCGTCAGGCCGGTGAACACGCGCATCGTGAGCAGCTGCTCTTCGGGCGTCAGCGTGTTCCACGACTGGACGTCGTTCGACAGCGGCACCTTCTCGGGCAGCCAGAAGTTGTTCACCAGACGGTTCCAGACCTCGAGGTCCTTGTCGTCCTGGATGCGGTTCCAGTTGATCGCCTGCACGCTGTCGACCAGCTTGAGCGGGGGGTGGGGAGTCATGATTCGTCGTTTCTCGTGTTCAGTGACCGGCTCAGAGCATGCAGGAGACGCACTCGGTCATGTCGGTGCCCTCGAGCGCCATCTGACGCAGACGGATGTAGTAGATCGTCTTGATGCCCTTGCGCCATGCGTAGATCTGAGCCTTGTTGATGTCACGCGTCGTGGCGGTGTCCTTGAAGAACAGCGTCAGCGACAGGCCCTGGTCGACGTGCTGGGTGGCGGCGGCGTACGTGTCGATGACCTTCTCGTAGCCGATCTCGTACGCGTCCTGGTAGTACTCCAGGTTGTCGTTCGTCATGAACGCGGCCGGGTAGTAGACACGGCCGAGCTTGCCTTCCTTGCGGATCTCGATCTTCGACGCGATCGGGTGGATCGACGACGTCGAGTTGTTGATGTACGAGATCGAGCCGGTCGGCGGAACCGCCTGCAGGTTCTGGTTGTAGATGCCGTGCTCCTGGATCGACGCCTTCAACGCCACCCAGTCCTCCTGCGTCGGGATGTGCTTGCCAGCGAACAGCTCCTTGACCTTCTCGGTCTCGGGCTCCCAGGCGCGCTCGATGTACTTGTCGAAGAACGTGCCCGAGGCGTACGTCGAGTCCTCGAAGCCGTCGAAGGCCTGCTTGCGCTCGATCGCGAGGTTGTTCGAGGCGCGCAGCGCGTGGAACAGCACCGTGTAGAAGTAGATGTTCGTGAAGTCGATGCCCTCTTCGGAGCCGTAGTAGACGTGCTCGCGAGCGAGGTAGCCGTGCAGGTTCATCTGGCCGAGGCCGATGGCGTGCGAGCGGTCGTTGCCGTCTTCGATGGAGCGCACCGAGCGGATGTGGCTCTGGTCGCTCACCGCGCTCAGCGCGCGGATCGCCGTCTCGACCGTCTGACCGAGGTCGTCGGCATCCATCGACAGCGCGATGTTCATCGAGCCGAGGTTGCAGGAGATGTCCTTGCCGATCTGGTCGTACGACAGGTCGTCGTTGTACGTGGTCGGCGTGTTCACCTGCAGGATCTCGCTGCAGAGGTTCGACATGTTGATGCGACCCTTGATCGGGTTCGCCTTGTTCACCGTGTCCTCGAACATGATGTACGGGTAGCCGGACTCGAACTGGATCTCGGCGATGGTCTGGAAGAACTCCCGCGCGTTGATCTTCGTCTTCTTGATGCGGGCGTCGTCGACCATCTCGCGGTACTTCTCGGTGACCGAGATGTCGCCGAACGGCACGCCGTAGACCTTCTCGACGTCGTAGGGCGAGAAGAGGTACATGTCCTCGCCGTTCTTGGCGAGCTCGAACGTGATGTCGGGCACGACGACGCCGAGCGAGAGCGTCTTGATGCGGATCTTCTCGTCGGCGTTCTCACGCTTGGTGTCGAGGAAGCGCATGATGTCGGGGTGGTGGGCGTTGAGGTACACCGCACCCGCACCCTGACGGGCGCCGAGCTGGTTGGCGTAGCTGAAGCTGTCTTCGAGGAGCTTCATCACGGGGATGATTCCCGAGGACTGGTTCTCGATCTGCTTGATCGGCGCGCCGGACTCGCGGATGTTCGAGAGCAGCAGCGCCACGCCGCCGCCGCGCTTGGAGAGCTGCAGGGCGGAGTTGATGCCGCGGGCGATCGACTCCATGTTGTCTTCGATGCGCAGCAGGAAGCAGCTGACGAGCTCGCCGCGCTGTGCCTTGCCGGCGTTGAGGAAGGTGGGGGTCGCGGGCTGGAACCGACCGGAGATGATCTCCTCGACCAGGGCGATCGCGAGCTTCTCGTCACCGTCGGCGAGGCCGAGGGCGGTCATCACGACGCGGTCCTCGAAGCGCTCGAGGTAGCGCTTGCCGTCGAAGGTCTTGAGCGTGTAGCTCGTGTAGTACTTGAAGGCGCCGAGGAAGGTCTCGAAGCGGAACTTCTTGCCGTACGCGAGATCGTTGAGCTTCTGGATGAAATCGAGCGAGTACTGCTCGATCACGGCCGGCTCGTAGTACTCCTTCTCGACGAGGTAGTCGAGACGCTCCTTGAGCGAGTGGAAGAACACGGTGTTCTGGTTGACGTGCTGCAGGAAGTACTCGCGCGCCGCACGCTTGTCGGCGTCGAACTGGATCTTCCCGTTCGCGTCGTACAGGTTGAGCATCGCGTTGAGGGCGTGATAGTCGAGACCCTCGTAGCTCGGGTTCATCTTGAACGCGACCGTCTCGGTCACGGCGTCATGCTCTTCGACTGCAGTTCCCACTGTCTTTCCAATCCGTCGCTCACGCGATCAACATCGTCCTGTGTGCCGAAGATCTCGAGCCGATACAAGTGAGGCACGTGGCACTTGCGGCTGATGATGTCACCGGCGAGGCAGAAGGACTCGCCGAAGTTGGTGTTGCCCGCGGAGATCACGCCGCGGATGTGGCGCCGGTTTCGCTCGTCGTTGAGGAACCGGACCACCTGCTTGGGCACGGCACCTTTTTCGACGCCCCGCCCCTCACCCCCGCCATAGGTGGGGGTGATCAGCACGAAGGGCTCGTCGACGACGAGTTCTTCCTCCTGCCGGAGGAGCGGGATGCGACGGGCCCGAAGCCCGAGCTTCTCGACGAAGCGCGCGGTGTTACCCGAGGCGCTCGAGAAGTAGACCAGGAACGGCGCGGCGGTCGCGACGGCGCTCATGGTTCATCACGCCAGGCGCGAGGCGAGCTCGTCGATCTTGTCGGGACGGAAGCCCGACCAGTGGCCCTCGTCGGTGACGACGACGGGCGCCTGCATGTAACCGAGCGCCTTGACCTGCTCCAGGGCCGTCGGGTCCTCCGACAGGTCGAGGATCTCGTACTCGATGCCCTTGGCGTCGAGCGCGCGGTAGGTGGCGTTGCACTGAACGCAGGACGGCTTGGTGTAGACCGTGATCGACATCTTTTCGCTTCCCCTCACATCTCTGGCCTGCTTCTGAATCAGGCTGTTTTCCGGCAGACCCTCGCCGGGATCTCAATACTACATATAGGTACGGACATTCAGGGTGACCACTAGGGGTAGTAGTTACATCCGTGTAGTTTTCCACCGCTCTCCACTGGTACAACACAGGTTCTCCACCGTTTCTTCCACAGGCAGGAGCGGTCGGAGAGGGGTCGCGAACCGCGAGAAATCGCGCCTCTCGAACCCCCGCCGGGAATCCATCCACAGGGGGCACGATACGCACGGCCTCGGACATTCGATTTCCTGTGGAAAGTCGTCTTCGGCGTGTCGCGGCGTGTCGTCCGGAGGGCGCTTCGACGGGTGTCCCCGACGCCCGGTAGCGTTGACCTGTGGCGGGATACACGGACCTTCTTCGCACGCCCGGGGTGGCGCGCATGATCGCGGCACAGCTGACCGCTCGGTTCCCCAACGGCATGACCTCGCTGGCGATCCTCCTGCACGTCGAGCAGCAGACCGGCTCCTACGGATCGGCTGGTCTCGTGCTCGCTGCGACCAGTGTGGGCCAGGCCGTCGCGGGTCCGATCACGAGCCGCTGGATGGGCGCGTGGGGCATGCGCCGCGTGCTCACCCTCACCCTCAGCATCTGCGTCATCGCCGTCCTCGGCCTCGCTCTCCTGCCGCTGAACGTGCCCGGCTACATGATCCTCGGCATGATCGCCGGCCTGTCGACGCCGCCGGTGCAGGCTGCGGTGCGCACCATCTATCCGAAGCTCGTGAACTCCCGCCAGCTCACGCCGCTGTTCTCGCTCGACGCCTCGCTGCAGGAGATCATTTGGGTGCTGGCGCCGGTCGTGATCACCCTCGTGTCCACGCAGGTCGGCACGGCCGAGGGGCTGCTTCTCGTGGCGGTCGTCCTGATCGGCGGCGGCGCGTGGTTCATCCTCTCCCCCGAGGTCGGTCGGGTGCGCATCCCGCGCAGCCGCAGCGCACTCGGCAAGGTCGTACTCAAGCCTCCGGTACTCCTCGCGACCGTCATCGGGTTCCTGCTCATCGGCGCCTGCTCGGCGGTCGAGGTCGGCGTCGTCGCGACGTTCGAGCACGGGAGTCTCGCAGCGGGCGTCGTGCTCGCGGTGTTCGCCGTCGGCAGCCTGGCCGGCGGACTCTCGTTCGGGCACATCCCGATCGGCCCGTGGGCGATGGCCCGCCGCCTCGCCATCGTGACCGTCGGCCTCGCCCTCACGATGTTCTCCCTCAACGTCTTCTGGCTCGGCGGCACCCTCATCGTCGCCGGCATCGGGATCGCCCCGGCGCTCGCGGTGCTGTTCGCCATCACGACGGCGAGCGTCAAGTTCAGCGAGACCGCCGAGGCGTTCGGCTGGGCGGGCACCGGTCAGCTCATCGGCGCGGCCGCCGGCTCCGCGGTCGCGGGCTTCCTCGTCGACGCGACCGATCCCCGCGGCGCCTACCTCGCCGCCACCCTGTTCGCGGCCGCCGGACTCGTGGTCTCGATCATCTTCGTGCGCTCCTTCCCCGACCTGCGTCATCGCGACGCGAGCCCCCACCCCGACACCGAGCCCCTGGCGGTCACCCCTTCATGAGCACTGCCCCCTTTTCCGCATCCGTCGCGCCCGAGGTCGTCTGCGTCGGCGAATCCATGGTCCTCATCACCGCCCTCGGCGCACCGCTCGCCGAGACGGAGACGGCCGCGCTCGGACTCGCCGGCGCCGAGGGCAATGTCGCGGTCGGGCTCGTCGCAGCGGGGCACACCGCAGCGTGGGCATCCCGTCTCGGAGACGACCCGATCGGCGTCCGCATCTCCACGGAGCTCGCGCGCCGCGGCGTCGATCTCTGGGTCACGACGGATGCGGATGCTCCCACCGGCGTCATGTTCAAGGACCCCGGCGTCGAGTCCTCGTCCGTCTACTACTACCGTCGGGGGTCGGCGGCGTCGCTGATGGGCCCGGGGTTCCTCGGCCCCGACCGGCTCGCGGGCGTCCGGATCGTCCACACGACCGGCATCACCCCTGCCCTCTCTCCGTCGTGCCGCGCGATGGTCGATCAGCTCTCCGTCGACGCGCGCGCAGCGGGCGCACTCGTCTCCTTCGACGTCAATGACCGACGCGCGCTGTGGACCATGCAGGACGCCGCCGAGACGCTGGCCAGGCTCGCGGACGCCGCCGACATCGCGTTCGTCGGGCGCGACGAGGCCGAACGCATCTGGGGCACCGCGACGGCGGCCGAGATCCGCGCGCATCTCCCGAACTGCGCGCTCCTCATCGTGAAGGACGGCGACGTCGGCGCCACGGCGTTCTCCGGAGACGCCGACCCGGTGTTCGTGCCCGCTCCGCGCGTCGACGTGGTCGAGCCGGTCGGCGCAGGCGATGCATTCGCCGCCGGCTTCCTCGCCGCGACCCTCGACGACCTCGACCTCGCCGACCGGCTCGCCGCGGGTCACGCCGCCGCGGCCCGCGTGCTCACGACGCACGGCGATCTGCCTCCCCTGATCTGACCCCCGCATGTCCGCTGTCGGGCTGCCCCGCGCATCCCGGTCGTAGGCTGAGATCATGCCTGCACCGCTCACGCTCCCCCGCCTGTCGTGGGGCGACCCGTCGTCGGAACGCCGCGCCCTCCTCGTGCACGGACTCGGTTCGTCCGGTGCGCTGATGTGGCGCCTCGGCGCCGCTCTGGCGGATGCCGGCTGGCACGCGACCGCGATCGACCTGCGCGGCCACGGCGACGCACCGCGCGCCCTCGACTACTCGGTCGCCGCGTACGGTGCCGACCTCGTCGCGACGCTGCCCGACGGCGGCGGGCCGTGGGATGCCGTCGTCGGACACTCGCTCGGCGGCGCCGCCAGCACGGTGGCGGCCGCAGCCGCTCCCGAGTGGACGCGCCGTCTCGTCCTCCTCGACCCGGCCATCCTCATCGACGGCCGCGACGCCGCGATCGTGCGCAAGAGCCAGGAGCGCGCGTTCGCCGACAACAGGATCGAGCTGGTGCAGCAGGAGCACCCGCACTGGCATCCGCAGGATTGGGAGCTCAAGGTCGACGCCGTGCACCGCACGAGCGCCTGGGCGGTCGAGCAGACGAGTCGGCAGAACACGCCGTGGGACGTCACGGCGGATGCCGCCCGGCTGACCGTCCCCACGGGTGTGATCGCCTCGGATCCCGCGGTCTACAGCATCTTCACCGGCGATGTCGCGGCCGGCGTGCTCGCATCGAATCCGCTCATCACGATGTCGGTGGTCGCGGGATCAGGGCACTCGCTGCACCGCGACAAGCCCGAGGAGACCATCCGACAGCTGGAAGAGGCACTCGCATGAGCACGTTCGACCCGACCGCCTTCCTGCCCGACGACCTGCTGGATCGCATCCGCGACCGGGCGCCGATCCACGACCGCGACAACACCTTCCCCGAGCAGGACCTCGACGAGCTCCGTGCCGCGGGCTACCTCTCGATCCTCGTGCCGACCGAGCGCGGCGGCGCGGGGCTCGGCCTCGCCGAGGCGGCGATCCTGCAGCAGCGCCTGGCGACCGCCGCCCCCGCGACGGCCCTCGCCATCAACATGCACCTCGTCTGGACCGGCGTCGCCAAGGTCTTCTCCGATCGCGGCGTGCCCGGCCTCGAGTTCGTGCAGGACGGTGCCGTCGCCGGCGAGGTCTTCGCGTTCGGCATCAGCGAGGGCGGCAACGACCTCGTGCTGTTCGGCAGCGACACGGATGCCGTGCCCACAGCCGACGGCGGGTACGCGTTCACCGGCACCAAGATCTTCACCTCGCTCGCCCCCGTCTGGACGAAGCTCGGGCTGCACGGCCTCGACATGACGAGCCCCGACGCGCCGAAGCTCGTGTTCGCCTTCGTCGAGCGCACGGATGCCGTCGTCACCGGCGACGACTGGGACACCCTCGGCATGCGCGGCACCCAGAGCCGGACGACGCGCCTGAACGGAGCCACCGCTGACGCCGCGCACGTCGTGCGCCGCATCGACCCGGGCCCGAACCCCGACCCCATCGTCTTCGGCATCTTCTCGGTGTTCGAGATCCTGCTCGCCTCGGTCTACACCGGCATCGCTCGGCGCGCCCTCGATCTCGCGGTCGAGACCGCACAGAAGCGCCGCTCGAAGAAGACCGGTGCCGCGTACAGCCAGGACCCCGACATCCGCTGGCGCATCGCCGACATGGGCCTCGCGTACGACGCTCTCCCCCCGCAGATCGCCGCGCTCGCCCGCGACGTCGACGAGCGGGTCGACAACGGCGCCCGCTGGTTCACGCTGCTCTCGGGCGTCAAGCACCGGGCGATCACGATGTCGAAGCACGTCGTCGACCAGGCGATGCTCGTCGCCGGCGGCGGCTCCTACTTCTCGTCGAACGAACTCTCGAGGCTGTATCGCGATGTGCTCGCGGGGGCGTTCCACCCGTCGGACCCGGAATCGGCGCATGCGACCGCGGCGAGCGCCTGGCTGGGACCGCTCGACGCCTGACCACGATTCGACGACTAGCCGATATTCTGCGATTTCACCTTCGATGATGTGTGAATCGTGCGAAATCGGTTGAAGAGTCCTCTCTGCGATGCGAAGATCGCATCATGCCGTCCTCGAAGAAGCACCCGCCCCTGGATGACGTCGCGAAGACGATCATCGAGTTGCTCCAGGAGGACGGCCGACGGTCGTACTCCGACATCGGACGCGAGGTGGGCCTGAGCGAGGCCGCCGTCCGGCAGCGGGTGCAGCGCCTCACCGAGTCAGGCGTGATGCAGATCGTCGCGGTCACCGACCCGATGCAGCTGGGCTTCCCGCGGCAGGCCATGATCGGCATCCGCGTCTCGGGTGACACCCGGGTGGTCGCCGAGGCCATCGCCGAGATCCCCGCGATCGACTACGTCGTGATCACGGTCGGGTCCTTCGACATCCTCGCCGAGGTCGTCTGCGAAGACGACGAAGACCTCCTCGCCCTGATCAACGACCGTATCCGCCCGATCGACGGAGTGCTGTCGACCGAGACCTTCATCTACGCCAAGCTGCAGAAGCAGCTCTACAACTGGGGGACCAGATGAGCACGCACCGCACGACACCGTCCGAGACCGAGCTCCAGGCGATGGCCAAAGACCATCTGTGGATGCACTTCACGCGCCAGTCCACGATGGAGAAGAGCGGCGTGCCGATCATCGTCAAGGGCGACGGCCACCGCATCTGGGATTCGAAGGGCAAGGAGTACTTCGACGGGCTCGCCGGGCTCTTCGTCGTGAACGCCGGGCACGGACGCCGCCGCCTCGCCGAGGCCGCGGCGACGCAGGCATCCGAGCTCTCCTTCTTCCCCCTCTGGTCGTACGCGCACCCCGCGGCCATCGAGCTCGCCGACCGCCTCGCCGACGAGGCGCCGGGTGACCTCAACCGCGTGTTCTTCTCCACCGGCGGCGGAGAGGCGGTCGAGACCGCCTTCAAGCTCGCGAAGCACTACTGGAAGCTGCAGGGCAAGCCCACCAAGCACAAGGTGATCTCGCGCTCGGTCGCCTATCACGGCACCCCGCAGGGCGCTCTCGCGATCACCGGCATCCCGGCGATGAAGTCGATGTTCGAACCGGTGACCCCCGGCGGCTTCCGCGTGCCGAACACCAACTTCTACCGCGCGGCCGAGATGGGTGGGCCCAGCGACGACCTCGAGGCGTTCGGCCGGTGGGCCGCCGACCGCATCGAGGAGATGATCCTGTTCGAGGGCGCAGACACCGTCGCCGCGGTCTTCCTCGAGCCGGTGCAGAACTCGGGCGGATGCTTCCCACCGCCTCCCGGCTACTTCGCCCGGGTGCGCGAGATCTGCGACCGCCACGACGTGCTGCTCGTCTCGGATGAGGTCATCTGCGCGTTCGGTCGACTCGGCCACACGTTCGCGTGCACCGGCCTCGGCTACGTGCCCGACATGATCACGTGCGCCAAGGGCATGACGAGCGGCTACTCGCCGATCGGCGCGACGGTCATCAGCGACCGGATCTACGAGCCCTTCTCGAAGGGCGACGTCTCGTTCCCGCACGGCTACACGTTCGGCGGGCATCCGGTCTCGGCGGCGGTCGCGCTCGAGAACCTCGCCATCTTCGACGAGGAGGGGCTCAACGCGCATGTGCGCGAGAACTCGCCGCTGTTCCGCGCCGAGCTCGAGACCCTGCTCGATCTGCCCATCGTCGGCGACGTGCGCGGCGACGGCTACTTCTTCGGCATCGAGCTGGTGAAGGACAAGGGCACGAGGGAGACGTTCGACGACGACGAGTCCGAACGGCTGCTGCGCGGCTTCCTCTCGCCCGCCCTGTTCGAGGCCGGGCTCTACTGCCGCGCCGACGACCGCGGCGACCCCGTGATCCAGCTCGCACCGCCGCTCACGATCGGCCCCGCCGAGTTCCGCGAGATCGGCCAGATCCTGCGCAGCGTGCTCTCCGACGCGCAGTCGGTTCTCTAGACCGCCCTCAGCCGGATGCCGCGGTGCGCCGCCTCGCGAGAAGTGCGAGGTGCAGCGCCGCGATCGTCTCGCCGTCGTCGAGGTCGGCACCCAGCAGGTCGCCGATCAGCGTGAGGCGCTGGTAGAACACCGACCGGGAGAGATGGCTCGCGGCGGCCGCGGCCGAGCGATTGCCCGGATGCGCCACGAGAGCCGCGAGCACATCGAGCAGGTCGCCTCGACGCTCGCGGTCATGACGGATCAGGGGCGCCAGCATCCGCTGGCTGTGCTCGTGCAATCGGTGATCGTCGCGCAGGGTCGCGACCAGCCGTTCCAGAGGCCGGTCGCCGACACGGCGCACCCTGGCCCCGACATCCGCCCTGTCGCTGTCGGCGAGGTCGCGCGCCGCCCGCAGAGAGGCGAGGAGACCGATCACGTCGTCGGCGGCGGGCCCGACGAAGACCGCTCGGTCGGGGCCGGCGATGCGCAGCAGCACGTCGTCGGAGAGCACGGCGGATGCCGGCACGGACAGCAGCGCGACATCGTCGCCGTCGACGCGCGCGGCCATCACGGCGCACCCCGCCTGCCGAGCCCGATAGGCGAGCTCGCTGACCGACGCGTTGCCTCGCGCGACGACACCGTGACAGTGACGCCCCGCCAGAGCGAACCCTCCGGCCCGCAGCCGCGCATCGATGTCCTCGGCTCGGGCGAACCGCGCCCCGAGGAGATCGTCGACCACAGCCCGTTGCGCGAGGAGCGACCATTCGGCGTCGCCGCCGTCGGCGATGCACCCGAACGCGAGAGCTGTGGCGCCCTGTTCGAGCACCGTGACCCGCCCGGCAGGATGGACAGGGCCTGTCAGGGCGAGGAGAGTCCCCCAGCGCACTCCCCTGGCCTGCACGGGAGCCTGCTCGGCGGCACCACGACCCTCGAGAACCTCGGCGATCGGCGCCCCGAGCCCCTCCACGGCGATCACCTCGCCCGCGAGGTTCTCGAGCACGACCGGGGCACCGAGGGCGCGGGCCGTCTCCGACACCACGACGTCGGCCGGAGCCCCCTGCAGGCTCAGGGTCGTGAACAGCTCGTGCAGGTGCTGCCGCTGCCGCAGCGCGTCGGTCTGCGCCGCGATCAGCGCATGGTGCACGGCCTCGGTCACGGCGACGAACTTGACCTCGCGGGTGAGAGCGATGAGGGCCAGCCCCACCGTGGCGCAGACCTCGACGACCGTCTGAGGCACGGCCTGACGCGCCGTCTTCAGCTCGAACACGATCCCGGCGATGCCCGCCCGATGCAGGCTCGACGCGAAGTCCCGCAGCTCGGCATCACCATCCGGCCACCCCGCCCCGGTGGTCAGCAGCAACTCGCCGCCGTCGAGCAGCCGGGCGACGCCGACACTGTCGGAGACGTGCACCCACCGCACGGGGGCATCGAGTGCGGCGCCGCCGACCAGGACATCCGGCTCGCCCTGCTGCACCGCAGACTCGGCCAGCACGTCCGCGACGCTCAGGAACACCGCGCCGGTCAGACGATCTGTCCGGCTACGGACGATCTCGCTACGTTCTGACACCTGGAAGGCCCCTCGCGCTCTGTGATCATGGGAGGAAGAAAGCGTATCGCCACTCGGTCAGAGTGTTCGATACGGATCCCACACCCGAAGGAGTCCCGTGGACATCGTCCGTCACCTCATCAACGGAGTAGAGACCGCCGACGCGGCGCGCACGGGACAGGTCTTCGACCCGGCCACCGGGCAGGTCTCGAAGCAGGTCGCGTTCGCGTCGACCGCCGAGGTCGATCAGGCGATCGCCGCCGCGGCATCCGCCCTGCCCGCCTGGCGCGAGACGAGCCTCATCAAGCGCGCCGACGTGTTCTTCCGTCTGCGCCAGCTGCTCAAGGAGCGCACGCCCGAACTCGCCGCGATCGTCACCTCCGAGCACGGCAAGGTGCTCTCGGACGCCGCGGGCGAGGTCTCGCGCGGCATCGAGAACGTCGAGTTCGCCGCCGGCCTCGTGCATCTGCTCAAGGGCGAGCGCAGCGAGCAGGTCTCGCGGGGTGTCGACGTGCACTCGGTCAAGCAGCCGGTCGGCGTGGTGGCTGCGATCACCCCCTTCAACTTCCCCGTCATGGTGCCCCTGTGGATGGTCGCCTCAGCCATCGCGTGCGGCAACACGGTGGTGCTCAAGCCGAGCGAGAAAGACCCGTCGGCCTCGGTCTGGCTCGCGAAGCTCTTCCAGGAGGCGGGTCTTCCCGACGGCGTGCTCAACGTCGTGCACGGCGACAAGGAGGCCGTCGACGCGCTGCTCGAGTCGCCGCGCGTGAACGCGATCAGCTTCGTCGGCTCGACGCCGATCGCCCGCTCGATCTATCAGCGCGCATCGAACGCCGGCAAGCGCGTGCAGGCACTCGGCGGCGCGAAGAACCACATGGTCGTGATGCCGGATGCCGACATCGACGCCGCCGCCGACGCCGCGGTCTCGGCCGCCTACGGGTCGGCCGGCGAGCGCTGCATGGCCGTGTCGGTGCTGGTCGCGGTCGGCGACATCGCCGACGACCTGGTCACAGCGATCGCCTCGCGCATCGAGGGCCTCACGATCGGCGCCGGCACGGATGCCGCGAGCGAGATGGGTCCGCTCATCACCCGCGAGCACCGCGACCGCGTCGCGTCGTACGTGACGGGCGCCGAGGCCGAGGGTGCGACGGTCGTGGTCGACGGCACGACGAAGGAGTTCGACTCGGAGGGCTTCTTCATCGGAGTCAGCCTGGTCGATCAGGTCGCCCCGGGGATGAAGGTCTACGACGACGAGATCTTCGGGCCGGTGCTCTCCGTGGTCCGCGTCGAGACGTATGCCGAGGCCGTCGAGCTCGTCAACGCGAACGCCTACGGCAACGGCACGGCGATCTTCACGCGTGACGGCGGCACCGCGCGTCAGTACGAGTTCGACATCGAGGTCGGCATGGTGGGCGTGAACGTGCCGATCCCCGTGCCGATCGGCGCCTATTCGTTCGGCGGCTGGAAGGACTCGCTGTTCGGCGACTCGCACATCTACGGCCCCGAGTCGGTGCACTTCTACACTCGGTCGAAGGTGGTCACCACGCGCTGGCCCGACCACACGCCCTCGCAGATCGACCTGGGCTTCCCGAGCAACCACTGAGACGCTGAGACGCTGAGAGCTGAGACACGAGACATGACGAACTACACCGACCGCCATGGTGCATCCCACCCACTCCCCGCTCCCGAGGCCGAGGCGCAGGTGCGGGCGGATGACCGCGGCCACGTGTTCCACTCGTGGAGCGCGCAGGGCCTGATCGATCCGCTGCCGGTGGCGGCGGGCGAGGGCTCGACGTTCTGGGACTACGCCGGAAACGCCTACCTCGACTTCTCGAGCCAGCTGGTCAACCTGAACCTCGGGCACCAGCATCCCGACCTCGTGGCGGCGATCCAGCAGCAGGCCGGGCGCCTCGCGACCATCCAGCCGGCGATGGCGAACGACGTACGAGGCGAGCTCGCCCGGCTCATCGTCGAGGTCGCGCCCGAGGGCTTCGAGAAGGTCTTCTTCACGAACGGCGGCGCCGAGGCCAACGAGTATGCGGTGCGCATGGCGCGTCAGTCGACGGGGCGCCACAAGGTGCTGTCGATGTACCGCAGCTACCACGGGTCCACCTCCACCGCGATCTCGCTCACCGGCGACCCCCGCCGGTGGGCGAACGGCACGCCCGACTCGGGGGCCGTGCGGTTCTTCGGCCCCTACCTCTACCGCTCGCCGTTCCACGCCGAGACGCCCGAGCAGGAGTCCGAGCGGGCGCTCGCCCACCTCGAGCAGACGATCCAGCTCGAGGGCCCCGCGACCATCGCCGCGATCATCATCGAGACCGTCGTCGGCACGAACGGCGTGCTCGTGCCGCCGCCCGGCTACCTGCAGGGCGTGCGAGAGCTGTGCGATCGCTACGGCATCGTGTACATCGCCGACGAGGTCATGGTCGGCTTCGGCCGGCTCGGCGAGTGGTTCGGCATCGACGCGTACGACGGGCGGCCCGACCTGATCACCTTCGCCAAGGGCGTGAACTCGGGGTACGTGCCCCTCGGAGGCGTGGTCATCTCCGAGCGCATCGCGAAGGCCTTCGAGACCACGCCGTTCGCCGGCGGGCTGACGTACTCGGGGCATCCGCTCGCCTGCGCCGCGGGCGTCGCGACCTTCGAGGTGTTCCGCCGAGACGGCATCCTCGAGCGCGTGCGCGACCTGGGTGAGCGCATCGTCGAGCCGACGCTGCGCCGCTGGGTCGAGACCCACCCGAGCGTGGGAGAGGTGCGGGGCCGCGGCCTGTTCTGGGCGGTCGAGCTCGTGCGCGACACGGAGACGCGCGAGCCGCTCGTGCCGTTCAACGCGACCGGAGCGGATGCCGCGCCGGTCGCCGCCTTCGCCGCCGCCGCGAAGAAGGGCGGTGTCTGGCCGTTCACGCACTTCAACCGCATGCACGTCGCTCCGCCGCTCGTCATCAGCGAGGACGACCTGGTGCGCGGTCTCGCCGTGCTCGACGAGGCTCTCGCCGTCGCCGACGAGGCAGCCACGAACTGAGAGTGCTGCCGCTGCGCGGCTTCTAGATCAGGAAGCCGCGCAGCAGCGCCTCGGAACCGGCGAGGTGATCGCGCATCGCGGCCTCGGCGACGTCGGGGCGCCCGGCGAGGATCGCGGTGACGATGCGCTCGTGCTGCTCGCCCGAGTGCTGGATGTTCCGCGGCATCAGGGGGAAGGTGTCGAGCCACGCGTTGACGTCGGCCCGGTTCTCGGCCACGAGCGCCACGAGCGACGGGATGCCGGCGGCCTCGGCGATCGCGAGGTGCAGCAGGGTGTCGAGTCGGCGATACTCCTCGGGTCCGGCCGGCAGCGCGGCTTCGTGCCGCGTCCACAGGTCGGCACGCGTGGCGGCATCCAGCGTCCGGCTCGCGGCCGCCCGCACGGCGCCGGTCTCGAGCACGACTCGCAGACCGAGCACGTCATCGACCTGGGCCGAGGTCACGGCTCCGGCATCCGAGGGCTGCGGCAGCGGATCGGCGACAAAGGTGCCGCCGTACCGTCCGCGCTTGGGCACCAGGTACCCGGTGTCCGCGAGCTCGCGGATCGCCTCGCGCACGGTGTCGCGACTCACGCCGAACGATGCCGCGAGCTCGCGCTCCGGCGGCAGCGACTCCCCCGGCGCGACGACGCCGAGGCGGATGGTCTGCACGAGACGGGCGACCGCATCCTCCAGCGCGTTGCCGCGGCGCAGCGGCCGGTAGACCGCCCGGCGCACCGCGACGAGATCGCCGTCGGAAGGGTGCTCGCTCATGCGTCTCAGCCTGTCACAGCGACATGATCCCGCTTCACAGCGGGGTGACGTAGGCGTTGGTGATGCCGCCGTCGACGACGAAGGCACTGGCGGTGATGAACGACGAGTCGTCCGAGGCGAGGAAGGCCACGGCCGCCGCCAGCTCCGACGGTTCGGCGAAGCGCCCCATCGGCACGTGCACCAGGCGGCGCTGCGCGCGCTCGGGGTCCTTCGCGAACAGCTCCTGCAGCAGCGGGGTGTTGACGGGTCCGGGGCATAGGGCGTTCACGCGCACCCCCTGCCGGGCGAACTGCACGCCGAGCTCGCGCGACATCGCGAGCACACCGCCCTTCGAGGCGGTGTAGCTGATCTGCGAGGTCGCCGACCCCAGCAGCGCGACGAACGAGGCGGTGTTGATGATCGATCCCCGGCCCGCAGGCACCATGTGGCGGAGGGCCGCACGGCTGCACAGATAGACGCTCTTGAGGTTGACGTCCTGCACCCGGTCCCACGCGGGCAGCTCGGTCGTCTCGATCGAGTCGTCGTCGGCGGGTGAGATGCCCGCGTTGTTGAACGCGATGTCGATGCGGCCGAACTCCTCGGCGACGCTGTCGAAGAGCGCATTGACCTTGCCCTCGTCGGCGACGTCGACCGGACGGAACGCGCCACCCACCTCGGCCGCGGCCTTCTCCCCCGTGGCGGGGTCCACGTCGGCGATGACGACGAACGCCCCCTCGGCGGCGAAGCGCTGGGCGGTGGCGAAGCCGATGCCGCTCGCGCCACCCGTGATGATGGCGACGCGGTCCTTGAGGCGCTGGGTCAGATCGATGCTCATGTGTGTTCTCCGTTGCAGGGTGGGAAGCGGGTCAGGATTCGTCGGTCGCGAAGAAGACGTTCTTCGTCTCGGTGAAGTGCTCGGCGGCGTCCGGGCCGAGCTCGCGCCCGAGGCCGGACGCCTTCATGCCGCCGAACGGTGTCGCGTATCGCACCGACGAGTGCGAGTTCACCGAGAGCACGCCGCTCTGCACGCCACGCGAGACGCGCACCGCGCGGCCGAGACTCTCGGTCCAGATCGAGCCCGCGAGACCGTAGGCGGTGTCGTTCGCGAGACGGATCGCATCGGCCTCATCGTCGAAGGGCATGACCGCGACGACCGGGCCGAACACCTCCTGCTGGGCGATGCGGTCGGACGGGTCTGCGAGCACCACGGCAGGAGCGAACCAGAATCCGTCGCCCTGCGGAGCACTTCCTCGGAACGCGATGTTCGCGTCGTCGAGGAACCCCGACACGGTGTCGCGGTGCCCAGCCGAGATGAGTGGTCCCATGTCGGTGTCGGCACTCGACGGATCGCCCACCCGCCAGGCGGCGACGGCGGGCTCGAGCAGTTCGAGGAACCGGTCGTACACCGACCGCTGCACGAGCAGCCGACTGCGGGCACAGCAGTCCTGACCCGCGTTGTCGAACACCGAGCCCGGCACCGCGGCGGCCGCCTTCTCGAGGTCGGCGTCTGCGAAGACGATGTTGGCACTCTTGCCGCCGAGTTCGAGGGTGACGGGCTTGAGCGCGCGGGCGCATCCGGCGGCGACTTCGATCCCGACCTCGGTCGATCCGGTGAACACCACCTTGCGGACATCCGGATGCTCGACGAGCCGCTGCCCGACGACCGACCCCGACCCGGTGACGACCTCGAAAAGCCCGTCAGGCAACCCGGCCTCGAGGGCGAGCTCTCCGAGGCGGATGGCCGTCAGAGGCGTGAGCTCGGCGGGCTTCAGCACCACGGCATTGCCTGCGGCGAGCGCCGGGGCGAACGCCCACGCGGCGATCGTCATCGGGAAGTTCCAGGGCACGATGACCCCGACCACGCCGTAGGGATCGTGGAACGTGACATCGAGTCCGCCCGCGACCGGGATCTGCCGCCCCGAGAGCCGTTCGGGGTCGGCCGAGTAGTAGTTGAGCACCTGGGCGACGTGGCCGGCCTCCCACCGAGCGGAGCCGATCGGATGGCCGGAGTTGAGCACCTCCAGCTGGGCGAGCTCTTCCGCCGCGGCCTCGACCGTGCGGGCGAACGCACGCAGCGCATCGGCCCGCGCGACGGGGGCGAGCGACGCCCAACGTCGCTGCGCCACGACGGCGCGCGCGATCGCGGCATCCGTCTCTCCGATGTCGGCGCGTGCGATCTCGCGGATCGCCGCCCCGGTCGACGGGTTGATGACTGTGAACGCGCTCATCGGGCGTCCTCCTTCCGCCGTGCGGCGAACGCACGGGCCTGTGAGACGAGATCGACGAAGAGACGCCGGTCTTCGGCGTTCTCCTCGGGGTGCCATTGGACGCCGACGATGTGGCCGGCCGAGGTGTCGACGACGGCCTGCACGAGACCGTCGTCGGAGTGCGCCGCGGCGACGAGGCCGTCGCCGAGACGGCCGACGCCCTGATGGTGGTAGCTGTGCACGCGCATCTCGGTCTCGCCGATGATGTCGGCGAGCGGGGTGTCGGTCGACACCTCGACGTCGTTCTCGGCGAAGACGCCGCCACCGATGCGGTACTTCTCGGTGCCGAGGGATTCGGGCAGATGCTGCTGCAGGGTGCCGCCCCGGGCGACGTTCACCAGCTGCAGGCCCCGGCAGATCGCGAGCACGGGGATGCCACGGCGCTCCGCCGCCTGGAACAGGGCGAGCTCCCACGCGTCGCGGTCGACACGGGCGGGGTCGGTGAGCGGATGCCGGTCCTCGCCGTACAGTTCGGGTGCGACATCCGCGCCGCCGGAGAGCACGAGCCCGTGCATGCCTGAGATCGCCGCGTCGGCGGCATCCGGATCCTGGGGCGGAAGAAGCAGCGCGATGCCGCCGACCGAGGTCACGCTCGTGAGGTACTGCTCGGGCAGGAACGCCGCCCGCACATCCCACACCCCCTGCTGCGCGCGCTCGAGGTACGTGGTGACGCCGATCAGCGGCGCGGGATCAGAGGCGCTCGAAGCCACGGATGCGCTCCCAGTCGGTCACGGCCGCGTCGTAGGCCTCGACCTCGATGCGGGCCTGGTTCAGATAGTGCTCGACCACGTCGTCGCCGAACGCGGCCCGCGCGACGGTCGACTCGCTGAAGAGCTTCGCGGCCTCGCGCAGGGTCGTCGGCAGGTGGTCGACACCCGCCTCGTACGCGTTGCCGGTGAAGCGTTCGGGCAGCGGCAGCTCGTTCTCGATGCCGTACAGGCCGCCCGCGATGATCGCCGAGATGGCGAGATAGGGGTTCACGTCTCCCCCGGGCACCCGGTTCTCGACGCGCAGCCCCGAGCCAGACCCGACCACGCGCAGCGCGCATGTGCGGTTGTCGATGCCCCACGCGACTCCGGTCGGGGCGAAGCTACCCTTCGCGAAGCGCTTGTAGGAGTTGATGTTCGGTGCGAGCAGCAGAGTGAACTCGCGGAGCGTGGCGAGGATGCCGGCGATCCAGTGCTCCATGACCGGGCTGAAACCGTGCTCGCCGTCTCCCGCCATGACGGGAGCGCCGGAGTCGTCGCGCAGCGAGAGGTGGATGTGACAGCTGTTGCCCTCGCGCTCGTTGAACTTGGCCATGAAGGTGAGCGCCTGGCCGTGCTGCTCGGCGATCTCCTTCGCCCCGTTCTTGTAGATCGCATGCTGGTCGGCGGTCTCGCGCACCTCCGCATAGCGGAACGCGATCTCCTGCTGACCGAAATTGCATTCGCCCTTCACGCCCTCGCAGTAGAGTCCCGCACCGTCCATGCTGTTGCGGATGTCCCGCAGCAGAGGCTCCATGCGCGTCGAGGCGAGCAGGTTGTAGTCGACGTTGTAGTCGGTCGCGGGCGTCAGCCCCTCGTACTTGCGGGCCCACGCGTCGCGGTAGGTGTTGTCGAACACGATGAACTCGAGCTCCGTGCCCGAGTAGGCGGTCCAGCCGCGCTCGGCGAGACGGTCGCGCTGCCGGTCGAGGATCGCACGCGGCGACGGACCCACCGGCTCGCCGTTCTGCCAGACGAGGTCGGCCATCACGAGAGCCGTGCCGTCGAGCCACGGGATGTTGCGCAGCGTCTCGACGTCGGGCTTGAGCACCATGTCGCCGTAGCCGCGGTCCCAGCCCGACATCGCGTAGCCGTCGACCGTGTTCATGTCGACATCGACCGACAGCAGGTAGTCGCAGGCCTCGGCCCCGTGAGCCAGGATGTCCTCCTGGAACAGCCGCGCCGACACGCGTTTGCCGACCAGTCGTCCCTGCGCATCCGCGAAGGCCACGATCACCGTGTCGATCTCGCCGGCGGCGATGCCGGCATCCAGCTGTTCGATGCTCAGGTTGCCCGACATCTGACGCTCCGTTCTCGTGCGGTGAAGCGATCGGCCGACCGGCTTCGCCCTCAGAGTAGATCACCTTCGCGTTTAAAGGTAGACGAAACCACCATTGACTGTCACAATCATCCGCAAGGTGCACCCGGTGCCTGCACGCATGCGAACGGAGAGCGGATGTCCCAGCAGAGCAATGAATCCCGCAAGGTCGCCGGAGCGACCTATACACGCGCCGGGAGTGAGTATTTCGAGAAACGCACGCTGAAGAGGTCGGCCGGAGTCTGGGGTCTGTGGGGCCTCGCGGTCGCCGCGGTGATCTCGGGCGACTTCTCGGGCTGGAACTTCGGCATCGACTTCGCGGGCTTCGGCGGGATGCTCATCGCCTTCGCCATCCTCGTCGCCATGTACTACGGCATGATCTTCGCCATCGGCGAGATGGCGGCCGCGATGCCGCACACCGGAGGGGCGTACTCGTTCGCCCGCTCGGCCATGGGCCCGTGGGGCGGCCTCGTCACCGGAGCGGCCGAGACCATCGAGTACGTCGCGACCACGGCGGTGATCGTCTACTTCTCGGCGTCGTATGCCAACGGCATCACGAGCGAGCTGCTGGGCCTCGAGCTGCCCGGCTGGGCCTGGTATCTCATCCTCTACGTCGTCTTCATCGCCCTGAACTCGGCGGGCGCCGCGATCTCGTTCCGCTTCGCGATCGTCGTCTCGGTGATCTCGATCGGCATCATCCTGGTGTTTTCGGCGATGGCGCTCTTCTCAGGCGCATTCTCCTGGGATGCCCTGTGGGACATCGTCCCCGACGAGGGCCAGACCGCGTTCCTCCCGCACGGCGTCCTGCCGATCCTGTTCGCCCTGCCGTTCGCGATGTGGTTCTTCCTGGGCATCGAGGAGCTGCCGCTCGCCGCCGAGGAGTCGCACAACCCGACCCGCGACATCCCGAAGGCGGGCTTCTGGGCCCGCGGCACGCTCATCGTGACCGGCCTCCTGGTGCTGTTCCTCAACACCGGCGTGATCGGCGCCGAGGCCACCGGCACCGCGGGCGAGCCGCTGCTCGACGGCTTCCGCGCGATCGTGGGCGACCAGCTCGCCGCCGTGCTCGCACTCTTCGCGCTCATCGGCCTCCTCGCCTCACTGCAGGGCATCATGTTCGCCTACGGACGCAACATGTACTCGCTGTCGCGGGCCGGGTACTACCCGCGGTTCCTCTCGCTCACCGGCAAGCGGCAGACGCCGTGGGTCGCCCTCACGGTCGGTGCCGCCATCGGCTTCGTCGCCCTGATCGTCCTCGACGTGCTCACCGCCGTCGACTCCGAGGGTGCGGGCACCGTGGCCGGCGCGATCGTGCTGAACATCGCCGTCTGGGGAGCCGTCGTCGCCTACGGGCTGCAGCTCGTGTCGTTCATCATCCTGCGCAAGAAGTTCCCGAACGTCGACCGGCCGTACGTCAGCCCGTGGGGCATCCCCGGTGCCGTGATCGCCCTCGTGATCGCCGCACTGATCTTCGTGGGCTTCCTGCTGAACCCGACGTTCGGCCCCGCGATCATCGCGATCGCGATCGTCTACGCGATCATCCTGCTCGGCTTCGGACTGTTCTTCCGGCACCGCCTCGTGCTCTCCCCCGAGGAGGAGTACGCGCTGTCGGGCGGTTCGCACGGCGACCCGCAGGCCGAGGGATACGACGCCATGGAGGGCGAGGTCTTCGACCCGAAGCGGTGACGCGGGAGGAGCGCGACCGGCGACCCTACTTGCGGTCGAAGTCGAACGCCTTGAGCAGTTCGTCGACGGCCTTGTCGCGCTCCTCTCCGCCCTCCTCGAACATGTGCGTCACGTGCGTGCGCAGATGATTCTCGAGCAGCAGGCGGTTCAGAGACTCGAGCGAGCGCTGGATCGCCCGGGACTGCGTGATGATGTCCATGCAGTACTCCTCGTTCTCGATCATCCGCGCGACGCCGCGCATCTGGCCCTCGAGGATGCTGGTGCGGTGCAGCGCGCGCTTCTTGATGTCTTCGATCACGCTTCGAGGGTAACCCGCGTGAAAGGATGACGTCATGCCGCGAACCCCGATGGCGCTCCTGTCGCCCGCAGACCAGGTGCGACTGCGCGCCCTCCGTCGCATGAAGGCGGTGGCACTCGGCGCCCTGATCTTCATGGCGGTCGTGTTCGTGATCGCCTTCGCCTTCCAGGAGAGGCAGCCGTGGCTGGCCTACGTCCGCGCCGCGGCCGAAGGCGGCATGGTCGGCGCCCTCGCCGACTGGTTCGCGGTGACCGCGCTCTTCCGCCGGCCGCTGGGCCTGCCGATCCCCCACACCGCGATCATCCCGAACCGCAAGGACGAGATCGGGCGCACGCTCGGCGAGTTCGTCGAGACGAACTTCCTCGAGGCGAGCGTCGTGCGCACCAAGCTCGCGAGCACCGCCATCGCGAAGCGCGCCGGCGAATGGCTGCGCGAACCCGCCCATGCCGACCGCGTCGCGGCCGAGGGCGCGACGATCGCCACCGCGGTGCTCAACGCACTGAGCGATGACGACGTGCGCGACCTCATCACCGACCTCGCCCGTGAGCACCTCGTCTCTCCCGAGTGGGGCCCGCCAGCGGGCGCCTGGCTCGAGAAGATCGTCGAGGCCGACGCGCATCACGGCGCGGTCGACCTCGCCGCCGACAGCATCGCCCGCTGGCTCGACGCGAATGCCGCATCGTTCTCCGGACTCATCTCGCGCAGGCTCCCGGGCTGGGTGCCGAAACTCGCTCACCGGTTCGTCGACGACACCGCCTATAACGAGGCCGTGAAGTTCGTGCGCGCCGTGCAGGCCGACCCGCAGCATCCGGCTCGTCTGGCCGTCGACGGCTACCTCGCCCGACTGGCCGACAGCCTGCAGAACGACCCGGCGACCCGCGCGAAGCTCGAGAACGCCAAGGCCTCGCTCTTCGACAGTCCCCGCGTGGGTGCCCTCGCCGCCGAGGCGTGGAACACAGCCAAGAACGGACTGCTCACCGCCCTCGCCGACCCCGAGAGCGGACTGCGTGTGCGCGCGGCTCAGGCGCTGCAGGAGGTCGGCGACCGACTCACGACGGATGCCGCTTTGCAGCACCGTGTCGACACGTGGGTGTCGGATGCCGCGGTCTTCTTCGTCGACCGCTACCGCCACGACATCGCCTCGATCATCACCGACACGGTCGAACGCTGGGACCCGGTGGAGACCACCGAGAAGATCGAGCTCATGGTCGGACGCGACCTGCAGTACATCCGCCTGAACGGCACGTTCGTCGGGGCGCTCGCGGGCCTCGCGATCTTCACGATCGCGCACCTGCTCATCCCCGGGGTCTGAGCCTCCCGCAGCGTCGGCGGTGCGCGGCTCGCGCGTCGCCGCCCGAGGTCAGACGAACAGCGGCAGGAACGAGATGAGGAGACCGATCACGCCGACGCTCGCGAAGACGATTCCCAGCGTCATCAGAACTCGGCGGAAGTGCGGGGGTTCTCCCACGCGTGCACGAGCAGGGTCGTTCGCACTGACGACCCCCACGGTCCACTCTGCTTCCGGCGGCACGGGCTCTCCGCGCCGCAACGGCCTCTCATGGAAGTCGCCCCCGGCGAACCAACGCGCGAACACCGAGCCGTCGCGTTCGATGATGGCGATCTCGATGCTCCGCCACGGACCCTCGATCGATCCGATCAGCAGGCCGAGGAGGAGCAGCGGCAGGCCGATGCCCAGGCCGATCCACGACAGCACCTCGCCGACGAGCGCCAGGGTGTCGAGGGTCTGCATGTCTTCATCGTAGAGAAGGAGAGATCATCCTTCGCGACGAGGGAGGCCCGGCGTCGCGGCGTGCTCCGCCAGTCGGACGATGCGCTCGACGTGAGCCGTCACCCACGCCTCGCAGAAAGGGCGGCTCCGAAGCAACCAGCGGTGGAAGATCGGCGCGACGAACAGTTCCGCGACGTCGTCGGGCGCAGCGACGTCGGCCCGTCGGAATCGATCGACGATCGCGCTCTGCTGCGGAACCAGCAGCAGCTCGCGGAATCGGTCGGCCAGTCCGTCATCGGCTTGCAGCTCGGCGGTGACCGCACGGAGGAGCCGCTCGTGGGCAGGATCCGTGAGTTCGGCGATCATCCCCGTCGCCAGTGCTCGAAGGTCGTTCGAGAGGTCTCCCGAGTCCGGCACCGCCACCTCGCCTCCCGCATCGACGCTGCGCGCGAGCAGAGCATCGAAAAGGATCGACCCCGTCGAGTCCCACGACCGGTAGAGCGTCTGCTTGCTGACTCCGGCCCTCGCGGCGATGCCCTCCATCGTGACCGCGCCGAGCCCACTCTCGTGTGCGAGCGACAGCACGGCCGCGTGCACCTTGGAGCGAGTACTTTCACGGGCCATGCGCACAACGATAGTCGATCAAACGAGACGGAGCGTCCAGTTCGAGGTACGATCGCCGGATGACATCACCTCAGATCTGGATCATCACCGGAGCCGGCCGAGGCCTCGGACGCGCACTGACCCACGCTGCCCTCGATGCCGGCCACGTCGTGGTGGCGACTGTCCGCGGCGACCACGACCTCCCCGATGACGACCGCCTGACGATCCTGACCCTCGACGTGCGCGACCGCGGGGCCGCCCACGATGCCGTTCGGATCACCGCCGACCGATTCGGGCGCATCGATGTGCTCGTCAACAACGCGGGCTACGGACTGATCGGCGCGGTCGAGGAAGCATCGGAAGAGGATGCGCGGGCGATCGTCGACACGAATCTGCTCGGCCCCCTGTGGCTCAGCCAGGCCGTCATCCCGATCATGCGTCGTCAGGGCAGCGGGCACGTCGTGCAGATCTCGACGGTCGGAGCTGTCGGAACGATGCCGATGCTGGGTCTCTACAACTCGACGAAGTGGGGGCTGGAGGGGTTCAGCGAGGCCATGGCCGCCGAGGTCGATCGATTCGGCATCCGCGTGTCCCTGATCGAGCCCGGCGCGCTCGACACGGCGTGGTCCGGGAAGAGTATGCGGTTCGCCTCCCCCGAGCCGGTCTACGACGATCACCGCACCGAGCTGTTCGGCACCACGGAGGTACCGTGGCCGGCGGGCGAACCGGCAGGCGGCACTGCACCGGAGGAAGCCGCCGCGGCGATCCTCGATCATGTCGCCGCCGCCGATGACCGACGCCTTCGTGTGCTCATCGGCGATGATGCTCCCGGGCAGGTCGCCGCGGCCCTCGATCTCCGGCGGCAGGACTATGCGCGGGATCCCCGGTTTCCGGCCGTGTGACGGGGAACGCCCCCTCCGGGCGACGTGACCGAGTGACGCCGCGGTGAGAGGACACCCGCGATGCAGGGTGTGATCATGAGCCGTCGGTCGCCGTCCACGTCATCCTGTCGCCACTGTCGACGAACTGCCACTGCTGCCGCGGTCCCTCCCACTCCCGCGCGGCGTCGGTGAGCCAGACCGTGGAATCGGGCGCCCATCCGGCGATCACGGTCGCACGGTCGTCGTCGACCTCGATCAGCCTCGTCGCCGCCGAGAGATACCCGAGGGTCGTGAGGTGCACGGCGTCCCACCGCTGCGCGACGCTCTCCCAATCGGGGATGATCCATCTGCCGGTGCGTCCTGTGACCCGGAACCAGTCGTGGCGACGCGAGGCGGTCACGTCCATCGGGTGCTGGCGGCACAGCTCGGCCCAGTCCTCCGCCGAGCCCACCTCGAGGATCCGCCCCGTCCCTCGCACGGGGATGACGGTGGCGACCTCCCAGCCGAGGGAGTCCTCGACGTACTCGAGCGCGTCCCGCACCTGCGCTCGCGTCGTGAGGAGCTCCCCCGGGACCGACCACCATGCTCCCGAGAAGTTCGCGCTCGGGTCCTCGGGGCGATCGTGCACCGCCCGCTGCTCCTCCTCGCGCTGATCGCCGGCCCACCTCGCGAGCACGCCGGCCGGGTCGCGTTCGATCGGGGCGCTGTCCGACTCCGGGCGCCAATCGACCGCCCACTGCGTCGTGGTGAACGGCGCGGTCAGCTCCGGCATCGCCGCGACCAACCGCTCGGCGACGGGGCGCAGCGCCTCTCTCACCTCCGGCAGTGCGGCCACGAGGTCCTCGCCGTCCGGCTCCTGCCAGTACCGTGCACGGTCGACCGACTCGCCCATGGCGTCTCTGACGGCCTCGTCCGAGATCGGCACCGTCAGGTCGACGCGACGGATCAGCTCAGCAACCTCGGCTTCGGTGACGGTGGGATCCTCGACGACCTCGGCATCCTCACCGCCGATGCGGATGATCGTGCCCGGACTCGGATCGAGCTCGTGGCCGAGCCAGAACACGGCCGACATCACGGCGTCGTCGGCGTTGGTCAGGACAGCGAGGCACAGGCGGCGCCCCCGGGGTCCTCGCAGGAGTTCGTCGGAGAGGGTCATGATGAACGCCGTGTATCAGGGATGCTCAGGCGCTCGTCGACGCGTCCGCGCTGATCGCGGCCCGCGCGACGTCGATCACGTGCATCACGCCGACGACATCATCGTGCGTGTGCACCGGGGATTCCACGCGCCCCTCGGCGACGTACGAAGCCAGAGCCGTCGCCTGGTATCCGAGTCCGTCGTGCACGGCCTCGAATCGGCTGTCGGTGAACGTCGTGGTCTCGGAGGATCCGACCCCGCCGATGGTCACGCTGATCGACGACGGGCCGAAGAACGGGCTGCCGATCTCGATGCGGCCGGATGAGCCGAGCACGGCGGCCGTCACGGGAAGTGCCGTCTGCAGCGAGGTGCTGGCGAACGCCCGAGCGCCGGAGGCGTAGGACAGCAGCAGGTCGGCGCGCACGTCGACACCGCCGGGGCCGCTGTCGCCCCTGGTCACGATCTCGGTCGGAGCGCCGAGCACGGAGGCCGCGAACGAGAGCGGATACACCCCGGCGTCGAGGAGCGCCCCTCCGCCGAGCTCCGGGTTCCAGAGCCGGTGCTCCGGCAGGTACGGCATCGTGAATCCGAAGTCGGCCGTGACGAGCCGCACGTCGCCGATCGCGCCGTCGGCGAGCACCCTCCGCATCACGTCGGACTGCGGCAGGTACCGGGTCCACATGGCCTCCATGACGAGCACCCCCGCGGCCCGACCCGCGTCGGTGATCTCGCGCGCCTCATCCGCCGACATGGCGATGGGCTTCTCGATGAGCACGTGCTTGCCGGCGGCGATGGCCGCCAGTGCCTGGTCGCGGTGCAGCGGGTGCGGGGTGGCGACGTAGACGACGTCGACCTCGGGATCGGCGACGAGCGCCTCGATGCTCGGCAGCACCCGCGCGATGCCGTGCTCGGCGGCGAACGCCTCGGTCTTGGCCCGGTCGCGGGCGGTGACGGCGACCGCGCGCTGCGCGGTGTGGGCGTGGATCGCGTGCACGAACTTCCCGGCGATGCCCGTGCCGATCACACCCCAGCGGAGCGCGGGTACGGCGGTGGGGTCCGGCAGGGACGGAGCGGGGAGCGTCAGCGACATCGATGAGCCTTTCGAGGATCGGGGGATGTGCCACCAGCGTAGACATCGCCGGTGATCACGCCCGCCACGGGCTCAGCGCGTCGCGAGGGCCGCGAGCATCTCCAGAACGCACAGGGCGGCGAGCCGCACCGTGCGCATGTCATCGGTGTCGGCCGTCGCATCGACCTCGGCGATGTCGGCGCTGACCACCCGCGGGTCGGCGACGATCGACCGCACGAGGGCGCGAAGCTCCCACGCGGCGAAGCCTCCGGGCACGCTCGCCGGACAGCCGGGGGCCGCGGCCCGATCGGCGGCGTCGACATCGACATCGAGATGGATGCGGGCCGCGGCGCCCGCTCCCGCGATCGCCGTCGCCTCGGCGACGACCTCGGCGATGCCACGGCGCCGAACCTCATCGAGCGTGACGACCCGGATGCCCCACTCTGCAGCACGCGCCGCATAGGCCGCGGAGTTCGCGAAGTCGGCGATGCCGATCTGCACGATCCGCGTCGGGTCGATCCGCTCGCCGTCTGGGGCGTCTTCGATGAGACGCCGCACCGGCGAGCCGTTGGACACGCCGTCGCGCAGATCGAAGTGGGCGTCGATCGTGATGAGCCCGGTGGCCCCGGCTCCGCGCGCGACCGGATAGGTCAGCGCGTTGTCGCCACCGAGTGCGATCACGAGACGGGCGGACTCGGCGAGCTCGTGCACACGCCCGATGGTCGCCGCGATGCCGGCCTCGCCGTCGGGCTCGGCCACATCCCCGGCATCGAGAACGCGCAGCGCCTCGGCGAGGTCGACGACGGGCGGCCCCATGAGCGTGGCGCTGTAGCGGGTCAGCGCGTCACGGATCGCGGCGGGCGTCGCATGCGCACCCGTCGGCGACAGCGACGTGCGCCATGTGGGAACACCGAGCAGCACGGCATCCGCGTCATCCCCCGCGGCGAACGCGGGCCACGACCCGGCGCGCGGCCAGAGGTCATCGTGCGAGAGAGCCATGGTCTCCCCTTCGCTGTGCGGATGCCGCGACCACCGGGACACCGTCCTTCCAGACCCGGTCGACCAGGGGCACTCCGGGCCGATAGGCGAGGTGGATGCGGGTCGGCGCCGTCAGCAGCACGAGGTCAGCCCGCGCGCCGGGCGCGATCACGCCGACGTCGTCGCGACGCAGCGCCCGCGCTCCCCCGGCGGTCGCCGCCCACACCGCCTCGGCCGGCGTCATCCCCATGTCGCGCACCGCGATCGCGATGCAGAACGGCATCGACGACGTGAAGCTCGAGCCCGGGTTCGTGTCGCACGCGATCGCCACCGTGACACCCGCATCGATCAGTCGACGGGCGTCCGGATACGGCTGTCTGGTCGAGAACTCGACGCCGGGCAGCAGCGTGAGCACGGTGTCGGACGCCGCGAGGGCCGCGATGTCGGCATCGGTCAGATAGGTGCCGTGGTCGACGGATGCGGCGCCGAGCTCGACCGCGAGGCGCACTCCGTCTCCCGGGCCGAGCTGGCTCGCGTGCATGCGAGGCGTCAGCCCCTTCGCGACACCCGCGTCGAGGACCCGCCGCGCCTGCGCGACCGAGAAGGCTCCGGTCTCGCAGAACACGTCGATCCACCTCGCATACGGAGCACAGGCGTCGAGCATCGGGCCGGTCACGAGGTCGACGTACTCGTCGGCACGATCGGCGTAGTCCGCCGGAACGACGTGTGCTCCGAGGAACGTCACCTCGGTCGTCACCTCGGCGGCGAGTCGCACGAGGCGCTGCTCGTCGTCGACGCTCAGCCCGTAGCCGCTCTTGATCTCGACGGTCGTCGTGCCCTGGGCGAGCATCTCGTCGACGAATCCGCGCAGGCGTGCTCGCAGCTGGCCATCGCTCGCCGCTCGCGTCGCCGCGACCGTCGAGCGGATGCCGCCCGCGGCGTACTTCTCCCCCGCCATCCGCGCCTCGAACTCGGCGGCCCGGTCGCCGCCGAACACGAGGTGACTGTGACTGTCGACGAAGCCCGGGATGACGGCACGACCGTCGGCGTCGATCGTCTCGTCCGCGTCCGGAGCATCCGCCGCCGAGCCGACCCAGGCGATCCGACCGCCGTCGACCAGCACCGCGGCATCGCGCCGCGTGCCAGAGCGATCGCCCTCGAAGCCGACATTGGTCGTCAGCTCCCCGATGTTCGTGATCAGCGTGGTGCTCACAGCATCGGCACCTTCAGGCCGCGCTCGCGAGCGATGTCGCGCGCATGCTCGTATCCGGCGTCGACGTGGCGCATGACGCCGGTGCCCGGGTCATTGGTCAGCACGCGCTCGAGCTTCTCGGCGGCGAGCGCCGAACCGTCGGCGACGCTGACCTGACCGGCATGGATCGAGCGGCCGATCCCGACGCCGCCGCCGTGGTGCAGCGACACCCACGACGCGCCGGATGCCGTGTTGAGCAGCGCGTTCAGCAGCGGCCAGTCGGCGATCGCATCGGACCCGTCCTTCATGGCCTCGGTCTCGCGGTACGGCGACGCGACGGATCCGGAGTCGAGGTGGTCGCGGCCGATCACGATCGGCGCCGACAACTCACCAGAGGCGACCATTTCGTTGAACTTGAGACCGGCGAGATGACGCTCCTTGTACCCGAGCCAGCAGATGCGCGCGGGGAGTCCCTCGAAGTGCACTTTCTCGCCGGCCTTCTCGAGCCAGCGGTGCAGAGGCTTGTCGTCGGGGAAGAGCTCCGCGATCGCGCGGTCGGTCTTGTAGATGTCCTCGGGGTCGCCCGAGAGCGCCGCCCAGCGGAACGGCCCCCGGCCCTCTTCGAACTGCGGCCGGATGTAGGCCGGCACGAACCCGGGGAACTCGAACGCCCGGTCGAAGCCGCCCAGCTGCGCTTCGGCCCGGATCGAGTTGCCGTAGTCGAAGACCGCCGCCCCGGCGTCCTGGAACGCGACCATCGCGGCGACGTGCTGTGCCATCGACTCGCGCGAGCGACGGGTGAACTCCTCGGCGTCGCGCTCGGCTTCGGCGCGCCAGTCGGCGACTGCGACGCCGACGGGCAGGTAGGCGAGCGGGTCGTGCGCGCTGGTCTGATCGGTGACGATGTCGATCGGAACGCCCCGGCGCAGCAGCTCGGGGAAGACCTCGGCCGCGTTGCCGACGACCCCGACCGACAGCGCTTCCCCCGCCTGCTTCGCGGCGACGACCCGCGCGATGGCGGCATCGAGATCGGTCGTGTACTCGTCGAGGTAGCCGTGCTCCACGCGGCGGGCGAGGCGCGACTCGTCGACGTCGACGATCAGCACGACGCCGTCGTTGAGGGTCACGGCGAGCGGCTGCGCGCCGCCCATCCCTCCGGCACCGCCGGTGAGCGTCAGCGTGCCTCGGAGCGAGTCCTTGCCGAGCGATCGGGCGACGGCGGCGAAGGTCTCATACGTGCCCTGCAGGATGCCCTGGGTGCCGATGTAGATCCACGAACCGGCGGTCATCTGGCCGTACATGATCAGGCCGAGCTCCTCGAGCTTGCGGAACTCGGGCCAGGTCGCCCAGTCCCCCACGAGGTTCGAGTTGGCGATCAGCACCCGGGGCGCCCACTCATGCGTGCGGAAGACGCCGACCGGCTTGCCCGACTGCACGAGCAGCGTCTCGTCGGGTTCCAGCTCGTCGAGGGTGCGGACGATCGCGTCGTACGCCTCCCAGTTGCGAGCGGCCTTTCCGGTGCCGCCGTACACGACGAGGTCTTCGGGGTGCTCGGCGACCTCGGGGTCGAGGTTGTTCATGAGCATCCGCTTCGCCGCTTCGGCGCCCCAGCTCTTGGCGGTGCGCTGGTTGCCGCGGGCGGCACGGATGTTCCGGACGGTCTGATCAGTCATTCGCGTGCTCCTGTGCGATGCGGGCCACGGCTCCGGACTGCACGAGTGCGGTCACGGCCTCCATGTCGGGTGAGAGGAAGCGGTCGGGACCGGGGCCTGCCGCGACGGTGCGCACGAGGTCGCGCACCGCGCCGGTCGCCGGTCCTGCCTGCAGGGGGGCGCGCAGGTCGAGCGCGCGAGCGCCGGTGAGGATCTCGATCGCCAGGACGCGTGCGAGGCCGTCGATCGCGCGGCGGAGCTTGCGGGCGGCTGCCCACCCCATCGACACGTGGTCCTCCTGCATCGCCGACGACGGGATCGAGTCGACGGATGCCGGAACCGCGAGCCGCTTGAGTTCGGAGACGATCCCGGCCGCCGCGTACTGCGCGATCATCAGACCGGAGTCGACGCCGACCTCGTCCGCGAGGAAGGGCGGCAGGCCGTGGCTCCGCGCGGGGTCGAGGGCGCGGTCCGTGCGACGCTCGGAGACCGAGGCGACGTCGGCGACCGAGATCGCGAGGAAGTCGAGCACTGCGGCGACCGGCGCCCCGTGGAAGTTGCCGTTCGACTCGATCCGTCCGTCGAGGGTGATCACCGGGTTGTCGATCACGCTCGCGAGCTCGCGGTCGGCGACCATCGCGGCGTGCGCCGTCGTGTCTCGAGCGGCGCCGTGCACCTGCGGCGAGCAGCGCAGCGAGTAGGCATCCTGCACCCGCCCGTCCTCCGGCCCCTTGTGGCTGTGCACGATGGGCGACGCACGCAGGAAGGCGCGCAGGTTCGCCGCGGACTCGCCCTGGCCGGACTGCGGGCGCAGCGCCATGAGGTCGGCGGCGAAGACGGCATCGGTCCCCAGCTGCGATTCGACCGACATCGCCGCGGCCATGTCGGCCGTCAGCAGCAGCGTCTCGAGGTCGTGCAGCGCCAGCACGAGCATCCCGAGCATTCCGTCGGTGCCGTTGATGAGCGCGAGCCCCTCCTTCTCGACGAGAGTGAGCGGCTCGATGCCCGCGGCGGCGAGCGCGTCGGACGCCGGAACGAGCTCGCCGTCCGCGGTGCGGACCTCTCCCTCGCCCATCGCCGCGAGAGCGATGTGCGCGAGCGGAGCGAGGTCGCCGGAGCATCCGAGTGATCCGTATTCGCGGACGACCGGCACGATGCCGGCGTTCAGCAGCGCCGCATAGGTCTCGACGACGATCGGGCGCACGCCGGTGCGCCCCGAGGCGAGGGTCTGCAGGCGCAGCAGCTGCAGGCCGCGGACGACCTCGCGCTCGACTTCGGCACCGGTGCCGGCTGCGTGCGAGCGGATGAGGCTCGCCTGCAGCTGCAGCCGTCGGTCGGGGGCGATGAATGTGGTCGCCAGCGCGCCGAACCCGGTCGAGACGCCGTAGTGCGGATGCGGGTCGGCCGCGAGACCGTCGATCACGCGACGGGTCTCGGCGACGCGCTCGATCGCCTCGGGACTCACGGTGACGCGGGCGCCATGCCGGGCGACGGCGACGACATCGGCCGGGCTCAGGGGTGCGGCGCCGACGAGAACGGAGGACGGATCAGTCATGTCTCGATTCCACACCTCGGGGGTCGCTTCCGTCAGGGGGTCATGACATGCTGTGTCTATGATCCCAGACAAAGGACCTGACACGGCATCCCCCGCCGAGCCGCAGGTTCCGGCGGCCGACCAGACCCTGCGCATCCTCCGCTACCTGGCCGGCCGGCCCGCGCCGGTCGCCGCGTCGGCGATCGCACGCGAGCTCGCTCTCCCCCGCTCGACCGTCTATCACCTGCTCACGACCCTGGCCACGCACGGTTTCGTGATGCACCTGCGGGAGGAGCGCCGGTGGGGGCTCGGCACCTCGGCGTTCGAGCTCGCGGGCGGCTACTCCCGTCAGCAGCCGCTCGCCCGACTGGGCAGACCGCTGGTCGCCGCACTGTCCGATCGTCTCGGCGAGAGCGCCCACCTCGCGGTCATGAGCGGTGGCGACGTGCTGTACATCGTCGAGGAGCGCGCGCCCCGGCGCCCGACGCTCGTCACGGACGTCGGAGTGCGGTTGCCCGCCCATCTCACGGCCTCGGGTCGGGCGATGCTCGCATCGCTCCCCCGTGAGCAGGTGCGCGCCCTGTACCCCAGCGCCTCCGCGTTTCCCGATCGCACGGGTCTCGGACCGCGCACGCCGAGCGCACTCCGCGAGGTGCTGCGCGAGGTGCGCGCCCGCGGCTACGCGACAGAAGACAGCGAGGTCGCCGACGGCCTGCGCTCGGTCGGCGCCGCCGTGCGCGATCATACGGGCTGGCCGGTGGCCGCCGTCGCGGTCACATGGGCCGGGTCCGACCTCGATGAGCAGGTGCTCGCGGTCGCGGTGCGCGAGACCGCAGCCGTCCTCGAGGCACGAGTGGCGCGCTGACCGCTCGCTACTCCCCGATCTCGCGCTGCTCGACACCTCGGCCTCGGCCTTCACGATCGAGGTCAACGACGCCCTGGCCGACATTCCCGGGGTCACCGCCTCCCCCGCGCACTGCGACGCTGACGGCGGCGTGATCTCCGGCAACGGCTCCGCCTATCTGTACGGAGACGGGTCAGGCACCTTCACGGGACCGGACGGTTCGGTGCAGAACTTCGGCGACCGCTCCGGCAACTACACGAGCGAAACGATCACCGTCCAGAACTTCGGTGACGGCACCGCTCTGGTCGACGACGAGATGATCGACGCCGTGGCGCAGGTCTTCACGACCCTCGACATCGCCGAGGCGCAGGTGAGCGGTCGCACCGACGCGATCGGCTCGGATGCCGAGAACCAGGTCCTGTCGGAGCAGCGGGCGGAGTCCGTGGTCGACGGTCTTCAGGATCGAGGCGTGACGACATCACTCACCGCCGAGGGCTTCGGCGAGAGCCGACCGGTCGCCGCGAACGAGATCGACGGTGTCGACAACCCTGCCGGTCGCCAGTTGAACCGGCGCGTCGAGATCTTCATCCCCGCGGTGCTGTAGCGGGCCGAGCGGAAAGAGAAAGGCCCCGGGCGTGAGCCGGGGGCCTTCTTCACGGTGTGGACCTAAGGGGATTCGAACCCCTGACCTCCTCGATGCGAACGAGGCGCGCTACCAACTGCGCCATAGGCCCGTGAACCTCGTCTACGTTATCACGCTCGACGAGGTGCCTGCGTCGTCCGGGTCACCCGGCGGCACGCCTGGCGAGCAGATCGCGAACGTGCGCTTCGATCTCCGCGTCGTCCACGAAGCCCATGCGTGCATACGGTGACGACGCGGCGGGCATCTGCACGGGTGCGGCGGGAGCCATCTGCTCGGCGCGCTCGCGCAGTGCGGCGAGCCGCGCCGCCTTGCGGCGCTCTTCCTGAGCCTCGATCTCGGCACGAGCGGCCTGCGCGCGAGAACCGGCGACGGACACCAGCGGCTCGGGAAGCGGGCGCGGCGTCCAGGTCGCAGGCCCCTGGTCGTGCAGAGCGGGCGCCACCCGAGGGGCCGGCGTCTCGACGACCTGCGCCGGACGACGTGCGGCGCGCGACGCGACGGACGCCATGCGCTGCAGCACGACCGCTGCGGTGATCGCCAGGGCGCCGCCGAGCCAGATCAGCAGCTGCGTCTGTGCGACGACCAGCTGCCACACCCCGAGACCGGCGATCGCGAGACCGATGAGCGACACAGCGGTCGCCGTCACCCGCACGCGCCGACGCGCACGCGCCTGACGGATGACGGGGTCGGCCCTGGTCGCGGCGAGTTCCTGACGCAGCATCTCGAGCTCGGCGGACTCCCGCTCGGACTGCACGCGCTTCGCCAGCTTCTGCTGCGCGAGAGCGGTGCGCGCGTTGAGCTCGAGGCGCACCTCGTCGGGAGTCTCACTCGTCTCGGCGAGGACCCGGAGGGCCTGATTGAGTCGGACGGCATTGCGCTCTGCGGCGTCGTACTGGAAGCGTCCGCGCCACGAGGGCAGCAGATAGAGCATCCACAGGAGCACGGCGACGAGCACGATCACTCCCCCGCTCAGCACCGGCCCGTCCATGTCGTCAACGGTACGGGAACAGCGGTGTCCACGACGCTCGGTACGAGCGCGTGTCGCGATCAGTTCCGCGCGAAAGGACCGTCAGATGATCATTCGATCCGCGGGCGGGATCGTCGCGGCATCCGGGGGCACCTGACCGTTCACCCACCGCGCCAGCACACCCTGCGGCACATCCTCGCGCGTCAGCGCGAATGCGTAGTGGTCGCGCCAGTCCCCATCGATGTGGATATAGCGTCTCCGGAGCCCCTCGTAGCGGAAGCCGAGCTTCTGCACGATGCGCAGGCTCGCCGCGTTCTCGGGGCGGATGCAGATCTCCATGCGGTGCAGCGCATACTCCGTGAAGCACGCGTCGGTGGCGAGCGCCACCGCGGTGGGGGTGATCCCCTTGCCCGCGAACCTCTCGCTCACCCAGTAGCCGATGGTCGCCGAGCAGAGCGACCCGCGGGCCACTCCCCAGACGTTGAGCTGCCCCGCGATCTCGCCCTCGTACTCCATGACGAACGGATAGCCCGCACCGTCGCGATACTGCTGCAACAGACGGCGGATGCTGAGACGCATGTCGAAGGAGACCGCACCGTACGGCACGGTCGCCTCCCACGGCTGCAGCCACTGCCGATTCGACAGCAGCTCATGCTGCAGCGCCCTCGCGTCGCGCGGGCGCACGAGACGCAGCTCGACCGGACCGTGCCGCATCCCCGTCGCCAGTTCCATCCTGCGCGCTCCCCGCAGCCGTGACGCCTACAGGCGCTCTGCGAACTCCTTGAGCCACGGACGCAGCTCCGGACCGAGGTCCTCGCGGTCCGAGGCGAGCTGCACGATCGCCTTGATGTAGTCGACACGGTCGCCCGTGTCGTAGCGGCGTCCACGGAACACCACGCCGACGACTCCGGGACCCTCGGGGTCGGTCGCCAGCACCTGCAGCGCATCCGTCAGCTGGATCTCGCCGCCCTTGCCGGGCTCGGTGTGCTCGAGCACGTCGAAGATCGAGGCCGGCAGCACGTACCGGCCGATCACGGCGAGGTTCGACGGGGCGTCCTCGACCGGGGGCTTCTCGACGAGGCCGGTGACCTTCACGGCGTCCGAGCCCTCGATCTCCTCGACGGCGGCAGCGCCGTACATGTGGATGCTGGCCGGATCGACCTCCATGAGCGCGATCACGGCCGCGCCGGTGCGCTCGTGCTCGGCGATCATCTCGGTGAGCAGCGGATCCCGTGCGTCGATGAGGTCGTCACCCAGCAGCACCGCGAACGAGCTGTCGCCGACGTGGGTGCGAGCACGCAGCACCGCGTGTCCGAGTCCCTTCGGCTCGCCCTGACGCACGAAGTGGATGTCCGCGAGGTCGCTCGACTTCATGACGTGCTCGAGACGACCCATGTCGCCCTTCTCGGTGAGCTTCACCTCGAGCTCGGGAACCGAGTCGAAGTGGTTCGAGATGGCGTTCTTGTTGCGGCCGATGATGACGAGGATGTCGTCGATGCCGGCGTCAGCCGCCTCCTCGACCACGTACTGGATTGCCGGCTTGTCGACGACAGGCAGCATCTCCTTCGGCATCGCCTTCGTCGCGGGCAGGAAACGCGTCCCCAGTCCTGCAGCGGGAATGACAGCTTTGATCTTCTGATGACCCATCCTGACAGCCTAGTGGTGGAGCCGCCGTAGACTCGGAGACATGGCGAATGACGTCGAGCACGAGAAGCGCGCGCTGCGTGCCGAGCTCCGCGAACGACGGCAGCTGCTGAGCGAATCGCAGCGCGACTCCCTGGCTGCGGCGATCACCGTGCGCCTGGACGAGCTCGTGGACTCCCTGGGTGCACGCTCGATCTCGTGCTTCCTGTCCACGACGACGGAGCCGGGAACGAGGGAGTTCGTGCGCGCCGCGGTGCGCCGAGGCATCCGCGTGCTCCTTCCCGTCACCCGGGCCGACGGCCTGCTCGACTGGGCGGTCGCCACCGAGGACGACGAGATCGCCGAGGGGCTCTTCGGGCTTCCCGAGCCGACCGGCGAGGTGCTCGGTCCGATCGCCGTGAACGACGTCGACCTCATGATCATCCCCGCGGCGGCCGTGGATCGCGGCGGCATGCGCATGGGCTGGGGACGCGGTTACTTCGACAAGACCATCGGATCGATGGAGAAGTGCCCTCCCGTGTACGCGGTCATCTATGATTCCGAGGTACTCGATCTCCTGCCGAGGGAGGTGCACGATCAGCCGGTGACCGGCGTCGTGACCCCCACGCAGACCCTTCTCCTGTCGCCGACCCGGCGCTGACCCACGAGGACCGCTATGCCCACCTATGCCTATGCCTGCCGTTCCTGCGGCCACGCCTTCGACGCCGTGCAGAGCTTCGCCGACGATGCGCTGACCGTCTGCCCCGAGTGCGGCGGAGAGCTGCGCAAGCAGTACGGCTCGATCGGCGTCACGTTCAACGGCTCCGGTTTCTATCGCACCGACTCGCGGGCGGGCTCCGCGGGTTCGTCCTCGACCCCGGCATCATCGAAATCAGAGTCGACGACGAGCGCGAAGCCCGCACCCGCCGCGACCTCCGCTTCGTCCTGACGCACTGAACAACACGGAGAATCACATGCTCAAAGGTTTCAAGGACTTCCTCCTCCGAGGCAACGTCATCGATCTGGCTGTCGCGGTCGTCATCGGAACCGCGTTCACGGCCATCGTCACCGCCGTCGTGAACAGCCTCATCACCCCGCTCGTCTCGCTGTTCTTCAACGCCGACGCGACGGGGAGCTTCGGCCCCCAGATCCCCAACATCTACGGCGAGATGGTCACCTTCCCGATCGGCGACCTCATCTCGGCGATCATCAGCTTCCTCGCCGTGGCCGCCGTCGTCTACTTCGTCTTCGTCCTGCCGATGAACACGTTCAAGGCGCATGTCGAGGCACGCAAGGGCACCGCCGCCGAAGAGCCCGCCGAAGAGCCGGCCGCCGCGACCGAGACCGAGCTGCTCATCGAGATCCGCGACCTGCTCGCCAAGCAGCAGGCCGCGCGCGACTGACACGAGAGAGCCGCACTCCGGCATCCGCCCGGCGCCGAGAACCTGTCGACCGCCCGAGATCCCGACCGAATCCCCTGGATTCTCGGGATCCCGGGCGGTTCGCCGTTTCCCGGCGAGGTGCCTCAATAGTGCGGGGGCACGTCCTGCATCAGCCGGTCGTCGTTGGGGCCCTTCGCGCCGCGGGGTGCGGATGCCCGCGGCTTCTCGCCCGCGGCGTGTTCGGGAGACGTGTCGGTGCCCTCCACCGGCGTCAGACGTGCGCGCCGCGAGCCGGCCACCCGCACCACTTCCTGGCGCGGAGCCGAGGGATCGGCGTCGTCAGTCATCCTGCGGATCGGTGAGATCGAGGGGCTGCGTGTCGTTGTCCGCCCGCACCGTGGATGCCGAGATGCCGAGCACCTCGGCGATGCGCGACGCGACGGTCGCCGGATCGCTGTACAGGTCGAATGCGTGCACGCGCACGTAGTGCCAGCCGAGACGGCGGAGCACATTCGGCCGCAGGCGCAGCGTCTCGCGCAGCGACTCGCCCCGGGACTCGGGGTCGGACTCGATCACGACCGCCTTGCCGGCATGCTGCGCGACGAGCGGCAGCAGCCCGCGATAGTCCACGTCGACCGCCGCGCCGAGGCGCCGCAGCTCACGGGCGAGGGCGAGCGTCAGCGGGTCCGCGAGATCCTCGAGCCGCGCCTCGCGACCGCGAGCGGCCAGACCGCCGAGGATCGACATGAGGGTCGCGGCACCGAACTCGAGGCGTCCGTCGTCGAACGCGGAGGGCCGGATCGACGAGACGATGACCATCGAGCGACGCGCGCGGGTCATGCCGACGGTCAGCAGGCGCTCCCCGTCGGACGAGGAGAGGTCGCCGAAGTCGCTGAGCACACGGCCGTGCTTGGTGAGGCCGTATCCGAGCGAGAAGATCACGCGGTCGCGGCTCTCGGCGACCGATTCCTCGAGGGTCAGCACTGCGAGCGGCTCTGCGGTGTCGCGTCCGACGAAGTCGGCCACATCCGACCGCCCCGCGAACGCCGAAGTCACGGCTGCGCGCACGCGCTCGGCGTGGCGACGGCTGGCGGTGACCACCATGAGCGATTCGTTCGGCCGATGCACGGCGTGCTCGACGACGAGGGTCACGACGCGCGCGACCTCGGCATCCGGGCTCTCGACCGCCCCGGAGATCGGGTCGGGAGCACCCGTTCCGCCCTCGACGTAGTCGACGGTCAGGCTCCCGCGACCGAGGTACGAGCCCGCCCACGGCAGGGAGACGATTTCTCCGCCGTAGAACGCGTCGTTGATCAGCTCGGCGAGGTCTTCGCCTCCGGCGCGATAGCTGCGCGTGAGAGTCATCACCGGCAGCAGCTCCGACAGGCGCTCGAACACCGACACCTCGTCGAACGGCACCTCCGGCTCCCACTCGGGGTCGGTGCCCACGGCGAGATCGAAGGCGGTGGGCCGCTGCGTCACCGGGTCGCCGAACGCCACGACCTGGCGCGCACGACGGATCGCCGGAGTCGCCTCCGCCAGGTTGATCGCGGCGGCATCCACCAGCAGAACCGTGTCGAACTCCACCGAATCGGGAATCTCGGGCACGAGATACGGAGACGAGATCCAGACCGGCGCCAGCGCGCGCACGAGCGTGGGGGCGGCGCTGACGATCTCGGCCGTCGTCGTGGACTTCTGCGTCAGGGCCTTGCGCAGGTTCTGCGATTCCTGGGGCTCGTCGACGATCGCGATCTTCCACTGGTCCGCCAGCTGCGAGGCGAGCAGGGGGCCGGCCATCGCCGCGTGAGCCTCGTCGACGAGGCGGAAGTCGCGTTCGAGTCGATCGACGACGGCGGTGTTCGCGCCGAGCAGAGCCCGATCGTCCTGCAGCGCACGCTCCAGGAGCGACTGCCACCAGGCGAACTCGAGCTCCTCCCCCACCTGGGCCTCGGAGACGTGACGCACCGACAGCTCCGTGAGCAGGGGCTCGAGGCCGAGGTCGGCGAGGCGGTCACGCAGCTCCGCGCGCTCGACGAGGTTGTCGAAGACATCGGACTTGGCGGCGAGACCGGCGAGGATGCGGACCAGCCGCGCCACGGGAAGCGACGCCAGCGGCTCGCGGCGTCCGAGGGCCGCATCGAGCTCGGACAGCTCCGCCACGACCCGCTGCCACGCGGCGTAGACATCGGCCAGGCCCAGCGGGATCTCCGGTGCGACGCCGGCGTCGACGCAGCGCTGCCACTGCGTGCGCTGCGTCTGGATGCGCAGCAGCGATTCGTGCATCTCGGTGACGTGCACGCCGGGGCGCACGTACTCCTTGGCCAGTCGGCGGAGGCGACGGCGGTTCGCGCTGGACATGCCCGGAGAGTCGCGGCGGGATCCGTGCGCCTGGATGAGCTCGCCCAGTGGGCGCTCGAAGACGGTCGGGCTGAAGCGGTCGAGCGAGTCCCGGATGCCCTGCAGCAGCCGCAGGTATTCGCCGAGCTCATCGATCGTGGCGAAAGGCCGCATGTGGGTCTGCGCGATCAGCGCATAGCCGCGTTCCAGCAGCACGGGAACGCTGTCGGCGTGCAGGCGTCCGGCGAGCTGATGCGCCGAGCGGGCGGCGTCGGTGGTCGAGAACGTGACGCCGTACCAGGGAGAGTCGTCAGGACCGAAGCGGAACTCGCCCAGGCGGGCGGCATGCGAGAGCGCCTCCGCGGCCGCCGAGCGGTCGTTCGCCAGTCGGCGCAGGGTGTCGGCGGAGAGTCGGGCGGTGGTCGACGGCGGAGTCGGGAGCGATGCGAGCCGGGTGAGATGGCGTGTGGCGTCGAGCACGGAGGATCCGGTGCCCGCGACCGGCGCGGTGAGCGCCCGGCGGTAGTCGATGAGCACGCTGCGCAGGCGCACCAGTGCGTCGTCGACGTCGCTGACCTTCGGGGCGGAGGCCTTCTCGTTGCGGCCGATCGCCCGCACCAGGTCGCGACGGACGCTCTGACTCGAGATGGCGAGCCCGTCGAGCCCGATCCCTGCCAGTCGGTGACGGACGCCGTCGAGGGTCGACCGCCGGGCGGACACCACGAGCACGCGCTTGCCTGCGCGCACCAGCTCGCCCACGGCGTTGATGACGGTCTGCGTGCCGCCCGTTCCCGGCAGCGTCGCGACGGTGAGCGACTGCCCCGCGGCGATCCGCGCGAGCACCGCTTCCTGCTCGGCATCCGCATCGAGCAGCAGGTTGTCGGAAGCGGGCGTGCGGTCGTCGGGCCCGACATGATGCGGGGCCGGACGACGTGCCGTGACCTGCTCGCGATCGCCGACGTGCCCGGCCAGCGCGTTCAGCATCACGTGGTCGAGGTTGCCTCCGTCGCGCGACATCGCTCCGCCCACGTCGGCGAATGTCGAGACGACGAGGCGGGGCAGCACGGTGAAGGTGTCGATCGCGCGGGTCGTCGCGCGAAGGCTGTCGATCACCGGCTGCGGTTTGAACACGCCGCCGTCGTATGCGAGGGATGCGAGCGCGGCAGCGTCGATGGTGATCCCGAAATGCTCCCGTGCCACGCGCACGAGCTCGGGGTTCATCTCGAAGACGCCGTGCAGCTTGAGCTCGAAGTCGGTGTGGTGCCGGCGGATGGCGAGCGGGCGCAGCAGGACGGGGGCCGAGAAGTCGGCTCCGCCGATGCGCCACCCGGCCAGCCCGACCGCCAGGTGCACGGCCTCGATGCCGCGGACCGTGCGCAGTTCGGTGTTCTTGGCGGTGATGCGCTCGGCGGCGAGCCGCGCCGTGCGCAGACCGACCTCGTCGCGGAAGAGATTGGACAGCAGCGTCGACTTGCCGGTGATGAACTGCGGCAGGCTGCCGGGGTGGGCCTTCGAGATGTCGATGCCCGACTCGATCGTGTCTCGGAACGTTACCAGCGGAGAGGCCCCACCGAGATCGGCGGCCTCGGCGCGCAGGCGGGTGCGCTCCGCCTCGGCGGCGTGCGCGACGTCGATGTACGCCGGGGTCACGTGCGACTCCCCCAGGTTCACCGGGGCATCGTTCGCTGCTTCCGCAGCCTTGCCATCACGTCGCCACACCCTCACACACTAAGCGCGACGCGTCGCCGTGGCGGTATCCCTGGCGGGTTTCACCGGATTTCCGCCGGTTCGAGCGCCTCCTCCGCGTGCCCGGCACCTCTCCTCCACGGATGATGCCGAACATCCGGTGTCCCCCGCCACCGCGCCCACGGCACTCGGGGATGCCACCTGCGGGTCAGGATGGATGCATGACGTTCCGCTACGACTTCGCCCCCACTCCGTTCGGTGACGCTCTCGCGGTGTACTCGGAGGCGGGGATCGTGCGCTTCGACCTCTCGGAATCCGCAGATCCGTCGGTCCCCTGGCTGCTCGAGAACATCTCGCGCCGGCTCGGGGCCGTCCCCGAGCCCGACCCCGGCGCCGCGGCGGAGCTGACCCCGCTCCTCGACGCCTACTTCGACGGGGTGCCCGTCGACTTCCCCGAGCAGATCGACATCGACTGGCGCCTGGCCGAGGGCTTCTCCCGCGCTGCGCTGCAGACGATCTGCACGATCGCCTGGGGCGAGACCCTCAGCTACGGCGAGGTGGCCGCCCTCGCCGGTCACCCCGGAGCCGCGCGCGCCGTCGGGACGGCGTGCCGCCTCACCCCGTTCTCCATCATCGTCCCGGTGCACCGCGTCGTGCGCTCCGACGGCTCCGCGGGGCAGTACGGCGCTCACCCCGAACGCAAGACGTTCCTCCTCGACCTGGAGGCGCGGCACTGATCGCACACGGCGACACACCCGACGTCGCCCCCGAACAGCGTGGACCCCGGCGAGTAGGCCGCCGGGGTCCACGTGTACGGCGGTGTCCCGCACCGCGAGGGCATCGATCAGTGATCGACGGCCTTCTCGGCACCGAACCCGGTGAGCGAGCGCACCTCCATCTCTGCGGCCAGCGTCGGCGACTCCTTCGTCCTGCTCGTGATGGTCCCGAGCCAGCCGAGGAAGAACCCGATGGGGATCGACACGATGCCGGGATTGTTCATCGGCCACAGCACGATGTCGATCCCGGGGATCATCGAGGTGGGCGAGCCCGAGAACACCGGAGACAGCACGATCAGGATGATCGCCGCCCCGAGGCCTCCGTACATGCTCCACACCGCGCCCCGCGTCGTGAAGCGCCGCCAGAACAGCGAGTACAGGATGGTCGGCAGGTTCGCCGATGCCGCGACGGCGAAGGCCAAGGCGACGAGGAAGGCGATGTTCTGCCCCTGCGCCCCGATGCCGCCGACGATCGCGAGGATGCCGATCACGATCACGGTGCGGCGGGCGACACGGACCTCGCCGTTCGGATCCGGCTCGACCGGGTTGCCCGCCGCATCCTTCCTGCCCTTCTGGATCACGTTGGCGTAGATGTCGTGAGCGAATGAGGCGGCGGCCGTGATGGTGAGGCCGGCCACCACGGCGAGGATGGTGGCGAAGGCCACCGCCGAGATGAATCCGAGCAGCACCGGACCGCCGAGGTACAGGGCGAGGAGCGGAGCGGCCGAGTTCGGTCCACCCGGCGCGGCCGCGATGACATCGGCTCCCACGAGAGCACCGGCGCCGTAGCCGAGCACCAGCGTCAGCAGATAGAACCCGCCGATCAGCCAGATCGCCCACACCACCGACCGACGCGCTTCCTTGGCGGTCGGGACGGTGTAGAACCGCATCAGCACGTGCGGCAGACCGGCGGTGCCGAGCACCAGCGCCATGCCCAGCGACAGGAAGTCCCACGGGTTGGCGCCGTACTGCAGCCCCGGAGCGAGGATCGCGTCTCCCTTGTCGGAGTTCGCCACCGCCGCCTCGAGCAGGGTGTTCAGGTTGAACCCGTGGATCGCGAGGACCCACACGGTCATCGCGATGGCACCGCCGATGAGCAGGAACGCCTTGACGATCTGCACCCAGGTGGTCCCCTTCATGCCGCCGATCAGCACATAGACGATCATGAGCACGCCCACGACAGCGATGACGATCGACTGCCCCACGCGTCCGTCGATGCCGAGGAGCAGCGAGACCAGACCACCGGCACCGGCCATCTGCGCGAGCAGATAGAAGAAGCAGACGGCGAGCGTGGTGATGGCCGCCGCCATCCGCACCGGACGCTGCTTCAGGCGGAAGGAGAGGACGTCGGCCATCGTGAACTTGCCGGTGTTGCGCATGAGCTCGGCCACGAGCAGCAGGGCCACGAGCCAGGCGACGAGGAATCCGATCGAGTAGAGGAACCCGTCGTAGCCGTTGATCGCGATCGCCCCGCAGATGCCGAGGAACGATGCCGCCGACAGGTAGTCGCCGGCGATCGCGAAACCGTTCTGCGGCCCGGTGAAGGATCGACCCGCCGCGTAGTAGTCGGCCGCGGTCTTGTTGTTCCGGCTCGCGCGGATGACGATGAACAGCGTCACCGCGACGAACGCGACGAAGATCGAGATGTTGAGCACGGGATTGCTCTCGACAGCGAGGGTCTCGCCGGTGGCGGTCAGGACGTTCATGCGTGCCCCTGCGCCTTCTCGAGTTCTTCACGGATCTCGGTCGCTATCGGATCGAGCTTCCGATTCGCGAAGGCGACATATCCCATCGTGATCGCGAATGTGGTGACGAATTGTCCGAGTCCCAGCAGCAGCCCGACGGTGATATCCCCCCCAGACGCGCTGCGCCATGAAATCGGTCGCGAACGCCCCGAGCAGGACATAGACGAAATACCAGATCAGGAAGAATGCCGCGAGCGGGAAGATGAATGATCGCTGCGTGCGTTTGAGCGTGCGGAAACGTTCGGATTCCTCGACGGCGATGTAGTCGATTCCGTCCGCCGATTCGGCAGGTGAATGGTCGGTCATGGGGCCTCCTTGCCACATGGTCTACGTCTCGCGCGGGCCGGCCTCGCGAGTGGTAGGGTCGACGCTACGAAACGGGGAACGGTGCCGTCACCCCCGAAAGTAGGTAGTCGTCGTGAGCACAGCGACCGGGATGGAATCCGAGACCGAGCTCGTCGCCAGAGCCGTGCGCGAGCTCTCTCAGCGAACCCGATTTCCCGTCGCGTTCGGCGGCCTGATCGACGAGGGGGTCGTCAGCGTCTCGAGCATCGTGGGCAACCGGACCCGCAGCCTCGACGGCCTGCGCGTGCGCCCGGAGCGTGGACTCGGCGGCCGCGCGATGATGGAGATGCGCCCCCGCATGACGAACGACTACGGCTCATCCCGGCAGATCACCCACGACTACGACATGTTCGTGCTCGGCGAGGGGCTGCACACGCTGCTGGCGCTGCCGATCATCGTGTCCGGTCGCCCCCGGGGCGTGCTCTACGCCGGGGCCTGGGACCGGACTCCGGTCGGCGGGGTCACGACAGCGCCCGCCATGCAGATCGCCCAGTCCGTGGCGGACGAGCTGCGCATCCGCGATGAGGTCGATCGCCGCCTGCGCGGGTCGGTGCCCCCGCCCGACGCCGTCGCACCGCGCCAGCGCGAGGAGCTGCGCGAGAGCTTCGCCGAGCTGCGCAGCATCGCCGCCTCGGTCGACGACGTCGACCTGCGTGCGCGCATCGCCCAGGTCGAGCAGCGCCTGGTCCTGCTCGCCGGCGACGCGGGCTCCCCTCCCGCGACGGGACCGGTGCCCACCGTCCACCTCTCTCGGCGAGAGACCGACGTGCTGGCGTGCGCGGCACTCGGCGCGACGAATGCCGAGATCGCCGCCCAGCTCGGACTCCGGGAAGGCACGGTCAAGGCGTATCTGGGTACCGCGATGTCGAAGCTCGACGCCTCGACGCGCCACGCTGCGGTGACGAAAGCGCGTCGCGCGGGCATCCTTCCCTGAGGGCGAATTACCGCCTCAGGTCGCGATCGCCGTCAATCTGGAGTTCTCCGAATGACGAATTGCTTCTGATATCCCCGTGGCCGCTGTATCGTCGTCATCATGGCAAGAAGAATTGTGCACCAGCTGGTTGATGACATCGACGGCAGCATTCTGGAGGTCGGCGAAGGCGAGACCGTCCATTTCTCACTGAATGGCGCCTCTTACGAGATCGACCTGAATGCAGAGCACGCGGAAGAATTGCGCACCGCTCTCGAGCCGTACATCTCGGCAGGGCGCCGAGCGGGCTCCTCCTCGGCCGCACGATCGACGACCGCTTCTCGCAAGCGCCCCGCTCGCAACCCCGAGGTCGCGGCCATCCGCGCCTGGGCGAACGACAACGGCTACACGCTGTCCGAGCGCGGTCGCATCCCCGCGCCTGTGGTCGAGGCGTACAACGCCGCCCACTGATCATCACCCACCGAACGAGCCCTCGGCTGAGTCGGTACGCGCCGCAGAACCCGCGCGCCGACTCGGTCGGAGGTCGTCGATTCCTCAGTCGGAGGGCACCGCGTCGGTGCGCGCCCAGGCCTCGTCCTTCAGCGTGATCTCACCCGCCATGTCCGAGAGGAACCGGATCACGACGTCGCGCTCCTCCGGAGTCAGACGCGCGGCGGAATAGAACCTCTTCGCCTGCTGCTTGCCGACCGTGTCCATCGCCGCCTGCCGGGTCTCGGGCGTGATCGTGATGGCGAGCGCGCGCCGATCGGTCGGGTGCGGGGCACGACGGATGTGCCCGCCCTTCTCCAGCCGATCGAGCAGCTTCGTCGTCGATGCCGTCGAGATGCTCAGATGCGTGGCGATGCCACCGGGCGTCGCCACCACTCCGCGGTTCTCGGAGACGATCAGGTAATGCAGAGCCCGCATGTCGGTCTCGTTCAGGCGCATGTAGCGCCGCGAGGCCTGTGACAGCTTCAGCTCCGCGTCACGCAGCTCACCGAGCGCGCCCATCAGCGCCGCGATCTGCTGGAGGTCTTCCGGCCCGACACCCGAACGGTCGATGAGCACGCTTCGCGGGTCGCTCGACTCGACATCGTAGATCGCCGAGTGTGCAAGCCCGTCGGGTGACATCGTTCCGCGACGCGAGACCACATCCGACGAGCCGCTCCCCCGAGGGCTGGCGTCAGATCCGTTGTTCATGGGATCATGCTACACACGATTAGTTTCATGTTATGTTGATAATTAGCTAAGCTAGCGAAATCTTGGAGGTTCCCCGTTGGATGAGGTCACCCTCCTTTCCCCAGACGGAGACGCGATCGGCGTCTTCCCGAAGGACGAGGTGCACACGACGCAGACGCCTCTGCACCTGGCGTTCTCGTGTCACGTCCTCGACGAGGACGGTCGACTTCTGGTCACCCGCCGTGCGCTGGGCAAGCGCACGTGGCCGGGCGTATGGACGAACAGCTTCTGCGGACACCCCCGCCCCGGCGAGGACATGACGGCCGCGGTCCATCGCCGTGCGCAGGATGAGCTGGGCCTCACCATCACCGACGTCACCCTGGTGCTCGCCGATTACCGCTACCGCGCTGTCGACGCGAGTGGGATCGTCGAGAACGAGATCTGCCCCGTGCACATCGCCCGGATAGCCGGGACTCCCTCGCCCGATCCCGACGAGGTCTCGGAGTGGGCATGGGTGGACCCCGCCGACTTCGCCGACGCGGTCGCGACGGCCCCCTTCGCCTTCAGCCCCTGGCTCGTCGAGCAGCTTCCGCAGCTGCGCGCACTCGGGGCGGTCTGATCATGAGTTCCACAGCCGTCCATGAGGACAGGGGAACGCAGGTGGAGGAGGTGCTCCGACGCCGCTTCACCGCGCACAGCGACAACGCGCAGGCTTACGGCGGCGAGTTCGCGGCGCTGTGGCGGGCTGCCGCAGACCACGCCCTCGGCGGCAAGCTCGTGCGCCCCCGACTGCTGCTCGACATCCACCGCGCACTGTCCCCCGAGTCCGACACCGAGCAGGCGACGGCGGCCGTCGACGTCGCGACCCACATCGAGCTCCTGCACTACGCCTTCCTTCTGCACGACGACGTGATCGACGGCGATCTGACCCGCCGCAAGCGCCCGAACCTCATCGGCGCACTCGCCTCCGCGAACCCCGGGGCGACGGAAGAGGCCTCGCTGCACTGGGCCCGCTCCAGCGCGATCCTCATGGGAGACCTGCTGCTGTCGGCAGCCGTGATGGGTTTCGCACGCGCCGATCTCCCCCACGAGACGCGCACCCGGCTTCTCGACCTCGTCGAGCAGACGATCCTCGAGACCGTGGCCGGGGAGCACACCGATGTCGCGCTGAGCCACGGGATCGTCGCACCCGACCTGCACACGGTGCTCAACATGAGCGTGTACAAGACGGCCACCTACTCGTTCTCCCTGCCGTTGCGGGCGGGCGCCATGCTGGCGGGGTCCTCGTGCGCGGCCGAAGACACTCTGCACCTGGTCGGCCGGCACCTCGGGCTGGCATACCAGCTGCAGGACGATCTGCTGTGCGTGTTCGGGGACCACCGGATGCACGGCAAGGATGCCTTCTCCGACCTGCGCGAGGGCAAGGAGACCGCGATCATCGCCTACGCGCGATCGACCTCCGCCTGGCCGCGCATCGAGCGCACCTTCGGCAGCGTCGACCTCACCATGCACGAGGCGACGGAGATCCGCGACCGGCTTCGCGAGTGCGGCGCCGAGAGCTTCGTCACCGGGCTCATCGCCGATCAGCGCGCAGCCGTCGACACCCTGGTTGCCGACGCCGAGCGCAGCGGAGAGATCAGCACCGATGCGGCGCGCACCATCACCGCGGTCGCCGCTCGCCTCGACGGGCGACAGTCGTGAGCGCCGCTGCGGCGCAGGCCGGCGGCGACAGCCTCGGACGTTTCAGTCGCGCCGCCGACACGGCATCGACCGACGTCATCCGCACCTATTCGACATCGTTCGGACTGGCGACGAGACTGCTCGGAGAGCGCCACCGCCAGCACGTGCGCAACATCTACGCCATGGTGCGGATCGCAGACGAGATCGTCGACGGCGTCGCGGCCCAGGCGGGTCTCGACGTCTCAGCGCAGACCGCGGCCCTCGCGTCGTACGTCGCCGAGACGCACCGCTCGATGAGCACCGGGTACAGCACCGACCTCGTTCTGCACGCTTTTGCGCGCACGGCCCGGGAATGCGGGATCGGCGAGGACCTCACGCAGCCGTTCTTCGACTCCATGAGCGCGGACATCACGAGTACCGCCGACTTCACCGCCTTCGACGCCGAGGCGCACGAGCGCTACGTGTACGGCTCAGCGGAGGTCGTCGGGCTCATGTGCCTGCGCGTGTTCCTGCGCGGGGCGACCCGCACCGACGACGAGCACGCCGTGCTCGTGCACGGCGCGCGCCAGCTGGGCGCCGCGTTCCAGAACGTGAACTTCCTGCGCGACCTCGCCGATGACACCGACCGCCTGCAGCGCGGCTACCTGGCGGAGTCCGGCAGGCTCAGCGACGCCGACCGCGACGAATGGGTGAAGAAGATCGACTCTCAGCTCGACGACGCCCGCCTCTCGATCCCGCTGCTGCCGAAGGATGCACGCGCTGCCGTGCGCAGTGCACTCGCGCTCTTCGAGGCGCTGAACCGCCGGGTGGCCCGGACCCCCGCCAGCGAGCTGTACCGCCGACGGGTGCGGGTGCCTGATCCGATCAAGGCCCTGCTGGCCGCACGTGCGGTCGCCGTCACCGCCGTGGAGCGCGACCGATGAGCCGCGTCGCGGTGATCGGCGCCGGCGTCGCCGGCCTCGCTGTGGCGGGACTGCTCGCGCGTGACGGTCACGAGGTGACCGTGTACGAGAAGAACTCCCGCGTCGGCGGACGCGCCGGAACGATCGAGCGCGACGGATTCCGCTTCGACTCCGGCCCGTCGTGGTATCTGATGCCCGAGGTCTTCGACCACTTCTTCACGATGATGGGCACCACGACCGCCGAGCAGCTCGACCTCACGGTCCTCGACCCCGGCTACCGGGTCTTCCGCGAGCCTCGGGAGGACGGCGCCCCGTCGGCGTCGGTGACGGTGCCCAGTGGCCGAGCCGCGGTGACCGAGCTGTTCGAGTCGCGAGAGCCGGGGTCGACCCGGGCACTCGACGCCTATCTGGATTCGGCCCACGAGGCACGGACGATGGCCGAGAAGTACTTCCTCTACAACCCGTTCACGCGCCTGCGCACGCTGACGAGTCCCGAGGTGCTGCGTGCGCTCCCCCGCCTTCTGTCGCTCCTGGGCACCCGGCTGCAGTCCTTCGCCGCCCGACGCTTCCGCGATCCGGTGCTCCGCCAGATCCTGGGCTATCCGGCCGTGTTCCTGGGCACCGATCCGCGCAGCGCGCCGGCCATGTACCACCTGATGAGCGCCCTCGACCTCGACGAGGGCGTCAGCTACCCGCAGGGTGGCTTCTGGCGCGTCGTCGAGCGGATCGCCGACCTCGCCCGCACCGCGGGGGCGACGATCGTCACCGACGCCGATGTCACGGCCATCCGCACCCGCGACTCCGGAGGCGAGCGCGTCGCGAGCGGCATCGAGTGGCGTGACGCCGAGGGAGTCCTGCATCGGGACGACGCCGACATCGTCGTGTCCGGCGCCGACCTGCACCACACCGAGACCCGCCTGCTTCCGCCCGAGCTGCGGACGTATCCGGAGAGCTGGTGGGATCGTCGCACGAGCGGCCCCGGAGCGGTGCTGGTGATGCTCGGCGTGCGCGGCTCGCTCCCCGAGCTGCCCCACCACTCCCTGTTCTTCACCGACGACTGGGACGCCAACTTCGACGCGATCTTCGGCGACCACCCGGCGATCCCCTCTCCCGCATCCACCTATGTGTGCCGGCCGAGTGCGACCGACGAGACCGTGGCCCCTCCCGACCACGAGAACCTCTTCGTGCTCGTGCCGATCCCCGCCGACACCGATCTGGGCGGCGGCGGGTCCGACGGCGCGGGCTCCCCGCTCATCGAAGAGGCCGCGGATGCCGCGATCGACCTCATCTCACGATGGGCGGGCATCGACGATCTTCGCGAGCGCATCGTGGTGCGCGAGACCAAGGGCCCCGCCGACTTCCGCGACGACTACAACTCGTGGCGCGGCGGGATGCTCGGCCCCGCGCACATCCTCTCTCAGAGCGCGATGTTCCGGGCGCAGAACGCCTCGCGCCGCGTCGCGGGGCTCTACTACGCCGGCGGGACGACCGCGCCGGGGGTCGGCGTGCCGATGTGCCTCATCAGCGCGGAGATCGTGCTGAAGCGCATCCGGGGCGACCACTCGAGCGGCCCGCTCGCCGAGACGACACTCACCACTCCCACCCCGGTCTCATGATGGGTGTCGTGTACCTGGCGATCCTCCTCGCCACTCTCGCCTGCATGCTGCTGCTCGACTGGCGCTTCCGCCTCTTCTTCTGGCGCGATGCCGTCTCCGCCTCCCTCGTGACCGTCGTGGGTCTGATCTTCTTCCTGCTGTGGGATGTGGCCGGAATCGCCGGCGGCATCTTCTTCCGGGGCGAGGCCGTCGTCGCGACGGGGATCGTGCTCGCCCCCGAGCTTCCGATCGAAGAGCCGGTGTTCCTGCTGTTCCTCGTGATCTGCACCATGGTCGTCTACACCGGCGCGATGCGCATCCTGGCACGACTGCGGGTCCGGCGCGTCACGGAGAAGACGTCATGACGTACATCGAGCTCTCCGCGTGGTTCCTGGGAGCCGCCGTCGTGGTCGCGATCGCCGCCTCGCTGCTCGCGGGTCGTCGCCGCGCGAGCCTGGCCGGCATCGGCATCACCGTCGCCGTGCTGTTCCTCCTCACCGCGGTCTTCGACACCCTGATGATCGCGACGGGTCTCTTCCACTACTCATCCGGCCATCTGCTCGGCATCCACATCGGGCTCGCACCGCTCGAGGACTTCGCGTATCCGATCGCGGGCGCGATCCTCCTGCCGGCGCTGTGGGCGGCGCTGCGGGCTCGCCGACGCTCGCGGGTCGGCCCCACCGGCGAGGAGGATCACTCGTGAACGCATCGACGAGCTCGGCACGCAGCGACGTCGCGCAGATCGTGCTCTCGTCGCGCCCGATCAGCTGGATCAACACGGCCTTCCCCTTCGCTGCGGCCTATCTGCTCGCGACGCGCGAGGTCGACCTCATCCTGATCCTCGGGACCCTGTACTTCCTCGTGCCGTACAACCTCGCGATGTACGGCATCAACGACGTGTTCGACTACGCCTCCGACCTCGCCAACCCGCGCAAGGGCGGCATCGAGGGAGCGCTGCTCTCGCCCCGCATCCACCGCGCGACGCTGTGGTCGGCGGTGGTGACGAATGTCCCGTTCCTCGTGTACCTCGTCGTCGTGGGAAACCCCGCGTCATGGCTCTGGCTCGCGATCAGCGTGTTCGCCGTGATCGCGTACTCGGCACCGGGACTCCGCTTCAAGGAGCGGCCGTTCCTCGACTCCACCACGTCGAGCCTGCACTTCGTGACACCCGCGATCGTGGGCCTGACTCTCGCGGGCGGAGCGGTCACCTCCACCGCGGTGATCGTGCTGGTCGCGTTCTTCCTCTGGGGCATGGCCGCTCATGCCTTCGGCGCCGTGCAGGACATCGGCCCGGACCGCGAAGGCGGCATCGGCTCGATCGCGACCGTGATCGGCGCCCGCGCGACCGTGCGGCTGGCGATCGGGCTCTGGGTGGCGGCCGGCGTCGCCATGCTCTTCACGTCGTGGCCGGCTCCGCTCGGCGCCGTGCTGGCCCTGCCGTACATCGTGAACGCCGCTCCGTGGTGGAACGTGACCGACGAGACGTCGTCCGGGACGAACCGCGCGTGGCGCCGCTTCATCGCCCTCAACTACTTCGCGGGCTTCCTGGCGACGATGATCCTGATCCTCGCCTGGCTGTCCTGACGCCCACCACACCCGACCTGTCCGTCCCTCCCCGTTCTCCTTCCCGAGAGGAACCCGATGTCCAGCCCTGACCGCTCGCCGAGCCCGTCGACCCCGCCGACCCGCGAACGCCCCCGGCGGCACTCCTGGGTCCGTGTGCTCCTGCCGGTCGCTCTGATCCTCGTGTGGCTGGTCGGCGCAGGGCTCGGTGGTCCGCTCTTCGGCAAGATCGACGAGGTGTCGTCGAACGACCAGACCAGCTACCTCCCCGAGTCGGCCGACGCGACGCAGGTGCAGAAGCTGCTCGGCGAGTTCCGCGACAGCGACTCGATCCCGGCCATCGCGGTCTTCGTCGGAGACGGCGTGCTCTCCGAGAGCGACGTCCAGACCATCACGGATGCCGTGGCCGACGCGCCGTCCGTCGAGGGTGTGAGCGAAGACGTCTCCCCCGCCCTCACCTCCGACGACGGCGAGGCCGTGCAGGCGTTCATCCCGATCGACAGTGACGCCGAACTCGGCGACACCGTGGCGGCCCTCGGCGACGAACTGCGTGCCGCGGCACCCGACGGGGTCACGGTGTACATCACCGGCCCCGCCGGCTTCAGCGCCGACCTCGTGGCCGGTTTCGCGGGCATCGACGGCCTGCTCCTCGGCGTCGCGCTCCTCGCCGTGCTGATCATCCTCGTGCTCGTGTACCGGTCCTTCCTGCTGCCTCTCGTGGTGCTGTCGACGAGCCTGTTCGCGCTCTGCGTCGCGCTCCTCGTCGTGTGGTGGCTCGCGAAGTTCGAGGTGCTCCTGCTCAGCGGGCAGACCCAGGGCATCCTCTTCATCCTGGTGATCGGCGCGGCCACCGACTATGCGCTCCTCTTCGTCGCGCGGTTCCGCGAAGAGCTCCGTGTCTCCCGCGACAAGGGTACGGCCGTGCTCTCTGCCTGGAAGGGCTCGTTCGAGCCGATCGTGGCCTCGGGCGGCACTGTGATCGCGGGTCTGCTCTGCCTGCTGCTCAGCGACCTGAAGTCGAACAGCACGCTCGGTCCGGTCGCCGCGATCGGCATCGTCTTCGCGATGCTCGCCGCCCTCACCCTGCTTCCCGCGCTGCTGCTGCTCTGCGGGCGGGCCGTGTTCTGGCCGCGCCGGCCGAAGTTCGAGCCCGAGGTCGTGGCCGAAGAGCACGGTATGCGCACCACCGGTCTCTGGGCCCGACTCGCCGGCCTCATCACCAAGCGCCCCCGCGTGATCTGGATCGTCACGACGCTCGTGCTGCTCGCCGGAGCCTCGGGGGTGCTGCAGCTCAACGCCTCGGGCGTGCCGCAGTCCGATCTCGTGCTCGGCGCGTCCGAGGCCCGCGACGGCCAGGTCGCGCTGGGCGAGCACTTCCCCGGCGGCTCGGGAAGCCCGGTGTACGTCATCGTGCAGGAGGACCGTCTGCAGGATGCGGCCGACGTGCTGCTCGCCGACGACGGCGTCGACGGCGTCGCTGTGACGGCATCCGATTCACCGAGCGGTTCGGCGCCGGTGACCGCAGACGGGATCTCGGCGTTCGGCCCTCCCGGCACCCCCGCGCCCGAGCCCACCGTCGTCGACGGCGAGGTCCTGCTGCAGGGGACGCTCACCGACGCCGCGGACTCCGACGCCGCTGCGCAGACCGTGCGCGACCTCCGCACTGAGCTCGATGAGATCGATGCGGTGGTCGGCGGTGTCACCGCGACGGCGATCGACACGAACGATGCCTCGATCCATGACCGCAACCTCATCATCCCGGTGATCCTGGTCGTGATCATGCTGATCCTGATGCTGCTCCTGCGGTCGATCCTCGCCCCCGTGCTGCTGATCGCGACGACGGTCCTGTCGTTCGGCACCGCGATGGGCGTCTCGGCACTCGTGTTCAACGGGGTCTTCGACTTCCCCGGGGCCGACCCTGCCGTGCCTCTCTACGGCTTCGTGTTCCTCGTGGCGCTCGGCATCGACTACAACATCTTCCTCATGACCCGAGTACGAGAGGAGTCTCTGGAGCACGGCACCCGCGAGGGCGTGCTGCGCGGACTCTCGATCACGGGCGGGGTGATCACGTCGGCCGGACTCGTGCTCGCGGCGACCTTCGCCGCCCTGTCGGTGATCCCGATCCTGTTCCTCGTGCAGCTCGCATTCATCGTCGCGTTCGGAGTGCTGCTCGACACGTTCGTGGTGCGCTCGCTGCTCGTGCCGGCGCTCGCCTACGACCTCGGTCGAGTGATCTGGTGGCCGTCGAAGCTCTGGCGGCGGGGCCGCGACTGATGGGGTGCCCTCGACTGGATTCGAACCAGCGACCTGCCCTTTAGGAGAGGGCTGCTCTATCCTGCTGAGCTACGGGGGCGTGGGTTCCATTCTAGAGGCACCCTCGCCCCCGGATCACGCTGCCAGAGCGAGGTACGGCTCCCACCGGGGGTCGCTGCGCTCGCTCCCGCGCACCGTCCATGCGGTGCCGTGCGGCGGCCGGGGTGTGAACCGCAGCGCCCAGCGCATCTCCTGCGGCGTGCGGTCGCTCTTGACGTTGTTGCAGCGGAGGCAGCAGGCCACGAGGTTCTCCCACGAGTCCGCTCCCCCGCGCGAGCGCGGGAGCACGTGATCGATGGTCGAGGCGGCCTTGCCGCAGTATCCGCACCGATGATCGTCCCGCCGCAGCACACCGCGCCGGGTCACGGGGACGCGTCTGCTCACGGGGATGCGCACGTACCGCGACAGGATGATGACCGCAGGTCTGTCGTACACGCCGTGGCTTCCCCAGACGGGATCGTCCTCCACGCGTTCGATCACCGTGGCCTTGTCGTTCATGACCAAGACCAGGGCTCTCTTGAACGACACGATCGCCAGAGGCTCGTATCCCGCGTTCAGTACCAGTGTGCGCATCGTCATCCTCTCGATCCGCCGGGACGGCTTCCCGGCACTCTCGACTCACACGCGCCGCGCAGGACGTGAGCGCACGCAGGGACGAAAAAAGGCGCTGTCTACAGACAGCGCCTTCTACGCACGGCAGAACCGTGGAGTCCCTGCGGACGATGCTGAAGGACGTGACGACCGAGGGCATCCATGGTTCGGATGCTCGGTATTCGCTCCATCAGCTTCTCCCGCCTGTTACGACAACGCGTTCAGGCTAACCCATGAGCGGGGCGCGAGGGCCAAACTCCGGATGAACAGCCGAAGGCGTGTCCCCGGATGAAGCGGGAGATGCCGAGTGCGCTCAGCCCGCGTTGGCGCCGAGCCAGGCGATGGGCTCCATGAGTCCGCCGTTCACCCAGACCTCGAAGTGCAGGTGGTTCGCGGTCGACCGGCCCGTGCTCCCGACGAAGCCGATGAGCTGTCCTGCGGCGACCGTCTCGCCGGCCTGCACCTGACGCGAACCGTAGATCATGTGACCGTAGGTGGTCTGCACGCGCTGACCACCTACGACGCTGTCGAGCATGACGCAGACGCCGTAGCCGCCGATGCTCTCCGCCGACGCGCGGACCACGCCGGCAGCCGCCGCGTAGATCGGGGTGCCGGCAGGAGCGAGCATGTCCGCACCCTGGTGCGCGCCGCCGACCGTGCGGCTGACGTTGTAGGAGCCCTGCGGAAGCGGATAGCGGACCTCTCCGGAACCGGGAGAGACGAGCGCGTAGTTGCCGGTGTTGAAGTTGCCACCGGACGAGGCTGCGGATGCGGCGGCCGCGGATGCGGCTGCCGCTGCGCGAGCGGCTGCGGCTTCCTCCGCCTTCTTCTTGGCGATCTCATCGGGAGTGGTCGCCGTGAAGGTTCCACGATCGAGAGTGGCGGCCGTGGCTGCCGAGGCGACGACCAGAGACTGCGAGTCGTCGGCGGCCAGCTGCTGGAGAGTGGTCGCTGCCGCCTCGCTCGGCTTGGACGATGCGTAGGCCGGCAGAGCGACCGCGGCGACCAGAGCACCGACTGCCCCGAAGATGGCGATCGATCGCAGAGGCTTCACGGCCTTGCGTGCGGTGGTCGCGGCACGGGCGGTGCGGGCGACTGCTCGATCTTCAGATGTCTTCGCGGGTGATTCGATGTCTTTGACCAAAACGTAATCCTCCTGCGCCTGCACGCTTCGGGTAGCGCTGACTCGTCGGCACTCTGCTCTCGTGGCACGAATGTATCTCGGGTACTTTGTGCGTTCTGACCGGGAAGACGACGAGCCTGGAAGGCGATCCTCTCGGGTATCGTCAGCGGGCTTTCACGACGACCTGTCCGAGGTTACCGGAAGATAACGAAACTGTCACCCTGTGAAACTGGCAATCCCCGCAGAGGCGGAATCACGCGGGATTTCTCGCCGGATCAGGCCGGTTCCCCCACGAGGAAGATGTGCGAGGCGAGCTCGACGGGCAGCTCTAGCCCGTCGTCCTTGCCCTCCATCTGGATGAGCACGTAGCCCTCGTTGAACCGGTAGTCGCCCTTCGCTCCGGGGACGACACCCGCGTCGCGGAGCTGCTCGAGGAGCTCGGGGTCGACCTGCGCGGGCTCCGCGAGGCGACGGACGGTGCCCTCGATCGGGGCGCCCGCGGCGTTGAGCTTCTGCACGAGACCGATCACGCCTTCGTCGAAGGTGCGCGCGGGGGTGTCGCCCAGCTGGTCGAGGCCAGGGATCGGGTTGCCGTACGGCGACTCGGTGGGATGGCCGAGGAGCTCCACGAGACGACGCTCGACCTGCTCGCTCATCACGTGCTCCCACCGGCACGCCTCTTCGTGCACGTACGCCCAGTCGAGGCCGATCACGTCGGAGAGGAGGCGCTCGGCGAGGCGGTGCTTGCGCATCACGTCGACGGCCTTGCGGCGGCCGGCGTCGGTGAGCTCGAGCGTGCGGTCCTCCGAGACGACGACGAGCCCGTCACGCTCCATCCGGCCGACGGTCTGCGAGACCGTGGGACCCGAGTGCCCGAGGCGCTCGGAGATGCGTGCGCGCAGCGGGACGATGTTCTCCTCCTCGAGTTCGAGGATGGTGCGGAGATACATCTCCGTGGTGTCGATCAAGTCCGTCATGCGGCCCTCCGAGTCTCGTTAGGCAAGCCTACATTCCTCCACGGACATCAGGCGTCACGCGGTGTGGAGGCGTTATCGGCACGGCTTAGACTCGACGCATGGCGATCGAGATTCCCCGTGACCTCCTGCCCGTCGACGGCCGCTTCGGATGTGGCCCCTCGAAGGTGCGCCCCGAGCAGCTCGAGGCGCTGCTCGCCGCAGGGCCCACGCTTCTGGGCACCTCGCACCGACAGGCGCCCGTGAAGAACCTCGTCGGCAGCGTCCGCGAGCAGCTCGCGGCGCTGTTCCGCCTTCCCGAGGGCTACGAGATCATCGTCGGCAACGGCGGATCGACGGCATTCTGGGATGCCGCGGCCTTCGGCCTGATCGAGCGTCGCAGCCAGAATCTCGTCTTCGGCGAGTTCGGGGGCAAGTTCGCGGCCGCGGCAGCCGCTCCGTGGCTCGAGGCACCCGACGTCCGCAAGTCCGAGCCCGGGTCGCGTGTCGCGGCCGAGATCGTCGACGGCGTCGACGTGTACGCCTGGCCCCACAACGAGACCTCGACCGGCGTCGCCGCCCCCGTGGAGCGCGTGGCCGCCGAGGGCGCGCTGACCGTGATCGACGCGACCAGCGCGGCGGGCGGCATCGACTTCGACGCCACCCAGGCCGATGTCTACTACTTCGCGCCGCAGAAGAACCTCGGCTCCGACGGAGGGCTGTGGTTCGCCGCCGTCTCGCCCGCCGCGATCGACCGCATCGAGCGGATCGCGGCATCGGATCGATACATCCCCGAGTTCCTCAGCCTGAAGAACGCCGTCGACAACTCGCGGCTCAACCAGACGCTGAACACTCCCGCCCTCACGACCCTGCACCTGCTCGACAGCCAGCTGCGCTGGATCAACGGCAACGGCGGTCTCGCCTGGGCCGGCGCCCGCACGGCCGAGTCGTCGACCGTGCTCTACGACTGGGCGGCGGCCTCCGCCGTCGCCACCCCGTTCGTCGCGGATGCCGCGCACCGCTCCCCCGTCGTCGTCACGATCGACTTCGACGACACCGTCGACGCGGCAGCGATCGCCAAGACGCTGCGCGCGAACGGCATCGTCGACACCGAGCCCTATCGCAAGCTGGGCCGCAACCAGCTGCGCGTCGCGACGTTCGTCTCGATCGAGCCCGACGACGTGCGCCAGCTGACCCGCGCCATCGACTACGTGCTCGAGAACCAGGGCGACTGACCGTCGGACAGGATGCAGAAAGGGGGCCGCGTGATCACGCGGCCCCCTTTCTCATGCTCGTGGCCCGTCCCCGGGCCGGGAGGTCACTCCTCGTCGTCGGAGTCGTCGTCCTCGTCCGAGTCGTTGTCATCCTCGTCCGAATCTTCCTCGTCGGAGTCATCCTCGTCCGCGTCTTCCTCGTCCGCGTCTTCCTCGTCCGAGTCCTCGGACTCGTCGTCGTCCGTCGTGACGGAGTCATCGAGCTCGTCGATGTCGACGCCGTCGAGATCGCCCGCGTGCAGCACACGCGGCTCCGCCGTCAGATCGTCATCGTCGATGTCGTCATCATCGTCATCGTCGTCCGAGTCGTCATCGTCGTCGAGGTCGTCCTCGTCCTCATCGATGTCGTCGAGCTCGTCGTCCTCGAGTCCGTCCGCGTCGTCGGCGTCCGGGTCGGCCTCCGCCGCGGCGGCGGCCTGCTCGGCCAGCTCCACCTGGTGCGCGCGGTACTCGGCGAGCCGCTCGGCCCACGGCACCCATTCGGGTGCCAGCAGGGCCCCGTCACCGGGAAGCAGCTCGACCTCGAGGACCGTGGGCTCCTCCTCGTCGACGCGCGCGACGGTCACCGTCCAGTACCAGCCCGGGTATCCCGGGAGGCGGTTCTCGAACCGCAGCGAGACGGATCCGTCTTCCTCGGGGAGGTAGCCGGCCGCGGGTCCGACGGTCGACGCCGGAGTGATCTCGTGCAACGCGGCGAGCGCGAGATCATGAGCGTCGACGAGACGCTGATCGACGTCAGGCTTCGAGGTCATCAGCGACCTTGCGCAGGACGGCCGCGATCTTGCGGCCGTGGGAGGACGAGGGGTAGCGACCGCGGCGCAGGTCGCCGCCGATGCCGTCGAGCAGCTTCACGAGGTCTTCGACGATGATCGCCATGTCGTCGGCCGGCTTGCGCTTGGCCTTCGCCAGGCTCGGAGGAGCCTCGAGCACGCGCACCGAGAGCGCCTGCAGACCCCGCTTGCCGTCGGCGACGCCGAACTCCACGCGCGCACCGGCCTTCACCGCCGTCCCGGCGGGCATCGCCGACGCGTGCAGGAAGACATCCTGGCCGTCATCGGCGGCGATGAAGCCGAAACCCTTGTCTTCGTCGTAGAACCTGACCTTGCCGGTGGGCATGGGAGAAACCTCGCTGAGTCGGTGTGGAGCGGGAAGGCGCGCAGATGCGCCTCTCCCAGCCTACCGGTCGGCGCGGGCCCACGCCGAGGTCGCGGGCGGAACCGCCGCGGCCCGCAGCGACTAGGCTGAGACCGATGAGTATGAAGAGTCCCGAACCGGATGTCCCCGTGCGCCGGGTGGACCGCATTCTGGCGTTCACGGCACTGGGCCTCGCTGCCGCGTCCATCCTCTGCTTCTTCGCGATCATCATCGGCACCGCGGTCGGCATGCAGCAGCAGGACTTCGGCTCCGGGGTCTGGCCGCTCGTCGCGGCGGTTCCCTATTGGGGACTCCCCGCGGCTTTCGTGATGATCATCGTCCTGCTGTCGATGAGCTTCGTGCGCAAGGGTCGCGCGTCGCGATCCTGAGGCCATCGGCATGACGACGCACGCCCGCCCCCTCGCCGAACGGCTGGCCGCGGCGAGCGATGCCGAGCTCACCACCCTCTTCGCCGCGCGTGGAGTGCGCCCCGACGCGGGCTGGCAGGACTTCTTCGATGCCGCCGAGGCGCTGCTCGATGCCGCATCCCTCTCCCGAGTGCTGCCCACACTGACCCGCGCCGAGGCGATCGCACTGCACACCGCCGCGCAGTCGGCATCCACGATCCTCGAGTCCGCCGAGCGCACGACGCTCGAGTCCCTCGCGCTGGTGCGACCGGACGGCGCACCGTGGCCGGACGTCGCCCTGGTCGTCGCGGATCGTCCCGCACCAGCCGCCGTCGCTCCGTCCCCACCCGCCGTCGCCGGCGAGGCTGCGGAGGCCCACGCAGCCGAGCGTGCCTTCACGACGGTGTCGGCCGTGGCCGACCTCCTGCTCCTGGCACGCGAGCGGCCGTTCACCCTTCTCACCAGCGGCACTCTCAGCGCCGGCGAGAAGCGGCAGCTCGGCGAGGCCGGCCTCGACGTCGACACCGTCGATGCCCTTGTCGCCATCGCCAGGGACGCCGGACTGGTGGTGGTCGACGACCGCCGCCTGCGAACGACGGTCCGTTCCGAGCAGTGGCTGCGGTCCTCGGTCGCCGATCGATGGCGTGCTCTGGTGTCGAGCCATCGCGACACGCTGCCCCGCGGTGTGCGCACGGATGGCGGTGGGTGGATCCCGACCACCGCCTGGCCCGACGCGCACCCCTGGGATGCGTCCTGGCCCGACCGCAGCGCGGCGCTGCTCGAGCGAGCCCGACTCCTCGGACTCCGCGCCGATGACGGCAGCGAGCCCTCCTGGGCGGTCCGGGTGCGACGCGGCGAGCAGATCGACCCCGCGCCTCTCACCGTGCTGCTGCCCAGCGAGGTCGACCGCATCTTCCTGCAGAACGACCTGAGCGCGATCGCCCCCGGACCGCTGGCTCCGGCGCTCGACGTGCGCCTGCGGACGATCGCCGCCCGGGAGTCCGCGGCCCAGGCGTCGTCGTATCGCTTCTCCCAGGAATCCGTGGCCCGCGCACTCGTCGCCGGCGAGACCGAGGAATCGATCGTCGAGTTCCTCGAGAGCGTCTCGCTCACCGGCATCCCCCAGCCGCTCCGCTACCTCGTCGCGCAGACGGCGCAGCGTCACGGGCTCGTGCGGGTGTCGACCGATTCCGAGACCGGCCGCACCCGGATCGAGAGCGTCGACAGCACGCTGCTCGACGCGATGTCGGTGGATCAGACCCTGCGGCCGCTCGCCCTCACCACGCACGTCGGCTCACTCAGCACCCGCGTCGGTCGCGACACCGTCTACTGGGCCCTCGTGGATGCCCGGTACCCGGCCACGCTCGTCGACGAATCCGGAGCGGCGCTGACCGGGGAGCGCAATCCGGCGGCGGATCCCGCTCCGTCGCGGCCGGTCGACCATGCTCCGCTGATCGCCGCGCTGCGGTCGCAGCAAGGACCGGATGCCGACGCGGCGTGGCTCGATCGCGAGCTCGAGTCGGCCGTGCGATCGCGGGCGACGCTGCAGGTGACCATCGGAATGCCCGACGGCTCGACGCGCGATCTGCTGCTCGAGGCGACGGGCCTCGGCGGCGGGCGGCTGCGTGGCCGGGACCGTGCGGCCGATGTCGAGCGCACGCTGCCGGTGTCGAGCATCCGAGCCGCCACCGTGGTGGAGCCCTGACGATCGAGCCGTGACCGTGATCGAGCAGTAAACTGGACAGCTATGTCTGATGGCCCCCTGATCGTCCAGAGCGATCGCACCGTGCTGCTCGAAGTCGCCCACGCCGACGCCGAGAGCGCCCGCCACGAGCTGGCGATCTTCGCGGAGCTCGAGCGCGCCCCGGAACACATCCACACGTACCGGATCACCCGCCTGGGCCTCTGGAACGCCCGCGCAGCGGGACACACGGCGGAGGACATGCTCGAGACCCTCGACCGCTGGTCGCGCTTCCCCGTGCCGCCGTCCGTGTCCGTCGACCTCCGCGAGACCGTGAACCGCTACGGCCGGCTGGTGATCGAGCGCGACGACGAGGGCACCCTGATCCTGCGATCGAACGACCCCGCCGTGCTCACGCAGGTGGCGAACAACAAGCGCATCCAGCCGCTGCTGCTCGGCCACCCGACGCCCGAGTCGTTCATCGTCGACGCCTGGGCGCGCGGCCAGATCAAGCAGGAGCTGCTGAAGATCGGCTGGCCGGCCGAGGACCTGGCGGGGTACACCCCCGGAACTCCCCATGAGATCGACCTCGCGGAAGACGGCTGGCGGATCCGCCCGTACCAGCAGGATGCCGTGGATGCCTTCTCGAAGGACGGCTCCGGCGTCGTCGTGCTGCCCTGCGGCGCCGGGAAGACGATCGTCGGCGCCGGCGCGATGGCCGCGACGAAGACGACGACCCTGATCCTCGTGACCAACACGGTGTCGGCGCGGCAGTGGCGCGATGAGCTGCTCAAGCGCACCAGCCTGACCCCGGACGAGATCGGCGAGTACTCCGGCCAGGCCAAGGAGGTCAAGCCGGTCACGATCGCGACCTACCAGATCCTCACCGCCAAGCGGAAGGGCGAGTACGCGCACCTCGCGCTGCTCGATGCTCTCGACTGGGGCCTCATCGTCTACGACGAGGTGCACCTGCTGCCCGCTCCCGTGTTCAAGCTGACCGCCGATCTGCAGGCGCGCCGACGCATCGGGCTCACCGCGACGCTCGTGCGGGAGGACGGCCGCGAGGGCGACGTCTTCAGTCTGATCGGCCCCAAGCGGTTCGACGCACCCTGGAAGCAGATCGAGGCGCAGGGGTTCATCTCCCCCGCCGTCTGCTACGAGGTGCGCGTGGATCTGCCGCCGAGCGACCGTCTCGAGTACGCGGCGGCCACCGACGACGAGCGCTACCGGCTCGCGGCATCGGCTCCGGCGAAGATCCAGGCGGTGCGCGAGCTCATCGCGAAGCACGCGGACGAGCGGATCCTCGTGATCGGCCAGTACCTCGACCAGCTCGATTCGCTGTCGCAGTCGCTGGATGCTCCGCAGATCACCGGCGCCACCCCCGTCGACGAGCGCGAGCAGCTGTACCAGGCGTTCCGCGAGGGAGAGATCCCGGTGCTCGTGGTGTCGAAGGTGGCGAACTTCTCGATCGACCTTCCCGAGGCATCCGTGGCCATCCAGGTGTCCGGTTCGTTCGGATCCCGGCAGGAGGAGGCGCAGCGACTCGGGCGTCTTCTGCGGCCCAAGAAGTCGGGTCACACGGCGAGCTTCTACACGCTCGTCGCGCGGGACACGATCGACCAGGACTACGCGCAGAACCGCCAGCGATTCCTCGCCGAGCAGGGGTACAGCTACACGATCATGGATGCCGACGCGATCGCGGCCTGACCGCCTCCGCGCCGCCTCCGTGCCGGGCGCTTCGCCCTCGGCGTACTCGCCGCTCCGACGGATCACCAGCAATCCCATCGACGGAGTCACCATAATGGGGTCATGACTGATGCGCGCATCCTGGTCGTCGACGACGAGCCGAACATCCGCGACCTGCTGTCCACGGGCCTGAGCTTCGCGGGCTTCCAGGTGAAGACGGTCGCCAACGGCGCGGCCACCATCTCCGCCGTGCTGGAGGAGGAGCCCGACCTCATCATCCTCGACGTCATGCTCCCCGACATGAACGGGTTCAGCGTGACGAAGCGTCTGCGCGGCGCGGGGTTCACCGCTCCGATCCTGTTCCTCACGGCCAAGGACGGCACGGACGACAAGATCGAGGGACTCAACGCGGGCGGCGACGACTATGTCACCAAGCCGTTCAGCCTCGATGAGATCGTCGCACGCGCGCAGGCCATCCTCCGCCGCACGATGCAGGCCGACGAGGAATCCATCATCCGCGCGGGCGAGCTGTCGATGGACCAGGACACGCATGACGTGCACGTCGGCAAGGAGCCGATCGAGCTCAGCCCGACCGAGTTCAAGCTGCTGCGCTATCTCATGCTCAACCCGAACCGCGTGCTGTCGAAGGCGCAGATCCTCGACCACGTGTGGGAGTACGACTTCAACGGAGACGCGGGGATCGTCGAGAGCTACATCTCGTACCTGCGCCGCAAGATCGATCCGCACACCGAGGAGTCGGTGATCCAGACCAAGCGCGGGTTCGGATACATGCTCAAGGTCGGCAAGTAACGCCGACCGCTTCCCACGCCGACACCGCACAGCATCCGTCTCGAGGAGGACCGCATGGCGCGCAAGCCCGACGCGGTCACCCGCTGGTGGCGAGCGATCAGTCTGCGCGCCAAGGTCACGGGCGTCACGGTGGCGGTGCTCGCCCTCGGTCTGCTCGCCGCAGGAGTCGGAACGGTGCCGATCCTGCGCAATGCCCTCGTCAGCAACATCGAATCGCAGCTGCCCGCACTCGTCTCGGCGGATCTGGCTGACCGCTACTTCGACGTGGCGATGGTCGACGGCGAGACGCATTACACGCCCAAGGAGTCGCCTCGCGACTTCTTCGTCGCGATCTACGACGGCGAGGGCGTGCTGCAGACGACCACCGGCACCTCCGCGAACGGCTCACCGCTGTTCCCCTCGACCTTCACCCTGCTCGACGCGCAGACGAAGAGCGACGGCACCTTCGCCCTCGAGGGAACGAAGGGGGCGAGCTTCCGCGCCGCGGTCGCGAGTCTGCCCGGTGAGGGCGGTGGATCACTGCGCATCCAGGTCGTCGCGATGCCACTCGACTCGGCCGATCGGATCATCAGCCAGTACTTCGGCATCTACATCACGGTCGCGCTGGTCACCATCCTGCTGGCGGCGCTGCTCACACGTGGACTGGTGACCCTCACCTTCCGACGGCTCGGCCAGGTCGAGTCCACGGCCATGTCCATCGCGGCCGGCGACTTCAGTCAGCGATTGACCGATCTCGAGCCGACGACCGAGGTCGGTCGCCTGAACTACGCCATCAACACCATGCTCGACAGGGTCGACGGCTCCCTCGCACAGCGCGATCGCACCGTGCGGCACATGCGCCGTTTCATCGGCGACGCGAGCCATGAGCTGCGCACGCCGCTGGTGAGCGTGCGCGGATACGCCGAGCTCTACCGCATGGGCGCGATCAAGGGCGAGGAGGACACCGCCCGGGCGATGGAGCGCATCGAGAAGGAGGCGATCCGCATGGGCGTCCTCGTCGAGGACCTCCTCGCACTCGCCCGGCTCGACGAGGAGCGCGAACCCGAGATCGAGCCGCTCGACCTCCGCCCGATCGCCCGCGACGCCGCACTCGATCTGCGCGCCGCCGCTCCGGCGCGCACCGTCTCGGTCGTCGACCGCACCGTCGAGGCCCCGCTGATCGACGTCACCACCCGCCCCAACCCCGTGGCGACCACGACACCGCCGCCCGTGCCGCGCGGGCTGTCTCGCGGAACGCTGTCTCGGCTCCGGCGCCGCCCTCGGGGGGCCGAGAAGGTTCCCGCGATCGACTTCACCGAGGCCACCGACATCCCGGTGCGCACACCTCCGATCATCCTCGGCGAGGAGAACAAGGTCCGCCAGGTCGTGACGAACCTGCTGGGCAACGCGCGGCGCTTCTCGCCCGAGGAGAGCCCGATCGAGCTCGTCGTCGACGCCGACCGCGTGCGGGGCACCGGGAGCATCTCGATCGTCGACCACGGCGAGGGGATCCCTCCGCAGATCCGCGAGCAGATCTTCGAGCGCTTCTGGCGCGCCGACACCTCACGCGCCCGCGAGACCGGCGGCTCGGGTCTGGGGCTCGCGATCGTCGCGTCGATCGTCAAGGCTCTGCACGGCAGCGTCGAGGTCTCGGAGACACCGGGCGGTGGCGCGACGTTCACCGTCACGTTCCCCCTGGCACCGTCACGTGCCACCCCTGCGCATCTGCTCGAAGACACGCAGCCGCTGGAACCGCTCGATCTCTGAGCGTCGTTCTCCACGGGCGTGCACGATCGCCGGTTCTGCACACCGGACGGCCGCTCGGCACCCCACGGTGATCGCGTACGACGCCGTTCTCGTACCGTCAGAACCCCATCGATAAGGAGTTCTCATGTCTGTCTTCACCGTTGACACCGAAGCCGTCGGCGCCGCGCACGGCTCCACCCTGGCCACCATGGAGCGCTTGCGCGCCGAGGCGGCCACCCTCATGGCCCAGCTCACGCAGCTGCAGTCGACCTGGGCGGGATCGGCATCGAACGCGTTCCAGTCCTGCGCCGAGCAGTGGCGTGGCGCACAGATCCATGTCGAGCAAGCCCTCGAGTCCATCGGCACGGGGCTCGGCAGCGCGGCGACGCAGTACGCGGACGCCGACAACTACTCGGCGAGCCTCTTCCGCTGAGGCCCGCAGAGCCGCGCGATCACGCAGAAACGCCCCGACCGAAGTCGGGGCGTTTCTGTGTGTCAGGACCGGAGTCCCTGGTACTGCGGAAGGATCAGAAGTCCATGCCGCCCGAGGGGTCACCCATCGGAGCAGCGGCCTTCTCGGGCTTGTCCGCCACGACGACCTCGGTGGTGAGGAAGAGAGCCGCGATCGATGCTGCGTTCTGCAGCGCCGAGCGGGTCACCTTCGCCGGGTCGATGATTCCTGCGGCGAACATGTCGACGTACTCGCCCGAGGCTGCGTTCAGGCCCTGGCCCGAGGGGAGCTCGGCGACCTTGTTCGCGACGACGCCCGGCTCGAGACCGGCGTTGAGCGCGATCTGCTTGAGCGGAGCCTCGATAGCCACGCGGACGATGTTCGCACCGGTCGCCTCGTCACCCGAGAGCGACAGAGCGTCGAGTGCCTTGGTGCCCGACTGGATCAGCGCGACGCCACCACCGGGGACGATGCCCTCTTCGACGGCCGCCTTCGCGTTGCGAACGGCGTCCTCGATGCGGTGCTTGCGCTCCTTGAGCTCGACCTCGGTCGCAGCGCCGGCCTTGATGACGGCGACGCCACCGGCGAGCTTGGCGAGACGCTCCTGCAGCTTCTCACGGTCGTAGTCGCTGTCGGTGTTCTCGATCTCGCGACGGATCTGCGTGACGCGACCCTCGATCTGCTCGGCCTCACCGGCACCCTCGACGATCGTGGTCTCGTCCTTGGTGACGATGACCTTGCGCGCACGACCCAGCAGGTCGAGCGTGGCGTTCTCGAGCTTCAGGCCGACCTCTTCGGTGATGACCTGACCACCGGTGAGGATCGCGATGTCCTGCAGCTGCGCCTTGCGGCGGTCGCCGAAGCCGGGAGCCTTGACGGCGACCGACTTGAAGATGCCCTTGAGCTTGTTGAGCACGAGAGTCGCGAGAGCCTCGCCCTCGACGTCCTCGGCGATGATGACGAGCTCCTTGCCGTCCTGGATCACCTTGTCGACGATGGGCAGGAGGTCCTTGATGTTGGAGACCTTCTGGTTCGCGATGAGGATGTACGGGTCCTCGAAGACGGCTTCCTGGCGCTCCGGGTCCGTCACGAAGTACGGGTTCAGGTAGCCCTTGTCGAAGCGCATGCCCTCGGTGAGCTCGAGCTCGGTGCCGAAGGTCTGCGACTCCTCGACGGTGACGACGCCTTCCTTGCCGACCTTGTCGATCGCCTCGGCGATGAGCTCGCCGATCGCGGGGTCAGCTGCGGAGATGGATGCGGTCGCGGCGATCTGCTCCTTGGAGTCGATCTCCTTGGCGCTGGCGAGCAGCTCCTCGGTGATCGCTGCGACGGCCTTCTCGATGCCGCGCTTGAGCGAGATGGGGTCAGCGCCGGCTGCGACGTTGCGCAGACCCTCGCGGACCAGTGCCTGAGCGAGCACCGTGGCGGTGGTGGTTCCGTCGCCGGCGACGTCGTCGGTCTTCTTGGCGACCTCCTTGACGAGCTCCGCGCCGATCTTCTCGTACGGGTCGTCCAGCTCGATCTCCTTGGCGATGGACACACCGTCGTTCGTGATCGTGGGAGCGCCCCACTTCTTCTCGAGCACGACGTTGCGACCGCGCGGGCCGAGCGTCACCTTGACGGCGTCGGCGAGGATGTTGAGGCCGCGCTCGAGGCCGCGGCGGGCCTCCTCATCGAAAGCGATGATCTTTGCCATGAGTTTTGTCGTCCCTCCTGGACGTAGACGTTGGGTTTAGCACTCAGAGTGAGAGAGTGCTAACGCCATTCTGGCACTCGACCCCATCGAGTGCAAGCTGCAGGAGGTACTACGGAGCGGGTGTCTCCTCGACATCCGTCGCGCCGCCCGACACCCGGTCGAGGCCGATCACGACGGTGAGCTGCTTCTGCCCCTCCTCGGTCTCGCCGAGGTAGAAGTCGCTCTGCTGCACATCGGCACCGCCGATGAGTCCTGCGAGCCCGATCGCCGCGAGCTCGTCGTCGTCGGCGACGTAGTAGACGGTGGTGGTCGTGAAGTCCTCGCTCGTGCTGTCGCTGGCGAAGACGGTCTCGGCCGCCCAGCCGTTGTTGATCAGCAGGTCGCGCATCTGCTCGTCGAGACCCTCATCGGCGGTGGCGTTGAGGATCATCACCGAGTACGAGGGGTCGACCACGCCCGGCTCCTCGGGGATCGGCGTGAGCGTGGGCATCGCCTCGGGGAACGGCGTGATGCGTCCCATGACGATGAGGGACCCGAAGATCCCGGCGATCACGAGCACGAGGGCGGCCACGAACGACCAGAGCAGCACGACCCACCCGTTCATCCCGGGGGCTTCGGCGCGGTGCGCACCCACGCGCCCCGAAGAGCGGGGAACGTCGTCGAATCGGTCTCGGATGGGCTTTGACACCCCTCGATGCTACTGGCACGGGCCTGGAGATCCTCGCCACGCCGGGCCGCGCGGCGTCACGAGCCTCGAGCCGGGCGATCAGCCGACGAAGCCCGGAGCGCGGGTCGAGCGCCGCATCGCCCGCGCATCGCGGATGCGGCGGAGCCTGCCCACGAGCATCGGGTCGTACTCGAGCGCGACGTCGGAGTCGATGAGACGGCCGAGGAGCTGGTAGTACCGCGCCGAGCTCATCCCGAGCTGCGCGCGGACGACCTCCTCCTTGGCACCGCTGTGCCGCGGCCACGCGGTCTCCAGCGCGAGGATGGCGCGATCGCGCTCGGTCAGCTCTCCCAGCATGAGATCAGGGTAGGTCGCTCAGGCGCCCGAAGCGGCGCGCCACTCCCATGATCGCCCGAGCGGATCGGCAGACGCACGGACGTGTCCGTCGAGCGCGACCACGAATCCGGGCCAGCCGTCGGCGGCGACCGCGGGGTCCCACACGTCGAGGAGCGCGGGCGGGTCGATCGTGACCCAGCGCGCCGGCAGCCGACGGATGCGATCGACGAGCGTCAGGCGAGCCTCGCGGGGGATGTGGACGAGCACCCCCGGCGTCGTGATGACGAGGGTCGCATCGCGCGGCGCCTCGGCCGCGAGCGCCTCGATGTGCGCGAGCGCGTCGCCGGCGACGAGCCGCGCGGGCTCGGCCGCGGCGATGTCGAGCGCGGCCGTGACGCGCTCCTCCCGCCCCTGCTCCCCCGGCCAGACGAGCCCCTGAAGCCAGCGACGGTCCCGCTCGTCACGGGCGTCGAGAGGGGTGAGGTCGATGCCCGCCCTCCAGACGACCTCGGGAAGTCGCATCGGCGGAAGCGCGCCGTCGACGCGACTGCGCAGCACCACCGGAGACGGACCGTCCTCGGGGTCGAGGGCGAGACGCACCGCACCGGCGGCATCCGTGAAGCGATAGGAGTATCGGTCGGGATACAGGCAGAGCCCGGCCGAGGCGCCGACCTCGAGCAGCGCGAGCGGCCCCTCGATCTCGGTGAGCACGGGCAGCAGCGGCGCCAGTCGCAGCGGCTCGTTGGTCTGCAGCCGCCGTGCCGCGCATTCGTCGACGATCGCATCGGCATGCGCGATCACGAACGCGCGCCATCCCGCATAGTCGGTGAGCTCTGCGCCCAGCATCCGCGTCACGGCGAAGACCAGCGGAGGCTGGCGTCGATTCTCGGGGATGCGCGCCAGCACGGCCCGGATGCGGGGATCTCCCGCGACTCCTGCAGCCCACTCGGCGTACAGCTCGCTGCGGCCGGGCGCCTCCTGCCCGGCGAAGCGGGCGTAGCGCTGCTGCACGGCATCCGTCATGCATCCATTCTCTCGTGACCCCGCACACCTCCGGACGCGAGAGAATGGAGCGGAACCCCCAGGAGGACTCATGTCGTACAGCGTGGACAAGACCGAAGAAGAGTGGCGCGACGAGCTCGGCGACGAGCAGTACGCGGTGCTGCGCCAGGCAGCGACCGAACGCGCCTGGACGGGCGAGCTGCTCGACGAGGGGCGCGCAGGCCTCTACACGTGCGGGGCGTGCGACGCGGAGCTGTTCAAGAGCGGCACCAAGTTCGACTCCGGATGCGGCTGGCCGAGCTTCTACGAGTCGATCCGTCCCGACGCGGTCGAGCTGATCGAGGACACGAGCCTGGGCATGGTGCGCACCGAGGTGCGCTGCGCCGCATGCGGTTCGCACCTCGGACACGTCTTCCCCGACGGCTTCGGCACCCCCACCGGCGACCGCTACTGCATGAACTCGATCGCGCTGAACTTCACACCGGAAGAGTCGTGAGCGCCCTCGACGCCGTTCGAGCGCGACAGTCCTGGTCGAAGGTCACCGACGACGCCCCCTCGCATGATGAGCTGCTGACGCTCGTCGCCGCGGCGGGCCGCGTCGCCGATCATTCGTCGCTGCGCCCCTGGCGTCTCATCGAGCTCCGCGGTGCCGACCGCGATGTGCTCGGAGCCGCGATCGCCAAGGCGGAGGGAGACAAGTCGCCCTCGTCGAAGCCCCGACGCGCACCGCTCCTGATCGCGGTCGTCGCGAGCTACCGCAAGAGTTCGAAGGTGCCGCGGTGGGAGCAGGAGGCCGTGGCCTCGGGCGTCGCCCATGTGCTCAGTCTGCTCCTCGACGAGGCGGGCTGGGGAGTGCTCTGGCGGACCGGCGGCTACACCCGGTCGAAGGCGGTGGCCAAGGCCCACGGCATCGGCAAGGACGAGGAGCTTCTGGGCTGGCTCTACGTCGGTGGCAAGCCCGCGGGCAAGAAGGCCGGTCGCCGCAAGCCCGTCGACGCCCGCACGTTCGTGACGCGGATGCCGATTCCGAAGTCGGCGAAGAAGAAGTAGTCAGCGGCCCGCGCGTCGCGGCAGCGCGACCACGACGGATGCCACGGCCACGACCACCATGCCGATGATCTGCCACGGTGCGGGTCCTGCCGCCGCCGGCCAGATCAGATCGATGATCACCGAGGTCGCGAGCTGCCCGAGCACCGAGCCGAGCCCCATCAGGAGCACTCCGGTGTGCGCGACGATGAACGCGCCGAGCAGGATGTAGGCCGCGCCCAGGACCCCGCCCAGGTAGAGCCAGGGCTCGGCGGGCGGCGCGGCGGGCATCCCCCGCACGGCGACGCTGATCCCCGCGGCGATCAGCAGCACGAGGGTGCCGGCGATGAAGCTCGTCATCGTCGCGGCGAGCGGCGACGACACCCGCTGCGCGAGTCGCCCGTTCGTGGCGGCCTGCCACGCGATGCCGACGCCCGCGGCGAACGGCAGCAGGAGCATCCAGAGCGGCGCCGTGGCGAGCACGTCGCCGCCGAGCGAGATCCCGACCGCGGCGAGCGCGAGCGCTCCGCCCGCCACGCGCCCCGGGGTGACGGCGACGACACCCGCGGGACCGAACCCGATGCGGTCGAGGACGAGTCCGTGCAGGGTCTGGCCGGCGACCACGCCGACCGTGAAGAGGGAGACGCCGAGGACGCCGGCCGTGATGCCCTGGGTCGAGACGGTGAGAGCGCCGCAGGCGCCGCCCAGCAGCATCCAGAGCGGGATGCGGCGATCGCGGATGCCGTCGCGCAGTCGTCCGACCCCGCGTCGCGCCGAGGGCAGACACACGATCACGACGATCAGGGCGAGGAGGCCGACTGCGAAGGAGATCAGTCCGGCGACGATCCCGTTGTCGACCCGCACGCCCAGCACGCCGTTGATGCGCGCCTGGATCGCTGTCATGACGCCGATCGCCACGGCGCCGCCGAGCGCGACGGGCGCGGAGAGTCGACGGGCGGGGGGCACCTGTCGACCCTAGCCCGTAGCGGCGGCCGCGAATCGGAGGCGACGGCGCGGATGTCGGTGGTGCGGCGTACTCTGGCGGCATGTGCGCGAGCTATGGTCTGGATCCCCGGTTCACCGACGCTGAACTTCTCGCCGCCGCCGATGAGGCGGTGCTCGAGGGCCTGCGGGGCTGGGCGGAGCAGAACGCCGGAGAGACGGTGCGCCCGACCGGCAAGAACCTGCGCAACCTGAATCCGCTCGTCACGCAACCCGACACCACGCCGACTCTCGAACCCGCCTGGTGGGGTTTCCTCGTCGGGGGCGAGCCGTCGAAGTTCCCCTCGATCAACACACGCTCCGAACGTCTGCAGGATCGCCCCGGCGGGTTGAAGAGCAGGGCGCTCGTGCCCGCGACCAGCTGGTACGAGATGAAGAAGCCCGAGCGGGTGTGGCACGAGTTCCTCGTCGACGACGGCGCGCTGTTCGGCATGGCGGCGGTGACCCAGCGCGGCCGCACCGCCGACGGCGAGTCGTTCACGTGCTACTCGATCGTGATGAGGCCGGCGCCCCCGCATCTCGCACACATCCACGATCGGATGCCGCTGCTGGTGCCCGCGTCCCTGAGCGGCGACTGGCTCACCGCCGAGCCGACCAGGGAGATCATCGACGAGGCGCTGCTGGCGGCGGCGAGCCTCGATGATCGCGTCCAGGTGGCTCCGCGCACCGACGACAAGGCCGGGGCCGCGACCCCCCAGAGCGACAGACGCACGTCGGACGCACCCACGGAACGGCTGTTCTGAGCGCATGGATGCCAACCAGCTGATCGCGGTCGCCACGGAGCGGGCCGAAGAGCTCCCCGGGTCCGCTCGCGAGAACCCGTTCGGCCCCGAGTGGGATGTGTACAAGGTGCGCGGCAAGGTCTTCCTCCTCGTCCCCCTCGACGAGACCGGTCGGGTCACCCTCAAGTCGCATCCGGACGACGCCGTGGCGCTGCGCGAGACCTTCGCCGACATCATGCCCGGGTACCACATGAACAAGAAGCACTGGATCACCCTGCGCCCCGGCCCCTCTCTCGAGGACGACCTGATCAGCGAGCTCGTCACCGAGTCCTACCGGCTGGTCGTGGAGAAGCTGCCTCGGGCGCAGCGACCCGTCGATCCCGCGCTCTTCGGACGCCCCGCCGACTGACTCGTCGCCGGCCGGCTCCCCTGCCCGCCTCGGCGTCGAGCTCTGTGATCGAGCGGCTGACACCGGTCACGGCGGGCGCGCGCGGTCGACGTCGTGGACTGCTGAGCGTCAGGCCGGTACCGCGGGACCCGGTACATCCATCGCAAGGATGACCCGCGTCGGCGGCGGAACGGTACTCCGGGAGGACGCGCGCGCATCGCCCCGGTCGGTAGCGTCGAGGACATGATCACAGCAGAAGGCCTCACGAAGAGATTCGGAGACAAGACAGCAGTCGACGGGGTGACGTTCTCGGTGCAGCCGGGAACGGTCACCGGATTCCTCGGGCCGAACGGCGCGGGCAAGTCCACCACGATGCGGATGATCGTCGGGCTCGACCGCCCGACTTCCGGCACCGCCACCGTCGCAGGCCGCGAGTACCGCAAGCTGCGCGCACCGCTCACCGAGGTGGGCGTGCTGCTCGACGCGAAAGCCGTGCACACCGGACGCACCGCGCGCAATCACCTCCGCGCCATGGCCGCGACCCACGGCATCCCCGCCTCACGCGTCGACGAGGTGATCGATCTCGCCGGCATCGGCGCCGTCGCCCGCAAGCGCGCGGGCAAGTTCTCACTCGGCATGGGCCAGCGCCTCGGCATCGCCTCCGCCCTGCTCGGCGACCCGCACACGCTCATCCTCGACGAGCCGGTGAACGGCCTCGACCCCGAGGGTGTGCGCTGGGTGCGCCAGTTCGTCCGCCACGCGGCATCCGAAGGCCGGACGGTGCTGCTGTCCAGCCACCTGATGAGCGAGATGGCGCAGACGGCCGATCACGTGATCGTCATGGGGCGCGGCAAGGTCCTGGCGGATGCTCCGCTGGCCGAGCTGGTGCGGGCGTGGACCACGAACACCGTGCGCGTGCGCACACCGCGCGCCGCCGATCTGGCCGCCGCGATCAGCGGCCCGTCCGTCGAGATCGTCAGCTCCGCGCCCGATCTGCTCGACGTCGTCGGACTCCCCGCGTCGCGCATCGGCGATCTCGCGGCAGACCGAGGCATCCCCCTTCACGAACTCACACCGACCACCGGATCGCTCGAAGACGCCTATCTCGCTCTCACGGGCGACTCGGTCGAGTACCGGACGAAGGAGATCTCATGACCGTCCAGGCTCCTCCCCTCGCACCTCAGCGCGTCGACACGGGGCACCGGCTGACGTTCGTCCGCGCCGTGCGCGGTGAGTGGATCAAGCTGTCCACCCTGCGCTCGACCTGGTGGTCGATCGGCATCGCCGCAGTCCTCACGATCGGCATCGCCGTGCTCATCGCCCAGGCGGTCGACGTGCCCGGCTTCGAGCCCATCCAGGCGGTCGTGATGCCGATCCAGTTCACGATGCTGCTCGCCGGCATCCTGGGGGCGATCTCGGTGACGGGCGAGTACTCGACCGGCATGATCCGCTCGACGCTGGCCGCCAACCCGAAGCGCGGGTCGGTGCTCGCGGCCAAGGCCGTCGTGACCGGGCTGTTCCTCTTCGTGTCGTCGCTGGTGATCTTCGCCGCCGCGGCCCTCGCCGTCTCGGCGATCGTCGCTCCGCGTGATCAGAGCATCGACTGGAGCGATCCCTCGGCGTCGATTCTGCCGATCGTCGTCTCGTCGCTCGCGATGGCGGTGTTCGCCCTCATCGGCGTCGCCTTCGGATTCATCCTGCGCTCGGGCGCCGGAGCGATCGCCGCGACCGTCGGCCTGCTGTTCGTCCTGCCGATCGTGACGAGCTTCTTCGCGATCGCGGGCGAGTCGTGGATGTGGGTCATGGATGCCGCGAACTACCTGCCCGTCGCCGCCGCGCAGAGCGCGATCCTGCCCGAGGGTGCAGCACTCGAGGGCCCCGTCGCCTACCTGACGCTGGCCGGATGGGTCGCCGCGGGGATGCTCTCCGCCTGGGCCGTGCTCCGCACCCGCGACGCGTGAGCGCCGTGCGCCATGACGCAGCCGCGTAGAGTCGGCCGGTGACCACCAGCCGCAGCCGCAGCACCTCCGTCCGTGAGGACGAGGCGCTGCGGCTGCCGCGCCCCCCGGGTGTCCTGCGGCGCTTCTGGGCGCGGCATCCCGTGGTCGCCGACGTCGTGATCATGCTGGTGTGCCTGCTGCTCTCGCTGGTCCCCGCCGGAGTCATCACCCGCGGCCTGCCGATGCCTCTCGCGATCGGCGTGGCGATCCTGGTCCCCGCGGCCGTCATGGCCGCCTGCGCGAGCCTGCTCTGGCGGCGCCGGCGCCCGCTCGTGCCGTTCGTGGCCGCGTTCGTCCTCGAGACGGGCTTCCTGTTCGCGATGGCCCCGATCGGCTCGCCGCTGCTGCTCGTGACGTGCTACTCGCTGGCGGTGTACCGGTCATCACGGACGGCGTGGACCAGCTTCGGCATCGGCCTCGCCTCTCTCGCCGCGTTCGGCGGCCTGCTCACCCTCACCGGCGTCATCACGCTCCAGATCGCGGCCAATGCGGTCATCATGTCGCTCGTGCTCGGACTCATCGGCACCCTGATCGGGGTCAACGTCGGTGGGCGCAAGCGCTATCTGGATGCGGTGATCGACCGTTCCCGTCAGTTGCTCGTCGAGCGCGATCAGCAGGCTCAGCTCGCCGCCGCGGGAGAGCGCGCCCGCATCGCCAGGGAGATGCACGACATCGTCTCGCACTCGCTGACCGTGATCGTCGCGCTGTCCGAGGGGGCCGCTGCGACGTCAGACCCGACGCAGGCGCGAGCCGCCGCCACGGCATCGGCCGAGACGGCCCGCAGCGCGCTCACCGAGATGCGGGCGATGCTCGGCGTGCTGCGGGCCGACGACTCCCCGTTGCCCCTCGCACCGTTGGCGCCGACGCCGCCGCAGGAGACCGTCGCCCACGCGCAGCGCGCGGGCTATCCCGTGTCGCTGGCGGTCAGCGGAGCGGCCGATGTCTCCCCCGCCGTCGCCCACGCCGTCGGGCGGATCGTGCAGGAGGGCGTCACGAACGCGATGCGGCATGCTCCCGGCGCGACGTCGATCGACGTGCGACTCGTCTATGCCGCGGATGCGGTGATCGCCGAGATCGTCAACGACGGCGCCACGGGACCCGTCGGGACATCGGGGTTCGGCCTGCGCGGGCTCGCCGAACGCGCTGCGCACGCCGGCGGCAGCATCGTCTCCGCGCCGGTCGAGGGCGGACGATGGATGCTCCGGGCCGAGCTGCCGACGGTATCGCCGCCGACCGGGCCCACCCCCGCCTCCTCCCTTCCCGCCGCCGATCCCGACCTCGCCGACCTCGCGCCGGGCGCCTCGACCACTCCCGTCCAGGAGGACACCCCATGACCGACCCGATCTCGCTCCTGCTCGTCGACGACCAGCAGCTCATCCGACTCGGCTTCCGCATGGTGCTCGAGGCAGAGGCCGACATGGTGGTGGTGGGCGAGGCCGCTGACGGACACGCGGCGATCGCTCAGACGGCCGCGCTCCGACCTGATGTGGTGCTCATGGACATCCGGATGCCGGGGCTCGACGGCATCGCGGCGACCGAGGCGATCGTGCGAGAGCATCCGCAGACCCGCGTGCTGGTGCTCACCACGTTCGATCTCGACGAGTACGCGTTCGGCGCGATCCGCGCGGGTGCCAGTGGGTTCCTGCTGAAGGACGCGCAGCGGCACGAGATGATCTCGGCGATCCGCGCGATCCACCGAGGAGACGCGGCACTCGCACCGAGGATCACGCGGATGCTCCTCGAGCACGTCACACCGGGATGGGGCGCCGTCTCCGCGGAGCCGGCGCCCGTGGTCGACGACCCCACCGCGGAGCTCACCGACCGCGAGCGCGACGTCTTCCTCGAGATCGCGCGCGGACTGACGAACGCCGAGATCGCGCAGGAGCTGTTCGTCAGCGAGTCGACCGTGAAGACCCATGTCGGCCGGGTGCTCGCGAAGCTCGGCGCTCGCGACCGCATCCACCTGGTGATCCTCGCTCACCGGCTCGGACTCGTCGACGACCGCTCCCTGCCCTCCGACTCATAGGCCGGAGGGAGGGAGCGGGTCTCTCACGCCTGGGTCGGCGTCCACTCCGAGACGCGGTTCAGCCGGTCGACCTCGTCGGCCGCGAGGTCGAGGCGCGCACCGGCGAGGAGGTCGGGAACCTGCTCCACCGTGCGGGCGCTGGCGATCGGCGCGGCGACGGTCGGCTGCGCTCGCAGCCAGGCCAGCGACGTGGCCGCGATCGAGGCGCCGTGCGCGTCGCCGATCTCCTCGAGAGCGTCGATGATGCGCAGCCCCGCCTCGGTGGCGTACTTGGCGGCGCCGCCGGCGCGGGGCGACGACTGGCCCTCGGTGTCGGTCGTGCGGTACTTGCCGGTGAGGAAGCCGCTCGCGAGCGAGTAGTACGGCACGAGTCCGAGACCGAACTCCTCGGAGACGGGGATGATCGTCTCCTCGACCTCGTTGCGGTGCACGAGGTTGTAGTGCGGCTGCACGGCGACGGGCAGGTCGACGCCGGTGCGGCGCGCGATCTCGACCCACTCGCGGATGCGGTCGGCGCTGTAGTTCGAGACGGCGATGTGGCGCACGAGGCCATCGGCGACGAGCTGTCCGAAGGCGCCGACGGTCTCTTCGAGCGGCACGGTCTCATCGTCGAAATGCGCGTAGTAGAGGTCGATCGTGTCGACGCCCAGGCGCGCGAGCGACGCTTCGGCCGCCTTGCGCACGTTCGATGCCGCCAGACCCGTGAAGTCGGGGTGCTGGCTCACCTTGGTCGCGACGGTCACTCCCGCGGGCTTGCGCGACGCCAGCCACTCGCCGATGATCGTCTCGCTCTCGCCGCCCGAGTTGCCGGGCACCCAGGCGCTGTACGAGTCGGCGGTGTCGATGAAGTCGCCTCCCCCGTCGACGAATGCGTCGAGCACGGCGAAGGATGCGTCGCGGTCGGCCGTCCAGCCGAACACGTTGCCGCCGAGCGAGAGGGGGAAGACGTCAAGGTCACTGTTTCCGATACGAGTCATGCTCGGGACAACCCGGGACCGGAGCGGAGTATTTCTCCGCGACGCCGATAATTCCTCCTGTGACGCCGCGAGTCTGCTCCGCCGCGCCGACGTCGCCGCGCTCCTGTCATATGCCTGCGGTCCGGCGCAAGCCCTCGGCGGGGATCCGCGCGGGATGACAATCTGGTCGTATGAAACTCGTCTCCTACGCAGCGCAGCAACTCGTGACGACCGATGATGTCGCGGAGGTGCTCGTGACCCTGGCCGCCGCGATCGCCAACGAGGGCGAGTCCGAGGCGCTCGAGATCCCGATCGTCGTCGACGGCGAGGTGGAGACCGCCGAGCTCATCGTGGGGCTCGGCAACGATCTGCTCGTCGGGCCCAGCGCCTCGACGGAGGGCGACCCCGACTTCTCCGAGCAGGCGGCCGCGCTGCGCGCACACCACCGTTACCCCCGCTCACACGACGATGAGACGGATTCGGACGAGGACTGGAACGTCCCCTCCCTCGATCTGGACCTCGACGTCCGACCGTAGCGGCACGGCGCGGCAACGCCGCGCGACAGAGTCAGGCGGCAGAGTCAGGCGGCAGCGGTGTACGGCTGGGTCAGGCTTCGAGCTGGCGCCGAGGCCGACGCGAGAAGATGTGCAGCGGCTTCAGTGCCCGCGATCGCGGTGCCGCACCGCCCTCCGGGGCCTCACTGTGGGTGACGGGACGTCGTCTGTCTGCGTCCTTGTCGGACGGCTGCTTCCTGGTCATCCTCCGACCGTACGCGCCGAACATGTACGACCGCACAGGTTCACGGGCCTGCGTGGTGCGACCGCTCGGCCCTCAATCGGGCTCTCTCGTCTTCCGGAAAGCCTCGAACGCTGCCCCGACGGCGATCCCGACGACGAGGCCGACGCCCGCCCCGACGGCGAGGTTGTCGAACACCAGCATCCCGAGGGCCGCGCCCAGCGGAAGGCCGATCGCGACTCCGGTGGCGACGCCCAGTCCTGACGCCTTCTTGGGACTCTCTTCCGATCCGGTCATGCAGGCGACGCTACGGCGTGCCGACGGGGCGCACATCCCTCGAGCGGGGGATGTCACCGCCTCACGGCGGAGGGGATCAGTTCAGAGAGCCGACTACGGGACTCGAACCCGTAACCCCCGTATTACAAGTACGGTGCGCTACCAATTGCGCCAAGTCGGCGAACCGCGGTCTCCCGCAGCACATGCCGCACGTCCGCTTTCATCGAATGTGCATCAACGAGTCTAGAGCGTCCGGTGCGGTGCTCTGTCGATCGCGCCACAGTCCGGGCCTCACGACCGCTCGCTGAGGCGCAGCTGACGGCAGGTCGAGGGCTACTGCGCGGGAGCCTCGGTCGGTGCCGGGGTCTCCTCGGCGGGCGCTTCGTCGACCGGGGCCTCCGTCGGCGTCTCCGACGGAGCCGGGGTCGGCGTCGCGGTCGCGTAGTAGGCGTCGCTGGCGACCGTCAGCACGAACTGCGAGAACTCGCTCGGGTCGTCCAGCGCGCCGACATAGGCCTCGCCGTTCACGACGATCATGGGGGCCGAGGTCAGCACCAGGTCGTCGGATCCGACGAGCGGACCCTCGAGGGCGCGAGACGTGGCGTCCTTCGCCCAGGTGACGTAGTCCTGCTTCTCGATGCAGGAGCGCACGCTCTTGACGTTGTCGGAGCCGACGGCGCCGGCGATGTCGGCGAGCTCGGAGTCGGTGAACCCGTCGGTGTTCATGTCGGGCTGATCGTCGAGCAGATCGTGGTTGAACGCGTAGAACTCCGCGGGCGAGTGCGTGGCGACGCAGGCAGCTGCGGCAGCCGATCGCAGGGAGTACTTGGTGCCGTTCGAGCTCGCGGTCAGCAGCGCCACGGGGTGGTAGGTCACGGTCGCCGCGCCCTCGCCGATCCAGTTCACGAGCTGACGCGCGTTGGCGCGCTCGAACTCACCGGCGTCCGGAGACAGGTAGTCGACGTAGATGTGGATGTCGACGGTGCTCGTGGTGGTGGGCGCCGGAGTCGGTGCCGCTTCACCACCGGCCTCGGTCGTCTCGGGGGCCGGTGCTTCGACGGGCTCGCTCGACACGGTCGACGCGCTGATGTCGGAGACGAGGATGCCGTCATCCTCCATGCCGCTCGGCGTGAGCTGCGGCTTGGACACCTGTGCCGACACGGCGAGCGTGACCGCCGTGCCGATCGCACCGACGGCGACGATCGCGATCGCACCGAGGACGATTCGTCGCATGATGCGCGCCCTCGACTGCTGGGCGTGCACCTTCTGTGCCTTCTCCCGCACGACCTCACGCGAATTGCGAGATGTGGGGACGTTCGGCGTCTCGTCGCTCGACATCGTTCCTCTTGAGAGTCTCGGTGGGGCAGGGTGGCCCCGTCCGCCGATCGAAACGGCGGACGCCGCAGAAAAGCGGCCGAGATTGATGTTAACCAGCCTGGCTGAGAAATACCCAGATGCGCCGGTTTCTGGCATACTGATCCCGACCCGATGAGGGGTCACGGCGGATCGCTCTGCCGCTCTATCACTACGGATCGTCCGGCACGTACCTGCCGGTGAAGGAGAAACACAATGGCATCTGTGACTTTCGACGAGGCCACCCGCCTCTACCCCGGCGGAACCCGCCCGGCCGTCGACAAGCTCAACCTCGAGGTCGCTGACGGCGAATTCCTCGTCCTCGTCGGCCCCTCCGGCTGCGGTAAGTCCACCTCTCTGCGTATGCTCGCCGGTCTCGAAGAGGTCAACGCGGGCCGCATCCTCATCGGTGACCGCGACGTCACCGACGTGCCGCCGAAGGACCGCGACATCGCGATGGTGTTCCAGAACTACGCGCTGTACCCGCACATGACGGTCGCCGAGAACATGGGCTTCGCGCTCAAGATCGCCGGCGTCGGCAAGGAAGAGCGTGCGTCGCGCGTTCTCGAGGCCGCCAAGCTGCTCGACCTCGAGGAGTACCTGACCCGCAAGCCGAAGGCCCTCTCGGGTGGTCAGCGTCAGCGTGTCGCGATGGGTCGCGCGATCGTGCGTCAGCCCCAGGTCTTCCTCATGGACGAGCCGCTGTCGAACCTCGACGCCAAGCTCCGTGTGCAGACGCGTACGCAGATCGCGTCGCTGCAGCGTCGTCTCGGTGTCACCACCGTCTACGTCACGCACGACCAGACCGAGGCTCTCACCATGGGCGACCGCATCGCGGTCCTCAAGGACGGTCTGCTGCAGCAGGTCGGCTCGCCTCGCGACCTCTACGAGAAGCCGAACAACGTGTTCGTCGCCGGCTTCATCGGCTCGCCGGCCATGAACCTGTTCTCGGCCGACCTGGCCGAGGGCGGCATCCGCTTCGGCACCGAGGTCGTTCCGCTCGACCGTGACACCGTGGGCCGCGCCAACGGCTCGCAGGTCACCGTGGGCGTTCGCCCCGAGGACATCACGGTCGGCCCGGCCGACGGCAAGGGCCTCTCGGTCGTCGTCGACCTGGTCGAGGAGCTCGGCGCCGACGGTTACCTCTACGGCCACACCGAGATCAACGGCAAGCGCGCCGACCTGGTCGCTCGTGTCGACGGCCGCAGCCACCCCAACGCGGGTGAGACCGTCACGCTCGCTGCGAACGCGGGCCACGTGCACGCATTCGACATCGAGTCGGGCGAGCGCCTGAACGACAAGCCGGTCGTCTCGGCCTGATCAGATCCACAGACGCGGCGCGGGCTGACTTCGGTCACCCGCGCCGCTTCGTCTTTCCCGCCACCCTCGGAGGAGCCCCATGCAGGACGCGCTGCGCATCACGGCGAGCACGGTCGATCCCGGACTGCTCGCCCTCCCCTGGTCGACCCCGCTGGGCTCCTGGCCGTCCGAGCAGATCGTCTCGCTGCCCAAGGGGCTCTCGCGCCACCTGGTGCGCTTCGCCGATCTCTCCGGACGCGTCGTCGCCGTCAAGGAGACGACCGACTACATGGCCCGTCGCGAGTATGAGATGCTCGGCAATCTCGCCCGCCTCGACGTGCCCTGCGTCTCACGCGTCGCCGTGATCGCGGGGCGCACGGATGCCTCCGGCGAGCCGCTGCCCGCGGCACTCGTGACCTCGCACCTGCGCTTCTCGATGCCCTACCGTGCGCTGTTCACGCGCGTGCTGCGTCCCGACACCGCCAACCGCCTGGTCGACGCGCTGGCGGTGCTGCTCGTGCGCCTGCACAACGTCGGCTTCTACTGGGGCGACGTGTCGCTCTCGAACACCCTGTTCCGCCGCGACGCGGGCGCGTTCGCGGCCTACCTCGTCGACGCCGAGACCGGCGAACTGCACGAAGAGGGTCTCACCGACGGTCAGCGCGCGTACGACCTCGACCTCGCCCGCACGAACATCGCCGGCGAGGTGATGGACCTCGCCGCGGGCGGGCGACTCGAGCACGGGGTCGACGCGATCGCGATCGCCGACGGCATCGTCTCGTCGTACCACTCGCTGTGGGCCGAGCTCACGGCGCAGGAGTCGTTCGCCTCGGCCGAGACCTGGCGCATCACCGAGCGGATCGAGCGGCTGAACGCCCTGGGTTTCGACATCGACGAGATGTCGATGTCGACCACCGCCGACGGTACGGTCGTCGAGATCCAGCCGAAGGTCGTGGATGCGGGACACCACCAGCGCCGCCTGATCCGCCTCACCGGACTCGACGTCGAGGAGAACCAGGCGCGACGCCTGCTGAACGACCTCGACGAGTTCCGTGTGCGCTCCACCAAGCAGTGGGCCGACGAGGAGATGTACGCGCACGAGTGGCTCACGCGCGTGTTCGAGCCCGTGGTGCGGGCGATCCCTTACGAGCTGCGCGCCAAGCTCGAGCCCGCAGAGGTCTTCCATCAGGTCCTCGAGCACCGCTGGTACCTCTCCCAGGCCCAGGGGCGCGCCGTGCCGCTCGCCGAGGTGCTGACGAGCTACATCAACGAGGTGCTCCGCCACCGCCGCGACGAAGCCACCATCATGGGGCCGCCCACCGAGACGATGAGCCTGCCGGTGATCACCGGTGCGCATCCCGTCCCGGACGATGACGACGAGGTCGACTGGCGCGACCTCGTCTGACCGGACCCCGAGACCGGACTCTGCGACCGGACGCCGGGGCGGGGGACGACGGGCGCCGAGTGGAGCGGATGCCGCTCAGTAGCCGACGGTGAACCGCTCGCGGTGATGGTTCCCCTGCTCGATCTCGTCGACGACGGCGACGGCGAAGTCGGCTCCCGAGATGAAGGACGTGCCGTCGGCGTCGCGCACGATCACGTCGCCGCCGTCGCGGTAGTGTCCGGTGCGCTCGCCCTCTGCCCACGGCCCGAAGACCTCGGCGGGGTGCACGAAGAACCAGTCCAACCCCGCATCCGCGCTCTCGAGCAGCGCCAGAGAGTCGATGCCGACCTGCGCCTCGTGCTTGTACTCCTCGGGGAAGCCCTGGTCGAACAGGCGCGGCCCTCCCGGAGCCACGAGGCTGCCGCCCGCTCCCCCGACGACGCCGAGACGCGTGCTCGTGCCGGCGAGCTCGCCGATCACACCCGTCAGCGCATCGAGCACGCGGTCGGTCATGTCGCCGCGCGGGGACAGCGAGGAGACCACGGCGTCCGCTCCGTCGAACGCGCTCGCCAGCGATGCGGGCTCGAGCGCCGACCCCTGCACGTACGACGCACCGTCGACGGCATCCGCAGGGGTGGAGCGCGAGATCGCGATGACCTCGTGTCCGCGGCTCACCGCCTCCGCGACGATGTGACGGCCGGCGTAGCCGGTGCCTCCGAGGACGACGATGCGAGCCATGCTGCTTCCCTACTTCTTCGCGTTGCGGACGGTCGAGACCTGGTAGAGCGCGACGGAGGTCGCGATGCCGGCGTTGAGCGACTCGGTCGAGGCCGAGATCGGGATCGACACGATCTGATCGCAGGTCTCGGCGACGAGACGCGAGAGTCCCTTGCCCTCGGAGCCGGTGACGATCACGACGGGGCGGTCGGCGAGCTGCAGATCGGGCAGCTGCACGTCTCCGTCTCCGTCGAGACCGAGCACGAACACGCCCTGCTTCTTGAACTCCTTGAGCTGACTCGTGAGATTCGTGGCCAAGGCGACCGGCACGCGGGCCGCGGCTCCCGCGCTCGTCTTCCACGCGGCCGAGTTCACGCCCGCCGAGCGACGCTGCGGCAGGATGATGCCGTGGCCGCCGAAGGCCGCCGTCGAGCGGATGATCGCACCGAGGTTGCGGGGGTCGGTGATTCCGTCGAGGGCGACGAAGAGCGGAACCTCGCCCTTGTCGATGACCTGCTCGAGAAGGTCCTGCGGGTGCGCGTACTCGTACGGCGGCACCTTGATGGCGACGCCCTGGTGCACGCCGTCGAAGCCCGCCATGCGGTCGAGCTCCTGACGCGTGACCTCGAGCACCGGGATGCCGCGGTTCGTCGCGATCGACAGCATCTCCTTGGTGCGGTCGTCCATCTCCACGCGCTGCGCGATGTAGAAGGCGGTGGCGGGGATCTTCGCACGGAGCGCCTCGAGCACCGAGTTGCGGCCGGTGACCGTCTCGGTGTCGGTGGTGTTGTCCTTCACCCGGGCCGAGCGGTTCGGGTTGCCGCCCGAGCTCTGACGCTGTCCGGGCTTGCCCTTGCCACCCGATGCGGCATAGCGCTCGGCCGCGGCCTTGCGCTTGCCGGCGGGGTGCCAGGCGCGGTCCTCGGCCTTGGGGGTCGGCCCACGACCTTCGAGCGAGCTACGGCCCTTGCCGCCGGAGCCCTTGGTGGGGCCCTTCTTGCCCTTGCCTGCGGAGGGGTTGCCCTGCTTAGCCATCGATACTCCAATGAGTTCCGGCCGGAGTGTCCTCCAGCGTGATTCCTGCGGCGGCGATCGCATCACGGATACGATCGGCCGCCGCCCAGTCCTTGTCAGCCCGCGCCTGTGCGCGCTGAGTGATCATCGTCTGCACGAGGGTGTCGAGAGCGGATGCCGTGGCGTCGCCACCCGAGGCTCCGGTGTCGGCCAGCGGGTCGATGCCGAGCACCATCACCATGACCGACACCGCGCGAAGCGCCATGACAGCGGCATCCGTGTCTCCCGCGTCGAGCGCGGCATTGCCGTCGCGCACCGTCTCATGCAGCACCGCGAGCGCCTGGGGCACTCCGAGATCGTCGTCCATCGCCGCCGCGAACGACGAAGGCATGTCGCTGTACACGAACCGGACATGCGACCCACCGGCGGCCCGGATGACGCGCGCCATGAACGTGCGGATACGTCCGAGCGCCGCCTCGGCCTCGGTCCACGACGACTCCGAGAGGTCGAGGCTCGAGCGGTAGTGCGCCGCGGCGAGCGCGTAGCGCACCACCAGCGGATCGCGCTCGGCGAGCACATCGGCGGCCAGCGTGAAGTTGCCGATCGACTTCGACATCTTCTGTCCGTCGACGGTCACGAGTCCGTTGTGGACCCAGTACCGTGCGAAGCCGTCGCCCGCGGCGGTCGACTGCGCGAGCTCGTTCTCGTGGTGCGGGAATCGCAGGTCGAGGCCGCCGCCGTGGATGTCGAACTCGGCGCCGAGATAGCGCTTCGACATCGCGGAGCATTCGATATGCCAACCCGGGCGTCCCGCTCCCCAGGGCGACCGCCAGACGGCATCCGCCTGCTCGTCGTCCTTCGCGCCCTTCCAGAGGGCGAAGTCCTGCGGGTTGCGCTTGCCACGCGGGTCCGCGTCCTCCGCGGCCTCCATCGCGTCGACCGACTGATTCGTGAGCGAACCGTACTCGGGCCACGAGCGCACGTCGAAGTACACGTCGCCCGACGCATCCGCCGCCGGGTAGGCATGGCCGCGCTCGATCAGAGTCGCGATGATCTCCTGCATCTGCGGGATCGACGCGGTCGCGCGCGGTTCGTAGGTGGGCGGAAGGATGCCGACTCCGGCATACGCCGCCGTGAACTCCTGCTCCATGCGGTACGCCAGAGCCCACCACTGCTCGGTGTCCGACGCGTTCGCGAGCACCTTGTCATCGATGTCGGTGACGTTGCGGACGAACGTGACCCGCCCGTATCGGTGGGTCAGCCACCGTCGCAGCAGATCGAAGCTCAGCGCCGCGCGGACGTGACCGATGTGCGGGCCGGACTGCACCGTGGGTCCGCAGACGTACATCGTGATGTTCTCGGGATCGAGAGGCACGAAGTCGCGCAGCTGCTGTGCGCGGGTGTCATAGAGGCGGACTGTCACCGCACAAGCTTACCGGGCGGGCCGTCACGGAAGACTGGGTCCGTCAGTCGGCGACGAACGAGAGCCGACGGTTCGCGAACTCCCCGATGCCGATCGGCCCCATCTCGCGTCCGAAGCCCGAGCGCTTCACCCCGCCGAAGGGCAGCTCGGCGGCCTCCGCCGCGATCGTGTTGACGTGGGTCATACCGACCTCGAGACGCGACGCGACACGAGCGGCCCTCGCCTCGTCGGTCGAGAACACCGATCCGCCGAGTCCCATGTCGCAGTCGTTCGCGAGCTCGAGCGCCTCCTCGTCGCTGAAGACCCGATAGACCGTGGCGACGGGCCCGAAGATCTCCTCCCGGTAGGACGCCGAGTCGCGGGGTACGCCCGTGAGCACGGCCGGCGAGTAGTGGGCTCCTGGCCCGTCGGACAGCACGCCGCCGGCCTCGAGCGTGGCGCCCGCGTCGACGGCGCGACGCACCTGGGCATCCACGGTCTCGGCGGCGGTGCGTGTCGACAGCGGCACGAACTGACCGTCTTTCAGGTCGAGCTGGTCGCCGGGCACGAGTCCGTCGGCGAGACGCTTCAGCTCTGCCACGAACTCGTCGTGGATATCGTCCATCACGATCAGGCGCTTGTTCGAGTTGCACACCTGGCCGCCGTTGTAGACGCGGAACTCCCAGGCCTGGCGGGCGACGGCCGCGACGTCGTCGGCATCCAGCACGATCATCGGGTCGATGCCGCCGAGCTCGAGCACGCACTTCTTGAGGTGCTTCCCCGCCTGGGCGCCGATGATGGCGCCCGCTCGCTCCGACCCGGTCAGCGAGACTCCCTGCACGCGGGGGTCGGCGATGATCGTGGCGATCTGGTCATGCGACGCGAACACGTTCTGGTATCCGCCCTCGGGAACACCCGCGTCGCGCATGATCGCCTCGATGGCGAGCGACGAGCGCGGGCAGATCTCGGCGTGCTTGAGCAGGATCGTGTTGCCGAGCAGCAGATTGGGGGCCGCGAAGCGGGCGACCTGGTAGTACGGGAAGTTCCACGGCATCACGCCGAGGAGAGTGCCGATCGGGCGGTGCTCGATGACGGCGCGTCCCGGCACCGTGCTCGGGATCTCGTAGTCGGTGATGAGGCTGGGTCCGTGCACGGCGTAGTACTCGATGATCGACGCGGCGAAGTCGACCTCGTCGATCGCCTCGGCGCGGGACTTGCCCATCTCGATCGCGATGTGGTCCGCGAGTTCGTCCTTGCGCTCCTCGAACAGCTCGGCGACGCGCTTCACGACGGCGGCGCGCTCCTGCACGCTGCGGTCACGCCATTCCCGGTAGGCCGCATCGGCTGAGGACAGAGCCGTCTCGATCTGGGCGTCCGTGGCCGTCTCGAACGACTCCAGCACCTCACCGGTCGCGGGGTTCTGCACTCGGTAACCGCTCATCTGATTCCTCGTTCGCTCATCACGCGGGTCGCCGTCGACACCGCTTTTCCTCGATCGTCGCGCGCGCCCGTCGTCGAACGCAAGTCACCGCGCCGCGCAGCCCTGCCGAGGAGCCCGATCGAGGAGCCCCGTCGGCGGTTCAGTCGACAGCGAAGACCTGTCCGGTCTGCACTCCCAACACGCTCTTCGCGTACGCCTGGCCGACGCGGTGCGACGAGACGGGGACGAACCCGGGGAACGAGGAGTGGTAGGACGGCGCATCCTCGAGCACCGAGGGGCTGACCGCGTTGATACGGATGCCGCGCGGCAGCTCGGTCGCCGCCGCGAGCACGAACGACTCCAGCGCTCCGTTCGCGAGCGACGCCGCCGCACCCGTCGCGATCGCCTCCCTGGCCAGGATGCCGGAGGTCAGCGTGAAGGATCCGCCGTCGCGGACGAACGGTGTGCCGATGCGCACGACGTCGAGCTGAGTGAGCACCTTGCCGCGGAACGCCGACCGGTAGTCGTCCCGGTCGAGGTCGGACAGCGGACGGAACGGCACCCCGCCGAGCGCCACGATCACCGCGTCGACCGAGCCGACTCCCTGGAAGAGCCGCTCGATGGATGCCGGGTCTTCGACCTCGACCGCCGGTTCTCCGCTGCGCGAGGCCGCGATGACCTCGTGCTCGTGCAGCGCCTCGACCGCGGTACGCCCGACGTGTCCGCTCGCTCCGATGATCAGTACCCTCATGACGACTCCTTCTCCGATTGCGATGACTGCGATCCTGCTGACTGCTGCGACCGCTGCGGACTCAGGCCGGCACCACCAGGGCGACCGCGGTCACCGCGATCCCCTCCCCGCGACCGGCGAACCCGAGGCCGTCGGTCGTCGTGGCCGTCACCGACACCGCGGCACCGCCGAGCGCGGTCGACAGCGCCTGCTGGGCTTCGGCGCGACGCGCGCTGAAGCGCGGCCGATTGCCCTGGAACTGCACCGACACGTTGCCGATCGCGAACCCCGCCTCCGCGAGGATCTCCCGGGTACGCGCCAGGAACACGTCGGCGTGCGCTCCGGCGTACTCGGTATGCGCCGTGCCGAAGTGCTCGCCGATGTCACCGAGCCCCGCGGCTCCGAGCAGCGCGTCGACGATCGCATGCGCCACCGCGTCGCCGTCCGAGTGCCCCGAGAGCGGCTGCTCTCCCGGCCACTCGAGGCCGGCGAGCCACAGGGTCCCCTCGCCGCCGAACGCGTGCACATCGGTTCCGAGGCCGACGCGCGGAAGCGACGTCGACGGACTCGACGCCGAGAGAGCCGCTGCCGAGGGCCGCGGCTCTGCGGTCGACCCGGGAGCGGTGGCGAGCAGGTGGCGCGCCCGCTCGAGGTCGGCCGGTGTCGTGATCTTGAATCCGCGCGGCGAGCCGTCGATCCTCCGCACCGGATGCCCGGCCGCGGCGAACAGCGCCGCATCGTCGGTGTACTCGACGCCCGAGGCCAGGGCGGTCGCGTACGCATCCTCCAGCAGAGCGCGGGGGAAGCCCTGCGGCGTCATCGCGGCGGCCAGCTCGGAGCGATCGACAGGTCCGACGATGTCGTCACCGTCGATCTTCTTGAGTGTGTCGATCACGGGGAGGGTCGGGATCACGCCCGTCTGCTCGTCGACCGCGGCGGCCACCGCGTCGATCGTCGCCGGAGCGGTCAGTGCGCGCGCGGCGTCGTGCACGAGCACGGTGCGCACGTCACCCCACAGCGCCGCGAGGCCCGCGGCGACCGAACTCTGCCGGGTGTCGCCGCCCGTCACCACGCGGCCGAGTTCGACCCTGTCGCCCGCGGCCGCGCGCAGCTCGGCCTCGGCATCGCCCTCGAACCCGGCCGGGGCGACCACGATGACCTGCGCCGGTGCTGCGGCGAAGACGCCGTCGAGCGCGTGCCGCAGGATCGAGTGGGTGTCGATGCCGACGAACGCCTTGGGCGCTCCGGCATCCAGTCTGGTGCCGGAGCCTGCGGCGACGACGATGATCGCGGTGTGCGGAACGGGAAGCATGCTCACGTCTTCACGTTACCTTCGCGCGCCCGTCGTCCGCGCGCTGCCCGCGAGGTCTGCAGACGCGGAAGAGGGCGGATGCCGAAGCATCCGCCCTCTTCCGTGAATCGCCCGAGTCGAATGAGCCGGGCCGAATCTCTCAGCAGTCTCGACGTCTCAGGACGCGAGGACCTCGTCGAGCATGGCGCTCGCCTTGTCTTCGTCGGTCTTCTCCGCGAGAGCCAGCTCGGAGATGAGGATCTGACGCGCCTTGGCCAGCATCCGCTTCTCACCCGCCGACAGACCGCGGTCCTGATCGCGACGCCACAGGTCGCGCACGACCTCGCTCACCTTGATCACATCGCCCGAGGCGAGCTTCTCGAGGTTCGCCTTGTACCGGCGCGACCAGTTGGTGGGCTCCTCGGTGAAGGGCGCACGCAGAACCTCGAACACGTGGTCGAGTCCCTCTCGTCCGATCACATCGCGGACCCCGACAAGATCGACGTTCTCCGCAGGAACCTCGATGATGAGGTCTCCCTGCGTGACGTTGAGCTTCAGGTATTTCTTCGCCTCACCCTTGATGATGCGCTCCTTGACCTCGATGATGGTCGCAGCGCCATGGTGCGGATAGACGACAGTTTCGCCAACCTCAAAAAGCATAAAAACTTGTCCTTTCGGCAACCTCAAGGATACCACAGCGAGGATGCGCTAAGGTTTGCACCCCTGTGTCCCGAGGCGCCCCTCCGCATACCCATAGAATGGGAGGCGGACATCCCGCCGGACCACAGGAGGACCAGTGAAATCGCGCCTTGTCGCATCTGCCGCCATCAGCGCCCTCGTTCTTCTCGGCGCCACCGGCTGCACGTTCATCTCGCCGCAGTCGACGAAGATCGAGTACTCGGCATCCGACGGCGTCAACATCTCCGATTCCGACGGCCCTCTCGACGTGCGCAACGCGTTCATCGTGGCGACGGAAGACGGCTCGGTCGGCAACTTCGTGGGCGCGGTCGTGAACCCGACCCTCGACAAGGCGACGCTCACGATCACGGTCGCAGGCCTCGAGCCGATCGAGGTTCCGGTGGCCGCGGGCAAGACGGTCAGCTTCGGCACCGCCGACGAAGAGCCGCTGCGCATCGACGACCTCGACACGAAGCCGGGCGCAACGGTCGAGATCCACTTCCAGTCGGGTGACGGCGCCGGCACCAAGGCCGACGTGCCGGTGCTCGACGGTACGCTCCCCTACTACGCGGACCTCGTCCCCTCCGAGCAGGAGGAGCCCACGCCCGAGCCCCTGCCCACAGATACGGCTGCACCGGCACCGGCCGAGTGAGACTCACGGTCTGCGCAGAACGCACGGACCGCACAGAACGCAGAGAGAGGCCGGCACCCCGCGGGGTGTCGGCCTCTCTCGCGTCTGCGGTCGAGGATGCCGCCGCTCAGCCCTCGAAGCGGTAGCCGAGGCCGCGTACGGTGACCAGCATCACCGGCTCCCCCGGGTTCTCCTCGATGCGGGAGCGGATGCGCTTGATGTGCACGTCGAGCGTCTTGGTGTCGCCGAAGTAGTCGCTGCCCCAGACGCGGTCGATCAACTGTCCTCGGGTGAGCACACGGCCCGAGTTGCGCATCAGCACCTCGAGCAGCTCGAACTCCTTGAGCGGCATGTTGATCTGCTGGCCTGCGACCGAGACGGTGTGCCGGTCGATGTCGAGCGACACCCGGCCACCGTCGAGGACACGCTCGTCGAGTTCGCTCTCGGCCTGCACCACGCGCCGGAGGACGGCGCGCATGCGCGCGAGCAGCTCGCGCGACGAATACGGCTTGGTGATGTAGTCGTCGGCTCCGAGCTCGAGTCCCACGACGATGTCGACCTCGGAGTCCTTGGCCGTGAGCATGATGATCGGCACGGCCGAGGTCGAGCGGATCTGCCGGCACACCTCGGTACCGGGCATGCCGGGAAGCATGAGGTCGAGCAGCACGATGTCGGCGCCGCGCTCGCGGAACGCCGTCAGTGCGCCAGGGCCGTCTTCGGCGATCTCGACCTCGAAGCCCTCGCGACGCAGCAGGTACGCCAGCGGGTCGGCGAGGTCGGGCTCGTCTTCGACGAGAAGGATGCGGGTCATGCGTTCTCTCCGTTTCGGACGCGAGCAGCGGCCTTCGCCGCTTTGCGCTCGCGCTTCTTCTTGCTCTTCTTGTCGTCCTCGATGCCCTCGGGAGCATCGATGCGGGGAAGTCTGATGGTGAAGGTCGATCCGCGCCCAGGACGCGACCACAGGCTGACCTCGCCGCCGTGCCGCTGGGTCGCATGCTTGACGATCGAGAGGCCCAGACCGGTGCCGCCGGTGCGACGCGACCGGGCCTCGTCCGCGCGATAGAACCGCTCGAAGATCCGCTCGCGGTCGGCCTCGGAGATGCCGATGCCCTGATCGGAGACGGCCACCTCGACGACGCCCGCGTCGGCCTTCACACCGACCCCGACGCGGGACCCCCGCGGCGAGTAGACGATCGCGTTGGCGATGAGATTGCCGAAGGCCTCGATGAGGATCTGCGGATCACCGTGCACCCAGACGCCGCGGTCGCCGCCCCGCGCGAGCTCGACACCGGCGGAATCCGCCTGCACGACGTGCGCCTCGATCGATGAGGCGATGACCTCGTCGATCGACACGGGCCTCGCGTCGGTCAGGGTGTCGTCGGCCTGCAGCCGCGACAGGCTCATGATGCGTCCGGTGAGCTGTCCGAGCCGAGTGGCCTCGGCGGAGATCCGCGTCGCGAAGTGCCGCACCTGGGCCGGGTCGTCTGCCGCCGACTCGATCGCCTCGGCGAGAAGGGTGACCGCACCCACGGGCGTCTTCAGCTCATGACTCGTGTTCGCCACGAAGTCGCGACGCATCTGGTCGAGCCGCTCCTGCTCGGTGACGTCTCGGATGATGAGCAGCGACATACGGGGGCTGATCGCACTCGCACGTGCCGAGACGAGACGGGGGTCGAGGCTGAGCCCGCCGCGGGTGATGCGCAGCGATTCGGTGTGCGAGCCGCCCTCGCTGCGCACGCTCCGCAGCAGCTGACGGAGCTCCGGGTTCTCGAGCGGAGCACCGACTCGGATGCCGAAGCGGGCCGCCGCCTTCGAGACGGCGAGCACCAGCCCCGACGCGTCGACGACGCACGCCGCATCGTCCATGCTGCGAAGCACGGCGGTGACGCCGTCGGGAACGACGAGTGACGTCTCGTCGGCGATGCGGGCCCTCGCGCGGTACGCCCACACCAGGAGGAGTGAGAGTCCGACACCGATCACGAGGCCGACGGCCAGCGCGAGAAGCGCGGTCTGCGGCAGGGTCATGTCTCCAGAGTAGAGTGCGTTCACCTGCCGATCGGCGCGTTAACCGGCCGCGAGACCAGAGCGAGAAGTACTATTCACGTGCTGGGCACCGTTCGTTAACCTTCGGGGCAGACAATCGCTTCGGGCCTGTGCGGGAGCGCGGACTCCTCTCGCGCGGACGACCCAGCCGTCTCGCGCTGACACACAGCCGAGACCCGAATGAAAGGTTGCGCCCACCATGCGCGAAGTCTTCCACCAGTCCCTCGAGGACCTGCAGTCGCGCCTCGTCGAGATCGCAGACCTCGTCACGGTCTCGATCGACAAGGCCACCCGTGCGTTCGCCACGAGCGACGTCGCCCTCGCCGAAGAGGTCATCGCCGATGACGCGAAGATCGACGAGCTCGCGGTCACTCTCGACGAGCAGGCCATCGAGATCCTCGCCCGCCAGCAGCCCGTCGCCCGCGACCTGCGCATCGTCGTCTTCGCGCTGCGCGTGAGCGCGTCGCTCGAGCGCATGGGAGACATGTCCGAGCACATCGCCCAGCTGGCTCGCCTGCGCTTCCCCGAGCGCGCGATCCCGAAGGGCCTCAAGGGCACGTTCACCAAGATGGGTGAACTCGACGTCGAGATCTCCCGCACCCTGAGCGAGCTGCTCCGCACACAGGACCTGCGTCTCGCCGACACGATCCGCAACACCGACGACGACATCGACGAACTGCACGCCAGCGTGTTCGAGAAGGTGCTCAGCGACAACTGGAAGGGTGAGGCCACGGCCACGGTCGACGCCACGCTCGCCAGCCGCTACCACGAGCGGTTCGCCGACCATGCGGTCGCCGTCGCCAAGAAGGTCGTCTATCTCGCCACCGGCGACTGGCACGTCGACGAAGAGGACTTCCTGACGGCCGCCGAGCAGCAGCGCGAGTTCGGACACGCCTGAGACGCGTCACAGTGCGACGAAGGGGCGGATGCCGTCAGCATCCGCCCCTTCGTCGTACGTGCTACTTCTTGCCCTGCGCGGCGACCGCTGCAGCGCCGGCCGCGGCGGCCTCGGGGTCGAGGTATCGGCCGGGCCCCGTGGGGACGTTGTTCTCATCGAGCTCGTAGACGAGCGGGATGCCGGTGGGGATGTTGAGCTCGGCGATGTCCTCGTCGCTGATGCCCTCGAGGTGCTTCACGAGTCCGCGCAGCGAGTTGCCGTGGGCCGTGACGAGAACCGTCTTACCGGCCTCGAGGTCGGGGACGATCGCGCTCTCCCAGTACGGGAGCAGTCGGTCGATGACGAGCTTGAGCGACTCGGTACGCGGCACCTCGCCGTCGATGCCCGCGTAGCGCGGGTCGTGGACCTGGCTGAACTCGCTGTCGTCGTCGAGCACGGGCGGCGGCACGTCGAACGAGCGGCGCCACAGCTGGAACTGCTCGGGACCGAACTCCTCGAGCGTCTGCGCCTTGTCCTTGCCCTGGAGCGCGCCGTAGTGCCGCTCGTTGAGACGCCACGAGCGGGTCACGGGGATCCACAGCCGGTCCGCGGCGTCGAGAGCGATGTTCGCGGTCTGGATCGCGCGGCTCAGCAGCGAGGTGTGCAGGACGTCGGGGAGGATGCCGGCCTCGGCCAGCAGCTCGCCACCGCGACGGGCCTCGGTGCGGCCTTGCTCGTTGAGGCGGACGTCCACCCAGCCGGTGAAGAGGTTCAGTTCGTTCCACTCGCTCCGGCCGTGACGGAGCAGGATCAGGGTGCGCTTCGCAGTCATGGGCCCAGTTTATCGGCGCTGGTCGACGCGTCCACGCCCGCACCCTGGGAGGATTGACGCATGGCGTCATCTCCTCTCGGTCGGCCGACCCGCGGCACCACCGGGACGAACCGGCTTCGCCGCAACGATCGGTGGATCGCCGCCAGTCCCGCGTTCCGGCGCGCGGCGGATCCGCTCGTGATCGATCTCGGCTACGGCGCGAGCGGGGTCACGGCGTTCGAGCTCTCGACCCGCCTGCAGCGCGTCCGTCAGGACGCCGAGGTGCTGGGGCTCGAGCTCGACCCGGCGCGCGTGGCCACCGCGAACGATCAGCTGCTCGCGGTGCGCGCGGGACTCACCCCGTTCGACCCCGATCTGCGAGTGGCGTTCGCGCGCGGTGGGTTCGAGGTGCCGCTCCCCACGGGCCGCCGCCCCGCGGTCATCCGCGCCATGAACGTGCTGCGGCAGTACGACGAGGCCGACGTGGCGAGCGCATGGCGCACGACGGCGGCGCGCCTGGCTCCGGGCGGCCTGCTGATCGAGGGCACGTGTGACGAGATCGGGCGCGTGGCGAGCTGGATCGACGTCGACCACCACGCGACACCCCTGCGATTCACGATCTCCCTCCGTCTTGCCGAACTGGAGCATCCGAGCATCGTCGCCGAGCGCCTTCCGAAGGCGCTCATCCACCGCAACGTCCCGGGCGAGCGGGTGCACGCGCTGCTCGTCGATCTCGACCGGGAATGGGACCGGGCCGCCGCGCTGTCGACGTTCGGCGCGACCCAGCGCTTCCTCGCGGCGGTCGGCGCCCTCCGCGATCAGGGGTGGCCGGTGTCGGGAGGGAAGTCCCGGTGGCGACTGGGTGAGCTCACTCTGCCCTGGGCGGCGGTGGCACCGCTGCCGTGACCGCGTTCCGTGCCTCTCGCGAGGGGCACTCTCGCGAGGAGCGGAGGGTCAGACCGTGTGGCGGGGATCCGGCGCGCTCGGCCGTCGCGACAGCCGGGTGAGGCGAGGGATGTCGGCCGTGGCACCGGCATCGGCCGGGACGATGACCTGCTGCGTCGCGGCGATGTCCACGCCCTCGGTCCGGACGACGAGGTCGCCCACGGGCGTGCGGCGCGAGAGGATCGCGAGCGCGATCGGTCCGTCCTCGTGATGCCGCGCGACGGAGGTGATGCTCCCGACCTCGTCGTCTCCGGCGAAGACCGGATCACCGGCGGCGGGCAGCACATCGTCGCTGCCGTCGAGGTGCAGGGCGGCCAGGCGACGCGGCGGATGGCCGAGGTTGTGCACCTTCGCCACGGTCTCCTGACCGCGGTAGCAGCCCTTGTTCAGATGCACCGCGGTGCGGATCCAGTCGGACTCGTGCGGCAGCGAGCGCTCGTCGACCTCGGCCGACCAGCGCGGACGCCAGGCCGCGACACGCAGCGCCTCGGCCGCGAGGAGGCCCGCCACGTCGTCGGCCGACAGGGTCGCCGCGAGAGCATCCGCCGCCTCTCGCGGAACGACGGCGATACGCCAGGCGAGTGCCGCCCCGGGATGGTCGATGACCTCTGCGTACTGATGACCGCCCGCGCTCACGTGCTGCCACGGGTCGGACCAGACGATCGGATCTCCGGCAGGGACCGAAGCCGCGGCGCGCGCGCGGTCGGCCGCGGCTCCGCCGTCGACGAATCCGAGCAGCGCGAGATCGGGGCGGACCTCGACGGTCGCCTGCGTGCGGAACTTCATGCGCAGCAGCCAGGTCGCGAGGGCCTCGGCGTCGCCGGCATCGGCGATCAGCCAGGTCGACGACCCGTCGTCGACGACGCCCGCCGCATGCTCCACGCGCCCCTGCGGGTCGAGCACGAGCAGCTCGGTGCTGTCGCCCGCACCGAGACGTCCGAGAGCCTGCGAGGTGATGGAGTCGAGCCAGCCCAGGCGCTCGGGACCCGCGACCTCGATCACGGTCCGGTCGTCGAGCGGCACGAGCGCCGCACCGGCTGCGAGACGACGCTGCTCCCGGAACACGTCACCGAAGTGGGCGATGCCGAGGTCGCCCGAGACGGCACCGGCGATGTCGGTGAAACCGCTCATGTCAGACCTTGGCCAGGCGTGCCGACGCGTGCGAGCGCAGCGGAGTGCCGAGGGCCGCGATGTCCCACGCCCAGAGCAGGTGACCGTCGACGAGGCCGTACAGGCGCGTGGCGCTGCCGTACTCCTTCGCACCGGCGCCGCGCACGACCGCGTCGGTGGCGATATCGACACGCGGACCGTTGATCTCGCCGAGGTACAGCTCGAGCATCCCGTCGGAGTGCGCGATCGAGACCTCGATCGGGAAGCCTCCGGATGCCGCACGCAGCGCCTCGACGTCGTCGACGCTGCGCTCGACGGTGTCTCCGAGCGGCGGCAGGAGTCCCGGCCCCGAGTCGGCGTCGGTCGCCGGACGGGTCAGGCGCCAGTATCCGGTCTCGGCGACGAGCTGCACGGAGGTGGAGCCGTCGTCACCCGTGAACGTCGCGGTGGCCGAGTAGTTGAGGAACGGCCCGCCGTCATGGCTGAAGCTCACGCGATGTGCGAACTCACCGCGCAGCTGCGTGCCGTCGACCGGGTAGTCGATGACTCCGGTGCCCTCCCACACGCCGATCAGCCACGAGAGGGGAACGAGATCGGCGGGAAGGTCGGTGGGGAGGTCGATCACCACGAGCTCAGCGCTGGCCGCGGAAGAGGTTGCGCAGCACCACGACCGAGACGAAGACGATCGCGAGGCTCGCAAGCCCCAGGAGGCCGATGAAGAAGAATTCGAGCGCCATGAGGTCCATGACCTCCACCCTACCCTCCGCGCACGCGAGTGTCTCGTCTCGCGATGAGGAGATCGCGCCGGGTCAGGAGGCGAGTGCCGCGAGGCCGAAACCCACGGAGATCATGCCCATGAGAAGCAGCGCGCCGATGGCGCTCCCCCCGACGCGGAGGATGAACCCCTGGGTGCGTCCGTGCCAGAGCTGCACCGCGAAGGAGAGCAGCACGACGCCGCCGAACGCGACCAGCAGCCACTGCACGCGGTAGACCTCGGGCACGAAGATCCCGATGGCGATCGAGGCGACGAGCGCGACCGCCCAGACGGCGAGCACGCCGACGAGCGCGTTACGCGGTGCGAGCGCAGGTTCCGACATGACTCCATTGTGACCCATCGGCGCCCGGTATCATTGCGGCACGGCGATACTTCAGCCGTCCGGAAGGAGTGCGTGTGGCCCAGGTCCTGGTCTTGACCAACGCTCCGGTCTCGGAGCAGGTCCTGCCCGCCATGGAGCTTCTCAGCCACCGCGTGCGACAGATACCCGCCGAGCCGGCCCAACTCGTCAGCGCGCCCGATTACGACATCGTGATCGTCGACGGACGCCATGACCTCGTCGGCGCGAAGTCGCTCTGCCGCCTCCTGCGGGCGGCCGGGCAGGAGGCTCCGCTGCTCCTCGTCGTCACGGAGGGCGGCATGAGCGCCCTCTCCGGCGACTGGGGCATCGACGACGTGCTGCTCACGACCGCGGGTCCGGCGGAGGCCGATGCGCGCGTGCGACTCGCTCTCGCGCGCCGCGAGGAGACCGCCGAGCCGTCCCGCGTGCAGGCGTCGGGCGTCGTGATCGACGAGCAGTCGTACTCGGCGAAGCTGCGTGGCCGCCCGCTCGACCTGACCTACAAGGAGTTCCAGCTCCTGCACTTCCTGGCGACGCATCCGTCGCGCGTCTTCACCCGGGAGCAGCTGCTCAGCGAGGTGTGGGGATACGACTACTTCGGCGGCACACGGACGGTCGACGTGCACGTGCGTCGTCTGCGCGCGAAGCTCGGAGACCAGGAGCAGATCATCGGCACCGTGCGCAACGTCGGGTACCGGTTCAACGTGCACGAGGACGAGAGCGTCCCCGCCGCGCGGTGACGCGGCGACGCCGTTCACACGCGCGTCACCTCTCGGTGCTTAGATGTACCCCATGATCGATCCCGCTCTCGCCGACGCAGGTCTCGGCGATGCCGAAGACGACGACTTCGATGCCATCGAGTCGCCGGACGCGCTTCTTCCCGACCACCGCTACCTCGATCGCGAGCTCAGCTGGCTCGCGTTCAACCAGCGTGTCCTGGAGCTCGCCGAGGATCCGTCGCTGCCGGAGCTCGAACGAGCGAACTTCCTGGCGATCTTCGCGAGCAACCTCGACGAGTTCTTCATGGTGCGCGTCGCCGGGCTCAAGCGCCGCATCGTGACGGGCCTCGCGGTCCCCACGAACATCGGGCGCTCCCCCGCCGACGCCCTCGCCGACATCGCCCGCGAGGCGCACGCACTGCAGCTGCGCCATGCCGAGGCCTGGACATCGCTCGTGCGGCCGGCCCTCGCCGAGTCGGGCATCGAGATCGCCGACTGGTCGGAGCTCACCGACGAGGAGCGGGCCAAGCTCTCGGAGTACTTCGGCGCCCAGGTCTTCCCGGTCCTCATGCCGCTCGCCGTCGACCCCGCGCATCCGTTCCCGTACATCTCCGGCCTGTCGCTGAACCTCGCGATCCGCATCCGCAACGCCCGCACGGGGCGCCAGGAGTTCGCGCGCCTCAAGGTTCCGCCCATGCTCCCCCGCTTCGTCGAGGTGCCCGGAACCGGCGAGATCAAGCGGTTCCTGCGCCTCGAGGAGCTCATCGCCAACCACCTCGGCGATCTCTTCCCCGGCATGGAGGTCCTCGACCACCACGCGTTCCGCCTCACCCGCAACGAAGACGTGGAGATCGAGGAGGACGAGAGCGAGAACCTGATCCAGGCGCTCGAGGCCGAGCTGCTGCGTCGCCGTTTCGGCCCGCCCATCCGCCTCGAGATCACGGACGACATGGACGAGGTCACGATGGACCTGCTGGTCCGCGAACTCGACATCACCGACCAGGAGATCTACCGCATCCCCGGACCGCTCGACCTGCGCGGACTGTTCGACCTCTCCCGCATCGACCGCCCCGACCTGCGCTACCCGCCGCACCTGCCCACGACCGCCGTGGCGTTCCAGCCCACGGGCAGCAGCACGCGGGCAGACATCTTCAAGGCGATCCGCAAGTCGGATGTGCTCGTGCACCACCCGTACGAGTCGTTCACCACGAGCGTCGTGGCGTTCCTCGAGCAGGCGGCCCGCGACCCGCATGTGCTCGCCATCAAGCAGACGCTGTACCGCACCTCGGGCGACAGCCCGATCGTCGAGGCGCTGATCAACGCCGCCGAGGCCGGGAAGCAGGTGCTGGCGCTGGTCGAGGTCAAGGCGCGCTTCGACGAGGCGAACAACATCGTCTGGGCACGCAAGCTCGAGAAGGCCGGAGTGCACGTGGTCTACGGCCTGGTCGGCCTCAAGACGCACTGCAAGCTCGCCCTCGTCATCCGCGAGGAAGACGGCGTGCTGCGCCACTACTCGCACATCGGCACCGGCAACTACAACCCGAAGACCAGCCGCATCTACGAGGACTTCGGGCTGTTCACCACCGACGCCCAGGTCGGTAAGGACCTGACCCGCCTGTTCAACGAGCTCAGCGGGTACGCGATCGAGAAGAAGTTCAAGCGCCTGCTCGTCGCGCCGCTGCACCTGCGCAAGGGACTCGTACGGCAGATCGACAACGAGCGCCGCAACGCCGAGAGCGGCAAGCCGGCGAGCATCCGCATCAAGGTCAACTCGATGGTCGACGAAGAGGTCATCGACGCGCTGTATCGGGCGAGCGCGGCCGGCGTGAAGGTCGACGTGTGGGTGCGCGGCATCTGCAGCCTGCGCCCCGACCTCGAGGGCATCAGCGACAACATCACGGTGCGGAGCATCCTGGGTCGGTACCTCGAGCACTCGCGCATCTTCGCGTTCCACAACGACGGCGATCCGCAGGTCTACATCGGCAGCGCCGACATGATGCACCGCAACCTCGACCGTCGTGTCGAGGCGCTGGTGCGGGTGACCGACCCCGACCACCTGAAGGATCTGCTGGCGTTCTTCGACCTCGCGATGGATCCCGGAACCACCTCCTGGCATCTGGGCTCCGAGGGCGTGTGGACCCGCCACGCCGAGGATGCCGAGGGCAAGCCGCTGATCGACCTGCAGGATAAGACCATGGGGTTGATCCAGCGACGCCGCCGCGCGCGGGCGGTGCGATGACCACCCGCGAGGCATCGGGGGCGAAGGCCGCGACGCGGTCGAAGTGGACGGACAAGGCCGTGTACGCGGCCGGCGCCGTGATCTGGCGCCTCGTCGACGGCAAGCTGCGGATCCTCCTGATCCATCGCACCAAGTATCGCGACATCACGCTGCCCAAGGGCAAGGTCGACCCGGGTGAGATGCTCGCCGAGACCGCGGTGCGAGAGGTCCACGAGGAGACCGGGATCCGCGTCTCGCTCGGTGTTCCCGTCGGAGTGAGCCGCTACCACCTGCCGTCGAACAAGCAGAAGGTCGTGCACTACTGGGCGGCCGAGGCGACGGAGGACGCGATCCGCACGTCGACCTTCGTGCCCAACCGCGAGATCGCGGCGATCGAGTGGGTGAGCCTGAAGAAGGCGCGGTCACGGCTCAGCTACCCGGTCGACGTCGAGATCCTCGACTTCTTCGCGAACCTCGTCGACGACGGAGTCCTGCGGACCTTCCCCGTGATCGCGCTGCGGCACGCCAAGGCTCTCGCACGCTCCGACTGGGACGGATCGGATGCCTCGCGTCCCCTCACCGACCGCGGACGCGAGCAGGCGGCCTCGATCGTGGGACCGCTGCGTGCGTTCGGGATCCGCAAGATCGTCACGAGCGATGCGGTGCGCTGCGTGCAGACCGTGACTCCCCTGGCGAAGGCCCTCGACCGCAAGATCTCGAAGACCGCGCTGATCAGCCAGGACGCCTGGGAAGAGGGTGACGACGACCTGCGGTCCGTGATCGGACGCCGCGTCCGCTCCGGCAAGCCCGCGGTGCTGTGCAGCCACGGCCCCGTGCTGCCCGGGATCCTCTCGGAGGTCGCCCTGGCGACCGGGACCATCCAGGGCTCCTACGTGAGCAGCGCGGCCGACCTCGAGCCTGCCGCGTTCTCGGTCGTGCATCTCTCGGCATCCAACCCCGGCTCCGGGATCATCGCGATCGAGACCCACATTCCCAAAGTCTGAGCCTCGCTTCGGAGCGCGAGAACCGCGTGATTCCGCGGATCCGCCCCAGAGAGACGCGAGCCGTTCACCTTCCGTTCACCTGCGGGGTCGAGTCTCGTTAACCGCCGCACCTAGCGTCACTGTGTGCCCTGCACCGGGCCCCACCCATCCATGATCGAAGGATCCACAGTGAAGATCTCCCGAATCGCACGTATCGGCGCCGTCGGCGCCGTGGCCGCTCTGGCTCTCGCAGGCTGTGCCGCGAATGAAGGCGGCACCACCGGCGGCGGCTCGTCCGACGCCCCCGCCTCGACCCTGACGGGCACGATCGAGGCCACCGGCGCCTCGTCGCAGGAGGCTGCGCAGCAGTCGTGGGTCGCCGCGTTCCAGACCGCGAACCCCGACACCACCATCAACTACACCGCGACCGGCTCCGGCACGGGACGCGAGAACTTCATCGCGGGGTCGTCGAACTTCATCGGCTCCGACCGCGCGTTCAACGCCGACGAGATCGCCAAGGGCGGCTTCGGCTCCTGCACCTCCGACGAGATCGTCGAGATCCCCGTCTACATCTCCCCCGTCGCGGTCGCCTTCAACCTCGAGGGCATCGACGAGCTGAACCTCGACGGCGCGACCATCGCCGGCATCTTCTCGGGCTCCATCACGAAGTGGAACGACCCGGCCATCGCCTCGCAGAACGAGGGCGTCGAGCTTCCCGACCAGGCGATCGTCCCGGTGCACCGCGCCGACGCGTCCGGCACGCAGGAGACCTTCACCAAGTACCTCAGCGCCGTCGCACCCGATGTGTGGACCTACGAGGCCAGCGACGAGTGGCCGCTCTCGACCGGTGAGGCCGGCGACGGAACCTCGGGTGTCGTCGACGCGATCACCAACGGCTCGGGCTACATCGGCTTCGCCGACGCCTCGCGCACCTCGGAGCTCGGACAGGTCGCCGTGCAGGTCGAGGGCGAGTACGTCGCGTACTCGGCCGAGGCCGCCGCTGCGCTCGTCGAGGCATCGCCGCTCGAGGAGGGTCGTTCGGACCACGACCTCGCCTACGACGTCGACCCGGCTGCCGCACCGGCCGGCTCCTACCCGATCGCCCTCGTCTCGTACCTCATCGGCTGCGTCGACTACGAGGACGCCGAGACCGCCGGCCTCGTGAAGGCGTACTTCGAGTACGTCGCCTCGGCCGAGGGCCAGGATGCTGCCGCAGAGGCCGCCGGCAGCGCACCGATCTCCGACAGCCTGCGCGAGCAGATCAGCACCGCGATCGACGCGATCGTCACGGAGTGACCGGGCGCTCAGCACACCGCTGAGCTCCGGCACCGACGCCCCCGGGTGTCGGTCGAAGGATCTCGACCGACACCCGGGGGCACCCGCATGAAAACACCCGAAAGCCCCTCAGAGCAGATCGTGGAGCAGCCCCGATGACCACCACCACAACGGGTCCCGACACCACCCGTTCCCCCGGTTCGCGCCCCGCGCTGCGCCGACGGGGCGACCTCATCTTCTCCGGCACCGCGCTCGGAGCGGGAATCATCATTCTCGTCACGCTCGCAGCGGTGGCGGTCTTCCTCATCGTCCAGGCGATCCCGGCGCTCGCACCCGACACGACCAACAATCACATCCTCGAAGGACAGTCGTTCCTGTCGTGGGTGTGGCCGTTCGTGTTCGGCACGCTGTGGTCGAGCTTCATCGCGCTCGTCATCGCGGCGCCGGTCGCGATCGGCATCGCTCTCTTCATCTCGCACTACGCCCCGCGCCGCCTCGCCGGCGTGCTGGGCTACGTGATCGATCTGCTCGCCGCAGTCCCCTCGGTCGTCTTCGGACTCTGGGGCGCGCTGACCTTCGCCCCGATGCTCGTGCCGTTCTACAAGTGGCTCAACGAGAACCTCGGCTGGATCCCCCTCTTCGGCGGCACCCCCTCGGGAACCGGCAAGACGATCCTCACGGCATCCCTCGTGCTCGCGGTCATGATCCTCCCGATCATGACCGCCATCTGCCGCGAGGTGTTCCTGCAGACGCCGAAGCTGCACGAAGAGGCGGCTCTCGCGCTCGGCGCCACGCGCTGGGAGATGGTCCGCATGGCCGTGCTCCCCTTCGCCCGGAGCGGCATGGTCTCCGGCGCGATGCTCGGCCTCGGCCGCGCACTGGGCGAGACGATGGCCGTGACGCTCGTGCTCTCGCCCCTCGGCATCATCACCTTCAACCTCATCAACCCGGAGAACCCGACGACGATCCCGGCGATCATCGCGCTGCGCTTCCCCGAGGCCCACGACGAGGGCGTCAACACGCTCATCGCGGCCGGCCTGATCCTCTTCATCGTGACCTTCGCGGTCAACTTCATCGCCCGCTGGATCGTCTCGCGCCGCGCCGAGTTCTCGGGAGCCAACTGACATGACCGCCACGCTCACCCCGGCGCCCGTCGCCACGACCACGCACTCCACCTCGGCGGGCCACCTGCCCAAGTGGGCGCCCTGGGCCCTGCTCCTGGTCGCCTTCGTCATCTCCGGCACGATCTTCGCCTTCATGAACGCGGGCGGCGATCCCGCCGACTTCAACATCGCTCTGACGCTCGTCGTCGGACTCGTGTTCTACATCATCCTGATCTTCGTGATCTCCTCGGTGATCGAGAGCCGTCGCCACGCGGTCGATCGACTGATGACCGCGCTCGTCTCCGGCGCCTTCGTCGTCGCGCTCCTGCCGCTGATCTCGCTCCTGTACACGGTCGTCGTGAACGGCCTGATGCGATTCGACGGCGAGTTCTTCAGCTTCTCGATGCGCAACATCGTCGGAGAGGGCGGCGGCGCCGTCCACGCGATCTGGGGCACGCTGCTCATCACTCTCGGCGCCACGATCATCTCGGTGCCGATCGGCCTCATGACCTCGATCTACCTGGTCGAGTACGGCGAGGGGCGCCGGCTCGCGCGGGGCATCACCTTCCTCGTCGACGTCATGACCGGCATCCCGTCGATCGTCGCCGGTCTGTTCATCTACTCGGTGTTCGCCCTGATCGTCGGCCCGGGAACGCGCATGGGCATCATGGGATCGCTCGCGCTCTCGGTGCTCATGATCCCGGTCGTCGTGCGCGGTTCCGAGGAGCTGCTGCGCATCGTGCCGAACGAGCTCCGCGAGGCCGCCTACGCGCTCGGCGTGCCGAAGTGGCTGACGATCATCAAGGTCGTCCTCCCCACCGCGATCGCGGGCATCACGACCAGCATCATGCTCGCGATCTCCCGCGTGATCGGCGAGACCGCGCCGCTGCTGCTCACGGTCGGCGTCGTGCAGGGCATGAACCTCAACATGTTCAGCGGGCAGATGGCGACGCTGCCCGTCTTCTCGTACATGCAGGCGAAGTACCCGGGCATCCCCGTGGATGCCTATCTCGAACGCGCCTGGGCGGCCGCCCTCACACTCATCGTCATCGTCATGGTGCTCAACCTGCTGGCACGGATCATCGCCAAGGTGTTCGCCCCCAAGATCAACGGCCGCTGAGCCGTCTACCCGATTCAAGAAGAAGGATCCTCTCGTGTCCAAGAGCATCGAAGTCAACGACCTCAACGTCTACTACAGCGATTTCCTCGCCGTCGAAGGCGTCAACATCGACATCAAGCCCAACACGGTGACCGCGTTCATCGGTCCGTCGGGCTGCGGCAAGTCGACCTTCCTGCGCACCCTCAACCGCATGCACGAGGTCATCCCCGGTGCACGCGTGGAGGGAGAGGTGCTGATCGACGGCAAGAACCTCTACGGCGCGAGCGTCGACCCGGTGCTCGTGCGCCGTCAGGTCGGCATGGTGTTCCAGCGTCCGAACCCGTTCCCCACGATGTCGATCAAGGAGAACGTGCTCGCGGGCGTCAAGCTCAACAACACGCGCATGGCGAAGAGCGACCAGGATGCTCTCGTCGAGAAGTCGCTGCGCGGCGCCAACCTCTGGAACGAGGTCAAGGACCGCCTCGACAAGCCGGGCTCGGGGCTCTCGGGCGGCCAGCAGCAGCGTCTGTGCATCGCGCGCGCGATCGCGGTGTCCCCCGATGTGATCCTCATGGACGAGCCCTGCTCGGCGCTCGACCCGATCTCGACCTTCGCGATCGAGGAGCTCATCGCCGAGATCAAGAACGACTACACGGTCGTCATCGTGACGCACAACATGCAGCAGGCGAGCCGCGTGTCCGACAAGACCGCGTTCTTCAACATCGCGGGTACCGGCAAGCCCGGCAAGCTCATCGAGTACGACGACACCAGCACGATCTTCACGACGCCGTCCGTGCAGGCCACCGAGGACTACGTCTCGGGTCGATTCGGATAAACCCCCTCCCCTCTCCTCTGCCCTCGCCCCTCTGCCGGGCACAGCTTCGGAGCGGACGCCACGAAACGCCGTGTCACCATCGTGTGGCACGGCGTTTCTGCGTCGAGCTCCGGATCTGTGCCCGGGGCGAGGGCGTCGCAGGGGAGACAGAGGGAGCCGGGAGGGGGGGTCAGTCTCGGGGGGAGAGCAGGTAGGCGTTCAGGTCGGAGGTCAGGGCGTGGTCGACGGGAAGGGGGCTGCCGTCGACGGCGGTGATCGGAGCGGCGAGCCTGACGCTCGACACCAACCACGCCGCATCCGCCCGGGGGAGATCGGATGCCGGGATCTGACCGTACTCCGCCGTGAATCCGCGGCTTTCCAGATACTCGTAGACACTCAGCTGCGTCGTGCCGTGCAGGATGCCGCCGTTCGGCGCAGGTGTCACGAACCGGTCGCCGATGCGCAGGATGAGCGATGCGGTCGGCGCCTCGAGCACGAAGCCGTCTCGGGAGAGGAAGATCGCGTCGTCTGCACCGCGCCGGTGCGCCTCACGCAGGGCAGCCATGTTCACGGCGTACGAGAGGGTCTTGGCACCGAGCAGCAGCCACGGCGCACGCTCGGCGACGTCGAGGTCGTAGCCGCGGTCGAGCGTCACGACGCGAACCCCGTTCCGACGCACTCCCGAGAAATCGGAGGCGGGCGCCGCTGTGACCCACGCGGTCGGCGTCGGGCCGTGTTCGACGCCCCGACTCAGGATGAGCTTGATCACGTACTCCCCCGGCCCGCAGTCGACCGCCGCGCGGTCGATCGCCTGGTGCCACTGGGCCTGGTTCGGCAGGGGAAGGTCGCAGAGCTCGGCGGAATGGGCGAGGCGCTCGAGGTGAGGCACGACCTCCTGGGCGTGACCGTCGATCACGCCGATCGACTCGAACACCCCATCACCGCGCTGGGTGCTGAGCTCGCCCACGCTCAGCGCGGGAGCCGCAGCATCCACCAGGGTGAACGTGTCGGCGAAGTCGGAGCGGTCGGCATCGACCGCCGCCGGATCGATCATGAGAGCAAAGCGCCGGGTCATGATCCGAGCCTAGGCCCCGGGAATAGCCGCGGTGCGATCTTGTTACACTGGAGTGGCCGGGCCGCATAACCCCGGGCTCCAATTTTTGCCGCTGCGAGCGGCCTTCCGCCGAGAGGCGTTCTTGCGGCCCGGTCTTTCTCTGTCCGGGGGCGACACGGCCAGACCGCCGCGTACGGGTCTGTCTCGCTCCAGGTGTCAGGCGAGGGCGCCGGTGCGCCAGAGGACCGCGGATGCCGAGAGATCCTGCGCATAGCTGCTCAGTCTGAGCGCACGCGTGGTCAGCTCACTCGCCCGACTCGGCTCCGTCTGCTCGTAGTCGTCCGCCGTATGCGTGGAGCCCGACGCCTGCACGCGACAGAACGCCGCAGCACGGTCGAGCGCGACCGCGAAGTCGCCGCGGAACGCGCCGCGAAGGATCGTGTCGATCAGCGCGACGAGCTCATCGGGGTTGGCGGGTACCGGAGCACCGGCGATCGCGGCATCGGCAGAGGCCAGCTCGACCCGCCCCCGTTCGTACAGCAGGGCGGCCGTGTGCGGGTCGCCGTGGATGGCGAGCTGCAGCAGGTAGAGGCGCCACAGGGCACCCGGAAGCGTCCGCGAGGGCGCCTTCGACCAGAGCTCCGCGATCTCGTCGATGCCGTGCTCGTCGGTGAAGGCGACCAGCCGCTCAGCACTCACGCCGCTCTCGTCTGCGCGGACACGCGTCAGCAGAGCGGATGCCGTGGCGTGCGCGATTCGGGTCTCCTCAGCGGGATCGTGGGTGCCCATGATGTTGTCGAAGGCCTGGGTCGGGCGGCGCACAGGGCGGGAGAACTGCTCGGGCATCCCCCCAGGGTACGCGCGATCAGCCGTGGTCAGGCCGTCGGAATGGCGATGACCGGGTCGGTCGTCGGAAGACCGCTCGGCGATCCCCCGGCCTGCTCGACCGTGACCGCGATGACATCGCCCTCGTGCATCTCGCCCGCGAGGACGGCCGTGGCCTCTCCGCCATCGGCCTCGAACACGCCGGCCGAGATCGGTGTCTCACCCCGCACGAACCACAGCTCATATGCCCGGTCCTCGGGCAGGGTCGCGATGCCGTCGGCGACGAGCACCGCCGTGCCGAGCGAGGCGGACCAGTGTGCGGTCGCCGTGCCGCCGTCGGCCAGCTCGATCGATGCCTCCTGGGCGTCTTCCGCCGACTGGATATCCTGCAGAGCGACCACACTGGCGGGGCGATTCACATAGTCGTTGAGCGCCACCGCACCGACGCCGACACCGACGAGGAGCGCGAGGCACGCGGCGAGTGCGAACAGCACGCGGAGCGGATGCGCGGGAGCCTTCGGCGCAGTCGCACCGGCAGCCGTCTCGGCGACGGGTTCTGCGACGATCGAGACACCGGTTGTCGAGGCGTCGGCGGCTGAATCCGCGCGGTCGCTCGTGATTCCTAAGTCGGTGATGTCGCCGGTCTGCGGAGTGACGGCGATACGGGCCAGAAGCGCCGCACGGATTTCGGGTGCCGGCGCCGCAGGGGCCGCGCCGAAGGCGAGGAACGTCGCACTGTCGGCGTCCGCATCGACGATGACCTGCCATTCGGGGTGCGCGACGAGCGCCGTGTGATACCGCTCCGCGTCGTCGGGAGACAGCGAGTCGAGTGCTGCTCCTGCCGCGAGTTCCGCGAATTCCTGCTCGTTCATGCCGTCACCCCCATAGCTGTCCTGAGACGCGAGAGCCCATCTCGCATCCGTGTCTTGATCGTCCCCAGCGGTGCTCCCACGAGCACTGCCACTTCGTTCTGACTGTATCCGCCGTAGTAGGCCAGGACGAGAGCCTCGCGCTGTGCCTCGGGAAGGCCTGAGAGAGCGTGAACGACCTTCTCGCTCTCGATTCCCAGTTCGACCGTCTCCGCGACACTGTCGTGCGCGACCCCGATGTCCCTGAACCCGGCACGCACGTCCCGGTCCGCGCTGGACTGAGATGCTCGCACCCGGTCGACCGCACGACGGTGCGCGATCGTCATCACCCAGGTTCTTCCCTGCCCCTTGTTCGGAGCGAACTTGGAAGCGGATTGCCAGATCTCCAGAAAAACCTCCTGAAGGACCTCTTCACTCTGAGAGCGGTTGACGAGTACGCGGAGGATGAGTCCGAAGACGCGCGAGGAGAGCATGTCGTACAGCTCCGCGAACGCGCGCTGATCTCCGTCGCCGATGCGAACGAGCAGGTCAGCGACAGCATCCCGTGCCGTACCGTCTTCGGGTACGTCCATCCCATCGATGACCATCTCTACCAGCATGCCGCATCCTCCATGCATTCCCGCGCAACCGTCACCCGAAAGTGACGGAAAAGATCTCACCGATTCCTCCGGCGCAGATCCTGATGCCTCCCGCCTCGAGGAGTCCTCTTAACGCGTGACGTCGAAAGCTGTTCGCCGCGGCCCCGAAAATGGATTGGAAATCGGTCGATCTCAAAAAAGTTCTGAGAATCTCCCATCCGTTCCGCAGCGGGCTCCGAACACCTGTCAACGCCACGGAGAGGCCGTGGCAGAGATTCTCAAGGAGCTCGAGATGTTCAGCACCAAGAAGAAGGTCACCGCAGCCATCACCCTCGGCCTTGCGAGCGCATTCCTGCTCTCCGCATGTTCGATGGGTGGCACCACCACGGAAGAGCCGTCGGAGTCGACGGCCCCCGAGTCGTCCGAGACGATGGCTCCCGAGACCGAGACCATGGACCCGGCCGCCAACCTAGTCGGCCCCGGTTGCGCCGCATACGCCGAGGCAGTGCCGGACGGCGACGGATCGGTTGCCGGCATGGCTCAGGACCCGGTCGCGGTGGCAGCGTCCAACAACCCGCTGCTCACCACGCTGGTCGCAGCCGTCAGCGGACAGCTGAACCCCGACGTCAACCTCGTCGACACTCTGAACGGTGACGAGTTCACCGTCTTCGCTCCGGTCGACGACGCATTCGCGAAGATCGACCCGGCCACCATCGAGGGTCTCAAGACCGACAGCGCCACGCTGAGCTCGATCCTGACGTACCACGTGGTCCCCGGCCAGATCGCTCCTGACGAGATCGTGGGCACGCACGCCACGGTTCAGGGTGCCGACCTCGAGGTCACCGGCAGCGGCGACGAGCTGATGGTCAACGACGCCAACGTCATCTGCGGTGGCGTGCAGACCGCCAACGCGACGGTGTACCTCATCGACACGGTCCTGATGCCCCCGGCTGAGTAAGCGCGGGACACCCGAGCTGGGACCTCGGAACAGACTGCCTTCCGCTCGGGGGAGGACGGCGGGCAGAAGAACGGGCCGTCGGCGAGTTATCTCGTCGGCGGCCTGTTCTGTGCGCCCCTAGACTGGACATGCGGGCCTCTAGCTCAGTTGGCAGAGCATCGGACTTTTAATCCGCGGGTCGTGGGTTCGAGCCCCACGGGGCCCACCGCTATCATCGTCGGCTCGATCCGGCCACCCCCTTCACGGCATCCGATTCGTGGGAGAAGGTCGAAGTGTCCCCATCCGGGACTCGACCCTCCACGAAAGGACGCATCATGGCGACTCTCACCGACAGCCGAGTGGCATTCCTGGCGACAGACGGATTCGAGGACAGCGAGCTGACCAGCCCCTGGGAAGCAGTGCAGGCAGAGGGCGCGAGCGCGACCCTCATCGCGCCGGACGGCGCGCAGATCAAGGGCAAGAACGGCCACGTGCAGCATGTGGACCTGACATCGGCGGATGCCTCGGCAGACGAGTTCGATGCTCTGGTGCTGCCGGGCGGCGTCGTGAACGCCGATCACCTTCGGCTCGACAAGCCGTCGATCGATCTCGCCCGCACGTTCTTCGAGCAGCACAAGCCGGTGGCGGTCATCTGCCACGGCGCGTGGATCCTGATCGAAGCGGGCGTCGTCGACGGCCGCACTCTCACGAGCTACCCGAGCCTCGCGACCGACCTCCGCAATGCCGGGGCGACGTGGGTCGACGAGGAGGTCGTGGTCGATCAGGGGCTCGTCTCGAGCCGCACCCCCGACGACCTGCCGGCGTTCAACGCCAAGCTCGTCGAAGAGGTGGCAGAGGGGCGTCACGCCGGGCAGACGGCCTGACGGCCCACCGCAGCATCCGGCGGTCCGGTGTCACGCGCTCACACGAGCTCGATGACGCCGGACCGCCGCTCTGTTCGCGCAGCGCACCGAGCAGAACCTCTGGCGCCCGTTGCGGGTCACATCGACGACGACGTGGGTGCAGGGTGATGCCTCGCATCGGCCCAGACGATCCATGCCGCGTGTGACGAGGTGCAGCGACGTGCCGACGGCGAAGATCGCCCGGAGGACGTAGGGCAGCGACTGCACGTCGTCCCGGTAGTGCAGGTGCCATCCCTCGCCGTCGTGATCGGTGAGACGGGGATACGCCGCGGCCTCAGCCATCTGCGCGTTGAGGATCTCGGCGCGCGCGGCGGGGTCACGCTCATCGACGATCCGCAGCCAGTCGTCGACCACTTCCCGCACCTTGTCGTAGTCATCAGGGGCAGACGGGAAGGTCATGGTCATGCCCCTCTCGAGCGTTCGCTCCTCGATGCCCGCGCGATCCGCGGGAAAGTCATCCGCCAGGGATGCCGCGAGCAGCACCGCGTACTCGCCGTAAGGGTTGAGATGCATAAGGCCATTACATCACGCTGGATCCATGACCTCTCTGCACACTTTCCCCACGCCTCAGATCCCGACGGTCCAGACCCCACCGCACGAGCACGCCTGGCTCGTGGAGTCGCGACACCCGACCAGCGAGGGCACGGTGGTGTACGTGCACTGCGAGGGCTGCGCGATGCGCCGGGTGGACATGCAGCTCCACCCCCAGATGCCTCCCACGGCTCTGAGTCGCGATCTTCCGGCGTGAGCGGACGGCCCGTCGCGCGTCATGCGGTGAGTTCGACGAGCTTTCTCACCGTGCGCAGATTGCGTGCCGTGCCGGCGACCCCCAGAGCGCGGTCGAGGACGGCCTTCGTGAGCTTGGTGTTCTGCACACCGCCGTCGCCGTAGTCGATCCACAGGTCGTCTCCGACCAGCGCGATCCGCTCCCCCGGTACGAGGCGGTCCTGCAGCGCATCGACGGCCCCGGGCGACGCCGGCCCCTCGAGGAACATCGCATGCAGCATCTTGTCGGACGCCTCAGCGAACGGATGCTCGGCGGCCGCCCGCTCGAGCGCGGAGTGCGTGCGGAGGATCACCGGGGTGTCCACGCCGAACTCGGCGGCGATCAGCTCGCGCACTCGAGCCCGTGCCGCATCCGGATCTGTGGGATGCTCGCACACGATGTTCCCGCTCGCGATGTAGGTCGAGACCTCGCCGAGCTCGGGAGCGAGCAGCGCGCGCAGCTCGGCCATCGGCACCTTCCCCCGACCGCCGACGTTGACAGCACGCAGCAGAAGGACGCTGCGGCTCACACGTCACCGCTCTCGCTCAGCTGCGCACCCGCATGTGCGAGCTCGGCCAGCGCCGCCTCGCTCGATGCCACGCCGACACCGGCGATCAGGTCGGTGAGCACCCGCACCTGCACGCCGTGCGCGATCGCGTCGAGCGCTGAGGCGCGGACGCAGTGGTCGGTGGCGATGCCGACGACGTCGGCAGCGAGCACACCCGCACCCGTGAGGATCGCACCGACGGTCTCGCCCGACTGCGTGGCTCCCTCGAACATCGAGTAGGCGGGGCGGCCCTGCCCCTTCTGCACGTGATGCGTGACGGCATCCGTGACGAGCAGCGGGTCGTAGTCCGCACCCTCGGTCCCGGCCACGCAGTGGAGAGGCCAGGTGTCGACGAAGTCGGGAGCCTCGGCGAAGTGTCCGCCGTTGTCGCCCTCGGAGTCATGCCAGTCCCGCGACGCGATGATCACGTCGTAGTCGGCGCCACGCTCGGCGAGGAAGGCGGAGACCGCGGATGCCACGGCATCCCCACCGGCCACGGCCAGCGCTCCCCCCTCGGTGAAGTCGTTCTGCACATCGACGATGAGAAGCGCTCTGCTCATGCTTCGAGGGTACGCCCCGCAGAGTGCGTGCGGAGGGAACCAGAAGGCCCCGTGATGTTCTTCTCATCACGAGGCCTGGTGGAGCCGCTTGTCAGAATCGAACTGACGACCTTTTCATTACGAGTGAAATGCTCTGCCGACTGAGCTAAAGCGGCGCGATCATCGATATTACCCGAGCGGACGCGACATCGCGAATCGGCGCGTCGACACGTGTCGGCGCCGCCTCTCTCACTCGCAGCGGAGCCCGTCCTGGGGCACCGTGTCGTCGAGCAGGAACGACTCCACGGCGCCGTCGACGCAGGAGTTTCCCTTGTTGTACCCGGTGTGCCCCTCGCCCACGCGGGTGATCAGGACGCCCTCGTCGAGCTGCTCCGCGAGGGACTCGGACCACTCGTACGGCGTGGCCGGGTCGTTCGTCGTGCCGATCACGAGGATGGGGCCGGCGCCCTCTGCCGTGATCTCGCCGCGAGTGCCCGTGGGCGGGTACGGCCACACCTCGCACGGGTCGGGACCGCTCCAGTAGGCGGCGATGGTCGGCGCGCCCTCGGCGATCTTCGCCTCGGTCGCCGCCTCGGCCGCCGGATCGTCTTCGACCGGGTAGTCCATGCAGTTGTAGGCGCGGAACGCTTCGGTCGAGTTGTCGAGGTACGAGCCGCTCTGGTCGCGACCGTTGTAGAAGTCGGCGAGGAAGAACGCGGTGGTCGGGTCGCCCTGCAGAGCCTCGTCGAGCGCCTGCGTCAGGAAGGTCCAGTTGTCGGCCGAATAGAGGGCCGCGATGATGCCGGTCATCAGCGCATCGGCGCCGAGCATGCGGCCGTCGCCGTTCTCCAGCGGGGTGGCGTCGACACTGGCGAGCAGCGCGCCGAGGTCGGCCATGGCCTCGTCGACCGTGCCGTTGAACGGGCACTCCCCCGAGTCGAGGCAGTTCTGCATGTAGGCGCGGAGTGCGGACTCGAAGCCGAGCGCCTGGGTGGCCCCGACATCGAGACCCGAGACGGCGGGGTCGATGGCGCCGTCGAGCACGAGCCGGCCCGCCTTCTCGGGGTACAGCGACGCATACGTCGCGCCGAGGAACGTGCCGTACGAATAGCCGAGGTAGTTCAGCTCGGTGTCGCCCAGCACGGCCCGGATGAGGTCCATGTCACGCGCCGAGTTGACCGTGGTGATGTGCGGGAGGATCCCCGCGCTGTTGGCGTCGCACGCCTGCGCGAACTCCTCTGCCCCGGCGAGCAGCTCGGCCTCCCACTCGGGGGTGCCGCGCTTCGCCGTCGGGATCGTGTAGAGGTAGTCGTCCATGCCCGCCGCGTCGAGGCAGGTGACGGCCGACGACTGGCCGACGCCGCGCGGGTCGAATCCGATGACGTCGAAGTTCTCGATCAGGTCGGCGCCCACCGCGAAGTCGAGGCTGTCGCGGACGAGCTCGACACCGCTGGCGCCCGGTCCGCCCGGGTTCGTCAGCAGGGACCCCCGAGCCTCTCCGGTGGCCTGGTGGCGCACGATCGACAGCGTGATCTCGCCGTCGCCCGGGTTCTCCCAATCGAGCGGCGCAGTGACGTCGGTGCAGTCGAATCCCGTGCCGCACTCGGTCCACGTCAGCGTCTGACCGTAGAACGGCAGAAGGTCTTCGGCGACGCCCTCGGTGTCGGGAGCCTTCGTGACCGAGGGCTTGGGCTCAGCGCCTTCGGGAATGGCCGCGTACAGACAGCCCGAGAGAGCGACGGCTGCTGCCGCGAGCCCGGCGATGACGGCGGCGGCGCGCCGGATGCGAGAAGTCGGTCGGTCGTTCACGGTGTCCTCCCGCTCGTGACAGTCACGAGCAAGCTCTCCAGGGCGAGCAGCGGTGCGACGTTGCGCTCCAGCGACTGGCGCGTCTCGGCAAGGTGGTCGAGTACGACAAGCGTACGGGTCTCGGGCCAGGCGGCGGCGAGCGCGGACAGGTCTTCACGCAGCTCGCGGTTGATCAGCTCGTCGTCACGGCCGAACTGCAGCATCACGACGTCGCGGAACATCGACTGCAGATCGGTCAGCACCCGATCGATGCCGTCGCGAAGACTGCGGGTCGCACGCTTCTTCTGATCGTCTTCGAGCGCCGAGATCTGCGTGCGCAGCGCCGGAGGGACGGCCTGTCCCTCGGCGATCCCCACGGTGCGCAGCAGCGAGGCGCGTTCGGCGGCATCGCGCTCGGCGGTCAGCGCCTTCGCGTCGTCAGTGGCCGCCTGGATGATGCGCCCGGCCACCTCGACCGCGTCGTTGACCCCGCGAACCGCCAGGACCGAGCGCAGGGTCTCATCGCGGCGACGCCGAGCCGCGTCGTCCGTCGCGAGTCGCTGCGCCATGCCGATGTGACGCTGCGCGTGGCGGGCGGCCTGCTCGGCGACCGCCTCGTCGACGCCGGTACGCAGCGTGATCAGTCGTGCGACGTCGGCGACGTCGGGTTCGCGCAGGCGCAGCGACCGCACGCGCGAGCGGATGGTGGGCAGCAGATCGGCTTCGCTGGGAGCACAGAGGATCCACACCGTCTGCTCCGGCGGCTCTTCGAGCGCCTTGAGCAGCACGTTGGAGGTGCGCTCGACCATGCGGTCGGCGTCTTCGACGACGATCACGCGATAGCGCCCGGCCGAGGGCGCGAAGTACGAGCGCTCGACGAGCGCGCGCGCCTCGGCGATCGTGATGATCACCTTGTCGGTGCGCAGAGCCGTGACGTCGGGGTGCGTGCCGGCGAGCACCTGACGCATCGCCGCCTCATCGTCGGGATGATCGGCGACCAGTGCCGCGGCGAACGCGTAGGCCAGGGTCGACCGCCCCGATCCGGGCGGGCCCGTGATCAGCCACGCGTGCGAGAGCGCAGCGGGATCGGATGCGGCGGCCCGCAGGGTCTCGACCGCCGCGTCCTGCCCCCACACATCGACCCACGGAAAAGGGGCGGCGACGGTCTGGGGCATGCACTCAGCCTAATCGGGAGCACCGACGTCCGCGCACGGGGCGCGGTGACCGTCGAGGGGTGCGGTGTCAGGCGATGAGGCTCTGCACGCGCTCGCGGATCTGCGCGGAGATCGTCTCGGGCGACGCATCGGCGTCGAGCACCAGGAATCGTCCGGGCTCGGCGGCAGCGAGCGCCAGGTAGGCGTCACGGACCCGTGCGTGGAATTCGGTCTTCTCGGCCTCGAGCCGGTCGAACGGCTTGTCGGCGGAGTCGAGGCGCACCCGCGCCGCCTCGGGAGCGAGGTCGAGCAGCACCGTCAGATCGGGAAGGGCACCCTCGGCGGCCCAGAGCGACAGGTCGCGGATCTCGTCGCCGTCGAGCACGCGACCGGCTCCCTGATAGGCGACCGAGGAGTCGAGATACCGATCCTGCAGCACGACCTCGCCGCGTGCGAGTGCCGGGCGGACGACCGTCGCGACATGGTGCGCACGGTCGGCCGCGTACAGCAGCGCCTCGGCACGCGGGGCGATGTCGCCGCGGTGGTGCAGCACGATGTCGCGGATCAGGTTGCCGACCTCCGAGCCCCCCGGCTCGCGGGTGCGCACGACCGTCCGGCCCTCGCTCGACAGCCAGCGCTCGAGAAGGTCCGACTGCGTGGTCTTTCCCGAGCCGTCGCCGCCCTCGAGGGTGATCCACACTCCGGAGCGTGAGGTCACGAACCGGCCTTCTTCGCAGCCGCGTTGGCGGCACGCGTCGCCGCGGCCTTCTTCGCGGCGGCCGAACGAGCAGCGGCCTTCTCGGCATCCGTCGGAGCCTTCTTCGCAGCGGCCTTCTTCGCCGCCGGGGCCTTCTTGGCGGGCGCCTTCTTGGCCGGGGCCTTCTTGGCGGCCGGGGCCTTCTTCGCCGCACCGCGCTTGGGCGCAGGGCCCTTCGCACGCTTGTCGGCGAGCATCTGCACGGCGGTCTCGAACGTGATGTCCTCGACCTTCTGTCCGCGCGGGATCGTGACGTTCGTCTCGCCATCCGTCACGTACGCGCCGAAACGACCGTCGCGGATGCGGATCGGCTTGCCGCTCACGGGGTCCGCGTCGAACTCGGCCAGCGCACTGGAGGCACGTCGGGATCCGGCGCCGTACTTCGGCTGCGCGTAGATTTCGAGAGCCTGCTCGAGGGTGACGTCGAAGATCTGCGATTCGCTCTCGAGCGAGCGCGAGTCGGTGCCCTTCTTGAGGTACGGCCCGAAACGACCGTTCTGGGCGGTGATCTCATCGCCGCTCTCAGGATCGGTTCCGACCACGCGCGGCAGGCTGAGCAGCTGCAGCGCGGTGTCGAGGTCGATCGTGTCGACCGACATCGAGCGGAACAGGGATCCGGTGCGCGGCTTGGGCGCCGCGTCCTTCTTCGCGCCGCGCTTGGGCTTCGGTGCCTCGACGACCTCTCCCGTGGCCTCGTCGACCGCCGCGTCGTCGGACACCGGGTCGTTCTCCTGCACGTACGGTCCGAAGCGTCCGTCCTTGACGACGATGATCTTGCCGTTCTCGGGATTGGTGCCGAGCACGCGGTCGCCGGCGACCGGCGCGTCGATGAGCTCCTGCGCCTTGGCGGCGGTGAGCTCGTCGGGCGCGAGATCCTCGGGGACGTTGACGATTCGCGGCTTCTCGTCGGGCGCCTCGGGGTTCGCGACTTCGAGGTAGGGGCCGTACTTGCCGAACCGCAGCGTCGCGTTCTCGGTGATCGGCGTCGAGTTGAGAGCCCGTGCATCGATCTCGCCGAGGTTGTCGACCACCTGGCGGAGACCGACGTGGGAGTCGGAGCCGTAATAGAAGGAGCGCAGCCACTCGACGCGCTTCTGCTCGCCCCGGGCGATCGCGTCGAGGTCGTCTTCGAGCGCGGCCGTGAAGTCGTAGTCGATCAGGTCGGCGAAGTGCTCCTCGAGCAGCCGGACGACGCTGAATGCGAGCCACGTCGGCACGAGCGCCTGGCCCCGCTTGGTCGCGTATCCGCGGTCGATCACGGTGCCGATGATGCTCGCGAAGGTCGAGGGGCGGCCGATGCCGTGCTCCTCGAGCGCCTTCACGAGCGATGCCTCGGTGTAGCGCGGCTTCGGGGTCGTGCGGTGACCCTTGGCCTCGGCGTCCGACATGCGCAGCTCGTCGCCCACCGCGACGATCGGCAGCGACTGGTTCTCGTCGGCGTCCTTGTCGTTGCGCTTCTCGTCGCGCCCCTCCTCGTAGGCCTCGAGGAAGCCCTTGAAGGTGTATACGGTTCCGGATGCCGTGAACTCGGCCTTCTGCCCTGCGGCATCGACGAGGATCGTGACCGTCGTGGTCTCGTACTTGGCATCGGCCATCTGGCTCGCGACCGTGCGCTTCCAGATGAGGTCGTAGAGGCGGTGCTCCTCGCGGTCGAGTTCGGAGGCGACCGACTTCGGGGTGCGGAAGGTCTCGCCCGACGGGCGGATCGCCTCGTGCGCCTCCTGTGCGTTCTTGCTCTTCGACTTGTAGACGCGGGGCTTCAGCGGCACGGCCGAGTCGCCGTACAGGGCGACGGCCTGGCTTCGAGCCGCTTGCACCGCCTGGGTGCTCAGCGCGACGGAGTCGGTACGCATATAGGTGATGTAACCCTTTTCGTACAGACGCTGGGCGACGCTCATCGCCTGCTTGGCGCTCATCGAGAGCTTGCGACCGGCCTCCTGCTGCATGGTGGAGGTCGTGAAGGGCGCGTACGGGCTGCGCGTGCCGGGCTTCGCCTCGACCTTGGTCACCGCACCGGTGCCTGCCGCGTCGACGGCGTGCGCGAGTGCGGTGGCCTTCTTCTCGTCGAGGATGACGACGGCCTTCTTGAGCTTTCCGGTGTCGTCGAAGTCGGTGCCCCTGGCGAGCTGACCGCCGTCGACTCGGACCAGTCGCACCCGGAAGCCCGAGGACGACGAGGCGAGCGCCTCGACATCCCAGTAGTCGGCCGACACGAACGCCATGCGCTCGCGTTCGCGCTCGACGATCATGCGGGTCGCGGCGGACTGCACGCGTCCGGCCGACAGTCCGGTCTTGACCTTGTACCAGAGCACGGGCGACACGTCCCAGCCGTACAGGCGGTCGAGGATGCGGCGGGTCTCCTGGGCGTCGACGAGATCCGTGTCGAGCTCGCGGGTGTTGCCGATGGCCGCCTGGATCGCATCCTTCGTGATCTCGTGGAAGACCATGCGCTTGACGGGGACCTTGGGCTTCAGGGTCTCGAGGAGGTGCCATGCGATGGCCTCGCCCTCGCGGTCCTCATCAGTGGCGAGCAGGAGCTCGTCGGCTGTCTTGAGCGCGCGCTTGAGTTCGGCGACGGTCTTCGTCTTGCGATCGGAGACCACGTAGTAGGGGTCGAAGTCGTTGTCGACGTCGATGGAGTACTTGCCGTAGGCCTGCTTGTCCTCCGCCGGGATGTCCTTCTTGTCTGCGAGGTCGCGGATGTGGCCGACGGAGCTGAGCACCTCGTAGCCGTCGCCGAGGTACCCCTGAATCGACCGCATCTTCGTCGGAGACTCGACAATGACGAGCTTCTTGCCTTCAGCCAAGGGAGCATCCTTTCTTCGAAGCACACCATACACACCGCTGTGATGGGTTCGTCACAGTGGTCGCCTGCGTTTTCGCCGGACCGTGCTTCGCGCGGCCGTCATCTTCCGTCGGGTGGCCCAGCTCGGGCTCGGGAGACGGCTGCGAGTCCAGCGTACGCCGCCTCGACCTGTACGGTCGCCACGAACCCTTCGACGACGCACTGGGTGAGCGATCCCCCGGCAGCGGCGGCGACGCGCGCGGCGACCGCGCACGGGTCGTC
>NZ_JABXGD010000007.1 GCF_022627955.1 Microbacterium sp. C5A9
ACGAAACGTGGTGACTTTCCGGGATCGGCTCGCGACGTTTCGTCTCAGTCGACTTCGTCGTCTTCGCTCAACGACCGTGACTTCCCCGGTCGTTGAGCGAGGCCCGCGGAGCGGCCCGAGACGAAACGTGGTGACTTTCCGGGATCGGCTCGCGACGTTTCGTCTCAGTCGACTTCGTCGTCTTCGCTCAACGACCGGTCCTCGTGCGTCGCTGGTTGGCTACGCTGACCCATATCCCGCACCACCCACCGTCCGCATCGAAGGAGATCGGCGAGATGAGACCACTGCGCTACGCGATCAACGTCACGCTCGACGGATGCGTGCATCACGAGGCGGGGGTCGCGCCGGACGAGGAGCTGATGGGCTTCTGGACCGCTGAGATGCAGCGAGCGGATACCGTGCTCTACGGCCGCACGACGTACCAGATGATGGAGTCCGCCTGGCGGCGTCCGGAGTCGGGGGTGTGGCCGGATTGGATGGACGAGTGGGAGGTTCCGTTCGCGGACGCCCTCGACCGCATACCGAAGTACGTCGTCTCACGCACGCTGGATGCCGTCGACTGGAACGCCGAGCTCGTGCGGGGCGATGTCGGTGAGGCGGTGCGCGCCCTCAAGGAGCAGCCGGGTGAAGGGCTCTCGGTGGGTGGCGTGACTCTGCCGCTGACGTTGGCCGAGCGGGGACTGATCGACGAGTACACCTTCGTCGTGCATCCGATCATCGCCGGGCACGGTCCGAGACTGCTCGACGGGCTGAGCGAACGCACCCGTCTCGAGCTCGTCGAACGGCGGGAGTTCGCATCGGGAGCGGTCGCGACGCGGTATCGGTCTCCGGGCGGTTCTTGAGCACGCGGGGAACAAGGGCTCACCTTCTACCGCCGAGTCGGGTTCGACGCCACCCCGATCAACTGGTCACGGCCACCGAGAATGGCCGTCAGCTCTGATCGAGGGCGACGTCATCGCGGTGGTGACCGTAGAACTGCGATTGGCTGCGCATCACGTCACGCATCGACACGTCGTTGCCGACCCCATAGACGGTGCCGACAAAGTCCAACTTCTGTTGAACGGCCCAGATCTCGTCGTGGCGTTCAGCCGGCAGAATGTGGGCCGGGTTCCCCACGGCGACCCAGCCGATCGGCACGACCATGCCAGGACCGACGGTGGTGTTCACCTGCACGACGCCGTTGATCCGAACCTCGGCACCTGCACCGATCACACTCCCTGGGAACAGTGATGCCCCGGTGGCGATGAATGCCTCGTCTTCGACGGTGCTGCCGTTGATGTGCGTGTGGGGGCCGATCATGACGGCGGCTCCCACCACTGCGGGGTGTGTGGCCCTGCCCCGCACGAGGGCGTGCTCCATGATGACGGTGTCTTCACCGATGGACACGAACCCGTCTTCACCGCTGAGGACCGCACCGTGGAGGACACGAGCACCGGCAGCGACTCTGACGTCACCGACGAGTACCGCTGTCGAAGCCACGTATGCGTCCGGATCGACCGACGGTTCGAGGTCGCGGTGTCGAATCAGCATCCGTCACTCACGATCGGATCGGTCATCGTCGCCCAGTTCGCGAAGGGGCGAGGTCATGTCCCCTCCGGCGTCGCCGGTGTTGACCGTTCCCTGCGGTTCGAACAGCAGCGCCTGAACCTCGTTCTCGGCCTTGGGGCAGTGCTCGACACCCTTGGGGACGACGAACATGTCCTGAGGCCCGAGAACGACGTCGCGGTCACGGAGTTGAATCGTCAGCTCGCCGCTCACGACGAAGAAGAGCTCGTCTGTGTCGGGATGCGTGTGCCACACGAACTCGCCCTGAATCTTGACGACCTTCACGTCGTAGTCGTTGATGCGGGTCAGACGGTGGGGCTGCCATGGATCCGAGATGGCGGACAGAGCCGCCAGCACATTGTGAACGTCGTTACTCATGGCTCCACCGTAACGATTCCACCTTCTGGGTCTTCTCGCCCGGTCAGGCCCCGGGGATGCAGAGGCATCGGCCGCGTCTGTGAGCGCGCCGGGGGCAGAAGGCCCGGCGAGTTTCAGACAGCTCGGACAACACGCAGCCGTGCGGACATGTACTGCACAAAAGACATCCGTGAGAAAGGCTTGCACTGATGAACGACAGTGAACTGGGAGCGCTCCTGCGCGAGGCCGCGCCGCAGGTGACGGCGCACCACAACCTCGACGCTCACAGCACTCGAATCCTGAGAGAGGCCAGGCAGCGTCGAGGACGAGGCATGAGCTGGGCGGTCGGAGCGATCGCCGGCATCGTGGCCATCGGCGGCGGCTCGGTCGCGATGGCCGGGGGCGGCAACGAGACGCCGTGGGGATGGGTCGCCGACAACGTCTTCAACATCGAGAGTGCCGACGGCTCGGCCTGTTTCCAAGGCTTCCTGGTCAAGTGGGAGGGCCTGGCCGAAGACGATCCCATCGTGCAGGACGCGAAGACGATCGTCGACACGATGGATCTCGACGCACTCGACCTCACGGCTGCAGAGGCTGCGGTGCGCGACGACTACGCGAATGCCGTCGACGAAGACGGTGAGCTGAGTCCGATCGAGGCCAGCGATACCGAGATCACGCGCGATGCCGTCAACCGCGTCGTCGCCGAGACGCTGTTCGCTGAACTCGAGGCTCGCGGGCATGAGATGTCGCCAGGACACGAGGTCAGCCTCTACTCGCAGTCGACGGAGTGCCGTTGATGGGCGGCGGTGAATCAGCGGCTCGGTTCGAGGCCCTCATACGTCGAAACGGCGAGGATCTGTCTCGCTACTTTCAACGACGACTTCTGAACGCATCCGACGCCGCTGAGGCCTATGGCGAGTTGCTCCTCACCGCGTGGAAGATCAGGCGCAAGATGCCGGCTGATGAGCTCGATGCCCGGATGTGGCTGTTCGCCACCGCGCGGAACGTGCTGCTGAATTCGCGACGCTCGCTCGCCCGTCGCTCAGCGGCCGTCCAACGGTTCATCGACGAGGCGCGGGCGACGCATCCGGTGTCTGACAGCGTCGACCTGTCTCTGGAGGTCAGGGAAGCGATCGAGTCGCTCAGCGCCGATGACGCCGAGCTCGTGCGTCTCGTCTACTGGGATGGCTTGCGTTCGCATGAAGCAGCGGTCGTGCTGCGGATCAACCCGTCGACCGCCCGATCTCGACTGTCGAGCGCGAAACGTCAGATCCGCGCGAGGCTCGAAGCGACTCTCGCGGGCTATCCGGCAGTCTGAACGCGTTGCCTCTTCCGGTCGTCGAGCAAGCCCGGCGAAGTGGAGCCAGACGAAACGCGCCATCCACAACCCTCGATACCCTTGACCCCGTGCCCCGTCCCCGAAGTGAAGCCGCGCGCCAGTCGGTGCTCGAGGCGATGCGCGCCTCCGTCGTGGGTGGTTCGTACGAAGCGGTGACGATCGAGGGGCTCGCCGAGACCGCGGGCGTCGCCAAGCAGACGATCTACCGGTGGTGGCCGTCGAAGGCGGCGATCCTCGGCGAGGCGCTGCTCGAGGGAGACCTCCCAGGAGCCGACCCCGCCATCGCGATGAGCGACGACATCCGGGCTGATCTGCACGCCTGGTTCTCGGCGATGTCCGCCGGGCTCGCGCGTCCCGAGGGCGTGGCGCTCGCCCGGGCGCTGATCGCGGTGACGGCCACCGATCACGAACTCGGACTCGCCCTCAACGAGCGACTCGCGGCGCCGATCCGCGCGTGGGTCGCCGAGAGGATTGCGCGTGGACAGGTCGACGGGCAGGTGCGGGCGGATGTGGATGCCGACGCGATCGCCGACCAGCTCATCGCCATGGCGTCGTACGCGGCGCTGATCGGTCAGCCGCTGAGTGCCGGCCGGATCGAAGAGACGGTGACGCGGCTGCTGCGGGGGATCGCGCGGTAGGTCACGCCTGGTCGTGTGAGGCCGGCGATGGGTAGCCTTGCGCTGTACTCGAAGCCGAGGACGGGAGCTTGAGATGACGTTCGCTGACATCACCGTCGTGCCGGTGGCGACCGAACGGAAGGCCGCCTATCTGGACTTCTCGACGCGCATGGCCCAGGTGTACCGCGATCACGGTGCGATCAGCGTCGTCGATTACTGGCAATCGAGCGAGTCAGCCGATCCGTCTGATTTCCACGCAGACGGGACGTCGTACGAATCGGGTGAGCTGAAAGGCATCGCTGACCTGGTGGGTGCGAGCGCTGCGGAGTCGGTCGTGATCACGGTGACGACGTGGCCGTCGCGCGAGGCGCGGGATCGAGGGACCGCCGCCGTCACGCGGGATCCACGTGTGACCGAGACGCTCGATGAAGAGCCCGTGTTCGATGGGGGCCGCGTGCTCGGTGACAGCTTCGAGATCGCGATGAGCGTTCAGCAGGACGAGTGACAGGCCTCAGTTCGGGGTGCAGTGGGCGACCATCGCGTCGGTCGACGTGCGCAGCTGGGCGGATGCCGCATCCATTCCGCTGACGTCGCCCGCTATGGCCTTCTCGCCGGCCGCGGCGAACGCGTCGATGCTCGTCGTCCACTCGTCGCGCAGTGTGACGAACTCGGCGGGACCATCGATGCCGCGGATCTTCTCCGCCACCGCTCTGACTTCACCGAGCGCCGCCTGCGCGGCCTCGGGCGTCGGCGAGCTGAAGCTCTCGAGCACACCGGATACCTGCACAGCCTGACCTGCGACCTGGCCGCAGGCTGCGAGGGTCGATGCCTGCGAGCATCCGGAGAGCAGCAGGATGCCGACGGCGAGCGACGCGAGCGCGGGGAGCTTCTTCATGGGAGCCAGGGTAGGCGGTGGAGATGTGAGTGCTACTGCGAACCCCGGGCGACCCCGACGAAGGTCACGGGCTTGCCCGCGGCTTCTGCGTAGGCGAGCTCCCGAAGCGTTGATTCGCCGAAGTGCTCGCCTCGGTTCACGACTTCCACGCGATCGGCCAGGTCGATCCTGCGCAGGTGCAGTTCGCCGAGCGCGGCTTTCTGTTCGTCGGTGATCGGAAAGTCGATCTCCGTCGGCATGAGGACGATGAAGCCGGCGAGCGTGAGGGACTGGCTGATCAGGCGCATGTCGTCGGCGTATTGCAGGGAGCCGCAGATACAGACGATCTCGGGGCGGGTAGGCATGGGGTCAGTCTCTCACCCGTCGTCACAGGGGTCGACGAACGAATAACGCCCCTGCCGTTCGGGTCGGCAGGGGCGTGGTCGTCGGGGTGCTTACTGCACCGACCATCCTCCATCGGATGCCAGCACGGCACCGTTGATGTTCACGCCGTCGTCCGACAGCAGGAACGTGATCGACGCGGCGAGCTGCTCGGCGGTCGCGACCGTCGGGATCGCCTGCTGGAACGGACCCAGACGGCTGGAGCCGTACTCCGACATGTTCGGTGGCATCGGGATGCCGGTGGCGACCCCGCCCGGAGCGACGGAGTTCACGCGGATGCCCTTCGGCCCGTACATGAACGCTGCGGACTTCGTGACGCCGATGATGCCGTGCTTGCTGGCCGTGTAGGCGTTGCCCGACGCGTTGCCGCGCAGCCCCGCTTCGCTCGAGACGTTGAGGATCGACCCGCGACCGGCCTTCTCCATGATCGGCAGCACCGCGCGCATGAGCTTGAACGGGGCGGTGAGGTTGATGGCGATGACGCGGTCCCAGACGGCATCCGTCGTCTCGCCCGCGGGGGAGAAGTCGTCGTTGATGCCCGCGACGTTCGCGAGGCCGTCGATGGTGTCTCCCGCGGCGGCGATGACGGCGTCGATCGCGTCCTGCTTGGTGAGGTCTCCGGCGACGGTGGTGATGTCGGCATCCGGCAGCTCGGCCTTCAGAGCGTCGAGCTTGTCGGCGGCGATGTCGGAGGCGATGACGCGTCCGCCTTCGCGGGCGATGCGGGTGGCGGTGGCCTTGCCGATGCCGGATGCTGCGCCTGTGACGATCACGGTCTTGCCGGCGAAGCGGGCTCCGGTCGGGACCTCGGGTGCTGCCTCTTCGACGGGGAGCTCGCCGCCGTTGGCTGAACGGACGAGGTCGTCGACGACGGACTGCGGCATCGCACCCTGGCTCATCGCGACGAGCTGCTGCAGCGGCAGGCCGAGCACGGGCGTGAGGAGCTCGGGGTCGGCGCCCGTCTGCTGGAAGAGTCCGCGGATGAGCGGCCCGCCGGTCGGGTCGTTCAGCCAGTCGCCGATGGTGGAGTGTGCGGTGAGGGCCATGGTGTGAACTCCTTGAGGCTTGTATTTCGCAACGGTGCGTCTACTTATAAGACAGTGTACGCCTGCTGTTGGCGGACACTCGTGCTCGGCGGTGCGACGCCGCGATGTCGGTGGTGAGACTTAAGATGATGGGGTGGTAGAACACGAGCAATCAGGCGACCAGATGTTGAGCCTCGTCGAGGCATGTGCCGGCGCTGGTGGGCAGTCGCTTGGTTTGCACAAGGCAGGGTTCTCCCACTCACTCGCCATCGAGATCGATGAGACAGCTGCCGAGACTCTTCGTTCGAACCTGCACCTTCAGGTGGCCGTTGGTGACGTGGCCGATTCGTCGGTCTGGAATCCTCGGTCATATGCGGGAGTCGACCTCTTCGCGGGTGGAGTGCCGTGCCCACCATTCTCTGCTGCTGGTAAGCAGCTGGGTACCTCCGACGAACGCGATCTTTTTGCTTGGGCAATAGAGCAAGTCGCGATCCTCCAGCCTCGAGCCGTGATGCTGGAGAACGTTCGCGGTCTCGCGGCACCTCGGTTTGCGGCATACCGTCAACGAATATTGGACCGGCTCGATGAGCTCGGATATGTCGGCGATTGGAAGCTGCTTCACGCTTCGGATTTTGGCGTCCCGCAGCTCCGCCCGCGTTTCGTCCTCGTCGCGATGCCTGCAAGCGAGATGCGGTTCTTTCAATGGCCCGAGCTACAGGTCGGCGCTCGACTTACAGTCGGGGCGGCACTCCATGACTTGATGGCAGCCGATGGTTGGAAGTACGCGGATGCTTGGCGGGAAGCCGCGGGCGATATCGGCCCAACCCTGGTCGGAGGCAGCAAGAAGCACGGAGGGGCGGACCTCGGTCCGACACGAGCTAAGGCAGCCTGGGCCAAGTTGAGCGTCGATGGCCGCGGCATCGCCAACACGGCACCAGACCGAAGGTCGCCCTCGTTTCGAACTTCTCCGCCGCGCTTGACGATCGAGATGGCAGCTCGCATTCAAGGCTGGACGGCGAAAGACGGTTACGAGTTCGCCGGCCGCAAGACCTCGCAGTACCGGCAGATCGGAAACGCTTTTCCGCCGCCCGTGGCGGAAGCGATTGGGCGAAGCATTCGCGCAGCGCTAAACCACGAAGGGCCCGAAGCTCTCAACAATCCGGGCACTGTGAGCCTTCAGGACCCGGTGTATCGAGCTCTTGCTCGTAGCGACAAGCCCCTAAGCCTGGAGGACTTGATCGGCGTCTTCAACGAGGGAAGCGCGTCAGCCGTGCAGCAGCGCCTTGCCGCTATCCGACACGATTTCGATCTCCACACGATCGATGTCGATGGAGTCGAACGCTATCTCCTCGGTGACTTCAAGGGCTTTACGGGGCAGGCTGATCACTGGCGCCACGAAGTTGTGACGCGCTTCCGGAACCGCGTCAGCTGAATCATGAGCTCAGAGCTGCTCCAAGGTTGGGAGCCGGATCCGCTCGAAGGCGAGGGCGACCAGGAGTTGATCTCCGTTTTCAACGTGCTGCGCCAGGCGGATCCCGACGGCACGCGAGTCGGCCGTCTGATGCGACGCACTCTGGATCAGCTCTATGACGGGCAACGAACGGGGCGATACTCCTGGGATCAGCTGCACAAGACAGAACGAACTCACTTCGGCACGCTCTTCGAAATAAACCTTCGGCGTGAGTTCGACGATGTGATCGACGAGGGCTCAAATCTTGACTACAAGATTGCGGGCGTTGACGTCGACTGCAAGTTCTCTCAGCGGATGAACGCGTGGATGATCCCGCCCGAAGCCCTAGGGCATCTGCTTGTCGTCGGCTACGTCAGCGACAAGGAGAGCGAGTTCGCATTCGGCGTTGTGCGGGCATCGGCGGACCACTGCCGAACGACGACAAACCGGGACGCGAAAGTCCAGCTGAACAAAATGGGTAGGGAGGCAGTTCGATGGCTTCAACGCCCAGGTGACTTGCCCCCAAACGTCTTGCTCGAATGCGGCCCAGACACGCTGAAAGCAATCTTCGCGCCCTCGTCCGGTCAGCAACGAGTCAATCAGCTGCTTCGTCTAGTGACGAATAGGCGGATCGGGCGAAACGTAATCGCGACTGTTGCTCAACAGGACGACTTCATGAAGCGGGTGCGAGAGAACGGCGGCGCTCGCACGACGCTCCGGCATGAGGGTTACGTGATTCTCGGAGGCGACTACGAGAAACATAGATTGCTCGCTCGCCTGCTCGGAGCCGAAGTTCCAAGACCTGGCGAAGTCGTGAGCGTTCGCATCGTTCGTGGCGATTCTGAGGATGGTCCAGGTGCTGGCCTTGGAGACGGCTTCTGGCGCATAGCTGACGATGACGAGCCGAGCACCGAAGGCACGCCCCCAGTCACATTCAAGTGATCCTTGGCCATTCAAACCGCTTGCCTCGAAAGATCGGAGTGTCCGACAAGCCGTGCGAAGTGACCACGCAGTTCCGTCAACGGAGCGCGATCGCATGGGTGGGCAAGTCGAACAGAGCGGTTGAGGATGGCGGGCGTCTCGCCAGCTTCGATAGGTTAGACACTGGCATCGGCTGGAGGACGAGATGACGACGTATCACTTCACGGTGGACGCCGAGCTGTTGCGTGAGCTCGGAGAGAGACTTGTCGGGAAGCCGTACATCGCCCTAGCCGAGCTCATAAAGAACTCTTATGACGCAGACGCGACCGAGGTCACGATCAGATTCAGCGCTGATGAGATCGTAGTCACCGACAACGGACACGGCATGTCTGAAGACGCCTTCGAGGCTCGCTGGATGCGAGTCGGAACGACCAACAAGCGCGGACAGTCGGTTTCGCCCTTCCTGGGGCGGCAGCTTACCGGTTCTAAGGGAGTCGGCCGCCTAGCCGCTCAGCTGCTCGCTAGACGTACTCAAATACAGTCTCGAGCGCTGGTCAACCCGACAGACCCCGTCAACTCCGCATTAGCGGATGGGATAGACGCACGAATCAACTGGGATGCCGCTGTGGCCTCAGGGGAACTGACCGCCGTAGCGGTAGAGGTATCTCCCGCAGGAGCACTAACTTTTGCGCAGAGAAGTAGGCACGGCACCCGCGTCTCGATGACACAGCTCTCACAGGTTTGGGGTACGAGCGAATTGTCGGAGCTCGCTCGTGAGATCTGGGCGTTACAGCCGCCATTCGAGACTAAGAACGTGGGCTCCTTCAAAGTCAAAGTGGAGGCGCCGGACGAAACAATCGTTCAAGCTTTCGACACAGAGATGTCCAACGTCTTCGACCTTTGGACCGGGCGAATTTCAGGCAAGCTTCTTCCGGCCACAGAAACGTCGAACGCCGGTCAAAAGCTGCGACACAACAAACTCCCCGCGGTGCGTTCAATTGCTGAATCAGCCGCCGCAAGCGACACAAAAGTCACACAGGAGGTTTGGAAACCACTCCTTCCGACTCGTCAGCTCGCTGTAGAGGTTCAGGTGAGAGGTGAGGATCCGCGAAATGTCATCTGGGAGATCGATAACTGTGAAATCGACGAGGTGGAGTTCGAGGTCCGAGTCTTCTCGTTATCGGGCAGGCAAAAGCACCAGATACCGGTTGACGAGGCGCGAAACTACATATCCCAATTCGGCGGTGTGGGGATCTACGACAGCGGATTCCGGTTGCCGACATACGGCGGTAGCGAAGACGACTGGCTAAGCATCGATAGCGATGTGTCTAGGCGATTGAGCTCTTCACGTCTATTGCCGCAGGAGCTGCAGGTGTCAGAGGGCCTCCAGGATCTCCCCGGCAACCGGAACTTAATCGGGTGGGTCGCGGTGTCGACTAATCACGAGCAATCTGTCCGTGAAAACTATGGCCCAGAAGGTGCGCCTTCGTTATCGATCCAGGTTACTCGCGACCGACTTGTCGATAACGGCGCTTTTCAACGCCTAGTGGTAATGGTACGCGCATCGATTGACCTGTATGCGATGGAACGGGCGCGACTGAAGCTCAAAAAATCAGCCAAGAAGAAGAACGCGAGCGGGCGGCCAAGCGAGACCACACCATCGCAGGCCGCTCGCTCGGCGATGAAGACCCTTGACTCTGTGCGGTCCGAGATACCCACACCAGCCTTCTCGCGACTCCATGACGCCTTGTCCGATGTTCGCGACAGCGCCGAGCGAGCTCAGACGAGAACGAGGGCTTACGCATCTCTTCTGGGAACATTGGCCACGACCGGTATGACGTCATTGGCGTACGAGCATGAGATCAGTAAACAAGTTCGGACGGTTAGATACGCTGCAAACAAGCTGGAAGCCTTGGCCGAGGAGCTATCACCCCCGGCCGCGGTAGGAGCCCACGAGATCGCGAAGACCCTGCGGGACTGGGAGATTCGAGCCGTCGCGCTCCGACAGATATTCGCTCCGTTGCTCCGGCCCGAAACACGGGACGAGGTTCGGCGATATCGTGCAAAAACAACCGTAACCGACGTCGCTTCCCGGCTAAGCATTCTCGCGAGGCAGGCGCCTGTTGACACCTCGCGAATACCCGAGGACTTGATGCTACCGATGGCCACATACCCTGCGTGGTCTTCAGTTTTTCAGAACGTCCTGATTAACGCCTTTAATGCGCTGCATGACGAAGACTCTCCCCGCGTCACGGTGGACGGTGGTGGTGATGAGAGTTCAGGGTGGATTCGATTCCTGGACAACGGCGCGGGCGTCGATCTCGCGTCAGCCGACCAATTGTGGGAGCCGTTCGAGAGAGCCTTGGTTCTTCCGCCAGCCCTCGAACAAGCTGGTCTCGGAGGAATGGGCCTCGGGCTGGCGATCGTAAAGATGATCTTGGATGAGATCGACGTTTCAGCGTCCTTTGAAGCGCCTCCGGACGGATACAGGACGGCACTGCGAATAAAGTGGAGAGACCAATGACAAAACTTGCGCTTGTCTGTGACGACAAAGCAGATCGCGTTCAGGTATGGCGCGATACGATCGCGAGCCATCTCGAACCTTCAAGTTGGGCGGTGCATGCACGTACGGGTCAGGAACTCGCGGCTGTCATCATCGCCCTTTCGAACTCGGACCTAGGTCGTCCTTCCGCGGACGATTCGGAAGTCTTGCGGACAATAAGCCAATACGACCTCGTCGTGCTGGATTCGGACTTGTCGGCGGATCCGCAGGACCTGGATGGTCTCGATACCGAGGCGGCGCTCGCGCTTCGGAACCAATACGGCGATGAGGTAGCGCGACAGCTCCGGACTCATACCTCGGCGGGATTCATCTCTGTCGTAAACATGTTCACAGGTCGTGACTCGCACCGTGTTTTTGACCTGACAATGCAACAAGATGTCGCGACCAACGCCGATCTCCACATCGGTGAGGACGACCTGAACGATCCGCATCTGTGGACCGGCGTAAGTACTGACGGCTACGCACCTTGGGCACGACCGGCGCTTGGTTTGGCGGATGACTGGGTCCGTCGATCTGAGTCCGCGATTGACGATCTCGACGCACCCGTATTGCAGCGATTGGGCCTTGACCCGGGACAGCTCGCGACTCGCCAACTCGACGTATTTGGGGCCGTTCGTCCGGAAGATATGACATTCCGTATGCTCGCTAGCTCGAAGCTCGGGTTCAAATACTCAGGTCCGCACGACGATGACGCCACGCGAAGGATGGCAGCGTCCGTGGTGCGCCGCTGGTTGAGCAGGACAATTCTCGCATCGCAGGATGAAGTGGTGGACGCCCCGCACCTTCTGGCGAGAATTCCTCACTTCTTTTCGGATTTCGGAGATCAAGAGGCCTTGGCGCGTATCCTTGCGAAGGATACCGCACAAGGGAAGGTGGCGGCAGCGGAAAGCTCGTCGGTTCCGAGCCTTGATGTCTTCCTTGATCGATCTGTTTATCGGCTTTCGCAAGCACGCGAGATACGCCCCGAAAGACCGTTCGAGGGTCCGGGGATGGTATTTCTCGAAGATACCTCCACTTTCGTGTCTCGTGCGGAGGCGACGCAGGTCGAGACGGATGTTCCGGGACGAAATTACAGGAGGTATGTCAGTTCCGCGAGGCCAGTTGATGTGCAGTACGAGCCATTCACCAGACTTCTGCAATGAGCGACAAAATTTGGCAGCACCAGCTTGAGGAACTTAAAGTCGTAATGGCGGGTTGGGAGCAAAAGGCGGAGTTAACGCGTGATATCGAGGTTGGTCAAGCCTCTGAGCTTCGCGAGTGGTTCCCCTCGGTCGACTATCGCAAATTGCACACCTCTCTTGATGACTTCGGGCGTCGGGCGGTCAGGGAGCGTGACCGCGAAATCAAAGAATTTCTGCGGCTCCCTGCGGTAACAGCTGACGAGCCCGTGATGTTCCCTATTGCAAAACTGGTATTAAAAGTACGTCATGATGAATTGCATCTTGGTTTGAGGATAGCTGTGCTATATGACCATGAAGGCGAAACTCATGCCCATGGCTGGCGTTTCGAATCCGCAGACGATAGGTCGGATGGTGTTGCGTCCCGGTTTCATCACTTTCCGCACGTGCAACGTATCATCGGGTGGAGTAAAGGTGTCCCAGGCTTGCATCCTCAGGCGTGGGCGCCGGGCATAGGTTATCCAATGGGCGTGCAAAACCATCTGCATGAAATTCGACCCGCCTTTCCGCTCCGTGGAAGGACCCCCGCCGGAATTGCAGTGGCAGCCATGGCCTCTCTCTATGGAGCACCCCTCACGCTCGAGTACCTAGAGGGAGCGGATGCGAGCTGCACGACCTGTAATACTGAGCGACTCGATGTGCTTTGCCATGATGGTGGCGGTGTTGGATAAGCGTGCTGCAGGGTGAGGTCACCAAAACGGTAGGTGCAGGCGTCGTCTACACGCGGCAATGGACGGTCGAGCTGATGCTCGATCTGGCCGGTTACACTCCAGATCGCGATCTGGTCGGTGGAACTATCGTGGAGCCGTCTTGTGGCGAGGGCGCTTTTCTGATTGAGATTGTCCGTCGTCTTCTCGTATCGGCGACGAGTCGGGCGGTGCCGATTCGTGATCTTGTCAATGCCGTCCGTGCATTCGAAATCGATGGGCGAGCAGCGAACATGGCGCGAGCGAGAGTCAAGTCCGTTCTTTTGGAAGCGGCGGTTGACCCGGAGATAGCCGAGTCGCTCACAACAGCTTGGATCCTCGAGCGCGATTTCCTGCTCGAGGCGCCCAGTGAGAGTTCGGCAAGATGGGTTGTCGGGAACCCGCCATACGTGCGTGTTGGCGAAGTCGACCACGACTTGGCCGTTCGTTACCGCAACTTGTGGCCGCTGATGCGGCGTCGAGCGGATCTCTACATCGGCTTTTTTGAAGCGGGCCTACGTAGCTTGGAAGACGGCGGTGTCCAGGTCTTCATCGCCCCTGATCGTTGGATGCGAAATCAATATGGAGAGCCGCTAAGACGCCTTCTCGATGAGGATTTCGCGCTGGAGTTGGTGGTGGATCTTCACTCAACGCAGCCCTTTGCTTCGCGGGTTGCGGCTTACCCTGCAGTCACTGTCATTCGCCGCAGCCCCCCTAGCAGCACGGATGTACTTCGGGTTCGCAAGGGAGTCGAGTCGGTAACTAGTGGGATGATCACTCAAGGCCGAGCGGCTACTCAAGAGCCGCTGATAGAGCGAAGCGAGTTGCTTCGCGAGAGCGGACACCGATGGGCATTCGCGCCGCAGGCTCATGTCGAACGTTTGCGGCGTTCATCTTCCACTTTTCTATCCTTGGAGGAGACTGGCGCGGTTGTGCGTGCTGGTATCGCAACCGGCGCGGATAGAGTTTTTGTCACGTCAGATTCGACTCTTGTCGAGAGGGCCGCGTTGACGCCGGTAGTGGGGCCGAAAGATCTTCGATCGGGAGAGCTCAGCTGGGTTGGTCGTTATCTGGTGAATCCGTGGCGGGATGGGGATCTGTTGCCACTTGCGAGTCAGGATCTTCCTAGATTGTTCTCATATTTTGAGGATCATAAGCGAGAGCTCCAGAATCGCTATGTCTCGAGGCGAAACCCTGAAACATGGTGGAGAACCATCGATCGCCCAGTAGACGAGAACTGGCGAAGACCAAAACTACTTATCGCGGACATCAATCACCAGATCGAACCCGTCTTGGCTGGGGAAGAGTTTCTTCCGCTGAACACGTTGTTCTACATCACTTCGTCGACCTGGGACCTTGAAGTTCTCGGAGGGCTCCTAATGTCGGAGACCGCGGGTGATTCGGTGCGCGCCTATTCAGTAGCGATGTCGTCCGGCAGCCTGCGAATGAGCGCGCAATACCTTCGTCTACTCCGCATACCGGCTCCCGACGAGATATCCGCTGAGGATGCGAAGCGTCTAACAACTGCCTTCAGGTCGCGAGACCGTGGAGAAGCATCCCGCATAGGCGCGAGACTTCTTGGGGGTTAGAGCCTCGATGGCTCCTTTCGCCCGTCCAGCACGACCGCCTGGATGCGAACGTCGGACGACGCTGATCGAGGAGTGCGGTCTGGGGCTGTGTGTTCGTTGGGATTGATTCGGATGGGCTCGCAGAACTCATGACGTTGGTGGACAGCGGAGTGCTCACTTTAGAGGTCACTGCTCGCCTCCCGCTCACGGAGCTTCCTCAAGGCGTACCCGTCCATGCGTCTGAATGGACGGTGCGGAGTCCGCGGTCTCGCTCAGGGAGCCAGGCGGCTATACCCGCTCCCGCCAGCTAATCCCCCGCCCGGCAATCCGTCTCCCGGCCTCCTCCGCCGCCACCGGCTCCCCCACATCCGCACCGACTTCAAGCCCGACGACCGAGTGCACGATCGTCCCGTCGTACACGTGCACGAGGTTGTACCCCTGCGCAGCATCCTGCCCGCGCGTAGCTCCGACCGGCTGAGCCAGATCCTGCCCGTACGCACTCGACGACGCCGCCGCCACGGGAATCCCGGCGAACGTCCCGAACGACGGGTGGTGCACATGCCCCGACAGGATGCCCCGCACGTCCGACCCGGCCAGCACTGCCGCCAGCGCGGCTTGCTCCCGCAGCTCCACCGTCACCGCGAGGTCGAGCACGGTCGGCAGCGGCGGGTGATGGATCAGCAGCAGCGACCCCTCCGGCGCAGGCGTCGAAAGCTCGGCCGCCAACCACTCCAACTGCGCCTCATCGACCCGCCCCCAGTGCTCCCCGGGAACGGTCGAATCCAGCACGATCACCCGCATCCCCCCGAACCAGCGCACCTCGACCACAGCATCCGAAGGTCCCCCCGCAAGCCCCAACTCCGCCCGCATCGCCCCGCGCTCATCGTGGTTTCCCATGGCCCAGACCACATCGCAACCCAAAGAAGCAACCGCCGGCGCCACCAACTCCCGCAACCGCCGATACGACGACGCGTCCCCTCGATCCGCGAGATCCCCCGTGAACAACAGCGCATCAGGGCGAAGCCCCGAATCCACCAGCCGCGACAGCACAGAAGAGAGGTTGGCATCGGCATCCGCCCCGCTGCCATACAGCGGCGCGCGTTCACCGGGAAGGTGCGTATCGGAGATGTGCACGAAGGTGTGCGACGGGCGAGAGTGTTCGGTGAGGATCATTTCTCTTCCAGTGAGACGACGTACAGGTACAGATGAGAAGTCAGAGGGCGGCGGCGGTCGTTCCGGGCACGAGGGTTCCGACGAACGGCTGCCTGACGGTGGGCACGGCATCGGCATCCGATCCCGAAAGCAACCGCTGCATCGTCTCGACAGCAGCGGCAGCCACGGCCTCGACCGGAATCCGCAGCGTCGTCAGCCCCAGCAGGTCGGCCCCGGGAAGGATGCCGTCGCACCCCGTCACACTCACATCGCCGGGCACCGACAGCCCCGCATCCCGCAGGGCCCGCATGACGGCGAGCTGCCGGTAGTCCGACGCGCACATCACGGCCGTGGCTCCGGCGCGCACGGCATCCAGCGCCTCATCCACGCCATCGGTCGGCGCGGCACCCACGGACAAGAGGGTCACGGACGCCCCGCCGGCACGCAGAGTCTGCTCCATCGCCGTCGCCCGCAGATGTTCCGCCAGCGAGACGTCCTCCGCACCAGACAGCACGACCACCCGACTGTGCCCGAGCGACAGCACGTGCGACGCCAGCAGCTCTCCATGCGAGGGATCGTCGTAGTGCGCGGTATGAATCCCCTCAGCCGTCTCGACCCGACCCGCGCGCACGATCGGCACCTGGTCGGCGAACGGCGCGAGCTGCGCGGCCGTGATCCCACCGGTCGCGACGATCAACCCCGCGACGCGCATGCCGAGCAGCCGGTGCAGCGCGTTGACCTGCTCGGCGCCCTGCTCGTCGGCGCCGATCGTCACGGTCACCAGGTCGAGGCCGCGCCGGTGCGCCTCATCCTGCAGCCGCGAGAACAGCAGACCGTAGGCCGGGTTGCTCGCGTCGCGCAGCATCAGCCCGACCGTGCCGGTGCGCCCGGCGGCGAGCTCGGCGGCCATCGTGTTGCGCACGTATCCGAGGCGCTCGGCCTCGGCGAGAATCCGCTCCTGGGTCTCGGGAGCGAACCGCCCCTCGCCCTTGAGCGCCCTCGTCGCGGTGGCCCGGGAGACCCCGGCAGCGGCCGCCACATCGCTGATCGTCACCCGCAGCGCGGGCCGCTCGTCAGAACTCACGCGCGAGCCTTCTTGCTCTTGCGGGGCGCTCCGCCGCGCGAACCTCGTCCATACACGAGATACATGGTGACACCCATGATGATCATCAGCAGCACTGTGTAGACGAACGTGATCGGCATCGCATCGAGGTTGTTCTCGCCGCGCGTGCTCTCCTGAATCGCCACACCCAGCGGCTTGAACAGCGGGTGGTAGAGGAAGATCGCCGCGTCGTAGTCGTCGAGCAGGCTGTTGAAGTTCAGCGCCGTGATCGCCGCGGCCGTCGGCAGCACCAGCGGGATCAGCACCCGACGGAACGTGGTGAGCGACTTCGCCCCGAGGATGCGCGAGGCGTCTTCGAGCGAATCGGGCACCGACGCGAACCCGGCCTTGAGCAGGCGCAGGGTGAACGGGATCTTCACGCAGATGTACGCGATGAGCAGCAGGATCGGCGTTCCGGTGAGCACGAGGCCGCCCACGATCGCCCGTGGCTGATCGAACGCGGTCACCAGCGCGAGCGCGATGAGCACGATCGGCAGGATCCACGGGATGTGCAGCACGTACTCGATCGCGGTGGTCAGCAGGTTGCGGTGCTTCTGCAGCATCCGCGCCACGAACAGCAGTCCGCCGACGACGACGATGGAGGCGACGGCGCTGTAGACGACGCTGACGATGAACGGACGGAGCGCCGCGGCGCTCGAGAACACGGTGATGTAGTTGTCGAGCGTGAAGCTGTCGAGCGTGATGGACCCGGCGAGGATGCTGCGCGCATCGACGAACGAGAAGATCACGATCAGCACCACCGGGATCAGGTAGATCACCCACAGCAGATACGCGACGACGTGCACGACGACGTTCGCGAACGGGTTGCGGATCTTCTGCTTCTGAATCGGCGTCGCGACCTTCGCGACCGAGAAGTACACCCCCGACTTCTCGAAGCGGTTCATGACCGCGAGCAGGATGATCGTCGCGATGCCGAGCACGATCGCCAGCAGCGCGGCGATGTCACGCGTGATGGGGCTGCGCGAGAGGTCGATGATGAGCGGCGCGACGGTCTGGAAGTCGGGCCCGCCGAGCACGAGCGGCGCGGTCAGCGCGCCGAGTCCGATGAGGAACGTCAGCACGGTCACGGCGAACAGCATCGGCTTCATGACCGGCAGCACGATGCGGCGCAGGATCGTCCACGTCGAGGCGCCCATGAGCTTGGCCGCCTCGATCGACGCGTAGTCGACCTTGCCGAGCGACGACGACAGGAACAGCATGTGGTTGGTCGTGGTCGCGAACGTCATCACGAACACGACCGCGAAGTACCCCGAGAACCAGTCGCGGTCCATGTCGGGCCACCAGTTGACCATCATGTTCGTGAAGAACCCGAACCGGCCGTAGATGAAGTTGTAGCCGGCGGCCAGCACGATGCCGCCGTAGATGAGGGTGGTGGCGTAGCCGAGCCACAGGACCTTCGCGCCGCGCACCTGGAAGTACTTCGTCACCAGCACGATGAACACACCGACCACGTTGACCGTGATCGACAGGGTGATCGCGAGCAGGAAGCTGTTGCCGAGCGTCTTCAGCGCACGCTCGCTGCCGAACAGCTTCTCGACGGCGCGGATGCTGAACTGCCCGTCGGGGAAGAACGTGACCCCGAGCAGGGCGGCGTTCGGCAGCACGAGGAATGCCGCCGCGAACCAGATCACGATGATGCCGGTCACCCACGCGAGCGGGGAGCGGAGCATCGCCCGCACACTGCCGGGGCGACCTCTCGTGCGGAGCCGCGGTCCCGCCGTCTGACCCTCGACGACAGCGGTGGTCGTCAAGGAGCCGGCTTCTCCGGTCACGGCCGCTGAGGGCGGGACCGCGGGGTCTGTGTGGTTCTGGGGAGTCTGATCCGACATGTCACGCCGCCGGGTACTGCAGGATCCAGCGGGGGTCGACGTCGACGCGCACCGCGTCGCCCGGGTTCCACGGGCGAGCGCTCGCCGCGGCGGGCACGCTCACGCGCAGCGGAGCATCCTCGGCCTTCACCGTGTAGACGCTGTGGCTGCCGTGATAGGTGCGGTCGACGATGGTGCCCTCGAGAGAGGCGGGTGCCGTCGAGCTGTCGCCGGCGCCGGCGAGGTGCAGCTTCTCGGGCCGCACATACGTCTGCGCCGTGGCATCCAGACCGGTGCCGAGGCTCGTGATCTGCGCCGGGCTCAGCCTGTTGTTCTCGCCGATGAACCGGCAGACGAACGGCGTCGCGCTGCGGTCGTAGATCTCCTCGGGGGTGCCCACCTGCTGCAGCGTTCCCGCATCGAGCACGGCGATGCGGTCGCTGAGGGTCAGCGCCTCCTCCTGATCGTGGGTGACGTAGACCGTGGTCACGCCGACCTCGTGCTGCAGGTCTTTCAGCTGCTCGCGCAGCTGCACGCGCAGCTTGGCGTCGAGGTTCGACAGCGGCTCGTCGAGAAGCAGGATGCTGGGGGTCAGCGCGAGCGCGCGGGCGATGGCCACGCGCTGCTGCTGCCCGCCCGAGAGCTCGGACACGTTCTTCTCGAGCTGCGAGAGCGCGAGTCCGGTGCGGTCGGCGACCTCGTCGACGCGGCGGCGCTGCTCGGCCTTGGGCGTCTTCTGGATCGACAGCCCGAACGCGATGTTCTCGCGCACGTTCATGCTCGGGAACAGCGCGTAGTTCTGGAACACCATGCCCACGCCGCGCTTCTCGCTGGGCACGCGCGTCACGTCGCGGCCGTTGATGTGGATGCGCCCGCCGGTCGGCTCGACGAACCCGGCGAGGGCGCGCAGGGCGGTGGTCTTGCCGCACCCGGACGGACCCAGGAGGGTGAAGAACTCACCCTCCTGGATCTCCAGATCGAGATGCGAGACCGCGTGGTGATCGCCGAACGCGACCTCGACGTCTTCGAAACGGATCATGGTGTCTTTTCCGGTGTCTCTCTCGCGGGGGTCGGTTGGCTCAACCGATGTACTCGAGCGTGACCTTCTCGACCCACGCTCCGAGGTTCTCGCTCACGAAGCCGAAGTCGATGTCCTGACGGTCGAGCGTGCCCATGAGCTCGACGACCTCGGCGTTGGCCTTGTCGATCGCGTTCTCGTTCACGGGCATCGCGTTGAACTCGGCCGCGAATTCGCCCTGCACCTCGGCGCTGCCGAACCAGTCGATGAACTCCTGCGCCTTGGCCTCGTTGCCCGTGCCGGCGATCTGGGCGATCTGCTCGGTCACGTACGGCACGCCGTAGTCGGGCACGATCATGCCGGTCGTGGTGCCGTACTCCTCGTCGCGGGCCGAGATGCCGCTCGACGGGATGACGCCGTAGTCGATCTCGTCGCGCGAGATGCGGGCGTACAGGTCGGTGCCCTCGACCGCGGGCGAGCCGTTCGCGTAGTACGACTTCACGAGATCCCAGCCCTCGTCGCTGACACCCAGGTCGCCGTCCTCATCGAGGTGGCGCGACAGGATGCTGGCGAGCACGAGCTGCGGGGTGGCCTGGCCGAGCGCGGGGTTGACCTCGTAGCGGCCCGCATACTCCTCGTCGGTCCAGAGGTCCTCCTCGTCGGAGGGGGCGTCGGTGATCCTGTTCTCGTCGTAGACCGTGACGATGGCCTGCTCGACGAGCGGCCAGAACGCGCCGTCGGCGGGGTCGCCCGCGTCGGCGGGAACCTCTCCGCTCCACTCGGGCTCGTAGGCGGTGATCGCCTCTTCGCTCTTGAGCTGCTCGAAGAACATGTTGTTCAGGCCGAACACGACGTCGCCGACCGGGTTGTTCTTCTCGGCGATGATGCGGTTGGTGAGGTCGGCGCCGCCGAGACCCACGATCTCGATGTCGATGCCGGCGTCTGCCGCCTGCTCGGTGATCCACTCGCCGCGGCCGTCGCTGTTCGAGTTCGTGTAGACGATGAGCGTCTCGTCGGAGCCGCCCTCGCTCGAGCCGCCGTCGGACTCGGTGCTGCCGCCCGCGCATCCGGTCAGGGTCACGGCCGCCACGGCCGCGATACCCAGGAGAGACCAGCGCTTCTTTCGGATGTCGACCATGGTCGCCTTTCTCGTCATCGAGGAATGTCTGATCTGACTGTACCTCGGTGTTGTGGTTTCCGTACAATGATCTGTCTGATTCTTAGCCGCGTTCGCGCGACCGCACTCAAGATAGGCGGCGGAGATGAACACCGAGAAAGCGGGGGATGAACGGTGGTGCGTGTCGCGGCGCGCTGCGGCGTTACTCGAACCCGCCCGACAGCCGTCCCCGCATCCGCTGACTGCTCTCGTTCATCCCGACGATCTCGACCGTCTTCCCGAGTGCGGCGTACTTCGTCTCGATCGCGTCCAGCGCCGCGACGGTCGAGGCATCCCAGATGTGCGATCCCGACAGGTCGATCACCACGTGCTCGGGGTCGTCCGAGTACTCGAACAGCGTCGTCAGGTCGTTGCTCGACGCGAAGAACAGCTCGCCGTTCACGACGTAGGTGACGGAATCATCCGACGGGGAAAGAGTCCGGGCGACCGAGACGAAATGCGCCACGCGTCGCACGAACAGCACCGACGCGACGAGCACGCCGCCGACGACGCCCACCGCGAGGTTGTGCGTGAGGAGCACGAGTACGACGGTCGCGATCATGACGAACGTCTCGCTCTTCGGCATCCGCTTCAGAGTCGAGGGCTTGATGCTGTGCCAGTCGAACGCGCCGATCGCGACCATGATCATGACGGCGACGAGGGCGGCCATCGGGATCGTGCCGACGAAGTCGCCGAACACCACGACCAGCAGGAACAGGAAGACACCGGCGAAGAACGTCGAGATGCGCGTGCGCGCGCCGGATGCCTTGACGTTGATCATGGTCTGACCGATCACCGCGCATCCGCCCATGCCCCCGAAGAAACCCGACAGCATGTTCGCGATGCCCTGCGCCCACGATTCGCGACTCTTGTTCGAGTGGGTGTCGGTGATCTCGTCGACGAGCTTGGCGGTGAGCAGCGACTCCATGAGTCCGACCAGTGCGACCCCGAGCGCGAACGGCGCGATGATGCCGAAGGTCTCCCAGGTCCAGGGGATGTCGGGCAGGAACAGCGAGGGCAGGCTCCGGGGCAGCTCGCCCTGGTCGCCGACGGTCGGCACGGTGATGCCCATCGTGAGCACGACCGCGGTCACGATGATCACCGAGACGAGCGGAGCCGGCACGATCTTCGTGATCTTCGGCATCACGATCATGACGACGATTCCCAGCGCGACCAGCGGATACACCAGCCAGGGCACGTCGATAAGCTGGGGGAACTGCGAGCTGAACACGAAGATCGCGAGCGCGTTGACGAAGCCGACCATGACGCTGCGCGGGATGAACCGCATCAGCTTCGCGACGCCCAGCACCCCGAGGATCACCTGGAAGACGCCCGCGAGGATGACCGTGGCGATGAAGTAGTCGAGGCCGTAGGTCGGTGCGACCGGTGCGATCACGAGAGCCACGGCCCCGGTCGCCGCGGTCACCATCGCCGGGCGGCCGCCGAGGAACGCGATCGACACCGCCATGATGAACGACGAGAACAGGCCGACCTTCGGGTCCACACCCGCGATGACCGAGAACGCGATCGCCTCGGGGATCAGCGCGAGCCCGACGACGAGACCCGCGAGCACCTCGCGCGTCAGCATGCGGGGGCTCGTGAGCGCGTCGAGGACGGACGGCTTCGCCCGATAGCGGGCACGATCGTCGATCGCGGATGCAGACATGGGGGATGCTCCAGAGAACGCGGCCCGGGGTGAGGCCGACGTTCCAGCGTAGAGCGGATGCGGGGATGCCGCGTTCGTGCCGCTCTCTGCACCGTTCAGGGGTGAGGCGGATTCCTCCCCAGTGCCCGGGATCTCGGTGCCCGGTCGTCCGTCAGGGTTCATAGCCTCGCTCGCATGACCATTCAGATCCCTGTCCGCATGCCCGCCTTCGTGCCCGTCGAGCTCACCGTCGACGGCCACCCCGAGTTCGATCGCGCGATCGAGCTGCCCACTCGTGCGCCGCGGGAGTGGATCGTCGAGGCGTATCGGCTCAGTGTCGGGCTCGAGCCGCGGGAGGGCTCGGAGTACGACGGCATCGACGACTGCCACCACGACGAACCGTACGGGTACCCGTGGGCCGAGGTGCCCGACGCTGGCGACATACCGGGACTCCCGCACGACCCGATGATCGTCGTCCGGACGATGGACACTCCGCCGATCGGGACGCCGTGGGTGACGGTGTCCTCGGTCTCCGCTGCGTCCGGCGTGGCCTCGGAACCCGAGAGCGCGTCCGCTGGGACGCCGTCTGGCTGGCTCACGGCGGAGGCACCCTTCCGCGAAGACGACGTGAACCGGGAGCTGCTGCGTCGGCATGGCGTGGTGCAGCCGTACGTCGACGACAGCGATCTGTGGTTCGTCGACCCTCGACTCCCCGCCCCGTCTCCGATCTCGACCCTCGTGTCGGTGGTGACGCCGGCGCGCAGGCTGGCTCTGCTCGCGCATATCGACGCGACCGGGCTGCTGCGGCCGGCGGCGCCCGACTTCGGCGACGCGGAGTCGGCGCTCGCTGCAGTGGCGCGGCTGGTCGATCGGCTCGGCGCGGAAGGGATCGAGCAGGATGCGGAGGGCGGCTGGATCCCGCAGATCGAGATCGACAGGATCGTGAACGCGCTCGGTTGGGACGCGACTCTCGGCGAGGTGCGTGCCCGCGGTGAGGCTCTGGTCGCTTTCGCGCGCCGGGCGAGGCTGATCCGACGCTTCCGAGGCCGGGTGGTCGCGACCGCGCTGGCCCGTACGATCCGCGTTCCCGCCCCGCAGACACTCGAACGACTCGCCGCGATGGTCGTCTCCTCGGAGACCGGGTGGCACGACTCCCGGTCCTCACGGACGAAGGCGGCGGAGGCTGTCGCCCTGCTGGCGATCGCGGATGGGAGCGCAGACCGTCTCGACGATCTTCCGGGTCTCGTGGCGGCGGGATCGCACGCGTTCGCCGAATCGGATCTGCGGGTGCGCCTCGATGACGGGGAGCCTTCGGGGGAGGGCGTGGGCTCGTCCGGTGGGGAGGGCGAGGTCGCCACTCGGATGGGCGTGCTGTCGGCGCCGAACGCGTTCGGGATCGTCACCCCGGCGATGCGGGAGGTCGCGCGGTGCGCACTGCTCTCGGGATTCTCGAAAGAGTGTTATGCATGATCATGATTTCTGATAATGAGCAGTATGCGCGGTAAAGGTGCGTTCTGCATTGTGTTTCTGCTCCCCGATTTTGTGGGCACGCCATTCGCGGCGGATACTCATCCCATCCGCGCCGACCTTCTCGGCCGAGGAATCGACATGCACAGCACCCCTGTTCTCAGCCTTGATGCGACCATCGCCATCGTCGGCGCCGGCCGTCTCGGCGGCGTGCTCGCGCGGGCGCTCCGCGCGGCGGGCTTCGTCGTCCTCGGGCCTCTCCGCCGAGAAGACCGCGCTCCGGATGCCGACATCGCGCTGCTCTGCGTTCCGGACTCCGCGATCCCGGCAGTCGCATTCGCCGTCCGTCCCCATGTGCGACTCGTGGGGCACGTCTCGGGGGCGACGCCGCTCACCGACGTCGACTTCAGCGTCCACCCGCTGCAGACCTTCACCGGCGGCGAGACGCCCGACGTCTTCCACGGCATCGGCGCCGCTGTCGACGGCCGCACTCCCGAGGCGCTCGCCGTGGCCGAGCAGATCGCGGCAGCACTCGGGGCGCAGCCGTTCCGCGTCGACGATGCCCACCGCGCGGAGTATCACGCCGGCGCATCCTTCGCCTCGAACTTCGTGCTCACCGTGCTCGACACCGCGGAGCGGCTCGCCGGCCCGGCCGGGGTGGAACGGGCGCACCTCGCCCCGCTCGTGCGGCAGACCGTCGAGAACTGGGCGACGTCCGGCGCGGCGTCTGCGCTCACGGGACCCATCGTCCGGGGGGATGAGGAGACCGTGGCCCGGCAGCGTGCGGCATCCGCAGATGTCGTCGACCTGTTCGACGCGCTCGCCGCAGCCACCCGCGACATCGCCCACCCAGAGGTCGCCGATACGGACATGCCGGCAGAGGGGGCACGCGAATGAGAATCCTCCGTACGATCGCCGAGGTGCGCGCCGCCGTCGGCGCTGCACGCGGCGCGGGCGCGTCCGTCGGGCTGGTGCCGACGATGGGGGCCTTCCACGAGGGGCACCTGTCGCTCATGCGCCAGGCGCGCGCCGAGACCGGACTCGTCGTCGTCTCGCTGTTCGTGAACCCGACGCAGTTCGCGCCGAACGAAGACCTCAGCACCTATCCGCGCGACGAACACCGCGACGCCGCGCTCGCCGAAGCGGAGGGCGTCGACATCCTGTTCGCCCCCTCGCCCGCCGAGGTGTATCCCGACGGCTTCGCCACGAACGTCCATGTGGCGGGACTCACCGAGGTGCTCGACGGCGCGAGTCGCGGCGCGCATCACTTCGACGGGGTCGCCACCGTGGTCACCAAGCTGTTCGGCATCGTGACGCCTGACGTCGCGTACTTCGGTCAGAAGGACGCGCAGCAGGTGCTCGTGGTGCGACGCGTCGTCCGCGACCTCGACCTCGCCGTGCGCATCGAGGCCTGCCCGATCGTGCGCGAGCCCGACGGCCTCGCCATGAGCTCGCGCAACGTCTACCTCGACGCGGATGCGCGCGCGCGAGCGACTGCGCTGAACCGGGCGCTCGATGCGGCGGAGGCGGTACTCGGCTCCGGCGAGCACGGTGGCGAGCGTATCCTCGCGTCCGCTCGCGCCGTTCTCGTCGATGCGTCGATCGACGCCGAGTACCTGGAACTCCGCGATGCCGAGACCCTGCAGCCCGTGCGCGTGGTCGAGCGCGACGCGCTTCTGCTGGTGGCCGCTCGCGTCGGTGCGGCACGCCTGATCGACAACCACCTGCTGCGCGCCGGTGGCGCCGAGGAATCCCGAGGAGAGGCCGCCGCATGAGCGCCCATGCCACACCGACCCCGCGCCTGACCCTCGGCGACATCGCGAAGAAGAAGGCAGCCCGCGAACCGATCGTCATGGTCACGGCATACGACTATCCGAGCGCGCAGATCGCCGATGCGGCCGGCGTCGACATGGTGCTCGTCGGCGATTCGGGTGCGATGACCGTGCTCGGCTACGACAGCACGGTGCCCGTCACGATCGACGAGATGCTCATGCTGACGAAGGCGACGCGACGCGGGCTCACCCGTGCACTGCTCGTGGGAGATCTGCCGTTCGGATCGTACGAGGCGTCCGACGAGCTGGCGATCTCGACCGCGCAGCGCTTCGTCAAAGAGGCCGGAGTCGACCTCGTCAAGATCGAGCGCGGGGGCACCACCGTGCACCGTGCCCGCGCGCTCGTGAACGCGGGCATCCCGGTGGTGGGTCATGTCGGTCTGACGCCGCAGACCGCGACCGCGCTCGGTGGATACCGTGCTCAGGGGCGCACGGCCGAGGCCGCGCTCGCGGTGATCGACGATGCGCTCGCGCTGCAGGAGGCGGGGGTGTCGCTGATCGTGGTCGAGGCCGTGCCCTCGCAGGTTATGGCGGCTCTCGCCCCACTGCTGCGCGTTCCGACCATCGGCATCGGGGCAGGATCGGATGCCGACGGCCAGGTGCTCGTCTTCCACGACCTGCTCGGGATCTACGACGGCCCCGCCGCGAAGTTCGTCAAGCGCTACGCCGACGTGCGCGCGGCATCGGTCGCCGGGGTCGCGGCGTACGCGGCGGAGGTGCGGTCGGGCGTGTACCCGGCACCCGAGCACGGGTACGGGATGCCCGAGGGGGAGGCAGCGCGGCTGCGCGAGTCGCTCGACACGCGCTAGGCGATAGGCGACCGCCATTCGGCCGAGGCAGGCAACAGTCGGCGGTAGTCGTGCCGTTCGGCGGTAGGCAACCAGAGAGGGGTGCACGCCGCCGCGGCATCCGTCCTCTCCGTCTGATCGCGCGCCCGCATGCGGATCTGAATCGCATTCCGAGATACCGCGCGAGGCTGCGCGCGTCTGGATATCGTCCGCCATGAGCCCCGCATGCGCGGGGCAGGAGGCGAGGCGCCCGATGGCGGACATGTTCACCGAGATCACGATCCAGAGTGTCTCGGCATTCATCGGCGGAGGGGCGGTCGCGGCGATCCCTCCGATCGTCCAGCTCGTGCGCAGGCGGCGACGGGGCGCGCGGGATGCCGCGTCGGCAGCGGACGGCGTGGTGATCTTCCCCGGGTCGTCACTCGAAGACGTGGAGATCGACAACAGCAGACACGTCGACAACCGCCGGTACACCGACAGGAGCCGGCACGTCGTCGACAACCGCAGCACGGTCATCACCAACATCACGGAGTCCCGGGGCGCGGCAGGTACGGCGAGCGGTGCGTCCTCCACCGAGAGCACGTGGCTGATCGTGTTCGGGATGCTCGTCGCCGCCGCCCTCTTCGCGAACTACTACGTCGTCGTGAGCTGGTTCGCGCTCGGGCTCGGCGTGGGATTCGGGCTGACGGCGACTCTCGGTGTCATCCGCGCGCTGCGATGGAAGCTGTGGGACAGGCGCGCTGCGATAGTCCTGGCGGAATCGGCCCTCGCCGTGACCGCCGTGATCTGGACCTGGGTCGCGGTCTTCTCCTCGGAGCACGACGGGTCGACGCTCGAGACGCTGCGCGCACAGATGGCCGTCGACGTCGCCCAGACGCCCATCACCCCGGGACCGCTCGAATGGCCGCAGCGTCATCTCCTCGTGCCGATCGGCGCGTTCGTGAACGTCGCGATCGGAAGCGGACAGATGATCTTCCTCATCTCGCTGTTCGGCGCGTTCGTGCTGTCGTTCATGGTGATGCTGTTCGTGTGGGTGCGGCTCTACAACTGGTACGTCTATCTCGGCTTCCTGTTCGGTGTCGGCAGTGAGGGCGCCGCGAAACGCGCAGCACGGCATACGCAGCTCACCGTCGCCGACCTCGGAGTGGTCCTGATCATGGCGGCCATCGCGATCTTCTTCGCGAGCGGGATGTTCGTGGGGCTGGCCGACGCCGGCGTGCAGGCACCCGTGCCCGTGCCGACGGGCGGCTGATTCGCGCCCGGCCGAGCCGCGGGTGCTCGCGCTCCCCGTGGCGCGCCGTGTCAGGTGCTTCGTGTGGGGCGGCCTTCTCCCCGTGGGGAGGAGTTCTGGCGCGTGAGCGTCCGCCCATCGCGTTGTTCTCCGCCCATCACGGTTCGGTGTTCCCGTCCGTCGGGCTTTCCCGTCCGTCAGGATCCGCGTCCCTCAGACCTTTCCGCCCCGCGCATCCCCACCAGGCGCCGCAGTCCCCGGCCTGCGGCTCACTCCGCGCGGCGCACCCGCAGCACGAGGGCGATGATCGCGAGCACGATGACGACCGCGCCGTATCCGACGCACACGGTCTCCAGGCCCAGCGGACCGACGAGCGTGCCGGCGATGACGGTCGGCACGCCGAACGCCGAGTAGGCGAGCACGTAGATCACCGCGAAGGTGTCGGCGCGTTCGGTGGCGGGAATCCGCGGTGCGAGCGAGGCGACGACCCCCGAGAACGCCGTGCCGAAGCCCATGCCGGTGACGGCGGTGGCCGCGAGATAGAAGGGGAGCGATGCCACGCTCAGGGCGACGAGCGAGAGCGCGGTTCCCGTCGCCAGGGCGGCCGTGCCGAAGAGCACCGAGGTGCGGGGGCGGCGATGCCGCAGGAGGAACGCCGTGATCGCGCCGACGCCGGCGAGCATTCCGACCGCGAGGCCCTGCCACGAGTGCGCTTCGCCGCCGAGTTCGCTGTGCACGATCGTGGCGCCGAGTGACAGGAAGAGCCCGCCGGTCGCCCAGCCCGCGATGACCGCGGGGGCGCCGCGCCAGAAATCTCCGCGCACGCTGGCGGGGATCGAGAGGCGGAACCGCAGCGACGACCACGCACCGGGGCGGCGCGGTGCCGTCTCGGGGGCGAGGAGGAACAGGCCGGCGAGGATCACGTAGATCGCGGTGAGCGGTGCGAAGACATCGAGCAGCGGTTCGCCCGTGACATCGAGGGCGATGCCGGCGAGGATCGCGCCGAGCCCGAGTCCGATTCCCGGACTCAGGGCGTTCCAGAGCGCGGCGATGCGGGCCTTCCCCGCGGGCGCGAGGTCGAGCGCCGCGGCCGAGAGGGTCGAGATGAGCACGCCGCTCGCCGCACCCTGCAGGATGCGCGCGAGCACGAGGGTCGCCACGGTGTCGGCGTGCCAGAACAGGAGCATGCTCGCGCCGAGGAGCAGGAAGCCCGCGATGGCGACCGGTCGGCGGCCGATGTGGTCGGAGAGGGATCCCGCGCTGAGCAGCGCGAGCAGCAGCGCGATCGCGTAGACGGCGAAGACCGCGCTGATCACGATCGAGTCGAAGCCGATCTCGGCCGCGAGGACGGGGTAGAAGGGCGACGGGGCGCTCGCCCCGACCATCATCGCGATCTGAGCCGTGATCGCCAGCGCGAATCCGAAGCGCGACCGAGGGACGGATGCTGTCGCGACGGGTGTCGGGGCTGTCATCGTCATGCGGGCTCCTCGGGTCAGGGGGCGATGTGCACCGGTCGGGACCGATAGGTTCGAGAATCATCGAACTGTTGGAGCGTACTCGCCCTCACGCGATTGTTCAACTATTCTCGAACCATGCCCGGTGACCTCCCGCATCCGGATCGCTCCGAGATCCGCCTGACCGACGTGCTGTTCGCGCTCAGCGACCCCGAGCGGCTCGCGATCGCTCGACAGCTCGCCGATGGCCCGCTCGACATGGCCGAGTGCCACGCGACCGACCCGAACCTGCCGAAGTCGACCAAGTCGCACTTCATGAAGGTGCTGCGCGAGGCCGGCGTGATCCGCAATGAGCCGAACGGGCGGCGGCGCATGCTCACCCTTCGGCGCGATGATCTGGACGCACTGTTCCCCGGGCTGGTGGAGTCGGTGCTCCGCGGATGATCTGAGGTCCGCTTCCCATCTGTGCGGGCACCTCAGCCGGTGAGAGCGCGCTCGTTCCCCGGGTGCGTCGACTCGGCGAGGGCCGGATGCGGCTCGGTCAGGAGGCGACCTGGGGCAGGCTGGCGGCGCGCGGCGGTTCGACCTCGGCCCACACGGCGTCGAGTGACAGGTGCAGCACCCCGGCGACGGCGGCGATCGTCGAGAACGACGGCGTGGCGACGCGGCCCGATTCGATCTTGCGCAGCGTCTCCGGCGAGATCCCGGCGTCGAGGGCGACGCTCAGCATCGACCGCGAGCCTCGCGCGCGACGCAGCAGGGCGCCGAGGCGCTCGCCGCGTTCGACGTCGGCGGGAGTGAGCGGCAGGCGAACCATCATGCACCCATACTAATACCGGGATAGTATTACCGGTCATGATCGAAATCCTGAATGCAGAGCAACTCGACAGGGCGCGCGAGACCGGTGCGCTGGTCGGCTCGATACTCCAGACGCTCCGGGGGAGGGCCGTGGTCGGGGTGAACCTGCTCGACCTCGATCGGTGGACCAGAGAGATGATCGAACGTGCCGGCGCCGAGTCCTGCTACGTCGACTACGCGCCGTCGTTCGGCCGCGGACCGTTCGGCCACTACGTCTGCACGGCGGTCAACGACGCGGTGCTGCACGGGATGCCGTACGACTACGTCCTCGCCGACGGCGACCTGCTGACGCTCGACCTGGCGGTGACGCTGCACGGCGTCGCGGCCGACGCGGCGATCAGCTTCGTGGTCGGCTCGAACCCCGCAGCGGACGACCTCGCGATGATCGCCGCGACCGAGCGGGCGCTCGCGGCCGGCATCGCCGCGGCTCGACCGGATGCCCGCATCGGCGACCTGTCGCACGCGATCGGCTCCGTGCTGGCGGCCGCCGGGTACCCGATCAACCTCGAGTTCGGCGGACACGGGATCGGGTCGACGATGCATCAGGACCCGCATGTCGCGAACGATGGGCGCGCCGGGCGCGGCTACAGGCTGCGCCCCGGACTCCTCCTGGCGCTCGAGCCGTGGGTCATGGCCGACACCGACGTGCTCGTGACGGATGCCGACGGCTGGACTCTGCGCAGCGCGACGGGCTGCCGCACGGCGCACACCGAGCACACCATCGCGATCACCGACGACGGGGCCGAGATCCTGACCCTCGCGCGATGACCCTCGCGCGATGAGTCCTGCGCGGTGATTCCTCCGCGGTGACCGGCGCGCTCAGTTCCCGCGTGACCTGCTGCGCACCCGGCGCGCGGCGCGGCCGGCGAGATCCTTGAGTCGGCCGCCGGGCCAGACGCGGCGCAGCTCGACCGCACCGCCCCGCGTCGCGACGGGGGTGCAGGTACGGCCGGCGAGCAGCGGCGAGTGGCCGGCTCCGGCGAGCGTCGCGGCATCCGACTTCAGGGGAACATCGAACGTCCACCCGGCCCGTCGCACCTTGACGAGCAGTCGTGCCCCGCGCGTCTGATCCGAGGGGCCGAACACCTTCAGGGGGTCGATCGCGAGCGTCACGGTGCTGCGGTCCTGCAGCGACGATGTGGCGATGCGGCGCTCGTCGCCGGTGGTCGTGTCCTGCAGGAACAGCTCCACCTGATCGTTGCCGAGCTCGCGGCCCGCGAGCAGCAGGTCGGACGGCAGATCGGCGGCCGAGAACGGGAGAGAGGTGAGTCGACCCGAGCCGGGTTCGAACACGAGAGCCTCCGCGCCGTCGCGCGTGACGTCCACGCGGACCGTCAGATACAGGCCGCCGCCCCGCGACCAGCGCGCCTGCGTGACGGCCGCGCGGCACGACATCTCGGATTCGAAGCGTGCGAACTCCACCAGATCGTCGCGGCGGTTCGAGCGGAGCAGCGCAGCGCGGATCCGCTGCGGGAAAGCCAGGCCGCCGTCGACGCCCGGGCCGAAGCGGCGCTGAGACAGCGGCACGACTACGGCGAGAAGGCGCGTCCGGTAGTCGGCGGGGTAGGCGACCATCCGCTTTCCCGACAGCCGCTTGAGGATCTTGCCGCGGAACCAGTGCCGCAGCAGCCGGTCGCGCAGGCGCCCCGGTGCCGTGTACTCCTCCACGAGGTCGAGGACCGCCTCGAGATGCGGGAAGTACGATTCCGGGTCGATGCGCGACGAGCTCGCGCTGCCCGGCTGCTTGACCCACGCGTAGCAGGGCTCGCTCGCGAAGATCGAGATCGTCTCGGCCTCGAAGTACGCCCGCATCACGAACAGGTGGTCCTCGAGCCGCACCTTGCCCTCGGGGAAGCGGATGCCGCGGTCGCGCAGGAACTCGGTGCGGAACATCTTGTGCGGCGTCAGCATCTCGAGCAGCGGATCCTCGCCGAGGCGTGCACGCGGCACATCGCGGCGGAAGATCCTGCTCGGCAGGCGCCGTCCGATCCCGACCTCCTTGCCGACGATCACATCGGATCCGTGAGCATCGGCGAAGTCGCACAGTCGCTCGAGCGCGGAGTCGAACAGCCAGTCGTCCTGATCGACGAACTGCACGTAGGTGCCCCGCGCGGCCTCGACGCCCCGGTTGCGCGGGGTTCCCGGCCATCCGGAATGCGGCAGATCCAGCACGCGGACGTTCGGGCGGTCGGCGGCCACGGCTGCGAGCAGCTCGCGGGTCTCTTCGCCCGATCCGTCATCGCACAGCAGCACCTCGAACAGCGACGCGTCCAGGGTCTGCCGGTCCAGCGACGCGATGAGCTCGTCGATGGCCTTTCCGGGGCGGAACACGGGCACGACGACACTCACACGCAGATTCGACATCCTGTGCAGTCAAACATCATGACCTGTGGAGCACACGGGGGTTGCATTCAGGTCGGCGTGCGTGCTGGCATCCGAACTCCCACCACACACTCAGCCTTAACGATATATCGTTGACTATCGCTCACCACTCCAGGGAGGTCACCATGAACAACGCATTCCCCTCGAACCCCTTCGGCGGATCCGGCTTCGGTGCAGGCTCCGGGGGTCCCGCATCCGCGATCTTCGATGCCATGGACCAGCTCCGCAAGAGCTTCGAGAAGTCCTTCGAACAGCGCCCGAGCGGCGGATCCCGCATGGCCAAGGGCGACGTCCGCACCGCTGTGCTGTCGCTGCTCGCCGAGAAGCCCATGCACGGCTACCAGATCATCAACGAGATCGCCGAGCGCAGCGGCGGATCGTGGAAGCCCAGCGCCGGCTCGGTCTACCCCACCCTGCAGCTCCTCGCCGACGAGGGCCTCATCGAGGCCGACGAGCAGAACGGTCGCAAGACCTACTCGCTCACCGAGGCGGGCCGCGAGGTCGCGGTCGAGAGCACCGAGACCCCCGCACCGTGGGAGTCGCAGTCCAAGGGGGAGGGTCTGCACGACAACCCCCGCTACAGCGCGCTCCCCAAGGCGGGCGTCGACCTCGCCGCCGCGGCAGCGCAGGTCGGACGCAGCGGCAGCACCGAGCAGGTGCAGCAGGCGGTCGAGATCCTCGACGAGGCTCGCCGTAGGCTGTACACGATCCTCGCTCAGGACTGATCGCACTCGACCCAGGGACGACACATGACGGATGCCGCGGCGCAGGGCGCCCATCGCGCCCGCTACCGCCGCATCCTGTCGTTCGCGGCGCGCGAGTTCATCAAGATCTGGTGGTTCGAACTCGTGCTGCCGCGCCTCGGCATGACCTCGATCGCGGAACGCACACGCGGTCCGCGGATGCAGCGCTTCGCGAAGCGGTTCCATGTGCTCGCCGTCGATCTCGGCGGCCTCATGATCAAGGTCGGGCAGTTCATGTCCTCGCGCCTCGACGTGCTGCCGCCCGAGATCACGAAAGAGCTCGAGGGGCTGCAGGACGAGGTCCCCGCGGTGCCCTTCGCCGACATCCGCGCCGCGGCCGAGGTCGAACTCGGCATCCCGCTCGAGCAGGCCTACGCCTGGTTCGACCCGACGCCCGTGGCCGCGGCATCCCTCGGCCAGGCGCACCGTGCCCGCCTGGCGGAGCAGGATGCGGCGGACACCGGACTCGACAGCGTCATCGTCAAGGTGCAGCGTCCGGGCATCGATGAGATCGTCGCGGTCGACCTCGCGGCGCTCCGCCGCGTCGCGACCTGGCTCACCCGGGTGCGCCTGGTCTCCGACCGTGTCGACGCCCCCGCGCTCGTCGAGGAGTTCGCCGAGACGAGCCTCGAGGAGATCGACTACCTGCATGAGGCGGCGAGCGCCGAGCGCTTCCGCGAGAACTTCGCCGAGGACCCGCGCGTCGACACCCCCGAGATCGTGTGGGAGCGCTCGACCCGACGCGTGCTCACGCTGTCCGATGTCACCGCGATCAAGATCAACGACACGGATGCCCTGCGCGCGGCGGGCATCGATCCGGCCGCCGTGGCCGACGCGTTCGCCGAGGTGATGTTCGACCAGGTCTTCACGCACAGCTTCGTGCATGCCGACCCGCACCCCGGCAACATCTTCGTGACGCCGCTCCCGGCGACCGAACCGGGGGCGCGCGAGACGGGGCAGAGCTTCCGCCTCACCTTCATCGACTTCGGCATGATGGCCGAGGTCCCCGACAATCTGCGTGACGGATTGCGGATGCTGCTCATCGCCGTGACAGCGCGCGACAGCCGCGGACTCGTGAAGGCCGCGCAGGAGATCGGGGTGCTGCTGCCCTCCGCCGACACCGCCGAGCTCGAGCGCGCGCTGCGTGCTCTGTTCTCCCGGTTCGGCGGCATGGGCTTCGCCGAGCTCGCGACCGTCGACCCCCGTGAGTTCAAGGATTTCGCCGACGAGTTCGGCGACATGGTGCGCTCGCTCCCCCTGCAGCTGCCCGAGAACATGCTGCTGCTCATCCGCGCGGTCTCGCTGACCTCGGGCATGTGCTCGAGCCTCGACCCGACCTTCAACGTGTGGGATGCCGCGGAGCCCTACGCCGGACGACTCCTGCGCGACGAGTCGGGCAACCTCATGCAGGACATGGCCCAGCAGGCCATGGAGACCGCCGCGGTCACCTACCGCCTGCCCAAGCGCATCGACGCGATCATCACCCGCGTCGACGACGGCAACGTCACGTTCGACACCTCGGCCCTCGAGCGCCGCCTCGACCGGCTCGAGGGCATCGCCCGCCGCATCGGCTCGGGGGTGCTGTTCGCGGCGATGCTCGTCGGGGGAGCCCTGCTCGTCCCCGCGATCCCGCCCCTCGGCATCACGCTCCTCTGCGTCTCGGCCCTGCCCCTGCTGCACTCGGTGTTCGGCGGGCGTCGCGGGCGCTGACTCGCGTCCTCGGTCGGTGAGCGAGGCCCGCGGAGCGGCCCGAGACGACGCGTGCTGCGACCAGGGCCTGCCACTCGCAGAATGCCGGCATGGGAGAATCGGTTCTCATGGATACTCCGGACGATAAGACGCCCCCGAGGAACGACGCTCCGAAGACCTCCACCGCGGCGATCCGTCAGGCCGCGAAGGCCACCGAGACCGCGCAAAAGATCGTCCGTGACATCGCCGCCGTGCCGCCGCGCGGCGTGCATCCGGCGCTCGTCCCCGGCGTCGCGGTCGAGGAGACCGGCCGCACCTACCGCACCGACCCGCTGGTCTTCGGCGTCGCCGTCGCGCTGACCGTCGCGTTCATCGCCTGGGGCGTGTTCGCGGGCGACAACCTCTCGGGCACGACCTCGACCGTGCTCGCGTGGGTGGTCGAGTACTTCGGCTTCTTCTTCACCACGATCGCCACCGTCATCCTCGTGTTCATGCTGTTCGTCGGCTTCAGTCGCTACGGACGCATCCCGCTCGGACGCGACGACGAGGAGCCCGAGTTCTCGATGTTCTCGTGGATCTCGATGCTCTTCGCCGCGGGCATGGGCATCGGCCTCGTGTTCTGGGGCGCCGCCGAGCCGCTCACCTTCTTCGAGAACCCGCCGCCCGGCACGGTCGAGGCGAACACCCTCGAGGCCATGCACACCGCGCAGGCGCAGGTGCTCTACCACTGGGGTCCGCAGGCGTGGGCGTTCTACGCTCTCGTCGGCGGCGCGATCGCCTACGGCGCGTTCCGCCGCGGCCGCACCCCGCTGATCTCGTCGATCTTCGCCCCGCTGCTGGGCGAGGGCCGCACCGCCGGGCCGCTCGGTCGCACGATCGACATCTTCTCGATCATTGTGACGCTGTTCGGCACCGCGGCCTCGCTCGGACTCGGCGCCCTGCAGATCGGCCACGGCGTCGAGATCGTCAGCGGCATCGGCGAGCTCGGCAACGGCGTGCTCATCGCCGCGATCGCCGTGCTCACGGCCTGCTTCATCGCCTCCGCGGTCTCGGGGGTCTCGAAGGGCATCCGCGCGCTGTCGAACATCAACGCGGTCGTCGCGCTGCTGCTCGCCTTCTTCGTGTTCTTCGTCGGCCCGACGCTGCTGATCCTCAACGTCATCCCCTCGGTCGCCGTGCAGTTCCTCGGCGACCTGCCCGAGATGGTCGCGCGCTCGGCGTCGCAGGGCGATGAGGCGCAGATGTTCCTCTCGAGCTGGACGATCTTCTACTGGGCGTGGTGGATCTCGTGGTCGCCGTTCGTCGGCATGTTCATCGCCAAGATCTCGCGCGGACGCACGCTGCGTCAGTTCGTGTCGGTCGTCATCGTCGTGCCCGCGGTCATCTCGCTCGTCTGGTTCGCGATCTTCGGAACCACGGCGATCCAGCAGCAGATGGACGGCGCGAACCTCACCGTCGATCCGCCCGAGGAGGTGCTCTTCGGTGTGCTCGAGAACCTGCCCTTCCCGCTGATCACGAGCATCGTCTTGATCCTGCTGATCGCGATCTTCTTCATCACCGGCGCCGACTCCGCATCCCTCGTGATGGGCACGCTGTCGCAGCAGGGGCGCCCCGAGCCGTCGCGCTGGGTCGCGGTCGTCTGGGGTGTGCTGGTGGGGGTGATCGCCGCGGTCCTGCTCGTCTCAGGTGAGGAGGGCAGCGGGCTGCGCTCACTGCAGAACGTCACCATCATCGCCGCGCTGCCGTTCGCGGTGATCATGGCGTTCATGATGGTCGCGTTCATGAAGGATCTCCGCCGCGACCCGATGATCCTGCGCGACCGGTACGCCCGCATGGCCGTGCGCCACAGCGTCATGGCGGGTCTCGAGGAGTACGGCGACGACTTCGCGCTCGTGCCCGTCGAGTACGACCACTCCGAAGACGACCTCGACTGGATCGACGAGGCCGACGTCGACGACAGCCTCGCCGAGGTCTACGCGACCGCGACCGAGGCGATCGACATCATCCCGGATGCCGGGGCGGCTGGAGATTCGGATGCGGATGCGGATGCCGGTGCGGCTGCTGATGCCGATGCTGACGCGGCTGCGACTGCCGGCCCCTCCGACCTCGCGGACCGTCCGTCCTGACGCCGCGCGCGGTCCCCGGCGGTGCCGCGACATCGGGCGGGGTCGAAAAGGCACCGGATCCGACCGATTCGGGTGCGGAATCGACCCCGGCTGGTTCGGCAGCATCGGGCGGGGTCGAAAAGGCACCGGATCCGACCGATTCGGGTGCGGAATCGACCCCGGCTGGTTCGGGTGCGGAATCGACCCCGGCTAGTTGGGGGCGAGCGACCCCGCAGGAGGTGGGCGAGCGACCCGTGCCGGGCGCTCAGATGCGGGCGGTCAGATGAGGGCGCTCAGAGGATGGGGGTCGTCTTCTCGGGTGCCGGCGCGACCGTCTCGACCGGCGTCGCCGCGGTGTCGGTGATCCGGGCGGCCATGCCCGCGAAGATGAACCCGTGGAAGGGCAGCACGCCCAGCCAGTACAGGCGCCCGGCGAGTCCGCGGGGGAAGAACACCGCGCGCTGCTCGTAACGGGATCCCTCGCCGTCGGGCAGTGCCCGGAGCTCGAGCCAGGCCTCGCCCGGCACCTTCATCTCGGCGCGCAGCCGCAGCAGCCCGCCGCTCGCGGGTGAGGCGTCGGTCTCGCGCCCCGGTTCCTCGACGGCTTCGACGCGCCAGAAATCGATCGCGTCGCCGACGCGCGCCTCCGACCTGCTGCGACGCCCCCGGCGCAGTCCCACGCCGCCGACGAGGCGGTCCATCCACCCGCGCACGGCCCACAGGAACTTCGACGAGTACCACCCGTTCTCGCCGCCGATGCCGACGATCACGCGCCACAGCGCATCGACCGGTGCTTTCGTGCGCAGCGACCGGGCGTCCGTGAACACGGTCCGCCCCGCCCACTCCGGGTCGCTCGGCAGCGGATCGCTCGGTGCGCCCGAGACCTCGGCATCCTGCCAGCTCGTCTCGATGGTGTCGGCGTCCACGCGACCCAGCGCCATCGCGACCGCCCGGCGATACGGCGTCAGGCCGCTCTCCGGCCGGGGGATGAGCTCGTCCACCGCACGGTCCTTGACGATGCACTCGTTCTGCAGCGACGCCACCAGCGGGCGGGCGATCGAGCGCGGCACCGGCGTCACGAGGTTCACCCAGTGCGACGCGAGTCCGGGCGTCAGCACCGGCAGCGAGGCGATCGCGCGCTGGCGGAGTCCCGCCTCGAGCGCGTAGCCGTTCATCATCTGTCCGTAGCGCAGCACGTCGGGTCCGCCGATGTCGACCGCGCGGTTGACGGTGTCGTCGACGCGGGCCGCACCGAGCAGATAGTGCAGCACGTCGCGCACGGCGATGGGCTGGATGCGGTTGCGCACCCACTTCGGAGCCGGCATGTACGGCAGCACATCGGTGAGGTGGCGGATCATCTCGAACGACGCCGAGCCCGAGCCGATCACGACGCCGGCCTGAAGTACGAGCGTCGGCACGCCGGATTCGAGGAAGATCTCGCCGACCCGCACGCGCGAACGCAGGTGCGGCGACAGCTTCGCGTCATCCGGGTGCAGCCCGCCGAGGTAGACGATGCGGCGCACGCCGGCCTTCGCCGCGGCCTCCGCGACCGTGGTCGCCGCGCGCTCGTCGCTCTCCTCGAAGCCCTTGCCCGCGCTCATCGAGTGGATCAGGTAGTAGACGACATCGACGTCGTCCATGGCCTCGGCCACGGCATCCTCGTCGTCGGCCGATCCCTCGACGATCTCGCAGTCCGCACCCCAGGGGAAGGATGCCGCGCGTGCGGCGTCGCGTGCGAGCAGTCGCACCCGGTATCCGGCGTTCACGAGCCGCGGGGTGAGGCGGCCGCCGATGTAGCCGGTGGCTCCGAGCACGAGGGCGCGAGGCGCCGATCCGTCGTCGCGGGGATGTGCGCGCAGGGCGTCTTCGTGCCCGGTGGGCTGGGTGAGCTCGGTCATGTTCCCGAGCGTAGGCGCGAAGGCTGAGTTTTTCACTAGGTTGGTATATGACTAGTTCATCTAGTAATCTTCTGCCCGAGGAAGGTGAGACATGGCCGCGATGACGGACACCCGCACGAGAGTCACCCGTTCGTCGCGCCGCGCGCTCGTCGCAGCAGACTCGATCAGCCTCGCTCCGCTCTCGGCACGAGAGGCCGTCGGACGATCGACCGGCATCGAGCCCGTGGTCGTCGGCGTCGCCCGATCGCCCCTGTGGCGGGCCCTCGGCATCGCCGGGCTCGTCGCCCTCGTCGCCGCCGGATCGCTGCCGCTGATGGCCGACCTCCTGTCGCTGCCGCTCTGAGATCGCAGACCGCGCGGATCGCAGCCACCACAGACCACCGTTGGAAGAGAGAAAGGCCCCCCCATGGGACTCGATGACAAGATCAAGAACGCCGCTCAGGACCTCACCGGCAAGGCCAAGGAGGCCGTCGGAAAGGTGACCGACAACGAGAAGCTCGAGGCCGAGGGTCGTGCCGACCAGGCCAAGGCCAGCGTCAAGAAGGCCGGCGAGAACGTGAAGGACGCGCTCAACTGAGAGCCGTCACAGTGTGCGGGGAGGCGACGACTGTCGCCTCCCCGTCGTCTGTTCCCGCGCATGATCTGATGCCCGGGGATGCAGGAGAGAGAAGGACAGCATGTCGGAAACCGTGAAGAAGGACTCCCTGTGGCGGCGCCTCGGCCGTCGAGTGGGACTCGTCAAGGATGACGAGCTCCGTCGTCTCACCGTCGACGACGTGACGGTCGTCGACCGACCCATGCTGAAGCGCGCGGTCGCCGGCACCGTGGTCGGCAACCTCATGGAGTGGTACGACATCGGTGTCTACGGATACCTCGCGGTCATCATCGGCCGTGCGTTCCTGCCGGATGCCTCGGCGGGCGCGCAGTCGCTGTTCTCGCTCGGCGTGTTCGCGGTGACCTTCGTCGCGCGTCCGCTCGGCGGCATCGTGCTCGGCCAGCTGGGCGACAGGATGGGTCGCCAGCGCGTACTCGCGTTCACGTTGATCATGATGGCCGCAGCGACCTTCCTCATCGGAGTGCTGCCCGACTTCTCGGTCATCGGCGTCTGGGCGCCGATCCTGCTCATCGTGCTCAAGCTCGCGCAGGGCTTCTCGACCGGCGGCGAGTACGCCGGTGCGACCACCTTCATCACCGAGTACGCGCCGGACAAGCGCCGCGGTTTCTACGCCTCGCTGCTCGACCTCGGCTCGTACATGGGCTTCGCGATCGGCGCGGCGTTCGTGTCGATCCTGCAGCTCACCCTGTCGGCCGAGGTCATGCAGGGCTTCGCGTGGCGCATCCCCTTCCTCGTGGCGCTGCCCCTCGGGCTCATCGCGATCTACTTCCGCCTCAAGATCGAAGACACTCCGGCCTTCCAGGAGGCTCAGGAGTCCGCGCAGCGTGCGGCCGACGACGCCAAGTCCTCGGCGGATGCGCCCAAGGGCGTCATCGCGCTGATCCGCGCGTACTGGCGCGAGCTGCTCACCGCATTCGTGCTCGTCGCCGCCGCCAACACGGTCGGATACGCGCTGACGTCGTACATGCCGACGTACCTGACCGGAACCCTCGGCTACGACGAGGTGCACGGCACCCTGCTCACGCTGCCCGTGCTCATCGCGATGGCGCTCTGCATCCCCCTCACGGGAAAGCTCTCCGACCGCATCGGACGCAAGAGGGTGCTGTTCATCGGCTCGGTCTCGGCGATCGTGCTGGCCGTGCCGTCGTTCCTGTTCATGATGCACGGCGAGATCTGGTCGACCCTGCTCGGACTGGTGCTCCTCGCCTTCCCGGTGACGTTCTATGTCGCGAACCTCGCGTCGTCGCTGCCGGCACTCTTCCCGACCTCGTCGCGATACGGCGGCATGGGCATCTCGTACAACCTCGCGGTGGCGCTGTTCGCCGGTACGGCACCGGTGGTCATGGAGGCGCTCGTGCAGATGACCGGCTCGTCGCTCGCTCCGGCGTTCTACGTGATCGGAACCTCGATCGCGGGCTTCATCGCCGTGGTCGTGCTCAAGGAGTCGGCGCGCCGGCCGCTGCCGGGAGCGATGCCGAGCGTGCAGACGATCGAAGAGGCGATCGAGCTCGTCGAGACGCAGGAGGAGAACCCCGACCTCGACCTCGACGAGCTCTTCCCCGAGCGCCTCGAGAACGCGGAGTACGTGGCAGAGCTCGCCGAGCAGGCGCAGCAGGATGCCCAGGCCGACCAGCAGGCCGAGGGGCAGGCCGAGAAGGCCTGATCGTCCCGTCGGGCGGCCGGTCGATGTGCGACCGGCCCTCGGCGGTCATTCGCCCGAGGACTCCGATTCCTCGTGCGAGCGGATGACGTCGCGGAGCTCCTGATCGAGGTCCGTCGCCTCCTCGATCGCCGAGGTCATGCCGGCCAGGAACCGCGTGACCACGGCGCGCTCCTTGTCGCTCATCTCGTCGACGAGCGCGAGCATCCGGCGGTGCATCGCGCCGAGGGTCTCGCGCACCTCGTCGTCGCTGCTCACGGTCGGCACCACCACGCCGGCGCGACGGTCGGTGGGGTGCGGCTCGCGGCGGGCGTGCCCGCCCTTCTCGAGGCGATCGATGAGGGTGGTGGTGGACGCCGTCGAGATGTCGAGCACGCGGGCGAGGTCGACCGGGCGCACGATGCGGCCGGCGCGCTGCTCGCGCAGCAGGAAGCGCAGCGCCACGAGGTCGGTCTCGTTCATGCCCATCGAGACGCGTGTGCGGGCGCGCATCGCCGTCTCCGCCGAGCGGTAGCGGCGCAGGAGGTTGAGGACGTCGACCGTGCTGGCGCTGTCGGAATCCGGGTACCAGTAGCCGGAACGGGAGAACTCTTCAGGACCGGGCATCACGCCACCTCGCCGTCATCGCTCAGGTCGTCTCGCTGGTCGCGCTCGAGCATCTCGATCACGCCGGATTCGACCTCGGAGGGCACGATCTGAAGGATTCCGCCCGTGATCGCGTCGTGTTCTGCGGTGACGATCTGGTCGAGACGCCACGTCGGCACCGTCGGAAACCGCTCGTGCAGGCGCTCGAGCATCTCGGCATACAAGATGTATCCCGCCTCCTCGAGAGTGAATCGCTCGACCATGACGTCCTTTCCGACAGACATCCATCTTCGCATCCGAAAGGACTGGCTGGTGGCATTGGATTTTGCTAGTCCGACTCGTTACGTGTCTTTCGAGTAGCATGGAGGCGTCAGGGGGTGACGAATGGCTGGCACAGTCCACCGCGACACACGAACGATCACGTCGGAGCTCGTCATGCGAGTCGACGAGCTCCGTCGAGCCGAAGCGCAGTTCGCGCGACGGCTCTCTGCGGTGCGTGCGCCCAACGACACGGATCGCGAGGCGATGCGCTTCATCGCCGAGGCGCCCGATGACGCCCCGGCCACCCCCGGTGGGCTGGCGGCGCATCTGAGTGTGAGCACGGCGGCGGTCACGAGCATCCTCCGCCGGCTGCAGGACCGCGGCCAGGTGATCGTCGCACCGCATCCCGCTGACGCGCGGTCGAAGGTGCTGCGCCCCTCGCTCCGTGACCTGAACTCGCCCGCCGACGATCTCACTCAGCGCATCGAGTCGATCGCGAGCGAGTTCACTCCCGATCAGGCCGACGTCGTGACCCGGTTCCTCCGCCGTCTGACCGAGGAGATCAGCGAGCTTCCGTGACCCCGCGTGGCGGGTTCCGTTAATCAGCCTTTGCTAAATAGCTAGGTAACCTAGTAATCTTTCTCTAGAGCGAATCGCCTGCGGTCTTCGCGATCGAATCGTCTACGACGAGGAGGAATCATGGGTCACCTGGCCTACGGAAACACCAGCACGCCGATCGATGTGGATGACGCGCTGATGGCGCACCTGCGCACGGTGATCGTGACGAAGCTCCGGCGCAACGAGTCCTTCCCCCTGACCATCGAAGCCTCGTCGGGTGTCGCCGAGACTCTCTGGATCCACGCGTCCATCCCCCTGCGGTTCGTGATGGAGGATGACGATCACGCTCTCGACCGCTCACTGCTGGTCGCGATGATGAACGCCGCCAACTCCGCCCGCGGTCTCGACATGACGAGCGACGAGTTCTCGTCGGCGATGCAGGCCACACGAGGCGTGCACGCACTGAGCGCATGAGCCATGTCGACACGCATACGCAAGGCCGCGAAGGCGGCCACGAGTTCCACCGCTAAGAAGGTCGGTGCATCGGTCGCACCGCGCGGGCTGTGGGTCGAGGTCGACCCCGGATTCCATGTCGGCAACGACCGGCGCCAATACCTCGGATCGATCACGGAGATCCCGGGAGAGGGGTTCGACGCCTTCGGGCCGACCTCGGACTTCATCGGTCGGTTCGACGAACTCGATGAAGCCAAGGAGGCCGTGATCATGGTGGCCGGCGCATCCGCTCCCTCGATCTCGCCGGAGTCCCTCGTCTAGATCCCCCCAGAAGCGCCGTCCGCCGAGGCGGCGCTTCTGCGTGCGTGGAGCGCGTTCCCGAGGGGCCGAGTCTCCGTGTACGATCGTACGCATGACTTCCGCCGAATCGATTCGACGACCCGCCCCCGACAGGGCCGCGCGCCGCGCGCGCATCGCCGTCTCGGCACTGTTCCTCACGAACGGCGCGCTGTTCGCCAACATCCTTCCGCGGTATCCCGAGATCAAGTCGGCCCTCGGGCTCGACAACGTCGGGTACGGCCTCGCGATCGCGGCCTTCCCTGCCGGAGCGATCGCGGCAGGACTCCTCGCCGCGGTGCTGATCCGACGGTTCGGCTCCGCGAAGATCGCCGTCATCGGCACGGTCGCCACGGGCATCGGTCTGCTCGCCGCGGCGCTCGCGCCCTCCGGCATCCTGTTCGCCCTCGCGCTGCTGCTCGGAGGGGCGTCCGATGCCATCACCGACGTCGCTCAGAACGCACACGGGCTGCGGGTGCAGCGTCGGTTCGGCCGCTCGATCATCAACTCCTTCCATGCGATCTGGTCGATCGGCGCCGTGATCGGCGGAGGCATGGCCGCCGCTGCGATCGCCCTGCAGCTGCCCCTGGGCGTGCACCTCGGCATCTCGACCGCGGTCTTCGCGGCGGTGGCGATCACCGCGCTCGGCTTCTGCCTTCCGGGGCGCGACGACGAGGAAGACGCCGAGGCCACGGCCGACCCCGCGGAGCTGCACGCGGCCGTGCGCCGGGGCATCACCCCGCGCGTCGTGCTGACCGTGATCGCCCTCACGCTCATCGCCATGGCGGGCGCCATCGCCGAGGATGCGGGCAACTCCTGGGCGACGCTGTACCTGTCGGAGTCGCTCGGAGCGGCGGCTGCGGTCGCGCCTCTCGGATTCATCGCCCTCGTCGGCGCGCAGTTCATCGGGCGGATGCTCGGCGACGGCATGACCGACCGGTTCGGGCAGCGCGCGGTCGCCCGGGTCGGCGGTCTCATCGCGACGGCCGGCATGACCCTGGCGTTGCTGTACCCCAGCGTCCCCGGCACGATCGCAGGGTTCGCGGCCGTGGGCTTCGGCATCGCGACGCTGATCCCGGCGGCGATGCACGCCGCCGACGAGCTGCCCGGGCTGCGCGCCGGTGTCGGACTGACCATCGTGTCCTGGCTGCTGCGACTCGGGTTCCTGCTCTCGCCGCCGTTCGTCGGTTTCATCGCCGAGAACGAGAGTCTGCGCGCGGGGCTCATCGTCGCCCCCGCGGCCGCGTTCGTCGCGGTGCTGCTCGCCGGAGTGCTCGAGGGGCGCAAACCCCGGGGCTGAGGTCGGCCGCAGCGCCCCATGCCGGACGAGAGAACGCACACCGGATGACAGAAACGGATGCAGGGTGAGATCGGTGATCTCGCCCCTGCATCCGTGTCACGTGCTCGGCAGGTGTGCCGCGGCACGCGGGGTGCGGAACCTCAGAGGGCGGTGTAGCCGCCGTCGACGAGGTGGTAGCTGCCGGTGATGAAGCTGGCGGCGTCGCTGGCGAGGAACGCGATGAGGTTCGCGACCTCGTCGGCCTGGCCGAGGCGGCCGATCGGGTGCTTGCTGATGAGGAAGTCCTTCGCCTCGTCGCCCATGGTGGCCAGCAGCGGGGTGTCGATGAAGCCGGGGCCGACCGAGTTCACGCGCACGCCCTGTGCGGAGTACTCCAGGGCGGCCGACTTGGTCATGCCGACGACCGCGTGCTTGGCGGCGACGTAGGCGGGCGAGCCGGCGAAGCCGACGCTGCCGAGGATCGAGGCGATGTTGACGACCGAGCCGCCGCCGTTCGCGAAGATCGAGGGGATCTGCGCCTTCATGTTGCGGAAGACCGCGTTGAGGTTGATCGAGATGACCTTGTCCCAGGCCTCATCGTCGTACTCGGCGGTGGGGGCGGACGCTCCGCCGATGCCGGCGTTGTTGACGCCGATGCGCAGTGGTGCGAGGGAGTTGGCGAGCTCGACCGAGCTGGCGATCCAGGCGACGTCGGTCGCGTCGCCGACGGATGCCTCAGCGGTGCCGCCCGCGGCGCGGATCTCCTCGACGACGGCGTTCGCGTGCTCCGCGTTCAGGTCGTTGACGACCACGGATGCGCCGTTCTGCGCGAGCAGCAGAGCGGTCGAGCGTCCGATGCCGCTGCCTGCTCCCGTCACGATCGCCGAGCGGTTCGAGACATCGTACTGAGCCATGGGTGGGCTTCTTCCCGGGCGGTCGCGGTGCCGGGAGATCTTCTCGGACGCTCCGTCCTTCTCTTCAGCCTACGCCTGATATCGAGAGATGGATGCGTGTGAATGGATCTTCTCGCATCGGATCGAGGCGGGCTCTACTCTGATCCTGAGGCGGCAGTCGCGGAGGGTTCGCTCCTGCGGATCGGCCCCCTCGGAATCGATGAGGACGGACGCATGACCGGCGCGCTCGGGCTGCTGATGTCGGATCGGGCTCGCGCGACCGGGAGCGCCGTGCGGTCGCACGCGACCGCACGGCGCTGTCTGTCAGGGAACGATGACCGCGCGACCGCGGATGCTGTTCGCGGCGAGATCCTCGTAGGCCTTCGGTCCGTCGTCGAGCGAGTACGTCTCCGTCTGCACGTGGATCTTGCCGGCGCGGGCGAGATCGAGCACCTCGATCAGCTCGGAGCGAGAGCCCCAGTAGGGGATGCGCACGGCCGCGTCGTAGGCGATGGAGCCGAAGCCGAGGCTCATGGTGCCGCCGCCGATGCCGACGATCGTGACGTCGGAGTCGAGCGCGGCCACGCTCTGCGCCAGGGCCATCGTCGGGTTCGCCCCGACGAAGTCGAATACGGCGTTCGCGCCGAGGCCGCCGGTGATCTCACGGATCTTCTCGGCCGCGGACGCATCGCTGATCAGCACGTGATCGGCGCCGACCTCGGTGGCGAGGGCGAGCTTGGTGTCGTTCACGTCGAGCGCGATGACGGTGGCCCCCGAGATCGCCTTCAGGATCTGGATGCCGACGTGGCCGAGTCCACCGGTGCCGATGACGACCGCGAAGGTGCCGGCGCCGAGCTTCGGCAGCGAGCGCTTGATCGCGTGGTACGGGGTGAGGCCGGCGTCGGTGAGCGAGACGTTCTGTACGGGGTCGAGGTCGCCGAGCGGCACGAGGTGGCGGGCGTCGTCGACGATCATGTACTCGGCCATCGAGCCCTGGCTGCCGAGGCCGGGAGGGCGGATGCCCTCGGCGGCGGCGTTGGTGCAGTAGTTCTCCATGCCCTGCGCGCAGTTGTGGCAGCGGCCGCAGCCCCACGGTCCGTAGACCGCGACGGCATCCCCGACCTTGAGCGTCGAGTCGACGCCCTCGCCGATCTCGTGCACGATTCCGGCGCCCTCATGACCGAGCGTCAGCGGCAGCGGGTAGCTCTGCTCGAGATAGTCCTTCTCGGGCAGGCCCATGACGTAATCGTCGGAGTGGCAGACGCCACCGGCGGTGACCTTGAGCAGGACCTGGCCCGGACCGGGCTTCGGAATCGGGATGTCGACCACGACCGGGGGCTTGCCGATCTCGACGTAGCGGAGAGCTTTCATGCGTGTCTTCCTTCCGGCAGATCGAGTGGTCTGCCGCGCGGTGCGGAAGGCGGGAGCGCTCGAACCTGCCACCTCAATTATCGGACGTCGGCGAGCGGCAGGAGGCGCGGCGGGAGGGGGCGTCGCCGATCGCGTCGATGATGCCACGCCGTGGCGAACCAGATCTGTCAGAATCGCGATGAAATCGGACTAAGTCCGATGTAAAGCGCTAAGTTCACTGCCTCACGAAGGGGCTGATCCGATCATACGGATCGGGTCGGACATCTCGCCTCACGGAGTTCTGAATCCCCATGGCGCGCATCTCGGCGACCCAGCGTTCCCCGTCGGCCAAGCAGGACAGCTCTAGCGTCGAAGCTCGTAACCCTGTTCGTTTAGTAGGTTGATTGCGATCTCGAGCAGCGTCCCAATGAACTCGATGAGGTCTGCAATCAGCTCCTCGTCTGGTTCGTACAGAGCCCCGCCCATCTGAGGCGTAGATGGGGGCGTCTCGATCGCGTGGCGCAGAGTGGTGATGAACTGCCCGTGCGCGTGGGCCGAGGTTATCGCCCAATAGTTGAAGGTCTGCAATGTGGGGCCCGGAACGCGACTCGCTATCTTCCTTGTGATCGAGGAGGGATCGATCAATGGTGCGCTGAGAACGTCTTCCGGATCGGATCCGAGGTTGCTCGCCGTGGTCCTGAGAAAACGTCCGAGTGCTGCTATTCCCTGTTCGGTCTTGTCATCCGGCGTTCGCGCTTTGCGCAGAGCGTTGGTCAGCTTCAGCCCGTGCCTGTGCTCGATACGAGCAATCTCAAGTGCCCTGCGGACTCTAGAAGGGGAATCGGTACCATCCAGAATCCAGATCACCTCCACGAGCCCCTCCAACACAGGACGGAACAAGGTGTAGTCAGCCTGCATATGAAGGAGCAACACGTCCTCTTCGGGGCTGGCGGCAAGCTCCGCCCAGGCGGATACGTGGTCTGCAACGGTGAGGACGAGCCCGGAGACTATGGCATGAGGGATGACGATGTTTCCTGCGAGGGCTTGATCTTCCTCCGCCATCGACCCCTTTCGAACCGTGGGCACTCCACTCTTGATCGCCGCCGCGAAGTCCCGGAATCCTTCGACAGCACCGCTGAGAGTCTGCAAGGTGGAACGCTGTGTCATAGCACTGAGCGTACGGGGGGATCGAGCGTCATCTGATAATCCGAGATCGCAGATTGCCGTCCTGGGGTGGTTCTACTTCTTGACGCGGTAGCCGAGTCTCTTCACGGCTTTCGCGAGGTACACGTTCGCACTGGAGGAGTCCAGTCGGGTGTGCACCAACGGCAGCTGCGGGAACGAGTCCTCGGCAGGCGAGAACAGCGTCACCATCGGGCCGAAGTCGATCGATGACACGTGGTAGAGCCCGTCGATGCTCGACCCAAGTTGGTCATGGATCGCATTCGCCCAGTTCCGTGTGTATCGCTTAGGCCCCATCTGGATCGAAGAGGTCGTCCCGTTGATTACAGGCCAGTTGCTGGTGAGATCCAGTAACCGAAGCTCACGCGTCGGACGCCAAGCCGCGAGGGTGTTTCCACGAACGCGCCGATTGATTAGTCGGCCCTTCTGAAAAACCTCGCCGAGAGCTGTCGTAGATCCAGCAGCTGCGTACATCACGCCATAATCAGCATGATGCTGCTGTGGCTCGGGATGCGGGTCAAAGCGCATGGTTCTGATCGGCCCGAAGTGCCGCAGCTCATCCCACGCCTGCGGGTGAGGACCTCTTGTAGCGAAGACCCGCCAGAGGATCCCATCGAATGATCTCAGGTGCTCACGAGCGTCGAGTGTGAGCGGCGCCGGGGGTGTTGCGGGGACTTTCGCGTTCGACGGGCTCACGTGATGTCGGCGTCTTCGAGGATGTCCACTACGGGTGCAGGATCCTTCGCGGCAGCCAGCCACTCGATCGGCGTCATCCATTCCTGGGGGTCGACAGACTCATCGCTCGACCGCAAGTCGTCTTGAGGTGTAGTCATGAAGCCTTCGACGTCGGCCGGATCCCAGTCGGACGGGATCGCTCGGACGAGCAGGGGAAGGTGGGGGATCGTCGAGACCTTTTCGCCGGGAATGAACTGCCATCGAGGGTAGAGGCGGATCCTTCCCGCCCGGAAGCCGTACAGGGTGTTCTTGCTCTGGCGGTGACGCACACTGGAGGCATCGATGCCGAGGAGCGCTGCGACTTCGGATGCGGTGTAGGTGTTGGTTAGGGCGCGCACGTGAGTCTCGCGTTCGAGTTTGGCGAGCCCACCGCTGGTGACGAATGCGGCTGCCTCGGCGAACTCCTCCGGAGTGAAATCGCCGGACTCGATCAGGAAGTCGGCTTGCTGCTCTGTGAGGCCCAGCTCGGTCGATTGACGGTCGGTCATGGCATCGGCGAGCTCGTCGATGAGTGCGTTGAACACGGATACGTCGACGTTTGACGTCTTCGCCACCTGTGCAAGGCGCTCAACACCGGCTTGTACGTCGGTCTTTTCTGGGGCCTTGGTCGCCACGACGAGCTTCGGTTTCCCGTCGAGGAATCGACCTGTCGCGGTGCCGCGGTTCACAGTCGTCTCGCGGGCGGCGACGCGAGCTGAGGAGGCACGGGTGCGACTCTTCTTCACAGCCATCTTGCCTCCTCGTGGCGGCATCTAGTTAGTGCGTACACGCATTATCTTACGCGCGCTTTTGCGTGTATGCATCCCCGTGTGGTGCCGAAGGTGAGAGCGGTCAAGCGCTCCTGGACCGGGAGCAGCGGCGTTGTAGGGGGCATGTCGTGCGCCTTCAAGGCGGCTCCCCAACTCTTGCCACCTTCCTGCCCGGCGCAACGCTTTCAACGCGTAGCAATCAACGAGGATGTCGTTGGCCTACGCTTGAATGCTTGCGTGGGGAAGAGCAAAAACACTCGTAGAAACAAGCGGCCTCGATCTCAACGGTCGGCGGTGAGCACCGTGCAACGGGAGCCAGACGCACTCGAACTGGCCTTGTCAGCGTACGATCCGGACGAGCTCTGGACGTTGATTTTCGCCGCCGCCACGTCCCCGGGCAACAGGCATCGGTCGGTGACATTGGGAAGCAGCTTCGCGGCTGCGCTACGAGCCTCCGCCGCTCCGGCGCCGGACGAGTACCAACCGCTGCCGTCGATCCAAGCACTGTCCGATCTAGCGGCTACCACCTATGGGATCGGACTGGAGCGTGAAGATTTTATCGCCACCGACCCCACCCGAACTGTCTTCCTCGCCGTCGGCGCTGAGCCGCTGCGCGCGGTGCCTGGCCTCACCGAACGGCCGGTCGCCGACCTCACGCGTGCGCTCAGAATGGCGGAAGCGGTAGACGGTCGCCTCCACCGGCGATTTCGATTCGGTATCGCGAACGTGGTGAACGTGGCGATGAGGTACGGCGATTTCTGCGTGCGCCACCTTGCGGACGCATGGGTACCAGCCCCGGACCTGGAGCTCAACGATGAGGTCTCATTGCCGGACGTTGAGTATGAAGCGACGCGGGCCTTCCTCAACCTGGATCCCCTCGACCACATCGAACTCGGTGAGGCTGACAAAAGGGCGTTGGAATGGATGACGAACTCCGCAAGTAGGGCCGCGTTCGACGTGGAGAGTCTCTCCAGTCCGTTCGAAAGGTTCCTTCGCTTTGCTGACACGGCGGGTGGACACCGATGGGTGCCGCCACTCTTCATCCCGGAGATCATGGCTCATGCCGCCCGAGAGCTGGTGTCTGCGCTCGACCGAGACAGCCAAGCACGAAAGGCCCTCCGGAGCTCTTGCCTGAACCAGATCCGTCAAGCCCTGTGGCGTTTCTCCCACCAGTTGATCGAACCCCCGCCCTCCAGCGAAGGCGCCGCCATCCCGCTTCGAGGGATTGACGTTCAGTGGTTGGTACCAGTGAATCCGTCCACTTTCATCGCCGTCTCGGTCATCTACGTCCCCGACCTGGGGGCCTCGCCGCCGCCATACATCGGCTCAGTGGAGCTGGCGAAACAGGTGAGGGCGCAATCCGGCCCTGTGCCGGTGCGGATGGCGGGCGGGCGACGCGGAACCATCAAGTCGGGCGCGGAGGTCATCCCGTTGACGGTGTTCGCGGCGCCCGGTCACATCGCTGTGCCGCAGGCGGTCGGCGAGGCAAAACTCGCGCTTGAAGACCTGACATGGATTGCGGAAACTGCCACGTCCGACGATGATCTTTACGCATTCGCGCGGGATCTGAGCGCTCCCGATTTCCCTGAGAGCTTCGGGTGGGAGGCGATCAACTACTGGGAGCCGTGGAAAGCTAATGGCAAGTCTTTTTTCAAGGGTGGTGTGGTACCCAATGCCGTCTACTTTGAAGCGCACGCGGGCGAGGCCGAGTGGGATCGAGCGGTAGAGCTATCGGATCTCGAAGTGGCGCTCATCGGGGTTGGGCTTCCACCGATTCGAGACCTCCGAGCGGCAGAAGTCGCCCCGGGGCCCGTCGCAAACGTCGCGATAATCGCAGGCGACCCCACGTATGACGCCACCCGCGGTGTCAACACCGCGCCGAGTGTTGACGGGTGGTCGCTCGCTCTCACCGAACCCCCCGTTGCCGTGGCACGGGGGGTTCTAGAGGCAGCATCTACCGACCACCGACGGTTCGTCTTCGACTTATGCGGCGGGCTAATCTACGGCTTCGCTGCGCTTGGTGATCGATGGCGTTCCGCGCACCAGGCGATCGATGTGCCCGGATACGTCCTCTACCTCCACGTATCGGAAGCAGTCCCGGGTGAATCGTCCGGCGTGGTCACGCCGTATCTCGACCCGCATGTGCGTGCCATCGACGAACCGGTCAACGTTTTGTGGCGCATCGATGTCGAGGGCTTCGCCGACTCAGCGAATGGAGATCCGCAGGCGGCGAATCTCCTAACAGCGGACGCAGTGTTCGATCTGCTCCGCGCGGGAGGCATGGATGTCGACACCGCAGCGGCGCTCCGCGACCAGTGGCGCTCAGCGAAACCCTTTCTCATCTTGGAGATGAAGCAGGCACGGACCACTCTCAATCACCTGCCTGATCCGTGGCGTCTACGACCCTCTGACGAAAGCCGTATGGTTGCGGCGTTGGGGCGACGACTCCACGATGCCGGCGTTCAACCTGGCGAGTACCGAGCGGATGATGCGAATCGACTTATCCGCGAACATCTTGCGCCCCTTGCTCTCGAAACCCTGACTGAAGGAATCAAGAGCCACGATGGGAGCGAGGTGGTGCTGACGGGTATGGAGCAACTGGCGAGGGTGATGGACAGCGCCATTCATCAGCAAGACGATCTATCCCGAGTCGCAGCGAATCTCTCGACCGAATGGGATCCGCTCACCCGCACGGCCGAACTCTCGGCGGAGACACTTCAGCTTCGTCAATGTAACGAGATCGTGGTGGAAGCCGCCCTGCGCATCCTGGACAAGCCGGCGGCGACGAAGCCGATCACTCCTCAGGCATGGAGCGGTCTCCTTGCCGCCGCAGATGCGTACCTCACCGCGACCACATTGAGCGAGCGGATGTATCACCAAGTCGCGCCCGCAGTCATCACCCTCAGCCCGATGTACGAGCTGACCGTGGACGACGATCCGCATCCCGACGCATCGGCGTGGGGCCTACGAAACGACGAACTGACCCGTGCAGCTGCGGGCATTCGGCTGCACGGCACGCAAGACGACGACTCGCTGCAACAGGCGAACGAAGAAGACCACGTCGAAGATGCGTTCCAGCAGGCATGGGGAGCGACGTCGCAGGACATGTTCTCCACCCTCGCCGCGCTCGCAAAGTGGGAGACGTTTGAGCCAGGCAGGACGACTGCCCACGTCACCGTGGCCGAGGCCACAGTGTGGGTCTGTGATGCGCTGGGCTCGGGCGCGGATGAGTCGCAAAGATCGCGTGTCGAAGCTGCCATCGAGATGCTCACGAGCACGGCCGTCCAGATGCAAGCCGTGGAGTGGAAGCCCTGGCAAACGCGCACTCGGCGCCATCGGCTCCTCGTGCAACCGCTGGTGCAAGATTCGGATGGACGACTCATTGTCAGCCCCCAGTACCTGCTGACCTCCTTTCAGGTCTACTACCGCCACCTCCTCCAAGGGGTTCTTCCCTGGGCGGGAGACGTTCCTCAGCCTGTCAGCATCGCGCTTGCGGACCGCCGTGCGCGCCGCAATATTCGGTTCGAGAGATTCCTTCAGAACCGGCTAGAGGAACTCGGCTACACCACGGTCGCCCGCGTGAAACCCAACGACCACGCGCGGCTCGGCGTGCCGACTCTCACCACCGAGGTCGACCTCGTGTGCGGACGCCCTGGCGATAGCACCATCTGGTTGATCGAGGCGAAGGACCCTGCGTCGGTGCATGGATTCGCTGAGACGGCGCGACAACTGCGCACCTTCTTCCGCGACCAGGTAGGAGACCGCGGGACCAAGCCCAGCTACACAACTCAGCTCGCCCGCAAGGAGAGCGAACTAGCGCCCCACGTCGCGAGCATTGCGACGCGTCTCGGGATCGGCGACCCCCCTGACGGCGAGGAGTTTCACCTAAGCACCCTCTTCGTAACCCGAAACCTCACTCCGGCAAGCTACGTCGACGAGCAGTTTCAGGTTGAGACGGCGACGGAGTTTCTCGCAGCTCGAGGCCACACACATTAGACGACGTGTGAGCGGTGCGCGCTACGCCGTTGCGTTGCCACGAGCTCTATCGCCACTTCTGACCTTCGATAATCCGGGCCAGAGCTGCTACGTCGCCGCCACGCCTGAACCATTCCACAGGGCTGTGCTGACCGTCGGTGACCATGGTCGACTGCGGCGTCGCCATCAGAGCAGATACCGACATCCATCCCTTGTCTTTTACGATGTCGATGATCTCGGTTAGGTGCGGTAGGAGTTTCCCCGGCGAGGAGAGGCTGAACTGCCACGACGGAAAACGCCGGGACTGTGCAACATCGACCATGTACAACTCGCCGCGGTCGGCGGCAGCAAAGAGCGACTCTTCGTCCATATGCAAGAAGCCAGCGGCTGCGGAAGCAGATACGGTCTGGAGCACGCTCGTCAGAAGAGTGCTCGCTACACTCGCGAGAAGACCCCCGCGAGCAACTTCGATCGATGTCGCCTCGAGCGACTCTGGCGTGAACGCCTTGGACTGGATGAGATAGCTGACCTCCTGCGGAGTCAGCTCTTCCTGATCCGCGATCGGTCGCTCTGCGCGGAGCTGGTCAGTCAGCGCTCGAACGATGAAGTCCCCGTCCGCGTTCAACCGGCCGACGGCGTCGACGAACGCCGCGATCGCATCGGTGGATGGCTGTGCCTGCCAAGGGCGGGTTCGTGGCTGGCCTTTGGTTTCATCCATGTGCGACAGCGTAGATGAGCCTCCGCTGGAAGGGGAGGTCTCCCGGGGAATCGACGGCGCGCATCCCATAGAGCCGATGACAGTCGGCGAGATCGCAGACGTCGTCTGCTGGGCCCGGGCGCGCCTGCGGGTCTGGTTGGGGCGCGTTCGCTCGCTACCCAAGAGAACCCCGACGCTATCGAACGCCTCTGCTTGCTTGGTTCAACCGGATGGGAGAACAGCACTGGTGCAGAATGTCACTGGAGCGCCTGTTCGGCGTCGACGTTGACCCGGAAGGACTTCGTGGGCCACTACAACCTCAACCGAATGGGCTGGCAGCAATTCGAGCACATGCTCCAGGCGCTCGCGAAGGCTGAGTTGGGCAATGGTGTCAGGCCGTTTGGTTCAGGTAGGGACGCGCAGCGCGACGCTACGTTCGACGGCCGCGTCGACTTCCCGGTCGGGGCGGGCGCGAAATGGGATGGCTACGGCGTCGTTCAAATGAAGTACAACGAGAAACCGGTCTCAACGACGGCTGACTGGCGGTGGTTCCTTGACGAGGTCCGCTCCGAGCTGCGTGGCTGGCTCGTAAAGAAGAGGGTCGGCGAGAAGACGCCGGAGTACCTGCTTTTCTCCACCAACGTCGTGCTGACCGGGACGAAAGACACTGGCGGTCGTGACCAGTTCGACCAGCTTCTTGCCGCCAACGCAGAAGACTTGGGGCTGCGTGGATGGTACGTGTGGGACTACGACGAGATTCGCGTCATGCTCGACACCCACACGTCTATTCGACAGCGATACCTAGAGCAGATCGTCACCGGCGACTTTCTTGCGCAAGTCGCCGAATTGCTCCCCGAGAAGACGGCTCTCGAGGCGGATCGGCTCGCTGGGCACGCCGTCGCCGAGCTGATCAACCGGCAATGGGTTCGAACGGGCGATGCGGGGTACAACGATGCGTCGAAAGTGACACTCGCGGACATTGCAATCGATCTGCCCTTCACGGCGGGCGTGACCGCGGACGCGGAAGGCCAGTCGCGGAGGATGACCGCCGCCGAGACGGTGCGCATCGGCGACCTCCACCTGTCAACCACCGCCGGCCGTGGGCCCCATGGGGTGGTCATCGTCGGAGGCCCGGGTCAGGGCAAGAGCACGATCGCCCAAGTGATCGCCCACACGTATCGTGTCGCCTTCCTCGCTGACACGAACGTCGAGGAGTACGGCGAGAGGGCTAAGCGCGCCTTCGATGGCCTCGACACACGGCTCAGGAAGGCGGGTATCCCGAACCCGCAGAAACGTCGATGGCCGTTCGTGATCGAACTGGCGAAGGCGGGGGCCGTGATCGCATCCTCCCCGTCGACGTTTTCGTTGCTCACCTACATCGCCGATTCCATACTGATTCGGGGGAAGAAGTCGGACCCGAGTGCGTTGCTGGACTGGTTGCGCACCTGGCCGTCATGCCTCGTGCTCGACGGCCTTGATGAGGTGCCTGACGCGAAGATCCGCAGCCGGCTCATCGAGGCGGTCACAGCGCTGGTGAGCGAGCTGAGCTCGGAGAAGGCGGACGTGCTCTTCGTCGCCACAACACGCCCACAGGGGTATCGACGGGAGTTCGACGACGCGTTTCCCTGCACGCAGATCACCCTGTCTGAACTCACCGAGACGGAAGCGATCAGCTACTCGGAAGCTCTCACCGCGTTGCGGGCAGCCAATGATCCAGACCTCGCTGAGCAGGTTGCACAAAGGCTCATCACGGCGGTCCACGAACGAGTCACGCAACGACTGATGACCACACCGTTGCAGGTGACGATCATGACGGCTCTCGCTGAAGAGGCAGTCGACCTTCCGACGGATCGATTCGAGCTGTTCGACCGGTACTATCGCGTCGTCTACGACCGTGAACTGGCGAAAAGCGAAGCCTTCACGGAACTGAAGTCGCTGCGCCCCCACATCGACCATCTTCACGAGCAGGCCGGGCTCAAGTTGCAGGCACGAACTGAGCGACCAGGGAACTCGGACGCTGTCCTCACGAAATCCGAGATCTCGCGTATTCTTCGCCACCGGCTCAGCTCGGCCGGATTCGAAGAGAGTGAATCGGAGTCGATCGCGACGACCCTCCTCAAACTTTCGACGGAACGACTGGTCATGCTCGTCTCTCCGAAGACATCGAAGTACGAGTTCGAAGTGCGATCGTTGCAGGAATATATGGCGGCTCGCGCGATCACCGATGGTGACGAACAGGTCGTCTTGCAGAACCTGCGCGAACTCGTTCCATCGAGTCACTGGCGCAACACGTGGCTGCTCGCGGCGGGACGCCTGCTGAAGCGTCGAGAGCACCTCATCGATGACGTCATCGACATCGTCGTTCGATACGACATTCAATCTGCCGAGTCGCCGATCACAGCCCTCGGCGCGAGCCTCGCTGGCGACCTCTACCTAGACAACTTCGGGATCGAGTTCCCGGCGACACGACGCAAACTCCTCAGCGCCGCTGTGAACCAGTTCGCAGATCTCGCTGATGGCATGCCGGCCGGCGTTGCGAACCTTCTGGCGACTGCGTTGGAACAAAGCGAGCGAGAGCACGCCATCGTGCTTGATGCCCTGCACGAGCTCAGCCGCGAGAACCCGTCCAACCTTGCCACCCGCGCATTGAGCGACAATCGCACCGGTATGTCAGATCTCGCCAAGCAGGCACGAACGACGTTGACCGAGGGTCGGAAGTACATTAGACCCGAACCCGGACCGATCCACGCTGATGCGGCGATCCTCGCACGTGCTCTCGCCCGGGCATCCAACCCAGGCGCGGAGGTCCTACTCCTTGTCGAGCAACTGCAGACGCCTGGTGCTGTCTGGCGGGGACGTTCGCTCGGAGTCTCGGTCGACATGCTGATTGCCCTTGAGAGAGACGCCGCTCGCCCCGCCCTTGCAGCTGCCGCGAAGAGCTTGTCTCAGAGCAGCCCGGCAAGCGCCGCCCTCAGTATCGAGCTCCTCCGGTTGCACGCCGCGTCGAAGCTTCGAGGCGACACGTTCGCAAAGTAGTCACACCGCCGTCGCGCACGACTCAAGCACAAGCACAGCTGAGAAGCACGCAACGTTCGGCAACTAGAATCATGCCGTGACCGCTCAGCCTGCACCGAAGCCTCGGCTCGGAGGTGCGCTCGAGCGCGGTGCGGCCGAGGAACTTGCCCGCACGCTGCGAGCTGTCGCCGACCCGACTCGCCTGCAGATCTTGAGCATCATTCTGGGATCCGCGGACGAACGTGCGACTGTCGGGCAGCTGGCGGACATGCTCGGTTTGCGGCAACCAACGGTGACGCACCACGTCCGGATACTCCTTGATGACGGGTTCGTCACGAGGGTGCAGGATGGCAAGCTCGGATGGATCTCCGTCCATCCCGAGCGTCGTGCCGCGGTCGAAGATTTTCTCCGATGAGCGAGAAGCACACGCACCGTGTCGGGCGACCACTCGACGAGCAGGCGGCTCGGGATCGCGCGGTGCAGGTCGCAGTACTCGGTAACCCCGAGACCCTGCGCACCCTGAGCGCCTTGGCATCCGGTATGCACGAATCTGACCTTGCCGGCGAACTCGGTATCGATTCCACCGGTGTCGATCAAGCGCTCAGGTCATTGCAGATGGCCGGTCTCATCCGGCGCGAGAAGAGCGATGCATGGATGCCAACGATCGACGCGTGGGTGCGTTTCGGACGTCTGCTCAGCAGCGATTCTCTGACAGCGGGATCCCCAGAGAATCCCGTGATGGCGCTTCCTCGTGCGGTTGGCACCGTGGTTGAAGACCTCGCGTATCGCTTCAGTTCTACGTTCAGTCGAGAAACGGTCGCAGGATACGTCGCTCAAAGCTATCGGCTGCTGAGCCAACGGACGCGGGTCCGTGAGCACCTGTTGACGATGACGGCGCGGTACGCCGCGGACCGCCTAGACGCTCTCGCCACGGCCCAAGGCCTGGTACTACGGGACACCCCGGAGGTGCTATTCGTCTGCGTGCAGAACGCTGGGAGGTCGCAGATGGCGGGGGCGTTCTTGCGGCATTTCGCGGGCGGACGTGTTCACGTGCGCACCGCCGGGTCTGCTCCATCGGACACAGCGCATCCTCGCGTGGCTGCGGCGCTGAGCGAAGTCGGGGTTGAGCTGTGGGGCGAGTTCCCCAAACCGCTCACGGATGAAGTCGTGCGTGCGGCGGACTACGTCATCACGATGGGGTGCGGCGACTCGTGCCCGATTTTCCCCGGGCGACGCTACATGGAATGGGATCTCGCCGATCCGCTCGAGCTCGATGATGTCGGTCTTCGCGCCGTGCGTGATGAGGTCCGCTCACGGGTTCTTGACCTTCTTCAGGAACTGGGCATCGAGGCTCAGGAGGCGAGCCGGTAGCCGGCGACGCGGACAGTTTCGATCAGCGCCTGTGCTGGTGCGAAGGCGGCCAGTCGCGAGCGGAGTTTTGTCATTGCTACCCGCACTGAGGCGTGGGGATCTTCGAGGTCGGATCCGAAGGAAAGTGCTAGAGCGCCGATGCTCACACTGTCTGGGTAGGCGCGGATGATCTGATGCAGCAGCTCGAATTCTCGTGCGGGTAGCAGCAGCGCGTGATCTTGCCAGCGCAGGCTTCTGTGCGAGACGTCGAGCGTCAATTCCCCGATACGCAGTGTGCGATCTGGAGCGGCGGATCGTGGATGCAGCCGTGACACTTCGCGCAGTCGGTCCGGGGTGACGGGGAGTCGGACGGTACCGCGCACTCCGGCACTCATCGCCGCTGCGATTGTCGCGGTTTCCGTCGCATCGGAGATACCCAGGAATAGGGCACCGTCGCACACGGGACCCGCGATCTGGATGATCGCGGCGAGCTTCTCGAATGGTTCTCCGCTGCCGAGGACGAGGGATGCGTGATGGTCGTGCGCGAGGTCAGCGAGCGCTTCGACGACTTCTGCGTGGACGGTAACGGGGACTCCCGCATGGCGGAACTCGGCAAAGCTCCCGCGCAGTACGTCGGGTCCGCGTCCGTGGAGCACGAACCGCGGGTTCCCATCCCTGCCGGTGTCGGTCATCCGAATCGTCCGCTGATGTAGTCCTCGGTCCGCTGGTCTTGTGGCTGTTCGAAGATGTTGCGGGTGAGGTCGTATTCGACGAGCACGCCGGTGCGGTCACCGGTGCTCTCGTCGGCGAGGGCGGTGAAGAATGCGGTGCGATCGGCCACGCGCGCTGCCTGCTGCATGTTGTGGGTGACGATGATGATCGTGTAGTCCTTGCGAAGCTCGTGCATGAGGTCTTCGATCCGAGACGTGGCGATCGGGTCAAGGGCGGAGCAGGGCTCGTCCATCAGGATCACGTCGGGTTGTACAGCGATCGTCCGCGCGATGCACAGGCGCTGCTGTTGACCGCCGGAGAGGCCGAACGCGGATTGCTTGAGCTTGTCCTTCACTTCGCCCCAGAGGGCGGAGCGGGTCAGTGCCTCTTCGACGAGGTCGTCCATGTTGTCGACTTTCATCCCGGTGACCCTAGGGCCGTAGGCGATGTTGTCGTAGATCGATTTCGGGAACGGGTTGGGCTTTTGGAACACCATGCCGATCCGCCGACGGACCTCGATCGGATCCACGGCTTTGGCGTAGATGTCCTCGTCTTGGAAGAGGACGGTGCCTTCCACGCGGGCACCGTCGACGAGGTCGTTCATGCGGTTCAGGGAGCGCAGCAGCGTTGATTTTCCGCATCCGGAGGGGCCGATGAGCGCGGTGATCTCGTTACGCCCGAACTCGAGGTTGACGCCGGTCACGGCCCGGAACTCGCCGTAGTACACGTTGACGTCTTCGCAGCGGATCAGGCCACTGGGGGTGGCGGCGAGCCGTCGTGTTTCGGCGGCATGGAAGTTCGTGTGCGTCGCTGTCGCGGCGCTGCCTGTGGGAGTGCTCATGGTTACCACCGTTTCTGGAACTTGTTGCGGATGAAGATCGCGAGCGCGTTCATCAGGATGAGGACGGCGAGCAGCAGGATGCTGGTGGCGCCGGCGAGTTCGTGGAAGCCTTCTTGCGGGCGGCCGGTCCAGTTGAAGATCTGGATCGGCAGCGTGGTGTAGCCGCTGAGGAGCCCGTTCGGGTCGAAGGTGATGTACACCAGCGCGCCGAGCACGAGCAGCGGGGCGGCCTCCCCGAGTGCGCGGGAGAGCGCGAGGATGGAGCCGGTTGCGATCCCGGGAACGGATGCGGGGAGCACTTGTCTCCACGTGGTCTGCCATTGTGTGGCGCCGAGTGCGAGAGATCCGTCGCGAATCTCTCGCGGGACCGCGCGCAGTGCTTCTCTGGTCGCGATGATGATCACCGGCAGGATGAGCAGTGTCAGGGCGAACGCCCCGCCGATGACGATGTTCTTGTTGGTGACGCCGAGCATCGAGAGGAACGCGAGCGCGAGGAGCCCGTACACGATCGAGGGCACTGCGGCGAGGTTCTGCACGTTGAGTTCGATGAACCGGTTGAACCACCGCTTCCGGTCGGCGAACTCTTCCAGGTGCACGGCGGCGGCGATCCCGAGCGGGAGTGTCATCACGGCGGTCGCACCGATCGCCCACACGGATCCGAGGATGGCGGGCCGGGCTCCGGCCTCGTCGGGGTCGGCGGAGGGGAAGTTGAACAGCAGCGCCGTGGAGAGCTTGTTCTGCCCGGTGAGGAAGATCGTGATCAGAAGGGTGATGAGCACCGCGAACGCGACGAACAGGGAGAGCCACAACAGCAGCAGGAACGCCAGTGCGCTCGGGCGCATCTCACCGTTGCGGCCGGTCGCGATGGGGGCCGAAGCGCGCAACGGCTGCGTCGCGGTCGTCGAGGTGGGGGACATCAGTAGGCCTCCCGGAAGCGGCGGACGAAACGGATGCTGATGAAGTTGATCAGCAAGGTGATGAGGAACAGCAGCAGCCCGACCGCGAACAGGGTGTTGTATTCGAGGCTCCCGACCCGGGAGTCGCCGAGCGCGGCGTTGGCGATGAATCCCGTCATCGTCTGCCCCTGATCGAGCGGGTTGGTGACGAGTTGCGCTTGGTTGCCGGCGGCGATGGCGACGATCATGGTTTCGCCGACCGCTCGGGAGATGCCCAGTACGACGGCCGCGACGATCCCGGACAGGGCGGCGGGGAACACGACGCGGAGGGTGGTCTGCATCCGGTTCGCCCCGAGCGCGGCGCTGCCCTGGCGGAGCGCCTGCGGGACAGCGGACATGGCGTCTTCTGCGATCGACGCGATCGTCGGGATGATCATCACACCCATGACGAGGCCCGCCGCGAGAACACTGAACGCCCCGGTTGGAAGGTGAAGCCAGTCCCGCAGGACGGTGCCTTGCACGAACTGCAGGGCGAAGAACCCATACACGACCGTGGGGATGCCCGCGAGGATCTCGAGCAACGGTTTGAGAACCTTGCGGACGCGGGGGCGGGCGTACTCGGCGAGCAGCGTTGCAGCCCCGAGCCCGAACGGCACCGCCACGAGCAGCGCGATGAGCGTGGTCCACAAGGTCGCGGTGACCAGAGGCAGCACGCCGAACGACGCGTCCGCGAAGCGTGGCGCCCACCGGGTGCCGAACAGGAACTCCAGGACCGGGACCTCGGCGAAGAAGCTCAGCGACGGGATAAGCAGCGCGATGAGGATCCCCACCGTCGTCACGACGGTGACGGCTGCAGCCAGGCGCAGGGCGAGCTTGATGAGGAACTCGCCGGGGCGGCGGCGGCCGGCGAAACTGCTGGCGGGGGCAGGGGCCCGGCCAGAAGCCGGACCCCCACGCCGTTCAATGATGGCGGTCATGGAGCGTGCGGTGCTCAGCCGAGCGAGGCGAGCTCGTCGGTGGCGGTGGTGACCTGGTCCTCGGTCAACGGCACGAACAGTGCACGCTCAGCGATCTCCGCGGAGTTGGCGACGTAGAAGTCGATGAACGACTTCACCTGCTCCTTGTCGACGTACGAGGCGTTGTTGACGTAGATGAACAGGGGGCGACCCAGCGGGGTGTAGGTGCCGTCCTGCACGGTCTCGGTGCTCGGCATCACGCCGTCGACGGCGACTGCCTTCACGACACCTTCGTTCTCTTCGACGTAGCTGAGGCCGAGGAACCCGATCGCGCCGACGTCTCCCGCAACGCCCTGGATGGTGATGTTGTCATCTTCGGAGGGGCTGTAGTCGGTGCGGATCGCACCGTCTTCGCCGTTGATCTCCTCGGTGAAGTAGTCGAACGTGCCCGAGTCGGTGCCGGCGCCGAAGAGCGTGATGGCCTGGTCGGGGAAGCTGGGATCGACCTGGTTCCAGTTCGTGATCTTGCCCTCCGCCTCCGGCCCCCAGATCAGGTTGAGCTGCTCAACGGTCAAGTCCTCCGCCCAGTCATTCTCCGGGTTCACGATGACTGACAGGCCGTCGTTGGCGGCGACGATCTCGGTGTACTTGATGCCGGCGGCCTCGCAGTCCGCAGCTTCCTCGTCCTTGATCGGACGCGACGCGTTGGACACATCCGTCTCGCCGGCGCAGAACGTCTTGAAGCCACCACCGGTACCCGACGTCGCGACCGAGACGTTCACGGCGCTCTCCTCATCGCGGAACAGGTCAGCGGCGGCCTCAGTCAGCGGGGCGACGGTCGACGAACCGTCGGTGTTCACCGAACCGGTCAGTCCGCCCCCGCTCGCGCCGGATCCAGAGGTGTCACCACCGGAGGGCTGCCCGCCGCACCCGCTCAGGGCTAGTGCCCCGACCAGGACCAATGCGGTGGACGCGAAGATCTTTGCTGTGGACTTTCGCACGTGTGCTTCCTTCATCTCAGGTATTCGAGGGATGAAGCAGCCGAGTCGCCGCTTCACATAGATGCTTGTCTATCCGACGTAGTTATAGAAGGCTATCTATATGAACGCGGGGTTAACGGGGGCGAAAGGGTTCGTTGATCTTCCCGCCCGGGTGTCGGATCGTGCCGTGATCGACGCGATGATCAGGTGCGCGGACGTCGCGCGCGTCAGTGAGGCTTCGCAGGCGGCGAGGTCTCGACAGAAAGGACTCACATGCACCTGGTCGTGATCGGGGGAAGTGACGCAGGAATCTCCGCGGCGCTCCGTGCCCGAGAGGTGGACGAATCCGCTGATGTGACGGTCGTCGTTGCCGATGCATACCCGAACTTCTCGATCTGTGGCATCCCTTACTACTTCTCGCGGGAGGTGCAACCGTGGCAGTCGCTCGCACATCGCACGCTTGCCGATCTGGAAGCGGCCGGTCTCCAGGTGCGCACCAACACGCTCGCGACGGGCATCAGCGTCAATGCCCGCACACTCACCGTGCGGAACAACGGTGGAGCGGAGTCCGCCATTCCTTACGATGCGCTCGTCGTCGGGACGGGCGCATCCGCCTCGACGGCGGGTATCCACGGGACCGACCGGCTCGGGCCTGCGGACGGGGTGCATACGCTCCACACGATGGGTGACACCTTCGCTCTTGAGAACTACCTCGATGAGCATCAACCGTCGACGGCAATCATCATCGGCGCGGGGTACGTCGGCCTCGAGATGGCCGAAGCGCTCACCATCCGCGGGCTCCAGGTCACGCAGCTGCAACGCGGACCCCAGGTGCTCTCCACCCTCGACACGGAACTCGGAGCGCTCGTGCGCGACGAGCTCGACCGCAACGGCGTCACGGTGGAAACGGGCATGCAGGTGCACGATATCGGCCGCGACAGCGGGCTCCTCGCGGTCCAGGGCACCCGCGACGGTGCCCCGTTCGTGCGTCGCGCCGAGCTGGTCCTCGTCGTGGTGGGTGTGCGCCCCAATGTGGAGCTCCTCACCGGAATCGGGGCACGAACCGGAGCCGGCGGCGCCGTCATCGTGGACGAACGGATGCAGACAGGGATCCCGCAGATCTGGGCGGGCGGGGACGGTGTGATCACCCGTCATCGCCTTCTCGGCGACACGTATCTTCCGCTCGGCACGACCGCGCACAAACAAGGGCGAGTCGCGGGCGCGAACGCGGTCGGCGCCGATGCGCGATTCCACGGCAGCCTGGGAACCCAGGTCGTGAAGGTGTTCGACCTGGTGGCTGCCCGCACGGGCCTTCGAGATCACGAAGCCGAAACCGCGGGGCATCGACCGCACAGCCACACCGTCACTGCCGACGACCACAAGCGCTACTACCCCGGTGCCACCCCCATCCACATCCGCGTGACCGGAGACTTCGAATCGGGGCGTCTCCTCGGCGCGCAACTGCTCGGATCGCGCAGCGCCGAGATATCCAAGCGCGTCGATACGTTCGCGACAGCACTGCACCACAGCATGTCCGTAGACGCGATCAGCGACCTCGACCTGTCCTATACCCCGCCGCTCGGCTCCCCCTGGGATGCGGTGCAGATCGCTACCCAAGCGTGGAGCACGTCAACCCGCGCAGCGGGATCAACGACCCCTGTCCACGCCGGTGCGTCTCGCAGCTCGGAGGCGGGCGGCATTGACCGGGCGGCGAGATCAGGTGAAGCGGGCGAAAATGAGTGAAAGCCCGGCGAACCCGACAGCAACCCATGCCATGGCGGAGTACGACCCCGTCGCCACCGCGATGAGCGGGCCGAGTGCGGGACCGACCGCACCGATCGCCGTGATCGGTGCGGCGAAGACACCATTGATCGAGCCGTAGTTCCGCGTGCCCCACCGGTCAGCGACGGCAGAGCCCTGCACGAGCGTCTGTGCACCGCGCACGGCTCCGACCCCCACGCCGATACTGATGAGCAGCCACGGCGGCCCAGGCACGATCGCGAGCAGAGCAAGCCCGATGACGCTCAGCCCCGCCGTCGCCGCCAACGCCACCCAGGGTGCGGCGGCGTGTGGGATGGCGACATACAGCAGTCGGCCGATCACCTGGCCGGCGCCGAGCAGCCCCAGCGCCCAAGCGGCGACCTCGTACGTCATCCCCTTCTCAGTGAACAGAGGAATGATCGCGAGTGTGACGCTGAACAGCGCCGCCGCCAAGGTGAGCATCGACGCCTCAAGCATCCAGAAGCGCCGCGTGCGCACCACGCTCGCCACCGTATGGTGATCGGCCGACGCATCATGGACGACGGGCGGCCAGGACGACTCGAGAAAGAACCAGTGCAGCGGTGTGGTCGTCACCACGAGGACGACGGCGAGGACAAGAAACACCGACCGCCAATCCATCACCGTCAGCAACACGGCGACGATAGGAGCGAAGACGGTCGACGCCAATCCTCCCGCGAGGGTGAGGATCGTCATCGCACCCCGGCGGCGGTCTCCATACCGGCGAGCGATCACCGTGAACGCGGCCTGGTACAACACCGCGGCCTGCGCGGTCCCCGCCACGATCCACCCCGCCGTGAACACGACAAGATTCGGTGCGGCCGCGACGATGACCAGCCCACCCGCACCGACAATGCTTCCCACGGTCATGATCATCCGAGGCCCACGCTCGTCGAGCCAGCGCCCGACAACGACGCCCGCGATCGCCGACGCAGCGAGTCCACCCGAGAACGACAACGTCACCAGCGCCACGGGCCACCCTGTCGCGTCCGCGATCGCGGGCGAGGCGACGATCAACGCATAGAACAGAACCCCCCAGCTGATGACCTGCCCCAGCGACAGCGCGACAAGCCGCCCCCCGAACCGGGAGCCCGGGGCCCGGGCCGTCACACCGAACGCAGGGTGTCCGCGGCGGCGTCCAGCGCCCCGTCGGTGATCGCGAAGTATGCCCACTTCCCTCGCTGCTCGCGGGTGACAAGCCCCGCGTCGGCGAGCAACTTCATGTGGTGCGACACCGTGCCCTGCGACAGTCCGACCGGCGCGGTGAGGTCGCAGATGCACGCCTCCCCACCGTCACCGGCGGCAATCAGCGACAACAGGCGCACCCGTGTCGGATCCCCGAGCGCTTTGAACACCCGTGCGACGCGCTCCGCGTCCTCGACCGTGATCGCTGCTGTCACCCGAGGGGCGCAGCAGGACGTCGAGGTGTCGAGGGTGGCAGGAAGACTCATGACACCAGTATCGCACGCATTGACAAACTTCGATAGGAGGAGCAGGCTATTCATATTGAAGTTTTTCGATTTGAGGAGATGTGATGAACGAGCTTCCCGTCGTAGTCATCGGCGCCGGCCCCCAAGGGCTTGCTGCGGCCGCCCACCTGACGGAGCGTGGCATCGCCGTGACGGTCGTTGAGCGAGGCGATGGGCCAGCTGCTGCGGTGTCCGAGTGGGGGCATGTGCGCCTGTTCTCCAGCTGGCCGGAACTCACCGACACGGCCGCCCGGCGTCTGCTGGAGCCGACCGGGTGGACCGCACCGCACTCGGGCTACCCCACGGGAGCCGAATGGGTCGCCGGCTACCTGGACCCGCTCGCCCGCGTCTTCGGTGACCGCGTCGTCTACTCGACGACCGTCACCGGTGTCGCCCGCAAGGGCCGCGATCTGATGGTCGACAGCGGCCGTAAGGGGCAGCCGTTCATCGTGCATACCCGGGACACGCAGGGGGCAGAAGGGCGGATCTCCGCGCGCGCCGTCATCGACGCCAGCGGCACATGGACGCTCCCGAACCCTGCCGGGGCGGACGGGCTGCCCGCGCTCGGCGAGCGGGCCGCGGTCGCGGCCTCACGGATCTCGTACCGCATCCCGGAGGATGTCTCCGCGTGTGCGGGGCAACACCTGGTCGTGATCGGTGCCGGGCACTCCGCAGTGCATGCCGTCCTCCGGCTGAGCGAGCTGGCGCGCAGAACCCCAGGCACCCGGGTGACGTGGCTGCTGCGTCGCGGTACGACGGGCAACGTCTTGGGTGGTGGAGCGGGCGATGAACTGCCCGAGCGTGCAGCTCTGGGCACCCGAGCGCGCAAGGTGATCGAAGCCGGTGTTGTCGAGGTGGTGACGGGCTTCCGCGTCGCCGAGTTCCACGACGAGGCGGCGGGGCTGCGCATCGTCGCGGAGAACGGCAAGGAGGTCGACGGGGTGTCCCGCGTGTTCGCGCTGACCGGATTCCGCCCCGATGTGAGCATCCTGTCGGAGATGCGCATCGACCTGGATGCGTCCTTGGAGGCGGTCGCCGGGATCGCGGAAGAGATCAACCCGAACGTCCACTCCTGCGGATCGATCGGCGCCACCGGGGCCCGCGACCTCACCCAGCCCGAGCCGGACTTCTTCATCGTCGGCGCGAAAAGCTACGGGCGCGCCCCCACCTTCCTCGCTCTCACCGGGTTCGAGCAGGTTCGCAGCGTCGCCGCCCACCTCGCGGGCGACCATGCAGGCGCCGAGCGCAATGAGCTCGTCCTTCCCGACACCGGCGTCTGCGGCGGATCCGGAGACTTCGACGGGGCCGGCAGCAGCTGCTGCGCAGCGCCCGTCATCCAGCTCGAGCCCACCCGCGTCGCCGTCGGCTGACCGGCCGCTCGAACCACCACCCAGCGCCCCGCGGGGCGCAATCAACCCAAGGAGTACTCACATGGCCAACCAGCTGATCGAGAAGAACGTCACGATCGAAGACCCCCGCGACGGCACCCCGCTCGCCGTCACCATCCAGCTCGAGCTGGATCTGTCCGACTGTGCATGCACGCCGCGCACGCCCTCCCTGGGCAACCCAGTTGGATACGGCTCCAAGTAGACCTGGACGTCGAACCTCGGCCCCGCGAAGGGGAGCTCTTCCACCTCGGGCGAGCTCCCCTTCTGCATGTATCGCGGGACATCTGCCGTGAGTGGCTTATGGGGAGAACAGCGTCCGCACGCGGGGAATCACTCGTCTGTACGTCTGACGGACTTCCCCGTACGCGCTGACGAGTTCGAGGTCGGGCTGAATTTCTTGTCCTGTCCCCACCATGGCAGTGATGGCGTCAGCCCAGGTGGGGTGCAGCCCCGTCCCGACGGCCGCGCAGATCGCTGCCCCCATACCAGCTGCGTCACGTACACGGGGTGTGCGCACGGGTACCCCATATACGGCAGCCAGGATGCGCAGCATGAGATCCGATTCGCTTCCACCGCCGGTGACGATGAGGGAACGACGGTCTCGCCCGAGCGCGCGGCGCGCACGGGCGTCAGCGCTCTCGGTCTCGATCGCGAGCGCCTCGAGGATCGCCCGATAGATGTGGAACCGTCCCTGCGTGCCGTCGAAGCCGACCAGCGCCCCGCGCCGCCACGGCTCATCCGCGGGCGCGAGCCAGTCCAGAGCAGCGACGAGGCCGCCCGCGCCAGCCGGGACGTTGTCGGCACCGCGGTTGAGGTCATCTTCCGACGTTGCCTCGATGGACCCGGATACGACGTCGCGGAACCAGCTGACCGTCCACATGCCGCGTCGCACTCCGGCGCTTTCGTAGAGGTATCCGCCGGGCTGTGACGAGAAGTTCGTCCACACGTCTGGATGCGGTGGCAGCGGACGATGCCCTGGCGTCATGGTCGCGACGTACGTGCCCAGGGACAACAATGCGTCCCCCTCGTCCTGGAGCCCTGCACCCAGGGCTTCGACGGCCTTGTCGTTCGACGTCGCGATCACGGGGATTCCCGCGGGCAGACCGAGCAGCAGTGCTACCTCGGAGGCGAGAGTGCCGAGTGCCTCGCCTGGAGCGACCAGGTCGAACAACATCTCCCGTCCCAGACCCACACGCTCATACTCGGCGGCATCCATGCTCCAGGCCCAGTGTGCAGTGTCGATAGGCCAGCTGCCCTGTACGTTGCCCGCGGCATCCTGGCGCTCTCCGGTGAGCTTGTGAGTGATGTACCCCGACGAAGTTGTGACGTACACCGCCTCGTCGGTTTCACGCTCGTACGCGCGCGGCAGACGCTCGTCCATCCAGCTCATGACCGGCTGGGCGAGCGATCCGTCAGCGCGCAGCACGGCCCGGCAGAAGCGGATCGTGCACAGGCCGATGCCGCGGATCTCGGCCGGATCCCCCGCGAAGTCGGCGACCGCGGCGCGCGTCGCGGCGACGATCGAGTCCCACAGGTCGTCGTCCGGATGCTCCCATCGACCCGGCGCGGGCGACGAATACGGCCGCAGCGCGACACGGGCGCTCGCGTGCACGGTCCCGTCGCCGTCGACGATCAGGACCTTCGTGCTCTGCGAGCCGTTGTCGATCGCGACGACGTACCCCGCCGCCGACGCGCTCACGCCCGCGTCGCCATCTCGGCCTCGGGCGTGGCGACGTCGTCCAGGGGATAGATGGTCCCGCGGTTCATGATCCCGCGCGGGTCGAGCCCGTCCTTGAGGGTGCGCAGCAGCCGGTAGGCGCTGCCGTGCTCCTCATGTGTCCACGGCGTGCGGTACTTGCCGATGCCGTGGTGGTGCACCATGGAGCCGCCGAGGCGCAGTGCCTCCTCCACGACGATCGCGTTGAGGGGCTCGTGGTACTCGGTGATCTCTTCGCGCGGCTCGCAGGCGATGTCGTAGTCGTAGACGAAGTACAAGTTGGTGCCGGTCTGGTAGCTGTGCGAGGAGTGCGCGCCGAGCATCCGCAGGTCCGCCGCGCGCGGGAACTCGGTGCGTGCGCGGCGCATGACGGACTCGAACAGTTCCTCGACGCCTGACCAGTCGATCGATACCTCGGTCGTGTAGCCGAGGCGCGCCTTCTCGAGCATCTCGCGCTTCTCGGCGTCGATCTTGTCCTGCCCCCAATTGAGGTTGTCGAACCAGTTCTCGATCAGTGCGGGGTCGACCTTCTCGTGCGGGATGCTGGCGAAGATTTCCTCGACGCCGGCGGCTGTGGCGTCGGCCACGCCCTTCGGTCCTTCGGCGACGACCACGACCACGGCCTTGCCGTCGGCGAAGTGCGAGAAGTGCTGCGCGGCGTCCTCCTCGGAGTACGCGCGTGCCACCGACGGGCGGTAGCCGGCGACGATGATCTCGCGGAGACCTGCCACGCCCGCCGGGAGCGAGTCGACGAGGTACCCGAGGAAACGATTGTTCTCCGGCTGGTAGGTGAACACCTTGACGGTGACCTCGGTGATGACGGCAAGCGCGCCCTCGTTGCCGATCATGATGTGGCGGATGTCGGGTCCGGCGGCGCGTCGCGGCACGTTCTTGATGCGTACGACCTCGCCGTCGGGCAGCACGGCTTCGAGCCCGATCACCATGTCCTCGATCCCGCCGTACAGCGTGGAGAACTGGCCGATGGACCGGGTCGCGACCAGTCCACCCATCTGCGCGAGCGGCTTCGACTGCGGTGAGTGCCCCGTCGTGAGGCCCTGCGCCCGAAGGGTGTCTTCGAGCAGCTGCAGCGGAACGCCGCACTGGGCCGTGACCATCATGTCGACGGGGTCGATGTCGAGGATCGCGTCCATTCGCGAGCCGTCGAGCACGATCGAATCCTCGACGATCGTCTCGAGTCCGCCCTCGGTCGCGGTGCGGCCGGTGCGGGGCACGACGTTGACGAGGTTCTCGTCCGCGAACGCGAGGATCGCCGACACGTCGGCGGTGGACCGCGCGTAGGCGATCGCGGAGGGGATCGGACCGTCGAAGATGCCGTGCACGGATGTGTACTTCTTGAAGCGGTCGACGCTCGCCTCGCGCAGCGCCTGCGCCTCGGTCTCGACCTGGTCGGTGCCGAGGATCTCCTGCAGTCGGGTGACGATCTCCTCACGTGAGAGAGCGGATCGTGAAGTGACCATGGGGAAGGTGTCCTGTTCGTTGAGGGTGTGGGGGCGCCGCGGTCAGCGCACCAGGTAACCGCCGTCGACGGACAGCACGTGCCCGTTGACGAAGTCGGAGGCGGGGCTCGCGAGGAAGACGGTCGCGCCCATGAGATCGGCGACGTCCCCCCACCTCCCCGCCGGCGTGTGGTCGACGATGCGCCGGTTCGCCTCCGCGTCCCCACGCGTCTCGGAGGTAATCGGGGTGGCGAAGTATCCCGGGGCGATCGCGTTGACCTGGATGCCGTGTCCGCCGAGCTCGTCGGCGTACGCCTTCGTGAGCCCGGCGATGCCGTGCTTGGTCGCGGCGTACGCGGGAGATCCGAGTCCCCCGAGGAACGAGAACAGCGAGGCGATGTTGATGATCTTGCCCGAGCCCTGCGGGATCATCCGCTTCGCGGCCTCGTGCGACATTTCGAACGCGGCGGTGAGGTTCACCGCGACCATGGGGTCCCACTGCACGCGCCCGAACTCGGTGACGTCGGCGATGCGGCTGATCCCGGCCGAGTTGACCAGAACGTCCACGCCCCCGAACGCCTCGACGCATGCGTCGATCACGCGCGCGGGTGCGCCCTCCGCCGTGATGTCGACGCGGAGTTCCCGGTAGCCGACACCCGCCTCGGCGAGGAGAGCTGCGGTCTCGCCGCCGTCGTCGAACAGCGTCGGAACGAACATGTCGGCACCCGCTTTGGCGAGAGCGAGGGTGAACGCCTGGCCGAGACCGGTGTTGCCCCCGGTGACGATCGCCCGCTTGCCCCGGAGGGAGAAGTGGTCGAGGGAGAAGTCGGTGATGTGCACGGATGATCCTTCAGGAGTGGGTGCCGACGAAGGGATCGGCGATGCCGATGTAGGTCGTCTCGAGGTACTCGTCGATGCCCTCGAAGCCGCCCTCGCGACCGATGCCGGACTGCTTGACGCCACCGAACGGCGCAGCCGGGTTCGACACGAGTCCGGTGTTGAGGCCGAACATGCCGGTCTCCAGACGCTCGGCGAGGCGCAGCGCCCGGTTCAGGTCGCGGGTGTACGCGAAGCACACCAGCCCGTACTCGCTCGCGTTGGCGAGGCGCACGGCCTCGTCCTCGTCGCGGAACACGGTGATGGGCGCGACGGGTCCGAAGATCTCCTCCTGGAGGATGCGGGCGTCCTGCGGCACGTCCACGAGCACGGTCGCCGGGTAGAAGTAGCCGCGCCCCTGGGGGATGCTGCCGCCGAGTGCGATGCTCGCTCCGTCCTCCAGCGCGCCGGACACGAGGTCGGCGACCTTCTTGCGGGTCGACTCGTCCACGAGCGGCCCGAGGGTCGACTCCGGGTCGGTGCCGCGGGCGTTGACGTACCCTGCCATGCGTTCAACGAGCCGCGAGGTGAATTCCTCCGCCACGCTCTCGTGCACGAGGAAGCGGTTCGCGGCGACGCAGGCCTCGCCGCCGTTGCGGAGCTTTGCGAGCAGGGCACCCTCGACCGCGGCGTCCACGTCAGCGTCGTCGAACACGAGGAAGGGGGCGTTGCCTCCGAGTTCCATCGAGACGCGGAGCACCTGGTGCGCGGCGTCCGCGATGAGGCGGCGCCCCACTTCGGTTGATCCGGTGAACGAGAGTTTGCGCAGTCGCGGGTCGGTGATGAGCGGGCCCGTGACCGCGCCGGCGCGGGTCGTGGGGATGACGTTCACGACGCCGTCCGGCACTCCGGCCTCGCGGAGCACCTCGGCGAACAGGAGTGCGGTGAGCGGTGTGAGCGCGGCGGGCTTGAGCACCGAGGTGCAGCCGGCCGCGAGTGCCGGCGCGATCTTGCGCGTGGCCATCGCGAGCGGGAAGTTCCACGGGGTGATGAGCAGGCTCGGACCGACCGGTCGCTTCGCGACGAGCAGTCGGTTGCGGCCGTCGGGAGCGGTGGCGTATCGCCCGGAGATGCGGGGTGCTTCTTCCGAGAACCAGCGCAGGAACTCGGCGCCGTACGCGACCTCGGCGCGCGATTCGGCGAGAGGCTTGCCCATCTCGAGCGTCATGACGAGTGCGAAGTCCTCGGCGCGGGCCGTGACGAGCTCGAACGCCCGGCGCAGGATCTCCCCGCGCTGTCGCGGAGCAGTGGCGGCCCAGGCGGTCTGCGCCGCAGCAGCAGCGTCGAGTGCGGCCATGCCGTCCTCGGGCGTCGCATCGGCGACATGGGCGAGCACCTCACCCGTCGACGGGTCGTGCACCTCGAAGGTGTGGCCGGAGGTCGCTTCCCGCCACTGACCGCCGATCAGCAGGCCGGTGGGGACGGAGGCGATGACCTCGGCCTCGCGTGCCGCGGTCATGCGGGCATCTCCCGACGGAGGTCGCGGCCGAGTAGTTCCTCGTAGAGACGCACGGGCGTCATCTCCCCGGCGCGGTCGCCGTAGCTCGCGCGGGCTCGACGGAAGATCTGCTCGACGAGGGAGGACAGCTCGACCGGCATCCCGACCGAGCGGGCCAGATCGACGGAGAGACCGAGGTCCTTGCAGGCGAGGGCGATCGCGAAGCCCTCGTCGTAGTCGCCGTGGTCGAGGATCGACAACACGTCGCGTGAGACGAAGGTGCTGTTCGCGGGGCTCGCGATGAGCGCGTCCCGCAGCACGCCAAGGTCGACCCCCGCGGCGACGCCGACCGACAGCACCTCCGCCGTCGCGACCAGGTGGGAGAACCACAGCTGGTTGATCATGAGCTTCACGGCGTAGCCTGCGCCGGGCCCGCCGACGTGCAGGATCCGCTCCGGGTCCCCCATCGCCTCGAACACGGGACGCAGCCGCTGCACATCGTCGGCGTCACCACCGACGAAGATCTGCAGCATCCCGTTCGCGGCGCCCACTGACATCCCACTGACGGGGGCGTCGAGCAGGTGCAGTCCGCGGCCGGCGGTCGCGGCGCGCACACCGTCCAGCACGTCCGGCACCGAGGTCGACATGTCGATCCAGGTACCGCCGTCCGGCAGCCCCACCACGAGGCCGTCAGGCCCCGAGGCGACGGCCTCGACGTGCTTGGGCGTCGGCAGCATCGTGATGATGAGGTCACTGGCGGCGGCGACCTCGCGAGGGGTCTCAGCCCACCGGGCACCGCCCTCGATCAGGTCGGACGCCGACTCGCGGCGCAGATCGGTCACGACCAGCGGGAAGCCCGCGGCCTGCAGGTTGCGGGTCATTCCTGACCCCATGTTGCCGAGTCCGATGAACCCGACGGTGGGTCGGGTCCCGACCGGCGTTGGGTCGAGGACGGGGGTGGGAGAGCTCATGGGTGATGCGTGTCCTTTGTGGATCAGGCGGATGCGGTGGAAGGGGTGTAGAACGGATTGGTCGGCGCGTGCCGGGCTTCCAGCACGGCGTCGAGCTTGGGCAGGCCCGCCGCGCCGTTCGCGAGCGCGGTGCGTGTCGCCTCGCGGTTGTTGCGGTAGACCGTGTCGGCGTCGTCGGCCGCCGGATTGACCCACACTGCGGCGATGAGGGCGTGCGTGTCGGCAGCCTCGCGCGGGATCACACCGTCGGCGACGGCGTCGGCCACGCCCGCAGCGACTCCGGCCTGCGCCGGGCCCCAGATGAGGAGGCCGTGCTCGTCACCCGCCGGTGCGGCCTTCGTGACGAACAGCGTCAGGGGCTTCACCGGGAGGGAGGGGCGGAGCACCGCCACGAAGGGCACGTGCCCCTGGCTGGGGCTGGCGAGGGCAGTGGCCCACGCCGTCCCCGCAGGTCCCTCGCGGTGGCCGAGCACGGTGTTGATGTGTGCGGCGTTGACGCCGTCGCCGACGAAGCTCTCGCCGAGCTGGATGGTCGAGGTCATCAGATGAGTCCCTGCTCCTCGAGCCAGTCGATCGCGATGTCCTCGGGGTCCTCACCGTCGACATCGGCCTTGGCGTTGAGCTCCTGCATGACCTCGGTGGTCAGCAGCGGGCTCAGCTCGGCCAGCACGTCGGCGATCGCCGGGTACTCGTCGAGGGTGCTCTGCTTGAGCGTGAAGCCGCCCTGGTAGCTGGGGAAGAACTCCTTGTCGTCTTCCATCACCACGAGGTCGAGGGCGGGGATGCGGCCGTCGGTCTGGAAGACCTCGCCGAAGTTGCAGTCGTCGCCCTTCTGGGTCGCCGTGTAGATGACGCCGGTGTCGAGCATCGTGACGTTCGAGTCCGGGGCATCGAAGCCGTAGGCGGCCTTGAGACCCGGCCAGCCATCGTCGCGCGTCGAGAACTCGCTCTCGATGCAGAACGTCTGATCGGCGCTCGGCAGGGCTGCGACATCACTCAGCGTCTTCACGCCCAGCTCGTCAGCCTCCTTCTTACGGATCGCGAAGGCGTAGGTGTTGTTGAACGGCGCGGGGTCGAGCCACGCGATGCCGTTCTCGGCGTCCGCTCCCTTGACGGCATCGAACTGCGCCTCGGCGCCCTGCACCGGCGTCGTATTGCCGTTGTACGTGATCCACGACGTGCCGGTGTACTCCCAGTAGCCGAGGAACTGGTCATTCTCGAGCGCCTGACGCACGTTGGCGGAGCCGACGAGCTTCGTGTTGGCCTCGACGTCGGCACCGTGCGCATTGAGCAGTTCCGCCGTCATGTAGGCGAGGATGTACTGCTCCGAAAAGTCCTTCGAGCCGATCTCGCCAGTGAGACCTTCCAGCTCGTCGCCTTGGGCTCCGGAGCCTCCGCCGGCACCGGACGAGCAGCCGGTGAGGAGCAGAGCGCCGGCGGCGATGGCGGCGAACGAGGCGGTGGCGATGGTGCGTGTGTTCATTGCAAGTTCCTTTCGGGAAGGGAGTGTGCTGTGCATGTGAATTAGTGGTGGAGTGGTGGTGCTCAGAGGCCCTTGGGTCGAACGATGTCCTCCACGACGCCGGCGGCCCAGTCGATGAGCACGGCGATCGAGGCGACGAGGATCGCTCCGACGACGAGAACGGGATAGCGCTGCAGCTTCAGGCCGTTGATGATCATGTCGCCGAGACCGCCGGCGTTGATGAAGGTCGCGACCGTGGCCACACCGACCGCGAAGACGAGCGCGGTGCGGAGTCCCGCGAGGATCACGGGCGAGGCGAGCGGCAGCTCCACTCGGCGCAGAACCTGTGACGGGGTCATGCCCATGCCCCGGGCCGACTCGCGGATGCTGGGATCGACCTGGGCGAGGCCCGCGATCGTGTTCTGCAGCACGGGCAGGAAGGAGTAGATCACGAGTGCGAGCAGTGCCGTCGTGAATCCCGTCTGCCAGACGATTGCGAGCAGGATCACGACGCCGATCGCCGGCGTCGCCTGACCGATGTTCGCGATGCCGATCACGACGCCGCGGAACACCTTCGATCGGGAGCGGCTCACCGCGATGCCGGCGGGGATCGCCAGCACAGCCACGAGCACGGAGGCGATGATCGACAGCACGAGGTGCTCGCCGATGCGGGCCGTGATGTAGTCGGCGTTGAGCGTGCGCTGCTCGATCGAGTCGAGGTCGAGGCTCGACACCCACACGTAGGTGAGCACCAGCACGACCGCGACGACGATGAGCGGCATCAGGCGGCGCAGCAGCACGGGCATGCCGCGTCGGGGCGCGGACTGCGTGCGCAGCATCGTGGTCGCGGAGGGCACGACCTGGGGGCCGGTCACGGTCACGCCTCCTCGGCGCGACGCGCGGGGCCTTCGGAGCCCAGCGCTGCCGAGATGGCCGCCTGGTCGATCGAGCCGACGACCGCCCCGGCGCGGGTGACGTTGACGCGCGCGGCGCCGGTCAGCACCAGGGTGTCGAGGGCCTCGCGCAGCGAGGAGTGCTCGTCGACCGTGACGGCCGGGGCTGCGGCATCCGCGGATCCGATTCGCGCGTCCGTCACCGGGATCAGAGCGAGACGCTTCAGGGCGGCCCCCTCGCCGATGAACGATCGTACATAGTCGTTGGCAGGCTCGGCGAGGATGCGCGCCGGAGTGTCGAACTGCTCGATCTGGCTGCGATCGCTCAGCACTGCGATGCGGTCGCCCATGCGGATCGCCTCTTCGAAATCGTGCGTCACGAAGATGATGGTCTTGCCGATGTCGGCCTGAATGCGCAGGAACTCCGCCTGCAGCTTCTCCCGCGTGATCGGGTCGGTCGCACCGAAGGGCTCGTCCATGAGCATGACGGGCGGATCGGCAGCCAGTGCCCGGGCCACTCCGACACGCTGCTGCTGCCCGCCGGAAAGCTGACGGGGGTATCGCTGTGCGAACGTGCCCGGGTCGAGCTGCACGGTGCGCAGGAGCTCGTCCACGCGCTCGGCGATACGGGCTTTGGACCAGCCGAGCAGCTTCGGCACGATCGCGATGTTCTCGGCGATCGTGAAGTGCGGGAACAGGCCGATCTGCTGGATGACGTAGCCGATGTGCCGACGCAGCTCGTTGCCGTCGAGCGACAGCACGTCATCGCCGTTGATCCGGATCGACCCGGAGGTCGGCTCGATGATGCGGTTGATCATCTTCATCGTCGTGGTCTTGCCGCAGCCGCTGGGGCCGACGAACATGATCAGCTCGCCGGGCTCGACACGCATCGAGAAGTCCTCGACGGCGGGCCTCTGCTGACCCGGGTACTGCTTGGTGATGTGGTCGAGGACGATGTCGACGCCGCCCTGCTGCGCCGCGAGGGAGGTGAGAACGCCGGTGTTCGTTGTGATGTCAGGCACGGAGACCCCTTGAGGTGGTGAGGCGGGCGACGAGCACGAGGATGCCGTCGAGGACGAGCGCGAGGATGATCACGGCGACGGTGCCCGTGAGCGCGTAGTTGAGGGCGTTCTTCGAACCGAGCGAGCTCAGGCCCTTGAAGATGTACTCGCCGAGCCCGGGGCCGGCGACGTAGGCGGCGATCGCCGCGATCCCGACCGTGAGTTGGGCGGCGACACGGATGCCGGTCATGATGACCGGCCAGGCGATCGGCAGCTGCACCGTGAAGAGGATGCGGGTGGGGCCGAGGCCCATGCCCCGCGCCGACTCGAGCACCGAGACCGGTACTTCGCGGAGTCCCACGACGGTGTTCCGCACCACCGGGAGCAGCGAGTAGAAAACGAGGGCGACGACGGTCGGCAGCCACCCGAGGCCGAGGACGGGGCTCAGGAGGGCAAGGAGGGCGAGTGACGGGATGGTGATCGCGACAGCGGCGGCCGTGAGCACGGTGGTGCGGGCGATGCGACGGTTGCGGACCAGGATGCCGAGGCCGATGCCGATAATCGCCGCGAGGACGACTGAGACGACGACGACGACGAGGTGATCGCGGGTGAGCTCAAGAATGTCGTCCGCGCGACGCGTGAGGAAGGCCATGAGGTCTTCCCAGTTGAATCCGGTCAAGAGGGCTCCTGTCTCGTCGTTGAGGCCGGTACCGGGGATGAGACTCACGGTAGCCTTTGTGGCCATTTCGTCAAAGAGCGTTGTGTATATGGCAACCGCTGACGCTACACTCTTACCGTGACCACCACCTCCGGCGGCCCTCGCCGCAATTCCTCCGGCCTCGGACGCGACATCGAGATCCTCGAGCTGCTCGGCGGCGACGAGGCGTTGCGCTCCGGCGGACTCGGCGTCTCGCAGGTGGCACAGCTCACCGGGCGGGACAAGGCGGTCGTGTCACGCACACTCGCGACGCTCGCCGAGACCGGACTCGTCGAACGCGATGAGGAGTCGCTGCGCTACCTGCTCGGGCCGCGGCTATACGCCCTGGCGGCGCACACGGCCACGTCGACGCTCGTGCACGCCTCGCGCAGCATCCTGCGACGACTTGTGCAGTCCACGCGCGAGACGAGTCACCTGTGCGTGCTGCGCGGCGGCAACGTGCTTACGCTGCTTAGCGAGCTGAGCCCGCACGACGTGCGCACGACCGGCTGGGCGGGCACCACCACGGCCGCGTGGCGCACTCCCTCGGGTCGTGCGCTGCTGAGCGACTGGGACGAGGAGTCCCTCGCACGCTGGTATGACGACCACGGGCAGGATCAGCCCCTCGTCGGCCGTTTCGACCAGGCTGACCCCTCCGGATTCCCGGTTCTGGACTCTCCCCCGCCGGGCAACTCTCCGGTGACGGATCTCGCGAGCCTGCACACCGAACTCGGCCGTATCCGCGAGCAGGGCTACGCGCTATCGGACGAGGAGCTCGAGTTCGGGGTGGTGGCAGCCTCGGCGCCGATCATCGACTTCACGGGACGTATCGTCGCAGCCGTGAACGTAAGCGCCCCGAAGGCGCGAATCGGGCACCGCCTTGAGGCGCTTGGCGCGCTCGTCTCGCGAGCTGCGCGCGAGCTGTCGACGCGTCTAGGTATGGTCTGAACTCGCCGAAGGCGACGGCCGCGACGGCCAGAGGTATTGAGGTCGATGCAAGCCTGCCATGCTCTGAGGTGTACCGCCCAGGCGGGAGTGGTGATGAAGGTTGAGCGTGCCTGCGCTGCGAGGATCTTCCTTGAGGGGCCTGGCTACTCCAACAGTCGGGCTGCCAGTGCCCGCACCTTGAGATCGACCGAATCGCGCAGGTCACGAACCGAGTCGCTGTCCACGGACCAGTCCGCAGGGTCGGGGAACTCCCACTGCACGAGCTCGCCGGAGACCGGCCCGGGTAGTTCCAAGCCCGGCTTCATCAGCACCACCACATCAGCGTTCGCGAGGTCGTCCGGGGTGACGGCGCGCGGTACTGCCGCTGATGTGTCGATGCCGAGGTCGTCGAGGGTCGCGGCGACCGCGGGGTTGATCGCGGCAGCGGGGTGTACGCCGGCGCTGTCTGCGATCAGTCGATCGCCAGCATGCCGGGCCAGCAGGTGCGCGCCCAGCTGCGAGCGTCCCGCGTTGTGCGTACAGATGAACAGCACGGTCTGAGGGTCTGTCACGTCATCCTTCTCTCCTCCGGCGAGACACTCGCCGGATCGTTGGTATGACACCAGGCTTGCACGTTGCATTGATAAGTGTCAATATAGACGCATGTCGATTCAAGAGGTTGAGCTGATCATCATTGGATCCGGGCCCGCCGGGTATACGGCTGCGGTGTATGCGGCGCGGGCGGGCCTTGCCCCTGTCGTGCTTGCCGGTTCCGTCACCGCCGGCGGTGCGCTCATGACGACCACCGAGGTGGAGAACTTCCCCGGTTTCGTCGATGGTGTCCAGGGTCCGGAGTTGATGGAGTCGATGCGCGCGCAGGCTGAGCGCTTCGGTGCCCGCATCCTTCTCGACGACGCTGTCGCGGTCGACCTGGCAGGGCCGGTGAAGACGGTGCGCACCGGATCGGGTGACACGTACCTGGCGCGTGCGGTGATCCTCGCCATGGGGTCCGCGTACCGCAAGATCGGACTGGCCGACGAAGAGCGTCTCACCGGCCACGGGGTCTCCTGGTGTGCGACCTGCGACGGCTTCTTCTTCCGCGACCAGGAGATCGTCGTGGTCGGCGGTGGCGATTCGGCGATGGAGGAAGCTCTGTTCCTCACCCGGTTCGCGTCGAAGGTCACCGTGGTGCACCGCCGCGACACGTTCCGCGCCTCACAGATCATGGCGCAGCGGGTGCTCGAGCACCCGAAGATCGACGTCGCCTGGAACAGCGAAGTGGCCGGCATCCTCGGGACGGACAAGGTCGAGGCGGTCACGCTGCGCGACACGGTCTCCGGGGCGGAACGCGAACTCTCCGTGACAGGGGTCTTCGTCGCCATCGGGCACGACCCGCGCTCCGAGCTCGTCGCGGGCTCCGTCGACACCGACGCCGACGGGTATGTGCGGGTCGTCCACCCGTCCACCCGCACCACCCTCGACGGCGTCTTCGCCGCCGGCGACCTGGTCGATCACACCTACCGGCAGGCCATCACCGCAGCCGGTACGGGCTGCGCGGCCGCCCAGGACGCCCAGCACTACCTCGCGGCCCTCACGGACACCGCGCCCGCATTCGATGCCCAGGAGGTCCTCGCATGAGTGTCCCGATCGTGGTCACCGACGCCACATTCCACAACGAAGTCACCGACTCCGAGATCCCCGTCGTGGTGGACATCTGGGCCACCTGGTGCGGTCCGTGTAAGCAGATCGCACCGCTTCTGAACCAGCTCGCCGTCGAGTACGACGGGCGGGTCAAGATCGTGAAGCTCGACGCCGACCAGAACCCGGCCACGGTGACCGCCATCGGCGTCACCTCGATCCCCACGCTGGTCTTCTACAACCAGGGTGCGCGCGTTGACATGCTCATCGGCGCCCACGCCAAGCCCGTAATCGCAGAGAAGATGGAGGCGCTCCTCGCATGAGCACCGCAACCGCACCCACCCCCACAACGACGACCCGCCGCCTGTCGACCCTTGACCGATGGTTGCCGCTGTGGATCGGACTGGCTATGGTCGCCGGAATCCTCGTCGGCCGCTTCATCCCTGGCGTCTCCGACCTCCTCGCACACATTGAGGTTGGCGGCATCTCTGTGCCGATCGCTCTCGGCCTGCTGGTGATGATGTACCCGGTCCTCGCGAAGGTCCGCTACGACAAAGTCGCCGCTGTCACCGGCGACAAGAAGCTACTCATCTCCTCACTCGCTCTGAACTGGGTCGTCGGACCGGCACTGATGTTCGCCCTCGCCTGGGCGTTCCTTCCGGATCTCCCCGAGTACCGCACCGGCCTCATCATCGTGGGCCTGGCCCGCTGCATCGCGATGGTCGTCATCTGGAACGATCTCGCCTGCGGCGATCGGGAAGCCGCCGCCGTCCTTGTCGCCATCAACTCCGTGTTCCAGGTCATCGCCTTCTCCCTGCTCGGTTGGTTCTACCTCACCGTGCTCCCCGGATGGCTCGGACTGGACTCGCAGGGACTGGAGATCTCGGTCTGGCAGATCGCCCTCAATGTCCTCGTCTTCCTCGGCATCCCCCTGATCGCCGGCTTCGCCTCCCGCCTGATCGGGGAGCGTGCGAAGGGCCGCGACTGGTACGAAGAGAAGTTCCTTCCCAAGATCGGACCGTGGGCGCTGTACGGCCTGCTGTTCACGATTGTGTTGCTGTTCGCCCTGCAGGGCGAGCAGGTCACCAACCGGCCGTGGGATGTGGCCCGTATCGCCCTCCCGCTGTTGGCGTACTTCGCCGTGATGTGGTTCATCGGACTGTTCACCGGGAAGGCGCTCGGGCTCGGATACGCCCGATCCTCCACGCTGGCGTTCACGGCCGCGGGCAACAACTTCGAACTCGCCATCGCCGTCGCCATCGGCACCTTCGGGGCCACCTCCGGTCAGGCCCTCGCCGGCGTCGTCGGCCCACTGATCGAGGTCCCCGTGCTCGTCGGACTCGTTTACGTCTCCCTGTGGGCGGCCCGACGCTGGTTCCACACCAACCCGTACACCGCTGAAAGGATGTAGCCATGAACGTCACACTGACGACCACCGGCGACACCTGCAGTCCCGTCGCCACCCACGCGATCGGCATCGACGCTGCCACCTCGGTCGCAGCGACGCTAAAAGCGCTGTCCGACCCGCTCAGGCTGCGCATGCTGTCGGCCATCGCCTCCGATCCCCGCGGAGAATCGTGCGTGTGCGACCTGGCCGAACTGGCCGACGTCTCCCAGCCCACCGTGTCGCACCACCTGAAAGTCCTCAAAGACGTGGATGTCCTCGTCTCCGAGCGGCGTGGCACCTGGGTCTGGTACCGCATCAACCCGAACCGCCGAGGCGCGGTCACCGCTCTCCTGGACTCGTTCGCACCTGCGACCGTGAGTGAGCCGTGGAGCGTTGAGCGCACGGATGCGAGCACTCGACCCGACTTCGACGCGCGCGTGACTCATCTTGCCGATGAGCTCGCCGCCGAGATTCCGGAGGTTGACGCGGACGTGGTGCTCACCATCGTCCGCGAGTCGTACACGTCCCTTGCCCGCACTGCTCGCGTCACCTCTGCATTGATCCCCTTGACCGAGAGGTTCGCCCGGCAGCGCCTCGCTGACCTCACCAGAGACCGCGTCTCTTCCGTCCCGCAGGTGCTGTTTGTGTGCGTCGCGAACGCCGGACGCTCCCAGCTCGCCGCAGCACTCGTGAATCAGATCAGCGGCGGCAAGGTCGTTGCGCGCTCCGCAGGGTCGAATCCCGCGGACGTCATCCACCCCCATGTGCGATCATTGCTCACGGACATCGAAGGTGACATTGCCGCCGATCGGTATCCCAAGCCGCTCACCGACGACGCGGTGCGCGCGGCAGATGTGGTCGTCACGATGGGCTGCGGGGACGTTTGCCCGATCATCCCCGGCGTTCGGTACGACGACTGGGCGGTGGGTGACCCCGCTCTCGCGTCTCGCGAAGGCGTCGAAGCGATCCGTGACGATATCGCCGCACGCGTCCATGTTCTCGTCGACGACCTTCTCCGCTAACCCCTCTACCGCCCATTCAGGAGCAAACATGACTGACACCACCGTCAAGCCGTCCGTCCTCTTCGTCTGCGTTCACAATGCCGGACGGTCGCAGATGGCGGCCGGGTTCCTCCGCGAGATCGCTGGCGACCGTATCGAAGTGCGCTCGGCCGGGTCCATGCCTGCGGATCAGATCAACCCCACCGCCGTCGACGCGATGCAGGAACTTGGTATCGACATCACCGCCGAGCAGCCCAAGGTCCTCACCACCGAGGCGGTGCAGGCCTCTGACGTCGTGATCACCATGGGTTGTGGCGACGCCTGCCCGTTCTTCCCCGGAAAGCGCTACGAAGACTGGAAGCTCGACGACCCCGCTGGCCAGGGCATCGACGCCGTACGGCCCATCCGCGACGATATCCGTGGTCGCATCGAACAGCTGGTGAGCGAGCTCCTCTGAGAAGCGCACGCGCTCGACAATCCGCGACGCTGACGTGAACGGCGAGTCGGCAGTGCGACCTTGGTCAGGCCTTCAGCGCTTCTCGACTCGCTCGCGTTTGGGCGAGCAGCGAACACGTGAGCCTTTGTCCTTCGTGCTCGAGGGGGTCAGCATTGCCAAGTGCGAGCTCGATGGCGTTGGAACCTGGAGTGTCGCTATTTGCGGCATTCGGGGCAGCGGGCGTGAGGCCTGCGGGTTCTGGTCTGAACTCTCGATGGCCATGTATACCCGCAGGCACAGTGCCAGGTGACTTTTCTCCCCGATCCCACGGTGACCTCGGTGGGCGAGAGGGCGTTAGAGGAGTCCCACTGCGCTGCGAGATCGGGTCGCAGGGTTGCAAGGTCGGTCTCCCCTGGGATGGGTAGCTTTCCTGTGCAGTAAGGGCAGCCGCAGCCGGACGTCCGGTTTTTGACTGTCGCGGGCCACGAGTGATTGCGGTGGCAGATCCACGACACTTTCACGTGGGAGGAGACCGTGACCTGATTCGGTGAGCAGTCGTTGCTGGGATCCCATTGCGCGGCAATATCGGGTCTGCGTGTCGCGAGGTCAGTGGCTCCCGGGATAGCGACCCGGCCGGAGCATGACGGGCAGCCTGAGCCTGCGTGTCGGTTGGCGACGGTCGCTGGCCAGGTGTGGTTTTCTGCGCACCGCCATTGGGCTTCATAGGAACTACTGACGGTCACTTCGGACGGTGTCCGGTCGTTCGCTCCTGGGGTGCGGTCCCATTCCGAAGCCAAATGAGGATCGAGAGTCCCCAAGTCATTGAACCCCGCGAGGACGACGCGATTCGCACACACGGGGCATCCCGTCTTGTCCTTCGTGCGGCCCCAGACGGGGAGCTCCCATGTGTGACTCAGCGCGCAGCGCCATACTGCGGGGTAATCCGAGCCCGCGGTGACCTCACAAGCGGACTTGGAGTTGACGCGGTCCCATTGTTCGGCGAGATGAGGGTGAGTGGTGGCGAGGTCATTGAAACCGGCGAGGGTGCGTTGATTGGAGCAGTACGGGCACCCGTGTCCTGAGCAACGGTCACCGACAGCCGCGTCCCAGCTGTGGTCGCAGTGGCCGTGCCACCAGACGACACGGTCCGATCCGGGGGTGACTGTCTCCGGAGTGATGGAGCTGTCGTTGAGTTCGTGATCCCACTCTGCTGCGAGGCCGGGGTGAAGAGTGGCTAAATCTGTTTCACCCGGTATCGCCCGGCTACCGCTGCAATAGGGGCATTTGCTTTCTTGCGTGGTGCGGGAGCGCACCTGGGCGGGCCAGGTGTGCTCGTGAGCAGTACACCTCCAGTTGATTTTCCGGGCGGAGGTGGCGCTCACGTGATGGGGGTCCCCCCGGTTGGCTCCTGGGGTAGTGTCCCATTCCGCGGCGATGTCTGGCCGCAGGGTGCCGAGATCGGTGTGTCCCGGCCAGAAGTCCATGCCGATGCAATATTCGCAGTTGGTCTCGGCAGAGCCTCGCACGTGGGGGCTTGCTTCCCAGGAGTGCCCCTCCTCGCACAACCACCACGCTTTGTGAGAGACATCGACTCCGGACCAGGGGTCGCGGGTGGGCGGGTTGCGATCCCAGTCCCATTCGGAGATGGCTTTCGGGTGGCGGAGGATCCACAGCGGGTAGTTGGCGGTGGTGTCGAGGATGCGGGGGACGTCGACGGTGTCGAGGGCGGCTTCCAGGGGGCGGAATTTCGTGGGGATGGTGTGGCGGCGGAGGGGGCGGAGCCAGAGAATCACGCGTTCGACGAGGATGTCGCTGTTGGTGAGGCCCAACGTTGCGGTGATGTCGAGTCGTAGATCTGCCGCCGACTGAGTGCGCCATCGTGCGCAGTGTGCACGATTGGACAAGATCTGCAGAACGCGCACCGTCGCGCGGTACAGATGTGCGCGGCGATCGATCTCGCGTACCGCGCTCATCAAGCACGGATTCTGCCCGGTCTCTGCGTTCTGGGCGGAGAGCGTTTCGTTGTCGCGCACCATGGCCCACACTTGACCGTGCAGTTGTGTGGTGACCCGACCAGTGGCGACGAGTCGACGGAAGGAGAGTTCCGCGTTCCGAAGCGTGGGATCGAAGGGAACGATCACCTGGGTATCGGGTTCGGTTCCGGGACCGACCCACACCATCTGCCTCGGGTGTCGGAGACAGAAGTTTTCCCGATCGTGGGGAATTTGCTCGATCGTCTCCCCGGCACTGCATAGGCGGCACAGGAAGCGCTGCGGGTAGGCCCGTGTGGAGTCCGGTTGCGCTAGACGCTTCATGCGGAGGTAATGACCGGCTGGGCGCCCTGCCGTCGCCTCGACCGTCCGAGCGGCCGCTTCGTCGTCGATCCAGACGCGGTGGATGTTCGGTTGCGCTCGGCTGGTCAGTGCCCTCTCGGCGAAGTCGAACGGTACTCCTGCGGCGCGGCATTGCCGCTGCGCGTAGGAGCGTGGCGTCTCAAGATGATGCCACTTGGGTCGTTTCGCCCACGCCTGCGTGCTGATCATGCGGCGTCCACCAGGTCGTCCAGGGTGACGTTGTGTGTGTTGAGCGTGGTGCGCCGGAGAGTATCGAGAACCCCGAAGAGTCGCTCGCGGGTTACGGTCTCCGAGGTGCGCGATTCGTCGCGCAAGATGGAGGCGACGAGGCGGTCCACGATCATCGCGAGAACGGCGAGTTTCCCGTCGGTGGCGTGGACTAGCGTGCCGGCGTTGCGGGTGAGAAGGCCGTGGGCGTGCCCGCAGAGCGGTAGGAAGCTGTCGAAGGTGGCGACCCATTTGATCCATTGTTCGAAGTCCTCTTGGACGGCGGGGTCGATCTTGTCGAGTGTGACGAAGTCGCAGCGTGCGCTGACTTGCAGGCCGTCGCCCGTCTTGAATGCTTGGTCGAGATTGATTCCAACCAGGACGACGGTCGCACAGGACTCGTTCTGGAGGGCTTTGATGACACTGGAGGGTTCAGTCCCGCCGAGCTTGTGCGCTTCGTCGATCACGAGCAGCTTCGTGCCGTGACGGTGGAGGGCTTCGACGGCAAGCTTCCGCAGCCTGTCGGTGGCGATCTGTTTGGGGAGAACGATGGTGGGGGCGAGAAACTCCACGATCTGGGCAAGGAGAGCTTTCCCGGTCGAGTGTTCGGTCATCTCCACCCAGACGACCGGTGCGTCTCCGTCTCTGAGGTAGTCGGGGTGTTGGGCTGCGTGTCTTCGTTCTACGGATCGAGCCAACAGGAGAGCGAGCTCTGTCTTGCCGGAGAACATCGGCGCGGATATCATCAGCCCGCGCCGCGAGTTCTTCAGCCGAGGGTTGATCCGGATGAGGTCCTCCAGAATGCGAGCGCAGACCGTTTGCTCGCGTGTCTTCACCCTCAGCGTCAGTCGGAGAAAGTCTTCGCGAGCTTGGTCGTATAGCTCTCGTGCTTCACTGTCCAGATCTGTGTACTGACGGAAGGTGATCTTCGGCGGGGATGCGGGCTCGGCGTCGAATGCTTCTCGAAGCCCTGCAAGGCTGGTCTTGCGGTCATGGTGGAGGACGAGTGGGGTGATCTTCATGAATCAAGCTCCTCTGCTTGGGCGAGATGTATGTCGGGGGATGCCCAATCGATGGTGCTGATGTCGATGGGTTTGGCCCATTGCCGTAGTGGGATCGGTGTCGTTGTCGCGGGGCCTGGTTCACGTTGCGCTTCGACCTTGAGGCGCTGTTGCTCTCGCTTGTGCTGGGTGCGTTTCCGTTTGTCTCCTCGTTCGCGACTTTCGACGCGGTCGATCCACTCGCGGCGGCGGTCTGGATCGTCGACTGCGGCGTCGGGGTATCGCGCAAGGAGTTTCATGTCGATCTCGGCGACCATCGGTGCTGTCTTCTCCCGTAGAGCGATGTCCCAGCACTCGATCCACACACCGGTTTCTGGGTGACGCACCCAGACGGCATTGGCGTTGTAAGGGTCGAAGCTCACTGGGAATTTCCTGGCTTTCGCGGATCCCGGTTCAGCGCCCGTGAGGGAGCGATTGCGGAGATCTTCCAGGTGGGGTGAGTCATAGCGGCGATTGTGGAGTTCGATCCCTGCGCGACCGATCATGCGCCGTTCCGTGGGCAAGAGCGCGAGGTACTCCTCAACTCCGAAGGGCACGGGGACGCCGGGTCCTACAGCGAACAGTTCGGTGTACATCTGATTCGGGGTGAAGATGCGCCCTGGGGAGCTCGTCGACTTCAAGCCACGGTGGGGCCTGTTCAGGTAGATGTTCGTTATCCAGCTGTCGAGGATGAGGCGAAGCGAATCCAGGGTGAGGGTGGGGTCGTCTTTGGCGGCCCGATGGGCGACGGAGTTCCCCACGAAACCGGCCAGCCATGCGGCGAAGTCTGTCGAGAGGGTGCCGAAGTTGCGTTCAACGTGTGGTTTTACCGTCGGTGTTCTGGAGGGGGCAAGTTCCCTGTGGATTCCGTACGCACTGCAGGCATCTCTGAACGTGCGGGACCGAAAATCTGCTCCACCATCGATAGTGATCGATCGCGGGAAGATCCATGGGACGGCCAGAGAATCGTCGGTGAGGAAGGGGTTCACCTGCTTCATCAGGTCGGACGGCAACGTGGCTGACCCTGCGAGGGTGGCTGCTCCTGAACCAGGTACGGCTTTGCGACCGATGACAGCCCGGGCGAGCAGGAGCGCATGGTCGAATCCGCCGGGGCTGTCCGCGTGAATCGCCCAAGCGAGCGGTACCCGGCTTGCGACATCGAGAAGCACGGTGAGTGTCGGCCGGAACTCGCTGTTCTCATCCCAGACGAGAACGTCGAGTTTCGTTGAATCGATCTCGCATCGCTCCCCAAGTTGATAGGCAGCCCCGGAGTAGTACTGACGCTTGGGGCTGTTGTCGGTGTTTCGCCGGGTGGTCGCTTTGTCGAAGCTGTAACGGCCGGCAGCCCGCTCGTTGATGTAGCCCTGGAGGGTGCGAGCCTTGATCTCACATAAAGGATCGCCGGGGTAGGTGGTCTCGAGCGCTCGCCTCACCAAGACAGCGCACCGGCGTTTGCTGCTCGTCGACTTGTCCGTCTGACGATCGAGGAATCGATCGATGATCGTCACCAGCCGTGGATCTGCCCGGCTGATGGCGAGTCGCTGCTCGCCCTTGCGATGCATGCGGGCATTCAGTCCGGCTGCACCGCCTTGCTGGTACGTCTTCCACAGGAGGTGAAAGGTGCTGCGCGCTCGCCCAAGTGAAGTGCCTTTTAGCTCGAGCAGCTTCGCGTCAACACGTGCGTTCTGAGTTGTCAGTGCAGGGTCATATTGTGCCCGAGGAGCGGAGGCCAACGGATCCATCGGCTTGCCAGTGAACGCCTCAAGGAGATGGGCTTCCATATCGCATACGTCGGTCGGCCATGCATCCCCGTCCGGCCGAAGAGATACGATGCGATCCCGTTGGGCTGTTCCGGCCTGGAGCAGGAACTCGTCTACGGACATGATCAGGTGTCGATCGGGTGCGCTCTCAGATCGGAGCTTCACCTCTAGGCCAGGGATGATGTGGACCCAGACCCAGCTCTCGCCGTCAATGTCGAAAGTGTCTCCGAGCTTCAGCTTCTTCTCGTCAGACACCGATCGCGTCCGTTCTCTCCCGATGGGCGGTAGTCAGTAGCGTGTTGCTGTTGAAGACCGCCGACAGATCGAGCTCGAGCAGCCTGCGCCAGGCGAGGTTGTCAATCCAAGCGCAAGCAAGAGGTGGGCAATCTGGTGATGCCAGCTCGCATAACTCCCGGCGAGTCTTGCCGAGAGTTGCCGCCTCGAGGATCCGGTCCTTGACGGCAGCAGGCGGCCTGCAGCGGTCATGACGCGACGCCGACAACCATTCGACCACGCGGGTCGCATGAAGGCTGTGGCCGGAAAGCACCTGATATTGCCAGCCGAGCGTTGCCGACACTCGCGCCGTCTCATCGAACTGCAGTTGCGCATACTCGTCGATGAGTTCCTCTGGCCTCACGTCCCGAACGGCATAAGAGCCGTCCGACATCTGCAACAGGAAATCCGGCACATGCCAATGACCGGCCATCGGCGAGCGGACGCCGAACACCACGCCAAACGGCTGCGACCACACCCTTTCGGCCTGTCCGCCATAATCGAGCCACATCAACTCGTCGCGCTCGAACTGAGACTCACACCACACGTGGCTGCGGGTGCGACTCCAGAAGTACTCAGATCCTGTGAAGAAGTGGCTGGCGCCCTTCGATACTCGAACCTTCATGGGGTCGATGACAGACCAATCCAAACGGCCGAGACTTCGGTCGACCGGTGCGAACGAGGTGTTGTTCGCATAGCCAGTCTCCGAACGATGATCACGCGGCACCCAGTGCAGCTCCGACTCTTTCGAGAACCGTCGACGAGCGATCATCCGTGCGATCTCAGCTGGCTTCATCATCACTCCCGGAGGGAGGCGGAGTGCCGGTAGGCACATCTTCGTCGCCTGCGCCCAGGATCAGCCCGGTCGGCTTCGACGGGCTTCCGACACACCGGCGCGGACCGGATATCGTTCGATCTGATCTCGAGTGGCCCGACGTGAAGCGAGAACCGCATCGTTGGTCGCCCGATGTCACTCGGGACTCCACCGGCTTCCGTCGCAAGGTCTAGGCAACGCAAGGCCAGACTTGAACGAACGAGGGGAAAGCTCCCCCACTAGCCTTCGGGTGAACAGTACTCGCCGCCGGCTTCCGGTGAACATTGCCGGCTCCGGCGCTGCGGCAGACATTGAGATGCCGGTCGGCGTTGCCGTCCCGGGCGCTCACGCCTTGGCGTCCGCGGAGACCGTTGCGGACCCCGACCTCGTGAGACTGACCATCCCGCTCCCCCAGTGCAGGACCCGTCCCGCACGAGATGCTCGACGGGAACCTCGTCATCGACAAGGTGAACTACTGACCGCCACCGACGGGGTTCTGGAGGCCCTCGACTTACACAACGAGGGCCTGCACGTGTGCACGTGCAGGCCCTCAGGTTCGATTAGACGCGCTGGCTGATCGTGCCGCACGGGTTGCGGTTGGCGGTCGATTCGGTGACGAACCGGCCCGACGACGCGGAGCGGTGCACCGTGGTCGAGTTGCTCGTGCCGGAACCGACACGTTCGGTGGTGGTCTTTCCGGGCCAGCGGGCCGCAGCGGCCTTGGAGACGAAACGACCGGTGGATGCAGAGCGACGAACGGTTCCCATGGGAACTCCTTCACTGATTGGTGCCGGGGTGCCATGAGATGGAGCGCCGCTAGTCTGCGGCTGCCAACTCCGGTACAGTCAGTGCTCTGGATGAGACCTGACCTTCTCAGGGCTTGTGAGCCGTCCCGTTACCGCGGGGCGGCTCTTTTCCGTTGTGATCCCGACATCTCGGTATATGTCCGCCGCTGGTCACTTCCCCTCGCGGCCTCTCAACTGCTTCGATTGAGTCTTGCCCGTCATCGATCGCGAGACGAGCGACTGCGCTTTGTTGGCGGAAACGGTTCGGCGTGCCGCCTTCGCGTTCTGGGTCCCGAAGGACGAGCGCTCGATCTTGCCTCGAAATTCACTGCTCATGCGGACTCCCGGTTCTGTCGTACTTGCTGACGTGCGCGCGCGATCGCCGACTCCACCGCTTTCGCGGTCATGCCAAGCTTCTCGCCGATCTCCGCGTGCGTGAAGCCATGCGTCACGTTCAGATAAAAGGCTGAGCGGACACGCTCGTCCTTGATGCTCCCGAATGCACGACGCAGCTCGTCCTTGATGTGCGCCGCCTCGCTCGCGTCGGGAGCAGCCGACGTCGACGGACCCTCCTCGAAGTCGTCGGCCCAGGCCGCTGCGGGCGGCGGAGCCTGCGGCTCCGCATATGAACGCAGCTCTTCTCGACGCCAACGCTTGTAGACGTTGCTGAACTGCAGAAGGCACTGGCCCACGAAGAACGTGCGCAGGGAAGCTCCCTTGGCGGGGTCCCACTTGCCCGGGACGAGCACCTTGTCTCGGAACGCGGTGAGGGCGAGCACGATCGTCTCATCCGCCAGGCTCTCGGCCTCTTCGATCATCGAGCCCGGGCGGGGCTCAGGCTCCAGTGCGCCGAAGCCTTTTCGCTTCACCTCGCCACGAATCTGCCCTTTGTAGATCCACCCGCGGATGACAGCCCACCCGTACTTCGCGATCTCATTCGCGAACAGATCGTAGTTCCGGCCACGGTATCCGCTGGCCTGGAGTGCGGTCGCGAGTTCGCGGTCTCCAGCGAGCCGGTCGAAACGTTCCTCGGCGCGATCGCGGTCTGCCTCGGCCAGCCAGGCCTGATCCGTTGCCCACGCGATGAGAGTAGGAACGCGATCGGGGGACGAATGCCCTTCGGGCTCGTCGTTACCGGTCATAGCGTTCCCTCACGATCCTGGTCAGCTCATAGTCACCACGATCCCTCATATGTCCGACATTGCAGACTTCCCCTCGCCTCTCGCAAGAAAATGTTGAGCAACCTCACGGTTCGGTGCCGCCCGCCGTACACGATCGTTTGCGGCGTGGTTTCGCATTCGGTTCTACTGGTGGTGCCGCAAGCGAGGCCTCGGACCCATCTCCGCTTTCCAAAATCTCCCGCTGAAGACGCGAGTGAGCACAGCAGGAGGGAGCGTGCAGCAGACGACCCGCCGAAAACGATCGTTTCCGGCGAGTTCGCGTCGCCCGTCATCGTGCGCCCGCCGTTAACGTTCGCCGGTATCTGCTTTCGGCAGACGTTTCCGGCGTTCAGGTAGCGGGTCTCGCTCGTCGTCCGCCGATGCGAGTTGGCGAGGATGGTTTCGTTCCGCGCGGAGTTGTTGCTCGATCTTGGCGTGTGCTTTTCGTTCGTTGCGGTCGGCTCTGATGATGGACCGCAGGACGAACCAGAATGCTGCGACGACGGCGATCGTGGGGATGACGGACCAAAAGGCGTTGGTCCAGTAGTCATTGAGATTCATCCGCGCCTCCCGGGGGTTCACGCAGCACGAGCGCCAGTCCGACGATCGCGAGGATGAACGCTGTTTCGTAGCTTCCGAGCGTGTATGCCCAGAGTGACCGTTGGTCTGGAACGGTTGTGTCGATGAGGAGATGAGTTGCGATCAGTGCGACGGCGGCCAGGAGAAGGAAGGCCCCGATACGTACGAGGCGATCGTGACGCCGCTGTGGGGACATGTGGCTGGTGCGCGTGGGAACGTGTGCTCGTGGACGGTGCCGAGCTGGGTGCAGGTGGCGGGTCATCTGAATATGGCTCCGATGAGGTAGAAGCTCGCAAGGGCGAGAAGCAGGGCGAGGACTGTGGCGCACGCGATGAAGACGGATATGCGTCGGAAGGGATTGCGGCGGGGGACCATGGGTGGCCGTTCTGGTGGTGGCGTTCTCTACCGGGCGGGGGCGAGGATGGTTGTGTCGTCGGCTGTGATCTGGACGATGCCGCGGTCGTCGACAACGATGAAGCGTTCGTCATCGATCGCGGTGAAGGCCTGAGCGGCCCCTTGAAGCGCGTCGAGGCGTTGCCATGTTCCTTCGGTGTTCTGTGACCAGAGGGCGCCATCGGTTCCGACTCCTGCGAGCGAGCCATTGGGTTTGGCGTCGAGTGTGTAGAGCAGCGGGGCGTCGGCGACGGGGGTGAAGGTGGCGCCGTTGTCGGTGCTGAGGAGCAGTCCTTCTTCCGCGGCGGCGTAGAGACCGTCGCCGGTGGCGGCGAGGTCTGCCGCGGCAAGTGTTGCGCCGCGGGTCCATTCGAGACCGTCGTCAGTGCTGATGAGCAGATCGACGCCATCGGAGGCGATCCCGTAGAGAGTGCCGTCTGGTCCGGCGGTGAGGACATGGAAGTCCGTACTGCCAGTGAGGGCGATCGGTGACCACGATTCGCCGAAGTCGTCACTACGAATGACACCTAGGTTCGGGGAGCCGAGCTCTGCGGGTGTCTGTGTGCCCGGGTGACCGGATGCGAAGAGGGCGTCGTCGAGGACGGTGAAGCCCATCGCGTCGAAGTCGTGGCCTCCGATGGGGCCGGTGATCGCACCCTCGGGCGTGAGGGTGAAGAGTCCTCCGTGGGTGGCTATGAAGAGGTCCTCACCGCGGGGGTCAGCGGCAACACCGTGAATGTGTTGGATAACGGGGGGGACCGCGTTGGTGCCGGAGGCCTGCGGCACGGCGCAGCCGGTGAGGGCGACGGCTGCGAGAGCGATCGCGAAAGCGGGTAGGGGCGAGTGGCGGTTCATGAGACTCCGATGTGAAGAAATGCATGCAGGTGCGCGAGCGGTACGCGAATGAGAGTCGCGACATGGCACCAGCGCGGTGGCGTGGGTTACTGCGAGAAGGCCAGTTCGGGGGTGCGGGCGAGCGCCGCACCCCCGAAGGTAGATCAGAGTGTGTCGAGGAGGTCTTTCATCGTGGCGATCTCCGTGGTCTGCGCCTCGATGATCGTCTCGGCCAGAGCGATCGCGTCGCTGTTCTGGCCGTTGTCGACCTCTTCTTGGGCCATCTCGACGGCACCCTCGTGGTGCTGAATCATCTGCTCGAGGAACAGGCGGCTGGCGTCCGCACCGGTGGCGTCCTCGAGAGCCTGCATGTCCTCTTCGGACATCATGCCGCCGCCGTGATCCATTCCCTCCATGTCGGAAGTGTCAGCGCCCCACTCTTCGAGCCACTGGTCCATCTTCTGGATTTCGGGCTCCTGCGCGGCCTTGATCTCTTCCGCAAGGGCGACGACACGTTCGTCGACGCCCTCCTTGCTGAGAAGCATGTCGGACATGTCGATGGCCTGGGCGTGGTGCTCCTTCATCATGCTGGCGAACATGATGTCGGCGTCATTGGCGTCCGCGGAGGCCGGGGCGGAGCTGCTGCTTTCGTGGTTCATACCGGGCATGTCGCCGCCGCCCGAGGTGTTACCGGCGCAGCCGGCGAGTCCAAGCACTGCGGCGAGGGTGAGTGCGGCGGTCGCCGCAAAACGGGTCTTCATGATGGGTTCTCCAAAAGTCGATGAGGGTGCCCAGCGAGAGAGGCTGGGCAAGGGCGTTACCCGCAGAAGGCGGGCGCGCCTGCCGTCACGTGCGACTGATGCAGAGAACGGTGAGAGACGGAGGCCGCAGCGGATGCAGCGCATCCCGGAGGTGTAGGCGGGACACGGGCGTTCCCAGGGAGTGCGCGACGGCTCGCCACCAGGCGGACGGCCGGGCGAGCAGCACGACGACAATGAGGAGCGCGAGAACGCAGGCCATCCACGCCATGCCGTGATCGTCAGAACACGTGGCGCACCCCGCCTCGACCACCGCTGCGGCGTCGCCTGAGGCGTGCGCGGGGTGAGCGTCGGCATGCGCGGGTGCGACGGCGATGGTCTCACTGTGCCCGGAGGGCATGGTGTGCGTGTTCATCGAGTGCATCGCCAGAAGCCCGAAGATCACGGAAAAGGCGACGGCGACGACGGTCAGGAGGGTGCGGGTGAGGGTGCGCTGGTCTTGCACGCGCCGTGCGATCGTCATCAACACTGTCCCACCTCCCTTTCTTCCAGGGTACGTCGCCGCCGCCCCTGACGCCTACTTGTCGACGACGGCGTCCGGGCTGAGGTTCAGCCGTCGCAGCAACTGCGCATTCAGCGCGACAACGATCGTGGACAGTGACATCAGCACCGCACCGACGGACATCGGCAACACGAATCCGACGGGGGCGAGCACACCGGCCGCGAGGGGGACGGAGAGCAGGTTGTACCCGGCGGCCCACCAGAGGTTCTGTTTCATCTTCCGGTAACTCGCCCGCGACAGCTCAATCACGGAGATCACCGATCGAGGGTCGTCGCTGGCGAGGATGACACCCGCTGAGGCAATCGCGACGTCCGTTCCGGCACCGATCGCAATCCCCACGTCCGCCTGGGCGAGGGCGGGGGCGTCGTTCACGCCGTCACCGACCATCGCGACCTTGCGGCCTTCGTGTTGCAGTTCTTTCACCTTGGAGGCCTTGTCCTCCGGACGGACCCCGGCGAAGTACCGGTCGATACCCAGCTCGCCGGCGACGGACGCGGCGACCGCATCGGCGTCACCGGTGATCATCACCACCTGCACGCCCCGTTCGTGGAGCGCATCGACCGCGTGACGCGACTCGGACCGGATCTCATCCGCCAGGCGCAGCGCGCCCGTCACCTGACCGTCAACGAGCACGTGGAGGATGATCGCACCCTCACCGCGCCACTCGTCGGCAACCGGCAGCTCAACGGCGTGTTCTTGCTCGAGCATGTACGGGCCGCCGACCTGCACGACGTGTCCGTCGACACGGGCACGCACCCCCACGGCGGGGGAGGATTCAAAATCGGTCGATCGCGGAACGGTGAGGTTCTTCTCTTTCGCTGCGTTGACGATCGCACGGGCGAGGGGGTGCTCGGAGTCCGCTTCCGCGGCCGCCGCCCACGCGAGCAGCTGATCGGCGTCGGCCCCTGTGACGGGATCGATCGCGGTCACGGCGGGGGTGCCCTTGGTGAGCGTGCCGGTCTTGTCGAACAGGATCGTGTCGACGGTGCGCATGCTCTCCAGGGCGAGACGATCCTTGATCAGCACACCTCCACGGGCGGCGCGTTCGGTCGCTATCGACACGACCAGTGGGATCGCGAGACCCAGCGCGTGCGGGCAGGCGATGACCAGCACGGTGATGGTGCGGATCACGGCTGCCTCGGGCTGGCCGACGAGAGTCCACACAATCGCGGTGATCGCGGCAGCGCCGAGCGCGAACCAGAACAGCCACCCCGCTGCCTTATCCGCGAGTCGTTGCGCCCGCGACGATGAACTCTGCGCCTCCGTGACCAGTTTCTGGATGCCCGCGAGTGCGGTGTCTTCACCAATGGCGGTGATCTCTACCCGCACCCCGGAATCGGTGGCTACGGTTCCAGCGATTACCGGGTCACCATCGCTGCGGCGCACCGGCCGAGACTCTCCGGTGATCATCGACTCGTCCATGCTGGCCGAACCCTGCACGATCCGCCCATCCGCGGGGACCCGCCCGCCCGGACGCACCACCACCACGTCTCCGACCTGCAGATCAGCCGGTGCGACGGTGACAGTGGTGTCTCCGTCGACCTTCTCCGCCTCGTCGGGCAGCAATGCGGCGAGGGAATCCAACGCCGACGTCGTCTGGGCGAGGGAACGCATCTCGATCCAGTGGCCGAGCAGCATGATCACGATCAGCAGCGCCAGCTCCCACCAGAAATCCAGCTCGTGGTGCAGCAGCCCGATGCTCGCCCCCCAGGAGGCGAGGAACGCCACGGTGATCGCGAGGGCGATCAGCAGCATCATCCCCGGTTTGCGGGCACGAAGTTCACCGACCGCACCGGTCAGGAACGGGGCACCGCCCCACACGTACATCACCGTTCCGAGAGCCGGTGACACCCACGCGACCCACGCCGCGTCCGGCAGCGGGTACCCCAGGATCATCGAGAACATCGTCGAGAATCCGACCACCGGCACGGCGAGGAGCAGCATGATCCAGAACAGGCGCCGGAACTGCCCCACATGATCCCCGTGGCCGCCATGCCCGCCGTGACCGGCGTGATCTTCGTGGCCGCCGTGCCCGGTGTCTTCGTGCGGTGCAGCGTGATCGTGGCTCATCGCCCCATGGTCGTGCTCCGTCGTTGCCGCCGCCGTGTGGTTGCGGTGCGCGGTGTGATCGGTGTGTTCGTCGTGCTGGCTCATCGGAGACTCCTTGCTCAGGTGCGCCCGGGGTAAGCCGGACGCCGAAAGATGCAACTCAGGGCTGGCTGGTCGCGAGAGCGTAGCCGGCCTCCTCCACCGCAGCCTTCACAGCGGCGGGGTCAACCGGGGCGGTGCTGCGGATGGTCACCCGGGAGGTGCCACCCGCGTTGAGATCCACGGTGACGGACTCGACACCGTCGACAGCGCCCAGCTCCTCACTGACGCTCGATGCGCAATGCGAGCATGTCATCCCGTCGACGAGCACCTCCGATGTGACCGCAGAATCGTCGTGGACGGCTGTCTCTGTGTTCGATGGGGCAGCGCAGCATGCGCAACCAGCGTTCGCATCCGTCAGTCCCAGCTCGATGCGATCAGTCATGGTGTTCTCCTTTACTAAACAGACGTGTGGTCATGAACGAACCAGGCGGGCGATGGCTTCGTTGGCCTCACGAACCTTCTCCGCTGCGAAGTCGCCACCCTCAGCACTTGCCTGAGCGACGCAGTGACTCAGATGATCGCTCAGCAACGACAACGCCACCGTCTCCAGGGCCTTCGTCGCCGCAGAGACCTGCGTAAGGATGTCGATGCAGTACTTGTCCTCATCAACCATCCGGGAGATCCCCCGCACCTGGCCTTCGACGCGATTCAACCGCTTGCGCAGGTCGTCCTTGCTTCCGTCGTACCCGTTCATGCCTCGAGCATACCCCCTGGGGGTATGTAACTCAATGTTTTCGCTTCTATTCCCGCTAGGCGAACGTGGTCGCCGACTCTGTTCAGCTCACAGGCTGATCTGCGCAGCGCGGCGGCTTATCAATACCGGGTTACCAGACCCCAGCGGGGTATTCAAGGGCCTCAGTGCGCGGGCGATGCGAGCGTACTTTCGTGGCTCACGAAAGGAGTTCTCTCATGACCGTCACCGAAGAAATGCTCAGCACGTATCCGAAAGATCTGGGCGGAATTGATCAGAAGAAGCTCGTCGACTGCATCGACGCGTGTCTCGCGTGCGCGCAAGCCTGCACCGCATGTGCCGACGCTTGCCTCAGCGAGGACATGGTTGCTGACCTAATCAAGTGCATTCGCGCGAACCAGGACTGTGCAGACCTTTGCATAACCACCGCCCGGATCCTCTCCCGTCGCACCGGGCACGACGCCAGCGTCACCCGTGCCGCGCTCGAAGCTTGCCGAGCGGCGTGCTTGAGCTGTGCTAACGAATGTGAACAGCACACCATGCACGAACACTGCACGATCTGCGCTGAGGCATGCCGACGCTGCGAACAGGCGTGCGTTGCACTGCTGGAGTCGCTATGACAAGCCAGCACGCCGACAACGGTTCACGCCCGCCGGCCGGCCACTCCCAGGGGAAGAATCAGGGCGGGATGTCGAGCTACCTTAAGCTCGCCGTCTCGCTATCGCTCAGCTTCGTTGTGATGTACTTCCTCACGTTTGCGATGATCAACGTCCTGGACGATCTCTTCCTCAACATCAGCAACCTCTACATGGCACTGATGATGGTCTTCCCCATGGGCATCATCATGGTCATCGTCATGTGGAAGATGTTCCCGAACAAGGCCGCGAACATCAGCTTGCTCGTAGGTTTCGCCGCGCTTTTCCTTGTCGCCTTCTTCATGGGACGCTCGGAAGCGTTCGTCGGTAACGACCAGTTCCTCCGTTCCATGATCCCGCATCACTCTCGAGCGATTCTGGTGTGTGAGCAATCAGACATCAGCGACCCGGAGATCCAAGATCTCTGTGAGCAGATCATCTCGTCACAGCAGGAAGAGATCGACCAGATGAATGAGATTCTCGACCGTCTCGACGATTAGTGGGGCGTCGGCACCACCCTTGCGACGAGTGGACCGGCTACCGCGCTCATGACGAGCGGACCGGATCACCGCCGTCGACAGGGTCCGGGTCGACCAGGCAACCTTACGCCTCAGCCTTACGCGAGAGCTGCCGAAAACGATCGTTTGCGGCGCGGTGAGTGAAGGCACACCAGATCGAATGCCAGAAACGTGCGCCGTAAGCGGGTTTCGGTAGGCGTATTCGGTGGGGTGTGAGCCGGATGTACTTACACCCAGGCCCCAGAGATGTCGCCTGGGGTGAAGCCGTTCCAATAGGTCATCAATCACTGTATAGTTCAGTGTGTGCTGACTATTTCCTCACGCCTCGATGTCATGAACCGGCTCGGCCGGGCCATGGCCGATCCCACGCGTTCCCGAATCCTAATGTCTCTGCTCGGTGGACCGAGCTACCCGGCTGTGCTCTCTCGTGAGCTGGAGCTGACGCGTTCGAACGTGTCGAACCATCTCACCTGCCTGCGTGACTGCGGGATTGTCGTTGCCGAGCCGGAGGGTCGCCAGACTCGTTACGAGATCGCCGACCCGCATCTTACGGCTGCGCTCGTCGCGCTCGTGGACGTGACGCTGGCGGTCGATGAGCACGCGCCGTGCGTGGACTCTGCGTGCACGGTGGCTGGCTGCTGTGGGACGGGGGCGGACGCGTGAGCGCGGCGTGTGGCTGCGAGCACGAGCCTGCCCAGCCTGCCACTGCGGCGGAGGATGAGACCGAAGAGGTTGTGCGGCCCTGGTGGAGGGACCGTGGGATTATGGTGCCGGTCTTCTCCGGTGTCGCATTCCTGGCCGGTCTGATCCTTGAATGGTCCGGCCTCGAGATCCCGGCGCTGGTGTTGTTCTGGGCCGGTCTGCTCCTCGGTGCGTCGACGTTCACGCCCGGCGCGATCCGGAAACTGTTCAAGGGCAAGCTCGGTATCGGGCTGCTGATGACGATCAGCGTGATCGGCGCGGTCATCCTCGGCTACGTGGAGGAGGCTGCGGCTCTGGCGTTCTTGTACTCGATTGCTGAGGCGCTCGAGGACAAGGCGATGGACCGTGCCCGGGGCGGGCTGAGGGCGCTGCTGAAGCTCGTGCCGGAGACAGCGACCGTGCTGCAGAACGGCGTCTCTGCGCAGGTGCCCGCGAGAGAGCTGACGGTCGGCCAGGTCATGGTGGTCCGTCCCGGCGAGCGGATCGCAACCGACGGGATCGTCCGTTCTGGCCGCTCCAGCCTGGACACCTCGGCGATCACCGGGGAGTCGATCCCCGTCGAGGTCGAGCCCGGCGATGCGGTGTCGGCCGGTGCGATCAACAGCGCCGGCGCGCTGGAGGTCGAAACGACCGCTGCGGGCACCGACAACTCGCTCACCACGATCGTGGAGCTGGTCGAGAAGGCGCAGACCGAGAAGGGCGAGCGTGCACGTCTCGCGGACAGGATCGCCCGCCCGCTCGTACCCGGCGTTCTGATCCTCGCAGCGCTCGTCGCGATCATCGGGTCGCTGCTGGGCGATCCAGAGGTGTGGATCACCCGCGCGCTTGTCGTGCTGGTCGCCGCTTCTCCGTGTGCGCTGGCGATCTCGGTGCCGCTGACGGTCGTCGCCGCGATCGGCGCAGCAAGCAAGTTCGGCGTGATCATCAAGTCCGGCGCCGTCTTCGAGCGCTTCGGCACGGTCCGCCACGTCGCGGTCGACAAGACCGGCACCCTCACCCGCAACGAACCTGCGGTCACCGCGGTGCTCACTGCGAACGGCGTGACCGAGACACAGGCGCTGGCCTGGGCGGCCGCACTGGAGCAGCACAGCACGCATCCCCTTGCCTCTGCGATCACCGCCGCGGCCCCGGGCACACCGGCAGCTGCAGATGTGACCGAGCAGGCCGGGCACGGCATCGACGGCACTGTCGGCGGATCGAGAATCACCGTCGGCAGTCCTCGCTGGCTGGACGCGGGCGACCTCGGGAAGCAGGTCGCGGAGTTGGAGGAGCAGGGCATGACCGTCGTGATCGTCCACCGCGATGGAACCCCCGTCGCCGCGATCGGCGTCCGCGACGAACTGCGCCCTGAAGTCCCCGAGGTAGTCCGGACGCTCACCAACCAAGGCGTCGGCGTGACGATGCTCACCGGAGACAACGCCCGCACCGCTCGTGCACTGGCCGCGCAGGCCGGGATCAGCAACGTGCGCGCGGAACTGCGTCCCGAGGATAAGGCAACCGCGATCGGCGAGCTGTCAAAGGCGGGGCCGGTCGCGATGATCGGCGACGGAATCAACGACGCACCGGCCCTCGCTGGCGCAGACATCGGTATCGCGATGGGCGCCACCGGCTCCGACGCGGCAATCGAATCCGCCGACGTGGCCTTCACCGGCCATGATCTGCGCCTCATCCCGCGAGCGTTCGATCACGCCCGCCGCGGTCGACGGATCATCAACCAGAACATCATCCTGTCGCTGCTGATCATCACTGCACTGCTCCCGCTCGCGCTCTTCGGCGTCCTGGGGCTCGCGGCCGTCGTCCTGGTCCACGAGGTCGCGGAGGTCATCGTGATCCTCAACGGTCTGCGCGCCGCACGCACCCGCACGCCACGACTGGAAAGCTGATGCTCGCAACTATCGGTTCAGCGATCGGCCTGTTCGCGGCAACCAACATCGACGACATTGTCGTGCTCACCGTGCTGTTCCTGGCTTCCAGTCGAGGGAAGCCCCGGCCGTGGCAGATCGTCGCGGGCCAGTATCTCGGGTTCATCACCCTCGTCGTGATCAGCGTGATCGCCGCTCTCGGTCTCACCATCGTTCCGGACGAATGGGTCGGTTTCCTGGGTCTGATCCCGCTCGGCATCGGCATCTGGACGCTCATTCGCGGCCTGCGCCGTAACAGCGATGACGATGATGACGACTCCAAGATCACCGCGGTCGGACTATGGGGCGTCGCAGGGATCACGATCGCCAACGGGGCCGACAACATCTCCCTCTACACGCCGATCTTCCGCACCAGCGCCCCCAGCGACGTCGCGATCATGATCGTCGTATTCCTGATCCTCGTCGCGGTCTGGTGCGCGGCCGGCCGGCTGATCGGCACCAACAAGGCTGTTACCGAGGGGCTGGAGCGCGTCGAGCACTGGCTCGTACCGGCCGTGTTCATCGGCCTGGGCCTGTTCATCCTGATCGAATCTGGGGTCATCGTCCGTCTGATCGAGGTGCTCGCATGACCTCCTCCCAGTCAGAGGCTCATCCGCCCGCTGCGCGCAAGCTGTCGTCGACCCGGCGGCGGCAGCTCACTGGTGGAGCGCTCTTGATCGCCGTGGTCGTCGTGCTGATCGATCAGGGAACCAAGGTGTGGGCCGAAGCGACCCTCACCGACCGTGAGCGCATCCCGCTGATCGGTGACCTGCTGGGTTTGCAGCTCGCCTATAACCCCGGAGCGGCATTCTCCTTCGGGGAAGGCTTCACCTGGGTGTTCGCGCTGCTCGCTGTCGCCGCCACGGTCACAGCGATCGTGTTCGCGTTCCGAGTGCAACGCGTGAGATGGGCGATCGTCATCGGCGCGCTCGGCGGCGCTTCCGCCTCACACGCAGGCGACCGCCTTTTCCGGGACCCCGGATTCGCCCGTGGTCACGTCGTGGACTTCCTCGCCTACGGAAACTGGTTCATCGGCAACATCGCCGACATCGTAATCTTCGCCGCAGCGATCACCGGAGCAGTTTTCATGATCCGCGCCGGGGATGAGAGCACCGAGTGAGATCCGTTGTGCGGTGGTGGGACACCCATCAACTCGCCCTCTACATCGGCGCGATCGCCGTGGGCAGCCGTTGAGTGAGTTCACGCTTAGGCAGGCGGGCGGTCGCGATGTAGGCGCAGAGCCACCCACCAGCCGCATCGTCGACAGATGAAAGCGCGATCGTCTCCGAGTGCGTGCAGCTTCTTGCGTGGCAGATGTCGCCCGCAGCACGTGCACGCAACGTCCTCGTCAGTCGCCATGAGCGGAGAGCGCCTCTCGAATCTGTTCAACCGTTGGCATCCCGGCCAGCCCAGCAGGGGTGCTGTAAATACGGCAGGCGAGGTCATTGCTTCGCCCCGACCCCGGAAAGAGATCGTTGCCATCCAGGGTGATCGTGGGGGAGCCCGCGAACGAGACTGCGCCCGCGTCCTCCTCCGTCCGGATGAGTCGGTAGTGAACCTCCGATTCGTCGTGGCCTGTTTCTCGTAGCGCCTCAGAAACACGACGGCCAGCCTCAACCCAGCTGGGGCAACCGGCGATATAAAGCAGCTCAATCTCCACGACTCAATCATCCTCGACTTCGCTGTTGATGTCGTGCCCGGGCTACCACCGAAAACGATCGTTTGCGGCCGGGCACCCGTGGTGGTGCTGGGGAAGTTGTGACTTGCGCCAGAAAATGTCGTGTTTACCGCGTCGCTTATCGTCCGATGAGGAGCGCTTCTTGGGCAGCGTCGACGGCCTCAGGGATGAGGTGCGTCTGCCTATTGATGTCGAGTATGCGGTTGATCTGGGTGACGAGCCTGTCGGCGAGGCGGAAGTTTCCGTTGGTGGCCCGGACTATTGCGGCGAGAGCTGCGGTGTGTGCGAGACCGGAGTCGTCTGGGTCGGGGTCCGGGAGGCGCTGCGCGACGACGGCCGTGAGCTCGTCACTGCGTAGCGCCCGGTACTCGTGAGCGAACCCGATGCGGCTGTATAGCTGGGGGTAGCGGGCGAGCCGTTTTTCGATGCCGGGCATGCCGATGAGGATGACGCCCATCCGGTGGCGGTCGTAGAAGTCGCGGACTTGTTCGAGGCCGGCGGTTTTGAGTCGGTCGGCTTCGTCGATGATGAGCAGTTCGGTGTTCCCGCTGTGTTGGGACTCGGCGTGCACGAAAGGATCAACGTGCCCGTGCTGGGCGTAGTCGATGGCCCAGGAGATGTGCTGGCATGCCCGGGGCAGGCCTTGATCAATCTGTTTGATGGACGCGGCGACGGTGGGTGTGAAGAACGCCGTGCGGCTTCGTTGTACCGCTTCGGGCACGGGTGGCAGTGCGCCTTTGCTGCGGGAGAGCGGGTACCACTGCTCCCATTCGTCGGTGCCGGCGTAGTTGCGTGCGGAGCGTGTCTTGCCGACGCCGGGTGGTCCGTAGCAGAGTCCGATGTAGCGGTGGGATCGGACGGTGTCTGCGAACTCGGCGAAGCGTCGGTGCTCACGTGTGGTCACGAATGTGGGCAAGGTATCTGCGCGGGGCGGGGGTGCATCGGTGAACTCGTCGAAATGACCGTTGAGGAATCGGCGTCCGTCATCGTCAGGCGTGAAGAGAAGAGACTGGGGCTTAGCGTCTGGATCAGTCACTGGCGTAGGTCCTTAATCCGTGTCGCGTGGGAGGTGTCGCGAGATGGTCAGGTGTGCTGTCGAGCATCGTTGCGATCAAGGGTTGGTGGCGCGTGTCTTCGGGAAGGGAACCCGCATGAGCGGTGAGCTCGCGGAGTTGCTGCTTCAGGGCGCGACGCCGCGCGTTCCTCGCGGTTTGCAGATCAGCAAAAGAGACGGTTTCCGAGGAGCGCTCGGGGGCAATTGCGCGGCAGAGGAATGCGTTGTCGTGGAAGATTCGTATCTCTCCGAGGTCGCGGGGGTCGTATCGCACCGTGACGTCTTCGCCGACGTATGCGGCGAGGACTGGTGAGATGTATCGGGTGGATGCGAAACGGATCCCGTCGCGTTGCACACGGCGGGTTGTCGCTGCGGTGAGTAGAAGCAGATTGATGTCTTCCGGGCGGGCGGGTGTTCGAGGGATGAAACTGTCGCTGCGCCATCGCTCGTGCGGGGCAGCGCCCGTCGATGAGTGGATGCGTTCGTTGTATTCGTCGACGATGAATCGCTCGAGAACGTCGTCGAGCTGGTGCAAGGTCAACCTGGGTTCGGTGATGGGCGATCCACCGGTGCCGTGCGGGATGAAGCCGGGTAGGTGCGGCAGCAGCTCGGTCGTGATCGTTCGGTAGAACCGTTCGATCTTGCCGCGTCCCTGCGGGACGCCGATCCGTGAATGAATCAAGCGCACGTGCACGTCGAGGCACACGTGTTCGATCCTGGTCGAGGTGAAGTCGGACCCGTGATCGCTGTAGAGGATGTCCGGGAGGCCCGACACCACCCACTTCGGGTTTCGTTTCCGAGTAATGGCCTGGTGGAACGCCAATGCGGAATGCTCGGCCGTGGGTGCTGAGACGCTGACCGCGTAGCCCGCGATCGCTCGTGAGTAGTCGTCGAGCACGATCGTGAGCCAGGGGCGGACGGCCTGCTGCCGGTCATCGAGAATCATCACATCGAGCAGAGTGTGGTCCATCTGCCACTGTTCATTCGGCGCAGAGGTTGTGCGGCGGTAGACCAGCTCGAACTTGTCTCGATAGGCCGCGTCCCCGCCGTCCGCGAGAGCAGTCAGGCCCGGGTCGAGCGCGTGCACGATTTCGCGGACCGTGGTGTACCCCGGGACGGATAGTCCTCGGCCCCTGGTGATATCACCGATGCGGCGGTGGATATACGCGATCGTCGGCGCGGGTCGCCGCACAGCAAGCGCCTCAATCGCCTTCACCAGCTCGGCGTCGATGCGCCTCGAACCCTTATCGCTGCGAGGTGCCCGTGAGAGCTGTCCCGTTTCCATCCGAGCGGCCCATCGTTGCAAGGTCCGCACCGCGACACCGGAGTGCGCCGCGAGCAGCGTCCAGGGCACCCCGTCCTGGTGTTGGCGCACAAGCTCGGCTTTCTGCCGGTCGCTGAGGTGCGCCATGATTCCTCGTTAGGCCCGCTCGACGTGCTCGGCCAGGTGCCGGTAGATCGTGGGCCGGGACACTCCGAACGTGTCGGCAATCTCTTGGACGGTGTGGCCGCCCTCGTCGTACATCGCCCGGGCCTGCCGGATCTTCGTTGGCGTCATCTTGAACTTCGGGCCGCCCTTTCGGCCCCGGGCGCGGGCGGCCGCGAGGCCGTCGTGGGTGCGTTCGACGATGAGGTCGTGTTCGAACTCCGCGATCGCAGCGAGCATGTGGAAGAACAGGCGACCTCCCGGCGTCGTCGTGTCGATGCCCTGCGAGAGTGCCTTCAAACCGACCCCGCGCTGTTGCAATTCGTCCGCGACCTGTTTGAGGTTTCTCACCGACCGGCCGAGCCGGTCAAGTTTCGTCACGACGAGCGAGTCTCCCTCGCGCAGATATCCGAGGGCTTCCGTCAGTGCCGGCCGTTTCGCCAGGGTGCCGGATGCGTGCTCGACGAAAATCTTGTCGCAGCCCGCCGCATTGAGCGCATCCGTTTGGCCGTCGGGATTCTGGTCTCGGGTTGAGACTCGGGCGTAACCGATCGTGGCCATGCCTCAGTGTAACGTGAACGCCGCTTGTTTTACATAGATTGCTGACACGGGTCGTGAGACACGACTCGCCGAACTGGCCGACCAAAATTCCGGATGACTCATGAACGGTCGTTTGAGAGTCACCGCAGCGGCAGACGGGATTCAGCTTCGCCCCTGTTGACGATCCCGGCGGTTGGGTCGGGACTTATCTGCTGAGGGGTGTGTCGGGTGCGTGAGCCTCGCGGCGTCGACGGACCGTGAGGTACAGCTGGTGCGCGGTGATGACCAAAGCGAGCCAGGCAGCACCGAGCGCCCATGCTCCGAGGACGTCGGTTGCCCAGTGGTGCCCGAGGTAGATCCGATCGAGGCCTGTGGTGAGGGCGAACAGCGCGGCAGCGCCGATGATTACGGCTTGGTGTTTCGTTTGCCGCAGGATGATCAGATAAGCGATCACCCCCACGACAGCGACTGCGTTCAGAGTGTGCCCACTCGGGAAGGATGCGGAATATTCATAGGGTGGAACAGCATCCGAGAGCGGTGGTCGATCCCGCCCGAACAAGTTCTTCCCGACAACCGTCATCAGAAGTGACCCGCTACCGGCAGCGACGATCAGAATGACCGGGGTCCAGGATCGGCGACGAAGACCAAGGACTAGGGCTGCAGCGATGGCAATGATGGGCATGCCAAGCGGGCCGGCGATCTCGGTGTAGCCGGTGAGGATGATGTCGAGCCAGGGTGATCGGAGTGTCATCGCGAAATCGAGCAGGGGCCGGTCGATCCCCGCGACTCCATCGGCGTCGACGATGTTGTCGTACACCTGCGCGGCGGCGAAGCTTAGAGCGACAACGAGAACCAGCCCGAACGCCAGGATCAGGATCAGCGCCCCGTTGGGGCCGAGCCGTTCGCTAAGCGCATGCGCACCCTGCGTGAGGCGACTCCACAGCGGCGTACTACGCCGGGGAAGGCTCTGACTATCTTGCGTCAGCTCCCCGGGGACCCCCTCATCAGGTTCATTGGTGTGAGGCATGTATGGATCCAATCGTGGTGTTCGTATTCACCGTATAGCGCCGACTCGGCGTCTCTTCCGTTCGCAGCGAGGAGCGGTCGATGTCAGCCGCGAATGGACGGGAGTTGGGTGGGCGCACCAAAGAATGCTGTGACTAGAGTGGCGGCGATCGCGGCTGCGGTGAGGATGGCGGCGAGTACGAGAAGTTGAAACTGTGCAGCGTCCAGTGGGGAGGCGCCAGCAAAAACGGCTCCGACGAATGCGCCGGGAAGAGTGACTATCCCAGTGGTTCGAGCCTGATCGGTCGAGGGGATGAGCGCCGTTGCTGCTGCGGTTCTGATGGAGTGGTGCGTGGCCCGGCGGGGTGTCGCGCCCAATGCGAGCCATCCCTCGATTTCGTCGTGATCCGTGACCAGCGCATGCTGCACGTTCCGCCCCATCAAAGTCGTGACTGTCATCGTGTTTCCGATCACGATGCCAGTAAGGGCCAGGGCGTACCGGGTCGTGAAATCGACGGCAGTGGTAGAGAAAATGATCGCGATTGGGACCAAGGCGGCGACGGTGATCGTCAAGGCGATGGCGGGGATGCGCCGCCATCCGACGCGGAGCCGACCCGCTACCACACCGGTAGCGGCACCGGCCATGACAACAAGGAACACCCCCACCCACAATGGCTCGGTGATGATGACGTTGAGCAGAAGGCTGAGGATGCCGAGCTGCACGCAGGCGCGGACGATCGCCCACGGCTGCAACCAGGGTTGCGGGATATTCAACCGTCCGACGATCACGAATGTCACGGCGGTGAGCAGCAGCACGGTGAGCCCGGTTGTAAGGAGCGACATGGGTCACGTTAGAGAGAGAACGCCGGTTGCCGGAGGTGCGGCGACGAAAAATCCGAGCGCGATGCGGTACCAGATGAACACGGTGATCGGATGTCGGGCAACCAAGCGAAGCAACCAAGCGATCCGCGAATGGTCGATGTAGGAGTTGGCTTGATCTCTCACAGAACCGCGCCGAGTGTGTATCCGACGGCGGCCGCGCCGACGGTGAGGACGAGTGTGCCAATCCCGTTGGTCGCGGCCGCGATGGTGCGTTTGTCCTGGGCGAGGCGGATGGTTTCGAAGCTCGCTGTGCTGAAGGTGGTGTATCCGCCGAGGAGACCGGTCCCTACCAGCAACCGCAGGTCCTCGGGAAGGGCTGCGGTTGCGGCCAATCCGGTCACCAGACCGAGAAAGAAGGATCCGGTCACGTTGGTCAACATTGTGCCGAACGGGTACGAGCCGATGGTGCGGGTGCGGATGAGCCCGTCGATGAGGAATCTCAGTGCCGCGCCGATGCCGCCCGATGCGGCGATGGCGAGGAACAGCCAGGGCGTCATCGTGCGCCCTTTCGTCGGATCGCTCCCGCGCTGATGATCCCGCCTGCGGTCGCTGCACCGCCGATCAGTAAGGTGCCGACCGCGTAGGCGAGCCCGACAGCGGGGGTGTCTTGGAGGAGGAGGACTGTGTCGGTGGCAAGCGCACTATAGGTGGTGAATCCACCGAGTATCCCGGTGCCTGCGAACAACCGGAGAACTCGTCGACGGCCGGCATCTTCGCCGCGGTGCGCGAGCGTCTCGAGGAGGAACCCGAGCACAAACGCACCGACGATGTTGATCGCTGCTGTGGTGAAGGGGATGCCTGCCACGGGAGGGATCGCGAGGCTGAGCGCCTCGCGCAATCCGGTGCCGATCATTCCGCCGAGCGCGACGAGCCCAAGATAGCGCCAGTGGAGATGGACCGGGCGGGGCGCGGGTGTGCGTGCGTCGTCGACCTCGATGTCGCTGTCCAGCGGCAACGGAGACGTATCTGGCGTCTGTGCACCGGCGGTCATCGCAGTCCGAACGACAGATGGGCGTTGGAGGCCTCGATCTGAGCGAGGCGATTGTACTTTGCGAGTCTCTCGCCGCGAGCGGGGGCACCGGATTTGATCTGGCCGACCCCGGTACCGACGGCCAGGTCGGCGATGAAGGTGTCGAGGGTCTCACCGGAGCGGTGGGACACCATGCAGGCCATGGCGGCTTCTCGGGCGGCACTGATCGCGGCGAGTGTGTCGGTGACGGTGCCGATCTGATTGGGTTTGATCAGCGCAGCATTCGAGTAGTGGTGCTCTGCACCGTCGCGGATGCGGGCCGGGTCGGTGACGTACAGGTCGTCGCCGACGAGCTGGATCCTGTCTGCGAGGCGCTCGAACAGTAGGGCCCAGCCGGGGTGATCGTTTTCTGCGAATCCGTCTTCGATGCTGCGGATGGGGTACGTGTTGACGAGTCCTGTGTAGTAGTCGCCGAGTTGTTCACTGTTCATTGTGCGGGAGCCGATGCGGTAGGCGCCGTCCACCGCGAAACCGTTCGCCGCCGGGTCCATCGCGATCGCGACCTGGTCGAGCCCGGGCGTGTATCCGGCGGCGGCGATCGCATCCATCAGCAGGTCGAGGGCCTGTTCAGGATCGTCGATGGGCGGCGCGAATCCGCCCTCGTCACCCAACCCGGCCATTCCGAAACGACTACGCACGAGTCCCGCGAGGGCGTGATAGATCTCCGCCCCCATCTGCAGGGCATGCTCCTCGTTCGCGGCACCCACCGGGGCGATCATGAACTCCTGGAACGGTAGACCGCCGGGAGCATGAGCGCCGCCGTTGATCACGTTGAAGTGTGGCACGGGGAGCCGCTCTTCCGCGCCGGAAAGGTGGCTGAGGTAGCGGTGCAGCGGAACGCTTGCAGCATGTGCGAACGCGCGGGTAGCCGCCATCGACACGGCGATCACCGCGTTCGCTCCGAGCCTCGATAGCGAGCCAGTGCCGTCCAGCTGACGCAGGGCCGCGTCCAGGTCGCGCAGGGAGGTCCACCCGTGGGCGGTGAGCAAGGGCGCGATCTCCTCGTCGACGTTCGCGACGGCTCGACGCACTCCACGCCCCGAGAACGCATGGCCGCCGTCCCGCACCTCGACCGCCTCATGCTCCCCCGTGGAAGCGCCCGCCGGGGCTGATGCTTCGACAGTGTCCCCATCGGTCAACGTCAGGGTGACCTGGACCGTCGGGTATCCGCGGGAATCCAGAATCTGAGAAGCGGCGACCATCTCGAACCCTACGGGCCGATCGCCGTGGTGAGTGATGTAGTCCCCGCCGCCGGCAAGCGTGTGCGGGTGGGCACCGGTGTAGTCGTTCATGTCACGTTCCTCCTTGTCGGGCCACGGTGGCGGCTGCCTGCCGTGCGGTGATCGGATCGAGGTATTCGCCGCCGCGCACCCGTGGGGCGCCGTCAGCGGTCAGCCGGTAGACGAGGGGCTGGCCGGTAGGGAGGTTCAGGTCCTCGAGTTCTGGTTCGGTGAGGTCATCGAGAACCGCGCAGTAGGCGCGCAACGAGTTCCCATGGGCGACGACCAGCACGTTCACACCCACCTGCAGTCGCGGTCGTGCTCGTTCCCCGTGGAACTGCCGAACACGGGCGATCACGTCAAAGAGGGACTCGGTGGCCGTGAGGGCCGCAGCGGGAAGGTGGCGGAACGGCTCCTTCCGGCGCAGGATCTCGATCTGTCGGGCGGTCAATGGTGGTGGAGCCGCGTGAACAGACCTCCGCCACTCGCGAAACAGGGCTGGGCCATGCTCGGCGAGGATCTCCGTTTTGCTTCGCCCCGTCAGAGCGCCGTAGTTGCGCTCATTGAGTTGCCAGTCCCGCAACGCAACATCCGGCCCCACACCCTCCTGAGCGAGGATCGCGGCGGTGTCTGTGGCGCGGGTCAGCTCAGAGGCGAACGTTGCGCCGACGGTCATCCCCGTTGCGCGCAGCAAGCGGGCCGCCTGTGCAGCCTCGCGACGCCCCCTCGCCGTCAGGGGAGCATCCGAGACGCCTGTGAAAGTCTCCGCGGCGTTGGCAGTGCTCTCTCCATGACGCAGCAACACGATTGTCCCGCTCATGTCGACTCCCACGGCAGCGCGCCATCACGCACCGGGGCCTGCGGTACCACAAGGACCGGGCGGTGCTGCTGGTGAGCGAGATGCGCCGCCACCGATCCGTCGAAGAACTCTGCCATCGCCCCACGGATCCCGGGACGGCGAGTCCCGACCACGATCATCATCGCGCTCTCGCGCTCTGCGAGATGGGAGAGAGCGGTCGCCGGATTGCCCGCCAGCTCACACCTGTCCCATTCCACACCGGCACGTGCGAACCGATCTCTCAGGTGCTCTGCGAGCGTGTAGGGAAACGGAGAGGGATCGTCATCGTACGCGTCCGAATCAACCGGCCTTGATGTGGTGGACCCGTCGGGGTGTTCGTCCACGACGAAACGGGTCGTGTCGACATGCGCACACACAACACGGGCACGAAGCGCAAGAGCAACGCTGATCGCGGCATCGATGACGGCCGGAGCCTGCATCGGAATCACGCCGATGACGAGAACGGGGGCTGAAGCGCCGGCCTGGTCCACGAGGGTCTCCTATCTCCGCGCACGTAAAAGTGCTGAGATAGGGACTGTTGTCGGGATATCCGAGGTTTGGGTCGGCGAGCCCCACCGCCGAAACGCTCTCGCGTTCTCGCCACGATAGCACCGCTACGCACGATTGTCATCAGCATCCGACCACACGATGGCGCGAATGAACTAGCGCTCCCGTCTAGGTGCGACCTGATCCACGTCGACGACTTCCCAGCCCGATGTCCCCGCCACCATGACGCACCATGACGCGGTCGGCACCGACAATTGCCGCCCCCGATCAAGATGATCGATCACGGGTCGAATGATCGCGTCGTGAGTGACGATGACGGCACTGCTCGAAGACGTCCACAACTCCTGCAGCACCGGCAGGACCCGCGATAAGACGGCTTCGGATGACTCCACTCCCGGCGCTGCGTCGACGCTCCCCCACTCCTCGACAACGTCCACCTTCAGGTGCCCGGTCCACGGGCCGTAGTCACGATCGTTGAGCCGCTCGTCGATCCGATGTGGGACGCCAGCAGCCAGCGCAATGTGCTGCGCCGTGGTTACCGCGCGCACCAATGGGCTCGACAACACCACGAAGAAGCGGGCTGGCGCGAGCGCATCCGCCAGGCCTTCCGCCTCACGGACACCCACCTCATCCAGCGGGGGATCGGCAAGTCCCCGCAACCGTCCCTCGGCGTTCAACGCAGTACGACCATGACGAGCTAGCAACAACCGAGCGGGAGAAGTCATGAACAACTCATACTCCTTTCCGAGTAGCGCCCCAAGCCTCGCTGCATGCGCCGCCCAGCGCTGCTCACGCAAGAATTGCCTCGCAGCTCGCTTCACCCGGAAAAGCGAACCGTTGAGGACTGCGCTCTCGGCACGCCTGCGCATCGCCCGCCCCGTCGCCTGTATGCAATAATCTGCGTATGAATGCAGATACGAAGTGTTCGCTGTCGTCGGAGAGTGAGTACGTCGAGCTCGCGGTCGAGGTGTTCTCGATGCTTGCTGATGCCAGTCGCGTGCGGATCATCCTCGCGTTGCGCGATGCGGAGCTCTCGGTCAACCATCTCGCGGACATTGTTGACAAGTCACCCGCTGCTGTCTCTCAGCATCTTGCGAAGCTGCGCCTGGCTCGGATTGTGTTGGCCCGTCAGGAGGGCACGAAGGTGTTCTACCGGCTCGCGAACGAACATGCCAGGCAGTTGGTGGCTGACGCGATCTTCCAGGCACAGCACTCGTTGAGCAATGATCCGGCCCATCATCGCGGCGAGCACCCCGCGCCGGAGGACACCCGCTGATGCTGCGGGTTCTCCGCAACCCCACCTACGCGAAGTTGTTCTCCGCGCAGGTGATCGCGCTATTGGGCACGGGTCTTCTCACCGTCGCGTTGGGGTTGCTCGCGTTCGATATCGCCGGCGACGCCGCTGGCTCGGTGCTCGGTACAGCCTTGACGATCAAGATGGTCGCCTACGTCGGTGTCGCTCCCTTGATCGCGGCGGTCGTCGATCGGCTGCCGAAGAAAGCAGTGCTGATCACCGCGGACGTCGTGCGTCTGGCGATCGCGCTGCTGCTTCCGTTCGTGACCGAGGCCTGGCAGATCTACGTGCTGGTGTTCGTTCTGCAATCCGCGTCGGCGACGTTCACCCCCGCGTTTCAATCGCTGATCCCTGCGGTGTTGCCCGAGGCGGCGGACTACACCCGCGCGCTGTCCCTGTCTCGTCTGGCGTACGACCTGGAGGCGCTCCTGAGTCCCACGATCGCTGCGGCGCTGCTCGTAGTGATCAGTTACAACAACTTGTTCGTAGGGACCTCCGTGGGGTTCGCGTGCTCAGCAATTCTCGTGCTGCTGTCGCGGCTACCCGCCCCGACTGCGGAGGGGCCGACGATGACGTTCTGGCAGCGCCACCCCTGGGTGCGAAAGTCTTCGTTCGCTCGCCGACCCTGCGCTTCCTGATGCTCACGAACATCTTGGTCGCGGCCGGCACGGCGATCGTCCTCGTGAACTCCGTTGTCTATGCCCGCGGCGTCTTCCATCTGGGTGATGCCGCGCTCGCACTCGCGCTGGCTTGTTACGGCGTCGGCTCGCTCATCGTCGCGGTGAACATCCCCTGGGTAGTCGACAAGATCGGCGTGATCCGCACCATGGTCGTCGGAGCCACGGTGATCATGATCGGCCTCGTCGCAGCCGTCACGGTGACGATGATCGCGACGAACACCGGAGCCGGGTGGATCCCGCTGCTCGGCGTCTGGGTGCTGTTGGGCATGGGGACGTCGCTCGTGAATACGCCGTCGTCGCGGCTGCTCGCCGACGCATCGACGCCCGCAAACCGAAACCTCGTCTATACGGCACAGTTCGCGCTCTCCCACGCCTGCTTCCTGCTCACCTACCCGATCGCGGGGTGGCTGGGAGCGGTGAACCTCACCGGCGCAGCAGTCGCCCTGACTCTGGTGGCCGTCGTCGCCCTGATCAGCGTCATCCTTCAAGCTCGAGCTGTCGACACCACTGGGGCGGTTCGCCCTCATGCCACGAAAAGCCTCTAGACGCGGCCGGGGAAGATCCGCTGTCGAATGTCCGTAGCCTCCCGATTCGAGTCACCAGCTCTGCGGCCGAACGGGCTGCTGCGGCCCCCTCGCTCACGCGTCTGCGAGACCGACAAGCACAAGGACGCTGCGCAGCCCTGCCGGCGTACCCGGCCAGTTCCTCTCGATCGCGACGAGTCCTGCGTGCCGCACGGCGTACCGGAGTGCCACGGCGACGATGATCGCGTCGTCGGCGTACCCGATCACGGGGATGAAACCCGGGATGAGGTCGATCGGAAGCACGAGATAGATCATCAATGCGACCAGCCACGCGCGGGTGCCGCGCGGCACGCGGGTATCGGTGGCGAGGCGCTTGATGAGCCGCACGATATCGGGGGCGAGTCGAGCGATGTCGCGCCAGTCGACATCGTTGCCGGCACGGCGCTGCTGGACCAACAGGAACACCACGAGGGCCACCCACAGAAGCACCAGGCCGCCGATGACGCCGGCCACGCCTACGAGCCAGTCAGGCATGAGCCCCGTTCCGTTCGATCGACATCAGCCTGAGTGCAGGGTGCTAGTCGTTGCTACAGCTGGCCGAGCAGCTGAACGAACTCATCGGCCATGGCGAGCTGTTCAGTGAGCTTCTGCCGGCGCAGATCGGCGCTCTCGCGGATGTCGTCAAGGCGAGCGCGCAACGCAGCGTCCGTGGGTTCGACGGTGAGGGCGTCGACGACGTCGAGAAGTTCGCGCATCTCATCGAGGGTGTATCCCAGCGGCTTCATTCTGCGGATGATGAGGATGCGTTCGACGTCTTTCTCGGTGTAGAGCCGGAACCCGCCCTCCGTGCGCGCGGACGGCTGCACGAGCCCCACGTCGTCCCAGTGTCGAAGCGAGCGGAATGAGAGCGCCGTGCGCTCGGCGACCTCGCCGATCCGCATCGTCTCGACGGTCACGTGTTCGTCTTCCATTGCTTTCCCCACAACACTCACGTTACGTTAGAGTCTAGATCGGCGCGGCTCTCGCGCCCGCTCCCTATATCTTCCCGTGTCGGCCTGACCGACGCCTGCGCGCCGCTGCGCTCCCGTTCGTTTCCCGCGCTCTCACGAGAGAGCCCAACACCCGGAGGGCACATGACTGCCGTCACCCCCACCCGCGACTCCGCGTCGCGTTACCGCATCGAACCCACCGTCATGCAGGCTCTGCGCAGCCCGCGACTGCTCACCCGCGAAGTCCTCGCTGGCCTCGTCGTCGCACTTGCCCTGATCCCGGAGGCGATCGCGTTCTCGATCATCGCCGGCGTCGACCCCCGGGTCGGGCTGTTCTCGTCCTTCATCATGGCCGTCGCGATCGCGTTCCTCGGAGGACGGCCTGCCATGATCACCGCGGCCACCGGAGCGATCGCGCTCGTCATCGCACCCGTCGCTCGTGAGTACGGCATGGACTACTTCATCGCCACGGTCCTGCTCGGCGGACTCATCCAGATCGTCCTCGCATTGCTCGGTGTCGCCAAGCTCATGCGGTTCATTCCGCGCTCGGTGATGGTTGGCTTCGTGAACGCCCTGGCGATCTTGATCTTCACTTCGCAGTTCCCGCAGCTCATCGGCGTTCCCTGGTTGGTCTACCCGCTCGTCGCGGTCGGCCTGCTGGTGATGTATCTGATGCCGCGGATCACGAAGGTCATCCCGGCGCCACTCGTCGCGATCGTGCTGCTCACCGCGGCAGTCGTCGTTTTCGCCTGGAACGTGCCGAACGTGGGCGACCAGGGAGAACTCCCCGAGAGCCTGCCGGAGCTGTTCATTCCGAATGTGCCGCTCACCTTCGAGACGCTGCAGATCATCGCCCCCTACGCGCTGGCGATGGCCGTGGTCGGCCTGCTCGAGTCGCTGATGACCGCGAAGCTCGTCGACGACATCACCGATACCCACTCCCGCAAGACCCGCGAGGCACTCGGCCAGGGCGCCGCGAACGTCCTGTCCGGCGCGTTCGGTGGCATGGGAGGCTGCGCGATGATCGGCCAGACGATGATCAACGTCAAAGCCTCTGGCGCCCGCACCAGGATCTCGACCTTCCTTGCCGGTGTCTTCCTGCTGGTCCTCGTGCTCGCGCTCGGTGACGTGGTGTCGATCATCCCCATGGCAGCCCTCGTCGCCGTGATGATCCTCGTCTCGATCGCGACCTTTGACTGGCACAGCATCCGCCTGAGCACTCTCAAGCGCATGCCGAAGAGCGAGACCGCCGTCATGCTCATCACCGTCATCGCGACCGTCTGGACGCACAACCTCGCCGTCGGCGTCATCCTCGGGGTCATCGCCGCGATGATCATGTTCGCTCGACGGGTCGCCCACTTCGTCAGTGTCACCCGCACCCTCAGCGACAACGGCGCCACAGCGCATTACGCCGTCGATGGAGAGCTGTTCTTCGCGTCCAGCAACGACCTCACCACCCAGTTCGAGTACGCCGACGACCCCGACACGGTGGTCATCGACATGAGCCGGTCCCACGTCTGGGATGCATCCACCGTTGCAGCCCTCGACGCGATCGTCACCAAGTACGAAAACCACGGAACGAACGTCACCATCGAAGGACTCAACGACACCGCAGCAGCCTTCCACGGCCGCCTCGCCGGCAACCTCGGCGCCGGTCACTGAGTCAGCCACGACCACGTAAGAGGAGAACCCTTCCGGTAGGTGCGGTCCCGGCGAGCCTGGACCTAGACGATGATGTATGAGGGCATTCGAACCGATGCCAGATGAGGAGCGGTACGCAGTGCTTCCAACCAGTCTTCCCAGCCCGCCTTCATCCTGGGCACAGTTCACTCTCGGGCCCCTGACGATCCACACTTACGCGCTGTGCATCATCGCCGGGATCATCGCCGCCGTCATCATCACCCAACGACGCCTGTCAGCACGCGGCGCGGAGGACGGCGTGGTTATCGACATCGTCATCTGGGCGGTCCCGATCGGCATCATCGGAGCCCGGTTCTACCACGTGTTCACCCACGTCGGAGACTACTTCTATCCCGGCGCGAACCTCGGAAACATCTTCGCCATCTGGGACGGCGGCAACGCCCTCTACGGGTCCCTCCTGGGCGGCGCTGTCGGCGCGTACATCGGCTGCCGACGAACCGGCATCCGGCTTTGGTCCTTCGCCGACGCTCTCGCGCCCGCGATGCTCATCGCGCAGTCCATGGGTCGGATCGGCAACTACTTCAACCACGAACTCTTCGGGCTCCCCACCACCCTTCCCTGGGGGCTCGAGATCCTGCCGACAGACACCATGTTCCCGGACGGCCTCCCGGACGGAACACTGTTCCACCCGCTGTTCCTGTACGAGATCATCTGGAACTTGATCGGCGTCGCGATCATCCTCCTCCTCGAGCGCAAATACCGATTCCGGTGGGGACGCACCTTCGCCCTCTACCTCATCTGGTACGGCCTCGGACGCAGCTGGCTCGAGGCCATCAGAATCGACCCCACCAGCGACGCCCTCATCGGCATCCCCGCGAACGTCTGGGCATCCTTCGTCGTCGTCGCCCTCGGCATCGTCCTATTCATCGTCCAGGGGCGACGACACCCCGAACCGGAACCCTCCGTGTACCAAGAAGGACGCGCGCCAGCGGTGGAACATCAGCCCAGCAGCGCAGACGCAAACTGAACGCCACCCACACCTCCAGCTGTCAGCTAGTTCTGTCTGAGCGATCACCGACACAAGGCCTTTTGACGTGGTGCGCCGAAGTTCCCTGCCGAAAGGGGATTCCGGAGATCGTTTGCGGCGCCTCATAAGGAGCCACCGGGCCAGTAACGCCAAAAACGATCGTTTGCGGCGCGTAGTGACGCCCTGGTGCCAGCCATGTTCAGCCGGCGAGGGTGACTCCGCAATAGGCGATGGTGGCGACGAGGAGGGTGGAGAGCGCGGCCAGGGCGAAGGGCTTGAGGCCCACCTTGATGAGGTTCCGAATCTTGACGCCGCAGCCGAGTCCGAACATCGCTGCAGCCAGCAACCCTGTCTGCAGCAGCCCGCCGGTCGTCAGCACGAAGTCCGGCAGAGGGATAAAGGAACGCAGGAGCACCATGGCGATGAACCCGATGATGAACAGCGGGACGATGGGCGGCAGCTTCGAACTCGACCTCTGTTGACTGGGTTCGCCTGCCGTACGGCTGAGACGGCGCTGCCGGATGCTAAGGATGGCCACGACAGGGGCGAGCAGCAGCACTCGGGCGAGTTTGACGATGACCGCGACCGTGAGCGCTCCGCCACCGATGATGCCTCCAGCGGCGACGACTTGCGCGATTTCATGGATGGAACCCCCTGCCCACATCCCGGCCGTCTCGGAGCCCAGGCCAAGCAGGTCCGTGATCAGTGGGACGAGGGGAATCATCAGCGTTCCGAAGATCACCACGAGGGCGACCGCGGTGATGGTGTCTTCCTCGGCCTCGTCGTCCGGATCGGTGACCCCTGCCGCGCCCGCCACGGCTGCCGCGCCGCAGATGGAGAATCCGCAGGCGATTAGCAGCGAGAGCCCGGATGGAACCCGTAGCAGCTTCCCCAGGAGAACGGTGCCGAACAGTCCGCCGGCGACAATGCACACGATGACGACCAGCATCGGGGCTCCGAGTTCGAGGATGTCTGTCAGTACCAGTTGGAGTCCGAGGAAGACGATGCCGGCGCGCAGGAGCTTTTTCGCGGAGAAGTCTATGCCGTCGGAGGCTGCCGCTGGCAGCCGGACGACGTTGGCCAGGAGTACGCCAAGCACGATCGCGATAATGAGCGGGCTGACTCCCGGCAGCAGCAGGCTGACCCCGTACGATGCTCCGGCCGCGGCGAGGCAGAGGACAAGCCCGGGCAGCAGCGCGCGGACTCGGGCAAGCAGCGTGTGTTCCGGTCGGGCAGTCGCAACGTCCTGGGCATGGGTCATGCATCCATCATTTCCTCGGACCGCTCGTGCGAGTAGAGGCAGATACCGTCCGCCATACAAGTTATGCTTGTGCTTGGGAGGCGGAAGATGCGCCACGAGCCGGACTTGGAGGCACTGCGAGCCTTGGCGCTCGTCGCGAAGGAAAGCAGCATGTCGGCGGCAAGCACGCAGTTGGGCGTGAGTCAGCAGGCGGTGTCTCTGCGCATCCGGAAACTGGAAAAAGATTTGCGCGTGCGACTCCTGGTGCGTTCTGCACGGGGTTCGCGATTGACTCCGGCGGGCGAGCTGATTGTCGGCTGGGGAACAACGCTGCTGACGGCGGCCGATGAGTTCTCGGATGCTGTCAACTCGCTCCGCACGGATCGCGGGAAGATGATGCGCATCGCCGCGAGCCTCACGATCGCAGAACACCTCCTACCGGAATGGATCGCCCGGTGGCGCATCTCTCACGGCAATGACGGCCCGGTCGTTCAACTCACAGCCGCCAACAGCAGCACGGTCGTCGAGGCCATACGCGAGGGAACCGCAGACCTCGGGCTCATCGAGACCCCTGTCGTTCCCGCCGGCCTCCGGTCAGTCACCGTCGCTTACGACACCATCGAAGTCGTTGTGCAGCACGGTCACCGATGGGCGAAGACCCGCCAGGTGTCCGTCCGTGAACTGGCGGGCACTGGGTTGGTGCTCCGCGAGACCGGCAGCGGCACCCGACAAGCGCTCGAGAACGCCCTCACCGAGGCGGGCTTTCCCCTCGCAGCCGAGCCCGCAGCCGTGCTGACGACCACGCTCGGCGTTCGCAGCGCGATTATGGCCGGCATAGCCCCCGGCGCGTTGAGCTCCCTCGCCGTGTCCGAGGACGCCCGCGCCGGCCGACTCGTGCGAGTTCGGATCAACAATCTCCAGATCACCCGCCCGCTCACCGCCATCTGGGCCGGGACGACTCCGCCCCCTCACATACGGGACTTCCTGGACGTCATCGCGCGAACTGACCGGTAACGATCGTTTTCGGCACCTGTGGGAGCGTAGGTTGTGCATCGCGAGACCAGCTCGAGCGATGCGGTGTGCGCGCGAGGCGCGCAGGGGTGCGCGCTCGTGGGGGGACGAGCGCGCACGTCTTAGGGCTGGACGATGGGGAGTCCCGTTGCACTGGCTGCGTCCTCGAGCGATCCGAGGTTGCGGAGGTCGGTGAAGCCGGCCTCCTTCATGAGGTCGATGGCGGCTCTGGCCCGGTTGCCTGACCGGCAGTAGACGAGGTAGGCGGCTTCGGGGTCGAGGTCGGGCAGTGCGGGTTGCAGTTCGCCTGCGGTGACGTCGAGCAGGAGGGCACCGTCAAGGTGTCCGGTGGCGTGCTCGGCGGGGGTGCGCACGTCGATGATGACCGCGTTGGGGTCGAGGTCGGCCTGCGGTGCGGGTGTGGCGGCGCAGGAGGTGAGGGTGATTGCGGCGATGACGGTGAGGGTGGTGAGGGCGAGGCGGCGCATGAGAGCGTCCTTTCGAGCTTTGGGTGGGGGTTTATCTGTCGCAGGCGCCGTTGGTGCAGTGGCGGGTGGGTTGCCGGGTGAGGCGTTGGTGCAGGGCGCATCCCGCGCACCACCCGAAGACGGCTTCCAGAAAGAGGAGAGTGAAGCAGATCCCGCAGAGACCGAGTGTCACGGTGAGGGGGACGATTCCGGCGCTCATCGTTACGCATGACACGGCGGCAATGCCAAGCGCCAGCCACCATGCGAAGACCTTTTGCGGCGCGCCGACCCAGAGCGGGCGACAGCGACGCCTCAGCGCCCGGGCGAGGGCGAGGGTGAGAGACAGCCGGTCGCTGATCAGGATGCGGGTTGTCATGTCGACGAGGAAGAACAGGCCGAATGTTTGCAGCGGCCGGATGCTGCCCGAGACGAGGGTGAGGGCGAGGGCGGTGATGCCGGCGGCGAGGAGGATGCCGGCGGCGATGCGGATGGCGTGCTCGTCGAGGACGGGCACCTCGTATCCGTCGACGTGTTCCCCGGTGCGGGGCGCGGTGTCGGTCGCGTTGGGCATGAAGGGCTTTCTGCGGTGGTCAGGCGGAGAGGGCCTGGATGATGAGGGTGGTGAGCATGGTCAGCCCCACGGCCAGCACCAGGACCCCGAACCCGGTGCGGATGCTGGCTGCGGGGAGGCGGTGCGAAAGGGCCAGCCCGATGAAGGAACCGGCGACGGCGAGGGCGGTGAAGGTGAGGACGGTGGGCCAGTGGATAGCCGCGGTGCTGATCTGCGTGAGGAACCCAGCGGACGAGTTCACGGCGATGACCAGGAGCGACGTCCCCACGGCTGCGGCGATGGGGAGGCCGAGAAAGGTAAGGGCGGGGACGATGAGGAACCCGCCGCCAGCTCCCAGAGCTCCCGTGAGAACTCCGACCCCGAGGCCCGTGGCTGCCGTTCGAATCCCGCGGACAACGGGCGGCGTCTGACGAGGTTCAGCGTGCTCATGTCGGGGCCGCATCATCGCGATCGCGGTGAGGATCATGATCGTCGCGAACAAGATGGTGAGGACAGGTTCCGGAAGGAATTGGCCGACCACCCCGCCAGCTACGCCCCCGACCAGCCCGGTCGCGGCGAAGATCGCTGCGACCTTCCACCGCACCTCGCGTCGACCGATCCGGAACGCGGTGGAGACCGCGCTGGTGGTGGCGACGACGAAGAGGGAGGAGACGATCGCTTCTCTCGTTCCGGTGCCGAGGACGAGAGTGAAGATGGGGACGGTGAGGATGGAGCCCCCGCCGCCGAGGAGCCCGAGTGCGACACCGACCAGGACCGCGAGGGTCATGGCGATGACGATGGACGTACTCACTCGAGCTCCTTGTCGGGTCAGGCGGCGGTGGTCTGGGGTGCGGTGGCGGCGACCCAGGCGTTGTAGCTGCCTTCGATTTCGATGACGTCGTGCCCGGCGCGGCGGAGGGCGCTGGCGACGACGCTGTTGCGGACCCCGCTCTGGCAGTAGGTCAGTATTTTGCCGGCGGGCAGTTCGTCGGTGTGCCAGAGGGCACGGCCGCCGGAGAGCTGCTTGGCGCCGGGGATGTGGCCCGCGGTGTACTCGGTGCGGTTGCGGACGTCGAGGAGGAGCGCCGCGTCGACCTGGTCGAGGTCGGTCGGGGCGATCGTCTTAGGCTGCACCGTGGGAAGACCGTCGAGGGTGGTGGTAAACCCGTCGACCTGGTCGATACCGACGCGCAGCAGGTGGTCCCGGAACTGGGCTGCGGTGTTCGAGGAGTCGATGAGCAGCACGAGCGGACGGGTTTCGGTGTCGGGGTCGTAGACCCATGCGCCGTAGCTGGCTGCCTTCGCGACCCCGGGGACGTTCAGCGCGCCCGGCACGGTGCCCTCGTGGACGAGGGAGTGGTGGCGGGTGTCGACCACGATGACTCGGTCGCCCTCGATGTCCTCGTGAAGCTCGGACGCCGAGTACTCGGTCAGCGGGCTGAGCTGGCCGCGCAGGGCCGGCCCGACGCGGTTCTGCCGCTTCATGCGCGCGAAGTACGCGTGCGCGTCGGGCTGATCGTTCAGCAGCGTGTCGATGAACCCTTGCTCGTCGCCGGCCGCGAGGTACGGTGCCCACCACGCGAAGCGCCGTTCGTAGCCGACGGTCGAGCTGGGGACGGCGCCGAGCGCTTTGCCGCATGCGGATCCCGACCCGTGAGCGGGGAGCACCTGCACGTAGTCGGGCAGGGTGAGGAAACGGTCGCGGAGGCTGGCGAACAGGTCGCGAGCACCGTCGAAGCGGGTGTCGACACCGCCGGCGGCCTCATCGAGCAAGTCTGGTCGCCCGACGTCACCGACGAACACGAAGTCACCGGTCAGGACGTATCCCGGCTCGGAGGAGGCGGCGCCGTCGGTGACCAGGAACGACAGGTGCTCGGGGGTGTGCCCGGGGGTGTGGACCGCGTCAACGGTGATGTTCCCGATGGTTATGCGGTGTCCGTGCATCATCCGGGTGGCGTCCTGGAACCCCGAACCGTACTGCCAGTCGGGACCGCCCTCAGTGGAGACGTACATCGTCGCTCCGGTGCGGGCGGCGAGCTCGCGGGTGCCGGAGAGGTAGTCCGCGTGGATGTGGGTTTCGGTGACGGCGGTGATGGTCATGCCGTTCTTCACGGCGAGGTCGAGGTAGACCTGCACGTCGCGGCGCGGGTCGACCACGATCGCTTCGCCGGTGCGCTGGCAGCCGATGACATAGCTGGCGTGGGCGAGGTCGTCGTCATAGAGGCGTTCGAGGAGCATGGTTCGGCTTTCGTGTCGCTGTCAGTGAGCGCAGCTGCAGCGCTCGTCACGGGGAATGCCCGCGAGGGCTTGTTCGATGTGCTGTCCGCAGCCGGCCCAGGTGGGCTTGCCGCAGGTTGAGCAGGTGATCTGTGCACACATAGGGGGTCCTTTCAGGCCGCGGTGGGCGATTCGGCGATCTGCCAGCGCACGTCGTCCATGTCGAGTTCGCGGGCCTTGCTGATCAGAAGCTCGAGCTGGGGTTCGGGGAGCGCGCCGGGCTGCTTGTAGACCAGGACACCGTCACGGATGACCATGAGCGTGGGGATGGAAGTGATGCGGTTCGCCGTGGCGAGACCGACTTCCGCTTCGGTGTCGACCTTCGCGAAGACGACGTCGGGGTGACGTTCGGACGCGGCCTCGAACACGGGAGCGAACGCGCGGCACGGGCCGCACCACGCCGCCCAGAAGTCGACGAGGGCGATGCCCTCCCCCGCGACCGTGCCGCCGAAGCTCTCACCGGTCAGATCGATCGTGGCCATGCGCGTCACTTCCCGAACAGGCGGGAGAGGAACCCGCCACGCTGCGACTGCGCGGCCTGGACCTCACCGCGGGTGTGTTGGCCGTTGCACCAATCCGACGCCGGCACGCCCTTGCGCACGGACGCGACGTGCTGCCCGCAGCCAGTCCACGTGGTCTTCCCGCAGGTTCGGCACTTCGTTGCTCTGCACATGTGAATCCTCAATCTGTAATACCCCTGGGGGTATTGGGTTGGAGTGGACTCAGCATACCCCAGGGGGTATCGTGATTGTCAACTCCCCGGAAGGAACGAAGATGAGCGCAATCGAAACCCCCATCGCAGAGTTCGCCCACGACGCTGAGGCCAAGCGGAAGGTCGTCAACCGGCTCAAGCGCGCTCAAGGGCAGCTCGCCGCCGTCATCACGGCCGTGGAAAGCGACGCACACTGCCGCGACGTCGTCCAGCAGCTCGCGGCCGTCTCGAAGGCTCTCGACCGGGCAGGGTTCCTCGTCATCTCCACCGCGCTGCGCGACTGCATGACCGATCCCGACGCCGATGGCACCAGCACCCCGGACGAGTTGGAGAAGCTCTTCCTCTCCCTCGCATGAGTGACGCGCACCCGTTCGACCCGAACGCGACGCAGCCTCTATCCATCCCTGCGCGGCCGGAGACGGCGAGCTCAGCGACGCGCCACTACTGGCAGGACGACGTCTCGGAGCAGAAGGCCCTCGCCCGACAAACCCTCGAGACGTTGCGCACCTACCGGGCAGCAGAGGTCGCCATGCGACGCCGCACCCGCTCATCGTCGTGGGGCTGCTCGCCGCCGTGGCACTCACCGGGCTACTCACCGCCACCACAGCCGGCTGGCCCGCGTCTCTTCTCACCTGGATACTGCTCGGCATGGGCACCTCCCTGGTGAACACGCCGTCGTCCCGGTTGCTGGCCGAAGCCTCGACACCGCAGAACCGGAACCTCGTCTACACGGCACAGTTCGCGCTCTCCCACGCCTGCTTCCTGATCACCTACCCGATCGCCGGATGGCTCGGAGGCGCAAGTCTGCTAGCAGCAGCCGTAACCCTCTCTGCCATCGCCATTGGATCTCTCACGGCCGCAACACTCCAAGCGCGCAAAGCCCGCCCTGAACCCACGGGCCAACCCATCGTCACCGACCGCACCGCAAACGTCCGTCGAAACTAAGTATCGGCGGACGTTTCTGACCCCGCTTTTCGCGGAGCAAGCGCTGGCACGTCACAAACGATCGTTTCCGGCGGAAGCCTAAGCGGTGTGACGCGGCTTTGAGCCCAGCTCCTATGCTCTTATCTCATGAGTTATCTCGCTATCGTCGAACGCTTCGTCTCGCACCACTTTCCGCACGCGAGTGTCGCGCTGCTCGCGGGAAGCACGGCTCGCGGAACGAGGACCTCGACCAGCGACATCGACCTTCTCCTTCTCGGTGAAGAGATCTTCGCCGACGACCGCACGAGTCTGGCGGCGGCGTACCGCTTCGAGGACGAGATCTTTGAGGTCTTCGCGTATACCGAAGCGGGCTTCACGGTCTGGGCGAACCGCGGGTTCGAACAGCATCGACCAGTGATTGTCCAGATGCTTATTGATGGGATCGCTGTCCGTGGCGCAACCGAACACGAGAGGTACAAACACGAGTGGTCTTGCAAATACGAGGCTGGGCCGACCCTTGACCCTACGGAAGCAACGTTCCGTCGCTACGTCATAACGGACTTGCTGGATGACTATCGAGACGCAACCGACCCGGTTGAACGTCACATACTTGCGGCCCTCCTCTACGAGAAAACGGCTGAACTCATACTGCTCTCGAACTCGCGTTGGATCGGCGCGGGCAAGTACCTCCCGCGACGGCTCACAGAGTTCGATCCAGATCGCGCTTCCGCTTTGTCCATTCCCCTAACGGAGAGTCAGCACGATCGTTTTGCGACTCAGATCGAGATCGAACTCGACCGTGCTGGAGGTCGCGTTCAGGAGGGCTTCCAGCGATAGCTCATCGCGCTGCTGCCGCGCCGACGCCGAACGCGCTTTCGTGGCCCGGTATCCGCGGGCGGTGAGGAACCCCACCTCGGCCTGCCGCAACACACGGCACACGAGCTCGACCCCGAAACGACCACGCATCTTGTCGACGAACGCGATCATCTCTACGAGGGGCGGCCGAGCTCGGTCGCGAAAAACATGCTCGTTGACCGGAGGATCTCGTTCACCTTCTCCAACTCGGCGATCTGCTTCTTCAACCGCATACTCGACATCAACAAGCAGACGCACCTCATCCCCGAGGCCGTCGACGCCGCCCAAGAAGCACTCCTCATCGGACGATAATCGACGCGGGAACCACGACACTTATCGCCGCAAGTCACAGGGGAAGTGCGACACGCCGAGCGTCGCCCCGCCGTAACCCCCTGCCGAAACGTTAGGGCGCCGAAACGGGTGGTGTATGGGTTTCGGCGCAGGTTCTGCCGACCGCCAACCATCCGTATTCGGGGTCTGGATGTGCGCGCGTTTTGACCGTCGTCCTGCATGAGTCGGCCTGACGATCTGACTTTCCTCGCGACCGCAGCTGGCTTCATTGCCACTCCGAAGGGAGGCGGCCCCCAGCACTCTGCTTTAGATCGGACTCAGTCCGGCTCAGCCTCGGGTAGTCCGATGTAAAGCATCTAGTCCGATCTAAAGCCGCAAGTCACAAGATCGGGGTTGACATCCCCTTCCCTCAGGCATAACGTACAACCAAATGGTTGCACAAAGAGAACTGAGCGAAGCGGAGGTCGACCGTGTGTTCCACGCATTGGCGACGTCGACCCGACGCGACATCCTGCGTCGGACGATCGAGCGGGAGCAGTCCGTCTCGACCCTCGCCTCCGAATACGACATGTCGTTCGCCGCGGTGCAGAAGCACGTGGCCGTGCTCGAAGCGGCGGATCTCATCGTCAAGCGCGCCGAGGGACGCGAGCGGCTCGTCCGCGCGAACCCCGAGATGATCGCCCGCGCCAGGGCGCTCCTCGCCCGATACGAAGAGCTGTGGCGGTCGCGCATCGCCCGCCTCGACGAGCTGCTGGCCGAGCCGCCGGCACCCCGCAGCGACACGACCGGCAACAGCACCGCAAGCACCGACACAGAAGATCCACGAACCGAAGAAGGAGTCTGACAATGCCTGTCACCGACGTCACCACCGACGAAGAGAACCTGACGATGACCGTCGTCGCCGATCTGGCGGCACCCGTCGAGCGCGTCTGGGACGCGTACTCCGACCCGCGCCAGCTCGAGCGCTTCTGGGGTCCTCCCGGATGGCCCGCGACCTTCACCGCCTGGGATCACACGGTCGGAGGCAAGGCGAACTACACGATGAACGGCCCCCGGGGCGAGAAGGCCTCGGGCACGTGGGAGTTCCTGCGCATCGACGCTCCGCACAGCTTCGAGGTGCTCGACGCGTTCGCCGACGAAGACGGCACGCCCGACGCCGACCTGCCCTCCATGCGCATGGTCTTCACGTTCGAGTCGACGGCCGACGGCACGCGCATGGTCAACACGAGCTACTTCGCCTCCGCTGAGGCGCTCGAGCAGGTCGTGGCGATGGGCGCCGTCGAGGGCACGACGCTCGCGATGAGCCAGCTCGACGCGGTGCTGCAGGACCTCCGTGACTACGCGCAGGGCAAGGGCACCCGGGTGGAGCTGCTCGACGACGTGCACGTGCGCATCACGCGTCTGGTCGAAGGGCCCCGAGACCTGGTCTGGCGCGCCCACAACGAGCCCGAGCTCATGAAGAAGTGGCTGCTCGGACCCGACGGGTGGGAGATGACCGAGTGCGTCGTCGCGACCGAGGTCGGCCAGACCTATCGCAACTCGTGGGCGCCGGTGGGAGACACCGAGGGGCAGCCGTTCGGCTTCGAAGGCGAGGCGCTGCTGATCGACGCCCCCCGGCGGTCGGTGCAGACCGAGAGGATGATCGGGATGCCGGTCGAGACGCTGAACGATCTGAACCTCTACGAGGAAGACGGCGCGACCCTCATCACCCTCTACATCGAGTACCCCGACAAGGAGACGCGAGACATGATCCTCGCCACCGGCATGGCCGACGGCATGGAGGCCTCGTACGACCGACTCGAGCGGGAGCTGCTCACGGTCTGACGGTCACGACTCCGCTCAGCAGGGGAGGCGGTTCTCTCGAGAATCGCCTCCTCTTCCGCTGTACTGCCTGCATCCGTGCGGAGTCGTGGACGACGACCGAGGCGTCCGGTTCAGGATGCGGACGAATCGGAACCCGTGCGGCGGGTAGCGCGGGTCGACCAGATCGCCAGGGCGATGAGCACCGGCTGGAAGAACAGCCGCACGAAGCGCTTCGTGTCGGTGTCGAGGCCGAACGCGTCGCGATGCTCCACCCACTGGGCGATGTTGCCCGGGAAGACCGCGACGAAGAACAGCGCGGCGAGCACGCCGACCAACCCGCGCCGCTTACGAGCCACCAGCAGGGCCGCACCGAGGCCGACCTCGACGACACCCGAGGCGAGCACCGTCACGTCGGGGTCCAGCGGCACCCAGTCGGGCACCTGCGCCTGGAACTCCTCGCGCGCGAACGTCAGGTGAGAGACGCCGGCGAAGAGGAGGAAGGAGCCGAGGAAGATCCGGCCGATGGTGCGTGCGACATTCTTCTTCGACATGGTGCGAGTGTACGCGGGCGGAGTCGACGCGCCGCCTCAGATCAGGCGGCGCAGGGCCTCTTCGAGCGAGATGCCCTGCGCTTCAGCGCTGTCGCGCAGGCGGGCGTGCTCATCGGCGGTGAGCGCCAGACGCACCACGATCGGGTCGTCGACGGGGGCGTCGAGGCCGTCGAGCAGGTCGGATGCCTCGGCCCAGAGGGGCTCGGCGACCGCCGTCGCGGTGGCGGCCGTCTTCGCGGGAGACGAAGGGGCCGCGGCCGCCGTCTTCGACGCGGGGGTCGACGCCGACGCGGCGATCGGTGCGGATGCCGCGGCCGCAGCGCCCGCATCCATCGCCATCGTGAATCCGGGTCCGCGGCGCGGCTCCTGCTTCGCCTGGTAGGCCTTGGCCGCGGCGTTCGCACGCTCGTCGGCGGCCTCGTTGAGCGGGTGACCGGCGTGGCCCTTGACCCAGGAGAACTCGACATCGCGGCCGCGGATCGCCTCGTCGATGCCCTCGAGCAGGTCGCGGTTGAGCACGGGGCCGCCGTCGGACTTGCGCCAGCCCTTGCGCTTCCACCCCGGCATCCACTTGGTCACGGAGTCGATCACGTAGCGGCTGTCGCACTCGATCAGCAGCTTCTCGGAGATGCCTGCGGTCGCCTGCAGCAGCTCGAGCACGGCGCGCAGCTCACCCTGGTTGTTGGTGCCGTGCGGTGATCCGCCGGCGGCCCAGTTCGCGTCGTCGATGTACCAGGCCCAGCCGTTGGGGCCGGGGTTGCCCAGGGCGGAGCCGTCTGCGGCGGCGGTGATCGTCATCCCTCAACCGTAGCCGCGACCGACGACACTTCCCGGCCGGCCCCGTCTCTGTCGCATCGCTGAGACGACTCCGCCGAACCGGTGTGCGCGGTCATCGGGGCGCTGTGGACGGGTCAGTCGTCTTCGGCGGGGGGCGCGGGAGTGACGGGGAAGACGATCGAGGTCACCGAGCCGCCGGATTCGAGACCGATGCCGAGCGACAGCGGATCGACGGTGGGTGTCGTGGGGAGCACCTCGGCCTCGGAGCGTTCGAGCGGCTCCGAGGGCAGGGCCCACTCGTTCTCTTGCTCTTCGGGGCGCTGCTGGAAAAGACCCATGCGCACCATTCTGACCCCGATGGCCTCTCGATGACCGCCCGGCAGGTCGGATTCACACCGGATTGCCCGATTCGGGCGGATGCGGCGATCAGGCCGCGCGACGGAACGTGAAGTACCCCGCCACGGCTCCGTGATTGACCACACCCGTGCCGGTGCTCAGCATGCGCGCCGAGGTCGTCGCACCCGATTCGACGAAGGTGTAGCCGGTGTGCTCGAGACGCCAGCCGACGCCCTCGACCTCGCCGAGGAAGTACCCGACGCTCTCGTTGCTCGTGAACTGGTTGTCGGCCGACCCCCACGACGATGCCTCGCCGGTGAGTCGGCTCACCTCGACCTGCAGGTGCAGCAGAACGTCGCCGCGCGTGTGCGCGTCGCGGGCGACGGTGAGCAGCCGAGCCGCTTCGTCGGATGTCAGCATGATGCCTCCCTCGCGCCGACGCGGTGGTGTCGGCCCGATCTCAGGGTAGACGTCAGTCCGTCGCGGCGGCAGCCTTCGCCGTGGCGCGCACCGCGTCGACCAGTTCGCGCCAGGGACCCTCGAGCGCGGAATCGGGGAGCTCGCGCTCGCGCTTCTCCGACGGTGTGCGCACGCGGATCAGCCAGACGAACCGATCGGCGCCGGTCGACGGGTCGCCGTCGGCATCCCACGGGCAGCTGTCGATCATCGTGAGCCACTCGGGGGCGTCGGCCGGGTCGGGTTCGACCCGCCACTGGCGACGGATGCCGGCGATTCCGCCGGTGCGCACCACCGCGATGACGACCTGGCGGTCAGTCGGTGCGGGGGACTCGCTCATCTTCATAGACTCCCACGGTCGACCACGCGCGTCGAGCGGCTGTCGCGGTGGCGTCGTCGATGGCGGATGCCGCAGCGACCGTCGCATCGGCGAACTCGGTGAAGTTCGCGGTGCTCGACAGTCCGCCGGTGAGCGCCCGGTACCAGACCGTGCCCGCGGTCTCCCAGGCGTTGCCGCCGAGGTCGATCGCGAACAGCGCGAAGGCGCGGTTCGGGATGCCGGAGTTGATGTGCACGCCGCCGTTGTCTTCGGTCGTGCGCACGAAGTCGCTCATGTGGGCAGGCTGCGGATCTTTGCCGAGCTCGTCGTCGTCGTATGCCGTGCCCGGCTCGATCATCGACCGGAGGGCCTTGCCCTGCACCGCATCCGTGAAGATCTCCGCCCCGATGAGCCAGGTCGCGTCGGTCGCGGCCTGCCCGAGCAGATACTGCTCGGTGAGTGCGCCGAAGACGTCGGCGATCGACTCGTTCAGGGCGCCCGGCTGCCCCTGGTACTCGAGGTTGGCGGTGTACTGCACGACGCCGTGCGCGAGCTCGTGCCCGATGACCGTGGTCGATGAGGTGAAGCCGACGAAGACCTCGCCGTCGCCGTCGCCGAACACCATGCGCTCTCCGTCCCAGAACGCGTTGTCGTAGTCGACCCCGTAGTGCACGGTCGCGTCGAGCGGGGCGCCGGCATCGTCGAGGGAGTTGCGACCGAACGCCGTGAGCAACATCTCGAAGGTCGCCCCGAGGCCGTCGAAGGCCTGGTTCACCGAGTCGTCGGCGACGGGCTCGTCGTCTTCGCCGCGCACGACGACGCCCGGGAGGTTCTGCGTGTTGCCCGCGTCGCTGATCGTGCGGTTGGGGGCGTCGGAGAGTTCTGCGACCAGATCGCCGTTCTCGTCGATGGAGAGGTCGATCCGCGCGCGGAACGGCGGTCGCCCCGCCGTCAGGGTCTGCCGGGCGGCGGCCGCGGCACCCGGGTAGCGGCCCGACTCGGCCAGTCGCGCGAGCAGGTAGGAAGGGACGATTCCGCGGTGTTCGATGTGGCTGCTCATGTTCCGACCATACGCCGGGGGTCCGACGTTGAGGAGGGGGCGATCCGGGGCGTCGTCACGGGAGGATCTCTCCGCGTCGGGCGGAGGAAGGCTCGGTATTCGGCCTCCCGACGGCGTGAAGGCCGCCCGTCGCGGAGGTTCGGCGCGCCACCCGCCCGGCACCCGCGCGCCACCCGCACGGAGGTCACGCGGCGAGCGGCGACATCCCAGAATCCTCGCGTAAAATCAGCCCAATGACCGATGCTTCCTCCGACGCTGCACCCGACCTCGGACCCGGCATCGACCCCGACGACCTGGCGACCACGCTGCGCGTTCTCTCCGAGCTGCACCAGATCGACAACGAGCACCCCGACTTCGTCGCCGTGCGTCATGCGACCGCCGCGATGTTCAAGGCCGTCAAGCGCGTGCGCCGCAAGGAGATCCGCGATGCGATCGCCGAGGCCGACAAGGCCGTCGTCGCCCGCACCGCCACGGGCGCCCCCGACCGCATCGACGATGAGACCCGCGGCCAGGACCTGGCGACCAGCGTCGTCGACGCCCCGATCGCCGGCGAGCTGCTCAAGCCCCGCAACTGCTACATCTGCAAGCAGCCGTACACGGTGGTCGACGCCTTCTACCACCAGCTCTGCCCCGACTGCGCCCGCTTCAGCCACGGCAAGCGCAACGCCCGCACCGACCTCACCGGCAAGCGCGCGCTGCTCACCGGAGGGCGCGCGAAGATCGGCATGCACATCGCCCTGCGGCTGCTGCGCGACGGCGCCCACACGACGATCACCACGCGATTCCCCCGCGACGCGGTGCGCCGGTTCTCGGCGCTGCCCGACTCGGCCGACTGGCTGCACCGCCTGCGCGTGGTCGGCATCGACCTGCGTGACCCCGCTCAGGTGATCGGGCTCGCCGACTCCGTCGCGGCGCAGGGCCCGCTCGACATCCTCATCAACAACGCGGCGCAGACCGTGCGCCGCTCGCCGGGGGCGTACTCGCTGCTGGCGGATGCCGAGCTGCAGCCGCTTCCCGACGGGCCCCTGCCCGAGATGGAGACCTTCGGACACACCGCCGACCCGCATCCGCAGGCGCTGCAGGCATCGGTCGATGCCCACCCGCTGCTGTCGGTCGCGGCTCTCGGCGGCACGGTCGCCGAGCAGGGCGGCCAGGCGCTGACCGCCGAAGACCTCGCGCGGCTCGCGATGGCTCCCGGGTCGTCGTCACTCGAGAAGCACGCCGACGGCACCGCGATCGACGCCGGGGGACTGGTGCCCGACGTCAACCGCGTCAACAGCTGGGTGCAGTCGATCGATCAGGTCGATCCCCTCGAGATGCTCGAGGTGCAGCTCGCGAACACCACCGCGCCGTTCCTGCTGATCAGCCGCCTGCGCGCCTCGATGGCCGCATCGTCGTCGCGCCGCAAGTACGTGGTCAACGTCTCGGCCATGGAGGGGCAGTTCTCACGCCGCTACAAGGGGCCGGGGCACCCGCACACGAACATGGCGAAGGCCGCGCTGAACATGCTGACGCGCACGAGCGCGGGCGAGATGCTCGAGACCGACGGCATCCTGATGACCGCGGTCGACACGGGCTGGATCACCGACGAGCGTCCGCACTACACGAAGGTGCGCCTGGCGGAAGAGGGCTTCCATGCCCCGCTCGACCTCGTCGACGGAGCCGCCCGCGTGTACGACCCGATCGTCCGCGGCGAGGCGGGCGAAGACGTGCAGGGTGTGTTCCTGAAGGACTACGAGCCCAGCCCCTGGTGAGCCGTCGCGGCTGAACATCCCGCTGACGATCCTTCGGGCGGCTGGCTGAACGGGGGCGTCAGCGTGCGCGGATCTCGAGGTTCTCTGACGCCCAGGTGCCGAGCTGATCGAGGATCGGGAGCAGACCGCGGCCGCTGTCGGTGAGCGAGTACGCGACCGTGACGGGCGGGCCGGCGTCGACGGCACGAGCCACGAGACCTGCGTCGCCGAGCTCGGCGAGCCGGTCGGAGAGCACGGTGTCGCTGATGCCGACGACCGCGCGGCGCAGGGCGACGAACGTCGAGGGGCCGCCGCCGAGCGACGAGACGATCATGCCGTTCCAGCGTTTGCCGAGCACGCTGAAGGCCAGTGTGACGGCGGCGTCGCACACATGACGTTCTTCGTCGATCTCGGACATGACTCCAGTGTACCTGTGCTACGTTAACCCCAGCCGCTAAGAAAAACAGAGCGACTAGGAAAAAAACCCCAGACCGAAAGGTACGGTCATGTCCCTGTTCCGCCTGGATGCCAGCATCCTCCCCGCGTCGTCCGCCAGCCGCTCGCTCGCCGACCTGGTCGAAGCCGAGTGGACCGCATCCCACCCGGACTCGACCGTGATCCGCCGCGACCTCGCCGCCGACCCTGTGCCCGCGACGGCCTGGGCGGATGCCGTGACCGGCGGCTTCGTCGACGAGGCGCAGCGCACCGACGCCCAGCGCGACGCGCGTGCCCTCGGCGCCACCTTCGCCGACGAGCTCATCGGCGCCGACGCGCTGCTGTTCGCCGTGCCGCTGTACAACTACGGCGTCTCGCAGCACTTCAAGACCTGGTTCGACCTGGCCTACACCGACCCGCGCATCGACCCGCAGGGCACCGCGCTGCGTGGCAAGCCCGCGACTCTCGTCACCGTGCTCGGCGGCAACTACGCCCCCGGAACGCCGAAGGAGGGCTGGGACCACTCCACCGCCTGGCTGCGCCGCGTGCTCGAAGACGTCTGGGGCCTCGACCTGCGCATCGTCGAGCGTCCGTTCACCCTCGTGGGCGTGAACCCGGCTCTCGACGCCTTCGCCGACACCGCCCGCGAGCTCAAGGAGAACGCCGAGCAGTCGGCGCGCACCTACGGCCGCGAGCTCGCCGCGCTGCGAGGCGACCGGGTCGCCTGAACCCGGTCGGACCCCGCTCGACTCACACGCCGCCCGGCGGGCGGGGGTGCGGATGCGGCAACCACACCGTCACGTTCAGCCCGCCCCCCTGGCGCGCAGTGAGCACGAGCGATCCGTCGTGCGCCAGGGCGATGCGCTGCGCGATCGCCAGGCCCAGGCCGACACCGGCGTGATCGTCGCCGCGCGTGCGCTCGGACCCGCGCTGGAAGGGCTCCGCGAGCACGGCCACCCGGTCAGTCGGCAGCACGCTCCCGGTGTTCTCGACCACGAGGGCGACGGCCTCGGGCCGAGAGTGCGTGCGCACGACCACGGTGCCGCCCTCAGGGCGGTTGTGCACGATCGCGTTGTGCACGAGGTTGGTGATCAGCTGCTGCAGAAGCGCCGACGACCCGAGCACCACGGCCTCGCTCCCGCCGACGTCGATCGAGACACCACGGCGCTCGGCCAGAGGCAGCAGCGTCTCGGCAGATTCCTCGGTGAGCAGCGACACGTCGACCGGCTGCTTCGTGAAGGCACGGCGGTCGGCGCGACTGAGCATGAGCAGCGCCTCGGTCAGCTCGATCGCCCGGGCGTTGACCTCGTGCAGCCGGTCGATCAGCGCGTCGACGTCGCGGTCGGGGTCGTTGCGGGCGACCTCGAGCAGGGTCTGCGAGATCGCCAGCGGCGTGCGCAGCTCGTGCGAGGCGTTGGCCGCGAACCGCTGCTGCTCGGCGATGTGCGCCTCGAGCTGTTCGAGCATCGAGTCGAAGACGTCGGCCAGATCGCGGAACTCGTCTCGCGGCCCCTCGAGCGCGACCCGGTGCGACAGCGACCCCTGAGCGGCGAGCTGCGCGGCGCGGCCGATGCGGTCCAGCGGCGCCAGCATGCGTCCGGCGATGATCCACCCGCCGGCCAGGCCGAGCGCGAGCAGCACGAGCATCGCCGCGGCGGCGGCCGGGATGAACGCACGGATCAGGTCGGACCGGTTCGGCACGAACAGGCCGCTCTCGGTGGAGAACTGCACATCGGGCACATACCGCAGCAGGTAGAAGGCGACCGCGACGAGCAGTCCGATCCCGGTCACGACGACCACGGCCGCATAGCTCAGGGTGAGCTTGCCGCGGGCGCTCATGCCGCGCCGTCGGGGCGGACGGGTCGGGTCAGCCATCGGCATCCGCTCCGATGCGGTACCCGACACCCGGCACCGTGAGGATGAGTCCGGGTTCTCCCAGCCGCTTGCGCAGCGATGAGACCGTGATGCGCACGGCGTTCGTGAACGGGTCGGCGTTCTCGTCCCACGCGCGCTCGAGCAGCTCCTCGGCGCTGACCACTCCGCCGTCGGCGTCGATGAGAACCTCGAGCACCGCGAACTGCTTGCGCGTGAGGGCGACATACCGTCCGTCGCGGAAGACCTCGCGGCGGAACGGATCGAGCCGTAGCCCCGCCACCTCGAGCACGGGCGGGCGCGCCCGCTGGCGTCGGCGGTCGAGGGCGCGCAGGCGCAGCACCAGCTCCCGCAGCTCGAACGGCTTGGTCAGGTAGTCGTCCGCGCCGATCTCGAATCCGCTCGCCTTGTCGTCGAGGCGGTCGGCGGCCGTGAGCATGAGGATCGGGATGCCGCTGCCGGACGCCACGATCGACCGGGCCACGTCGTCGCCCGAGGGACCGGGGATGTCGCGGTCGAGCACGGCCAGATCGTAGGAGTTGATGCGGAGCAGCTCGAGAGCCGTGTCGCCGTCGCCGGCGATGTCGGCCGCGATCGCCTCGAGGCGCAGCCCGTCGCGCACGGCCTCCGCCAGGTACGGCTCGTCCTCGACGATCAGCACGCGCACGGCAGGACTCCCATGTGCTCAGAGCTTACGCATCCGCGCATATCGGGAGCGTATGCAAAAGCGCATACGCCCTCGCAACAGGCCCCCTTCTTGACTGGGCACATGAACTCACGCACTGCCTTCACCCGTCCCGGCGTCGTCGCGGCCGTCGCCGTCCTGATGCTCATGGGGCTCATCGTCGGATCCCTCGTGCTGCTCGGGCAGCAGTCGGATGCGGTCGCGGCGCCGCCCGTCACGCGCGAGGCACTCGGCGATGCCGACGGGGTCATCCGCGCCGAGGGGGCCGTGTCGGTGTTCGACGACGTGCCCGCTGTCTCGAACCTCGACTCCGACCTGCTCGCGGCCGTGCGCGCCGCGGCCGACGCCGCCGCGCAGGACGGCGTGCCCATGCACGTCAACAGCGGATGGCGCTCGGCCGCGTACCAGCAGGTGCTGCAGCAGGAGGCGGTGGAGCAGTACGGGTCTGCCGAGGAGGCCGCGCGCTGGGTCGCGACGCCGGAGAACTCCGAGCACGTCTCGGGCGATGCGGTCGATCTCGGCCCGCTCACGGCGCAGGACTGGCTCGCGCAGCGCGGCGCCGAGTTCGGCCTCTGCCAGATCTACGCGAACGAGCGCTGGCACTTCGAGCTGCGACCGGCGGCCGCGGCGAACGGCTGCCCGGTCATGTACGACAACCCGACGACCGACCCGAGGACCCAGCGCTGAGTCCGCGAGAGGCGGTCGTCAGAGCCGGTCGACGCCCGTGACCGTGACGACGGCCGCGCCCTCCTCATCGGAGGCGGCGAGATCGACCGTGGCCGAGATGCCCCAGTCGTGATCTCCCGCGGGGTCGTCGAGGATCTGACGCACGGTCCACTCGGTGGCGCCCTCGGTGAGGAGGAGCAGCTGCGAACTGCGCGCGTTCGCCCCGGTGAGGATCTCGTCGTGGTCGGCGAAGTAGCCGTCGAGCGCGTCGGACCAGGCATCCGCGCCGAAGGACGGATCCAGCTCCGCGAGGGCGGCGACGTCTTCGCGGGCCGCGAGCTGCACCCGACGGAACAGCTCGTTGCGCACGAGCGTGCGGAAGGCGCGCACGTTCGAGGTCAGGCGCTTCGGGGCGGGCGGGACGATCGGCTCGTCGTCGGGGTCCTGCAGCACTCCGTTCACGAGCTCCTCCCACTCGTCGAGCAGGCTCGAGTCGACCTGGCGCACGAGCTCGCCGAGCCACTCGATCAGGTCGCGCAGATCTTCGTCCTTCAGCTCTTCGGGGATCGTCTGCGAGGCCGCGCGATAGGCGTCGGAGAGGTAGCGCAGCACCACCCCCTCGGAGCGCGCGATCTTGTAGAACGCGACGTATTCCCCGAACGACATGGCCCGCTCGTACATGTCGCGCACGACCGATTTCGGATGCAGTTCGAAGTCGCGGATCCACGGCTGCGCGGCGCTGAACGTCTCGAACGCGGCCGTCAGCAGCTCGTCGAGCGGCTTCGGATACGTGATCTCCTCGAGCAGCTCCATGCGCTCGTCGTACTCGATGCCCTCGCGCTTCATGGCGGCGACGGCCTCGCCGCGCGCCTGGAACTCCTGCTGGCCGAGGATGGCTCGCGGGTCGTCGAGCGTCGATTCGACGATCGAGATCATGTCGAGGGCGTACGAGCCGGTTCCCGTGCCCGCGGCCGGGTCGGGGTCGAGCAGCTCGAATGCCGCGAGGGCGAACGGCGACAGCGGCTGGTTCAGGGCGAAGTTCGGCTGCAGATCGACCGTGAGGCGGATCTCCCCGTCATCCGTCTGCTCGACGACGCCCGATTCGAGCAGCGTGCGGTAGATGCCGATCGCGCGCAGCGCGAGCTCGCGCTGCCTCTTGCGCGGCTCTTGGTTGTCATATACCAGCGCACGCATATTTCCGAAGACGTCGCCGCCCCGGCCGATCACGTTGAGCATCATCGCGCTCGTGATCTGCATGTGCGAGGTCAGCGTCTCGGGCTCGGCGTCGATCAGCTTGCGGAACGACGGCTCGCCCCACGACACGAACCCGTCCGGCGCCTTCTTGCGGATGATCTTGCGCTTCTTCTTCGGGTCGTCGCCCGCCTTCTTGACGGCCGCGATGTTCTCGCTCTCGTGCTCCGGCGCCTGCGCGACGACGGTGCCGGCGGTGTCGAAGCCCGCTCGCCCCGCGCGGCCCGCGATCTGGTGGAACTCGCGGGCGCTGAGCTGTCGCATCCGGGTGCCGTCGAACTTGGTGAGAGCGGTGAAGAGCACGGTGCGGATGGGCACGTTGATGCCGACGCCGAGGGTGTCGGTGCCGCAGATCACGCGCAGCAGGCCCCGCTGGGCGAGCTGCTCGACGAGGCGCCGGTACTTCGGCAGCATCCCCGCGTGGTGCACGCCGATGCCCGCGCGGAGGAACCGCGAGAGGGTCTTGCCGAACGCGGTGGTGAAGCGGAATCCGCCGATCAGCGCCGCGATCTCGTCGCGCTGCTCGCGGGTGGCGACCTTCGTGCTCGACAGCGCCTGTGCCCGCTCCATCGCGGCCGCCTGCGAGAAGTGCACGACGTAGACCGGCGCCTGGCCGGTCGCGAGCAGGTCGTCGATCGTCTCGTGGATCGGCGTCGTCTCATAGAAGAAGTGCAGGGGCACCGGACGCTCGACGCCCGTGACGGATGCCGTGTCGCGGCCGGTTCTGCGCGTCAGATCGCTCGAGAGCTGCGACACGTCGCCGAGCGTCGCCGACATGAGGATGAACTGCGCCTGCGGCAGCTCGAGCAGCGGCACCTGCCACGCCCACCCGCGGTCGGGGTCGGCGTAGAAGTGGAACTCGTCCATCACGACCTGGTGCACCGCGGCCTCCGTGCCCTGGCGCAGGGCGAGGTTCGCGAGGATCTCGGCGGTGCAGCAGATGATCGGAGCATCCGGGTTGACCGAGGAGTCGCCCGTGATCATGCCGACGTTCGCGGCGCCGAACACGTCGACGAGAGAGAAGAACTTCTCGCTCACGAGCGCCTTGATGGGGGCCGTGTAATACGAGCGGCGGCCCTCGACCAGGGCGGCGAAGTGGGCGCCCACCGCGACGAGCGACTTGCCGGTGCCGGTGGGGGTCGACAGGATCAGGTTGTTGCCCGAGACGATCTCGATGACCGCCTCGTCCTGCGCCGGGTAGAGGCTGATTCCCGTCGACTCCGCCCATTCCACGAACGCCGTGTACACGGCATCCGCATCGGATCCGTCGGTCAGCGTGGTCGGGTCGAGGATCGCAGGCATGGTCTGTCGATCATCCCACCTCGTTCCGCGTTCGAATCGCGCGAATGACCCGATGTGCCGTGAAGATGCGGTCAGTTGCGTGATTCGAAAGGCCGAGACTCAGACCGAGGTCGCGGCGCGCAGCGCGATGCGGATCATGTCGCCGAAGGTCTGCTCGCGCTCCTGCGCGGTCGTCTCCTCGCTCGTGACGATGTGGTCGGACACGGTGCAGATCGCGAGGGCGCGGCGTCCGTGGAACGCGGCGAGGGTGTACAGGCCCGCCGCCTCCATCTCGACCCCGAGCGCGCCGTGCTTCACGAACGGCTCGGTGAGCTCGGGGCGGGTGCTGTAGAACTGGTCGCTCGAGAAGAGCAGCCCGACGTGCACGGCCGAGTCCAGCGGCTCGGCCTCGCTCGCCTCGACGGCCGCACGCAGCAGCCCGAAGTCGGCGACGGGGGCGTAGTCGAGACCGTGGAAGCGCACCCGGTTGATGCCCGAATCCGTGCAGGCGCCGTTCGCGATGATGATGTCTCGGACCTTCAGCTTCTCGGTCAGCGCACCGCAGGACCCGACGCGCACGATGGTCTGCACGCCATACTCCTCGAACAGCTCGCTGGCATAGATCGCCATCGAGGGCTGGCCCATCCCCGACCCCTGCACCGAGATGCGGTGGCCCTCCCACGTGCCGGTGTAGCCGAGCATGCCGCGGGTCTCGGAGTACAGCTCGGCGTCGTCGAGGAAGGTCTCGGCGATCCACTTCGCTCGCAGCGGGTCGCCGGGGAACAGGACGATGGGGGCGATCTGACCGGGCGCTGCGGCGATGTGCGTGCTCATGCACTCAGCGTACTGACGCCGCCGATGGGGGAACCGAGGAGGATGCTCAGCCCTCGCGACGCCGCACGATCTCGCCGATCCACGCGGGCGCGAAGGGCGAGGTGCAGCCGGGCGCGGTGGGGTAGTCGGCCAGCACCTGCAGGCGTTCGCCGATCTCCAGAGCCCTGGCGCGCAGCTCCGGGTGGAAGATGCCGATGTTCGCGAGCGTCTCGTTCATCGACCACTGCAACCGCTTCGGAGCATCCTTCAGGTCGCGTTCGATCAGGTCGAGCAGGTGGTCGAGGTCGAGGCCGTCGGCGTCCTTCGCGACGCGCACGGTCGTGAGCGACCAGGCCGCGGCGGCCACGGTCGGGTCGGCGTCGTCGAACCAGCGCAGACGCAGCTCCTCGGCGAGCGGTGACTTCTTGGCCACGTAGTTCACGAACCAGTCGTTGACCTTGGGAGGGCGGGTCTCTCGCAGCATCGCGTCGAGCTCGTCGGCGGTGAACCCGCGGGGCCTGCAGATCAGCAGCGCGAGAAGGCGCGGGCCGGTCTCGCCCGTCGCCCAGAGCTCCTTCGCGAGGCGCTGATCCGTCTTGATGCGCTTGGCCACCCCGCGGAGACGGCTGAGGTTCATGCCGTGATCGTCGCCGCGCTTCTCGTTCGCGGCGCGCATCTTCGGATCCTCGATCGCGGCCAGCTCGGCCAGGGCTTCGGCGACGGTCATGTCGGACATGTCACCAGGGTAGGCCTCGTCCCGCTCTCGTGCTCAGTCCTCGTCGACGAGCTCGCCGCGGATGCGCCGGAGGTCCTCCATGAGCGATCCGATCAGGATCCAGTGCGTCGATGCCGGGGGTCGGATGACGAGCGGCGCCGTGAGCGCGGGGATCACGGAGGTGAGCGTGTCGGGTTCCGGCGCCACGTCGGCGATCTGCACGGCCAGCCGTACGTCATGACCCGCTCGGCGCAGCTGCTCGGCGATCGCCGCGACGGCCGGCTCCTGTCCGATCGAGTCGTCGTAGTGGTCGAAGTATGCGCGGGTCATGCCGATCGTCTGCGTCACGATCGGCGAGAGGCGTTCGAGCAGCGCACGCATCTCGACGAGCTCCTCGCGATGCGTGGACCGTCTCGGGTTCAGGGTGAGCGACTCCTCGCCCGCGTCGATCGAGGCCTCGGCGGCATCCTTCATGGGTCTCAACAGCCGCGCCTCGAGCATCATCTCCTGCAGCCTGGCCGGCGTCTGCGGTTCGGGCAGGGCGTCGGCCAGCCGGTCGAGGCTCGCGGCGAGCTCCTTGCCGAGCAGTCCGAGATCGCGGCGGGCGGGAGCGACGAGCACCGGTGGCACGATCAGCGCGTTCACCACGATGCCGATGGCCACCCCGATCAGGGTCTCGACGATGCGCGCGAGAGCGTAGTCGGGTGTCGACCCCAGAGCGAGCACGAGCATCGCCGAGATCGCGACCTGGTTGCCGGTGCCGGGAGTGGCGCGGAGCGCCCAGGCGACGAGCATCGCCACCACGATCGCGAGCAGCACGATCCAGCTCGGCGACCCCAGCAGCAACCCGAGCAGCACGGCGATCACGACGCCGACGATCACCCCGATGCTGCGCTCGAGCGCCTTCGACAGCGACTGGTTGACGCTGGGCTGCACGACGAGGAGTGCGGCGATCGCCGCGAACACGGGCAGCTGCCCCGGCACGACCCATCCGGCGAGCAGCCACGCGGCGATCGTCGCCGCGGCGGACTTCACCACCTGCAGCAGGGATGAGCGCTTCGAGGCGCGGATCGCGGCATGGATGCGCATGCCGACAACGCTACTCGCGAAGCGCTGTCGGGAAGCGCCCCTGCTCGGTCGAGAAGTCAACCCCATCGCCAACGTCCTCGGGCGGGCGCTGAATGGGATGACACGAACGACGAGCAGTGAGGAGCATCACATGGTGCAGATCATCGAGACCATCGACGTCCACGTTCCCATCGACGTCGCCTACAACCAGTGGACCCAGTTCGAGAGCTTCCCCCAGTTCCTCGACGAGGTCGAGTCGATCGTCCAGATCGACGACACGCACAACCGGTGGACCGTGAAGGTCGGCGGCGCGACGCGCGAGTTCGACGCCGAGATCACCGAGCAGCACCCCGACGAGCGCATCGCCTGGCACAGCCTCGGCGGCGACACTGAGCACGCGGGCGTCGTGACATTCCACAAGATCGAAGACCTCACCACGCGAGTGACCGTGCAGATCGACTGGGAGCCCGAGGGGCTCCTCGAGAAGGTCGGCGCACTCGTGGGTGCGGGTTCGCACGCGGTGAAGAAGGACCTCAAGAACTTCAAGGTGTTCATCGAGAAGCACGGCGCCGAGACCGGCGCCTGGCGCGGTGACGTGAAGGCCTGACACTCGTCAGGCGAGAGGTCCGAACGGCGGTCGTCCCCGTCGCCGTTCGGGCCTCGTTCTCTGTGTGCAGGGCGGCGCGCATCGGCCGGGGGCTAGGGCGGTGGGGCGCGCGAAGATAGGGCATCCTCCCGATGTCGACGGCGTACCTCAGAGCGGAGTGTGGAGACATCCCAACCGAGGAGATGTCATGTACGAGCACCCCTACCTCGCCTACACGGTGAGCGAGCACGACCAGGAGCAGATCCGGCGGGCCGCCGATCGCCGGTTCTTCCTCGAGGAGCACGCCGATCAGATCGTGCCGCGCGCCGCGGGGCGGGTCCGCCTGCTCGGTCGACGGATGCTGCGCGCCCTCACCGGCTCGCCCGCCCGTGCGCTCGCCGAGACTCCGTCCGATGGGAGGACGGCGGATGCGTCGCCCTCGGCCGCGAGGGGCCTGCCCGCCGGGTGCGAGCCGGCCCCGGCACGGTGAGTCCCGCGCCGCCGGCCACAGGCGCGCAGAGAGTCTCCGACGTCAGAGGGGCGCAGAGAGTCTCCGACGTCAGAGGGGCGCAGCGCGTCTCCGATCGCAGAGGGTCGCAGAGCGTCCGTGATGTCGGAGGGGAGTGGGACGATGAGGGTATGCCCCCGTCCGCCCCGAGTGCTGCGATGGTCGGCCGCGAGGCCGAGCTCGCCGTCGTGCGCGGACTCTTCGAGCGGGCGGTCGACGGCACTCCCGCCGCGGTTCTCGTCGAGGGTGAGGCGGGCATCGGCAAGTCCCGGCTGCTGCGCGAGTTCGGCGACGAGATCGCGACCCGCGCCGACGTGCATGTCGGGTGGTGTCTCGACCTCGGCGCCTCGCGCACGCCCTTCGGACCCCTCACCGGCATCCTGCGCTCGATCGTCGCGCGCCTGGGCGCCGACCGTGTGCGCGACGAGCTGGGCGTCGGGGTCGAGGGGCTGGGCATGCTCCTTCCGGAGCTCAACCCGACCGACCGGTCCCAGACCAGTCCCGATCGGCTGCGCGATGCGATCGCTGCGCTCATCGACGCCGCAGCCGCGCATGCGCCTCAGGTGCTCGTCGTCGAAGATCTGCATTGGGCCGACGAGTCGACGCTCGCGCTGCTCTCCTACCTCCTGCGCGCGCTGGCTCGCGGCCGCATCCTGCTCGTGCTCACGTGCCGCAGCGACGATGTGCGCCGCGGCGATGCGGTGAGCCGCTTCATCGGCGAGTCCACCCGCGCCCGTCTGCTCGAGCGGGTCGCGGTCGAGCGTCTCGAGGCGTCGGCCGTGCGGCAGCTCGCCGAAGCGATCACGGGCGAGCCGCTCAGCGACGCCGCGCTCGACCGCATCCACGAGCGGGCAGAGGGCGTGCCGTTCTTCGTCGAGGAGCTCGCCGGATGCTCGGCCGGACCGCTGCCCGGTTCTCTGCGCGACCTGCTGCTCGCTCGGTTCGATCGACTGGGAGACGACGCGCGGCGGGTCGTGCAGGTCGTGTCGGGAGCCGAGCGTCCCCTGACCCACCGCCTCGTCACGCGGCTCGCGGGGCTGCCCGAGGACCGGCTCGACGAGGGCATCCGCGAGGCGACGCTGAGCGGCATCCTGGTGGTGATCGACGAGGACTATCGCTTCCGTCATGCGCTGCTGCGCGAGGCGGTGCACGACGATCTTCTGCCCGGCGAGAGGGCGCGCCTGCACCGGGCCTACGCCGAGGCCCTCGAGGCCGACGACTCCGGCGGCGCGGATCCCGCCGCGCTCGCGTACCACTGGCAGCTCGCACAGGACGACCGTCGGGCGCTCGCCGCGGCCGTGACGGCGATGCTCGATGCCAAGTCGCGCTTCGCCTTCGCCAGCGCGGCGCGCTTCGGCGAGCTCGCGCTCGACCTGTGGATCCAGGTGCCCGACGCGGCGAGCGTCGTCGGCGTCGAGCGGCTCGAGCTGCTGCGCACCCTCGGTTCGGTGCTGCGCAACGCCGGAGACGGAGAGCGAGCGCTCGCCGTGGTCACTCTCGCGCTCGACGAGGTCGACCCCGAGACGGTCGACCCGCGCATGCACGCACGGCTGCTGCGTGACAGGGCCTACTACCTGATGAACCTCGGCCGAGCCGGGTCGATCCCCGTGCTCGAGCGGGCGCTGGCCACTCTCGAGGGGCGGGTCGACGACGACCGCCTGCGCGCGTCGATCCTCAATCAGCTCGCGAGCAGGCACATGATCGCGGGACGCCTCGTCGAGGCGATCGCCCTGGCCACAGAGGCGGGGGAGCGCGCTCGACGCGCCGGATCCGACGACGAGCAGTCGATCGCCGCGAACGTCCGCGGCGGTGCCCTGGCCCATCTCGGCGATCTCGACGCCGGGCACCGGGAGTACGCGCTGGCGCTCCGGCTGGCGAAGGGCACGAACGCCGAGATGCGGTATCGGGTCAACTACTCCGACCTGCTCGGGCTGCTGGGGCGGTACACAGACGCGATCCGCGTCGCCGAAGACGGCCTGGCTCCCGCCAGAGCCTTCGGCGTCGAACGCACGACGGGTGCGCTGATGACGCAGAACATGGCGGTGCCGCTGCTCGAGCGTGGCGAGGTCGAGCAGGTCGAGGAGATCCTCGCGCGCGAACTCGCGCAGCGCACCCTGCGCATCTCGCACATGTACTCGACGATGACGCGCGTCCGGGTGCTCTCCTGGCGGGGCAGACACGACGAGGCGGCCGAGATCCTGCGCGAGTGGCATCCGTCGTTCGAAGAGACCGGCCGGGTCGAGCGCCAGATCTGGTACGACGAGGTCATGATGCGCGTGGCGGTCGCCGAGGGCGGTGGCGACTTCGCCCGTGCGCTCGACGAGATCAGGCGGATGCTCGCCGACGACGGGCCGGTGTTCCTGCATCAGCGACGGCTCCTGCTCGAGGCGGGGTGGATGATCGCCGAGCTCCGCGCCTCGGGGGCCGACGTGGGCGACGCGGTCGACGAGGTGCGCGCCGCCTGGGTCGGCCAGCCGACCCAGCTGCTCGACGACGCCTGGGGGAGGATCCTGGATGCCTTCCTCTCGCCGTCGATCTCGACGATGCGGGCCGCGGTCGACCTCGCCGATCACGACGATGTTCCCGTGACCTTCCGTGTGTCCACGCGCCTCGCGCTCGCGCGGCTGCTCGTCGACGCCGGGGACCGCACGGCCGCAGCCCCCGTGCTCGCCGATGCGCTGCGCGAGGCCGAACGCCTCGGTCACGTGCCGCTCACTCGGATCGTCGGTGCCTTCTCTGCGGCGTCCGGCCTCGCGGCGGTCTCCGCGACCGTGCATTCCGCCGACTCCGACCCGCTCACGGCGCGCGAGGGGCAGGTCCTGGCGCTGATCGCCGAGGGTCTCAGCAACCGCCAGATCGGCGAGCGCCTCTTCATCAGCGCCAAGACCGTGAGCGTGCACGTGTCCGCCGTGCTGCGCAAACTCGGTGTCAGCACGCGCACAGAAGCGGCCGTTATCAAGAAGAAGTCCGAGTTCATGGCCAGCGGTCAGCATGCCGTGCTACGTTGAGAGAGCGCGTATGTCGGACGTTCCGACACGGCGTGGGCCGCGCAAGCGGCCGTTTGAAAACAGAAAGTAGAAAACACATGGCCACTGGCACTGTGAAATGGTTCAACGCGGAAAAGGGCTTCGGCTTCATCGCTCCCGATGACGGCACGGACGATCTTTTCGCCCACTACTCGGCAATCGCCGGCTCCGGTTTCAAGGAGCTCCGCGAGAACCAGAAGGTCGAATTCGACGCTGAGCGTGGCCCCAAGGGCATGCAGGCGGCGAACATCCGCGCTCTCTGAGCGCGCGCTGACTTCCTGAAGCCGGCCGGATCCTCACGGATCCGGCCGGCTTTCTGTGTACCCGGGGTCGAAAGCGCACCGCGCCGGGATGTGGGGTCGAAAGCGCACCGGAATCGCGGTTCTCCGGTGCTTTTCCGACCCCGCACGCGCGGCGGGTGCGGGTGCGGTGCGCTTCTGACCCCGCACGCTCCGCCGAGGGGGACGAACGGCGGTCGGAGCTCGGGGCCTGGATCTCGAGATGAGGCATGCCTAACTTTCTGTTAGATTAGGCCAGGCTTACCAAAGCCTTGGCGCCTCCCCGCGCCGCACCCCCACCCGAACCCGAAGGGACCGCCTGTGCGCACTTCCCGTCTTCTCGCCGCCGTCGGCACGGCTGCCGCGCTCGCCCTGAGCCTCGCAGCCTGCGCGACGCCCGCCGCCGACACCGGCTCCGACTCCGCCGCGGGCAACCCGGCCGACGACAGCGCCTTCCCCGTCACGATCGAGCACGTGTACGGCGAGACCACGATCGAGGAGAAGCCCGAGCGCGTCGCGACCCTCGCGTGGGCCAACCACGAGGTCCCGCTGGCCCTCGGCATCGTGCCGGTCGGCATGAGCAAGGCCACGTGGGGTGACGACGACGACAACGGCATCCTGCCCTGGGTCGAGGAGAAGCTCGAGGAGCTCGGCGGCGAGGAGCCCGTGCTGTTCGACGACGGCGACAGCATCGACTACGAGGCCGTGGCCGACACCGCGCCCGACGTGATCCTCGCGTCGTACTCGGGCCTGACGCAGGAGCAGTACGACCAGCTCTCGAAGATCGCTCCCGTCGTCGCGTACCCCGGCGTCGCGTGGGGAACGACCGTCGACGAGATGGTCGAGATGAACGCGAAGGCGCTGGGCCTCGAGGCTGAGGGCGAGGCTCTGATCGAGGAGCTGAAGACCGAGGGCGAGGCCGCACTCGAGGAGAACAGCATCCTCAAGGACAAGAAGGTCCTGTTCGCCTACGTCGACCCGACCGACCTGAGCCAGATCGGCTACTACACGGCCGCGGACACGCGCCCCGGCTACCTGCACGACAACCTGGGGCTCCCGCTCCCGGAGATCGTCGAGGAGAACGCCGACAGCGAGGAGTTCTACCTCTCCGTCAGCTCCGAGCAGGCCGACAAGTTCGCCGACGTCGACGTGTTCGTGACCTACGGAGACGAGTCGCTCATCGCGACCCTGCAGGCCGACCCGCTGCTGTCGAAGATCCCGGCGATCGCCGAGGGCCGCATCGCGATCCTTCCCGACGCCACCCCGATCGCGGCCTCGGCGAACCCGTCGCCGCTGTCGATCCCGTGGGGTCTCAGTGACTACCTCGCCCTTCTGGCAGCACCGCTCGCGCAGTGATCCCAGGCGTCACCGCCTGATCTGACCACTCGTGACCGCTGTCACCGTCCCCACGCCGGGCACCGCAGACCTGCGGCGCCCGGCGTGGGCGCGCACCCTCTGGCTCCTCGCAGGAGTCGGGGTGCTGCTCGTGCTCTGCATCCTGTCGGTCTGCTTCGGCGTGCGCGCCGTGAGCATCGACGACATCTTCGCCGCCCTCGCGGGGCAGGATGACACGCTGGCCCAGGCCGCGATCATCAAGCGCCTCCCGCGCACGGTGCTCGCGCTCCTGATCGGCGCCGCACTCGCGCTCTCCGGGGCGACGATGCAGGCCGTCACGCGCAACCCGATCGCCGACCCCGGCATCCTCGGCGTCTCGAACGGCGCCTCGCTCGCCGTGGTGCTCGGACTCGCCTTCGTCGGCCTGACGAACCCCTACGGGCAGATGGCGCTCGCGATCGCCGGTGCCGCCGTCGCCGCGACCTTCGTCTACACCGTCGGATCGCTCGGGCGCGGCGGTGCGACCCCCCTCAAACTCGCCCTGGCGGGAGCCGCGACCTCCGCCGCCTTCGCCTCACTGATCAGTGCCATCATGCTGCCCCGTGTCGACCTGCTGCAGGCCTTCCAGTCGTGGCAGATCGGCGGCGTGGGCGGAGCCGAATGGCCGCGCATCGCCATCACCGCTCCCGTGCTCGCCCTCGGGGCGCTCATCTGCGTCGCGAGCGCCCGCGGCATGAACTCGCTCGCGCTGGGCGACGACATGGCCAAGGGGCTCGGCGAGCACGTGTTCCGCACCCGCCTGATGTCGGCGCTCGGTGCCGTGATCCTCGCGGGTGCCGCCACCGCCATCGCCGGTCCGATCGGATTCGTCGGACTCGTCATCCCGCACGTCTGCCGGATGCTCATCGGCACCGACCACCGCTGGCTGCTGCCGTTCTCGGCGCTGGCGGGAGCCGCGCTGCTGCTCGCGAGCGACATCATCGGCCGCGTCATCGCGCCCTCGTCGGAGGAGATCCAGGTGGGGATCATCACCGCGATCATCGGCGCCCCGTTCTTCATCTGGATCGTGCGTCGCACGAAGGTGCGTGAACTGTGAGCATCATGAACCGTCTCGCCCGCTCGCAGACGACGCCGCCGGCCGCCGGCAGCGCCCAGGTCGCCGCCGTCATCGCCGGTCGTCGCGCCCGCCATCGCCGGCACGCGACGGCGACGATCGTGCTCGGTGCGCTGCTGCTCGGCCTGTTCACGGTGGCGCTCATGATCGGCAACACGTTCTACTCGATCGACGAGGTCGTCCGCGTGCTCCTCGGTCAGACCGTGCCCGGCGCCTCGTTCACGGTCGGCGAGCTTCGTCTGCCGCGCGCGATGCTCGCGATCCTCACCGGCCTCGCGTTCGGCATGGCCGGCGTGACGTTCCAGACGCTGCTGCGCAATCCGCTCGCGTCGCCCGACATCATCGGCCTGTCGAACGGCGCGGGCGCCGCGGCCGTCGTCGGCATCGTCGTGCTCTCGCTCAACGGTCCGGTCGTCTCGCTGTTCGCACTCGGCGGCGCGCTCGTGACCGCAGCGGTCATCTACCTGCTGTCGATCAAGAACGGCTTCGCCGGCACCAGGCTCATCCTGATCGGAATCGGCATCGCGGCGATGCTGCAGAGCGTGACGTCGTACATCCTGTCGCGAGCCGCGAGCTGGGACATCCAGACGGCGATGCAGTGGCTGACCGGCAGCCTGAACAACGCCTCCTGGGAGCGCGTCGCACCGCTCGCGATCGCCGCGGCCGTCATCGTGCCGCTCATGCTCTCGCAGGGACGTGCTCTCGGGGCGATGCAGCTCGGCGACGACTCGGCATCGGGGCTCGGGGTGCGCGTCACCGCCACGCGCCTGCTGTTCATCCTCGGAGCTGTCGGGCTGCTCGCCTTCGCGACCGCCGCCACCGGCCCGATCGCGTTCGTCGCGTTCATGGCCGGGCCGGTCGCCGCGCGCATCACCGGACCGGGGGCCAATCTCCTGGTGCCGAGCGCGTTCGTCGGCGCCGTGCTCGTGCTGGCGAGCGACCTGATCGGACAGTTCGCCCTCGGCGCGCGGTACCCGGTCGGCGTGATCACGGGCGTGCTCGGTGCCCCGTACCTCATCTATCTGCTCATCCGCACCAACCGCTCGGGAGGCTCCCTGTGACCGAGGCGCACACCCTGACCGCTGAATCGGTCACGCTCGCCTACGGCGACCGCACCATCATCGAGAACCTCGACCTCCGGGTCGCGCCGGGCAGGATCACGACGATCGTCGGCGCGAACGGATGCGGCAAGTCGACGCTGCTGCGCTCGCTGGCGCGCCTGCTCTCGCCCACCGCCGGGCAGGTCGTGCTCGACGGCAAGTCCGTGCATTCGCGCCCGACCAAGGAGGTCGCCCGCGTGCTGGGCCTGCTGCCGCAGTCGCCGATCGCGCCCGAGGGCATCGCCGTCGCGGATCTGGTGGGTCGCGGTCGGCATCCGCATCAGAAGGTCCTGTCGCGCTGGAGCGCCCACGACTACGAGGTCGTGGCGGATGCTCTGGCGGCCACCGGCACCACCGAGCTCGCCGACCGCAGCGTCGACGAGCTCTCGGGCGGCCAGCGCCAGCGTGTGTGGATCGCGATGGCGCTCGCGCAGGAGACCGACATCCTGCTGCTCGACGAGCCCACGACGTTCCTCGACGTCGCGCACCAGGTCGAGGTGCTCGACCTGCTCACCGACCTGAGCGAATCGCGCGGCACGACGATCGTCATGGTGCTGCACGACCTCAACCTCGCCGCGCGCTACTCCGACGAGCTCGTCGCCATGAAGGACGGCCGCGTGCACGTGGCCGGCGCTCCGCACGACGTCGTGACCGCGCAGCACGTCGAAGAGGTCTTCGGCCTCGCGAACCAGATCACCATCGACCCCGTCTCGGGCAAGCCGATGGTCACCCCGATCGGAAGGCATCATGTCCGCTGAGACCACCACCGAACGCCCCACCTACGTGCTGGCTCGCGCCGAGGTGCGCGGGGTCGAACGCGTCTCGCCGAACTTCGTGCGCGTCACGTTCGGCGGCGACGACCTGGGCGACTTCGGCACCCCCGGCGACGTGTTCGACTCGCGCATCAAGATCGTCTTCCCGCCGGCATCCGGCATCCTTCCCGACCTCGACCGCTCGACCGGCGACTGGTGGGGGTCGTTCCTCGCCGTGCCCGAGGCGGACCGCGGCTCGATGCGCACGTACTCGGTGCGCGACCTGCGCGCGACCGAGGCGGGCACCGAGCTCGACGTCGACTTCGTGCTGCACCTGGCGCCGGGTCTCAGCGGGCCGGCGTCGCGCTGGGCCGATGCGGCGGCCGTCGGTCAGGAGCTGTTCATCGTCGGACCGCGACGGGGAGTGCCCGCCTCCGCCCACGGTGGCGCCGAGTACGAACCGGGCTCGGCCGCATCAGTCGTGCTGGCCGGCGATGAGACGGCGGCCCCGGCGATCGCCCGCATCCTCGAAGATGCTCCGCGCGACCTGCGCGGCGTGGCCTTCATCGAGGTGCCGTCTCCCGCCGATGTCCTGCGCATCGACGCGCCCGAGGGCGTCGAGGTGCACTGGCTGCCGCGCGATCTCGGCGAGCCCCACGGCGTGCGGCTGATCCCCGCGGTGCTCGGATACCTGGGCGACGCGGATGCCGGCGAGCAGATCGACGTGAAGGACATCGAGTCCGAGGACCTGCTCTGGGAGACGCCCGACTACTCGGGTCTCGGCGAGGAGATCGCGGCGACGGATGCTCCCGCCGAACGGTACTTCTGGATCGCCGGCGAGAGCGGCGTGGTCACCACGCTGCGCCGTCACCTGGTGAAGGACCTCGGCGTCGACCGCGGACAGGTCGCCTTCATGGGCTACTGGCGCCACGGCGTCGCCATGCGCGGCTGAGGCGCGTCTCCTCCGGCGGTCCGGCCAGTGTCTTCGCGAGCTGGTGGTCGGCGTACGGCGATGCGGAGAAGGGCTCCACGGGCTCATAGCCGAGTCGTCGGTAGAGCCGATGTGCGTCGGTGAGATCATCGCGAACGGTCAGCCTCAGCGTCCGGATGCCACGACGGGCGCTGATCGATTCGATCTCGGCGATCACGGCACGGCCGACACCACGACCGCGAACGCCGTCGTCGGTGAACACGCGGGTGACCTCGCCGACTCCCCGCTCGACGACGCGCATGCCTCCGCATCCGACCGCTTCCGCGCCATCCCGAACGATGAGGAGGAAGCCCCCGTCGCCGTCGAGGTCGTCGCTGGGCTCATCGCGCATCGCCTTCTCGACCTCCGCGGTCGTGGCGGGCCGACCCCAGTACCGGCTGACGATGTCGTCGAAGAAGCGGGTCACGATCGCTCTCGCTTCGGTCGATCGCGGGTCCACGAGCGTGATGGTGAGCGAGTCCTGCATCACACCAGTCAAGCAGCATCGAGCCGCCCGCACTCGGAACCGAACCGCTGGCGCACGCAGAGGCCGCGCCGTAGCATCCCAGTGGAATCGTTCGACGGCGAGGAGGCCCCTGATGACGCAGCGCACGCTCGAGCTCCCCGAGGTCGACCTGGTCTACGACGTGCACGGGCCGCTGCCGACGGCGGATGGTCGTCCTCCGCTGATGATGATCGGCCAGCCGATGGATGCGAGCGGATTCCAGGCGCAGGTGACGCTGTTCGGCGACCGCACGGGCGTGACGTACGACCCTCGCGGGCTGGGCCGGAGCACCCGCAAAGACGGGGGAGTCACCAACGACCCCGAGGTCCAGGCGGAAGACGTCCACGCGATCATCGAGGCGCTCGGGGCCGGCCCCGTCGACATGCTCGCGAGCAGCGGGGGCGCGGTGACCGCGCTCGCTCTGGTGACGGCGCACCCGCACGACATCGCGACCCTCGTCGCGCACGAGCCGCCGATCGACAGCGTGCTGCCGGATGCCGACGCGGTGCATCGAGCGCGGGTGGCCTATACCCAGGCCTATCAGGACAAGGGGTGGGGTGCCGGAATGGCGGCCTTCGTCGCGATGACGTCGTGGGAGGGCGAAGTCACCGACGAGTTCCTCTCGCGGCCCGCGCCCGACCCTGCGGTGTTCGGAATGCCGACCGAGGACGACGGCAGAAGGGACGACCCGTTGCTGTCCGACCTCTCGTGGGCGGTGCCGCTCTACACGCCGGACATCGAGGCGCTGAAGGCGTCGCCGACCAGGATCGTCGTCGCGGTCGGCGAGGAGTCGGTGAAGGTCTACACCGGACGCACCTCGCTCGCCCTCGCCCAGGCGCTCGGCCAGCAGGCGACGGTCTTTCCCAGTCACCATGGCGGTTTCATGGGCGGAGAGTTCGGCTACGCCGGCCAGCCCGAGGCGTTCGCCGCCAAGCTCCGCGAGGTGCTCGACCACGCCTGAGGGAAGCTCCGGCGTACGCACCGACGGCGCGAGTGGCCGGACGCAGCCCGAGGCTCAGGCGCTCTCGCGCACCACGAGCTCGGTGTCGAGGATGACCGAGCGGGGGGATGCTCCCGCGATGACCTCGAGCAGCACCGCGACCATCTGCGCACTGATCTGATCCCAGGGCTGGCGCATGGTCGTGATCGGCGGCTCGTGCGTGGCGGCGAGACCGGAGTCGTCGAAGCCGGCGATCGCGATGTCCTCGGGCACGCGGCGCCCCGCACGGCGGGCGGCGGCGATCGCGCCGGCGGCCATGCGGTCGGAGGCCGCGAAGACGGCGTCGACGTCGTGCTCGAGCATCCGGGTCATCGCGGCGACGCCCGACTCGTACGAGTAGTCGCCGACCTCGACCAGCGCCTCGTCGTACAGATCGCCGAGCTCCTCGCGGAAGCCCACCAGGCGGTAGCGACCACCCGGGGTGTCGTCGGGGCCGGTGATCATGCCGATGCGCCGGTGCCCCTGCGCGACGAGGTGCGCGGCCATCGTGCGGGCGGAGGCGACCTCGTCGACCGAGATCGTCGAGAGCTCGCGCTCGTGCCCCAGCGGCAGTCCGCAGCACACGGTCGGGATGCCGACCTCGATCAGCTGGTCGAGCAGCGGGTCGGACTCGTGGGATGAGATGAGCATGACGCCGTCGACGTGACCGGCGCTGAGGAACTGGGCCACGCTGGCGCGCTCGGCGGGGGTGCCGGCCACGAGGAGCACGAGGGTCATCGACCTCTGGGCGAGAGCTTCGGCGGCGCCGCGCAGCAGCAGCGCGAAGGTCGGGTCGTCGAACAGCAGCTGCTGCGGTTCGGTGAGCAGGAACGCGAGCGACCCGGCCCGACCGGTGGCGAGGCTGCGCGCGTGGTGGTTCGCCGTGTACCCGCTGGCGAGGATGGCCTCTTCGACCGCCTGCCTGGCGTCGGGGGAGACCCAGTGGCCGCCGTTGATCACGCGCGACACGGTGCTGCGGGATACTCCCGCCTGCACCGCGATCTGGCGGATCGTCGGCTTGCGCCGCGCGCTGTCGTCACTCATCGCTGTGACTCTACAGACACCATCCCGTCCAGTGGTAGTCGAAACTGGGACCGGTCTCAGTTCGGTAACGGCGGTTGTGATCGCGGCCCGGCGTGGGGTAGAACTGAGACCGGTCCCAGTCCATTTCCTGAGACAACCTGAGACCGGTCCCAGTCGAATGAGCGACAGCCTGTTGGGACACGCACCACGACCGCACCGACCCGATGGAGTGCCGATGACCTCCCCCCACGCCTGGCCCGACCTGCGCGGAATCGCCTATGGCGGCGACTACAACCCCGAGCAGTGGTCTCGCGAGACCTGGCGCGAGGACGTCGCCCTGATGCGTGAGGCCGGCGTCAACCTGGTCAGCGTCGGGATCTTCTCGTGGGCGCTGATCGAGGTCGCCGAGGGCGAGTTCGACTTCGGCTGGCTCGACGAACTGCTCGATCTGCTGCACGAGAACGACATCAAGGTCGACCTCGGCACCCCCACGGCATCGCCGCCCGCCTGGTTCTTCGCGAACCACCCCGAGGCGCGGGTGATCGACCGCGAGGGCCGCACCATGGGCTTCGGATCCCGCGGCATGGCGTCGCACTCGTCGCCGGCCTACCGCGAGGCGATCGTCCGGATCGCGGATGCTCTCGCGGCACGCTACGCGCAGCATCCGTCCGTGGTGCTGTGGCACGTGCACAACGAGTACGGCGTGCCCGTCGGCGAGGACTACTCGCCCGCCGCGGTCGCCGCCTTCCGGCTCTGGCTCCAGGAGAAGTACGGCTCGCTCGAGGCGCTGAACAGCGCGTGGGGCACCGCCTTCTGGGGTCAGCACTACTCGGCATGGGAGCACGTCGGCGCCCCGGCCATCGCTCCCAGCGTCGTGAACCCGGCGCAGCGCCTCGACTTCGCGCGCTTCACCGATCACCAGCTGCGCGCGTGCTTCATCGCCGAGCGCGACGCGATCCGCGCGCATGCCTACCAGCCCGTCACGACCAACTTCATGGCCAACCAGAGCTGGACCACCGACCTGTGGGCCTGGGGCCGCGAGGTCGACATCGTCTCGGACGACCACTACCTGTGGGCGGCGGATGAAGACGCGCACATCGGCCTGGCGATCGCGGCCGACCTCAGCCGCTCGGTCGGCGGCGGCAAGCCGTGGATCCTCATGGAGCACTCGACCTCGGCGGTGAACTGGCAGCCGCGCAACATCGCCAAGCGCCGTGGCGAGATGACGCGCAACTCGCTCACCCACCTCGGTCGCGGGGCCGACGGCATCCTGTTCTTCCAGTGGCGTGCCGGACGTTCGGGCGCCGAGAAGTTCCACTCCGCGATGCTGCCGCACGCCGGCTCCGAGTCGCGGGTCTTCCGTGAGGTCGTCGACCTCGGCGCCGCCCTCGGTCGCCTCGACGAGGTGCAGGGCAGCACGGTGAAGGCCGACGTCGCGATCCTCTGGGACTTCGAGTCGTTCTGGGCGCAGGACCTCGAGTGGCGTCCGTCTGAAGACGTCACGCACGCGGCGCAGGTTCGTCGCTTCTACGAGCAGCTCTGGCGCGACGGCATCACGGTCGACTTCGCCCTCCCCGGACAGGACCTCTCGGGCTATCGCCTCGTCGTCGCCCCGGCGCAGTACCTGCTGAGCACGGCGGATGCCGCGAACCTCACCGCCTACGTGAACGACGGCGGCACGCTGCTGGTGTCGTTCTTCTCGGCCATCGTCGACGAGAACGACGCCGTGCACGCCGGGGGCTTCGTCGCCCCGCTGCGCGACGCGCTCGGCCTCACGGTCGAGGAGTTCCTGCCGCTGCGCGAAGGCGAGAGCCATGGCCTCGACTGGGTCGACCACGAGGGCATCGTCGCCGACGTCTGGCAGGAGGACATCGCGCTCGACGGAGCCGAGGTCGTCGCGAACTTCTCGGGCGGACCCGGCGAGGGCGAGCCCGCGATCACCCGCCACCGGCACGGCGCGGGCACCGGCTGGTACGTCGGCACCCGGCTGGATGCCACCGGCATGCGCGCGCTCCTGCACGAGGTCTATGCGGATGCCGACATCGCACCGTCCGGCCTGGCCGAAGGACTCGAGGTCATCACGCGTCACGGCGCCGATGCGGTCTACCGCATCGCCGTGAACCACCGCGACGAGGACGTCGAGCTCGATGCCTCGGGCGTCGATCTGCTCACCGGCACGGAGCTCTCGGGCTCCCTGACCATCGCGGCGGGCGGCGTGGCCGTCATCCGCACGTCCACCCACTGACAGCACCACCCCGCACGATTCAGCACCACCCGAAGAACTCAGCACCACCACTCACCCGGTCGCGATGACGCGAAGCGCATCGTCGGCCACAACAGATAGGAAAACGCATGCGCAAGCACATCGGAGTCGGCGCACTCGCTCTGTCCGCGGTCGTCCTCCTGGCCGGCTGCTCGGCCGGCGCGCCGGAGGGTGGCGACGACGCCTCGTCCGGCGACGGCGCCGAGCTCGTCATCTGGACGGATGCCGAGCGCGAGGCGGCCATCACCGCCGCCGCCGACGCGTTCGAGGAGGAGACCGGAGCCACGGTCACCCTCGTGCAGAAGAACTTCGAAGACCTCCGCAACGACTTCATCGCGCAGGTCCCGACCGGCGAGGGTCCCGACATCACCGTCGGCGCTCACGACTGGCTCGGCGCGCTCGTCGCCGCCGGTGTCGTCGACACGATCGACCTCGGCGACAAGGCGTCGGAGTTCGAGCAGGTCGCCCTCGACGCCATGACGTACGACGGCCAGCTGTACGCGATGCCCTACTCGCTCGAGACCATCGCCCTCGTGCAGAACGTCGACCTCGTCGGCGCCGAGGCCCCCGCGACGTGGGACGACATGATCGCCAAGGGCGTCGCCGCCGGCACCGAGCGTCCGTTCGTCATCAACACGGCGGGCGAGACCGGCGACGGCTACACGATGTACGGGCTGCAGACCTCGTTCGGGGCTCCCGTGTTCGTGCAGGACGACACCGGCTCCTACACGAGCGAGGTCGGCATGGGAGGGGCTCCCGGTGAGGCGTTCGCGACCTGGCTGGGAGCGAACGGCGCCAGCGGCACCGGTTACATCTCGACCACGATCGACTACGACATCAACAACGAGCTGTTCGCGTCGGGCAAGGCCCCGTACACGATCCAGGGTCCCTGGGCGATCAGCTCGTTCGAGGACATCAACGTCGCGGTGAACCCGATCCCCTCCGCCGGTGGCGAGACCGCTGCGCCGTTCGTGGGCGTGCAGGGCTTCTACCTTTCCAGCAAGAGCAAGAACGCGCTCCTCGCGCAGGAGTTCCTCGTGAACTACCTCGGCACCGAAGACGCGCAGCGTGCGCTGTACGAGGCCGACCCGCGCATCCCCGCCTGGTCGACGCTCGCCGACGAGGTCTCGTCCGACCCGATCACGGCCGGCTTCGTGGCATCCGCCCAGAGCGGCGTGCCGATGCCGTCGATCCCCGAGATGGGATCGGTGTGGGATCTCTGGAACGCCGCGCAGGCGCAGATCATCAACGGCGCCGAGCCCGTCTCGACGTGGAACACCATGGTCGCCGACCTCGAGACGACGCTCGCCGGTTGATCCTGCCGGATGGGGAGGGCCCGAATCCCTCCCCATCCTGCGATCCGCAGACAGGACGCACACATGACGATCCAGGCACCGCCCACCGAGGCCCCCACTCCCGTGGTGAAGCCCTCGCGCGAATCCCATGCCCGCGGCTTCCGCGGTCTCGGCTGGGGATTCCTCATCAAGCTCGCGCTCATGGCGCTGGTCAACGCCTTCGGCATCATGACCGCCATCTCGGCGTGGAGCGCCGAGTCGTGGATCGTCCTCGGCGTCGTCGTGCTGCTGGTCGTGATCGCCGACTGGGTGTACTTCACCCGGCGGGCGCTGCCGCTGAAGTACCTGCTGCCCGGGCTCGTCTTCCTGCTCGTGTTCCAGGTCTTCATCTTCGGATACACGGCCTACATCGCCTTCACGAACTACGGCACCGGCCACGTCGGCACGCAGGAGCAGGCGGTCGAGGCCGCGCTGATCCAGGGTGAGCGGCGCATCGAGGGGTCGTCCGACTACCCGCTCTCCATCGTCGAGCGCGGCGGCGAGCTGGGCTTCGCGATCGTCGATGACGACGGCGACGTGCAGGTCGGATCCGCGACCGAGCCGCTGACCGACGCATCCGGAGCCGAGATCGGGTCGACCGGCGCTCCGAGCGAGGTTCCGGGCTGGACCGTGATCCCGCGGGCGACCGTGCTCACGGATCCCTCGCTGGGTGCGACGATCAAGGACCTCCGCGTCCCCGTCTCCGACGACCCGAACGACGGATCGATCCGCACCCGCGAGGGGTCGACCGGCTCGGTCTACGAACCCACTCTGGTGTGGGATGCCGAGGCGCAGACCATCACTGACACCCAGTCGGGCACGGTCTACACGGCCACGGAACTCGGTGCGTTCGTCGCCGAAGACGGCACGGCGCTGCCGACCGGGTGGTCGGTGAACGTCGGCTTCGCCAACTTCATCAAGCTGTTCACCGACGCGAACCTCGCCGGCACCCTGCTGAGCGTCACGGCGTGGACGTTCGCGTTCGCGATCCTCTCGGTCGTGCTGAGCTTCGCCGTCGGACTCGGCCTCGCGATCGTCTACAACGACCCCCGCGTCAAGGGGCGCCGGTTCCTGCGGGCACTGTTCATCCTCCCCTACGCGTTCCCGGCGTTCATGGCCGCGCTGCTGTTCCGCGGCATGTTCAACGCCGAGTTCGGCGTGATCAACGACCTGCTCTTCTTCGGGGCGCAGATCAACTGGTTGGGCGACCCCTGGCTGACCCGAGCCGCGGTGATCTTCGTGAACGTCTGGCTCAGCTACCCGTACTGGTTCCTCGTGTGCACCGGTGCCCTCCAGTCGCTTCCGGGCGAGACGCTCGAGGCGGCCGAGATCGACGGTGCCAACAAGCTGCAGCGGTTCCGCTCGATCGTGCTGCCGCTGCTGCTCGTGTCGACCGCGCCCCTGCTGATCGCCTCGTTCGCGGTGGCGTTCAACAACTTCACCGTGATCTACACCTTCAACAACGGAGGGCCCGCCATCGCCGGCGCTCCGTACGCTCTGGGCTCGACCGACATCCTCGTCTCGGCCATCTACGACGTCTCGGGCGTCTCGGGTGGTGCGGCCGACTACGGTCTCGCGAGTGCGCTGTCGATCATCGCCTTCATCGTGGTCGGTCTCATCTCAGCGCTGAGCTTCCGGCAGACCCGCAAGCTCGAGGAGTACCAGTGATGAGTGAGACCAGGGTCATCGTGACCGGTTCGTCGAAGGATGCCCAGGCCGCCCGCGCCGGCGCACGACGGCGTCGGTGGTGGGGCGAGGTCGGCTGGAAGTACATCCTGGCCGTCGGCGTGCTGTTCTTCGCCGCGTTCCCCCTCGTCTACGTGCTGTCGGCGTCGCTCAACCCGAACGGCAGCCTCGCGGCATCCAGCGCGCTGTTCAGCGCCTTCGATCCGGCGAACTACATCGCACTCGGAGAATCGCGCTACTGGGTGTGGTTCGGCAACACGCTGCTGATCGGCGGCGTGACCGCGGTCGGCTCGGTGCTCATGGGCGCCTGCGGCGCGTACGCGTTCTCGCGCTTCCGGTTCAGCGGTCGCCGCGCCAGCCTCACGACGCTGCTCGTGCTGCAGATGTTCCCGCAGGCGCTCGCGTTCATCGCGATCTTCCTGATGCTGCAGACCCTCGGTGACGTCGTTCCGGCGCTCGGCATCAACTCGAAGATCGCCCTGATCTGCGTCTACCTCGGTGGTGCGCTCGGTGCGAACACCTTCCTGATGTACGGCTTCTTCAACACGATCCCGGTGGAGATCGACGAATCGGCCAAGATCGACGGCGCCACTCACGCGCAGATCTTCTGGCGGCTCATCATGCCGCTGGTCGTGCCGATCCTCGCGGTCGTGGCGCTGCTCGCGTTCCTCGCGGCCTTCGGCGACTTCATCCTGTCGAAGATCATCCTCACGTCCGAGGACAACTGGACCCTCGCCGTCGGCATGTACCAGTGGGTCTCCAACCAGCTGACCTCGCGCTGGGGGCTGTTCGCCGCCGGTGTGGTCGTCGCCGCCGTGCCCGTGCTCGCGCTGTTCTTCTCGCTGCAGAAGTACATCGTCGGCGGGCTCACCCAGGGATCCGTCAAGGGCTGATCCTCCCGTCCGCACCCGAAAGGCCGTCATGCACCGTCGCACGCGTTCCCTTCTCTCCACCGCCCTGGCAACGGTCACCGCCGTCGCCCTGATCGGCGTCGCGCTGCCGGCGTCCGCCTCGTCCGTGACCGCAGCTGTCGCCGCCCAGCCGGTGGATGCCACGATCACCGTCCCCCGCGTCGAGAACCTGCCCGACGATTTCATCGGCGGCGTCGACGTCTCGTCGGTGCTGTCGCTCGAGGAATCGGGCGTCGTCTTCCGCGACGCCGACGGCACGCCGGGCGATCTGTTCGAGCTCCTCGCCGACGCCGGGGTCACCGACGTGCGCGTACGCGTGTGGAACGACCCGTTCGACGCGAACGGCAACGGCTACGGCGGCGGCGACGTCGACGTCGACCGGGCGATCGAGATCTCGCAGCGCGCGACGGATGCCGGCCTCGGCGTGCTCGTCGACTTCCACTACTCCGACTTCTGGGCCGACCCCGCCAAGCAGCAGGCGCCCAAGGCCTGGGAGGGGATGACGGCCGATCAGGTCGCGGCAGAGGTGGGTGTCTTCACCCGCGATGCCGTGCGGCGCATCGTCGATGCGGGCGTCGACCTGCGCATGGTGCAGGTCGGCAACGAGACCAACGGCGGCGTCGCCGGCGTGCGCGGCTGGGACGACATGGCGAAGGTGTTCTCCGCAGGGTCGGCCGCCGTGCGCGCCGAGGCGCCCGACACGCTCGTCGCCCTGCACTTCACCAACCCCGAGCGGGCGGGCTTCTACGCCGACGTCGCCGCGCAGCTCGATCGTCGCGGTGTCGACTACGACGTGTTCGCCTCGTCGTACTACCCGTTCTGGCACGGCACCCCCGAGAACCTCACGGCCGTGCTCTCGCACGTCGCCGAGACCTACGGCAAGAAGGTCATGGTCGCCGAGACCTCGTGGGCGTTCACTCTCGACGACGGAGACGGACACGGCAACGTGATCGATCTGCCCGCCGAGGCGACGCAGTACCCGGTCAGCGTGCAGGGGCAGGCTGACGCCGTTCGCGCGGTCGTGCAGGCCGTCGCCGACGTGGGCGAGGCCGGCATCGGCGTGTATTACTGGGAGCCCGCGTGGCTGCCGGTCGGGCCGCCGTCGCAGCGCGAGCAGAACGCGGTGCTGTGGGAGCGCGACGGGTCGGGGTGGGCGTCGAGCTTCGCCGGCGAGTACGAGCCCGAAGACGCCGGGCACTGGTTCGGCGGATCCGCGTGGGACAACCAGGCGCTGTTCGGCTTCGACGGCACGGCATCCGATGCGCTGAACATCTTCTCGTACGTGCGCACCGGTGCTCAGGCCCCCCGCGCGGTCGAGTCGGTGCAGCCCGTCTCGCTGCCGCTGGTCGAGGGTGACGCCGTCGAGCTGCCGGGCGAGGTCACCGTGCTCTACAACGACGGGTCGTCGGAGCCGCAGGCGGTGACCTGGTCGGGCGCTGAGCGCTTCATCGAGGGCGTCGGCGAGTACACGATCTCGGGCGTGACGGATGCGGGCCTCGCGGCCAGCGCCACCGTGACGGTCTCGGCGCGCAACTTCCTGCGCAACCCCGGATTCGAGGATGCGGACACGGCCATGTGGACTGCGACGGGATCCGGCCTGACTCTCCGTGCGTGGGACGACCCGCGCAGCGGCACCCACTCGGCGCACTTCTACTCGGCATCCGCATACTCGTTCGAGCTGTCGCAGACCGTGACGGGGCTGCCCGCCGGGTCGTATGTCGCGCGGGCGTCGCTGCAGGGTGACGGGGAAGGTGCTGACGGCACGGTCGCGCTGTCTCTGTCTTCTTCGGTGGCCGGTGCGGGCGCGGCCTTCGGGCTCGACGGATGGCGGGTGTGGTCGACCCCGACCACCGAGGCGTTGACGGTCGGTGCCGACGGCACGGCAGTGGTGCGAGTCGCGGCTGCTCTGCCCGCGGGGGCGTGGGGCACGCTCGACGACTTCGAGCTCGTGCGCCAACCTGCGGTCGGTGCCGACACCTCGGCGCTGCGCGAGCGGAGGGATGCTGCCGCAGCCCTCGACCTGGCGGCCTATGCCGAGACGTCGACGGCTGCGGTGCCCGCGGCGATCGGCCGCGCTGACATCGTGTTGTCCGCGGCGAGCCCGAGTGCGTCCGCTGTCGATGGTTCACTGGCCGCGCTGGATGCCGCCGTCGATGCTCTCGTGCTGCGTGATGCCGCCACGGCTGCGCCGGCTCGCGGCGTGCTGTCGCACGACAACGGCCATGACACCGGGCTGCTCGACGGCGACTTCACGCTCACCATGAACCTGTGGTGGGGGTCGAACGCCACGAAGCTCCGGGTGTTCGAGAACGGCACGCTGATCAAGACGGTGCCGCTGACTTTCGGCGGGACAGCCGCGCAGACCGGCCAGGTCGTTGTGACCGGCAAGGAGAACGGCACGTACGTGTACACCGGTGAGCTCGTGAACTCGCGAGGCGTCACCGCGGTACAGCCCGTCACGGTGAAGGTGAAGGATGCTGCTCCGGGCACGCCCGTGCTCTCGGCCGACAATGGCGACGGCGACGGCTCGTATACGGTCACGGCCGACATGTGGTGGGGCACGAATGCGACCTCGTACCGCCTCTACGAAGACGGGGTGCTGCTGAAGGAGGGTGTGTTGGTCGCGAGCAGCCCCGCCGCCCAGCGGGCCACGGTCGCGGTCGAGGGGCGCTCAGCCGGGAAGCACACCTACCGAGTCGAGTTCGTGAACGCAGCCGGAAGCACCGAGAGCAAGGCGCTGACGGTCACCGTCACGCGCTGACGGCGCGAGAGCCCGGCATCCTGTGGTGGATGCCGGGCTCTCGCGCCGGGCTCTCGATTACTTGCCGAGGAAGTCCTTCAGGGCGGCGTTGACCTCGTCGGCGTGCGTCCAGAGCAGGCCGTGCGGGGCGCCTTCGACCTCGACGTAGGTGGCCTCGGGCACTGCCTGATGGAAGCGGCGGGCCGTGGCATCGATCGGCAGGATGTTGTCCTTGGTGCCGTGCAGGATCAGGGTCGGCTTCGCCGCGTCGCGGACGGCCTCGACGTCACCGCGGAAGTCCTCGATCCACGACGAGACGACCGCGTAGGCGGCGACGGGTGCGCTCCCGATCGCGACGTTCCAGCTGCCGGTGACGGCCTCCTGGCTGATGCGCGAGCCGAGGTTCTCGTCGAGGTTGTAGAAGTCGTTGTAGAACTGCGTGAACCAGGCGAACCGGTCGCCCTTGGCGGCGGACTCGATGCCGTCGAAGACGTCCTGCGGCACACCCTCGGGGTTGTCGTCACGCTGCACGAGGAAGGGCTCGAGGGATGCGAGGAAGGCGAGCTTCGCGACGCGCTCGTGGCCGTACTTCGCGACGTACCGGGCGAGCTCGCCGGTGCCCATCGAGAATCCGACGAGCACGACGTCACGCAGGTCGAGGGTCTCGAGCACCGTGTGGAGGTCGGCGGCGAAGGTGTCGTAGTCGTAGCCGGCGTTCACCTTCGACGACTGGCCGAAGCCGCGGCGGTCGTACGTGATGACGCGGTAGCCCTGAGCGAGGAGTTCGCGGGTCTGGCGCTCCCAGCTGTGGCCGTCGAGAGGATAACCGTGGATCAGGACGACGGGCTGACCCGATCCCTGGTCTTCGTAGTAGAGCTCGATCGGGGCGCTGTTCTCGTTTCCGACGGTGATGTAACCCATGATCCTGATCCTTTCGGTTCGGTGAGAACGATCGTTCTCACCCGATGTGTCCCACACTAGAGAACGCTCGTTCTCATGTCAAGTACACTGGGATCATGACGGACGGAACAGTGCGTGAACAGATCCTTGCGGCAGCCGACGAGCTGTATTACCGCAAGGGCTACGCGGCTGTCGGCATGGACGAGCTGCGGGCGGCGGCTGGCGTGTCGCTGCGCCGTCTCTATGCGCTCTTCCCGTCGAAGACCGACATCGTCACGGCCGTGCTCGCGCGCAAGCATGCCGAATGGGAGTCCGGCCTGACCGGAGCGGTCGCGGATGCCGGGGTCGATCCGCGCGACCGGCTGCTCGCCGTCTACGGATACCTCGAGGACTGGTTCTGCGCCGACGACTTCCGTGGGTGCGCGTTCATCAATGCGTTCGGAGAGCTCGGGGGAACCAACCCCGAGGTCGCCCAGATCGTGCGCGACCACAAGGCCTCGTTCAGGGATTACATGGCGGGGCTCGTGGTCGACGCCGGTGCCCCGGCATCCCTCGCGGCGCAGCTGTCGATCCTCGCGGAGGGGGCCCAGAGCACCGCCGCCATCGCCGCCGATCCGCAGGTCGCCGTGCAGGCACGCAACGCCGCCGAGGTGTTGATCGACGCGGCCGTCGCCGCCTGAGCCGAGCGCCGCCCGAAGCGATGCGCCGGCAGTGCGCGACGAGCTTTTCCCTAGCCGAGCTAGCTGTAAGCCTCTCTAGTGTCAAGGGTCTGGCACTGACACCGCGAGCGCGCGTAGGTTTTCGAGCATGGAATCCCGGACGCAGGACATCGCCCGCCAGACAGCCGTCATCGCCTCGGCGACCTTCATGCTGATCGCCGCCGCCGTCGGGTCGGGCGCGTTCGGCGGCACCTCGGTGAGCGAGCTGCAGGATGGAGCCCTCTCGGCCCAGGGGTCGTACCTCGCTCCTGCGGGCTCCGCCTTCTCGATCTGGTCACTGATCTACCTCGGGCTCATCGCCTACACGGTGTGGCAGGCGCTGCCGGCGCAGCGCGCGGATGAGCGTCAGCGCGCGGTCGGGGGATGGATCGCCGCGTCGATGGTCCTCAACGGCCTGTGGCTCGTGACCGCACAGTTCCTGTCGCTTCCCCTGACGGTCCTGATGATCGTGGTGCTGCTCGCGACCCTCGCCCGGGTCATGGTGATCCTCGGACGCAGCCGCGCCCGCACCTGGCCCGAGCGCGTCGTGGTCGACGGCGCCAATGGCCTGCACTTCGGCTGGGTCACCATCGCGACGGTCGCCAACACCGCGGCGTGGTTCACGCAGATCGCCCCCGCGAGCTGGGAAGACCAGGCCGAGATCTGGGCCGTCGCCGTGCTCGCCGTGGTCCTCGTGATCGGTGTCGCCAGCGCACTCGTGACCCGGCGACTCGCTCCCGCACTCGCGACGGCGTGGGGCCTCAGCTGGCTCGCCGTCGGTCGCCTCACCGATGAGCCCGAGAGCACGGTCGTCGCGATCGCCGGGATCATCGTCGCCGTCGTGCTCGTCGCTGCCGGCATCGTCGGCGGACTGCGCCGGTCTCGCGCCGTGAACGCCGAGCGCTCCTGAGGGTCAGACCACCAACCGGTACCCCATGCCCGACTCCGTGAGCAGGTGCACCGGGGCGCTGGGCTCGGACTCGAGCTTCTTGCGCAGCTGCGACATGTAGAGGCGCAGGTAGCCGGAGTCCGAGACCTGCTCGCTGCCCCAGATCTCCTTCAGCAGGTCCTGCCGGGTGACGAGGGCTCCGGGATGCCGGGCGAGGTGCTCGAGCATGCGCCACTCGGTCGGCGTCAGGTGCACGCGCGATCCGGCGCGCGTGACGGTCTTGGTCGCGAGATCGACCACGACGTCGCCGAACCCGACGGTCGACTCCCCTCCGGCAGGCGCGGACCGTCGAGACAGCGCGCGCAGCCGGGCGAGCAGCTCGTCGACCTGGAACGGCTTGGTGACGAAGTCGTCTGCCCCGGCATCCAGAGCCTCGACCTTGTCGGCCGAACCGGTGCGGCCCGAGACCACGATGATCGGCACGTTCGTCCATCCGCGCAGCGCCTGGATCACCTCGATGCCGTCGAGCCGCGGCATCCCGAGGTCGAGCATGATCAGATCGGGGTGCGTCTGGGCGGCGGCGGCCACGGCCGCGGCACCGTCCGAGGCGACGACCACCTCGTATCCGTGCGCGGCGAGCGTGATCCGAAGCGCTCGCACCATCTGCGGGTCGTCGTCGGCGATGAGGAGCTTCACTCCGTCTCCTCCTGCATGAGATCGGGGTCCCCCGCCAGCGGCAGGGAGATGACCATGGTGAGTCCACCGCCGGGGGTGTCCTCGGGTGTCAGAGTACCGCCCATGCCCTCGGCGAAGCCGCGCGACAGAGCGAGCCCGAGACCGAGTCCGGTGGTGTTGTCGGTGTCGCCCAGGCGCTGGAACGGCTGGAAGATCTGGTCGCGCTTCTCGGCGGGGACTCCGGCCCCCCGGTCGATCACGCGGATCTCGGCGCGCTCGCCGAGGGCGCTGGTCGACACGATGACGCGCGTATCCGGCGGGGAATGCCGGTGCGCGTTGGCGACGACGTTCACGAGCACGCGCTGCAGCAGCACCGGGTCGGCGGACACGGCGGGCAGGGCGGCGTCGAGCGCCAACTCGACATCGGACGGCCCGAGTCCGAGCTCGTCGACCGCGGCGAGAACGGGCCCTGCGACATCGAGGCGCATGGTCGACACGGCCAGCACCCCGGCCTGCACGCGGCTGACGTCGAGCAGGTCGGTCACGAGCGACGACAGCGTCGCGAGGCTCTCGTCGGCGGTCGCGAGAAGCTCCTCACGATCGGATGCCGACAGCGCGTGCGCCCCGCGCAGCCCGCCGATCGCGGCGACGGCCGAGGCGAGCGGACGACGCAGGTCGTGGCTCACCGCCGAGAGCAGGGCGGTGCGCACCTGGTCGGTCTCGGCGAGTGCCACGACTTCGCGCGCGGTGGCGCGCAGGTCGGTGTGCTCGATCGCGGCGGCCAGCTGCGCGACGATCGCGTCGAGCAGTCGGCGAGCCGGGGTGTCGAGGGGTTCGCCGTGCAGCTCGAGCATCCCGAGCGAGCCGTCGGCGCCGACGGGCACGCGGGTGGCGCGGCCGTCGGCCACGGGTTCTCCGTCGCTCGCGAGCACGTCGCCGTCGGGGGCGAGCAGGCGCACCCCGCTGAGGCCGAACGCCTCGCGCGTGCGACTCACGAGCGCGAGCACGGCGTTGTCTCCGCGCAGCACGTTGCCGGCCACGGCGGCGAGCAGTTCGGCCTCGGCGGCGGCGCGCTGGGCGGTGCGGGCGCGTCGTGCGGCCTGGTCGACGATGATGCTCACGAGCACGGCGATGATCACATACAGCGCCAGGGCGATCACGTGCAGCGGATGCGCGATCGTGATGGTGAAGATCGGGGCGACGAAGAGGAAGTCCAGGGTGATGCCCGACAGCACGGCCGCGAAGACCGCCGGCCGCACCCCGCCCACGAGCGCCACGATCACGACCAGCAGCTGGAAGGCCAGCACCTCGACCGTGATCGACTCGGGGCTGCGGAACGCGAACATCGCCCACGACAGCAGCGGACCGAAGACCAGTGCGACGGCGAAGCCGAGCAGCTGCCGCCGCCAGCCGAGCGCGCCCCCGGTGATGCGGGGCAGAGCCACGCGTCCGCCCGCGGCGGCGTGCGTGACGATGTGCACATCGATGTCGCCTGAGCGGCGGATGACCTCCGAGCCGATGCCGGGGCCGGTCAGGGCGGCGGCCAGTCGACCACGACGGCTCACGCCGATCACGAGCTGCGTCGCGTCGGCCCCCTGCGCGAACTCGACGAGAGTGCCCGGGATGTCGTCGCCGATGATCTGGTGGAAGCTGCCCCCGAGCGATTCGACGAGCGTGCGCTGAGCGGCCAGCGCCCCCGGCGTCTCGTCGCGCAGACCGTCCTGCGCGGCGATGTGCACCGCGAGCAGCTCGCCGCCGGCCGACCGGGCAGCGATCCTGGCCCCGCGACGCAGCAGGGTCTCGCCCTCGGGCCCGCCGGTGAGCGCGACGACCACCCGCTCACGTGCCTGCCAGGTGCCCTCGATGCCGTGGTCGGCGCGGTAGCTGCGCAGCGCGCTGTCGACCTCGTCGGCCAGCCAGAGCAGGGCGAGCTCGCGCAGCGCGGTGAGGTTGCCGAGGCGGAAGTAATTCGACAGGGCGGCGTCGATCCGTTCGGCGGGATAGACGAGGCCCGCCGAGAGGCGGTCGCGCAGCGACTGGGGGGCGAGGTCGACGACCTCGATCTCGTCGGCCGCGCGCACCACGGCATCCGGAATGGTCTCCTGCTGGGCGATGCCGGTGATCTTCTCGACCACCGCGTTCAGCGAGTCGATGTGCTGCACGTTGAGGGTCGTGACGACGTCGATGCCGGCGGCCAGCAGCGCCTCGACGTCCTGCCAGCGCTTGGAATTCTGGGACCCGGGGGTGTTCGTGTGGGCGAGCTCGTCGACGAGCGCGATCTCGGGGCGGCGCTGCAGCACCGCATCCAGATCCATCTCGCTCAGCGGCACCCCCCGGTGCTGGTCGACGCGCCTCGGCACCTCGGGGATGCCGATGGTCTGGGCCGCCGTCGCCGCCCGCTCGTGCGTCTCGACGATCGCGATCACCACGTCGCGACCCTCGTTCAGCAGCCGCTTGCCTTCGGCGAGCATCTCGAACGTCTTGCCGACGCCGGGGGCGGCGCCGAGCAGCACGCGCAGCCGGCCGCGCTTGCCGTGGCGCTCTGCCGTCATTCGCCCTCCCGCTCATCGAGCGCGAGATTGAGTTCTGCGACGTTGATGCGCTCGTCGCCGAGGAATCCCAGATCCCGCCCTTGAATCCTAGACTCCACGAGGTCGTGCACCTCCTGCTCGGTGAGGCCGCGCGCCTCCGCGACGCGCGGCACCTGCAGCAGGGCGTAGGCGACGCTGATGTGCGGGTCGAGTCCGGAGCCGGATGCCGTCACGGCGTCGGCCGGCACGGCATCCGGGCTCACGCCCTCGCGCTCGGCGATCGCGGCCTTGCGTTCCTCGATGGCCGCGACGAGATCGGCGTTCTCCGGGCCGAGGTTGCTGCCGCTCGAACCGCGGCCGTCGTAGCCGTCGCCGGCGGCCGAGGGGCGCGACTGGAAGTACTCGGGCAGCGCCTCGCCGTCGGAGTCCGTGAAGGACTGGCCGATCAGCGCGCTGCCCTTGTCGTCGGGCAGGGGCGAGCCGTTCGCCGCGAAGGGCAGCAGCAGTTGTCCGATGCCGGTGACGACGAGCGTGTAGCCGACGCCGAGCACGAGGGTGAGCACGAGCATCGCGCGGACGGCGACACCGGCGGTGCGGACCGCGGTGCGTGAGGAGGACATGGGAGGCCTTTCGAGAGTCTGTCGGTGAGCGCGGAGTCGAACCGCGGTCAGAAGCCGGGGATGAGGGTGATGACGAGGTCGATGAGCTTGATGCCGATGAACGGCGCGATCACGCCGCCCAGACCGTAGACGAGCAGGTTGCGCTGCAGGATCTGCGAGGCGCTCGCCGGCCGGTACTTCACCCCGCGCAGCGCGAGGGGGATGAGGAACACGATCACGATGGCGTTGAAGATGATCGCGCTGGTCACGGCGGATGCCGGCGAGTGCAGCTGCATGATGTTGAGCGCCGCGAGCCCGGGGAAGACGCCCATGAACATCGCGGGGATGATGGCGAAGTACTTCGCGATGTCGTTCGCGAGCGAGAACGTCGTGAGCGCTCCGCGGGTGATGAGCAGCTGCTTGCCGATGCGCACGATGTCGATGAGCTTGGTCGGGTCGGAGTCGAGGTCGACCATGTTGCCGGCCTCCTTCGCGGCCGAGGTGCCCGTGTTCATCGCGACGCCGACGTCGGCCTGGGCGAGAGCCGGGGCGTCGTTCGTGCCGTCGCCGGTCATCGCGACCAGGCGGCCGCCCTCCTGCTCGCGCTTGATCAGCTCGAGCTTCTGCTCGGGGGTCGCCTCGGCGAGGAAGTCGTCGACCCCCGCCTCCTTCGCGATCGCCGCGGCGGTCAGCGGGTTGTCGCCCGTGATCATGACGGTGCGGATGCCCATGCTGCGCAGCTCCTCGAACCGCTCGCGCAGACCGTCCTTGACGATGTCCTTCAGGTGCACGATGCCGAGGATCCGGTCGGCGCCCGCGGACTTCACGGCGACCACCAGCGGGGTCCCGCCGCTCGACGCGACGCGGTCGGTGAGCGCGGTCAGCTCGTCATCCGTGTCGAGCCCCATCCACGCGCTGACCGCCGAGCCTGCGCCCTTGCGGATCTGCGTGCCGTCGGCCAGGTCGAGTCCCGACATGCGCGTCTGCGCGGTGAAGGGCACGATGACCGCATCCGCCGGCTCCTCGACGCGGATGCCGTGCACCGTCGCCAGCTCGACGATCGACGCGCCCTCGGGGGTGGGGTCGGCGAGAGACGAGAGAGCGGCGATGCGCAGCAGCTCGTCGGCGTCGACACCCGGCAGGGGGAGCACCTCGTGGGCACGGCGGTTTCCGTAGGTGATGGTGCCGGTCTTGTCGAGCAGAAGGGTCGTCACGTCACCCGCGGCCTCGACGGCGCGACCCGACATGGCCAGCACGTTGCGCTGCACGAGACGGTCCATGCCGGCGATGCCGATGGCCGAGAGCAGCGCGCCGATCGTCGTCGGGATCAGGCAGACGAGCAGGGCGATCAGCACCGGGATGCTGACGGGCGAGGCCGCGTACGACGCGATCGGGTTGAGGGCGAGAACCACGACGACGAAGACGATCGACAGGCTCGCGAGCAGGATGTTGAGCGCGATCTCGTTCGGTGTGCGCTGGCGGCTGGCGCCCTCGACGAGCGCGATCATGCGGTCGACGAAGGTCTCGCCGGGCTTCGAGGTGATGCGCACGACGATGCGGTCGGACAGCACGCGCGTGCCGCCGGTGACGGCGCTGCGGTCGCCGCCCGATTCGCGGATGACGGGGGCGCTCTCGCCCGTGATCGCCGACTCGTCGACGGTCGCGATGCCCGCGACGATGTCGCCGTCACCGGGGATCAGCTCGCCCGCTGTGACGATCACGACGTCGTCGCGCTGCAGCTCGGCCGACGAGACCTCGATCGTCTCCGCGCGCTCGGCCGCGACATCGGCTGCCGCGTCGTACCGTGCGACCTTGCGGGCCATCGTGCTGGTGCGGGTCTTGCGCAGGCTCGCGGCCTGGGCCTTTCCGCGGCCCTCGGCCACCGACTCGGCGACGTTCGCGAACAGCACGGTCAGCCACAGCCAGATCGCGATGCCCCACGTGAACGGCGCGGGAACCGGGGTTCCTCCCGAGTCGGCGGGACCGCCGAGGAACGGCTCGGCGATCGCGAGCACGGTCGTGAACGCGGCGCCGACCCAGACGAGCAGCATCACGGGGTTGCGCACGAGAGATGCGGGGTTGAGCTTGCGCAGCGCGCCGGGCAGCGCCTGGGTCAGCTGCGCCCAGCCGAACGAGCGCGGCGGTTCGGTGATGGCAGGAGCGGATGCCGACGCATCCTGCTCTTCCGGTTCCCCGGTCGTTGACCGAGCGGAGCGAGACGAAACGTGGGAAGTCATGTCAGACGAGTCCTTCAGCGAGGGGTCCCAGTGCGAGCACGGGGAAGTAGGTGAGTGCCGTGATGATGACCGCGACGGCCGAGAGCAGGCCGACGAACTGCGGTCGGTGCGTGGGCAGGGTTCCGGTCGTCTCCGGCACGCGCTGCTGCGCGGCGAAGGATCCGGCCAGAGCCAGCACGAGCACGATCGGGATGAACCGGCCGAGCAGCATCGCGATGCCGAGCGCCGTGTTGAACCACGGGGTGTTCGCCGTGAGGCCGGCGAAGGCCGAGCCGTTGTTGTTCGAGGCCGAGGTGAAGGCATAGAGCACCTCGCTCATGCCGTGCACGCCGGGGTTCAGGATGCTGGTCGCCTCGACGTCGGCGCGGATGCCGGGCACGGCGAAGCTCAGCGCCGTGCCGATCAGCACGAGCGTCGGCGTCACGAGGATGTACAGGCTCGCGAGCTTGATCTCCTTCGGGCCGATGCGCTTGCCGAGGTACTCGGGCGTGCGGCCGACGAGCAGTCCGCCGACGAACACCGCGATGACGGCGAGCACGAGCATGCCGTAGAGGCCCGAGCCGACGCCGCCGGGGGCGACCTCGCCGAGCATCATGTTGAGCATCGGCATCATGCCGCCGAGCGCCGTGTACGAGTCGTGCATCGAGTTGACGGCGCCGGTCGAGGTCAGAGTGCTGGCGCTGCCGAACAGGGTCGAGCCGAGGATGCCGAAGCGCACCTCCTTGCCCTCCATCGCGGCGCCGGCGAGCTCGGGGGCGCTGCCGCGGCCGGCGAGTTCGAAGGCCGAGAGCGCGAACGTCGAGACGAGGAAGATCGTGCCCATCACGGCGGCGATCGCGTAGCCCTGGCGGTTGTCGCCGATCATGCGGCCGAACGTGCGGGGGAGCGCGAACGGGATCACGAGGATCAGCAGGATCTGCAGCAGATTGGTCCAGCCGGTCGGGTTCTCGAACGGATGCGCGGAGTTGGCGTTGAAGAAGCCGCCGCCGTTCGTGCCGAGCAGCTTGATCGCCTCCTGCGAGGCCACCGGTCCGCCGGGGATGCTCTGCGTCCCGCCCGAGACCGTTGTCACATCGGTGAAGCCGGCGAAGTTCTGCACCACGCCGCCCGCGATCAGGGCGATGGCCCCGATCAGCGCGATCGGCAGCAGGATGCGTCCGAGTCCGCGGATCAGGTCGACCCAGAAGTTGCCGATCGTGGTCGATCCGCGCCGGGCGAGTCCGCGGATCAGCGCCACCGCGACGGCCATGCCGACCGCGGCCGAGACGAAGTTCTGCACCGTGAGGCCGGCGAGTTGCGCGGTGTAGCCCATCGTCTGCTCGGGCGAGTACGACTGCCAGTTGGTGTTCGCGACGAACGAGGCGGCGGTGTTGAACGCCAGGCCCTCGGGAACGGCGGGCAGCCCGAGCGATTCAGGCAGGAACGCCTGCAGACGCTGCAGCCCGTAGACGAGCAGCAGGCCGACCACCGAGAACGCCAGCACACCGCGTGCGTAGGCACGCCAGGTCTGCTCGGACGAGGGGTTCACGCCGATCAGGCGGTAGATGCCGCGCTCGACCTTCAGGTCGCGGGGCGTGGAGTAGACGTGGGCCATGTAATCGCCGACCGGACGGTACAGCAGCACGATGGCGACGATGAGGACGGCGGCCTGCAGGATGCCCAGCCAGATGTCGGCGCCCATCAGAACTTCTCCGGGGCGACGAGGGCCACCACGAGGTAGACGACGGCGGCCACGGCCAGGGCGGCGGCGATGATCTCGAAGACGATCACAGTCGTTCCACCCCCGCAGCGATCGAGGAGACGAGGGCGAACAGCGCGAGAGTCAGCGCGATGTAGATGATGTCGAGCACGAGACTCGATACAACTCCCGTGCGGGCCCCGGCATGACGATCCTCATGCTTTGCCTACGGCGATATATGGGATGCATGCGGGATGCTCACGGTCGCGCGGCGACCGGCGTCGAACCGCGACGCCACGTGCGGATCTACACTCAGCGAGTGGGTACGACGCGCCGGCGAGTGGGAGCGGGGACGATCATCGTCCTCGCGCTGGTCGCGGCCGCCGCGGTCTGCCTCGTCACAGGACTCCTGCCCCGCGCGGATGCGGGGGATCTGGGTGCGCGCATCGCCCCGGTGCTCGGGTTCGTCGTCGCGATCACGGTCGTGGCCGAGCTCGCCCGAGACGCCGCGGTGTTCGACGTCGTCGCCCAGCGCCTGGCGCGGTGGGGACGCGGCAGGGTCGTCCTGCTGTGGGCGTCGGTCGTGCTGCTCGCGGTCGTCAGCACCGTGTTCCTCTCGCTCGACACCACAGCGGTGATCGTGACCCCGGTCGTGGTCGTGCTGGCGCAGAGCGTCGGACTCCCGCCGCTGCCGTTCGCACTCGTCACGGTGTGGCTCGCGAACACGGCGTCGCTCGCGCTTCCCGTGTCGAACCTCACGAACCTGCTCGCGGCGCGCGCCATCGGCGACGATCCGTTCTCGTTCCTGGCCCTGAGCTGGGCGCCGACGCTCGTCGGCGTGCTCGTGCCGGTCGCGATCCTCACGGTCGTCCATCGCCGCACGCTGTTCGGCGCCTACACGCGGCCCGTCGGCGCCGCGGCATCCGACCGCGTCCTGTTCTGGGGGGCGGCCGGCATCCTGCTCGTGCTCATGCCCCTGCTCGCGCTGACCCACGAGGTGTGGATTCCCGCGACGATCGCCGCCGTGCTGCTCGCCGGGCTCTTCGCCGTGCGGCGACGTCATGTGCTGCGGCCGTCTCTCGTGCCCTGGCAGGCGATCGGTCTCGCGACCGCGCTGTTCGTGCTCGTCGAGACCGCGCATGCGAACGGGCTGCTCGCCTTCCTCTCGTCGCTGCAGACCGACGGCCACGGACTCGGAGAGCTCCTGCGGCTCGCGGCGGTGGGCGCGCTCGCCGCGAACGGCATCAACAACCTGCCCGCGTATCTGGTGCTCGAACCCGCGGCAGGCGATCCCGTCGCGCTGATGGCGCTGCTGATCGGCGTGAACCTCGGCCCGCTCATCACGCCGTGGGCCTCGCTCGCGACGCTTCTGTGGCACCACAGGGTGGTGTCGCTGGGGGTCGAGATCCGCTGGTCGCGGCTGATGCTGTGGGGAGCGATCGTGGCGGTGCCGACCGTCGCGATCGCGACGCTGGCCCTGGCTCTCGTCGCGGGCTGAACCGAGCGGAGGACCGGCGCGGCGAGGCTGCCACGCCGAAGAAAGGGAAAGGGCAGCGACTCAGGTCAAGGGGATCTGGGGAAATCCGGGCGCTGAAAGGGGAGTTGCGCCGTCTGTGAGCCGCTGCCCCGCAGTCCGACGCTACGCACACCCGCGAGAATCCGCTGAAACTTCAGTGCCTGATGTGTGGTGCAGCGATGTATCGGCGGCATACAGTGTGCCAGTGGACGATGTCAGCTCTCCTCTGCCGATCCGGCCGCGGCAGCTCATCCGCGACCAGGTGTTCGCCACGCTCGCCGAGGAGATCATCACCGGGGTGCGTCCTCCCCTCGAAGAGATCCGCGACCAGGATCTCCAGGCCGAATACGGCATCTCCCGCACCCCCATCCGCGAGGCCCTGAACCGCCTCGCCGACCTCGGGCTGATCGAGGTCAGCACGAACCGCTTCACCCGTGTCGCACCGGTCGACCTGAACGCGCAGGCCGACCGGGTCGAGACCGCGGTCGCGATGATCGGCTACTGCGCCGTGAAGGTCGTGCCGACCTACACCGACGAGCAGGTCGCGGCGATGGACGCGCACATCACCGGCATCCTCGCCACCGACCTCGCCTGGACCACGAATCGTGAGGGACTCGCGCTCTGGTATGCGCTGTGGGCCGAGCTGGTGCTGAGCGCGCACAACCAGACGATGGTCGACATCCTCGACGGACGCCTCGCGATGCACCTGACGAGGACCGTGCCGAATCAACCCGTCGCCGACGACCTCGCGGCCTACATGCGCGCGGCACTCGAACAGCTGCGTGCCCTGCTGCGCGACCGCGACGGCGACGGATCACGCGCTCTGATCGAGCAGCTCTTCGTACGATCGACGATCGAGCCCCTCAGGGCCGCCGCCGCGGAGGAATGACGATGCCCGACGAGCGCATCGACCGGCTGCTCTCCACCCGACTGCTGGGAGGGTCGGGCGCCGCGGCACCGCTCGTCAGCTCCCGATCGGATGCGGTCGTCGACTCCCTCGCGCGATCCATCGAGACCGGAGACCTCAGGCCGGGCGACTCGCTCTCGGTGACGGCTCTCGCGCAGCGTCTCGATGTCGCTGCGGCGACCGTGCGGTCGGCCCTCAGCGCACTCGATGCCATGCACCTGGTCGAGCATCGACCCAACCGTGCCTCGGTCGTGGTGACTCCGACGAGCGCCTGGTTCGTCGCGGTCGCCGCGGAGTGCTCGGGCCTGTCGATCGCCGCCGCCGACCTCGGCATCATCGCCGCGACGGAGGCGCAGATCGAGAGCTTCGCGGCGCGGGCGGACGAGGTCGCGGCGCTCTGGTCGGAGGAGGGGCAGGATCAGGTCGTCGGGGCCGAGGGGCTCTGGGGCCTCCTGCACATGCTCGCCGAGTTCTCGCGCAACCCCTACCTCGCCGCCCTGCACGCCTCGAAGCGCACGGCGCTGGTGTTCGGCATCCGCTCGCTGAGCCGCTCGCGCAATCCGGCGATGCTGAGGTCCGCCGTCGACGCACTCGTCATGGCGGCCCGCGATCGCGACCGCCACGAGGCCGTCGACATCGTGCGCGACCTGTTCATCTTCGTGATCGACGGGGTCACCGAGCTCTGAGCCGGTGGGCGGCGTCGGTGCTCAGCCGCGCCACTCCTCCGCGAGGATGCCGTAGTTCATGCCGTCGAGCCACTCGCCCGATCGGTGCAGCGCGGTCTTGCGGCTGAACTCCTCACGCCTCATGCCGAGTCTCTCCATGAGGCGCCACGAGGGCTCGTTGTCGGCGAAGCATCCGGCGTGCACGCGGCGCAGCCCCAGCGGCCCGACGCACACGTCGATGACCGCACGGATCGCCTCGGTCGCGTAGCCGCGCCCGGTGTAGCCCGGGTCGAGCACCCAGCCCAGCTCCGCCTCCACGCCCTTCGCCTCCTCGGCCACCTCGAGCTGCGCCCACCCGTCGCCGATCCTGATCATGACGTCGCCGATGGGGGTCGGGTCACCGTTCTCGCCCAGGAGCTCGACGATGTGCATCGCGGAGAGGCGGTCGGGGTCGAGGTAACGCTCGCGGAACGCCTCGATCGTCGTCGGCGCGAGCCCGAGCCACCGATTCACCTCGGGGAGCCGCCGCCACTCCCACATCGCGTCGATGTCTGTCGGGGTCATCGGCCTGATCTGCAAGCGCTCCGTGCGGATGGGCCAGACATCAGTGTGCGGCGGGGTGGTCATCGCACCAGCCTATTCATCCGTTCGCGCGGCGCCCTGAGGGAGAGGCGCGACCGCCGACTCACGCCTGCCACCGTCGCATCTCGGCCGCGAGCGCGGGGTTCGTCTCGGTGAAGCGGGCGGTGATGCTCTCGCGGATCTCGGGCGGCTTGTTCTGGCTCAGCTTGGCGCGGGCGTCGAACCGGTCGACGCGCATCCGCAGCCCCACCGTGCCCTTCGCGGCGCGACGTGTGCCCGCCTCGTCCTCCGAGAGGCTGCGGCCGTGCGGGGTGCCGCTCTCGAAATGATCGGTGAGGCGCGCGAGCATCGCGTAGTTCTCCTCCTCACTGAGGATCTCCGGCGTGCCGTACAGGTGCGCCGTGACGTGGTTCCACGTGGGCACGAGCTCGCCCGGTGCATAGAGGCTCGGCGACACGTAGTCGTGCGGTCCCTGGATGATCACCAGCACCTCATGGCGGCCGAGCTCGTGCAGCTGCTCGTCGGGGCGGCCGAAATGGCTGGCGATGACGATGCCGTCTTCGTCGTCGAGCAGGAGGGCCGGGTAGTGCGAGGCCACCAGCCCCGTGCTCGTGTGCGACACGAACGTCGCCCACGGGTTGCCTCGGATGAGGCGCGCGACCTCGAGCGGATCGGTCATCAGGTAGCGGGGTGTATGGCGCATCAGGACTCCTCTGAGGGGTGGCGGGGCGACGGGGCGGAACGGTGCGCGCGGGCACTCGACGATCGCGCGCCCACGGCGAGCGCGGCGCACACGATCACGGTGAGCCCGCCGAGCAGCGTCGACCATCCGATGGACTCGTGCAGCAGCAGGGCGGCCCATGCGATGCCCAGGACGGGTTGGACGAGCTGGATCTGGCTGACCTGCGCCATCGGTCCGATGGCCAGTCCGCGATACCAGGCGAAGAAGGCGACGAACATGCTGACGACCGCCAGGTATGCGAACGCCAGCCATTCGACGGATGTGGCGGTGGGAGGCGCGTCGACCGCGGCGACGATCGCGAGGATGCTCATGGCGGGGGCCGCCAGCACCAGCGCCCAGGACACGGTCTGCCACGAGCCGAGTTCCCTGGCCAGAAGGCCACCCTCGGCATAGCCGATCGCCGCGGCCAGCACGGCCCCGAACAGCAGCAGGTCTGACCAGTGCAGGTCGCCGATGCCCCCGTTCTGCATGGACGCGAACAGCACGGCAGCGCCGGCCCCGGTGCCCGCGAAGGCCCAGAACGCGACGGGAGGCCGTTCCCGTGTGCGCACGACCACGAGCACTGCGGTCGCGGCCGGCAGCAGCCCGATCACGACGGCACCGTGACTGGCGGGCGCGGTCGTCATCGCGAACGAGGTGAGCAGGGGGAAACCCGCCACCACGCCGGCCGCGACGACGGCCAGCCGCCCCCACTGGGCCCTCGTGGGCGGATGCTGGCGCGTGGCCGCGAGCACGAGCGCGGCGAGCACCGCGGCCACGACGGCTCGGGCGGAGCCGATGAACAGTGGCGAGAGGCCGCCGACCGCGATGCGGGTGAGGGGGAGGGTGAACGAGAATCCCAGCACGCCGAGCAGACCCCACCCCCACCCGGCCCGGGGGGATAGCGCTGCCGACGTGCGGACGATAACGCTACTATCTGTACTCATGGGTCACGATAGCAGTGAGCGCATCGTCCAGGGCGTTCGGGCCTGGATCTCCACCGCAGCTCCCGGCGCACGGGTGCCGTCGAATCGTGCCCTCATGGCCGAGTACGGCGCGAGCCCGGTCACCGTGCAGAAGGCGATGTCACGGCTGGTGCGCCTCGGCCTGGTCGAGTCCCGACCCGGTGCGGGGACGTTCGTGCGCGCGCAGCGTGCGCCGAGGGTCGCCGACTACGGATGGCAGACGTCGGCCCTCGGCGCCCCGCCCGCGAGGCTCGCCGGGCTCACCTCGACGCAGCGCACGATCGCCCCCGACGCGATCGGCATGCATTCGGGGTATCCCGCGGTCGACCTGCTTCCCGAGCGGCTCGTCCGCCAGGCGATCACCCGCGCGGCCCGGACGTCGTCTGCGCTGACCCGCTCGCCGGCCGCCGGGCTACCCGAACTGCAGGCCTGGTTCGCGGCCGAGCTCGCGGCATCCGCCCCCGCAGACGTCACTCCCGCGTCCGCCCGCGATGCCCTCGTGATCGCAGGCAGCCAGAGTGGTCTGAGCTCGATCTTCCGGGCCGTCGTGGGGGCAGGCCAGCCGCTGCTGATCGAGTCTCCCACCTACTGGGGTGCTCTGCTCGCGGCGGAGCAGGCGGGCGTCGTGCTGGTGCCGATCCCGTCGGGACCGCACGGGCCCGACCCGGACGCCGTCGAGCGGGCGTTCGCCGAGACGGGCGCTCGCGCGTTCTACGCCCAGCCCACGTTCGCGAATCCGACGGGCGCCCGCTGGCCCGCGGCGACGGGACCCGCGGTGCTCGAGAGCGTGCGCCGTCATGGCGCCTTCCTCATCGAGGACGACTGGGCGCATGACCTCGCCATCGACGGCGAGTCCCGACCTCTGGCGGCGAGTGACGACGACGGTCACGTGGTCTACCTGCGCTCGTTGACGAAGAGCGTGTCGCCCGCGCTGCGGATCGCGGCCGTGATCGCCCGAGGACCGGCCCGCGAGCGCATCCTGGCGGACCGCGGCGCCGAGTCGATGTATGTGAGCGGACTGCTGCAGGCAGCCGCGCTCGACGTGGTCACCCAGCCCGCCTGGGCGACCCACCTGCGCGGGTTCCGCGAGCAGCTGCGGGCCCGCCGCGACCTGCTGCTGTCGAGCCTCGCCGAGCATGCGCCGGCGGCGGCTGTCGAGACGGTGCCTGCGGGCGGACTCAACCTGTGGGCACGGCTTCCCGACGGGACCGACGTCGATGCGGTCGTCCGGCGATGCGAGTCCCGCGGGCTGGTCATCTCACCGGGCGCCGAGTGGTTTCCCGCGGAGCCCTCGGGAGAGTATGTGCGCCTCAACTACGCGAACGCCGACCCGTCGCGATTCGCCGAGGCGGCCGGCATCCTCGGCGCCGTGCTCGCAGCATCCTGACGCCGGGCCCGCCCGGCCGGGTCGACCGCTCAGCTCTCGGGCGGACCCTCGGGACGGTGCGCACGGCGCCCGCTCACGACGACGGGTCGACCGGCGCGCTCCTGGCCGGGCAGAGGACGCGAGCGGCGACCGTAGATCAGCTCCGACGAGTCGAGCAGCCACGGCACGAGCGTGATCGACACCCCGTGCACGAGCATGAGCTGGTTGGCGAGGCGGCGGGCGCGGCGGTTGTGCAGGAACGTCTCCCACCAGTGCCCCACGATGTACTGCGGCAGATAGACGGTGACGACCGACGAACCGTGCTTCTCGCGATACTGCGTGATGAACTGCGTCACCGGCTGCGCGAACGACCGGTACGGCGACTCGACGATCACGAGCGGTATCGGCACGAGATGATCGGCCCAGTCCCGCTGCAGCTGGGCGGCGTCGTCGGATGCCACGGCGACGTGCACGGCGAGCGTCTTGCCGTGCTTGGCGGCGATCGCGTAGTCGATCGCCTTCACGACCGGCTTCTGCAGTCGGTTGACGAGCACGATCGCGAGGTCCCCCGTCGCGCCGAACTTGGTGGTGTCGTCGATCGCGATCTCGTGCTCGACGTCACGGTAGTAGCGCTTGACGCCCATCATCAGGAATGCCAGCACGGGGATCGCGAAGAACACCAGGTACGCGCCGTGGGTGAACTTCGTGATCGTCACGATCAGCAGCACGGTGACCGTCATCGCGGCACCGACCGAGTTGATGATCAGGCCCATCTTCGCCGAGCGGCGGTCGGATGCCGAGGCGCCGTCGATGCCCGAGCCGGCGGTCTTCTCGACGGGGCCGCGCAGCACACGCCGCCAGTGCCGCACCATGCCGATCTGGCCCAGTGAGAACGACACGAAGACGCCGATGATGTAGAGCTGGATCAGCGTCGTCAGGCGAGCCTGGAACACGACCAGCACCGCGATCGCGGCGATGCCGAGCACGATCATGCCGTTCGAGAACACGAGCCGGTCGCCGCGGGTGTTGAGCGACTTCGGTGCGTAGCCGTCGCGCGCCAGCACCGACCCGAGCAGCGGGAAGCCGTTGAAGGCGGTGTTCGCAGCGAGCAGCAGCACGCAGGCCGTCGCCGCCTGGATGATGAAGAACAGGATGCTGCCGCCGCCGAACGTGGCCGAGGCGATCTGCGCCATGAGGCTCGGCTGCGGGTTCGAGCAGTCGAAGCCGATCAGGTCGCACGGGTTCTCGGCGTAGTGCACGCCCGAGATCAGAGCGAGCGCGGTGAGCCCGGCGAACAGACAGGCCGCGATCGAGCCCATGAGCACGAGAGTGGTCTGCGCGTTGCGCACCTTCGGCGTGCGGAACGCCGGTACGCCGTTCGACACGGCCTCGACACCCGTGAGGGCGGAGCATCCGCTCGAGAACGCGCGCAGGATCAGGAGGATGACCGCGGCCTGGCCGAGGTCCTCGGAGTGCACGGCGAACTCGGCGCTCGATGCGACAGGGGCGTCGCCCAGGAACGTGCGGATGAGGCCCGTCACGATCATGAAGCCGACCGAGCCGATGAACAGGTAGGTCGGGATCGCGAACACCAACGACGCCTCGCGCACGCCTCGCAGGTTCACGATGATGATGAGGATCACGAAGCCGACCGCGAGCTCGACGCGCAGCGGGTCGAGTCCCGGCACGGCCGAGATGATGTTGTCGACGCCGGATGCCACCGACACCGCCACCGTCAGCACATAGTCGACGAGCAGCGCGGCCGCCACGATGACGCCGGGGATCTCGCCGAGGTTCTTCGACGCGACCTCGTAGTCGCCGCCGCCCGAGGGGTAGGCCTTGATGAGCTGGCGGTAGCTGAGCACGACCACGATCAGCAGCACCACGACGGCGATCGCGACCAGCGGCGTGAACGACAGGAACGTGAGCCCGCCGATCAGCAGGATCATCACGAGCTCCTGCGGCGCGTACGCGACCGAGCTCAGAGCATCCGACGCGAAGATCGGCAGCGCCATCTTCTTCGGGAGCAGCTGATCGTCGACCTGTTCGCTGGTCAGCGGGTCACCGATGAGGATGCGCTTGGCGCGAGGAGGAGCATCCGTGTTCGCGCGGGTTTCTTCTGACACGTCGGGCGACTCTACGCCCGCTGAACGGTTCCCTCACACGATCCTTACGGAATCCCTACGGGCGCACGACGCGCCCATACGGAATCCTCACGCGCCCGGGAGGTCGCGTCGGGGTCGGTCCCGGGTGGGTCAGTCCTGGTGGGGGCGCGGCATGTACCACTCGGTGAACTCGGTCGCCCGCCCCTCGGCATCGAGCCGGACGATCCAGAGATTGAGGTAGTCGCGCTCGGCCGGGTACTTCGTGCGCCCCTCGATCGCGACGAAGTCGGCGTCTTCGCGGACGATCCACCAGTCGAACGTCCAGGTGCCGGGTTCATCGAGATCCTCGAGCCATCCGGCGACGATGTCCGCCCGGCCGACACGCGGCTCGGAATCGGGGTTGGTCAGATACTTCGCCTCGTCGCTGAACAGCGCCGCGATCTGCTGCGGGTCGTTCGACTTCCACGCCTCGACGTACGCGGCGGTCCACTTCTCTCCGGGGGTCGTCATACGCTCCGTTCTAGACCGGGCCTCCGACATCGTCAAGGCGCTCGACTCTCATCGACGATCCACAGCCACTTCCGATCACGGACGGATAACGTCGAAGACATGACGTCCCTCCAGGTCACCGACGACGCGATCCAGCAGACTCGGGAGCTCCGCGACGAGTTCCAGCGCTTCCTGCGCGAGTACGAGTTCGGCATGCGCGAGGTCGAGACCAAGATCTCGATCCTCCGCGACGAGTTCACCCATCACCACGCGTACAACCCGATCGAGCACGTGAAGAGCCGGCTCAAGACTCCCGACAGCATCGTCGAGAAGATCGCCCGCAAGGGCATCGTCGAGCCGGACTTCGAGCGCATCCGCGGCGAGATCACCGACATCGCGGGTGTGCGGGTGACGTGCAGCTTCGTCGCCGACGTCTACCGACTGTTCGACCTGCTCACCGCGCAGGACGATGTGACCGTGGTGACCGTCAAGGACTACATCGCGAACCCGAAGGACAACGGCTACAAGAGCCTGCACGCGATCATCGAGGTGCCGGTGTTCCTGTCGACCGGCGCGCTGTCGGTGCCGGTCGAGGTGCAGTTCCGCACGATCGCGATGGATTTCTGGGCCAGCCTCGAGCACAAGATCTACTACAAGTTCTCGAACCAGGTGCCCTCGCATCTCGTCGAGAGTCTGACGGATGCCGCCGAGGCGGCCGCCGAGCTCGACAGCCGCATGGAGCGACTGCACCGGGAGGCCCACGGAGTGCCGCAGCGCCAGCTCGCGCCCCCGCCGCCCCCGCACATCGTGCAGGTCTGACCTGACCCGCCCGCCTCGTCGGGGGCGGTGTTGCGCGCGGCATCCGCACCCTGGCACCATCAGGAGGTGGTCAGTACAGCGGAATCCCGGTCTCTCGACGCCGGTCAGGCGGTCGATCTCGACGAACTCGCGGGCCTCGACCGCGGGCGGCAGCGCTGCGAATGCGACCACGGCGACGACGAGGCCTACGCGCCGTGCGGGCGCAGGGCCAAGTGGCGGGTGAGCATCGACTGCGAGTGCGGCGAGAACCACCCCCGTACCGTCGAGATCCTCTGCTCGCGATGCCTGCGCACCCTGCGCCAGACCCAGGACCAGGATTCGATCACCGCGCGACCCCTCTGATCACGCCCTGCTGACCGGGCGTCTCCGACCCGGTCCGGTCGATCCGACTCCATCCGTTCCCGGCTCCGCTCCGAACAACTCCCGACCACAGTGACGCCGGACCACAGCCGACTCCGGAACAGCGCCGCGGCGAACGAGGAGCAGAGCATGTCACAGCACGCACAGCCACGCGGCAAGGGACGCCGCTTCTTCTTCTGGGCCGCCCTGGCCGGGCTGATCAGCGGCGGTGTCTTCCTCGCTGCCGCTGAGCTGTTCGCCCTGATCTTCGCGCGCGCCGCGAGCCCGATCCTCGCGGTCGGCGGCTTCGTGATCGACATCGTGCCGCAGCCCTTCAAGGAGTTCGCGATCGCGACGTTCGGCGAGTACGACAAGATCGCGCTGCTCGCAGGTCTCGGCCTCGCCGTCGTGATCGCGTCGGCGATCGGCGGGATCCTGCAGCTCGTGCGTCCGCCGCTCGGAGTCGTCGCGCTGGTGATCGCGGGTGCCCTCTCGACCGCGGCCATCGTGACCAGGGCCGGCGTGACGCCGCTCGCGTTCCTGCCGCCGGTGCTCGGCACCATCGCCGGCTCCGTCATCATGGTGCTCCTCGGACGTCGCCTGCGCGCCTGGCGCGCGACGGTCACGGCGGGTGCCGCTGCGGAGACCGTCGCCGACGACACGGACGGAGTCGCGGACAAGCCGTCGAAGTCGCTCGATCGTCGACAGTTCTTCCTGCTCGCCGGCATCGCCGGAGCATCCGCCGTGATCGTGGGCATCGCCTCGCGAGCGGCCAGCTCGGTCGTCTCCTCGGTCGCGACGATCCGCGAGGCTCTCAAGCTCCCCTCGCCCGGCACGAAGGTCACCGTGCCGCAGGGCGCGGAACTCGACATCCCCGGGCTCAGCACGCTGTTCACCCCCAACAAGGACTTCTACCGCGTCGACACCGCGCTCACGGTGCCGACGATCGACCCCGCGACCTGGCGGCTGGTGATCGACGGCATGGTCGACGAGCGCGTCGAGCTGAGCTTCCAGGACATCCTCGACATGGGTGTCGACGAATACGCGATCACGCTGACCTGCGTCTCGAACGAGGTCGGCGGCGAGCTGGTGGGCAACGCCCTGTGGCTCGGTGTGCCGCTGCGCGACGTGCTGAAGAAGGCGGGCGTGAAGTCGGGTGCCGACATGGTGCTGTCGAAGAGCGTCGACGGCTACACCGCCAGCACGCCGCTGTCGGCTCTGACCGACGACAACCTCGACGCGATCCTGGCCGTCGGCATGAACGGCGAGCCGCTGCCGCTCGAGCACGGGTTCCCGGTGCGCATGGTGGTGCCGGGCCTCTACGGCTACGTGTCGGCCACCAAGTGGCTCACCGAGCTGAAGGTCACCACGTTCGAGAAGGACGAGGCGTACTGGACCCCGCGCGGCTACAGCGCCGAGGCTCCGATCAAGTTCTCGTCGCGCATCGACACGCCCAAGCTCGGCTCCGCCGTGGACGCGGGGAAGATCCCCATCGCCGGTGTCGCATGGGCGCAGTCGGTGGGCATCGAGCGCGTCGAGGTGAAGATCGACGAGGGTGACTGGACTCCGGCGACGCTCTCGACACCCATCAACGAGGACACCTGGGTGCAGTGGTTCCTCGAGTGGGATGCCACTCCCGGAACGCACTATGTGGCCGTGCGCGCGGTCAACAAGAACGGCGACCTGCAGATCGAGGAGCGTGCGGCGATCGCGCCGAACGGATCGTCGGGGTGGCAGCGCTCGCTCGTTCGCGTCAACTGAGCCGTGCGTCGGGTCGGAGCGCACCCTAGGGTGGAGCCATGACGTCGCTGCCCGCGTGTGTGATCACCGTGTCGGATCGATCGTTCGCGGGCGAGCGCGAGGATCGTGGCGGCCCGATCGCCGTGGGACTGCTGCGGGATGCCGGGTGGCACTGCCCGGATGCCGAGATCGTCGCCGACGGCGTCGAGTCCGTCGCGGATGCTCTGCGCAGGGCCGTCGCGCGAGGGGTGCGGCTGATCGTGACCACGGGCGGCACGGGTGTCGGCCCGAGAGACCAGACGCCCGAGGGCACGCGCAAGGTCGTGACCAGAGAGGTGCCTGGCCTCGCTGAAGAGCTGCGACGATCCGGACTCGCGGACACCCCGCTCTCGATCCTGTCGCGGGGCATCACCGGCGTCGTCGACCCTGCGGGCGCGCTGGTGGTGAACCTGCCGGGTTCGACCAGGGCAGTGGCGTCGGGAGTGCCCGTCGTGCTGACCGTCGCCCGACATGTCGTGGATCAGACCGATGGAGGAGACCACTGATGAACGACGTGCGGATCGCCGCGATCTCGGAGCAGCCGCTCGACCTCGAGGAACACCTCGCCGCCGTCGACGACCCCGCGCTGGGCGGTGTCACGACCTTCATCGGTCGTGTGCGTGACAACGACCCCGACGCGCAGAGCGCGGTGGTGGGCCTCGAGTACAGCGCGCATCCCGACGCCGAGGCCGCACTGCGGCGCATCGCCGAGAACGCCGCGTCGGACGTCGTCGGAGACGAGCGCGTCGTCATCGCGGTGAGTCACCGTGTGGGACATCTCGACGTCGGTGACGCCGCGGTCGTGATCGCCGTCGCGGCGGAGCATCGGGCCGAGGCCTTCGCCGTGTGCCGCGCGGTCATCGAGGACATCAAGAGCGAGCTGCCCGTATGGAAGCGCCAGCTCGAATCCGACGGGACGACGGCCTGGAAGGGCATCGGCGGCTGAACTCTCGCGCCGACCCTTGAATCCGCTCGGTCATCCCGTCCCCGCACCCCTGAGTCCGGGGATGCGGCGAGGAGGCCTCAGCCGCCGGCGAAGGGCGGCAGGATGTCGATCAGCTCGGCATCGTCGAGCGGCCGGTCGTCATCGCTGCGCACGCCGTCGACCATGACCGCGCAGCGCGGCAGGATCTCGGTGAGGGCGGGATGCTCAGCCACGATCGCCGCACGGAGCGCCTGCAGCGTCGCCTCGCCGCGCTCCTCCGCGTCGGCTCCGGCGGCCTCCGCAGCGGCGGCGAAGTAGCGCACGCGCGTCGTGGACGAGGTCATCGGGTCTCTCCCTCGCGCACCCAGTCGCCCGAGCGCCCACCCGACTTCGCCACGATACGCACGTCTTCGATGACGACCGAGCGGTCGAGGCCCTTGATCATGTCGACGATCGCGAGCGCGCTCACCGAGACGGCCGTGAGCGCCTCCATCTCGACCCCCGTGCGATCGGCGGTGCCGACAGTCGCCTCGACGTGCACGCCGTCGTCGACGATGTCGAGTTCGACGTTCGCGCGGTGCACGCCGATCACATGGGCCAGCGGCAGCAGCGCGGGCGTCGACTTGGCCGCCTGGATGCCGGCGATGCGGGCCACCGCGAGTACGTCGCCCTTCGGGGCCGTGCCGTCGCGCAGCGCCGCGATCACGTCGGCACCGCACCGCACGAAGCCCCGAGCGGTGGCGGTGCGCACGGTCGGCTGCTTGGCGGTCACGTCGACCATGTGCGCGTGGCCGGCCGAGTCGAGATGCGTGAAGCTCATTCGACCAGCATGACATCGATCGCGTCGCCCACGGCGACGGCCTCGACGTCGGCGGGCACGATCGCGAACGCCCGGGCGCGGGCCAGACCGCCGGCCAGATGCGAGCCCGAGCCTCCGGCCGTCGCGGGGCGCACGGTGCGGGCCGCGAGGTCGACGACGGCCGGCAGGTACTGACGGCGTCCCGGCGGCGTCGTCCACGCCGCGTCGGCCGTGAAGGATGCTCTCGGGCGATGGATCTCGGTGCGACCCTGCATCGCGAGCAGCGCCGGACGCACGAACACCTCGAACGACACCGCGACGCTCACGGGATTGCCCGGGAGGCCGAACACCAGAGCGCCCGACTCGAGGGCTCCGAACGCCTGCGGCTTGCCGGGCTGCATCGCGACGCTCGTGAACTCGACCGCGCCTCGCCCGTCGAACGCGCCGCGCACGGGCTCGTAGGCTCCGGCGCTGACGCCGCCCGTGAACACGATCACATCGACGCCGCGCTCGACGGCCGTGGCGGTGACGGCGCGCACCGCGTCGGCATCGTCGGCGACCCGGGCGACGAGCACGACCTCGGCGTCGGCATCCGCGATCAGCAGTTCGAGCAGGGGGCCGTTCGAATCGGGGATGCGTCCGCGAGATGCCGGGTCGCCGGGAGCCAGCAGCTCGCTTCCGGTGGAGACGACGGCGACCCGGGGTGCGCGGGTGACCGACACCCGCTCGACTCCCGCCGCGACGGCGGCGGAGAGCTGGAAGGCGCCGAGCCGCTCACCGGCGAGCACGACGTCGTCTCCGGCACGCAGGTCGGCTCCGCGGCGCCGGATGAAGGCGCCGACCGCCGCGGGAGCGCGCAGTACCTGCACCTCACCGAGGGAGTCGGCGAGGCCGCCCGCCGTGTCCTCGAAGGGGACGATGGCGTCGGCCGCACTCGGGGCCGGCGACCCGGTCATGATGCGCGCCGCCTCGCCGGGGCCGAGGGGAGGGTCGTCCGACACCCCGGCAGGCAGGTCTGCGATGACCCGCAGCGTGGTCGGACTGTCGGCAGAGGCCGCCGCGACGTCGGCGAACCGCACCGCGAAGCCGTCCATCGCCGAGTTGTCGAACAGCGGGATGTCGTGCGCGGCCGTCGCGGGCTCGGCGAGAGTGCGCGAGGCGGCGTCACGGATCGCACGGGGCTCTCCCGGCAGCGCCTGCACGGCATCCAGCACCCGGGCGAGCTGCTCCTCGACCGTCCGCCGGCTGCCGCCGCCGCTCATGCCGCCGCCGCTCATGCCGCCGCCGCTCATGCCGACACCGCCGACCGGATCGCGATCTCGTGCTGTCGGGCCGTGAGCCCGTCGATCATGGCGAGTCGGCCGAGCAGCGGCTCTCCGGCGCCGGTGACGAGTTTCACGACCTCGCCGGCGAGCATCCCGCCCACCTGCACGCACAGCGCACCCAGCACGCCCACCTGAGCGCAGCTGGGCGGCTCGCCCTCGGTGCCGAGGGGGAACAGGTCGGCGAGCACGACCGGGGCGTGGCCCTCGGGCGGATCCGACCAGAAGACGGTCGCCTGCGCGTGCCACTCCTGCACCGCGCCCCAGACGAGCGGGATGCCGAGTGCCTCCGCCGCGGCGGCGACATCGCGCCGCGTCGTGAACGAGTCGCTCGTGTCGACCACGATCTGCGCCTCGCCGAGCAGCCGAGCGGCGTTGGCCGCGTCGAGCCGCTCGGCGACCGAGGTGACGACCGCTCCGGGCGACAGCGCCAGGATCGCGCGCTCGGCCGATGCGGTCTTGGGCCTGCCGATGTCCTCGACCCGGTGCGCGAGCTGTCGCTGCAGGTTCGTCAGCTCGACGATGTCGTCGTCGATCACGGTGATGCGGCCGACGCCGGCCGCGGCCAGTGCGAGCAGCGCGGGCGAGCCGAGACCCCCGGCGCCGACGACGGCGACGTGGGCCGCCGCGAGTCGGCGCTGCCCCTCCTCTCCGATGCCGGCGAGCACCGCATGCCTGGCGGTGCGGACGAGTTCGGCGGGATCCAGGGCCGGAGCCGGTGCGACGAGAGGGTGCATGGGTTCAGGGTATGCCCGCATCGATCCCACAGCCGCGGATCGGCGCGGCTGCGACCGGGCGAGCGCGGTGCGGTGCGGTGCGGCTCAGGATCGCAGGGCGTCGTCGACGACCGCGAACACCTCGGGGTCCCAGGTGAGCGCGCGCTCCCAGGGCAATCCGAACGCCTCGGCGAAGAAGATGCTGTGCACATCGCGGTCGACGCTGTGTCGCACGACCTGCGGCAGTACCGCCGGAGGCACGGCGTCGGCACGCGCGCTTCGTTGAGAGACGAGGCCGTCATGCGGCCAGAGCAGATCCGGGTCCGTCGCCGCGCGGAAGTGCCCTGCGCCCACGGCGGTGACTGCCACCGTGTCGAGCGCCCCTGCCTGAGTCGTGTTCCACCCCTGCAGGAAGCGATGGGAGACCTGGTCGGCAGCGCCCTGCGAGTTCTCGGCGGCGTAGCTGCGCGAGCGCTCCAGAATCCCGATGGTTCCGGGATCGCCGTGCGCGTCGGCGATCCCGATGTCCCCCGAGAGCACGTCGCCGAGCAACGACCCGTCCCAGGGGGTCCCCAGTGTGATCAGGCGACGGACCGACGGGCCGGCGCCGCGCAGTTCGCGGATCGCGGCGCGAGAGAAGAGGCCTCCCATCGAGTGCGCCACGAGATCGATGTCGGTGATGTCGTGCTCGGCGCCGAGCCACCGCAGAAACGCGGCCAGACGGGATCCGCCGTCGTCGATCGTGCCGACCGCGTTCACGGTCAGCTCTGCCGGCAGCACGAGATCGACGTCGGCGAAACCCTGCCATCCGGCGTCTTCGCGGACTTCGCCGGTGCCGAGGCGGGCGGGGGCGGTGAAGACGAACGCGCCACGGCCGAGCAGATGCGAACGGAGGGCTGTGAGCGTGTTCCCGGCGGCGAGACCAGAGCCGGCGGCGCGGTCGGGATCGGTGAACGGGGTCACGGCGGCGCCCCCCGATACGAGGACGACGGCTTCTGCCATGGGGTGCTCCTTCTCGGGGGAGGTACGCGGCAAGGATAGGGCAGGACGGCATCCGCTTCGCGCGCCGCCCCCGAGCGGCGATCGGGTCTGCTGTGTTCGGTCTACGCGGGTGCGGAGAAGGGCGATGAAAATATCCGCATCTGCGGTATTCTGCCGGAATGCAGAGCTTTCGGATCTCCCGCGCCGCCCAGTTGCTCGGGGTGAGCGACGACACCGTGCGGCGGTGGATCGACCAGGGCCTGCTGCCGACGACGGATGCCGTGCCCGCCGAGATCCCGGGCGACGCTCTCGCCGCCCGCGCGGTGGCGCTCGCCGAGGAGGCACAGGCGTCGGACCATGCGCTCTCGAGCGCGCGCAACCGCTTCGTGGGCATCGTGACCCGCGTGCAGATCGACGGGGTCATGGCGCAGGTCGACCTGCAGTCCGGTCCCCACCGGGTCGTCTCGCTGATGTCGGCCGAGGCCGCCCGAGAGCTGCGGCTCGAGGTGGGGTCGCTCGCCACCGCATCCGTCAAGGCGACCAACGTCGTCGTCGAAGTCCCGAAGGACTGACACATGAACCGCACGCTCCGTCGAACCGTCACAGTCGCTCTGGCCGCCGCCGCGCTCGCTCTCACCGGGTGCGCCGCCGGGGCGGAGTCGCCGACGCCGACCGCCACCGGTGAGGCATCCGAGAGCGCCGTGAGCGGCGAGCTCACGGTCTACGCCGCAGCCTCCCTGTCGGCCGCCTTCGACGAGATCGGCGACGCGTTCATCGCCGAGAACCCCGACGTGCAGTTCAGCGCGGTCTACGACGGCTCGTCGACGCTGGTCACCCAGCTGCTCGAGGGGGCACCGGCCGACGTGTTCGCCTCGGCCGACGAAGCGAACATGGACAAGCTGGAGGATGCCGCGGTCGACCCCGCGCTCTTCGCCTCCAACACGCTCGTGATCGCGGTGCCCGCGGGAAACCCCGGCGACGTCGAGACGCTGGCCGACCTCGCCGACGTGACCACCGTGCTGTGCGCCCCTGAGGTTCCCTGCGGCGCGGCCTCCGAGACGCTGCTCTCGAACGCCGGTGTCACGGTCGACGCGGCGAGCCTCGAGCAGAACGTGACCGCGGTGCTCACCAAGGTCGCAGCAGGCGAGGCCGACGCCGGACTCGTGTACGCGACCGACGCGATCGGCCGCGACGACGTCGAGGTGATCGTGCCCGACGGAGCCGACGAGGTCGTGAACCACTACCCGATCGCGGCGCTGTCCGACGCGCCGAACTCTGATGCGGCTGACGCCTTCGTCGCCTTCGTGCTGTCAGACGAGGGTCGGAGCATCCTGGCGGACTTCGGGTTCGGAGCGCCGTGAGTGCCGCCGGAGCGCGCGGATACGCGCCGCGCGCGCTGGCCGTCCCCGCCCTGATCGGCCTCGCGTTCCTCATACTCCCGCTCGCGGCTCTGGTCGCCCGCGTCGAGTGGTCGACCTTCATCGCCGATGTGACGTCGGAGGCGGCCCGCTCGGCGCTGCTGCTCTCGCTCGGAACAGGGCTGGTCGCCACGGTGCTCTGCATCGTGATCGGGGTGCCGCTGGCGCTGACGATCGCCCGCTCGGGGCCCAGACTCGCTGCGGTCCTGCGCGCGGCGGTCACGGTTCCGCTCGTGCTGCCGCCGATGGTCGGCGGCGTCGCCCTGCTCTACCTGTTCGGACGAGCCGGGTGGTTCGGCGGGCTCGGCCTGTCGTTCAGCACCCCGGCCGTCGTTCTCGCGCAGACCTTCGTGGCGCTGCCCTTCCTGGTGCTGGCTGTCGAGGGCGCGGTGCGCACCTCGGGGGTCGAGTACGAGCGCACCGCCGCCGCGCTCGGCGCGGGCCGCTGGACGATCCTGCGCCGCATCACCCTGCCCCTGGCCGCTCCCGGAATCGTGGCCGGTGTCGTGCTGTGCTTCGCGCGGGCGATCGGGGAGTTCGGGGCCACGGCGCTCTTCGCGGGCAACCGCCCCGGCGTCACGCAGACCATGCCGCTCGCGATCTACACGGCGTTCAACGGCGCCGGCGTCACGCAGGGCGCGGCGGTCGCTCTCGCGCTGCTGCTGCTCGCCACGGCGATCCTCGTGCTGCTGCTCGTGCGCGGCTGGCGACCGGGGGCCGCCCGGTGAGCGCCGTGGATGGCCTGCGCGCCCATGTCGTCGTGCCGCGCGAGCACTTCACGGTCGATGTCTCGCTGCAGGTGGAGGCGGGCGAGACGGTGGCGGTGATGGGGCCGAGCGGTGCCGGGAAGTCGACGCTGCTGCAGGCGCTCGCCGGACTCGAGCCGCTGGGCGGGGGCGAGATCTCGGTCGAGGGTCGAGTCGTCGACCGGTTCGCGAAGCCCCGGGTGCGCACTGAGCCGATGCGCCGCGGTGTCGTGCTGCTGGGGCAGAAGCCCCGTCTGTTCCCGCATCTGTCGGTGCGCGAGAACGTCGCGTTCGGGCCGCGAGCCGCGGGCGCCGAGGGCCGTGCCGCCCGAGCCGGCGCCGACGACTGGCTCGCGCGGGTCGGGCTCCCCGGCTCAGGAGGGCGGATGCCGCACGAGCTGTCCGGGGGTGAGCAGCAGCGCGTCGCGGTCGCTCGCGCGCTCGCCGCATCCCCTCGCGTCGTGCTGCTCGACGAGCCGCTCGTCGCCCTCGACCCCGAGACGGCCGGCGACATCAGGCGGATGCTCCGCGACCAGCTCGTCTCGACCACGACCGTGGCGGTCACACACGATGCCGCGGATGCCGTCGCCCTCGCCGACCGGTTGATCGTGGTCGAGGGTGGTCGCGTCACTCAGGAGGGGCCCGTGCGCGACGTGCTCGCCGCACCGGCATCCGGTTTCGTCGCGTCGATCGCCGGGGTCAACCGCCTGGTGGGCGTCGCGAGCGGGGGGTCGTGGCGCAGCGGCGAGGTGCTGCTGACCAGTGAGGATCCGGCGTCGCGAGCGCTCGCCGCGACGGATGGTGTCGCGCTCGCCGCCGTGTTCCGGCCGGGGGATGTGCGGCTCGGCGACGCGGGCGTGGAGTCGTGGCCAGCCGTGGTGACGCGCATCGAGCCCACCCTCGTCGGGGTGCGCGTGCACACCGACGCCGGGGCGGCCGACCTGTCGCTGGATGCTGCGGGAGGGTTGACGGTCGGCGACAGGATCCGGCTGCGGGCCGATCCGGCGCTGGTGCGGTTCGTCTCGGTGCTCTGAACGCCCCGAAGAGTCACGCGAACGGCCTCGGTTCGGCCTGCGCCCGCGCCTGGCAATCTGCCGGTCGTCCTCCTCGCACGGGCCTCGCTGCCGGAGGCGCGGGTAGTCTCGGAACATGTCGGGGAGAGGGATCGAGCGATGACGGCCGTGCCGGTCGTGATCGGGATGCGAGCGCCGAGCGCCGCTGTCCTCGATGCCGCCGCGCCCGCGTTGCAGGGACTCGTCGACACCCACGGCCGAGTGCACCGCGACCTGCGCATCTCGCTGACCGACCGCTGCAGCCTGCGCTGCACGTACTGCATGCCCGAGCAGGGCAACGAATGGCTCGCGCGCACCAGCATCCTGTCGACCGACGAGATCGTCGAGGTCGCCACGGTGGCCGCCTCACTCGGCATCCGCACGTTCCGGCTCACGGGCGGTGAGCCGCTGCTGCGTGCCGACATCGTCGACGTCGTGCGACGTGTCTCGGCGATCGAGGGGGACGAGGGTCCCGTCGAGGTCGCGATGACCACGAACGGCATCACGCTCGCGAAGCACCTGCCCGACCTGATCGAGGCCGGTCTCACGCGTCTGAACATCAGCATCGACACGGTCGATCGACAGCGGTTCGCCGACCTCACCCGTCGCGACCGCATCGACGACGTGTTCGAGGGCATCGCGGCGGCGGCGGCATCCGAACTCCGCCCGCTCAAGCTCAACACCGTGGCCATGCGCGGTGTGAACGACGACGAGCTGCCCGACCTGGTCGCGTTCGCGATGGAAGTGGGCGCGCAGCTGCGCTTCATCGAGCAGATGCCCCTCGACGCCGGCCACACCTGGGACCGCGCCTCGATGGTCACCCGCGAGGAGATCCTCGAGAAGCTGGGCGCCCGATGGAGCCTCGAGCCCGTTCCCGGCCGTGGCGGAGCACCGGCCGAGAAGTGGCGCATCGACGGCGGACCCCACGAGGTCGGAGTGATCGCCTCGGTCACCGCGCCCTTCTGCGGCGCGTGCGACCGACTGCGCCTGACGGCCGACGGCCAGCTGCGCAACTGCCTGTTCTCGAACGCCGAGTATGACCTGATCGGAGTGCTGCGGGGAGACGGGGCAGTGGATCCCGCTCAGCGGGCAGCAGGAATCGGCGACATGCTGCGATCGTGCGTGCACGGCAAGCTGCCGGGGCATGCGATCAACGACCCGTCGTTCCTCCAGCCTGCCCGCGGCATGAACGCCATCGGCGGCTGAGCGCGGTCACCGCCCGTCATTCTCTCCGGAACGCTGTCGTGACAGCGGAGCGACTGTTACCGTGAGCGCGTGCGCAGCCCATCACCCGACTCCGACTCCCGCGATGGTCGCCCGGATCCGGTGCCGGTCGGCATGAGGTCGCCCGCATCCGCCCGCGCGACGGGCGTCGTCATCATCGCCATGAGCATCGCGGTCTGGTGGCCGGCTTTCACGCTGGGCGCGTGGGGGACGTTCTTCTTCGATCAGCTGCTCACCGTGTGGGCGGCATCGGTCGGCGCGCTGATCGTGGTGCTCTTCCAGCCCCGGGGGAGGCCACGGGTGCTCAAGGCGCTCGCTCTGCTGGTGCCGTCGCTCTGGCTGGTGCTGTCGTTCGTGCCGCTCGACTCCGACGACGCACTGTCCATCGTGGTCGACCTGCTGGCCGTCTTCGTGGCGCTGCTGAGCGTGCCGGCCACGATCTGGGTGCTCGCCCGCGTCATGTGGCCGGAGTTCGGGGAGGACATCAGCAGGGGTCGCCGATTCCTCGTCGTGATCGCGGTCGTCGTGGTGGGTGTGGCCTCGTTCGCACTCGGTGCGAACCAGGAGCACTTCCTGACCTGCGGAGACTTCACCATCAGCGGCAACTCCGAACCGCAGGGGTGCGTTCCGGGGCCGCCGAGTTGATGAGCTGCCTGCTCAGCCGAGGAACTCGCGCGCGGCTGACGACAGCGCGGTGACGCCGACCTCGATGGTGGGGTGGATCACCGGCGCGAAGAACGGCGAGTGATTCGTGGGGATGTCCTTGTCGAGTGTGCCCGCCGCGGCCGACGCCGCGAACGTCGCCGGGTCCACACCGCCCCAGAACCAGAACACGAGGGGAGCGCCGGTGTCGCGGGCGAACCACGAGACGTCCTCGCTGCCGGTGAACATGCCGGGGTCGACGACCGAGGCCTCTCCGAGCGCGCGCTGCAGCGCCGACGTGACGCGTGCCGTGGCATCCGCGTCGTTGATCGTGGGCGGCAGGGTGTGGTCGGTGCGGATCTCGGGCTCGCGCTCGGCTCCGGATGCCGCGGCCTCGGCGCGCACGATGCGCTCGACGCTCGCGAGCACCTTGTCGCGCATCTCGTCGTTCGGGTACCGCAGGCTGAGCTCGAGCTTGGCCTCGGCGGGGATGATGTTGTTCTTGAGGCCGGCGTGGATCGAGCCGACCGTCACCACGGCGACGTCGCGCGGGTCGACCTCGCGCGAGGCGATGGTCTGCAGGCGCATGACGGTCGCGGCGGCCATGACCACCGGGTCGATCGTCGAGTGCGGGCGCGAGCCGTGTCCGCCCCGCCCGTGCAGCACGACGGTGAGGCCGTCGGACGCCGCCATCTGCGTGCCGGGGCGCACGCCGATCGTGCCGGCGGGCAGCGGGGTGACGTGCTGGCCCAGGACGATGTCGGGACGCGGCACGAGGTCGAGCAGGCCGGCGTCGAGCATCGCGCGCGACCCGGCACCGTACTCCTCGGCCGGCTGGATCAGCACGACCAGGGTGCCCGACCAGTCCGCCCGCTCGGCCACGAGCTTCTCGACGGCGCCGATCATGGCGGTGACGTGCATGTCGTGGCCGCACGCGTGCATGACGGGCACGGTGTTGCCGGCCGGGTCGATGCCGGTCGCGGTGCTCGCGTAGGCGAGTCCGGTCTCCTCGCCGACGGGCAGCGCGTCCATGTCGGCGCGCACCCACACCACCGGGCCGTCGCCGTTCTCCAGCACCCCGACCACGCCGGTGACGCCCACGCCCTCGTGCACCTCGAGGCCGAGGTCCCTCAGGTGACCGGCGGCGATGCCGGCGGTGCGCGTCTCCTGGAACGAGAGCTCCGGGTGCTGGTGCAGGTCGATGTAGAGCGCTTCGAGGTCGATCGTCATGGCCCCGAGCCTAGTCGCGGCGGTAGGACTCCAGTGCGGGGCCGGGGTGCAGCACGCCGTTGACGATCGCGCGGATCGCGAACTCGCTCGCCTCGCCCAGATCGATCACCTCGCGGTGCAGCAGCCACTGCAGCTGCAGGCCGTCCATCACGGCGAGGATGCTCGCGGCGGCGGTGGCGATCGTCTCGGGCTCGGTCACCCCCTCCTGAGTGCAGAGCTCGTGGAAGGCCTCGGTCACCTCGCGGCGGAGGGTCGTGTAGCGGTCTTCGAAGTACTCCCGGCCCGGGTGGTTGTCGGTGACGGACTCCGACGACAGCACGGTGTACGCCTGCACGATGCCCGGACGTCGCTCGTTCGCGATCGCGGTGCGCACGAGGTGCAGGAAGAGCTCGGGGCCACCCGGGATGTGCTGCTCGGCGAGGTCCGCGACATCGGCCTGATCGCGGTACGCGAGCACCTCGAGCAGCAGCTTCTGCTTCGAGCCGAAGTGGTGCAGCACCCCCGCGTGGGTGATGCCGACCTGCTCGGCGACATCGGCGAGGGTGCCGTTGGTCGACCCCTTGTTGCCGAAGATCTCGACGGCGGCCTTGAGGATCTGCTCCCGCTTCTCACGCGTCGCGGGGCGGACGGTCGCGGGTGCGACGGCATCCTTCGCCATGGGTCCTCTTCTCCTGCACGCAATCCTGCACTGGATCGTACTTGCCAACTCTACTTACTGGCGGGTAACCTCGCATCAGCTTACTTTCTCGCCAGTAAGCAAATCTCGTCGGATGCGTGCGCAGACGACGGCCACACAGCACAAAGACCCGTGCCCAAGGAGAAGCAATGAAGCTCAGAAAGTCCCTGATCGCCGTCGCGGCGGTCTCCGCACTCAGCGTGTCGGTCCTCGCCGGTTGTGCCGCCGGAGGATCGGGTGACGGCGAGGGCGGCGCCGGCGGTGCCGCCCTGACCATCGCCAAGCCCGACGGCGCGATCACCACCGAGTCGAACAACCCGTACGTCGGCGATTCGTCGGCCTCGAAGTACGGCTACGGCAAGGTCATCTTCGAGACCCTCGGCCTCGTCAACCAGACCGGCGACCGCGAGGTCACCCCGTGGCTCGCCGAGAGCATCGAGTGGAACGACGACTACACGGCCGTCACGGTCGTGCCCCGCAAGGACGTCACCTGGAGCGACGGCGAGCCGTTCACCGCTGAAGACATCGTGTTCACCTACGAGCTCGTCTCCACGCCCGAGCTCGACACCGCCGGGCTCAAGTTCGAGGGGGCGACGGTCGAGGGCGACGCCGTCACGCTCACCTTCGGAGAGTCGAAGTACGTCAACCAGGCGCGCGTGCTGCACGTGCCGATCGTGCCCCAGCACATCTGGGAGAAGTTCGACTCACCGGCGACCGACCCCGTCAAGGGCGACGACCTCGTCGGCACCGGACCCTACGCACTCTCGAACTGGTCGACCGAGTCGGTCACCCTCGAGGCGCGCGACGACTACTGGGGCGGCGACCTCGCCGTGCCCGAGCTGCACTACGTCTCGTACGGCGACAACACGGCTCTCACCACCGCGCTCGCGCAGGGCGAGGCCGACTGGGCGCAGGCGTTCATCCCGCAGATCCAGGAGCAGTTCCTCGACGCCGACCCCGAGCACAACAAGTTCTTCGTCGCCCCGACCACGGGCTCGGCGACGCTGTTCATGAACCTGCAGGAGAAGCCGTTCGACGACGTCGCGTTCCGCCAGGCGCTCGCCTGGGTCATCGACCGCGACGCCTACGTCGACATCGCCCGCGAGGGGGCGAGCGAGCCGGTCTGGTCGGTGACCGGACTGTCGTCGATCCTCGAGGACGAGATCCAGCCCGAGTTCCAGGGCCAGGAGTACTCGGTCGACGCCGAGAAGGCGCGCGACCTGCTCGAGAGTGCCGGCTACACCTGGAAGGACGACGCGCTGATCGACCCCGACGGCACGCCCGTCTCGTTCACGCTCTCGGTGCCCTCGGGCTGGAGCGACTGGAACACCGCGCAGGAGCTCATCGCCGAGGACGTCACCGAGGCGATCGGCGCCGAGGTCAAGATCGACATGCCCGACTGGGGCGGCTGGGCAGGACCCCGCGACGAGGGCACCTTCTCGGCGATCATCCACTGGCTCGAGGACAGCGGCACGGCCTACGGCCTCTACACGTCGACGATGGACCCGCGCTGGATCTCGCCCGAGGGCATCGCCGGATTCAACTTCGGTCGCTTCGACGACCCGGCTGCCACCGAGGCGCTGAACGCCTACGCGAACGCGTCGTCCGACGACGTGCGCACCTCGGCGATCACCACGCTCGAGCAGATCTTCGTCGACCAGGTGCCGGCGATCCCGCTCGGCGCTCACCCGCTGCTCGGCGAGTACAACACCCGCAACTACGTGGGGTGGCCCTCGGAGGAGGACCCGTACGCCTCGGGTGACCCGACGCAGCAGAACATCGTGATGATCCTCACGAAGCTGAAGCCGGCCGAGTAAGCAGTCCACCCCGGTCGTTGAGCGAGGACCGAAGGACCGAGACGAAACGCGACACACCCCTGCGGTGATGCCTCGAACGCATCCTCAACGCGTTTCGTCTCGCTCCGCTCGCTCAACGACCGGGTGGTCACCACACCCGACGAAGGACCCCTCATGACAGACACCCTCCTCAGCGTGCGCGATTTCTCGGTCGTGTACGACGTCGATCCGCCCGTCGAGGCGGTGAAGAACGTGACGCTCGAACTGCAGCGGGGCGAGATCCTCGGCCTCGCCGGCGAGAGCGGATGCGGCAAGACCACGCTCGCCTACGGTGTGCAGCGCCTGCTGCGGGCGCCGGCCGTGATCGCCGGCGGCAGCGTGACCTTCCACGACGCATCCGGCGAGGACGTCGACATCAACGCGCTCGGCGTCGAGGCCATGCAGAGGTTCCGCTGGGACAAGGTCTCGATGGTGTTCCAGGGGGCGATGAACGCGCTGAATCCCGTCGCGACGATCGGCTCGCAGCTCGAGGACGTCTTCGAGATCCACCGACCGGCCATGACCCGCAGGCAGCGTCGTGCCGAGGCCGAGGACCTTCTCGAGATCGTCAAGGTCGGGCGCCAGCGCATCCGCTCGTTCCCGCACGAGCTGTCGGGCGGCATGCGCCAGCGCGTGATGATCGCGATGGCGCTGGCTCTGCGCCCCCAGCTCATGGTCATGGACGAGCCAACCACCGCACTCGACGTGCTCGTGCAGCGCGAGATCCTCAAGCAGATCTCGCAGCTGCGCCACGAGTTCGGCTTCTCGGTGATCTTCATCACCCACGACCTTCCGCTGCTGCTCGAGATCAGCGACCGCATCGCGATCATGCGTCAGGGCGAGATCGTCGAGCTCGCCTCGGCCGAGCAGATCTGGACGAACCCGCAGCACGACTACACGAAGACGCTGCTGTCGTCGTTCCCCCGACTCACCGGTGCGAGAGGAGTGCTGACCCGATGACCACTCTCGAGTTCGCGCATGTCACGAAGATCTACAACGTCCGGGGTGCCGGCCGCCTCACCGCGCTCGACGACGTCAGCTTCACCCTGACCTCCGGCCAGACCATCGGCCTGGTCGGCCAGTCGGGCAGCGGCAAGTCGACGATCGCGAAGATCCTCACCCAGCTCGAGACGCCGACGAGCGGAGAGGTGCGCCTCGACGGCACGCCGATCCCGCGCCGAGGCCGGGGCCTGCGGAAGTACCGTCAGCAGCTGCGGATGGTCTTCCAGGATCCGTTCGCCTCGCTCAACCCGTACCACTCGATCCGGTACCACCTCGAGCGCCCCATCCGTCTCGACGACGTCGTGCCCAAGAACGACACCGAGGCCGAGGTGCGTCGACTCCTCGAGCGGGTGCGGCTCGACGCGGATGCGGTGATCGACCGCCGCCCGCACGAGCTGTCGGGGGGACAGCGGCAGCGCGTGGCGATCGCCCGCGCCCTGGCCTCTCGGCCCGCTCTGCTCGTCGCCGACGAGCCGGTGTCGATGCTCGACGTGTCGATCCGTCTCGGCGTGCTGAACCTGCTCGCCGATCTGCAGCGCGAAGAGGGGCTCGGCGTGCTCTACATCACCCACGACCTCGCCACCGCCCGCCACTTCAGCGACAAGATCATGGTGCTCAACCAGGGTCGGGTCGTCGAGTACGGCGACGCCGACGACGTCATCCTCACCCCGAGGGACCCCTACACGCGCGAACTGCGGGCGGCGTCTCCCGACCCCGACACGCACTTCGCGACGGCCGGATCGCACGGAGGTGCACAGTGACCACGGCATCCCCCCAGCTTCCGCTCGTGGACGACGAGAACCGCGACGCGCTCGAGGTCGGCACCACTGCGACCACCGCGCAGAAGGGCCGCGCGATCGTGCCCTGGCGGTTCTTCGCCGGACGAGCCGGCTTCTACCTGTTCACCCTGTGGGCGGCCATCACGATCAACTTCTTCCTGCCCCGGTTCATGAAGGGCGACGCGGTCAGCTCGTACCTCGCCCGCAACCGCAACATCAGCCCCGAGGCGGCCGACTCGCTGCGCATCCTGCTCGGCATCGACACCGACAAGTCGATGTGGCAGCAGTACCTCGACTACTGGGCGATGCTGTTCCGCGGCGACCTCGGCATCTCGACGCTGCACGGCCTGCGCCCGGTCGCCGAGGTGCTCGCATCCGCCCTGCCGTGGACGCTCGGTCTCGTCGGTCTCGCGACGATCATCTCGTTCGCACTGGGCACGGTCGGCGGCGCGATCGTCGGCTGGAAGCGCGGCAGCAGGCTCGACGCGCTCATCCCGATCACGACGTTCTTCAACACGATCCCGTACTTCTGGCTCGGCCTCATCGCGATCGCGATCTTCTCGTCGACGCTCAAGTGGTTCCCGTCGTCGCACGCCTACGACAAGGGGCAGTCGCCCGAGTGGAGCCTCGACTTCATCGGCCAGGTGATCATGCACGGCACCCTGCCGGCGGTCACCATCATCATCGCCTCGCTCGGCGGCTGGATGCTGGGCATGCGCAACATGATGCTCACGGTGCTCGACGAGGACTACATCACCGTCGCGCAGGCCAAGGGCATGCCGAACCGTCGCGTGCTGTGGGCCTACGCCGCCCGCAACGCGGTGCTGCCGCAGATCCAGAGCTTCGCGCTCTCGATCGGCTTCATCGTCGGCGGCACGATCGTCATGGAGATGGTCTTCAGCTACCCGGGCGTCGGCAAGCTCCTGCTCGACGCCACCAACGCGAAGGACTTCGCCCTGATGCAGGGAGTGTTCCTCGTGATCACGCTGTCGGTGCTGGTCGCCAACATCCTGGCGGACATCGTCTACGCATACCTCGACCCGCGCACGCGCCAGACGGAGGCCTGACATGAGCGTTCCCACCTCGACCGAGACCACGGCTCCCGACGGCAGCACGATCGCCACCGGGATGCCCGAGACCGCGACGTTCCGCACCGCCGGCGACGAGGCGCCCGCCCGCAAGACCTTCTGGTCGCAGCTGGCGCACTCCTTCGCGATGTTCCGCAACCCGAAGTCGATCGCCGGGCTGATCATCCTCGGGGTGTTCGTGCTGATCGCGATCTTCGCGCCGCTGCTCGCGCCCTACGGCCCGACGCAGAAGGACCGCACCGCGCTCCGCCAGCCGCCCTCCCTCGACCACTGGCTCGGCACCACGCACATGGGGGAGGACGTGCTCAGCCAGCTCATCTTCGGCACGCGCGGCGTGGTCGTCGTCGGCTTCCTCTCGGCCATCATCGCCACGATCATCGCGATCACGATCGGCGTCATCGCCGGGTACGTGCGCGGCTGGAAGAGCGAATCGCTGTCGGCCCTCACCAACGTGTTCCTGGTGATCCCCGGCATCCCGCTGATCATCATCGTGGCCTCGCAGTTCGAGAACCCGCCGCTCATCGTGATCGCCGCGGTGCTGGGACTCACGGGCTGGGCGTGGGGTGCGCGCGTGCTGCGGGCGCAGACCATGTCGCTGCGCAACCGCGACTTCATCCAGGCCGCCCGCGCCAACGGCGAGCCGCTGCACCGCATCATCACGGTCGAGATGCTGCCGAACCTCATGGCGCTGATCGCGTCGAGCTTCGTCGGCACCGTCACCGCGGCCATCCTCGGCCTCACGACCCTCGCCTTCATCGGCGTGATCCCGGTGAGCAACCTGAACTGGGGCACGATCCTGTTCTGGGCGCAGCAGAACGGCGCCTTCCCGCGACTGTGGTGGTGGTACGTGCCCGCCGGCCTCTGCATCGCCATCATCGGCGTGGCCCTGTCGCTCATCAACTTCGGCATCGACGAGTACGTGAACCCCAGGCTGCGGTCGGCGGGTGAGCGCGCCCGCGCGATGAAGAAGAAGGGTCTCAACGTGAACGACCCCGTGACGGCGGTGCGCAGCGTGCCGACGACCGACTCGGGTACCGTGCAGAGCGCGGCGACGACGACGACCCCGACGAAGACCGACAGCGCGACGACCGACGCGAAGACACAGAACGCCGAGTGATGACCTCTCAGACCCTGACCGAATCCCTGCCGTACCTCGACCCCGAGCTGCCGATCGCCGCACGCGTCACCGACCTCCTCGATCGCATGACGGTCGAGGAGAAGATCGGGCAGATGCTGCAGCTCGACGCCCGCGACGACCTCGACGACCACGTGCTGGGAAAGCACGTCGGGTCGATCCTGCACACCTCGCCCGAGCGCATCATCCGGGCGAACGAGCTGACCTCGCAGACCCGGCTGCGCATCCCGCTGCTGGTGGGCGAGGACTGCATCCACGGCCACTCGTTCTGGCCCGGGGCGACCATCTACCCGACGCAGCTCGGCATGGCCGCGACGTGGGATGCGGAGCTGGTCGAGAAGGTCGCCAGGGCCACCGCGGTCGAGGTCGCCGCGACCGGCATCCACTGGACCTTCTCTCCGGTGCTGTGCATCGCGCGCGATCTGCGCTGGGGCCGCATCGACGAGACGTTCGGTGAGGACCCGTTCCTGATCGGCGAGCTCGCCTCGGCCATGGTGCGCGGGTACCAGGGTGAGGGCCTCGACGACCCGACCGCGATCCTGGCCACGGCCAAGCACTTCGCCGGGTACTCCGAGACGCAGGGCGGTCGCGACGCGAGCGAGGCCGACATCTCTCGCCGCAAGCTGCGCAGCTGGTTCCTGCCGCCGTTCGAGCGCGTGGCCCGCGAGGGATGCCGCACGTTCATGCTCGGCTACCAGACCACCGACGGCGTGCCGATCACGGTGAACGACTGGCTGCTCAGCGACGTGCTGCGCGGCGAATGGGGCTACACCGGCACGCTCATCACCGACTGGGACAACGTCGGCCGCATGGTGTGGGAGCAGCAGGTGCAGCCCGACTACGCGCACGCCTCTGCCGCGGCTGTGAGGGCCGGCAACGACATGGTCATGAACACGCCCGGCTTCTTCGCGGGCGCGCTCGAGGCGGTGTCGACCGGGATGCTCGCGGAGGATGCGTTCGACGAGGCCGTCGCGCGCATCCTCACCCTGAAGTTCGAGCTGGGGCTGTTCGAGAACCCGCGGCTGCCGCAGGACGACCTGGATGCCGTGGTCGGCAGCGCCGCGCATGCCGACATCAACCTCCAGACGGCACGCCGATCGATCGTGCTGCTCGAGAACGACGGCCTGCTGCCGCTGGACGCCGCGGCGCCGATGAAGATCGCCGTGGTCGGGCCGCTCGCCGACGACGCCCAGACGCAGCTCGGCGACTGGGCCGGCGGCTCCGGTCAGGCGGGCTGGCTCGACGGCCAGCCGCGCGAGATGATCACGACTGTGCTCGACGGCCTCGCGGGCGTCGACGGCTGGACGGTGACACACGCGCGTGGCGCCGAGATCCTCACCCTCGACGACGACCCGCGGGGAGCGACCTTCCCCGACGGGCAGCCGCGACCCGCGGTCGTGGTGCCCGCGTCGGCCGACGACGCGCTGATCGCCGAGGCGGTCGCCGCCGCCGAAGCCTCCGATGTCGTCGTCGCTGTGGTCGGAGACCGCATCGAACTCGTCGGCGAAGGGCGCTCGACCGCGACACTCGAGCTGATCGGCGGGCAGAACGCCCTGCTCGACGCGCTGATCGCGACCGGGAAGCCCGTCGTCGTGGTGCTGCTCGCGTCGAAGCCGCTGGTGCTGCCGGCATCCGCATCGCGTGCCGCCGCCGTGATCTGGGCAGCGAACCCGGGCATGCAGGGCGGCCGCGCGCTCGCCGAGATCGTCGCGGGTGCGGTCGAGCCCTCGGGGCGCCTGCCGATCTCGTTCGCCCGCCACGTCGGCCAGCAGCCGACCTACTACAACCAGATCCGCGGCCAGCACGGCGATCGCTACGCCGACCTGACGCAGTCGCCCGCCTGGGCGTTCGGCGAGGGGCGGTCGTACTCGACCGTCGAGTACTCGGATCTCGCGCTGACGTCGACCGCCGTGGGGCTCGGCGACACGATCACGGCCGAGGTGACCGTCACGAACACCGGTGCACGCCCGGCGCGTGAGACCGTGCAGGCGTACGTGCGCGACGTGGTCACGAGCGTGAGCTGGGCCGACAAGGAGCTGAAGGCCTACCGCCAGGTCGACGTGGCGCCGGGGGAGTCGGTGCGCGTGCGCCTCGAGCTGCCGGTCGCCGACTGTTCGATCGTCGATGCCGCGGGCACCCGCCTCGTGGAGCCCGGGGCGTTCGAGCTGCTCGTCGGCCCCAGCTCGCGCGACGAGACGCTGCTGGTCGCCCCGTTCACAGTGGCCTGACTCGCCTCCGTCGCGAGAGCGCGATGCGTGACGGGGACGCTCAGGCGTCCTCGTCGCGCAGACGCTGCGGGCCGGCGCCCTGTGTGCCGAGCGCGTCGTCGGGGTTGAGCAGCCCGCAGGCCTTCATCGACAGGCACCCGCAGCCGATGCATCCGGTCAGCTCGCGCTCCAGGCGCTCGATGCCCTCGCGACGCTTCTCGAGCTCGCGCTTCCAGCGCCGCGAGGCGCGCTGCCAGTCGTCGTGACTCGGGGTCTCGGTGAGCGGCACGTCGGCGAAGGCGGCCTGCACATCGGACAGGGGGATGCCGAGGCGCTTCGCGACCGTGATGAGCGAGACGCGGCGCAGCATGTGACGCGCATAGCGCCGCTGATTGCCGGCGGTGCGCGTCGACGCGATGAGCCCCAGGCCCTCGTAGAAATGCAGAGCGGAGGGGGCCACGCCGGTCCTCCTGCTCATCTCGCCGATCGTGAGCGGCTCGTCGGGGGCGTGCGCGACCCGCTCGGACTCTTCTTCCCTGCTCAGGACGACCTCCTCGATTTGACCTCAAGTGTACTTGAGGTCTTACGGTTGCATACGTGACCTCGACAGGAAGTGCCCGATGACCTACGTGATCGCGCTGCCCTGCGTGGATGTCAAGGATCGTGCGTGCATCGACGAATGTCCGGTCGACTGCATCTATGAGGGCGAGCGCTCGCTGTACATCCACCCCGACGAATGCGTCGACTGCGGCGCGTGCGAGCCGGTCTGCCCCGTCGAGGCGATCTACTACGAAGACGACCTGCCCGACCAGTGGCAGGACTACTACAAGGCCAACGTCGAATTCTTCGACGAGATGGGATCCCCCGGTGGTGCCGCGAAGGTCGGCCTCATCGAGCGCGATCACCCGATCATCTCCGCACTTCCGCCCCAGGAGGCACCCGAATGAGTAGGCACATCGATGAGCACTGACCAGCAGCCCGCCGCACCCGTCCCGTCCGAGGTGGGCGAGGGGCTGAAGGCGGCGTTCCGCGCGCACCCGGCCGGGGTCGCGATCATCACGGCGATGACTCCCGACGGCCCTGTGGGTCTCACCGCGTCGAGCGTCGCCTCGGTGGCCGTCGACCCGGCGGCGATCGTGTTCTCGGTGACGCGGGCCACGGGCAGCGCCGGTGCGATCCTGGGCGCCGAGAGCTTCGTCGTGCACCTGATCGACGACGCGCACTCGGCGCTGGCGCAGAGCTTCGCCGTGAGCGGGGCCGAGCGCTTCACCCCCGACCAGGGCTGGAGCTCTCTGCCCACGGGCGAGCCGTACCTGCCCGCAGCCCGTGTGGCGATGCGTGCGCACCCGATGACGACCGTCGCGGTCGGCTCGTCGACTGTGGTGATCGCCGAGGTCGACGAGGTGATCCTCGGTCGGCCGGGGCGACCGCTCGTCTACGTCGATCGCCGATTCCACTCGCTGCCGCACGACCAGAACTGACCTCCGAACGAAAGGAAACAGCATGTCCGCTGCGTACACCCTCCCCGAACTGCCGTACGACTACTCGGCACTCGCGCCGCACATCTCCGGCAGGATCATGGAGCTGCACCACTCGAAGCATCACCAGGCCTATGTGACCGGCGCGAACACCGCCCTCGAGCAGCTGGCCGCGGCCCGCGAGTCGGGTGACTTCGCCGCCGTGAACAAGCTCGAGAAGGATCTCGCCTTCAACCTCGGCGGACACATCAACCACTCGGTGTTCTGGGAGAACCTCTCGCCCGACGGCGGCGGCAACCCCGAGGGCGAGCTCGAGGCGGCGCTCACCGACGCGTTCGGGTCGATCGATGCCTTCCGTGCGCACTTCACCGCCACCGCGCTCGGCGTGCAGGGCTCGGGCTGGGCCGTGCTCGCGTGGGACAGCGTCGGCGCGCGACCGGTCATCTTCCAGCTGTTCGACCAGCAGGGCAACGCGCCGCTCGGTGTGACCCCGCTGCTGCAGCTCGACGTCTGGGAGCACGCGTACTACCTCGACTACCTCAACGTGCGCGCCGACTACGTCAAGGCGTTCTGGGAGCTCGTGAATTGGTCCGACGTGCAGCGTCGGTTCGCAGCCGCGCAGGAGAAGACCCAGGGCCTCATCGTCGCCCGCTGATCGCTGCGGAAGTCCGCCCGACTGCTGCTCCCGGGGTGCCGGGACGCCGCGTCGGGCGGACTTCTCGGCGTCGGGCGCAGGATGAATCAGTATCCGGCCGCCCATCGGGGAGATCCCCGCCCGTCACGGAGCCACGACGACAGCGCAGCAGAGCAGCGCGGCAGATCAGCTCAGCAGAGCAGCGCGGCAGATCAGCTCAGCCGAGCAGCTCGCCTGTCAGCTCCTCGATGCGGCGGCGGATCTCGTCGCGGATCGGGCGCACCGACTCGATGCCCTGGCCTGCCGGGTCGTCGAGCTTCCAGTCCTCGTAGCGCTTGCCGGGGAAGAACGGGCAGGCGTCACCGCATCCCATCGTGATGACGACGTCGGATGCCTGGACGGCCTCGGTCGTGAGCACCTTGGGCTGCTCGGCGGTGATGTCGATGCCGAGTTCACCCATCGCCTCGACCGCGATCGGGTTGATCTGGTCGGCCGGCATCGACCCGGCCGAGCGCACCTCGATGCGGTCGCCGGCGATGTCGCGCAGGAATCCGGCGGCCATCTGCGAGCGGCCGGCGTTGTGCACGCAGACGAAGAGGACGGAGGGCGTGGTGTGGGTCATGGTGTCTCCAGGGTAAGGGCGGGCGCGGGTGTCGTGGGTGTCACGGACGCGTGGCGATCTGCATGACTGCCGGTGCTGCGCAGCATCCGCTCGCCGACGGGTCGAACTCGCTCGATCCGCCGCACACTCCCGTCTCGGGGAGCGCCAGCTCGTTGCGCGCGGCCGCCTCGTGATCGCCGGCCAGATGGGCGGTGACGCTGCGCACCTGCTCGTAGCCCGTCAGTGCGAGGAAGGTCGGTGCGCGGCCGTACGACTTCATCCCGACGATGAAGAACGTCGGCTCCGGCTGGACGAGCTCGCGGGCCCCCGTGGCGCCGACGGATCCGCAGGAGTGGATGTTCGGATCGATCTCTGCGGCGATGCCCGCGACTGCTTCGAGCGACGCATCGAGGTCGAGGCGCAGCTCACGCAGGATCTCGGTGTCCGGACGGAACCCTGTCAGCGCGAACACGCGGGAGACGCCGTCGACCTCGCGGCCGTCCTCCGAGGTGATGACCAGGGCATCCCGGTCTCGTCGGAACGCGGCCACACGGAACTCCGTGACCACGTCGACGACTCCCGATGCGATCGCCCGCCGTGCGCGCGAGCCGAGAGCGGCCCGTTCGGCAAGCCCGTCTCCGGTTCCTCCGCCGAACACTCCGGACGCGCTGCCGCGGCGCAGAAGCCAGGTCACCCGGGTGCCGGGCGCCCGGCGAGCGAGATCGACGAGCCTCAGCACGGCGTGCGTCGCTGAGTGCCCGGCGCCGACGACGGCGACGTGCGACCCTGCGAGTGGCGAGACGTCGCTCGGCACCCGGTAGGAGATGAGGTCGGATGCCGCAGTCTCGCCGGGCGCAGGGTAGCCGTCGGCGCCGGCCGGATTCGGCAGGCCCCACGTGCCGCTCGCGTCGATGACCGCCCTCGCGATGATCCGCTCTTCGCGTCCCCGGATGTCGCGCGTGTGCACGACGAACGGCTGACTCCGACGATCGCTGTCGATGGTCTTGTCGCGGCCCTGCCGAGCGACCCCGGTCACCGTCGTGCCGAGACGGACGCGGTCGCCGAGGGCGGCGGCGAGAGGGGCGAGGTAGTCGGACACCCACTCGGCTCCGGTCGGGTAGCCGGAGGACGGGGCAGCCCATCCCGTCGTCTCGAGAAGGCGACGGGATGCCGCATCGACCAGCTCGGGCCATGCCGAGAAGAGCCGGATGTGCCCCCACTCCGAGACGGCTGCCCCGGCCGTGGCGCCCCGCTCGAGCACCACGACGTCGATGCCGCGGTCGATCAGGTGCGCCGCGGCGGCGAGGCCCTGAGGCCCTGCGCCGATGACTGCGACGGGTAGATCCGGCATGACATCTCCTCGAATCGATCAACTTCAATATGAAGCATCCGTCACATATCGAAGAATGTCAATGCGTGAGAGGATGGCGGTATGACCCTTCCGGTGACCATCGCGGAGACCGCCTGCTGCGCGCCGCGGGCGGCCTCGGCTCTGCCCCTCGCCGAGGCCGAGCGCATCGCCCGACTGTTCAAGGCGCTCGGCGACCCGTCGCGCATCCGTCTGCTCTCGCTGATCTCCGCGGCCGAGGGGGGCGAGGCCTGCATCTGCGATCTCACCGAACCGATCGGCCTTTCTCAGGGAACCGTCTCTCACCACATGAAGCTGCTCACCGACGCGGGTCTCGTCACCCGGGAGCAGCGCGGCAAGTGGGCGTACTTCGCCCTGACGGACGGTGCGCTCGACGCGGCGGGCGACGCCCTGCGTGCTCTCTGACGGGCCTGCCAGCCACTCCCGGTAGGCTCGAATCGTGCCCGCACCCCTCATCGCCGCTTCGGCGCGCGCTCCGCATGAGCTGCGTTCGGCGACCCCGATGAGGACGTCGATGCGTGTCGTGATGCACCCGGGAACCAACGGGTGGACCAGCGTCTGGGGCACCCTCTCGCACGGCGAGATCGCGGGCTGCCCGCCGCCACGCGACTAGACCACGCCTCGACAGGGGTGTGGTCTTCTGCGCCATCCCACCCCTTCTTCCGCGTGAGGTCTTCTCGTGTCCACTTCTCCGTCCCGTCTTCGCCTTGCTCCGCACGAACTGTGGCGCGGCATCCGCTCCACCGCCCGCAGCGACGTGCTCGGCGGGTCACTCCTGCTCGCCGCCACCGTCGCTGCGCTGATCCTCGCCAACACCCCCGCCGTCTCCTGGTACGAGTCCGTGCGGGACTTCACGTTCGGCATCCCCGAGCTGCATCTCGATCTGAGCGTCGGGGCCTGGGCGGCCGACGGTCTGCTCGCGATCTTCTTCTTCGTCGTCGGGCTCGAGCTGAAAGAGGAGTTCGTGACCGGCCGCTTGCGTGATCCTCGCGCGGCGGCGCTGCCGATCGCCGCCGCGGTCGGCGGCGTCATCGTGCCGGCGCTGATCTTCGTGCTCATCAACCTCGGCAGCGGAGCCGACGTGCTGCGCGGTTGGGCGATTCCCACGGCGACGGACATCGCGTTCGCGGTGGCGGTGATCGCCGTCGTCGGAAAGTTCCTTCCTCCCGCGCTGCGTGTGTTCCTGCTGACGCTGGCGATCATCGACGACCTGATCGCGATCACGATCATCGCGACGTTCTACACCGACTCGATCAGCTTCCCCTGGCTCGCCCTGGCGCTGCTTCCCCTCGCGGGCTTCGCGTTCCTCGTGCAGAGGGGCGTGCGTGCGTGGTGGATCCTGCTTCCTCTCGCGCTCGCGGTCTGGGTCTGCATCCACGCCGCCGGCGTGCACGCGACCGTGGCCGGCGTGCTCCTCGGGTTCGTCGTGCCGGTCGTTCCGACGGAGCGCGCGCGGGTGCGTGCGGGGGAGGATGCCGACGGCGAGCCCGTGTACGACGGGATGGCACCGCACTTCGCGGATCGCTGGGGCGTCGTGGCCACGCTCTTCGCGGTGCCCGTCTTCGCCTTCTTCGCGGCCGGTGTGACGATCGGCGGAATCGACGGGCTGGTATCGGCCCTCACCGACCCCCTCACGATCGGCATCATCGTCGGCCTCGTGCTGGGCAAGCCGATCGGCATCCTCGTGACCACGTTCCTGCTCAGCCGTGTGCCGGCGCTGCGTCTCGACGAGTCGCTGCGCTGGCCCGATCTCACCGGCATGGCGTTCCTCGCCGGCATCGGCTTCACCGTCTCGCTGCTGGTCGGCGAGCTCGCCTACGGCGCGAGCTCCGTCGCCGACGAGCACGTGAAGATCGGCGTGCTGCTCGGGTCGCTCATCGCCGCGGTCGTGGGCGGGGCGCTGCTCGCGAGGCGCAACGCGCGGGCGCGCAGGGCGCAGCTCGCGGACTGATCTCGCGGAGAGGCGGCGCGGCTACGGAACGAGCCGCGCCGTCGTCCCTCTCACGTTGAGCTCATAGGGCAGGGCTGCGGGGATGCCGGCGGCCTCGCCCTCGGTGAGCTTGGCGAGCACGGCTTCTGCTGCCCGTTCCCCCTGACCGAGGGGGAACTGATCGACGGTCGTGAGGCGGAAGAACTCGCCGAGCTCGTGGCCGTCGATCCCGATGATCGACAGATCGCCCGGCACGGCGAACCCGAGATCGCGGGCGGCGAGGATCGCGCCGATCGCCATCTCGTCGGATGCGGCGAACACCGCGGTGGGCCGAGGGCCGGGGCGGCCGAGCAGCTGCTTCGCGGCGCGGTATCCGCCCTCGACGGTGAAGTCCGCCGGCTCGAGGAACGCGGGATTCAGGGGGATGCCGGCCTTCGCCAGCGCCTTCTCGAAGCCGAGGCGGCGGTTGGTCGGGATGTGGAAGTCGATGTCGAACTCGGGGTTCGCGCCGATGTGGGCGATGTCGTGGTGACCGAGGCCGATCAGGTGCTCGGTCGCGAGCTGGGCGACGGTGACGTCGTCGACGGTCAGGGTGTCGAGCTTGGGGTTCGGGCCGCCGATCGCGATCACCGGCAGTCCGAGGTCGAGCAGGTATTGGGTCTCGTCGTCATCGAGCTCGATCGACACGGCGATCACGGCATCCACCCGCTGGCGGCGCAGGAAGGTGTCGAACACGTGCCGGCGCACGTCCTTGTCGGCGGTGATGTTGTAGAGCGTGATGTCGTAGCCCTCCCGCATCAACGCGGCCGAGACCCCCGACAGCACGGTGCTGAAGAACCAGCGGTCGAGGAACGGCACGACGACGCCGATGTTGCGGGTGCGGCCGGATGCCAGGCTCGATGCCCGCGACGACACGACGTAGCCGAGCGCCGATGCGGCCTCCTGCACGCGCAGCCGTGCGGACTCCGACACGTGGCCTCGTCCGCTCAGTGCGCGCGAGACCGTGGCGGTCGAGACGCCGGCGAGCCGGGCGACCTCATCGATGCTCGCCATGGGAGTCCTCTCGGAGGGTGTGGGGGCTGCGAGACCCCGCTCCTGCCGCGAGATCCGCCGTCGGAGCGGCGGCCTCGTGCAGAGAGCGGGGTCTCGTCAGACTACGTCAGGCCTTCGTGTACCAGACGGCGGTGTCGACCGGCAGCGCGGTGCCGTCGAACGGCTGGCTGCTGACGATGACCGTGGCGCCGGCCGGCAGTTCCAGCGGCTTCGTGCCGAGGTTCGCCAGCACGTGCACGGCTCCGCGGCGGAAGGCGACGGCGTGCGTGCCGGCGTCCTCCCACACGAGCGACCCGCTGCCGAACCCGTGCTCGCGGCGCACGGCCAGCAGCTGCTTGTACAGCGACAGCGTCGAGGTCTCGTCCTTCTCCTCGACCTCTCGCGAGTACGCTGCCCAGTCGGCGGGCTGCGGCAGCCACGAGGCGCCGGTCTCGTTGAAGCCGAACGCCGGAGCGTCGGCCTCCCAGGGCAGCGGCACGCGGCATCCGTCACGTCCGTAGCGCTCGCCGTTGGTGCGGAACCAGGTCGGGTCCTGACGGAACGCGTCGGGGATCTCCATGGCCTCGGGCAGGCCGAGCTCCTCGCCCTGGTACAGGTACGCGGAGCCGGGCAGCGCGAGCATCACGGTCGTCGCGGCGCGGGCGCGGGCGAGTCCGATCGCGGTGTCGGGCTTGTGCGGGGTGTTCGGGCCGATGCCCTCGCCCTGCGGGTTGTCGTCGGTCAGCGCGAGACGTGAGGCGTGTCGCACGACGTCGTGGTTCGAGAGCACCCAGGTGCTCGGCGCGCCGACCGCACCGAACTCGTCGAGCGACTCGCGGATGACGTCGCCGAGGGCCTTCGCGTCCCACTCCGTCATGAGGTACGGGAAGTTGAAGGTCTGGTGCATCTCGTCGGGGCGCACCCAGAGAGCGGTCTGCTTCAGCGTCGGCATCCAGGCTTCACCGCACAGTGCGCGGTCGCCGTCATACTCGGCGAGCACCCGGTGCCAGTCGCGATAGATGTCGTGCACGCCGTCCTGGCCCCAGTACGGCACGTTCGCCTCGCCGCCGCCCATCGAGTCGGCGTCGGCCGGCGGGGTGTAGTCGGGCAGGCCGTCGGCCTTGATCATGCCGTGGGCCACGTCGACGCGGAAGCCGTCGACGCCGCGGTCGAGCCAGAAGCGCAGGATCGACCGGAACTCCTCGCGGACCTCTTCGTTGTTCCAGTCGAAGTCGGGCTGCGTGGGGTCGAAGATGTGCAGGTACCACTGGCCCGGGGTGCCGTCGGCCTCGGTGACGCGTTCCCACATGCCGCCGCCGAAGACGGACTCCCAGTTGTTCGGCGGGAGCTCGCCGTTCTTGCCCTTGCCGTCGCGGAAGATGTAGCGCGCGCGCTCGGGGCTGCCGGGGGCCGCCTTCAGCGCCTCCTGGAACCAGGCGTGCTGCGCCGACGAGTGGTTCGGGACCAGGTCGACGACGACCCGGATGCCGCGGGCGTGCGCCGCGTTGAGCATGGTGTCGAAGTCGTCGAGCGTGCCGAACAGCGGGTCGACGTCGCGGTAGTCGGCCACGTCGTAGCCGGCGTCACGCTGCGGGCTCGTCATGAACGGGCTCAGCCAGATCGCGTCGACGCCGAGCTCCTTCAGCGAGTCGAGGCGGCTGGTGATGCCGGGCAGGTCACCGATGCCGTCGCCCGAGGCGTCGGCGAACGAACGAGGGTAGATCTGGTAGATGACCGCACTGCGCCACCACTCGGAACCGGGGGCTGCGATCTGCTCAAGCTGTGCCATGGCAACAGGCTAGTGCAAACGCTTGCAGGTCCGCCACCGCTGAGATCGAATCGTTTCGGGGGAGTGGAGTTCGAGTCCGATCCGTGTCGGCTTGCAGCCCCGGGAGTATGCTTCGTGCATCCGACGACTGGAGGCTGTCATGGTTCCCGAGATCAACTACTGGGCGGTCCTGCTCGCCACGGCCTCGAGCATGATCGTCGGCTCGGTCTGGTACGCGCCGAAGGTCTTCGGCACGCGCTGGTCGAAGCTCGCGAACGTCGACATGGATCGGCCGTCGTCGAGCGCGACGCTGGCGATCATCACCACCGTGTTCGTGAGCTTTGCGACGGCCTGGGTGCTGGCCGGAGCATCCGCCATCGCCTGGCACTTCTACGACGGGTCGTTCTTCTGGGCCGCCGTCGTCACCGGGGTGCTCCTGTGGGCGGGCTTCACGGCTGCGCGGTTCATCACGCATGACGCGTTCGAAGGGCGTCCGACCGCGCTGACGACCATGAACATCGCGCACGAGCTGGTCACGATCGTCATCATGGCGGTGCTGATCGGCGTGTGGCCACCCGCGCTCGGCTAGGCCTGCGGGCTCGGGTCGCCCGTCGTCAGATCCTGCGCGAACATCACGAGGATGCCGCTGGGGCCGCGCAGGTACGTGAGCTTGTAGACACCCTGATAGTTCGCCACCCCGCGCAGCGGCTGATACCCGTGCCGAGCGGCGATCGCCAGCGACTCGTCGATGTCGTCGACCGAGAACGCGACCCGGTGCATCCCGATCTCGTTCGGCAGTGTGGGCTCGGTCTCGATCGCCGCGGGGTGGATGTACTCGAACAGCTCGAGCCGGCCGTGGCCGTCGGGAGTCGTCAGCACCGCGATCCTGGCATGGTTGCCGTCGAGCCCGACGGCGGTGTCGGCCCAGTCGCCGCTGACCTCGTCGCGCCCCATGACCGTGAGCCCGAGATCGGTGAAGAAGGCGATCGTCGCCTCGAGGTCGCGCACGGCGATGCCGACGTTCTCCAGTGTGATGGGCATGGCCGGATGATACCCGGGAGGGCGGACGTCGGAGAAGGGCGCAAGATCTAGACCTTTGCCCCTTCCGCCGAGACTTCTTGGTATGCCAGCATTTTTCTCGTGACCTCCTGGTCGCCTGCGGGCCGTGAACTCGGACCGCGGTCCTGACCTAGGGGGTCTTGATGTCGGGTCCTTCGCGCCGTTCGGCGCCCTGGATGATCGCCGCGGCGCTCGTCGCGGCGGCGCTGGTCGCGGGTGCGGCGACGGCCGCGTCCGGTGATGCGACGCCGGACGACCCGACCGCGTCAGGCGCCGCCCCCGATCCCACGCTGTCGGTCTCGATGGCCTACGAGTTCCTCGACGCCCGCGTCGACGAGTTCTGCGATGGCGACGGTCGCTGCCTGCCTCGCAGCTACCAGGGCGGATTCTTCACCGACCTGCCGACATGGGACTTCACGCCCTCGTTCGTCTACGACGACGCTCTCGTGATCATCGCCTACACGGCTCGGGGCCTGCCCGATGATCTCCGCCGCGCGCAGGCGGTCGGCGACACCCTGCTGTTCGTGCAGGACGAGGACCCGATCGGCGACGGGCGCGTGCGCACCTCGTACGAGCCGCACGGCATCGGGCAGGGGCGGGTCGAGATCACGGGCCCCGGCACCTTCACCGGCAACCAGGCCTGGACCGGTATGGCCCTCACCCGGCTCTTCCACGCGACGGGGGAGCAGAAGTACCTCGACGGCGCGGTGCGGATCGCGCAGTGGATCCAGGCGAACACGGCCGACATGGCACGTGCCCCTTACGGGTACACGGGCGGACAGCTCGAAGACGGCACCTCGCTGGTCTGGAAGTCGACCGAGCACAACAGCGACATCGCCGGGTTCTTCACCCAGCTGGCGCAGCTCACCGGCGACTCCGTCTGGGCCGATCGAGCCGCGGTCGCCACCGACTTCGTCGCCGCGATGCAGAGCGCCGACGGCCATGTCGACACCGGGACGCTGCTGGACGGCTCCACCGTGAACACGCACCCGGTGCCCCTCGACTCGCAGACGTGGACCTCGCTCGCGACCGGCGACGACCGCTACGACACGGCGCTCGACTGGACGCTCGCGAACCTCATCGCCACCGACGGCCAGTACCAGGGGCCGTCGATCAGCGACACCGACGTGTCGAAGGTGTGGTTCGAGGGCAGCGGTCACCTCGCCCTGGCGCTCAAGCTGCGAGACGGGGCAGGAGACGCGGATCGCGCCGAGGCCCTGCTCGACAGCATCCGCCTCGGCCAGCGCGATGCGGCGAACGGCGACGGCAAGGGGATCGTCGCGACCTCGACCGACGGCCTCGACTCCGGCTTCGGAGACCTCTACTACGCGAGCCTGCACACCGGAGCCACGGCCTGGTATCTGCTCGCGGCCGCGGGCGACAACCCGTTCAGCCTTCCGGCCGACTGACTCCGGCCGGCGCCGCGGACGGCGTACCTGCGCGAGCCGGTGGAGGGTGCGCGCTGGTTAGGCGGCGACGCGGGCGATCGCGGCGACCGCGCTCGTGAAGAAGTCGACTCCGTCGATGCCCGACCGCATCGCTGCCGCGGTGTCCGGGCCGAAGCCCGCCTCGGTGGCGTGCTCGGGGTGCGGCATGAGCCCCACGACGTTGCCCGCCTCGTTGGTGAGGCCCGCGATGTCGCGCAGCGAGCCGTTCGGGTTCACGCCCGCGTAGCGGAACGCGACCAGGCCCTCGCCCTCGAGACGGTCGAGCGTCTCTTCGTCGGCGATGTACCCGCCGTCGGCGTTCTTCAGCGGGATCGTGATCTCCTGGCCGGTGCGGAACCGGTTGGTCCACGCCGTGTCGGAGTTCTCGACGATGAGCTTCTGATCGCGACGCACGAAGTGCTGGTGGTCGTTGCGGATCAGGCCGCCGGGCAGCAGGTGCGCCTCGACGAGCATCTGGAAGCCGTTGCAGATGCCGAGGATCGGCATGCCCTTGGCGGCGGCGTCCTTGACCTCGGCCATGATCGGCGAGAGCGCGGCGATCGCACCGGCGCGCAGGTAATCGCCGTAGCTGAAGCCGCCAGGCAGCACGAGCGCGTCCACGCCCTCGAGGTCGTGCGAGCCGTGCCACAGGGCGACGGGCTCGGCGCCGGCGATGCGGACAGCACGCTGTGCGTCGCGATCGTCGAGCGATCCGGGGAAGGTGATGACCCCGATGCGCGTGGTCACTCGGCGACCTCGATGCCGACGACATCCTCGATCACGGAGTTGGAGAGCACCTCGTCGGCGATGCGGCGGGCCTCGGCGAGGATCTCGTCGGTGACCTCGCCCTCGACGGTGAGCTCGAAGCGCTTGCCGATGCGGACATCGGTGAAACCCTCGACGCCCAGGCGGCTGAAGGCGCCGGAGACGGCCTTCCCCTGCGGGTCGAGCAGTTCGGGCTTGGGCATGACGTCGACGACGATGGTGGGCATGAACGGCTCCGGGAGTCGCGGGCGGACGGGCGCGACCAGTCTACCGGCTCGCGACCGGCTCGATTCCCTGGGTGTCGGGCCTCAGGCGTGGAAGACGGTGTGCAGGTCGCCGATCGCGTCACGACCGCCGAGGCCGTCGATCTCGAACAGCACCGAGATGCCGACCACGTGGCTGCCGAGGCGCTCGACCAGCTGGCGTCCTGCGGCGAGCGTGCCACCGGTCGCGAGCACGTCGTCGATCAGCAGCACCCGCGAGCCCGCGGGCAGATCGTCGTGCATCTCGATCGTGGCGGTGCCGTACTCGAGCGCGTAGTCGACGGATGCCGCGGGACGGGGCAGCTTGCCCGCCTTGCGGATCGGGATGAGGCCGACGCCTGCCGCGATCGCCGCGGCTCCGGCGAGGATGAACCCGCGCGCTTCGATGCCGGCGACCACGTCGAACTGACCCTCGAACGGGGCGATGATCGCGTCGGTCGTGGCCTTCAGTGCCTCGGCGTCGGCGAGCAGCGGGGTGATGTCGCGGAAGATGATGCCGGGCTCCGGGTAGTCCGGGATGCTGCGGATCAGCGACTCGGCACGGACGAGAGCGGGGGAGAGTTCGGTGTCGGGCACCGGACAAGGGTACGCCACGGGGTGGGCTTGACATTCGTGGGAGCGCTCCCATAGAGTCGCTGATCAATGCGTGGGAGCGCTCCCACGCATCCCGACAGCACCTGCACCATCACCGCACGACCCACCACAAAGGAGTGACCTGTGAACACACGTGCCCGCACCCGGATCCTCACCGCGACCGCCGCGGCATCCGTCTCCGTCCTGGCCCTCGCCGGCTGTGCAGCCGGCAGCGGCGACGACGCCGAGGGAGGCGACGACAAGATCACGCTGACCGTCACGACGTTCGGAACCTTCGGCTACGAAGACCTCTACGACGAGTACGAGAAGGCGAACCCGAACGTCACGATCGAGGCGACCAACATCGACACCGGCGGCAACGCCCGCACCGACGCCTTCACGAAGATCGCCGCAGGCTCGGGTCTCAGCGACGTCGTCGCGATCGAAGAGGGATGGCTCGGCGCGATCATGGACGTGTCCGACACGTTCGTCGACCTGCGCGACTACGGCATCGAAGACCGCAAGGCCGACTGGGTCGACTGGAAGTACGGTCAGGCGACGGACGCCGAGGGGCGCGTGATCGGCTACGGCACCGACATCGGCCCGAGCGGCATCTGCTACAACGGCGCGGCCTTCGAGGCCGCAGGCCTGCCCAGTGACCGCGAGTCGGTCGCCGAGCTGCTCAACGGCGACTGGGAGAACTACTTCGCGGTCGGCGCCGACTACACGGCCAAGACCGGCAAGGCCTGGTACGACCACTCCGGCTTCGTCTGGAACGCCATGGTCAACCAGCTCGACGAGGGCTATTACACGACCGACGGCGAGCTGAACGTCGAGGACAACGCCGAGCTCAAGGAGCGCTTCGAGCTGCTCGGGGCCGCGACCGAGGGCGGACAGTCCGCCGCGCAGACCGCGTGGGACTGGAACGGCGGCAAGTCGTTCGTCGACGGCACCTTCGCGACCTTCGTCTGCCCGGGCTGGATGCTCGGCGTGGTGCAGGGTCAGGTCGAGGCCGGCGGCGGCGACGCGACGACCGGCTGGGACTTCGCCGACGTGTTCCCCGGCGGCGCGGCCAACTGGGGCGGCGCCTTCCTGTCGATCCCCGAGACCTCGCAGCACAAGGAGGCCGCGGCCGAGCTCGCCGACTGGCTGACGCAGCCCGAGCAGCAGGTGAAGCAGTCCGCCGCCGCGGGCAACTTCCCCTCCACCATCACGGCGCAGGAGACGCTCGCGTCGGAGGCGACCCCCAACGAGTTCTTCAACGACGCGCCGACCGGGGCGATCCTCGCCGAGCGGGCGAAGGGCGTCGTGGCGCAGTTCAAGGGCGCTGACGACTCGGTCATCCAGGAGAACGTCTTCGGTCCGGCCCTCAGCGGCCTCGACCGTGGCGAGACCGACACCCAGGGTGCCTGGGATGCCGCGGTCGAGCTCCTGAACGAGCTGGTCGGCTGACCCAGCCGCCGCATCCCTCCGGCTGTCGAGCGAGGACGACGCACCGCGTGTCGTCTCGGTGCTTCGCTCCTCGCTCGACGGCCGGAGGTGGCCACACGCCGGTCGTCGAGTGAAGACGACGACGTCGCCCGAGACGAAACGCGTCATCCGATGAAGGAACCCTCATGACTCTCACTGCGGAACGCCGCGACACGGCATCCGAACAGCCGAAGACGGATGCCGCCGGCAGGCGTCCCTGGCGGCATCGCCTGTCGCGGTTCGACCAGAACGCGTCGCCGTACTTCTACATCTCGCCGTTCTTCCTGCTCTTCGGCCTGGTCGGCCTGTTCCCGCTGATCTACACGGTGTGGGTGGCCGTGCACGAATGGGACCTGCTCAAGGGGCAGGGGGAGTTCGTCGGCGCGGGCAACTTCGTCGAGATCCTCGGCGACGGGATGTTCTGGAACTCGATCTTCAACACGCTGAGCATCTTCCTGCTGTCGGCGATCCCGCAGCTCGCTGTCGCACTGGTCATCGCCTACCTGCTCGACCGCGGCCTGCGCGCTCCCACATTCTGGCGCATGAGCGTGCTCATCCCGTTCGTGGTCACCCCGGTGGCCGTCGCGATCATCTTCTCGAGCATCTTCAACGAGGCCGACGGTCTCGCCAACAACCTGCTGAACCTGATCGGCATCGCCGACCAGGAGTGGAAGCACAACACCGCGCTGTCGCACCTCGCGATCGCCGTCATGGTGAACTTCCGCTGGACCGGCTACAACGCGCTGATCCTGCTCGCCGCGATGCAGGCGGTGCCCCGCGACCTCTACGAGTCCGCCGCGCTCGACGGCGCCGGCGCCGCGCGCCGCTTCTTCTCGATCACGATCCCGACGATCCGCCCGACGCTGATCTTCGTGATCATCACCGCCACGATCGGCGGTCTGCAGATCTTCGCCGAACCGCGTCTGTTCGACGTGTCGACCGCCGGCGGCATCGGCGGCAGCGATCGACAGTTCCAGACGACCGTGCTGTTCCTGTGGGAGCTCGCGTTCTTCCGGCGGGATCTCGGCGAGGCATCCGCCGTCGCGATCCTGCTGTTCCTGCTCATCGTCGGCATCGGCGTGATCAACTTCCTCATCTCGCGGCGCATCTCCACCGGGGATGCTCCGAAGAACCGCGCCGCGCGCCGCCGTGCACGCACCGCATCGAACGCTGCCGCGAAGGCCGCAGCAGGTACGACGATCGCCACCACGACCGAGGAGAACGCGCGATGACCGCCACCCAGGCACTCAGCGTCCCCGAGAAGCTCGCACGCCGCCGCGGGGCCGTCGGCGGCAACGCCGGGATCGGCAGCCGGCCCGGGTTCCTCACCTACGGTCTGCTCGCCGCGTTCATCATCGGCAGCGTCTACCCGCTGTGGTGGTCGGTGGTCGTGGCGAGCGGCACCAACGCGACCCGCGGCGAGACCCTGCCGCTCATCCCTGGCGGCAACTTCTTCGCGAACGCGGCCAAGGTCTTCGACGCGATCCCGTTCTGGCTCGCGCTCGGCAACTCGTTCCTCATCTCGGGGATCATCACGATCTCGGTCGTGACGTTCTCGACCCTCGCGGGCTATGCATTCGCCAAGCTGCGGTTCAAGGGGCGAGACGGACTGATGATCTTCGTGATCGCGACCATGGCGATCCCCACGCAGCTCGGCATCATCCCGCTGTTCATGCTGATGCGCGAGCTCGGCTGGACCGGCTCGATCGGCGCGGTCATCGTGCCGACCCTCGTCACGGCCTTCGGCGTCTTCTTCATGCGGCAGTACCTGGTCGACGTGATCCCCGACGAGCTCATCGAGGCCGCGCGCATGGACGGCGCGAACCAGTTCCGCACGTTCCTGACGGTCGGCATCCCCGCCGCCCGACCGGCGATGGCGATCCTCGGACTCTTCACCTTCATGACCGCATGGACCGACTACCTGTGGCCGCTGATCGTGCTCTCCCCGCAGAACCCGACCCTGCAGACGGCGCTCAGCCAGCTGCAGTCGGGCTACTACATCGACTATTCGATCGTGCTCGCCGGCGCGGTGCTCGCGACCCTTCCGCTGCTCGTCCTCTTCGTGGTGGCGGGTCGGCAGCTGGTCAGTGGCATCATGGCGGGCGCGGTGAAAGGATGACCCGTATGACCCGCGCCTTCCCCGAGAACTTCCTCTTCGGAGCCGCGACAGCGGCGTACCAGATCGAGGGCGCGGCCTTCGAGGACGGGCGCACCGCATCGATCTGGGATGCGTTCAGCCGCGAGCCGGGAGCGGTCATCGGAGGCGACAACGGCGACGTGGCGTGCGACCACTATCACCGGTATCCGCAGGACATCGCGCTCATGAGGCAGCTCGGACTGCAGACGTACCGCTTCTCGACCTCGTGGTCTCGGGTGCGACCCGACGGCGGCGCCGTGAACCCGAAGGGCGTCGACTTCTACGAGCGCCTCGTCGACGAGCTGCTCGCGAACGACATCCTGCCCTGGCTCACGCTGTACCACTGGGACATGCCGCAGGCGCTGCAGGAGACCGGCGGCTGGACCAACCGCGACACGGTCGGTCGCTTCCTCGAGTACGCGGGCACGATGCACGACGCGCTGGGTGACCGGGTGAACGTGTGGACGACGTTGAACGAGCCGTGGTGCTCGTCGTTCCTCTCGTACACGGGCGGCGAGCACGCGCCGGGGCACACCAGCGTCGCCGAGGGGCTGCTGTCGGCCCACCACCTGCTTCTCGCCCACGGCGAGACCGTGCGCGAGCTGCGCGGACGCGACGCGAGCCTCGACCTCGGCATCACCCTGAACCACACGGTCGCCGACCCTGCCGACCCGACGAACCCGGCCGACGTCGATGCCGCACGTCGCGTCGACGGCCAGTTCAACCGCTGGTTCCTCGACCCGATCTACCGCGCCGAGTACCCGGCCGACATCGTCGAGGACATCCGCGCGGTCGATGCCGAGGCCGTGGCGCGCTTCGAGGCCGCCGTGCACGACGGCGATCTCGCGACCATCGCCCAGCGCATCGACACGCAGGGCGTGAACTACTACCACGGTGACCTGGTCTCGGGCACGGCACCCGAGGTCGCACCGGTCAGCGGCGGCCCCGCCACGGGGCGCCCCGGTCGCAGCCCCTATCCGTCGTCGGACGGCATCCACGCCGTCGAGCGCGGTCTCCCGCGCACCGCGCAGAACTGGGAGGTGCAGCCCGAGGGGCTGACCCGCCTGCTCCAGCGGGTGTGGTCGGAGTACGCCGAACCCGCCGGCACCGTGCTGTACATGACCGAGAACGGGGCCGCCTACGACGATGCGCCGATCGTGCAGAACGGCGAGGTCCGGGTGCACGACGACCCGCGCACCGAGTTCCTCCGCCTGCACCTCGGGGCGGTGCTCGACGCGGCGGATTCCGGCGTCGACGTGCGGGGCTACTTCTACTGGTCCCTGTTCGACAACTTCGAGTGGGCGTGGGGCTACGACAAGCGCTTCGGCATCGTGCGGGTCGACTACGACACCCAGGAGCGGTCTCTCAAGGACTCCGGCCGGGAGTACGCTCGCATCATCGCCGCTCGCTCTCTCTGAGCCGGGCGCTTTCGGATCGCTCAGGCGCCCCTGTTCCTCGTCGGAAGGGTCGCCTGAGCGATTCGAACGGTGATCAGTGTCGGAGTACGAGGGAGAGCTGTGTCGTCACGAGCGACCATCGAAGAGGTGGCGTCGGCCGCCGGGGTCTCGCGATCGACCGTGTCGCGGGTGGTGAACGGTTCGACGGCGGTGAGTCCCGAGGCGCTCGTCGCGGTGCAGCGCGCGATCGAGGAGCTCAGCTATGTGCCGAACCGCGCGGCCCGCTCACTCGCCTCGAGGCAGACGCACGCGATCGCGCTGATCGTTCCCGAAGACACCACGCGATTCTTCGGCGACCCGTTCTTCGCCGAGATCGTCGCGGGCATCACCGGGGCGCTCCGTCGCTCGGACTACCTGCTGAACCTGCTCATCGCGAGCGACGACCCCGGCGACAAGATGACGAGCTTCGTGCGCAACGGCGGCGTCGACGGCGCGCTCATCGTGTCGCACCACACGAGCGACGCGTTCATCGAGCGCGTGGCTGATGCGGTGCCGGTGGTCTGGGGCGGCCGCCCCACCCGGTTCCGCGACGGCGACTACGTCGTCGACGTCGACAACGTCGCGGGGGCGCGCACGGCGACGACGCACCTGATCGAGCGAGGACGTCGGCGGATCGCGACCATCGGCGGCCCCGTGACGATGGTCTCGTCGGCCGATCGCGTGCAGGGATTCCGCAGCGCACTGGCGGATGCGGGGCTGACGCCGTTCGCCGAGGAGGCGGGTGACTACAGCGAGGCGAGCGGGGCGGAGGCCGCGCGACGCATCCTCGCCGTCGGACGCCCCGATGCGATCTTCGTGGCGAGCGACCTCATGGCCCGGGGCGCTCTCACCGCGCTGCGCGGTGCCGGCATCCGGGTCCCCGACGACATCGCGATCGTCGGCTTCGACGACTCCTCGGTCGCCCAGAGCACCGACCCGCAGCTGACCACGATGCGGCAGCCCATGTATGCGCAGGGCGAGGCGATGGCCGGAGTGCTGCTCTCGCGCCTGGCGGGCGGCGATCCCGAGCACCTGACGATCCTGCCGACCGAACTCGTGGTCCGCGAGTCGGCGTAGGCTGTAGTCGAGCGCGGGTGCGGACCCCACGCCCCCTCGAAGAGGCCCGCACCGCGTCGATGCCCGATCACCCGAAGACCGGACTGAATGTCGTCAGGCATTCTCAGCCCCCGCTTAGCCTGAACGGTCATTCAACAACTAATATAGAGGTTTGGCTTCGATTTTCGAAGTCGTCCGATTTCTGGGGAAGAGGACGAAATGGCACGATCCGACGACCGCAACCGACAGGTGCGCGAGCGTGCACGCGAGGTCATCCTGCTCTCGGCGACCGAGCTCTTCGGCGAGAAGGGCGTCGCCGGCGCCAGCATCGCGGAGATCACGCGGCGGGCCGGAGTCGCTCAGGGGCTCGCGAACTACCACTTCGGTGCGAAGGACCAGCTGGTCGGCGCCGTGATCGACCGGTGGTTCGAGATGCTCTTCGACATCCCGCAGCGGCCGGGATCCCCGGATGAGAAGCTCGCGGGCATCATCGACGGGGTGCTCATGGCCACGGGTTTCGCACTGCCCCTGCAACGTGCGGTGCTCGCCATGCAGCAGCAGCCCGAGACCCATCGGCTCTTCGCCGAGTCCGAGCAGCGGTTCGTCGAGCAGGCCGCGGCCTCGGAGGAGATCGTGCGTGGCATCTTCCGTGATCGCGGAGCCACCGACCCCGCACTCGAAGAGGTCATGCTGCGCAGCACTCTCGAGGGCATCGTGATCAAATACGCCGTCTACGGAGACTCGTTCCCCCTCGAAGACGCGCGTCGGTGGATGTACCGCCTCTACGACCTGCGAGAGCCCGAGGAGCCGCTGGCGCTCGAGCTCGCTCCCCGCGACGCCGATCTCCGGCTGCGCGCGATCCGCGCGGTGCGACCGACGCACTGACCGGTCGGGTCACCCCAGCTGCATCCGGGCGAACGCTCCCAGCACGACCCGCTCCGACTGCACGAGGTAGCGCTCGAGCTCTGCGGCGCCTTCCTGCGCCCCTCGCTCGAGGAAGGTGTCGAGCACGGCGCGGTTCTTGCGCACGAACGGCTCGTGGAGCGAGCGCGGTTCATCGATCTTCAGGAACGCGAGCCTCAGCTCCGCGGCCAGGTCGCGATACGTGCGGGCCAGGCGGGGACTGTCGGCGAGATCGACCAGCGCGACGTGGAACGCCATGTTGGCGCTGCCCACCTCGCGCCAGGTCTGGGTGTCGTCGAGCAGTGCGTCCTGAGCGGCGGCCTCGGCGGCGCGCACCGCCTCCTGCATCCGCTGGACGGCGGGGTGCTCGGGCTCGGAGTGCAGCAGCGCCGTGCATTCGATGACACGGCGAGCCCGGTAGATGTCGATGACGTCGGCGATCGTCGGTGAGGCGACGGAGACGCCCCGGTGCGGCACGTGCTCGAGCAGTCCCTGCGCGGAGAGGGCGCGGAACGCCTCGCGCAGCGTGTTCCGCGCGACGCCGAAGTGCTCGGCGAGGGCCGACTCCGACAGGCGCGACCCGGGGGCGAATGCTCCGTCGATGATCTGCTGTCGGAGCGCATCGGCGAGCATGCCCTGCTGAGTCATGCCTTCATCGTAGGCGGCGTGCTGACGGATCGTTCCCGGGGTCGCGTCGGGACGTGCACGAACGCAACGTCGCTGTAGCACAGTCGAAACAAAGTTGTTGAACAATAATGCTCGATCCGTTCTACACTGGGTCTCGATCGAGACCCACCAACGACGATGGGAATTCCCCCGCCATGTCAGAGAACACCACAGCCTCGCTGTCCTCCGAAGACGAAGCCCGCGTCGCGGCCGCCAAGAAGCGGGCAGGCCGCAGCGCCGTGATCGGCGCGATCTTCCTGATGGCGACCAGCGCCATCGGCCCCGGATTCATCACGCAGACCGCCACGTTCACCGCGACGATGGGGGCGGCCTTCGCGTTCGCGATCCTCGTCTCGATCCTCGTCGACATCGCGGTGCAGCTGAACATCTGGCGCATGATCACCTCGTCGGGAAAGCGCGCCGGAGAGCTCGCGAACAGCGCCATCCCGTTCTCGGGGCACGTGATCGCCGTGCTCGTCGTGATCGGCGGCCTGGCCTTCAACATCGGCAACATCGCCGGCGGCGGCCTCGGCCTGAACGCACTGCTCGGCATCGATCCCAAGCTCGGCGGCGCCCTCACCGCTGCCCTCGCGATCATCATCTTCCTCGTCAAGAAGGCCGGACCGGTGATGGACGTCGTGCTGGTCGTGCTCGGCATCGGCATGATCGTGATGACCGTGGTCGTCGCCGTCATCGCCCAGCCGCCCATCGGCGAGGCGCTGCGACAGACGTTCGTCCCCGACGAGCTCAACTTCGCCACCATCACGACGATCGTCGGCGGAACCGTCGGCGGATACATCACCTATTCGGGGGCGCACCGCTACCTCGACTCCGGTCACACCGGCCCCGAGCAGGCCGGTCCGGTCATGCGCGCCGCGACCAACGGCATCCTCGTCACCGGCGTCATGCGCTACGTGCTGTTCCTCGCGATCCTCGGTGTGGTCGCGTCGGGCGTCTCGCTCGACCTCTCGAGCCAGGCCGCGAACCCGGCAGGGCAGGCGTTCGGCGCCGTGCTCGGCGACGCGGGTCTGCGCATCTTCGGCGCGATCTTCTGGGCCGCGGCGATCAGCTCGGTCATCGGCGCGGCGTACACCTCGGCGACCTTCCTCTCGACCTTCACGAAGAAGCTGAAGGGAGGGTGGCCCCTGCAGCTGGCGACCGTCGCCTTCATCGTCGTCTCGCTGATCGTCTACCTGTCCATCGGCACGGCGCCGGCCGCGATCCTCGTCTTCGTCGGCGGCTTCAACGGGCTCATCCTCCCCATCGGCCTCACGGTCTTCATGTACATCGGCTGGTTCCGCCGCGATCTGCTCGGATCGAAGAAGTACCCGATGTGGCTGCTCGTCGCCGGTACGCTCGTGACGCTGCTCACCTGGTACATGGGCATCGTCTCGGTGGGCCCCATCTTCGCCTTCCTCGGAATCGGAGCGTGACCCCATGACATCGATCGACCTGAACTCCGATCTCGGCGAGAACGTCCCCGACCGCATGGTCAGCGACGACGAGAGCATGCTCGGACTCGTGACGAGCGCGAACGTGGCATGCGGCTTCCACGCGGGCAGCCCCGAAGGCATCCGTGCGACGCTCGCGAGCGCCGTGGCCGGGGGAGTCGTCATCGGCGCCCACCCCGGATATCGGGACTACGAGAACTTCGGTCGCACGAAGGTCGACATCGACTCCGCGACGCTGCAGGCGCACGTCGAGTACCAGCTCGGCGCCCTGATCGGTCTCGCCGCGGCGGTGGGCGGCACCGTCGCCTACGTGAAGCCGCACGGAGCGCTGTACAACACGATCGCCCGCGACGAGCGGCAGTCGAAGGACGTGGTGGCCGCGATCCGTGCGATCGATCCGAGCCTCGTGCTGCTCGGGCTCGCCGGGGGCGTCGTGCTCGACGTCGCCGCACGTGCGGGGCTCGCGACCGCGGCAGAGGCCTTCGCCGACCGGGCCTATCAGCCCGACGGTCAGCTTGTCTCGCGCACCGAGCCCGGCTCCGTGCTGCACGACCCCGCCGAGGTCGCCGAGCGGATGGTGCGCCTCGCCGGAGAGGGAGTGATCCGCGCGATCGACGGCACCGACGTCCCGGTCAGCGCGCAGTCGATCTGCGTGCACGGCGACAGCCCGGGGTCGGTCGCGATGGCGGCCGAGACCAAGCGGATGCTGCAGGATGCGGGCATCACGATCGCACCTTTCGCGGGCGTCTGACATGACCGTCCTCGCCACCGCCGAACAGCTCGCCGAGGCGCGTGCGGCCCGCGCCGCCATCCGGGCGGGCCACGCTGCGCCGACCAGCGGGGTCGCGACCGGTCTGACCCAGGCCAACCTGATCTCGGTTCCTGCGGACTGGGCCTTCGAGACGCTGCTCTTCGCGCAGCGCAATCCGAAGCCGTGTCCCGTGCTCGAGGTCATCGAACAGGGTGAGGTCGAGTCACGGCTCGCGCCGGGCAGTGACATCCGCACGGACATCGGTCGATACCGCATCTGGCGCGACGGCGAACTGGCCGACGAGGTCACCGACGCGACGGCGGCCTGGGCGGAGCATCCCGACCTCGTCTCGTTCCTCATCGGATGCAGCTTCACGTTCGAATCCGGACTCGTGCAGGCGGGCATCCCGATCCGCCATCAGGAGCTCGGCCGCAACGTGCCGATGTATCGCACCGCGGTGCCCTGCGCACCCGCGGGTCGTCTGAGCGGAGAGATGGTCGTGTCGATGCGTCCGATCCCGGCGGGTCGCGTGGCGGATGCCGTGCAGATCTCCGGGCGGACCCCCGCCGTGCACGGTGCTCCGGTGCACATCGGCGATCCGGCGTCCCTCGGAATCCTGGATCTCGCCCGGCCCGACTTCGGCGACGCCCCCGAGGTGCGCGAGGGCGAGGTGCCGGTGTTCTGGGCCTGCGGCGTCACCCCGCAGGCCGCGATCATGGCCTCGAAGCCGCCGTTCGCCATCACGCATGCGCCGGGATACATGTTCATCACGGACGTTCCGGATGCGGAGTACCTCGTCTGATGCGCATCCTCACGGCATCCGATCACGCGCTCCTCGTCGAGGCCGCCGACCTCGACGAGGCGATGCGCCTCAACCTCGCCTGGCGCGGGGTGCGCGGTGTCGTCGAGCGCATCCCCGGGGCGCGCACCGTGCTCGTGCGCTTCGATCCTCTGGTCGTCTCGGCCGTCGACCTCGCGGACGCGCTCGCCGCGACCGAGGTCGACGCGGCTCACCTGCCGGCGACCGGCGAGGTCACGGTGCCCGTGCGGTACGACGGCGAAGACCTCGATGAGGCGGCATCCCTGCTGGGTGTGTCGGGGGACGAACTCGTGAATCGCCACCTCGCCGCCGACTGGAAGGTCGCCTTCTCGGGCTTCGCCCCCGGGTTCGGCTACGTGGTGAGCACCGATCCCCTCTTCGACGTGCCTCGTCGCGCGTCGCCCCGTACCCGCGTGCCGGCGGGATCGGTGGCGCTCGCCGGACAGTTCACCGGGGTGTACCCGCGTGAGAGTCCGGGTGGGTGGCAGCTCATCGGTCGCACGGACGCCCTGATGTGGGACATCGACCGCGACCCGCCGGCGCTGCTGTCGCCCGGCACGACGGTACGGTTCGAGCACGTGCGCGAGCAGGTCGTGATGTCGGCCGTGGTGTCGGAGAACGCAGATCACGCGGCCGACAGCGGGCGCGTTCCCGAGCGGCACGCCGCCGCAGCGGCGCCCGCTCCGGACTCTCCCGCGTCCGCCGCGATCGAGATCGTGCGTCCCTCGCTGCAGCTGCTCGTGCAGGATGCCGGACGCCCGGGTTTCGCGGCGCTCGGCGTCTCGGCCTCCGGCGTGGCCGATCGCCGTGCGATGCGCGACGCGAACCGCGCCGTCGGCAACGAGACCGGCGCCGCCGTGCTCGAGAGCGTCGGCGGTGCGGTGCTGCGCTTCCGCGGCGCCGGGGTCGCGGCGGTCACCGGCGCCGTCGGCTCCCTCGATCTCGTGGATGCCGGCGGCGTGGTGCGCCGGATCGCCCACGGCGAGCCCTTCGCCACCGTCGACGGAGACGAGCTCACCCTCGGGCATCCCGCCGGCGGTCTGCGCTTCGTCGTCGCGGTCCGCGGCGGTGTGGCCGCAGAGTCGGCGCTGGACAGCCGCGCGAGTGACACCCTCGCCGGGCTGGGTCCCGCGGCGCTCGCCGCGGGAGACGTCGTCCGTGTGGGCGATCGCGCACGGCATCCCGTCGAGCCCGATGCGCTCCCGCGTGTGCTTCCGGCGCCCGGTGATCTCGTCGATCTCGAGATCACCCTCGGCCCGCGCGACGACTGGTTCACGGCGGAGGCCCTCGCGACCCTCGGCGCCCAGGAGTGGACGGTGACACCGCGATCCGACCGAGTCGGCATCCGGCTCGAGGGGGCACAGCCGCTCGAGCGCGCGATCGGTGGGGAGCTGCCCAGCGAGGGAGCCGTCACCGGGGCGATCCAGGTGCCTCCCGACGGTCAGCCCGTGCTGTTCCTGCCCGATCACCCGCTCACCGGTGGATATCCGATCATCGGCGCCGTCACCGACAGCAGCCTCGACCTCGCCGGGCAGCTGCCGCCCGGCGCACGTGTCCGTTTCATCGTCAAGGAGACCTCATGACCACGGTGTTGATCGCGAATCGCGGAGAGATCGCCGTGCGCGTCATCCGCGCCTGCGCCGAAGCCGGGTACACGTCCGTCGCGGTCTACGCCGACCAGGACGCCGATGCCCTGCATGTGCGACTCGCCGACGAGGCGCTCGGCCTCGGCGGAGACACCGCGGCGAGCACCTACCTCTCGATCGATGCGCTGATCGACGCGGCGCGCAGGAGCGGCGCGGATGCGGTGCACCCCGGTTACGGGTTCCTCTCGGAGAGCGCCGAGTTCGCGCGGGCCGTCGAGGCCGCCGGCCTCGTCTGGATCGGCCCCTCGCCCGACAGCATCGACGCACTCGGCGACAAGATGACCGCGCGCCGGATCGCGCAGCGCGTCGGAGCGCCGCTGGCGGCCGGCACCGACCAGCCCCTCGCCGGGCCCGCTGAAGCCGTGGCGTTCGCCGAGCAGCACGGGCTTCCGATCGCCATCAAGGCCGCGTTCGGCGGTGGCGGCCGCGGGCTGAAGGTCGTGCGGGAGCTGTCGGAGGTCACCGACGCGTTCGACGCGGCGACTCGCGAGGCGATCGCCGCCTTCGGTCGCGGGGAGTGCTTCGTCGAGCGCTTCCTCGAGAGCCCGCGCCATATCGAGGTGCAGGTGCTCGGCGACGGACGCGGTGGCGTCGTGGTCGTCGGCGACCGTGACTGCTCGATGCAGCGTCGAAACCAGAAGCTCATCGAGGAGGCGCCTGCGCCCGGGCTGTCGAGCGATCAGCGCACACGGTTCCACGACGCGGCCCGGGCGATCTGCGCCGAGGTGCAGTACCGCGGCGCGGGAACCGTGGAGTTCCTGCTCGCGGCCGACGGCACGATCTCATTCCTCGAGGTGAACACCCGCCTGCAGGTGGAGCATCCCGTGACCGAAGAGGTGACCGGCACCGATCTGGTGCGCGAGCAGTTCCGCATCGCCTTCGGAGAGGGCATCTCCTTCGCCGAGACGCCGGTGCCCGCCGGGCACGCCTTCGAGTTCCGCATCAACGCGGAGGACCCCGGTCGCGGATTCCTGCCGAGCCCTGGTCGAGTGGCCTCGCTGCGCGTGCCCGGCGGCCCCGGCGTGCGCTGGGACAGCGGCATCGAGGCGGGCGACGCCGTGCAGCCGGCCTTCGACTCGATGATCGCGAAGCTCATCGTGCACGCCGAGAGTCGTGATGGGGCACTCGTGCGGGCACGACGGGCGCTGCGCGAGCTCGCGGTCGAGGGGCCGGCGACGGTCATCCCCTTCGATCGGCTCGTTCTCGACGACGATGCGTTCGCCACTGACACCTTCGCCGTGCACACGCAGTGGATCGAGAGCACGCTGCTGCCGCGCCTCGAACCGCAGCTGCGTCCGGCACCCGTCGCCGATGTCGCGCTCCAGCGCGTCCCCGTCGAGATCGACGGACGCCGCGTCATGCTCGGACTCCCGATCGGTCTGCTCTCGGGTCTCGGCGGACCGGCGGATGCCGAGGGCGCAGCCTCCGCATCCGATCCGACCGAACTCCGCTCGCCCGCGCCGGGGACGCTCGTGCGCTGGCTCGCCGATGACGGTGCGCGCGTGGCGGAGGGCGACGCGGTCGCGGTGCTCGACGCGATGAAGATGGAGACCACCGTCGTCGCCCACCGCGCCGGCGTTGTGTCGCACCGGGCCGAGCTCTCGTCGACGATCGCCCCGGACGGTGTGCTCGCCGTGATCGACTGAGCGCGGTCAGCCGCCGGACGCGACGATCCCGGATGCCGCAGCGGCAGCATCCGGGATCGTCGTGTTTGCGAGGGAGGGCTGTTAAGCCGGGTCGCCGCCCAGCGGACCCACGGCCTCAAGGGGCTTCGGGTCGTCGGCACCGGTCTTGCGCGCCCGGGCGACGAGGTTGCCCAGGTGGTAGATGAGCAGTGCCGCGACCGTGCCGAGCACGATGCCGCCGAACGCGAAGTCGCCCAGCTGCATCGAGAAGCCGGCGATGCCGATCACGAGCGAGACGGCCGCCGTGTACTGGTTGACCGGGCGCGAGAAGTCGACCTTGCTGTCGACCCAGATCTTGATGCCGATGATGCCGATCAGGCCATAGAGCGCAGTGGTCGCCCCGCCCAGCACCCCGGCCGGGATCGAGTTGAAGACCTCGCCCACCTTCGGTGAGAACGCCAGCAGGATCGCGAAGAGTCCCGCGACCCAGTACACCGCGGTCGAGTAGACGCGGGTGGCGGCCATGACGCCGATGTTCTCGCCGTATGTCGTGGTGCCCGAGCCGCCGAACCCTCCGGCGATCGTGGTGGCGACGCCGTCGGCGATGAGCGCGCGACCGGTGTGCTTGTTGATCGCGGGGTCTTCGGTCATGGTCGCGACGCCGCGCACGTGGCCGACGTTCTCGGCGATCAGCACGAGGACGACGGGCAGGAACATCGCGATCGTCGACCACGTGCCCGGTTCGACGAAGTTCGGGAACTGGAAGTCGGGCAGGCCGACCCAGGGCGCGTCCGCGATGAGCTCGGCAGGGGTCCTGCCGCCGCGGAGCTCGTTCGGCACCTCGAACGATCCGGTGAACGCGGCGTAGACGAAGCCCACGGCGACGCCGAGGAAGATCGAGATGCGTCCGAGGAATCCGCGGAACAGCACCGCGAACAGGATGATCGCGACGAGGGTGATCGTGGCGGTCACCGGGTCGAGGGAGAAGTTGTTCCACGCGGTCGGAGCGAGGTTGAACCCGATGAGGGCGACGATCGCGCCGGCCACCACCGGCGGCATCAGCGCATCGATCCACCGCAGTCCGGCGAACTGCACGACCAGGCCGACGACAGTGAGCAGGATGCCGACGGCCACCACGCCGGCCAGCGCCGAGCCCGTTCCGCCGGCGGCGACCGCTGCCGTGATCGGTGCGATGAACGCGAACGACGAGCCGAGATAGCTCGGCAGCTGGTTCTTGGTGACCAGCAGGAAGATCAGGGTGCCGAGCCCGCTGAACAGCAGGGTGGTCGAGACCGGGAAGCCGGTCAGCGTCGGCACGAGGAACGTGGCGCCGAACATTGCGACGACGTGCTGCGCGCCGATCGCGATCGTGGCGGGCCAGTTCAGGCGCTCTTCGGGGGTGACGACGGCGCCGGGTTCGACCGTGCGACCGTTTCCGTGGATCTTCCACAGAGGCATGCGGGCTCCTCAGGATCGGGGGAGTGGGAGTGCTTCCGCAACACTACCGATTCCTGAGTGTTGCCTGGGTGCGCTCCGGGCGCCTGCTCGGGCGGACTTCTCCGCGTCGGGCGGACGATTACCGAGGTCCCGTCCTCCCGATGGGGAGACGTCCTCCCCGGGGAGACGCCGCGGCGTCAGGCCCCGAGGCGCTCGATGAGCTCACGGTACCGATCGGCCGTGCGCTCCACGATGTCCTCGGGCAGCACCGGGGGCTCGCCCTGCTTGTCCCAGTTCGCGGCCAGCCAGTCGCGCACGATCTGCTTGTCGAAGCTCGCCATGCGCTCGGCAGGGGTCGTCCCGGTGCGCCAGGCCTCGGCATCCCAGTACCGCGAGGAGTCGCTCGTGAGCACCTCGTCGGCCAGGCGCAGGGTGCCGTCGGCGTCCGTCCCGAACTCGAACTTCGTGTCGGCGAGGATCAGGCCCTTCTCCTCGGCGATCGCGGCGGCGCGCGTGTACAGCGCCAGCGAGGCGTCGCGCAGCTCTGCGGCACGCTCGGCGCCGACGAGCTCGACCGTCTTCTCGAACGTGATGTTCTCGTCGTGCTCGCCCATCGGGGCCTTGTAGGCGGGGGTGAACAGGGGCTCGGGCAGGCGGTCGCCGTTCTGCAGGCCCTCGGGCAGCGGGATCCCGCACACGGTGCCGCTCTCGGTGTACTCGGCCCAGCCGGAACCGGTGATGTAGCCGCGGACGACGCACTCGATCGGCAGCATCTCGAGGGACTGCGCGAGCATCGCTCGGTCGGCGGCGCTCGCGGGGATCTCCCCGTCGGCCAGGTGGTTCGGCACGTCGCTCAGCTCGCTGAACCACCAGCGGCTGAGGCGCGTGAGCAGGGCGCCCTTCTGCGGGATCCCCGGAGACAGCACGAAGTCGAAGGCGCTGACCCTGTCGGAGGCGACCACGAGGATGCGGGTGTCGGCGGCGTCTTCCGAGGCGTACAGGTCGCGGACCTTGCCCGAGTAGATGTGGCGCCAGCCGGGGATGGTCTGCGCGGTGCTGTCCGAAGGTGTGCTCACCCGCCCATTATCCCGGTTCGCCGCGCCGGATGTCGGCGGGGATGCCTAGCCTGGACCCGTGACCGACGACACCTTCACCGAGCGCCTGCGGCTGTCGCGCCCGAAGCCCTCCGATCTCGACGCGGTCTTCGCGATCCAGAGCGATCCGCGGGTGTGGACCCACTACCCGAGCCTCCGTCACACCGACCCCGCGCAGACCGTCGAGATGATGCGCCGGTGGGAGCGCAGCTGGGCAGACGCGGGTCTCGGGTCCTGGGTCGTCCGTCTGCGCGACACCGGCGAGGTGGTCGGCAACGGCGGGTGCACGCTGCTCGGCGGCGAGGTGTGGAACGTCGGGTACCGGATCGCCGGAGATCATCACGGTCGAGGTCTGGCGACTGAGCTGGCACGGGCGGGGGTCGAAGCGGCGAGGGCGATCGCCCCTGAGCTCCCCGTGATCGCCTATCTCGTCGAGCACAACCGAGCGTCGGCGCACGTCGCCGAGAAGCTCGGCCTCGCACTCGTGCACCGGGCGCCCGATGCGGGCAACCCCGACCCCGAGGCGGTGCGGCTCGTCTACGCGGATCCACCGCTGACGCCGGAGCAGCTCGCCGCCACCCTGACCTAGGGCGGGCTCGGCATCCGTCTTGTCGACCGGCTCGAGAGAGCGTATAGTCCACGTGGACTATTTGAGGGGGAGCACGTGTCGAAGGATCCGGTGGAGCGGTTGACCCCGATGGGGGTGATGGTGCTCGCGCTGCTGCGCGAAGGCGACATGCACCCCTACGAGATGGTGCGCCTGATGCGCTCCCGCCGCGACGAGCGACTGCTGGCCATCACCAACGGCACGCTCTATCACACGGTCGGCCGGCTGCAGCGGGAGGGGTTGATCGACGAGGTCGGCATCGACCGCGACGGCAACCGACCGGAGCGCACCACTTACACGCTCACGGATGGCGGAGTGGATGCGCTCGTCGAGTGGCTGCGGCGCGAGCTCTCGGTCATCGACCGACCGGCCGAGTTCCGGATCGCGCTCGCCGAAGCTCACAACCTCGAGCGCCCCGACGTGATCGACTGCCTCCGCGCCCGCCGCGCCGCGCTCGACGAGGGGCACGTGATGCACCGTGACGGACTGATCGGCGCACGGGCCACGGCCGTTCCCGAGCAGGTGCTCGTGGAGTTCGAGCGCCAGGAGGTACTGCTCGACGCCGAGCTGCGCTGGCTCGACTCCCTTCTCGACCGCCTCGACGCCGAAGCCTTCCCCTGGGGCCCCACGGCATTCGAGAACACAGACCGCTATCTCGCTCAGCGAAAGGCTGCACAGCAATGACCGATTCCTCCTCGACAGGACGCCCGCCCGCGGCATCCTCGTCGTCCGGTCCCTCGACCGGAACCTTCGCCGCAGGGCATCGCCCCGCCAGCCCCTGGCCGGCGCTGTGGGCGCTGGTCATCGGCTTCTTCATGATCCTCGTCGACACGACGATCGTCTCGGTCGCCAACCCCGCGATCAAGGCCGCACTCGACCCCAGCACCAACAACCTCGACAACGTGGTGTGGGTCACCAGCGCCTACCTGCTCGCCTACGCGGTGCCCATCCTGATCACCGGACGCCTCGGCGACCGTTTCGGCCCGAAGAACATCTACCTGATCGGTCTCGCCGTCTTCACGCTCGCCTCGCTCTGGTGCGGTCTGTCGGACTCGCTCGAGATGCTCATCGCCGCCCGCGCGGTGCAGGGGCTCGGCGCCGCGTTCATGACGCCCCAGACGATGGCCGTGATCACGCGCACCTTCCCGCCCGAGCGACGCGGCGCGGCGATGGGCCTGTGGGGGGCGACCGCCGGTGTCGCGACGCTGGTAGGGCCGCTGGTCGGCGGCCTGCTCGTCGACGGCTTCGGCTGGGAGTGGATCTTCTTCGTCAACATCCCGGTCGGGATCGTGGCGTTCGTGCTGGCCTGGCGTCTCGTTCCGCAGCTCGCCACCAGCCCTCATCGCTTCGACATCGTCGGCGTGGTGCTGAGCGCGGTGGCGCTGTTCCTCCTCGTCTTCGGTCTGCAGGAGGGCGAGAAGTTCGACTGGGGCGTCATCTGGGGGCCGATCTCGGTGTGGAGCCTGATCATCGCCGGACTCGTCGTGCTGGCGCTGTTCATCGTGCAGCAGGCGCGCACCCGCAGCGAGCCGCTCGTGCCGCTCGATCTCTTCCGCGACCGCAACTTCTCGGGGGCGAACGTCGCGATCGCCGCCGTGGGATTCACGGTGACGAGCATGTCGCTGCCCATGATGTTCTTCCTGCAGACCGCGCGGGGTCTCACCCCGACCGAGGCTGCGCTGCTGCTCATCCCGATGGCCGTGCTGTCGGGCGTGCTCGCCCCGTTCGCCGGCAAGCTGCTCGACCGTGTCGACCCGCGCATCATCCTGATCCCGGGGCTGCTGTGCGTCATCGTCGCCCTCATCTGGTACTCGACGCTGATCACCATGGACACCCCGATCTGGATGTTCCTGATGCCGTCGGCGCTCATGGGCATCGGCAACGCGGGCATGTGGGGACCGCTCGCGACCACCGCCACCCGCAAGCTGCCGCCGCGTCAGGCGGGGGCCGGTGCCGGCATCTACAACACCACCCGCACCATCGGCTCGGTCATCGGGTCGGCCTCCATCGCCGCCTTCATGCAGTCGCGTCTCGAGGCGAACCTCCCGGGCCTCGCCGACTCCCCGGCGGGCATCAGCGGCGGCACCCTCCCGCCGCAGGTGGCCGAGGGCTTCGCCGCAGGCATGTCGCAGGCCATCCTCCTGCCGGCGTGCGTGATGGTCGTCGCGCTCGTCGCCTCGCTCTTCCTCGGACGCTATGACAAGGCGGATGCCGCGGCATCCGCGCGCGCGGAGGCGCCCGCTCCGTCGGCATGACCGATCTCTGACGACGGGCCGGGTCCTCTGCACGATCATGCGGAGGACCCGGCCCTCTTCCGTCGGCCGGGCTCCTGCACCGAGCCTGACCGGTTTGCCACCGCCGCAGCAGGTGTGATGTCATCGGGCGATGACGATCGAGCTCACGAAGCCCACCGCCGACCTCTTCGACTCCTGGGCGGCGGCCGTCGCCGAGTTCGGTGACGGGCACGTCGACGGATCGGGTCTGCACGCACCCGTCACCCCGGACCGCGCGACGCTCGACGCCCTGATCGAGAAGTCGACGCTGCTCGCCGACACGAGCGCCGAACTGCCCGCGGATGCGGTGCACAACGACCTGTACTGGATCACGGACGACGGCGAGGTCGTCGGCTTCCTCTCGTTCCGTCACGATCTCAACGACTACCTGCGCGAGGTGGGCGGCCACATCGGGTACTCCGTGCGGGAGTCCCGTCGCCGCCAGGGCTATGCGTCGGCGGCGCTGCGGCTCGGACTCGAGCGTGTGCGGCAGATCGGGCTCGACCGGGTGATGGTCACGTGCGACGACGACAACGTCGGCTCGTACCGCACCATCGAGGGCGCCGGCGGCGTGCTGCAGGACGTCCGCACGCTGCCCGAGCACGGCGAGCAGCCGGTGCGACGGTACTGGATCGCCCTCTAGTCGCGAGCGCCGCGGAGCCCCCTCGGAACACGACGACACGCCGTCGCCGGTTAGGGTGGATGGTCGACGACCATCCCGGTGGCAGCATCCTGTCGCCCATCCGATCCGAGGAGCATCCGTCGTGATCCCACATCCCTCCCCTGCGTCTGCGCGTCTGCGCACGCTCGGACGCACCGTCGGGGCGATGGCGCTCACGGCGTTCGTCGCGGCCGGCGCCCTGCTCGGCGGAGCTTCTGCCGCCACCGCGGCCGATGACACCGAGACGTACGTCATCGGCACCGACACGACGTTCGCGCCGTTCGAGTTCACCTCTCCCGAGGGCGACCTGGTCGGCATCGACATGGATCTGCTCCGTGCGATCGCGGAGGACCAGGGCTTCGAGGTCGAGATCCGCCAGCTCGGGTTCGACGCGGCGCTGCAGGCTCTGCAGTCGAACCAGGTGGATGCCGTCATGGCCGGCATGTCGATCACCGAGGAACGTCAGCAGATCTTCGACTTCAGCGAGCCGTACTTCACCAGCGGCATCCAGCTGGGTGTGCTCGACGCGAGCGACATCCAGTCGCTCGACGACCTCGACGGCAAGACGGTGGCGGTCAAGACCGGCACGCAGGGGCAGACCTTCGCCGAGGACAATCAGGACGAGTACGGCTTCCGCGTGACGCCCTACTCCGACACGACAGACATGGTCGATGCGGTCAAGGCCGGGCAGGCCGTGGGCTACTTCGAGGACTTCCCGGTGCTCGCCTACGGCATCCAGCAGGGATCCGGCTTCCGCCTCATCGGCGACCCGGAGCTCGGCGGCGAGTACGGTTTCGCGGTCAACAAGGGGCAGAACCCCGACCTGATCGAGAAGTTCAACGCGGGCCTCGAGAACCTCCAGGCATCGGGGGAGTACGACGAGATCGTCGACACGTACCTCGCCGGCGGTGAGGAGACCACGCAGGCGACCGACATCTTCTCGGTGGCCGTGAAGTACTGGCCCGCGCTCATGGAGGGCCTGTGGCTGACGATCCTCGCGACGCTCGTCGCGCTCGTCGCCGCGTTCATCCTGGGCATCGTGTTCGGCTTCGGTCGCATCTCGAAGTTCCTGCCGTTCCGGTGGCTCGCGACCGCGTACGTGTTCGTCTTCCGCGGCACTCCGATCCTGGTGCAGGCGTTCTTCGTGTTCTTCGCGATCCCGCAGCTGTTCCCCGGCCTCACGTTCAACCCGTTCGTCGCGGGAGCCATCACGCTCTCGCTGAACACGGGCGCGTACATGACCGAGATCATCCGCGGCGGCATCCAGGCCGTCGACCCGGGCCAGAACGAGGCCTCGCGCTCGCTGGGTCTCGGCCACTGGAAGACCATGCAGAAGGTCGTGCTCCCGCAGGCGTTCCGCATCATGATCCCGTCGTTCGTGAACCAGGGCATCATCACCCTCAAGGACACGTCGCTGATCAGCGTCATCGGTCTCGCGGAGCTCACGTTCGTGTCGCGGCAGATCATCGCCTCGACATACCTGTCGGCCCAGGTGCTGACGATCGTCGCCATCATCTACTTCGTCGTGATCACGCTCCTCACGCTGCTCGCGAACCGCCTGGAGAGGAAGTTCAACGCATGAGCAAGATCGAGGTCAAAGGCCTGCACAAGTCGTTCGGCGACAATCACGTGCTCCAGGGCATCGATCTGACGGTCGACGACGGCGAGGTCGTCGCGGTCATCGGTCCGTCGGGGTCGGGCAAGTCGACCCTGCTGCGCTGCCTCAACAAGCTCGAGGAGCCGACGTCGGGGCACGTCATCGTCGACGGCGTCGACCTGACCGACAAGAGCGTCAAGCTCGACGAGGTGCGTCAGCGCATCGGCATGGTGTTCCAGCACTTCAACCTGTTCCCGCACATGACGGTGCTCGAGAACATCACGCTCGCCCCGATCGAGCTCGGCAAGCTGTCGAAGGCCGAGGCCCGTGAGCGGGCACTCGGGCTGCTCGACCGCGTGGGCCTGGCCGAGAAGGCGGATGCCAAGCCGGCATCCCTGTCGGGCGGTCAGAAGCAGCGCGTCGCGATCGCCCGTGCGCTGGCCATGGATCCCGAGATCATGCTCTTCGACGAGGCCACCAGCGCCCTCGACCCCGAGATGGTCGGCGAGGTGCTGCAGGTCATCCGCGACCTCGCCTCGGGCGGCATGACGATGGTGCTCGTCACCCACGAGATGGGCTTCGCGCGCGAGGTCTCGGGCCGCACGGTCTTCATGGACGGCGGAGTCGTCGTCGAAGAGGCGCCGCCGGCCGAGCTGTTCGGTGCCCCGAAGAACGAGCGTCTCAAGGACTTCCTCTCGAAGGTCCTCTGAACCCCTCGCCCGCGTCGAGGGCCCTCACCCGGTAAAGCCGTGCCCCCGGGCGGAAGCCGTGCAGGGTGGGGCGGTGGGCCGAGTGGGCCGAGGGCTACTCCGCGACGCGGGCGGCGATGTCGGTGCGGTGGTGCGAGCCCTCGAGGGAGATCAGGGCGATCGCCTCGTAGGCGCGGTCGCGCGCGGTGCGGAAGTCGGATGCCACGGCGACGACGTTCAGCACGCGTCCGCCCGTCGCGATGAGCGAGCCGCCGGGGGCGTCGGGGCTGGCGGTGGCGGCGTGCACGAGGCGCACGCCCTCGACCGCGGCGGCCTCGGCGAGGCCCTCGATGGGGCGGCCGGTCTGCGGCGCCTCGGGGTATCCCTCGCTCGCGAGCACGACGGTGATGGCGACGTCGTCGCTGAACACCGGTGCGGGCTGATCCTCGAGGGTGCCGGATGCCGCGGCGAGCAGCAGCTCCGACAGCGGGGTGACGAGTCGCGGCAGGACGATCTGCGTCTCGGGGTCGCCGAAGCGCGCGTTGAACTCGATCACACGCACGCCCGCGGGCGTGAGGATGAGCCCGGCGTAGAGCAGGCCGATGAACGGGGTGCCCTCGCTGTCGAGCTGACGGATCACGGGGAGCGCCACGTCGCGCGTGACCTCCTCGACGAACGCCTGCTCGCTGCCGAACTGCTCGGCGAGCCAGGGGAGAGGAGAGTAGGCGCCCATGCCACCCGTGTTCGGGCCCTCGTCGCCGTCGAACGCGCGCTTGAAGTCCTGTGCAGGGCTGAGTGCACGCACGGTGTCGCCGTCGCTGAGGAAGAACAGCGAGACCTCGGGGCCGGAGAGGAACTCCTCGATCAGCACGGGACCGGAGGGCAGATAGTGCGCGGCGTGGGCGAGCGCTTCGGAGCGGTCGGACGTCACGATGACGCCCTTGCCCGCCGCCAGCCCGTCGGCCTTCACCACGTAGGGGGCGCCCAGGTCGTCGAACGCGGCCTCGACCTCGGCTGCCGTGGTGGCGCGCACCGCGCGGCCGGTGGGCACGCCGGCGGCATCCATGATGCGCTTGGCGAACGACTTCGATCCCTCGAGCTGGGCCGCCGCCTTGCCGGGGCCGAACACCGGGATTCCGTGCGCGCGCAGCACATCGGCGACACCCGCGACGAGCGGCGCTTCGGGGCCGACGACCACGAGGTCGACGGCGTGCTCGTTCGCGAAGGCGGTCACGGCGGCGCCGTCGAGCATGTCGACCGTGACGGGGGTCGCGTCGCGCGCGATGCCGGCATTGCCGGGGGCGACGAAGATCTCGTGCTCCGCGGTCTCTGCTCGCAGAGCGAGGATGATCGCGTGCTCACGGGCACCGGAACCGAGGACGAGGATCTTCACCCGTCCAGACTACCGACGCGGGCCGCCAGTCCGCGTGCGGCGGGTCAGAGCTCGATCGGGCGTTCGACCGACCGGTCCCACTCGACCGTCCACCCTGCGGCGTCGAACAGGGCGTCGAGCACCATCGCGGTGAAACCCCACACGATCGTGCCGTCGATGTCGAACGCGGGGCCCTTCCAGGTGCGGCCCATGCGGTGGATCGTCGACGTGTGTCGGTTCGCGGGGTCGAGCAGCTGCGCCACGGGCACCCGGAACACGTCGACCGTCTCGGCATGGTCGACGGCCGCGACGCGCGAGGGGGAGCGCCACCATGCGAGCACGGGGGTCACCACGTGGTTGCTGGCCGCGAGAGGGAGTTCGGGAAGGGTCGCGAGGATCTCGACGCCCGACGGATCGAGACCCGTCTCCTCCTCGGCCTCCCGGAGGGCGGTGGCGACCGCATCCGCATCCTCATCCTCGGCGCGGCCACCGGGAAAGGAGACCTGTCCCGGGTGCGACGACAGTGTGGCGGCGCGTCGCTGCAGCAGCACGTCGAGATCGGCGGCCATCGTCACGGAATCGGTCTGTGCGGGGATGCTGTCGAGCCGCCCGAACAGCACGAGGACGGATGCCGGCTGCGCGCTGCCGACGACCGGAGGGAAGGGGCGCGCCCAGGCCTCGGTGCGCCGCGTCGCGGCGAGCAGCTCGTCGCGCGCTCCATGCAGAGTCTCGGGATTCTGGCTCATCGAGTCGAGCCTATGCCCGTGGCGACGGGCGGCGGCAGGCACTGATCCGAACCGACCGGCGCAGGCCCCCCCCGGCGTACCCTGGAGCACATGCCCTCCCGCAAGATCGACATCGTCGACGGACGCGCCGCTCTCGATGCCGTGCGTGCCGCCGACGCCGCCGGCGAGAAGCCGCAGCGCCCCGTGCTGGCGACGAGTGTGCGCTATCTGCTGCAGCTGCTCGACGAGAAGGCGCCAGGCAACAGCGTCGAGGTGCGGGTGCCGCCGTTCGGTGCGGTGCAGGTCATCCAGGGGCCGCGGCACACGCGGGGCACCCCGCCGAACGTGGTCGAGATGGATGCCGCCACCTGGATCGCGGTCGCGACGGGAGCGGAGCCGTGGGCGCAGGCCGCAGCATCCGGACGCGTCCAGGCCTCGGGCACGCGGGCAGACCTCGCCGACGTGCTGCCGCTCCGCCCCTGACGGATCCACCCGAGACCCGCATGCGGTGCACCGACAACGGTGGGAGAATGGGAGCATGTCCTCCCACGATTCCTCCGAGACGGTCGAGGCGACCGTACGACGCGTGCCGCGATTCGGCGTTTTCATGGGCATCGGCGTCGTGCTCGGCGTCATCGCCGCCGGCATCCTCACGATGGTCGGCAGCTACGAGCCGTCGGCGGCGGTCAACGTCGTCTACCCTCCGGGCCAGGTGTTCGGATTCCTGCTGCTGTGGACCGTGCCGATCGGCGTCGCTCTCGCCAGCGTGGTCGCGTTGATCCTCGAGCGCACCGCCCGCCGTCACGATCACGTCGTGCGCGTCGAGCACGAGACGATCATCGAGAAGGACTGACCCCGGCCGGACCCGTCACGCCAGTTCGGCGATGATCGGTCGGATCGCCGCGTCGAACGACACGACGTCGCGCCGCAGGCCGTCGGTCACGGCGACGGTGAGCGCGCCGACCCACCAGATGCCCCGCTGCGAGAACGGCAGCACCTGCACGTTCAGCTCGAACGAGTGCGCCCGACGACCGATGTCGCGCTCGAACTCCGCGATCGCGCTGGCGTAGGCGCGGTAGGCCTCGCCGCCGATGGTTCCGCTGCCCGAGCGCGTCGCGATCGAGCTGCGGATCGACGACACGTATCGGTCGTGCGCGACGCGGGCGAAGTGCAGGGCGGATGCCGCGTGCGGCGCGATCGCCTCGGCGAGCTGCTCGGCTCCGGTCGCGGGCAGTGCGACGAGCGTGTCGAAGCCGTCGATCAGTTCGAGGGGCACTCCGGAGGGGTGTGCGCGCGGCTCGATCGTCATGTCCCAGTAGTCGCGCCACTGCTTCTCGAGCTCGGGCGTGACCTCGACCGCATCGGGTGCTCGGACGGGCAGGTCGCGCAGGCTCGGCAGGTCCTGAGGAGCGCGGATGCCGAGCGATTGGCGCAGTGCGAGCGCGACGAGCACCGGAACGCTCGCGTCTTCGCGGATCAACCACTGCGGCTTGTCGGCCATGGCCCCATCGTAGGAGATGGAGGGAGGGGAGAGGAGGCCTCGACGGGCGGTAGGCTGGAGGCGTGGCTGCCTCCCCCACCAATCCCTATTCCGAAGCCGGCGTCGATACCGCTGCAGGCGATCTCGCCGTCGAGCTGATGAAGTCCTCCGTGCGCGCGACGCACGGCCCTGAAGTGCTGGGCGGTGTCGGCGGATTCGCCGGGCTGTTCGACGCGAGCGCACTGCGCGACTTCCGTCGCCCGCTGCTCGCGACCAGCACCGACGGCGTCGGCACGAAGGTCGCCATCGCGCAGGCCATCGACAAGCACGACACGATCGGTCAGGACCTCGTCGGCATGGTCGTCGACGACATCGTGGTGGTCGGTGCGAAGCCGCTCTTCATGACCGACTACATCGCGTGCGGCAAGGTCTTCCCGCAGCGCATCGCCGACATCGTGCGCGGCATCGCCGAGGCGTGCTCCGCCACCGGCACCGCGCTCGTCGGCGGCGAGACGGCAGAGCACCCCGGCCTCCTCGGTCCGCGCGACTACGACGTGGCGGGAGCTGCGACGGGAGTCGTCGAGGCCGACGGCATCCTCGGAGCCGACCGCGTGCAGGACGGCGACGTCGTGCTCGCGATCGAGTCGAGCGGACTCCACTCCAACGGCTACTCGCTCGTGCGCCATATCGTCACGAACGCGGGGATCGGCTACGGCGACAACGCCGCCGACTTCGGCACCACCTGGGGCGAGGCCCTGCTCGAGCCGACGCGTCTCTACACTCTTCCGCTGCTGCGTCTGATCGAGCAGCTCGGATCGGCGACCGGTTCGGGCAGCCAGGGCGTCCACGCGCTCAGCCACGTCACCGGCGGCGGCATCGCCGCGAACCTCGCCCGCGTTCTGCCGCAGGGCAGCTGGGCCGAGGTCGACCGCAGTACGTGGTCACCGAGCCCGGTCTTCCGCGTGCTCAGCGACATCGCCGGATCCACGCTGGAGTCGGCCGAGGGCACCTGGAACCTCGGCATCGGGTTCCTCGCGGTCATCGCAGCCGACAAGAAGGACGCCGCGATCGCGGCCCTCGCAGCCGAGGGCATGCCCGCGTGGCAGGTCGCGACGGTGGGCTTCGGCGCACGTCCGGCAGGAGAGTTCGAACAGGGCGCCAAGGGCGTCGACGGTGGAGCAGTGCGCCTGGTCGGCGCCTACGCGGACGGAGCGAAGTAAGAGCCCATGTGCGGCATCGTCGGAATGGTGGGCTCTGCCCCGGTCAATCAGGACATCTACGACGCTCTCCTGCTGCTGCAGCACCGCGGCCAGGATGCGACGGGAATCGCCACCGCCGAGGCGAACGGCGTGATGCACAACGCCAAGGCGCAGGGGATGGTCCGCGAGGCGTTCCGCACCCGCGACATGCGCGGCCTGCTCGGCAACGTCGGTCTCGGCCACGTGCGCTACGCGACGAAGGGCACCGCCTCGAACGAGGAGGAGATGCAGCCGTTCTACGTGAACGCGCCGTACGGCATCATCCTCATCCACAACGGCAACCTGACGAACACGCGTGAGCTCACGGCCGACATGGCCCAGCGCGACCGCCGCCACCTGAACTCCTCGAGCGACACCGAGCTGCTGCTCAACGTGCTCGCCGGCGAGCTGCAGAACACGACCTCGACGGTCGACCTCGATGCCGAGCGCATCTTCGAGGCCGTCGCCCGCACGCACGAGCGCATCGAGGGCGCCTACGCCGTGATCGCCGTGATCGCCGGGTACGGACTGCTCGCGTTCCGCGATCCGTTCGGCATCCGTCCTCTCATCCTGGGGCGTCGCCCGTCGACCGTCGCCGGATCCGAGGGGCGCGACGAGTGGGTCGTGGCGAGCGAGTCGCTCGTGCTCGAGAACGCCGACTACGAGGTCGTGCGCGAGGTCGAGCCCGGTGAGGCTATCTTCATCACGAACGAGGGCGAGCTGCACAGCAAGCAGTGCGCGACCGAGGCCGTGCTCGCGCCGTGCGCGTTCGAGTACGTCTACCTCGCCCGTCCCGACTCGGTCATGAACGGCGTCTCGGTCTACGAGTCGCGGCTGCGCATGGGCGACAAGCTCGCCGACACGATCGCGAAGCACGTGCCGATGGACAAGATCGACGTGGTCATGCCGATCCCCGACTCCGCGCGCCCCGCCGCCATGGAGGTCGCCCGCAAGCTGGGCATCGAGTACCGCGAGGGCTTCTACAAGAACCGCTATGTCGGCCGCACCTTCATCATGCCCGGGCAGGCGGTGCGCAAGAAGAGCGTGCGGCAGAAGCTCAACGCCATGTCGACCGAGTTCCAGGGCAAGAACGTGCTCCTGATCGACGACTCGATCGTGCGCGGAACGACCTCGAAGCAGATCATCCAGATGGCTCGTGACGCCGGTGCGACCTCGGTGACGTTCGCCTCGGCGGCGCCGCCGGTGCGACACCCGCACGTCTACGGCATCAACATGCCGTCACGGCACGAGCTCATCGCGCACGGTCGGACGATCCCCGAGATCGCCGAGGAGCTGGGGTGCGACCACCTCGTGTATCAGGAGGTCGAAGACCTCAAGGCCGCCATCACCGAGGGATCCGTGCTCAGCGATCTCGACATGAGCTGCTTCGACGGCCGGTACGTCACCGGCACCGTCTCCGACGAGTACCTCGCGTGGGTGGAGGGGTCGCAGACCTCGTGACCTCGGGTGCGCAGCCGCTCTGGCGCGGACGCGCGCTCGCGCTGATCGGGATCGTCCTGGTCGCGTTCTCGCTGCGCTCCGCCGTGGCATCGCTGTCTCCGGTGATCGACCACGTCGCGGCGGACTTCCCGGTCTCATCGGTCGTGATCGGCCTGATCGGGGCCGCGCCGCCCGTGTGCTTCGCCGTGTTCGGGCTGCTCACGCCCGTCTTCGAGCGTCGATTCGGTCTCGAGCGGGTCGCCGTCGTCGCGATCGCCCTGATCGCCGCGGGACTGCTGCTGCGCAGCCTGTCCGTCGACTCGACCTCGCTGCTCGCCGCGACCGCGGTGGTGTTCGCAGGTGTGGGCTCGGGCAACGTGCTGCTGCCCCCGCTGGTCAAGAAGTACTTCCCGGATCGTCTCGGTCTCATGATGACCGTGTACTCGACCACCATGGCGGTGTCGACGTTCGTGCCACCGCTGGTCGCCGTGCCGATCGCCGACACCGCAGGGTGGCGTGTGTCGCTGGGGCTGTGGGGTGTGTTCGCCGCGATCGCCCTGGTGCCGTGGGTCGCGATGCTGCTGACGAGCAGAGCGGATGCCGCCGCCGCGCCCGCGCTCGTGAAGCCGGCGTCCGCCTCCGCCGACCAGCCCTACGACGCCGCCTCGGTCGCGACCGGCCCCATCTCGACCACGCCGGCCAACCCCCGGGTCTTCGGGCGGCTCTGGCGTCTGCCGATGGCGTGGTCGATCGCGCTCGTGTTCGGGGCGTCGTCGACCATGGCCTACGTCTCCTTCTCGTGGCTGCCCACGATCATGATCGACGTGGGAGGGGTGAGCCCGTCGAACGCCGGGCTGCTGCTCTCGCTGTTCGGACTCATGGGACTTCCCTGCTCGCTGCTCGTGCCGATCCTGATCGTGCGCTTCCAGGCGACCCGTCCGGTGTTCGTCATCGCGATCGCCTGCGGTCTCGCGGGCCTCGCCGGCTTCCTCTTCCTCCCCACCGTGGCGATGCCGCTGTGGGTGGTGCTGTTCGGGCTCTCCCCGGCGCTGTTCCCCCTCGCGCTGGTGCTGCTCAGCATCCGCGCCCGCACGCCCGAGAGCGCCGTCGCGTTGAGCGGGTTCGTGCAGAGCATCGGCTATGCGGTCGCCGCGGCGTTCCCGCTGCTGATCGGACTGATCCACGATCTGACGGGCAGCTGGCAGATTCCGCTCTGGGTACTGGTGGGCGTTCTGGTGGCCGTGATCCCCGCGGGCTGGGTCGCTGGCCGCCGCCGCACGATCGAAGAGGACTGGGAGCGCCGGCACGGCCGCTGGTGATCCGGGCCGGTCGCGCTCGTCGGCGGAACCGCCTGCGGTCGGACCCGCTGTCCGTCAGGCGCTGCGGGCGCTGATCTCGTCGCCGATGCGGATCGTTCCGCCGGACCAGGCCTCCGACCCCTCCGCGGCACCGCCGGGCAGCAGGAGTCGGCCGAGCGTCGGCTCATCCTGCCCGAGAGCACCCGTGAGGGTGGTCAGCACTCTGGCGTCGCGCACCCCCGTGTCCGGATTCGCGTGCGTCGCGAGGCAGCGCACGATCGGACCCGCGGCCTCGAACACGACCTGTCCCACGGTCACGGTGCCGCGCCAGTCGAGCTCCGACCAGGCTGCTGCGTCGTCGATCACGATGTTCGATCGGAAACGGCGGTCGTCGATCCCGAGACCGAGGGCCTCGCCGAGCGTGCTCACGCTGGCGCGGGTGTGCACCGACACGTAGCCGCGCGCGCGGTCCTGGAACCTCGAGGTCGTGCCGTCGCCGACCACGACCAGCGGCAGCCTGCCCGGGCGGCGAAGGCGGCGCCCGTCGGGTGTGGCCAGCACGAAGTCCGTCACGGCATCCGCGAGTGCGACGCGACCGTCGTCGTCGAGACCGGCCTCGACGAGCATCGAACCGTCGTGCTCGATCCGAACGGTGTGGGAGCGATCGTCATATGTCGTCCGCAGCGCGGCGAGAGCGGGGAAATCCTGCAGCGACAGCCCCTTCGCCTTGGGCCAGTGGTCGAGTCCGTCCCGGTGCTCGGGCACCGCGGCATCCCCGAAGCGGAAGGCGAGGACTCGATCACCGGCGATGCGCCCGTCGGGCTGCACGGTGAGCGAGTCGACGGATTCCGGGGTCAGCCCCTTGATGGGGTGCCGATAGAGCGAGACGACGCGAGCCATACAGAGAGTCTGTCAGCCGCGTGCTCGAAGACCGTGATCTCGCGCGTGCACGACACGATGGTCGGTGCTCCGGACACGACGAATCCCCCGTGTGGCGCACGGGGGAGACGACGGTCGAGCGAATCGGCGGTCAGGCCTTTTCGAGTTCGTCCTCGTCTTCGTCTGCATACTCGTCGGCCCACTTGTCGACGTACGCGTCTTCGGAGTCGCTCGGATGCCCGAGTTCGCGCTCCAGCGCGGAGTAGTTCACCGACGGACTGAATGACTTCAGTTCGCGGGCGATCTTGGTGTGCTTCGCCTTTTGACGGCCACGGCCCATGCGCGAGACCCCCTCACGAGTTAAGCGGCGGGCAGCTGACGGCCCGATGCATTCACGACACCGGCTCAAGGCCGGTAAGAGTAGCATTCAGAATAGCACGCGGGTAGGCCCCCCTGGCCGACGCCAGGCTGGTGAAGGGAGCGATCGTCATGACCGACAACACCTCGAAGCCCTCCGACGAGGCGGCACAGAACGCGACTCTGCAGAAAGCGGTGATCGTCGGGATGCAGCCGGGTCAAGCCGCGCGCGTGATCGACGAGGCGGCGCGGTTCGCCCGGCTGCTGCGAGTGCCGCTCGTGGTCGCCCATGTCGACGTCACGCGCTTCGTGACCTATGAGGATCCCGACGGCTATGTGCACTCGGCGCCGATCGATATGAACCTCGACGCAGGGGCCGCCGAGTTCGAGGCCGTGCAGGCCGAAGCGGCCGCTGCACTCGACGGCACGGGGATCACCTGGACGGCACGACAGCTGGTCGGAGACCCCGCTCTCGCTATCAAGCAGCTCGCGAACAAGCTCGATGCCCAGCTGATCGTCGTCGGCACGCGGAAGCGCGGGATCGGCGAGTCGATCCGCGAGTTCTTCACCGGATCGGTCGCCGCTCGACTCGCGCACCGTCAGCACCGCTCGGTCCTCGTCGTGCCCCTCCAGGAGCCGGTGCCCGACTCGCAGTCCGAGATCTGGACCGAGTGACGTCGTCCCCGTTCGGTCGTTGAGCGAGCCGGGCGGAGCCGCGCGAGACGACACGCGCATCGATACGAGATCGGGGTGCGACGTGTCGTCTCGGTCGGCTCCGCGCAACGACCGGGGAGTGGGACGGGTGTCAGCGACCGAGTGACGCGAGTGCCGTGGTGATGCCGCGGGCGGCGGCATCCAGTCCGTCCTCGAGGTCGGACACGACGGATGCCGGCAGTGCACCGCCCTTCGCCACGTGCGTGCGCAGGTCGGTGCGCACCCGTGCACGGAACGCGTTGATGACGGCATCCGCCCGGTGCATCTCCTCGCGACTGACGATGCGCTCGTCGTCACCGGCGGTGCGCGGGCGGGACTTGGATGCCGCGCGATCGTCCTTCTCGGCGGTGGCGAGATCGGCGCGGAGGCTCTTCATGGCCTCCTTGACGCTCTGGCGCACCTCGTTCGCGATCAGGCGCACCGAATCGGTGATCCCTGCTTCGATGCCCGCGAGATCTCCCTCCCGGGACGAGAGCTCGGCGCGTCCGGCCTCGGTGATCGCGTAGATCGTGGTGCGGCCGTCGACGGTCTTGGTGACCAGGCCCTCTTCCTCGAGCTTCGCGAGCCGCGGATAGATCGTGCCGGCGCTCGGCGTGTAGGTGCCGCCCGTGCGGTCGGTCAGCGCCTGGATGATGCCGTACCCGTGCTGCGGCGACTCGGCGAGCAGCGACAGCAGGTACAGGCGCAGGTCGCCGTGGGAGAAGACTGCGGGGCTCATGCTTCCCACTCCGCATCGTCGGTGATCGACGCGGGGGTGCGGCGTAGCACGGTCACGCCGCCTGACACGGAGTTCGCGCGCAGGTCGACGAAGCGTCCGGCGAGCTCTCCCGTCGATCCGGTGTAGTTGTTGAGGCCGGAGGAGCCGCGCTCGATGCCGTCGATGAGCAGGCGGCCGCTGAGCGAGCGGATCACGTAGTTCGCGGCGAGGGACTCGTCGAGGCGCACGGTGGTGCCGCCGGAGACCGAGTTGATGTTGATCGTGTTCACGTCGCCCGCGGCGTCGACGAGCGTCGAGCCCGAGACGATGTCGACGGTCGCCTTGCGCACGGTGCCGGTGACGGCGACATCGCCCGAGACGCTGTTGGCCGTGATCGAGCCGGTGAGGCCTCGCACCTGCACGTCGCCCGAGACGGAGTTCACCGACAGGTCGCCGATCAGGGTGTCGACGATGATGTCGCCCGAGACGGTGTTGAGGCGGGCGTCGTTGCGGATTCCCGACACCAGCGCACCGGCGCTGACGACGCCCAGGTTGAGCGCGATCGAGCGCGGAACGGCGACGCTGACCTCGGCTTTGGGGCCGCCCGATCCGAAGTTGCGGAACACCTCGAGGAAGTTGTCCCAGCCGAGCTGCGGGTGGTCGATCTCGACCTCGCCGTCGTGCGCCTCGATGCGCAGGTCCTTGGTCGTGACGCCGTGCACCTCGATGCGGATGCCCGGTTCGTCGTGTGCGATGACATCGACCTGGCCGCCGACCAGACCGATCTTCAGTCGGGTGACGTTCTCGATGTCGATGACGCGTTCTTCGCCCGGGGCGATGAGCCACTTCTCGGTCATGTCTGCTTCTCCTGTGTTGAGGGATCACGATATATCGTGTTCATCGAGAGTAACACGATATATCTCGATCCTGTCAAGGGGCGGTTCTGTCCGGGGCGGATCCTGCCCTGTCGAGGGCGATCACTCCAGCGGGGCGGCGTGCCAGACGCGGTCGAGGTAGTCGCGGATCGAGCGGTCGGACGAGAAGAAGCCGGTGCGGGCGACGTTGAGGATCGCCGAGTGCGTCCAGGCGTCCTGATCGGCGTACGCGGCATCCACCCTGTCCTGCGCCGTGATGTACGACGCATAGTCCGCGAGCACCATGAAGCGGTCCTCGTAGAGCAGGTTCGAGACGACGGGCTCGAAGACCGAGCGGTCGCCGCGTGAGAAGGCGCCGGAGGCGATGAGATCGATCGCTCTGCGCAGCTGCTCGTCTGCCTGGTAGACGTCCTGCGGCCGATACCCTCGAGAGCTCAACGCCTCGACCTCCGGTTCGCTCATGCCGAAGAGGTGGAAGTGCTCGTCGCCGACGAGCTCGCGGATCTCGACGTTCGCGCCGTCATCCGTGCCGATCGTGAGCGCGCCGTTCAGGGCGAACTTCATGTTGCCGGTGCCCGAAGCCTCTTTGCCGGCGAGGGAGATCTGCTCCGACAGGTCGGCCGCCGGGATCACGCGCTCGGCGAGGGTCACGTTGTAGTTCGGCGGGAAGACGACCTTCAGCCGGCCCTCCAGTCGCGGGTCCGTGTTCACGACCTCTCCGACCGCGTTGATCAGGTGGATGATGCGCTTCGCCATCGCGTAACCCGGGGCGGCCTTCGCCCCGAAGATCGCGGTGCGGGGCACGACATCCGCCACGGCGATGCGCCCCGAGATCACGCCCTCGTACGTCGTGACGATGTGCAAGACCTTGAGCAGCTGCCTCTTGTACTCATGCAGGCGCTTGACCATGACGTCGAGCATGTGGCCGTCGCTGATCTCGATGCCGTCGCGCTCGCGCAGCACCTCGCTCAGACGACGCTTGTTCGCGGCCTTCACCCCGGCGAAGGCCGCGCGGAACCCGGCATCGTCGGCGAACGGTTCGAGCTCGCGCAGGCGTTCGAGGTCGGTGGTCCAGCCGTCGCCGATCGCTGCGGTGATGAGCGACGAGAGCTCGGGGTTCGCGAGGCGCAGGAACCGACGGGGCGTGACGCCGTTCGTGACGTTCGTGAACTTGCCGGGGAAGAACGCGTCGAAGTCGTGGAGCACCTTGTCGCGCAGCAGCTGGGAGTGCAGCTCGGCGACGCCGTTGACCTTCGCTCCGGCGACCGTCGCGAGGTACGCCATGCGCACGGACCGCACCGGATGCTCGGCGATGATCGACATGCTGCGCACGAGCATCTCGTCGTCGCCGAAGCGCTCGCGCACCGCCACGAGGAACTCGTCGTTGATGCGATAGATGATCTCGAGGTGCCGGGGCAGCAGGCGGCCGAGCAGCTCGACCGGCCACACCTCGAGCGCTTCGGGCAGCAGCGTGTGGCATGTGTAGGCGAAGCACTGCTGCGTGATCGCCCATGCGGCATCCCACTCGGGGCCCTTCTCGTCGACGAGCACCCGCAGGAACTCGGGCACCGCGATCACGGGGTGCGTGTCGTTGAGCTGGAAGATCACGCGCTCGGGCAGGGTCGTCAGGTCGAAGCCGTCGGCGAGCATGTTGTCGAGGAAGTCGTGGATGGATGCCGCGACGAAGAAGTACTGCTGCTGCAGGCGCAGCTCTTTGCCCTGCGGGGTGGAGTCCTCGGGGTAGAGCACCTTCGAGATGTTCTCGGCGTAGGTCTGTGCCCGCACGGCCTCTTCGTAGTCGCCGGAGTTGAAGATGCGCAGGTCGAAGGCGCTGGTGGCGACGGCGCTCCACAGGCGCAGGGTGTTGACGCGGCCGTTCTGGAACCCGGGGACCATGTAGTTGTACGGCACGGCCTGCACGTTCCACGCGGGCACCCACCGGCTGCGGGTGACGCCGTCGTCGTCGTACTTCTCGGTGTGGCCGCCGAAGGCGATCGTCTGTGCGTCTTCGGGGCGGGCGAACTCCCACGGTGATCCGAGTGCGAGCCAGGCGTCGGGCTGCTCGACCTGCTGGCCGTCAACGAACGTCTGGCGGAAGATCCCGTACTCGTAGCGGATGCCGTAGCCGATGCTCGGCACCGCCATCGTGGCGAGCGAGTCGATGAAGCAGGCCGCGAGGCGTCCGAGTCCGCCGTTGCCGAGGCCGGGCTCGACCTCGTGCGCCCGCAGCTCGTCGAGGTCGATGCCGCACGATGCCAGGGCCTCGGTCGCGACGTCGGTGAGGGCGGCGGCGAGGAGGTTGTTGTCGAGCTGGCGGCCCAGCAGATACTCGGCCGAGAGGTAGCAGACGGCCTTGGCCTGTGACTCCTTCTGGCGACGCAGATCCTCGAGCCACCGCGCCATCAGGTAATCGCGCACCGTGTGCGCGAGGGCGAGGTAGCGATCGTTCGCGCTGGACGCCGACAGCGCGACGCCCCGGTCGAAGTTGAGGTTGTGCAGGAAGCGCTCCACGAACTCATCCGCGGTACTCGGCGGAGCGATCACGGGGGCGAGGGCGAGCGGATGCAGGGCGGAGTGTGTTTCGGGCACGACACGACCGTAGCGAGGGGACGCCGCATCCGTGTGTCGGGCGGATGAAGAATATCGGTTGGGATGAAGGCTTGACCTTGACGCAGCGTCAACTTCTACCGTGGAGTCATCGACGAACGGATCCACGGAGGGAGGACGCGATGACCGGTCGTGATTGGTCTATCCAGGAGATCGCCCGGCTCGCGGGCACCACCAGCAGGACGCTGCGTCACTACGACGATGTCGGCCTGCTGCCGCCGTCGCGCATCGCGCACAACGGCTATCGCCACTACGACGAGACAGCCCTCGTGCGCCTGCAGCGCATCCTGCTGCTGCGCGAGCTCGGACTCGGTCTGCCGCAGATCGCGGAGGTGCTGAACCCGGTGACCCCGCGGCAGAGCGAGGAGTCCGCTCTCGAAACCCACCTCGCGCTGCTGCGTGAGGAGCAGGACCGGCTGGCGCGACAGATCGCGTCGGTCGAGAACACCATCAATGCATTGAAAGGAGGTGAAGAACTCATGGCAGAGAACATGTTCGACGGTTTCGACCACACCCGGTACAAGGAGGAGGTCGAGCAGCGTTGGGGTCGCAAGACCTACGCCGACAGCGACCGCTGGTGGCGCGGGATGACCGACGCCGAACGGGCCGACTGGCAGCAGCGGGTCTCCGACCTCGGTCGGGACTGGATCGCCGCCGCCGAGAGCGGCATCGACCCGGCATCCGCCGAGGCTCAGGACGTCGCTCGTCGCCACGTCGAGTGGCTGACCGGGATTCCGGGAACCCCTGCCGCGGTCCCTGGCGGTGACGTGAAGGGATACGTCATCGGGCTCGGAGAGATGTACGTCGCGGACCCGCGCTTCGGTGCGAACTACGCGACGTCGGCCGGGGGCACGCAGGGTGCGGAGTTCGTCCGCGACGCGCTCCGCTTCTACGCGGAGGCGAACCTGTAGCCGCCGCGCGGCATCCGCTGGCGCGTGCGGTGCAGCCCACCGCCATGCGGGGTCGATGACGCATCCGAAACGCTCGTTTCCGGTGCGTTTTTGACCCCGCAGGGTGCGGGAGGTGCGTTTTTGACCCCGCACGGATCGGGGCCCCGCTTTGCACAGATCGAGACACCGGGGCAAGACCGAGATCGGATGCCGGTGCTGGGCGTAGGGTCGGGTCATGGCCCCCCGCCGCAGACGCACCGATGCCGCACCGCTGTTCGCGGTGGCCGCGGGTGCCTACGCCGCGAACGTCGCCCTCGGCTCGGCCGTCGCCGCCAGGCTCATCGACACGAGCAGCTTCCGCTGGGTGCATCACGCGATCTACATCGCCACGTGCGTGACCTCCGCAGCCGCGTTCTCGGCGATCGTCTGGGGGCGCCCGGCGCACGCCAGCCGCCGCGCCGCCCTGGCGCTCGCACCGGCCGCCGTCCCTCTCGCCGCCATCCCCTACCTCGGCACGCACAGCCGACGGCATCCGCTCGTCGCGCTCGCCGCGGCCCCCTTCATCGTCGCGGGCGTCGTCTGCTCGCGCCTGGCCTCCGACCGGAAGTGAACGCATGGAACTGCTCGACGCCATCCGCCGCCGCAAGACCACGAACGGGCCGTTCCTGCCCGACCCGGTATCGGAGGAGCATCAGCGGATCCTGCTCGAGGCCGCGGGCCGTGCACCCTCGCAGCTGAACAGCCAGCCATGGCGGTTCGTGGTCATCGAGAACCGCGAGACCATCGACAGGATCGCGCGCATCTCGGGCGAGAGCATGACCGAGGCGATGTCGAACGGCACGTTCTTCGAGCGCTACAAGCCGTACTTCCGGTTCAGTCAGGCCGAGATGGAGGAGAAGCGCAGCGGGATGCTGTTCGACAAGCTGCCCGCCGCACTGCGCCCGTTCACGAGCCAGGTCTTCACGAAGCGCGGCCAGAAGCTGATGAACACCTTCGGGGTGCCCAAGACCCTCGGCGAAGAGAACCACAAGCTCGTCGCCGGCTCTCCGCTGCTGCTCGGCGTGATGCTCGATCGCAGCGAATACCGACCCGGTCAGCTCTCGTCGTTCTACTCGGTGTTCAGCATGGGCGCCGCGATGGAGAACGTCTGGCTCACCACGGTCGAGCTCGGCATGGGCATCCAGTTCATCTCGTTCCCGATGGAGGTGCCCGGGCGGTGGGAGGAGATCATCGATCTGCTGCACGTGCCCGACGACCTCGAGCTCATGGCCGTCTACCGCCTCGGCTACCTCCCGCCCGAGCAGCGTCGCCCCGCCATCGACTGGTCGAGTCACCAGCGCAAGCTCGTGTCGCAGTACGTGTTCCGCGAGAACTGCGACGAGCCGCAGCAGGGCTGGGACGCCCCGCCGCCCGGCGTCGAGAACCCTGCCGCGCGCTGAGGGTCAGCCCTCGCTCGTGCGGGGCAGTGCCGCCAGGTCCTGCAGCGCCGGCCCCTCGATGCGCGTGCCGTCGGCTTCGAAGCGCGAGGCGTGCAGCGGGCAGTCCCACGTGCACTCGGCGTCGTTCCAGGCCAGGACGCCACCCAGGTGCGGGCACACGGCGGACACCGCGCGGGTGACCCCGTCGACCGTCGAGATCGCGACCGGCCGCCCACCGCGGTTCGCGACCACGCCCTCTCCCTCGGCGGGGCGAGGCACGGGGACGGCGGTCGTCTCCGCGCCGATCCAGCCGCTCGTCGCGGCGGCGGCCACCTTCGCACCCTCGAGCGCACCGCGGGCGAGGTCGGCCGGAACCGTGAGCCTCGTGCCGATCTTGACCATCCACGACGGCCGGTCGTGCCAGCTTGCTCCGCGGATCTCGGTGGTGAGGCGCAGCGCCGCAGCGGGGGCGTTCGAGAGGCCCCACTTGGCGTAGCCGGTCGCGAATCGCACGACGCCGAGTCCGCGCGGCATGGCCCCCACGAACGGGATCTGATTGTGCGACTCGTAGTCCTGGGCTGCCCAGCGATGGGTCTCCTCGGCATCCGGGAAGTACTGTCGCGTCCACGCGATGAGCCCGTCGATCGCCGCCGCCTCGCTGTCGGAACGCCCGACCGGATGCCCGTTGCCGCCCACGACGAGCCGGGCGCTGCCACCCGGGCCGTCGGCAGCGGACACGGGCCGGATCGACCGCGTCGCGCCGTCGACCGAGATGAACGTGGACTCCGGGACGTCGCCGCCCACCGCGAAGGAGACGCAGTACGACCGGAACGCCCGCATCTTCGTGAAGTACAGGCCGCGGTCCAGGATGGGGTATCCGGTCGCGATCACGACGTGCTCGGCGAACATCGGCCCGGCCGTGGTCTCGACGCGAGGGTCGGGCAGCACGTGGGTCGCCGTCACCCTGACGCCGGTGTGCAGGGTCCCGCCCGCGGCGAGCAGCTCTTCGGCGAGAGCCTGAGCGACGAGCGCGGGGTCGATCGTCACCTGGTCGTCGAGAGCGACGGCTCCGAAGACGGGGAAGGCCAGCGACGAGAGCTGGTCGCGCGTGAGCATCCTCGTCGGGAGACCTGCCTCACCCGCCGCGGCATGTACCTCGCTCAGGGTGTCGAGCCCCGAGGGGTCCTGCGCATACGAGTGGTCGGTGCGCCGCTCATACGGGACGCCCGCGTGGTCGGCGAAGGCGAGGAGCCAGTCCATGCCCGCACGGTTCGCGTCGACGTACGCCTGCACGAGCGACGCCGGATGGTGGCGACGGATCTCGGCCAGACGCTTGCCCTGCAGCAGCGACAGCTTGCCCGTGTTGGCCCCGGTCGCGAGCTCCGCCACGGCGCCCGCCTCGATCACCGCCACGTCGAGGCCGGCGCGCGTGAGCATGACGGCGGTGGTGAGTCCGGTCAGGCCGGCGCCGACGATGACGACGTCGTGCCGCGCGCCGGGGTCGAACGGTGTGCCGAGGGGCGGAGTCCGGTCGAGCTTCCACAGTGGCTTCATGGGGACAGTCTCGACCCGCCGCCGCTCCACGCGCACCCGGTTGACAATCGGCGGATGCGTCGGCGGGGCGCGACTAGAGTTGCCGCGTGACCCCTCGGCGTCTGCTCCTCGTCTTCAGCGGCGGCGCCATCGGCACCGCGGCACGGCTGGCAGTGGGGCTCTGGCTGCCGGACGCCGACGGCTTCCCCGCGGCGACGCTCCTGGTCAACGTGCTCGGCTCGCTGCTCATCGGCGTCGTCGCCGCGCGGCTCGCCTCCACCGCGGGGCTGCGGGTGTTCCTCGGGACGGGCGTGCTCGGCGGATTCACCACGTACAGCGCGTTCATGACCGGCACGGTCTCACTGTGGGCGGATGCTCCGCTGTGGGGCCTCGCGTACGCCGCGGGCAGCCTCGTGCTCGGCCTCTCGGCCGCCGCCCTGGGGCTTCATCTGGGGCGTCCGCGCTCGTCGGCCCGTCTCGCGGGAGCCGACTCATGAGCCCGCTCCTGTTCATCGCGGCGGCGCTCGCCGGAGGGGTGGGGGCGGTGCTGCGCTACCTCGTCGACCTCGGCGTCGCGAAGATCGCCGGGCGCCGCTTCCCCTGGGGCATCCTCCTCGTGAACCTGAGCGGATCGTTCGCACTCGGACTCGTGACCGCGGCCCTGCCCGATCAGGCCTTCCTCCTCGGTGCCGGGCTGCTCGGCGGGTACACGACCTTCAGCACCGCGATGCTCGACGCGGTCGCACTGTGGCGAGACGGCGCGCGCCGCGCCGCGGCGTTCGACGCCATCGGGATGCTGCTGCTGGGGCTGCTCGCTGCCGGCCTCGGACTGGCACTCGGCTCCCTGCTCTGACGCGCGATTCTGCGCGCTCGGTGACGGCGCCCGTGCGGGGCTAATCTCCAGCTTCGGGATGCAGAATGTACAAACGTACATGTACGGGCGTACAGGGTTGATCGCCGCGTGCATATCCACGAATGGGCGAGGGGGATCGATGAGCGAGGGCACACGACGCCGCCGCGATCCTGAAGCGCGCCGCCTCGAGATCGTCACGGCGGCCGCCGAGCTGATCATCGAGATCGGCGTCGACGCGCTCACCCACCGCAAGGTCGCCGCCCGCGCCGGGGTGCCGCTCGGCGCCACCACCCAGTACTTCGCCACGCTCGACGACCTGCGGGAGGCCGCCATCGGCGCACTCGCGGCCGAGATCGAGGCGCGCATCGACGAGACGCGGCGAGCCGTGCGCGTCGAAGGCGTGACGCCCGAGGGGCTCGCGAGGCTGGTGCACCAGGGCCTCGCCGATGCGCGCGCGATTCAGGCAGACCGAGCCGTCGTCACCGCTGCCGTGCACGACCCGCGGGTGCGGGCCTTCGCCAGGCAGTGGTCCGACGAGGTCGTCGGGTTCATCGCACCCGTTCACGGACCGGATCGCGCCAGGGCCGCCGCCGTCTTCATCGACGGCGTACTCTGGCATGCACAGATCCACGACGAGCCGCTCGACGAAGAGCTCATCCGCGACGCCCTCGCCGGGATCCTCCTTCCTCGGCAGGCGTCCCCCTCCGCATCCACCGCCGCAGCATCCGCCTGATCCGACCGAGAGAGAATCCGCCCTTGTCGAACCTCGCCGTCCTGAGTCTCAAGAACCGCGCGCTGATCGCCCTGATCACGATCGTCGCCGCCGTGTTCGGCGGGCTCGCTCTGACGAACCTCAAGCAGGAGCTCATCCCGTCGCTCGAGCTGCCCAACCTCATGGTCATGACGACCTACCCCGGCGCCTCGCCCGAGGTCGTCGAGAACGACGTCTCGACGCCCATCGAATCGGCGATCCAGGGTGTTCCCGGACTCGAGGGCACGACGGCGACGAGCACGACCAACGCCTCGATCGTGCAGGCGACCTTCGCCTACGGCACGAACCTCGCGACGGCCGAGCAGAAGATCCAGCAGGCGATCAACCGCATCTCGGGACAGCTGCCCGAAGACGTGAGCCCGCAGGTGCTCGCGGTGTCGATCGACGACTTCCCCGTGATCCAGGTCGCGGTCACCGGATTCGATGACGCCGAGAACGCCCAGGCCGAGCTGACGAGCATCGCGATCCCCGACCTCGAAGACGTCGACGGCGTCAACGCCGCGCAGCTCATCGGCGGTGTCGGCCAGCGCATCACCATCACGCCCGATGTCGCCGCCCTCGCCGCGCTGGGCCAGAGCACGCAGGCCATCAGCACGGCGCTGCAGCAGAACGGCACGCTGTTCCCCGGCGGAGACATCACCGAGAACGGCCAGACCCTCACGGTGCAGACGGGCGCCAAGATCACCTCCGTCGAGGAGATCGCGGCGCTGCCGCTGGTCGGCACCGAGGCGACGGTCGGCGATGTGGCGACGGTCGTGCAGGAGTCCGACCCGATCTCGTCGCTCTCACGCGTCGACGGCGAGGATGCCCTCTCGATCTCGATCACCAAGCTTCCCGCCGCGAACACCGTCGAGGTGTCGCAGGGCGTGATCGCCGCGCTCGACGAGATCGGCGAGGCGTTCCCCGACGCGACGTTCACGATCATCTTCGACCAGGCGCCGTTCATCCAGCAGTCGATCGAGACGCTCGCGACCGAGGGCCTGCTCGGACTCGCCTTCGCGGTGATCGTCATCCTCGTCTTCCTGCTGTCGATCCGTTCGACTCTCGTGACGGCGATCTCGATCCCGACCAGCGTGCTGATCACGTTCATCGGTCTGCAGGCGTTCGGGTACTCGCTCAACATCCTCACCCTCGGTGCGCTCACGATCGCGATCGGTCGCGTGGTCGACGACTCGATCGTCGTGATCGAGAACATCAAGCGCCACTACGTCGGCGACGCCGACAAGGGCGACGCGATCCGTCTCGCCGTGCGCGAGGTGGCGATGGCCGTGACCTCGTCGACCATCACCACGGTGGCGGTGTTCCTGCCTATCGTGTTCGTCGGAGACATGGTCGGCGAGCTCTTCCGCCCGTTCGCCATGACCGTCTCGATCGCGATGGTCGCCTCGCTGCTCGTGTCGCTGACCATCGTGCCCGTGCTCGCGTACTGGTTCCTGCGCCCCGGCAAGCCGCTGCTCGACGAGAACGGCGTGCAGATCGACCCCGAGGACCCGGCCGCGCCGCCGACCCCGCTGCAGCGCGCCTATCGACCGATCCTCGGCTGGACGTTGAAGCACTCGGGTGTGACCGTGATCCTCGCGGTCGTCGTGCTCGGTGCCACACTCGCGGCAGCGCCGCTCATGAAGGTGAACTTCCTCAGCGACTCGGGCCAGAACACGATGACGGTCACGCAGGACCTCGGTCCGACCGCGAGCCTCGAGACCAAGTCGGAGGCGGCGGTCGCCGTTGAGGACGCGCTGCTCGACATCGACGGCGTCACCACCGTGCAGGCCTCGATCGGATCGAGCGGATCGGCTCTGCGCGATGCGTTCTCGGGAGGCGCGGGCATCACCTACTCGGTGCTCACCGACGCCGATGCCGATCAGGAGGAGCTCCGCGCCGCGGTGCAGGACGCCGTCAAGGACCTCACCGATGTGGGAGAGGTGTCGGTCGCATCGTCCGCAGGCTTCGGATCGAGCGACATCGAGATCACGGTCTCGGCGTCGAACGCCGACGACCTGCAGACCGCGACCACCGCCGTGGGTGACGAGCTCGAGGGCCGAGACGGCGTCGGTCAGGTCACCGACAACCTCGCCGCGGCCCTGCCGTACCTGGCTGTGGTCGTCGATCGTGACGCGGCCGCGCAGCGCGGCCTCTCGGAGGTGGCCGTCGGATCGATCGTGTCGAACACGATGCGCCCCCAGCAGGTCGGAACCGTCGAGATCGACGACACCGCGCTGACGATCTATCTCGCATCGGCCCAGCCGCCGACGACCGCCCAGGCGCTGCGCGAGCTGACCATCCCGACGCCGCTCGGTGTCGTGCAGCTGCAGGAGATCGCGACCGTCGAGGAGCGCAACGGCCCCACGTCGATCACCACCGAGCAGGGACGCCGCACCGCGACGATCACCGTGCCCCCGGCATCCGACAACCTCGCCGTGGCCACCCAGTCGGTGAACGACGCCCTCGCCGCGGTCGATCTGCCCGACGGGGCGTCGGCCGAGGTCGGCGGCGTCGCGACGCAGCAGGCCGACTCGTTCTCGCAGCTCGGGCTCGCGATGCTCGCGGCGATCCTGATCGTCTACGTCGTGATGGTGGCGACCTTCAAGTCGCTGCGCCAGCCGCTGCTGCTGCTCGTGTCGGTGCCGTTCGCGGCGACCGGTGCGATCCTGCTGCAGATCATCACGGGCGTGCCGCTCGGAGTGGCCTCGCTCATCGGCGTGCTGATGCTCATCGGCATCGTGGTGACCAACGCGATCGTGCTCATCGACCTCGTGAACCAGTACCGCGAGAAGGGGCTGTCGACGCTCGACGCCGTGAAGGCGGGTGGCGAGAAGCGTCTGCGGCCGATCCTCATGACGGCACTCGCGACGATCTTCGCGCTGACCCCGATGGCGCTCGGCATCACCGGGCACGGCGGTTTCATCTCGCAGCCGCTGGCGATCGTCGTGATCGGCGGACTCATCTCGTCGACCGTGCTGACGCTGATCGTTCTGCCCACGCTCTACAACCTCGTCGAGGGTGCGAAGGAGCGGCGCCGGGCGCGCAAGGCGGGCTCGGGCGACGACGGCTCTGCGCCGGTCGACGGCGCGGCGCCGTCGGACGGGCCTGCGCCGGCCGGCGGGCTGGTGCTCGCCGGTGCTGGTGCGGGTGGCACCTCGGGTGCCGGTACGGGCGGTGCCTCGGGTGCCGGTGGCGACTCGGGTCTGCCGCACGCGAATCAGCTCACTCGCCGCGAGCTCCGCGAGCGCGGCGAGTAGCCGTCTCGGCGTCCATCACTGCGCAGGGGAGTGCGCGATGCCCGTCCGGAATCGGTTTCCGGGCGGGCATCGGCCGTCTCCGGCGCAGGGGGGCGAACCGCAGGGCGCGGTGAGCGGGCTCAGTCGAGCGTGAGGCCCCACTGCAGGGTCCAGGTCTCGCCCGGGGTGAGCCGTCGGATGCCGATACCGCTGTTCAGTGCATCGGCGGGAGCGGTCATGGGCTCGATCGCGACCGCGAGAGACTGCCCGGGGTACTTGTCGGTGGTGTAGACCTGCACGACGTCGAAGCCCTCGCCCTGCCAGAGCGTGACACGACGACCGTCGGGGGCGGTGAGCGAGTGCCGCACGAGTCCGTCGGCATCGCGGTCGAGGTCGGTGAAGCCGGTGTCGAGGTGGATGTCTCCGAGACGCACGCCGTCGCGGAGTGCGGCATCCGCCGGGCGAGTGCCCGTGGGCAGCATCCGCTCATCGGTGTCGAAGGCCGTGTGCGCGGGCACGCTGAGCACGAGATCGTGCGGATCCACATCGCCGATCGTGACGAACGGGTGGGTGCCGAGAGCGACCGGAGCGGCCTCGGCCGAACGGTTGGTCAGCGCGTGGGTCACGTCGATGCCGTCTGCGCGCAGCACATAGGTCACGCTGGTCTCGATCAGGTAGGGGTAGCCCGTCTGCGGGACGATCGTGGCGCTCAGCGTCGTCGCGGATGCGCTCTGCTCGATGTCGTACGCCGTGAAGCGCAGGAGTCCGTGGCTGGCGTTGTGGAACTTCGGCTCGGTGAGGGCGAGCTGCCGCTCGACGCCGTCGTCGCTCCAGCGACCGTCGCGGACGCGGTTGGGCCAGGGCGCGAGCACGACGCCCGAGCACGACGGGGTCGGGGCGTCGAGGGGATACGGGGCGATGAGGTCGACGGCTCCGATGCGGAGCGATCGGAGGGAGGCGCCGACCTGCGCGATCTGAGCGCTGACGTCGCCGAGCTGGAGGTGCACCTGGGTGCCGGTGGGGGATGCGGAGGTCACCCCGCAATCGTAGGGCGCGTCGCACGTGCCGGTGGACTGGGCGGTTTGTCAGGTGCGACCGCTACACTTGATGCGTCGGCTTCGGACACCCGCGCAGTGCGCGGACGTTTTTGTGTAAGAAGTGTGAGTCCAGGGGCCGATGGTGAGCGTCGCTCGACGCTTGATCAACCATCACATGAATGGCCCCGGCCGCTGACAGTCCGGAACCCTGCTCGATCGCATCCGATCGGGCGCAGGGTGCTCGCGCGTGTGCGCGGCGCTGTTCTCGTGCGAGAACTCAGAAGGACACACCCATGCCCAAGAACAAGAAGCCTCGCGGCGGACGTCCCGCCGCCAACTTCGAGCCGCGCTACGGCGCGAGCAAGACGTCGTTCCACGACCGCCACGCCGGCGGTCGCGACGGCTCGCGAGACACCCGCGACTCACGCGATTCCCGCGACACCCGTGGCGGACGTGCGGATGCCGGCGAGCGTCGCACCGCGTCTGCCGGTTTCGACCGTCGTCCCGGCAGCCGCAGCGCCGGCCACCGCGGATACCGCCCCGCCGAAGAGGGCAGTGCGCCCAAGCAGCGCTGGAGCGCGCAGGAGCGCGCGGGTCGCGATGAGGCCCGCGGCATCCGCAACCGCGCCGAGTCGGGTCGACACAACGCACCGCACAACCGCGACGAGCGTCCCCGCTTCGACGACCGCTCCGAGCGTCCCCGCTACAACAGCGACCGTCCGACCGGAGGGCGACGCTTCGACGACCGCCCTCGTCGTGACGACCGCGGCGGCCAGCGTCCGACCGGTCCCGGCACCTACCGCGATGAGCGCGGCGGCCAGCGTGACGAGCGTCCGCGCCGTGACGACCGCGGCGCCAACACCCAGCGCCAGGGCTTCCGCGACAACGACCACCGCGACGGTGGACGTGCGGGTCGTGACGACCGCCGTGACCAGCGTTCCGGTGGCTTCCGCGACGATCGCGGTGGCCAGCGCTTCTCCCGTGACGACCGCTCGCAGCGCGACGACCGCGGCGCGTCCGAGCGTCCGCGCTTCAACCGCGACGACCGTCCCGCCCGCTCGGGTGACCGCACCGAGCGTCCGCGCTTCGACCGCGCATCGTCCGAGCGTCCGCGCTTCGACCGTGACGAGCGTCCGCGTCGTGACGACCGCAACGACCGCCCGCGTCGTGACGACCGTGCCGGCGCCGACCGCCCCGAGCGCTCCTTCGACGCCGACCGCGCCCGCCGCGCCTTCGACCGTGACCGCGCCCAGCGTTCGATCGAGGGCGGCCGCGACGAGCGCTCGCGTCCGTCGACGGGTGGCGCGTACCGCACCGAGCGTCCGCGTCGCGACGACCGCACCGCTCGCGATGCGCGTCCGACCCGCGACGACTGGAACAAGAAGCCCAAGGCCGCTTTCGAGCCGACCGACGACGTCGTGCACGAGCGCCTCGAGGCCAAGTCCGTGGCAGCGGTCGAGGTCGACGGTGTGAGCTTCGGCGACCTCGGTCTGGGATCCAACATCGTCGAGACCCTCGTCGGCATGGGCGCGGCGACGCCGTTCCCGATCCAGGCGGCCAGCATCCCGGCCGTGCTCGAGGGCCGAGATGTGCTCGCCCGTGGCCGCACCGGCTCCGGCAAGACCATCGCCTTCGGCGCTCCGCTCGTCGAGCGCGTGCTGCAGTCGCAGGCCGGCAAGCGTCGTGAGTTCGGCCGGTCGCCGCGCGCGATCATCCTCGCTCCGACCCGTGAGCTCGCGCTGCAGATCGACCGCACGATCCAGCCGATCGCCCGCAGCGTCGGTCTCTTCACCACGCAGATCTACGGCGGCGTGCCCCAGGGCCGTCAGGTGGGCGCGCTGAAGAAGGGCGTCGACATCGTGATCGGCACGCCCGGTCGCATCGAGGACCTGGTCAACCAGGGCAAGCTCGATCTCTCCGACTGCCGCATCGCGGTGCTCGACGAGGCCGACCACATGTGCGAGCTCGGGTTCGTCGAGCCGGTGCAGCGCATCCTGCGTCACACCGCCGACGGCAGCCAGAAGCTGCTCTTCTCGGCGACGCTCGACCGTGAGGTCGCGGCGCTCGTCGACGAGTTCCTCGTCGATCCGGCCGTCTACGAGGTCGCCGGTGAAGACCAGGACTCGAGCACGATCGAGCACCGCGTGCTCGTGATCGAGCACCGGGACAAGGCCGACATCCTCACCTCCCTCGTCGACCGCGACGGCAAGACCCTCGTCTTCGCCCGCACCCGCGCCTACGCCGACATGCTCGCCGAGCAGTTCGACGATGCCGGCATCCCCGCGGTGTCGCTGCACGGTGATCTCAACCAGGCCAAGCGCACGCGCAACCTCGAGCGGCTCACCTCGGGTCGCGTCAACGTGCTCGTCGCGACCGACGTCGCCGCCCGCGGCATCCACGTCGACGACATCGACCTGGTCGTGCAGGCCGATGCTCCGGACGAGTACAAGACGTACCTGCACCGCTCCGGTCGCACCGGCCGCGCGGGCCGTTCGGGCCGTGTCGTGACGCTGATCACGCGTCAGCGTCAGCGCCGCATGACCGAGCTGCTCGAGCGCGCCGAGATCGACGCGCCGTTCGAGAACGCTCGCATCGACGACGACCTGATCGAGGAGATCGCCGGTCGCGTGCCGACGGCGGCAGACCTCACGGCCTGATCCGTCCGACTCGAAGGCCCCGTCCCTGCATCCGCGGGGGCGGGGCCATCGTCGTGCGTCGGCCCCTGGGGCGGTGAACTCGCTGTCGGGCGGAGGAACGCGCGCGCGTCGGCCTCCCTACGGGGAGTTCACCGCCCACACGGTGCCCGAGGGGCGGATGCCGCGGTGCATGGCGACGCGGCACGTGGTGCGGATGCCGCGGTGCATGGCGACGCGGCACGTGGTGCGGAGCCGACTCAGCCCAGCTCGTGCACGTGCACGGCGCTGGTCACGCTCGTGCCGTTGAGGTCGAGGTACAGGGTTCCCTCGGTGACGGTGATCGTCATGGTGTTGCGGCGCTCGATGAGCGGAGCGGCCGACTCGATGAATCCGGGGTCGAAGCTGAAGACCCGGATGTCCTCGGAGCGGTGGATGCGCTTGTCGACCCACGGGGCCATCACCTTCACCGGATCGCGGTGCGTGTAGACGACCGTGCGCTCGGCGAGGCGGCTGCCGTAGTGCAGGCGTTCGGCGTCGGGGGCGCCGACCTCGATCCAGGCCGTGGTCTGTCCGGTGAGGTCGCGCACGAGCACGGCCGGCTCATCGGTCTGTGAGATGCCGCCGCCGAAGGCGATGCCCTCGGTGAACTCGAGCCCGTAGGCCAGCACGCGGGTGAGCATGTAGGCGTCGGTCTCGGACGGATGCCTCGCGACGCGCAGCGCGAAGTCGTCGTACACGCCGCGATCCATGTCGGCGAGCTGGACGTCGAACGTGTGCATTGTGGAGCCGATAGCCATAACGAACGAGCCTACGCGTCCGTGGCAGGGGTCGCCGACGCGTCCGGCACGCCTGCCTGCGCCGCAGCGGTCAGAAGAGCAGTGCTCGGAACGGCAGCGCTCAGAACAGCATCGGCTGTGCGGGCGCGGGTGAGGGGGCGAACGCGGGCGCGGGCCGCCCGTGGGGCGCGGACGCACGGATGCCGCGCACCGGATAGTCGTCCTCGTGCTGTGCGTCGAGCCCATGCAGCCGGATCAGCGGTCGGGCCCGCTTCGCGAGCCACTGGCGATAGCCCTTCGGGGCTTCGGCGGAGACGCCCGGATACAGCCCCCGGTACGACGAGACGAGGTCGGGGCGGAACTCCCCGAGCCACTGCATGAACCACGGCTTCACCCCGGCGCGCAGATGCAGCGCGCCGTAGACGACGCTGCTCGCCCCGGCCTCCTTGATGCGTCGCAGTGCGGTGTCGATCGCCTCGACCGAGTCGGTCATGTGCGGCATGATCGGCATCAGGAAGACCGTGACGCGGAAGCCGGCGTCGCGCAGGGCTCGCACCGTGTCGAGACGCGCCTGCGTGGTCGGGGTTCCGGGTTCGATGGCCTTCTGCAACTCGTCGTCGTACATCGCGATCGACATCTGGATGTCGACGGGCACGCGCTGTGCGGCTCTCACGAGCACGGGGATGTCTCGCCGGATCAGCGTTCCCTTGGTCAGGATCGAGATCGGCGTGCCCGACGCGGCGAGGGCGTCGATGATGCCGGGCATGAGCCTGTAGCGCCCCTCGGCCCGCTGGTAGGGATCGGTGTTCGTGCCGAGAGCGACGGTCTCATGGGCCCAGCTGCCGCGGCGCAGCTCTCTCTGCAGCACCTCCACGATGTTCGTCTTGACGACGATCTGCGAATCGAAGTCGGCGCCGCCGTCGAGATCGAGGTACTCGTGCGTCCCGCGAGCGAAGCAGTTGTGACTGACGACCCCGTTCGCGACGAAGTCTCCTGTTCCCGTCGTGATGTCGAGGAGATCCTGTTCTCTGGGGATCGCCGAGATGCTCACCACCCGCAGCCCGGCGGAGCTCTTCACCGCCGTTCCCACGGCGGCGCCCGTCGCACCGGTCCCGTACCCCATGAGCCGGTTGTTCGTGGTCAGATGCGGGCGCTGGCCGGACGCGGCATCCATCACGTGCTTCCACCCGCGATCCGTGAGGAATCGGTGATCCCCGCTCGCGACGATCTCCGTGCCGTCGGCGAGGGCCACCCGGTAGGCGGGCTTGCGTGTGGGCCATTTCGCCTGGATCGTCGTACGGACGTATCGCCTGTATCGCCCGTGGCGCTCGGTGCCGATGATCTCATCGCCGATCTCCAGGTCGGAGAGCGGGCGTTGCCGTCCGTCCGCGCACAGGATCGACGTGTCGGGGGAGAGGCAGTACACGCAGGCATGACTGCATCCGCGATACGGGTTGATGGTCCACGCGAAGGGCATGCGTGACGCACCCGGAACATGGTTGAGGGCCGACTTCGACAGCACCTCGTGGAACGTCATGCCCGCGAACTCCGGGGTGGTCACGGTGCGGACGAGCCCGGCACGGTTCTCGAGGCCCGGCAGCGCGGACTCGTCCGCCTCTCCGACCTTCTGCCCCTGCCATCGCATAGTTCATTCGAACATAGGAACGAGTCGTGCGTCAACCTGATTCGCAGTTCTCTTCGATCGCGACGGCGGTGCGGCGGGGATCGCGGCAGGGGTCTCCGATGCGACTTAAGACACAATGGAGCAATGCTCTCCTCGCCGCAGCCTCAGCATGCGGCACGGCGTTCCCGGGTCCTCGGGGCTGCTCTGCCGCTCGGTCTCGCGGTGACCGCCGTCGGAGTCCTGCTCTCGCTCGCGAGCACCCCGACCGCGGTCTCGACCCAGCCCGAGCCGGCGCTGCCCGAGCCGGTCGTGATCGCGTCGGTGCCCGAGGTGCAGGTCGGGGCGACGACCGCGGCCGATCCGTGTTCCGAGCCGAGCGTGCTCGAGGCGATCGCCGTGGCCGACGACGCGGCCATCATCGCGGGCTTCGGCGGTGGTGAGAGCTTCCGCTCCGCCGTGGTGGCGGGCAACGCGCCGTGCATCTCGCTCGCCGACCCCGCGCACGTGTGGGTGGTGGTCAACAAGGCGCGTCCGCTCGATCCGATCGAGTACGCGCCCTCGTCGCTCGCCGACCTGCCGATGCAGATGACCACGAGGTCGGGTCAGGCTCGGTCCGATGTCGCGGCGGCGATCGGCGCTCTGGTGGCCGACGCGGCGGCCGAGGGGGCGGGGAGCATCGGAGCGAACAACGGGTATCGGTCCTACGATCTTCAGGTCGCGACGCACGCGTCTCACGTGCGCAACAGCGGTCAGGCGGGCGCGGATGCGTCCTCGGCCCGTGCAGGCCACAGCGAGCACCAGACCGGCCTCGCCCTCGACCTCGTGGCCTGTGATTCCGCGTGCGGAGGGATCGACGCCTTCGGCGGCACTCCGCAGGGGGCATGGGTGGCCGAGAACGCCTGGGAGTACGGGTTCATCGTGCGCTACGAGCAGGGTGGCACGGGCATCACCGGGTACAAGCCGGAACCGTGGCATCTGAGGTACCTCGGCCCGGAGCTCGCGGCTGCCTACCACCACGGCGGATATCACACGCTCGAGGAGTTCTTCGCGCTTCCCGCGGCTCCCGATTACGCGCACTGATCAGCCGTAAAGGCGTTCTTGCGGCATCCGACAAACGCGAAACCCAGTCTCACCTCCTGTGAGATGCATTCCCACAACCGACTGTCGCCGCATCGGGCACCGGCATAGAATCGCCGGAGCAAAGACGCACGAGACGTTCGGGAGGACGCAATGGAACGCGACATCTACGAAGAGGATCACGAGGCCTTCCGCGACCTCGTCAAGGACTTCGTCAAGCGCCACGTGAGCAACGAGGCGATCGAGCGATGGGATGCCGCGGGAGAGATCGACCGCGCCACCATGCTGGCGGCCGGTGAGGCGGGCCTGATCGGTCTGTCGGTGCCCGAGGAGTTCGGCGGTGCCGGGATGCTGCAGGACTACCGCTTCCGCACCATCGTGATGGAAGAGGTCATCGCCTCGGGCGCAGGGTCGCTGGCGGGCGCCTTCGGCATCCAGGACGACCTGGCCGTGCCCTACCTCGTGCACATGGGCACGCAGGAGCAGAAGGAGAAGTGGCTGCCCCGCATGGCCACGGGCGAGGTGCTGGGTGCGCTCGCCATGACCGACCCCGGAGCGGGATCGGATCTGCGCGGCATCAAGACCAACGCCAAGAAGGTCGACGGCGGGTACATCCTCAACGGCGCGAAGACCTTCATCTCCTCGGGCTCCACGGCCGACGTGGTCGTGACCTTCGTCAAGACGGGCGAGGGCAACCGGCCTGACGCGTTCAGCCTGCTGCTCGTCGAGAAGGGCATGAAGGGCTTCGACCAGGGCAAGCGGCTCAGCAAGATGGGCTTCCACGGCTGGGACACGGCCGAGCTCAGCTTCACCGACGTGTTCATCCCCGACGAGAACCTCATCAGCGGCAAGGAGGGGCAGGGCTTCATCCAGCTGATGCTGAACCTGCCGCTCGAGCGCCTCTCGATCGGCGTCGCCGCGGCCGCGGCCGCACAGGCCGCCCTCGACTGGACCGTCGCCTACACGAAGGACCGCGAGGCGTTCGGCGAGCGCATCGCCGACTTCCAGAACACCCGCTTCCGCCTCGCCGACATGGCGGCGACCACCGACGCGATGTGGGCGTACATCGACCGTGCGCTGCTCGCCTACAAGAACAGCACGCTCACCGCGGAGGACGCCGCGAAGGTCAAGTTCTGGGCGACCGAGCGCGAGTGGGAGGTGCTCGACACCGGCGTGCAGCTGCACGGCGGCTACGGCTACATCATGGAGTACCCGATCGCCCGGGCGTTCACCGATGCTCGGGTGCACCGCATCTACGGCGGCACCAACGAGATCATGCGCGACCTCGTCGGTCGTCAGATCGTCGGCAAGCGCTGACGTCCCGTCTGCGAAAGGCCCAGGATGCTCGCATCCTGGGCCTTTCTCGTCGGGGCGGCGCACCGTCCGACCCGAGGACGGATCCTCTTCCGGGCACAGATTCGGACCGCAGGCGCGACGCGCCGGGATGGGCGGCCGGATGACGGCGCGCCGCGCGACGGCATCCGAAGCCCAGCCCGGAGGAGGGGCACCGGAAGGCGATCAGTCGAGCGCCGGTCAGCGGGGCAGACGTCCCCCGACTCCGGCCTTGCGCAGCCGGTCGGCGATCAGGATGCCGAGCGCCGTGCCCCCGAGGCAGCTCGCGAGCGTGATCGCGAAGAACGTGATCTGCAGGCCGAGGCCGAACGTGCCCAGGTCGAACGACGCCCAGGCGAGGATCGGATACACGATGCCGACGATCGCGGCGCCGAGGTAGTGCATCCAGGTGCCCCAGTAGCGCCACAGCACGAACAGGAACGGGAGCTCGGTGAACGCGGCCCACCAGACGTTGGTCGCGACGCTGCCGAACCCGTATCCCGAGAAGGGGACGATCACGAGCCCGGCCAGGAGCCCGACGAGCAGGCCAACCAGGGGTCGTCGCAGCAGGCGCAGCGCGATGACCGACGGCAGCAGCCACAGTCCGGCCAACCCCACACTGACGAACGGGAGTCCGGGGAACAGGACCGTCGAGATCCAGTTCGCGGGAGCCAGCAGGATGCCGCCGGCGACGCCGAGAGCGGCGCAGGTCAGCAGGATCGCGGTCGGGAAGCGGAAGCGTGAGCGGCCGCCGCCGATGCGCGGTCGATTCGGCGCCGCGGAGGGCGATTCCCGGGGCGCTTCTGGCCCCGCACCGTGCGTGGGATCCGCCCCGCTCATGCGAGGGGCTCCGCAGCGGCGTCGCGAGCGGCCTTCGAGGCCGGGGAGGACGCACCGATCTTCCAGTACCCGCAGAAGCTCACGGAGTTCTTGTCGACGCCGCGCTCGCCGACGAGGTGCTTCCTGGCGCCGGATGCGAGTGACTGCTCGCCCGCCGCGTACGCGTGGAACGGCGCCGCGGGCAGCGCGAGCTCGCCCAGCCGGGCGAGAGCGAACGACCCGGGAGGGAACTCGTGCGGACGCACGATCCACACGACGTCGACGCCGTCGGGATGCGAGAACTCCAGAGCATCCTCGTCGGAGGGCATCTCGATGATCGCCGTGCCGGTGGCATGCGACGGCAGCGAGGCGCAGATCGAGGCGATCGCCGGCAGTGCGGTCTCGTCTCCCACGAGCACGACACGGTCGGTGCCGCGCTGCGGGTTGAACGTCAGGCCCTCGTCGATGATGAGGACGTTCTCGCCGGGTTCGCAGGTCTCGGCCCAGCGAGAGGCGGGGCCGGCCGTGCCGTCGGCGGCTGATCCGTGCAGCACGAAGTCGACATCGATCTCGGCGCCCGCGTCTGGGGTCGCGGGGCGGTACGCGCGGACGCTGTAGTTGCGCATGACAGGCCGCTCGCCGTCGGGGATGCGCAGGAACTTCAGATAGCCGAACATCCTGTTGGCCTTGGCGGGCACGCGGTCGAGGCCGGCATCCCCGCCGATCGGCAGGAAGAGTCGGAACCACTGGTCGAAGCCCATCGGACGGAACCGCTCGATCTCGCCGCCGCCGAGCGTGACCCGCATCCAGTGCGCGGACAGGCGCTCGGTGCGCAGGACGGTGAGGTGGATGAGCTCGGAGGACTCGGGCTTGACGAGCTTGCTGTATGCCATGTGGATGCCTTTCAGGGCAGCTGCCAGGGGAAGAAGATCACGAAGATCGCGGCGGATGCGGCGATGCAGACGACGAGGAAGACGGTGTCGCGGGTGCGGAACGGCACGAGGTGACGTTCGGTGCGCGTGGGGTGGGCGCCGAAGGCGCGCGAGTCCATCGCGAGGGCGACGCGCTCGGCATGGCGGATGGCCCCGGCGAGCAGCGGCACGATGTACCCCCATCCGCGAGCGATCCGCGCGAACGGTCCGCTGCCGCCGTGATGACCGCGCACCCGGTGCGCGGCGCGGATCACCGAGAGCTCGTGACCGAAACGCGGCACGAACCGGAAGGCGGCGAGGGCGGTGTACCCGATCCGATAGGGCACACGCAGCTGCTGCACGCTCGCCCGCACGAGATCGGGACCGGTGGTCGTCAGGCCTCCGATGAGAGCCAGGGCGATGATCGCCCCGAGCCGCAGCGCCGTGGCGAAGCCGATCGCGAGCGCGCCCCGGTACAGGGTCCAGTCGCCGAGCTGCAGAGCCGTCCCGGTGCCGCTGACGAGGCCGGCGTCGACCCACAGCGAGAACCCCACGCCGATCGCGAGGATGCCCACCGGCAGCGCGACGAACAGCAGAGCCGCGGTGCGCACCGTGAGCCGAGCACCCACCACGATCGTCGCGAGCGCGATGATCAGGAACGCGGCGGGAGTGGCGAGGTCGCGCACGAAGACCAGCACCAGCATGGCCGGAGCGACGCCCGCCACCTTCGCGAGCGGGTTGAGGGCATAGAGGAACTGGCGGGGAGACGAGGCCGTCATCGCCGCATAGGGGTCGAACGTCTGCGCGGTCATGCGACCGTCCGTCCCGCTGCGGCCAGCACGCGCTGCAGAGACGGCAGCCGCAGCCCCGCCTCGACGAACGGCGCCTCATCGCGGAAGAGCTCGGCGGTGCGGCCGGCGGCGTGCACCCGTCCGTCTTTCAGGATGACGACGTGCGAGGCATGCTCGGCGACCAGCTGCAGGTCGTGCGTGACGATCAGGATCGTGGTGCCCTCGTCGCGCAGATCGTGCAGCAGGGCGAGGAGCTCGGATGCGCGGGCGCGGTCCTGGCCGAACGTCGGCTCGTCGAGCGCGAGCACCCGGGGACGCGTGATCAGTGCGGTCCCGACCGACAGTCGTCTCTTCTCGCCCCCGGAGAGCAGGAACGGATGCACGTCGGCCTTGGCCTCGAGCCCGAACCGCGCGAGCATCGCCCCGACCCGCCGGTCGATCTCGGCATCCGCGGTGTGCCGCAGCCGGAGTCCGTGCGCGAGCTCGTCGAACACCGTATGTGCGATGAACTGGTGCTCGGGGTTCTGGAAGACGAAGCCGATGCGGCTCGCGAGCTCGCGCGGCGAGGCCGAGCCGGGGTCGATGCCGTCGACCGACACCTGACGCCGCGGCGGGGGGACCACGCCGGCCAGCGACTGCAGCAGGGTGGTCTTGCCCGCGCCGTTCGTGCCGACGATCGCGGTGAGGGTGCCCGGCTCGACGTCGAGGTCGATGCCGTGCAGGATCTCGGCGCGGCGACGACGCACGGTCAGGCCACGGGCGCGGACGACCGGCGCGATGCCGGTCTCGTCGCCGGACGGCGGCCGGTCACGCGGCCGGTCGGTCGGCAGACCGGATTCCGCGGTGTCGGACGCGAGAGCGGGCTTCGCGCCTGCCGCCGCATCGCGGACCTGGAGTCGGGCGGATGCCGGCGCGGATGCCAGGGCGGCCGCGAGCTCGTCCGGGGTGAGGGGCAGCTCGTCGAACGGCGTCCCGGCATCCCGCATCCGCAGCGCTGCGAGGGAGGCGGCGGGCAGCCAGACCCCCATCGCGAGGAGTTCGTCGACATGGGTGCGGATGATCTCGGCCGGCGGCCCGTCGAATGCCACCCGCCCGGCACGATCGAGCACGACCGTGCGGGTCACGAATCCCATGGCCGCGTCGAGGTTGTGCTCGACGAGCAGGATCGCGCGGTCGCCGGTCGCGATCACGTCGCGCAGGGCCGCGTACACGTCGTCGATGCCCTGAGGGTCGAGGTTCGCCGTGGGTTCGTCGAGCACGACCAGAGGAGATCCCATCGCGAGCGCACAGGCGATCGCAAGACGCTGGCGCCCCCCGCCCGAGAGCCGGTCGGGGTTCTCCTCGCGTCGATCCCACAACCCCACGCGGCGCACGGCGTCTTCGGTGCGCCGATGGACCTCGTCGAGCGGCAGCAGCAGGTTCTCGGGGCCGAAGGCGACCTCGTCGTAGACCGTGCCGGTGACGATCTGGGCATCCGGATCCTGGAACACCATCGCGACCCGCGTGCTCAGCTCGGCGGTGGCGGCCTGAGCGGTGTCGATGCCGCCGGCCTCGACGGCACCCGTCATCGTCGCCGGGACCGCGTGCGGGATGAGCCCGTTGAGCGCGAGGGTCAGCGTCGACTTGCCCGAGCCCGAGGGGCCGAGCAGCAGCACGACCTCGCCGGCGGCGATGTCGAACGTGACGTCTTCGGGCGAGGGGTGCACGGCATCGACGTGCGTGATCGAGAGGTCACGCACGCGGAGGAGAGGCGCAGATGAGCGCACGGCATAACCCCGGTTCTGCGGATCGGTACCGTTCTAACTTAGCTGAGCCTTACCTGAATCGCCACGAGTCGTGGCGGGCACGGACCTCAGCGCCGAGCGACGCCGGCCCGGCTCAGGGCCGCCCCGATCGCGAGCCCCGCGGCCGTCCAGGCGATCGGTCCGAGCACCGAGATCACGAGGTAGGCGATCTGCGCCCACAGGGGGAAAGTCGCGAGGTCGACTGCGAAGAAGACCACGACCGCCACGATCACGCCGATCACGGCCGCCGAGACGAAGAAGCGCCACGCGCCCCACGACCGGTAGCGGGTGAGGGCGGCGATGCCCTCCTGGATGGCGCCGAACAGCAGCGCGGTGCCGATGAAGCGCAGCGCCCAGGCCGGGTTGAACGCACTCGAGATGAGGGCGGCGATCAGATGCGTGACCAGGGCCACGAACGGTCGGCGCAGCACCTCCTGCGCGATGATCCCCGGCAGCACGTGCGAACCGAGGACGAGTCCGTAGAGGTAGGGGGTCAGCACGATCACGCCCGGCGTGATGAGGCCGGCGATCCCTCCGAGGATGCCTGTCGCGACGCCGATCGCGGCGCAGATCAGCAGCACGCGGGTCGTCAGCACGGGGGAGGGGGCCACACTCTCAGCCTACTGTCGACCAATGGCGACTCGGCTGGTCGATCGTCCAGTAATAACCCCGAGGCCTGGAACCCGACGCGAACCCGGCTTAGCGTGAGCGGCGGTGCGGCAACGCGGTCGCACCCGGATCATCGGGAGAAGCGCATGGGTCGAACACCCCTCCGGATGGCAGCGGCCGCCACCCTGGCCACGCTGTTCATCGCATCGACGGCAACCGCAGGCTACGCAGGAACGGAGGAGGTGAATCACCCCAGTCCGGTCGAGGGAACGCCCGGGCACTACATCGTCGTGATGAAGTCCGACCCGCTCGCGAGCTACACCGGCGACGTGGACGGACTCGAGGCGACCACGCCCGCCGAGGGCGAACAGCTCGAGACGCAGTCGCAGGATTCGCAGCGGTACGTCGAGCACCTCGAGGCGCAGCAGCAGACCCTCGCGCAGGAGGTCGGCGTGACCCCCGACACCACGTACCAGGTGGTCCTCAACGGCTTCAGCGCCGATCTCTCGGGCGAGCAGGTCGACAAGCTCCGCGCCTCGAAGGACGTCTACGGCGTGTATCCCGACTTCATCCGGCACCCGGATGCGCAGACCTCCACCGATTTCCTCGGGCTCGGTGACGACCGGAAGGGGCGCGGCGGACTCTGGCAGCAGACCGGCGGCGTCGACAAGGCCGGAGAGGGCGTCGTGGTCGGCGTGATCGACACCGGCATCGCCCCGGAGCACCCCTCGTTCGAGGGCAAGAAGCTCAAGAAGCAGAAGAAGGACGACAAGCGGCACAAGGGGTCTCAGCCCTACACCGACGGCACCCACGTCTACTTCGACAAGTCCGACGGCGGCCGGTTCCAGGCGGCGATGGTCGAGGGTCAGGACTGGGACAAGAGCGACTACTCGTCGAAGCTCATCGGCGCGCAGTACTTCCACGCGGGCGCCGAGGCCGCCGGCTTCGACTTCCAGTACGACTACCTCTCGCCGCGGGACGGCGACGGGCACGGCTCGCACACGGCGAGCACCGCGGCCGGTGACTTCGGCGTGAAGGCGTCGATCGAGGGCGTCGACTTCGGCCGGATCTCGGGCGTCGCCCCCGGTGCGAAGATCTCGGCGTACAAGGCCTGCTATGTCGGCCCCGACGAGTCCGTCACCACCGACGACATCTGCGCCGGCAGCGACCTGATCGCCGCGATCGACCAGGCCGTCGCCGACGGCGTCGACGTGATCAACTACTCGATCGGCGGTGGTGCGGCATCCACCGTCCTCGCCCCCGAGGACATCGCGTTCTTCAACGCGGCGGCGGCGGGCGTGTTCGTGGCGACCAGCGCCGGCAACGACGGCCCCGATCCCGTCACCGCCGATCACGCGTCGCCCTGGTACACCACGGTCGCGGCATCGACGGTCCCGACCTGGGAGGGCACCGTGCAGTTCGACGGCTTCGCCCAGGCCGGCGCGTCGGTGAGCGTGCCGTTCGGCACGACCGTCACGGGTCCCTCCGTGTACGCGGGCGACGTGCCGGCGGCCGGTCAGACCGCCGCCGATGCTGCGCTCTGCCTCCCCGGCACGCTCGATCCGGCGAGGGTCGCGGGCCACATCGTGGTCTGCGACCGCGGCGGCAACGCCCGCGCCGAGAAGTCGCAGGTCGTGAAGGATGCCGGCGGCATGGGCGTCGTGCTCGTGAACGTGCCCGGTGGCGCCGACTCGCTCGACAACGATTTCCACGCGGTGCCCACCGTGCACCTCGCCTCGGCGTACCGCGCGGCCGTGCTGGCCTACGTGCAGGGCGGCACCGACCGACCGATCACCCTCGTCGGCGAGAACACCACCGGTGTCGTGACCCCGGTGCCGCAGATCGCCGGCTTCTCCAGCCGCGGACCGATGCTCGCCGACGGCAGCGACGTCATGAAGCCGGACATCGCCGCTCCCGGCGTTGCGATCCTCGCGGCGACGCAGAACGCCCCGGGCGAGGAGCCGACCTTCGGCATCCTCTCGGGCACGTCGATGTCGTCGCCGCACATCGCGGGTCTCGCCGCGCTCTACCTCGGTGAGCGTCCGAACGCCAAGCCCGCGGAGATCAAGTCCGCGATGATGACCACCGCGTACGACACCGTGAACCCCGACGGGTCGAAGAACACCGACCCGTTCCAGCAGGGTGCGGGGCAGGTCGATCCGAAGCGCCTGTTCACCCCCGGGCTGCTCTACCTGAACGACGTGCCCGACTGGGCGGCGTTCCTCGAGGGCAAGGGGCTGGCGGAGTTCGACGGGGTCGAGCCGATCGACGGCAGCGATCTCAACATCGCCTCGTTCTCGATCGGGTCGCTCGCGAGCGCGCAGACCGTCACCCGCACCGTGACCGCCACCGAGAAGGGCACGTTCACGGCATCCGCCGACCTGCCAGGGGTCGACGTGACGGTCGAGCCGTCGACGCTGAAGTTCGACAGGCCCGGTCAGACGGCGACCTACACGGTCACCTTCGACAACCAGAGCGCACCGGTCGAGCAGTGGGCGACCGGATCGCTGACATGGACGAGCAAGAAGAACACGGTGCGGTCGCCGATCGCGGTGTTCCCGGTCACGGCGGATGCTCCGGCAGAGGCCTCGGGCACGGGTGTCGACGGCGCGACGACGGTCGAGATCACGCCGGGGGTCGACGGGGACCTGGCGCTCCGAGTGTCGGGGCTGACGCCGTTCGCGCTGCTCGAGGACCCCGACGGTCGTGTCGCGGAGCACTCGGGCGACGAGGCGTCGGGCGACGAGAACAAGGACGTGTCGTGGATCGTGGACGTGCCGGAGGGCACCACGCTCGCGCGCTTCGACCTCGACTCGTCGGATGACACCGGAAGCGACCTCGACCTCACGGTCTACCGGGTCGTGAGCCCCGACGACCCGCGCTACTACGAGCGCTGGCAGTCGGCGACGGGTTCGGCCGACGAGCAGGTCACGCTCCCGGCGCCCACGGCCGGCACCTATCTGGTGGTCGCGAACGTCTACTCGACCTCGGCGCCGATGACGTGGGACATGACCTACGCCGCCGTGCAGCCCGAGGGCGAGGGTGCGCTCGCCGCCGACCCGAACCCGCTGCCCGCCGTGCGCGGCGAGGCGACGAGCTACGAGCTCAGCTGGACCGGTCTCACCCCCGGCACCCGCTACCTCGGGCTCGTGCAGTACGGCGAGTCCGACGTGCGCACGATCGTCACGGTCGACGCTCCGTAACGATCAGTGCGCCGCTCAGGTCGTCGAGCGAGCAGCGGAGCAGCGAGACGACACGCGGTGGGTCAGCAGGACAGGCCCGCCGCGTGTCGTCTCGGTCGACTCCGTCGCCCTCGCTCGACGACCGGGGGAAGGCCGGGTCAGATCTTCCTGCCGCGCGGCATCAGACGCACGTCGGGCAGCGGCGGCGCGGGGATGCGCACATCGTGGCCGTCGACGACACCGAAGCGGTCGGATGCGGCCTCCCACTCGGTGCGGGCGTCCACGATCTCCTCGTGGGTGCGGCCGGCGAAGTTCCACCACATGACGATCTCGTCCTCGAACGGCTCTCCGCCGACGAGGAAGAGCAGGGCTCCCTGAGAACTCGTCACCTCGACGGCATCCCGCGAATCGCCGAGGTAGAGCATGTCGTTCTGTGCTGGCGCATGGGTCGACACGGTCGCGTCACCCTCGACGAGCATGATCGCGTGCTCCCACTCGGCGCGCAGCGGCAGGCGCACGCGCGTTCCCGCGGGGACGACGATCTCCGCGCCGACGATCGGTGTGTGCACGGTCGCCGGCGACACGGTGCCGGCGAACTCTCCGAGCACGACGGTGGCCGTGGCATCCGCCCCCTCGTCGGCCGTCAGCGACACGTGGGGGAGGTCGGTGTGGCGCTCGAACCCTCCGGGCCCCTGGCGTGCGCCGTCGGGCAGCACCACCCAGAACTGCAGGGCGTCGAGGGGGATCGGGTCCTCGCCGATCGAGTACTCCGAGTGCGAGATGCCGTTGCCGGCCGTCATCAGGTTCAGCTGACCGCGGCGCAGGTCGGCGTCGCTGCCGAGCGAGTCGCGATGGCGGATCTCGCCGACAAGTGGCCAGGTGACCGTCTGCAGACCGATGTGCGGGTGCGGCTCGACGCGCATCCGTGTGTCCGCCGGGCCGAAGCGGTCGAGGAAGCACCAGGCGCCGATCGTCGGCAGGTTGCGATGCGGCAGCACGCGGAGGACGTTCATGCCGCGCACGCCGCCGAGGGGAACCTCGCGCGGCTCGAGCACGATGCGGCGTTCGCCGATCATCATGCCTCCGTCGGCGCGTCGCCCGGGCGCTTCGGCCACCGGATCTCGGCACCGGGGATCTCGTGGGTCGTGAGGTACTTCGCGATGTACGGGCACAGCGGCACGATCGCGTCGCCGGATGCCGAGGCGTCCGTCAGCGCGCGCTCGGCGAGGATGCCGGCCAGGCCCTGCCCCTGGAACGCGGGGTCGAGCTCGGTGTGGATGAAGCGGATCGCCCCGGGGCGCAGCTGGAACTCGGCATAGCCGGCGAGCGTGCCGTCGGTGCGGATCTCGTAGCGGGACTCGTCGTCGTTGCGGGTGACGGTGATATCGGTCATCGGAGGCTCCTTCGGGCGTGTGCGTCCAACCTACGCCCGCCGATCTGTGGAAGGGCGGGCCGGCGTCGGTGGGGGTCGTTACGCTGGAGGGATGCCGCAGACTCCCCGTGACCCGTACGAGGATCTGCCGTACGCAGACGAGCCCTGGGACGGAGCCGGATGGGAGCCCTCCGAGCCGCCCGAGCCGATGGACTGGGAGCCGCAGGGGCCGGGCTATGAGCCTCCGCTCGACTGGGGCCCCGGACCTGCGACACCGGTGACCTCGGCGGCGACCGCAACAGCTCCGGCCGTGCGCCGCGCCGCCCCCGCGAGATACCCGTCGGCGGCCGAGGCGCTGCACACGGTCTTCGGGTACGACGCGTTCCGCGGCGACCAGGCGGCGATCGTCGAGCACGTCATCGGCGGCGGCGATGCGGTCGTGCTCATGCCGACCGGCGGGGGCAAGAGCGTCACGTACCAGGTGCCCGCACTCGTGCGCGAGGGCACGGGCCTCGTGATCAGCCCGCTGATCGCGCTCATGCACGATCAGGTCGACGCCCTGCGCGCCAACGGCGTGAGCGCCGCGTACCTGAACTCCACCCAGTCGATCGACGAGCGTCGCGAGGTCGAGCGGGCCTACGTCGCCGGCGAGCTCGATCTCATCTACGTCGCTCCCGAGCGCCTGTCGTCGCCGCAGACGACGGCTCTGCTGCAGCGCGGAACCCTCAGCGTCATCGCGATCGACGAGGCCCACTGCGTGTCGCAGTGGGGCCACGACTTCCGTCCCGACTACCTCGCACTGGGCGACCTCGGCGAGCGGTTCCCCGGCGTGCCGCGCATGGCGCTCACCGCGACCGCCACCCGCGCGACGCACCGGGAGCTCACCGAGCGCCTGCGCCTCGACGACGCGCAGCACTATGTCGCGAGCTTCGATCGCCCCAACATCCAGTACCGCATCGTGCCGAAGGTCGACCCGCGCAAGCAGCTGGTCTCCTTCATCCGCGCGCAGCCGGAGGGCTCTGTCGGCATCGTCTACGCGCTCAGCCGCAAGTCGGTCGAGCAGACCGCCACGTATCTCGCCGCGCAGGGATTCGACGCGCTGCCGTACCACGCGGGTCTTCCCGCCGAGGTGCGGGCGGCGAACCAGTCGCGCTTCCTGCGCGAAGACGGCGTGGTGATGGTCGCGACGATCGCCTTCGGCATGGGCATCGACAAGCCCGACGTCCGCTTCGTCGCGCACATCGACCTGCCGAAGTCCGTCGAGGGCTACTACCAGGAGACCGGTCGCGCGGGTCGCGACGGCGAGCCGTCGATCGCGTGGATGGCGTACGGGCTGGGCGACGTGGTGCAGCAGCGCCGCATGATCGACCAGAGTCCGGGCGATCGCACGTTCAAGATGCGCCTGGGCCAGCACCTCGACGCGATGCTCGCGCTGTGCGAGACGGTCGAGTGCCGTCGGCAGAACCTGCTCGGCTACTTCGGTCAGGAATCGCAGCCGTGCGGCAACTGCGACACCTGTCTCGAGAGCCCCGAGACGTTCGACGGGCTGGTGCCCGCGCAGAAGCTGCTGTCGACCATCGTGCGCCTCAAGCGGGAGCGCAACCAGTCGTTCGGCGCCGGCCATCTCATCGACATCCTCCGCGGCGCCTCGACCGAGCGCATCCGCCAGCAGGGGCACGAGAAGATCGCGACCTACGGCATCGGCGCGGACCTGTCCGACCAGGACTGGCGCAGCGTGGTGCGGCAGCTGCTCGCGCGCGGCATCATCGTGGCGCAGGGCGACTACGGCACGCTCGCTCCGGGTGAGCAGGCCGGGGGAGTGCTGAAGGGCGAGACCCCGGTGCCGCTGCGCAAGGACACGATCGGGCGTCCCGCATCCGCGCCTCGCGGGCGCAAGGCGAGCGCGGCGGATGCGCTGGATGCCGCCGACCGCGGCCTGTTCGAGGCTCTGCGGGCCTGGAGAGCCGAGACGGCGAAGGAGCAGGGCGTCCCGGCATACATCGTCTTCGGAGATGCCACGCTGCGTGCGCTCGCCGAGCACCGACCCGCGTCTCTCGGTGACCTCGACGGCATCACCGGCATCGGCGCCAAGAAGCGTGATGCCTACGGCGAACGCGTTCTCGCCGTCATCGCGGCCGCCTGAGCTGCGGGTCCCGACGCCTGCGATCAGCGCGGTGGGAGCACGTCGTCCAGGTGCGAGCGCAGGTACGCGGCGACGTCGACCGCGCTGCGGTCGTAGAGCCACTGGTACTGCAGACCGTCCCACAGCGCGAGCAGCCAGATCGCCTCGTGCTCCGGATCGCGATGCGCGGGAAGATCTCCGTCGATCTGCGCGAGTCGGAACAGCTCGGCGAAATGGTCGATGACCCGACGGAAGCGTTCGGCGAAGTAGCCGTGCGCGGGGTGTGACGACGGCACGGCCTCGCACGACAGCACCGCGTACACCTCGATGAGCCCCGGCTCGTCCTGCGCGTTCACGCGGGCTCCCTCGGGGGTCGCACGCAGCGCTTCTCCCGCGCGCACGTGCTGGTCGGCGGAGGTGCGCACCTGGATCGAGCGATCGCGCTCCGAGAGCACGGCGCTGAGCAGCTGCTCCTTCGAGGCGTAGTGGTGGAGCAGGGTCGACTTCGACACCCCGACCGCCTCGGCGATGTCACGCAGACTGGTGTCGCCGTATCCCGTGCGCGAGAAGAGTCGGGTGGCATCGACCAGGATCTGGGCGCGGCGACGTCGTCCCACGGCATAGCCGGGGTCCATCTCCGGAAGGCCCCCGACCGTGGTCTCGGTGAGCGCGGGCAGCGGACCGGCCACCTCCGCGGAGACGGGCGGTTCCGAGGGATCGCGCCAGCCGAACGGAAGTGCCCACAGCGCCTCGCGTTCCTCGAGCATCCGGACCACGTCGACGCGCTCGGGCAGATACTGCGCGATCAGCTGGACTCCGTCCCACCCGGCCATGTGTCGCACGGTCTCGTCGTCCACGTCGCGATCCGCGTCGATCGTGCCGTGCAGCGCCGCATCCTCGAGCACCTCTGACGTCATCGCGCGCAGGCGCGAGTACCGCTCGCGCATGCGCTGGTGTGCCGGATGCTCACTGGCGGATGCCTCGCCGGTGAGCGCCGCGAACAGCTCGATGTACCCCGGGGTGACGGCGTTGCGCCGGGCGACCGCGGCGAAGATCAGTTCGCCGGGCTCGGCGGCCGCGGCGATCAGATCGAAGGCCTTCTCGTTGTCGTCCTCGAAGTCGGCGACGACCTCGGCCAGCAGGTCGTCCTTCGACGAGAAGTGACCGAGCAGCCCGGGGTGGCTCACGGATGCCGCCGCGGCGATGTCCCTCAGGGATGTCGCCCGGTAGCCGTTCGAGACGAAGAGCGTGCGGGCGGCATCGACGATCCTCGCGCGCGTCGCCGCCGCGCGTGCCTGACGCGAGCCCGTCGTCGCCATCGTCATCATCGTCACCCCTTCCCCCTCATTCTCGCTCATTACCACTCGGTCGGCATTCGGTTACCAATCGGTCGAATTTGGTGTATCGTCGTCTCGACGCCGCTCGCGGAGGATCGGCGCACCTGTGCTCGAGAGGACCCCTTCATGACAGAGCTGTCATCGGCCGCGACTGCGGCCGCCGTCGGAACGACCGGCTTCAAAGCCCCCGGCACCACGCCGGTCACGACGCCGCGCAGCTACGCACCGGGACTCGCCGCCGTGAACTTCGGTGTCTACCTGGCGCTGCTCACCCCGGTCATGGTGTCGATGGCGTTCAAGATCCAGCGACTCGACCCCGTGAACACCGAGGGCAGTCTCGGACTCGTCATGGGCGTCGGCGCCGCCTTCGCCCTGATCGCCAACCCGCTGGTCGGGCGTCTCTCCGACCGGACGACCTCGAAGTGGGGCATGCGGCGTCCGTGGATCCTCGGCGGCGCGATCGTCGGACTCGGCGGTTTCGTCGTCATCGGCGTGGCCACCTCGGTGCTCGTGGTGCTGCTCGCCTGGTGCCTCGTGCAGGCGTCGATGAACGCGGTGCTCGCCGCGGCCAACGCGACGCTTCCCGATCAGGTGCCGGTCGAGAACCGGGGCAAGGTCTCGGGCATCGTCGGAATCACGATGCCGATCGGCATCCTCGCGGGCAGCTTCATCGTGAACTTCCTGCCCGGCGACGTCGAGAGATTCGTCGTCCCCGGCGTGATCGCCCTGATCGTCGTGGTCATCTTCGTGCTGACGCTCAAGGACCGTCGTCTGACCGAGAAGCCCGCCACGCGCTTCACTGTCGGCACCTTCTTCGGCTCGTTCGTGTTCAACCCGCGCAAGCACCCGGACTTCGGGTGGACGTGGCTGACCAAGTTCTTCGTCATGTTCGGCTACGCCGGCATCGCCACGTTCCTGCCGCTGTACCTGGTGACCAGGTTCGGTCTCGACGAGCAGGGAGCGGTGAGCACGATCCTGATCTCCAACCTCGCCTCGATGGCCGCCATGGCGATCTCCGCGCCCGTGGGTGGGTTCCTCTCCGACAGGATCGGCAAGCGCCGCCCCTTCGTCGCGATCGCAGGACTCATCATGGTCGTCGGCCTCGTGCTGCTGGCGGTCGCGCCGAGCATCGCCGTCGTGATCGTCGCCCAGACGATCATCGGCCTCGGTGCAGGGTCGTTCCTGTCGGTCGACCTCGCTCTCGCCACCGAAGTGCTCCCCAACCCCGACGACGTCGCCAAGGACCTCGGTGTCCTGAACATGGCCAATGCGCTGCCGCAGTCGATCGCTCCGGCCATCGCGCCGAGCATCATCGCGATCGGCGCCGCCACACCGCTCGGTGGCTACACCACCTGGTATCTCTTCGGCGCGCTGGTCGCGCTCGCGGGTGCCGTCCTCGTCTATCGCATCAAGGGAGTCAAGTGACCATGGCCGACACGACGACCGTCGATCAGGTGTCCGAGCGGCCCTGGCTCGATGCGGAGCTCCCCGTCGACGAGCGGGTGCAGCTGCTTCTCGACGAGATGACGATCGAGGAGAAGGCGGGACTCTTCTTCCACACGATGATCGCGATCGGCGATCTCGACGAGCAGGACCCGACCTTCGCCACGCCGAGTGCCCGCGAGTTCGTCGACGTGAAGAAGATGACGCACTTCAATCTTCTGGGCGCCGCCCCGACGGGGCGCGAGATCGCCGCGTGGCAGAACGCACTGCAGCGGCTCGCCGCGTCCACGCGCCTGGGGATCCCGGTGACGCTGTCGACCGATCCTCGGCACTCGTTCAGCGAGAATCCCGGGGCGTCGATCCTCGCAGGGCCCTTCTCGCAGTGGCCCGAGACGCTCGGCCTCGCAGCCACGCGCGATCCCGATCTGGTCGAGCGGTTCGCAGATATCGCCCGACAGGAATATACGGCTGTCGGCCTCCGCGTGGCCCTGCATCCGCAGGTCGATCTGGCGACCGAACCCCGCTGGGCGCGACAGACTGCGACGTTCGGAGAAGACGCCGAACTCGCCGGCATTCTCGGATCGGCATATATCCGAGGGTTCCAGGGCGCCTCGTTCGGGCCGGGCTCGGTCTCGACCATGACGAAGCACTTCCCCGGTGGCGGACCGCAGAAGGACGGCGAGGACCCGCACTTCGCCTACGGCCGCGAACAGGTGTATCCGGGCGGGCAGTTCGAGCTGCACCTGAAGCCGTTCGAAGACGCCATCGCGGCGGGAACGCGCCAGATGATGCCGTACTACGGCATGCCCGTCGGCACCGACCACGAGGAGGTCGGCTTCGGGTTCAACAGGTCGGTCATCACGGGTCTGCTGCGCGAGCGCTTCGGCTTCGACGGCCTCGTGTGCGCGGACTGGGGCCTGATCAACGACGCGAAGATCTTCGGCCAGCCGTTTCCGGCGCGGGCGTGGGGTGTCGAGGACCTGAGCCCTCGTGAGCGGATGCGCAAGGTGCTCGACGCGGGAGCCGACCAGTTCGGCGGCGAGGACTGCCCCGAGCTGCTCCTCGAACTCGTCGCCGACGGCTCGATCTCGGAGGCGCGCCTCGACGTCTCGGCGCGACGCATCCTGCGCGAGAAGTTCGAGCTGGGGCTCTTCGAGAACCCGTTCGTCGATGAGGACGCCGCAGACGACGTGGTGGGTCGCGCCGACTTCCGCGCCGCGGGCGAGCAGGCGCAGCGCGCATCGATCACCGTCCTGACGAACGACCACGCCCTGCCGTTCGCAGCCGCGACGAAGCTCTACGTCGAAGGCATCGACGCCGAGACCGCCTCCGCGTACGGTGAGGTCGTCGCCACTCCGGCCGAGGCCGACCTCGCGATCCTCCGCCTGCATGCGCCGTTCGAGCAGCGGGAGACGGCCTTCGAGAACTTCTTCCACGCGGGTTCCCTCGACTTCCCCGCCGAGGTCGTCGCACACGTGCGCGAGGTCGCCGACGCCGTGCCCACGGTCGTCGATGTCCTGGCCGATCGCCCGCCGATCCTCGAGCCCATCACCGACGTCGCGGCGGCGGTCACGGTCAACTGGGGTGCGTCTGGGTCGGCCTTGCTCGACGTCCTCAGCGGTCGTGCGAGCGGGGGAGGCCGGCTGCCGTTCGACCTTCCGCGATCCATGGCCGCGGTCGAGGCGTCGCGCCCGGACGTGCCGTTCGACACCGCCGATCCGCTCTTCCGGTTCGGGCACGGCCTCACGCTCTAGCGCGCGTCGGGCCGCCCGCCCGACCCCTCCGCCGAACGCCCCGCAGGTTCACTCCTGCGGGGCGTTCGGCGTGTGCGGGCACCCCGTCGGAGGCCCTCGCCGCTGCCGGTCGCGCACGACGGGCGATGCGCGACACGCCGACGAGCGACGGCGACATCATCCTGAGCATTCTGTCGGCTGAACGCGCATTCAACTCGACGTTAAGTTGATTGAACGGACAGTCAGATTGCAGATTGTCTCAAATAGTCGTTCTGTTACGCCTGCACTTAAGACAAAACCTGGACTTGAGCCGTGAAAAACGGCAATACTGTCCCCCACATGCGCTCTGTCGATGAAGTCGTCGACACCTGGGGAGGGCCTATGACGCGGATTATCTGCATCACGGGAGAGGCGAATGGGCAACATGGAGGGGAAGACTCTGCGCACGCGCAGAGCCATCGGAGGGGGAATCGCGGGCGTTACGGCAGCCGCGGTCGTCCTTACGAGTGCATTGATCCCATCGGCGGCGAATGCGCTCGATGCGGCGAATCCGAACGATCCGTCAGTCGCGCAGGGGCAGATCATCCAGCTGCCTGCGCCGCTGCTCGGGGGGATCGACGTCGCATCGCTCGGGCACACGCTCACGTCCAACCCGGCTGCTGCCGGACCCGAACTCGGCGGCCTCGACGTCGCCGTTCTCGAGACGCTGGGGATCCAGGTCGGTGCGGTGAATCTCCCGCTCCTGACCGACGGGACGACTCCCGGCCTCCTGCAGCTCGGTGACCTCGGCGCGACCCAGAGCTACAGCTCCTCGCCGACCCAGACGCAGTCGATCGCGTCGTCCGGAACGATCACGTCGGGTGGCGCGATCGATGCCGGCGCGATCGACGGCAGCAGCAACCCCGGCTCCCTCGAACTGACCGGTCTGCTCTCGCAGCTCGGTCTCACCGGCGTGACCGACGGCATCATCGACGAGGCATCCGTGAGCATCGGCGCGCTCGCATCGCGCGCCGAATCCACGGAAGACGTCGTCTCGTCCGAGTACCGCGTGGCGGATCTCGGCGTCGATCTGCACAGCCAGCTCCTCGACGAGCTCGCCGACACTCTCGACACCACGGTGCAGGGTGCACTCACTCCCGTGAGCGACCTGGTCGGCCCCGGGGGAGCGCTGAGCACGCTCACCAACTCGATCTCGAGCACGCTCAACGGCATCAACGCGATCGTCGCGCAGGTGCGTTCCACCGGTGTGACCTCGACCATCGTCGGGCTCGACACGGTCGGGCAGACCGTCGCGAACGAGGTGCTGAACGAGCCGGTCCAGAACACGACCGGATCCGTTCTGGTCGACCTCGAGACCGGCACGATCTCCGCGAACCTCGCCCAGATCCTCGTCGAGACGGGGCAGGGCGCCGATCTCAACAACCTGCCGGCGAACACGCCGGTGCTGTCCGCCGCGACCATCGCCGCGATCCAGCAGGGTGTCACCTCGGCACTGACCGGCACCCACCCCGACAGCCTGAACGGCAAGCTGTCGTCGATCCTCACGACGACGATCAACGCACTGCAAGTGCAGCTGCGGGTGAACATCCAGCTGTACACGCCGGCCATCCCGCCGCTCACTCCCGAGATCAGCCTCGCGACGGGTGACATCACCGTCGCCGGGTCGCTGGCGCAGTTCGCCGGCATCGGCGCGCAGCCGACGGTGACGCCGAACATCACTCTCGCCGGACTCAACCTCTCGCTGCTCACCGCACCTGTGGTCGCTCTGCTGACCAGCACGCTGGCGACCGTGACCGCGCCGCTCGTGACGACCGCGCTCAACAGCGTCGTCCCCGGGTTGCAGACCACGCTCGCCGGGATCACCGGACCGCTCCTGGCGGGCCTCGACCCGGTTCTCCAGGGTGTGCTGTCGGGCGTCGCGACCATCACGATCAACCAGCAGGACGAGCCGGGCGACATCGCCGGCGACAGCTTCACGGTCCGCGCCCTGGGCATCAACCTGCTGCCAGCGGTCGGTGGCGGGGTCGAGCTCGACCTGGGGTCCTCGACCGTCAAGTCGGCCGCCGCGGCAGTCGCTGCCGTCGACGCGGCAGACACGGTTCCGGCGGGCACGAGCCTGCCCGTCACCGGGTCGGGGTGGCCGGCAGAGACCGACGTCTCGATCGCGGTCACGGCTCCGGGTGGAGCGCCCGTCAACGACCCCGTCGTCGTGACGACCGACGTCAACGGAGCGTTCACGACGGACTTCTTCATCCCCGCGGTGACGACTCCGGGTGCGGGCTACACCGTGACGGCGACGGCCGGCGCGATCACGGCGACCGACACGACGGAGGTCACGGCCGCTGCGACGATCGATGCCGCACCCGCCGTGCAGCAGGGCACCGACCTCGCGGTGACCGGCGCGAACTGGCCTGCCAACACCTCGGTGTCGGTGCAGCTGACCGCTCCTGGTGGCGCGGCGATCGGCGGGCCGGAGACGGCCACGACCGATGAGTTCGGCGTCTTCACACTCGCCTACCCGGTGCCTGCGGGAACTCCCGCCGCCGAGGGGTACCTCGTGACCGCCACGGCCGGTGCGCAGACAGCCGCCGATGAGACCGAGGTGACGGCGGCCCCGGTGCCGGTCGTCGACGCGGCCGCGACGGTGCAGGCCGGCACGGATCTCGCGATCAGCGGCAACACCTGGCCCGCAGACACGGACATCACGCTGCAGCTGACGGCTCCCGGTACCGGTGAAGATGTCGGCGGTCCCATCACCGTGACGACCGACGGCGCCGGTGCTTTCACGACCGACTATCCCGTGCCCGCATCCGCGGTGCCGGGTGCCGGGTACGTGGTCACGGCGACGGCCGGTGCGCAGTCGGCGATCGACACGACCGAGGTGACGCCCGCAGTCGCGGTGGATGCGGCGGACACGGCTCAGGCCGGCACTGATCTGCCGATCACGGGTGCCAACTGGCCCGCGAACACGGAGATCACGGTCCAGCTGACCGCGCCCGGCGGTGGAGCGGTCGGCGGCCCTGAGACGGTCACGACCGACGGATCGGGCGGCTTCACGCTGAACTACCCGGTTCCTGCGGATGCCGAGCCGGGCACGGGTTACACCGTGACCGCCACGGCCGGAACGCAGACCGCGACCGACACGACCGAGATCACGGCAGCCGCGACGATCGATGCGGCGCCTGCAGTGCAGGCGGGCACCGACCTGGCTGTGACCGGGTCGAACTGGCCGGCGAACACCGTCGTCACGGTGCAGCTGACGGCGCCCGGTGGCGGTGCGATCGGAGGGCCGGAGACGGCGACGACCGACGGCACGGGCGTGTTCACCCTCGACTACCCGGTTCCCGCAGGTACCCCCGCTGCGACCGGTTACACCGTGACCGCGAATGTGGGTCCGCAGACGGCGACTGACACGACCGAGGTGACGGCTGCGCCGGTGCCTGTGGTGGATGCCGCCGACTCGGCCCAGGCCGGCACGGATCTGGCGATCAGCGGCAACACGTGGCCGGCCAACACCGAGATCACGCTGCAGCTGACCGCTCCCGGTACCGGCGAGAACGTCGGCGGACCTGAGACGGTCACGACCGACGCCGCCGGTGCCTTCACGTTCGACTACCCGGTGCCCGCATCCGCGGTCGCGGGAACCGGCTACGTCGTCACGGCGACGGCCGGTGCGCAGTCGGCGATCGACACGACCGAGATCACGGCGGCCGCGACAGTGGATGCCGCGGACACGGCTCAGGCGGGCACGCCTCTGCCGATCACGGGTGCGAACTGGCCCGCGAACACGGAGATCACGGTGCAGCTGACGGCGCCCGGTGGTGGAGCGGTCGGCGGTCCTGAGACGGTCACGACCGACGGATCGGGTGGCTTCACGCTGAACTACCCGGTTCCTGCGGACGCCGAGCCGGGCACGGGTTACACCGTGACCGCCACGGCCGGTGCGCAGTCGGCGATCGACACGACCGAGATCACGGCGGCCGCGACAGTGGATGCCGCGGACACGGCTCAGGCGGGCACGCCTCTGCCGATCACGGGTGCGAACTGGCCCGCGAACACGGAGATCACGGTGCAGCTGACGGCGCCCGGTGGTGGAGCGGTCGGTGGCCCTGAGACGGTCACGACCGACGGATCGGGTGGCTTCACGCTGAACTACCCGGTTCCTGCGGACGCCGAGCCGGGCACGGGTTACACCGTGACCGCCACGGCCGGAACGCAGACCGCGACCGACACGACCGAGATCACGGCAGCCGCGACAGTGGACGCCGCGGACACCGTCGAGGCGGGCACCGATCTGACGGTGACGGGTGCCGGCTGGCCGGCGAACACGCTGATCACCGTGCAGCTCACGGCACCAGGGGGTGGCGCGAACATCGGCGGCCCCGAGACCGTGACGACCGGTGCGCTCGGCGCGTTCACGCTGGACTACCCGGTCCCGGCCGGAACGCCGGCGGGCACGGGCTACACCGTGACGGCTTCGGCGGGCGCGCAGACGGCGACAGACACCACCGAGGTCACGGCGGCCGCGGTCGTCGTGGACGCGGCTGATTCCGTCCCGGCGGGCACGAACCTGTCGGTGACGGGATCGGGCTGGCCGATCAACACCACGGTGACGCTGCAGCTGACCGCCCCCGGCGGTGGCGCAGACGTCGGCGGCCCGGTCGATGTGACGACGGATGGCTTCGGAGCCTTCGCGACGGTCTACGCCGTGCCCGCGGATGCGACGCCGGCCACCGGCTACACGATCACGGCGACGGCAGGCGCGATCACCGCGACCGACACCACCGAGGTGACGGCGGGTGACCCGGGCGACGTCAACACGAACGCGGCGGCCTCGGCATCCGCATCGGCAGACGCGACCGCAGACGGCGACCCCTCCGCTCAGGCGGCGGCAGAAGCTGCCGCACTCGCCGACGCGACGTCGAGCGCATCGGCTGCGGCCACCGCTGACGCGACGGCGGCGGCAGAGGCGGCGGCGACGCCGGACGCCTCGAGCGCGGTCTCTGCCGATGCGACCACCGACGTGAACGCCTCGGCGGCGGTCGCGGCGCAGGCTGCGGCGCAGGCTGATGCGTCGGATGACGCGAACGCCTCGGCGTCGACGGCTGCGGACGCGAACTCCGCCGCCTCGTCGCAGTCGGCGGCGACGAGCGATTCGTCCACGGATGCGTCCTCGGAGGCCTCGTCCAGCACGAACGCGGCGGCCTCGGCATCCGCGTCGGCAGACGCCACCGCAGACGGCGACCCGTCCGCTCAGGCGGCGGCTGAGGCTGCGGCCTTCGCCGACGCCACGTCGACCGCCTCGGCTGCGGCCGATGCGAGCGCGGAGTCGGCGGCTGAGGCGGCGGCTGAGGCTGCGGCCTCGTCCGACGCATCGACGACCTCGACGTCGGACGCGAACGCACAGGCTGCGGCAGCCGCTCAGGCGGCGGCGCAGGCGGACGCCTCGGATGACACGAACGCCTCGGCCTCGGCCGTCGCCGACGCGAACTCCTCGACCGCAGCGCAGGCTGCAGCCGTGGCGAACGCGAGCGACGACGCCTCGGCGGACGCATCGACGAACGCCAACGCGGCGGCCTCGGCCTCCGCCTCCGCGAACGCCGACGCCACCACCGCGGCAGTCGCCGAAGCCTCTGCGCAGGCAGCGGCCTTCGCCGACGCGACGTCGGAGGGCTCGGCAGCCGCCGATCCCTCGGCAGAAGCCGCGGCGCAGTCCGCAGCCACCGCCACCTCCTCGGCGGCGGCCACGGCCGACGCCACCTCGGCAGCGAACGCCAACGCGGCAGTGGCTGCTCAGGCGGCCGCGCAGGCGGACGCATCCGACGACACGGCGGCTCAGGCCTCGGCGGTCGCGAATGCGAACGCCTCGTCGGCGGCGGATGCGGCAGCGATCGCGAACTCGTCGACGGATGCCTCCAGCGAGGCGGCGGCGACGGCGCAGGCGAACACCAACGCCTCGGCGTCGGCGGCGGCTTCGGCGCAGGCGGATGACGACAGCAACGCCTCGGCCCAGGCCGCGGCGGAGTCTGCGGCACTCGCCGACGCGACCAGCTCGGCCTCGGCTGCGGCGGATGTCACGGCGAACGCGGCAGCCCAGGCGGCCGCGACCGACGATGCATCCACGGACGCCTCGTCGACCGCGACGTCCGAGGCGAACGCCTCGGCGGCTGCGGCGGCTGCGGCGCAGGCGGCGGCTCAGAACGATGCGACCTCGACCAGCGCGGCGGATTCGTCGGCGTCGGCCGATGCCGACCCGAACGCCTCCGCGGCAGCGGCCGCCAACGCCTCGGCGTCGGCGACCGCCTCCGCGACGGCGGCTGCGGACGCCTCGGCGGAAGCCGCGGCCGAGGCATCGTCCTCCGCGACGGCTGAGGCATCCGCATCCGCGGACGCCGGCGCCGACCCGGGGCAGCAGCTCGGCATCCGCGTCCTGGTCCCCGTGCTCGAGCGCGGCGAGAAGCAGACCGCGATCGGCACCGGCTTCCGGCCGGGCGAGGTGGTCACCGGTGTGATGACCTCCGACCCGCTCGCGCTCGGCACCCAGGTGGCGAACGCGCAGGGCACGGTCACCTTCACCTGGACGATCCCGGCCGACTACGACCTCGGAACGCACACCGTGACGCTCACCGGACCGACGTCCGGCAGCATCGCCACGACGTTCAAGGTCGTCGCGACCGGCCTCGCCACCACCGGTGGAGAGGTGCAGGGCGGATGGATCGCACTGGCGGCGCTGCTGCTGATGTTCGGTCTGGGTGCGATGCGGGTCGCGCGCACTCGACGTCCGCTCGTCGACACGGAGTGAGCACCGAGTAGGAAACGCTGAGAGGTCGGGGCCGTCAATGCGGCGGTCCCGACCTTCAGTGATGAGAAGGTATGGGAATGAGCACGATGACCGAGGCGTCACCGGACGCACAGGACGAGAATCCCCCCGCGGCAGCGGCCCCGCGGCCCCACCCCACGTGGTGGGTCAAGCTCATCGCCTTCGCGGCCTGCCTGCTGACCCTGTGGCACATCGGCGCGTCCTTCCTGTGGATCGCACCGTACTCCGCGCTGCGTGAGATCCCCACGCAGGAGACGCTGGCCGGGTACATGCTGCCGATGTTCGGTCAGTCCTGGAGCGTGTTCGCTCCCGAGCCGATCAACGGCGACTACCACTTCAACGTCCGTGCGGTGATCGAGAAGGACGGCGAGGAGGTCGAGACCGGGTGGGTCAGCGCGACCGACGTCGAGCTCTCGATGATCCGCTACAACCTCTTCCCGCCCCGCGCCGGCATCCAGTCGAGCGAGGTCGCCAGCGGGCAGATGGGCGCCTTCAACAAGCTGAACGACCAGCAGCAGGCCGTCGTCGCGCTCGACTTCGCGGATGACGGGTGGGAGGACTGGATGGTCCGCTCGTTCGACGAGCTCGAGGGCGACAACCCGTCGACCGAGGCGTACATGGCCGAGGAGCACCTCTCCACGGCGTACGCCACGCAGGTCGCGTACGCGATCTGGGGTGCGGATGCCGTCATCAAGGTGCAGTACCGGGTGAGCCGACAGAACGTGGTGCCCTACGCGGAGCGGAACGACCCGGGAGCACAGCGTCCTGATCCGACGTTCTCGACCACGGGATGGCGTTCCCCTATAGAAGAGGAAGGGCAGAGTCGCGAGAACTTCGCGAACACCTTCCGCAGCCAGTTCGAGAGGACGCAGCCGTGAGCGCTCCGACGAAGACCGCAGCCTCGCGCGCGGGCGACACCGAATCGAAGAACGCCGCGAAGAACGCCGGCGCGGTCGCCGCTCCTGCGGAGCCGACCGCCCCGACGTCGCCGACCGCACCCTCCGCGACGCCGGTGTCTCTCCCCGCCCGTCTGCTCACCTTCGTGTCGTCGATGATCGGCGGGCTGTGGGCGATGGTCGTCTCCGCGATCGACCGGATCTCTGCGTTCGTCGGCGACTGGCTCTTCCACGGCAAGAAGGCGCTGTACGGCCTGGCGGTCACCCGCATCCTCTTCGGGGTCACCGCGATCGGGCTGCTGGCGTCGAACTTCGCCACGCGTCTCTACACGTTCGGCTCGGGGTCCGCCTGGAACGGCGAGCTCGCCGAACCGGTCAGCGACTTTCCCACGATCTGGATTTTCAGCGCCTTCCACGCGGCGATGGGCAACGACGTCCTCTATACGGCGCTGTATCTGCTGCTGGGTGTGCTCGCGGTGCTGTTCGTGCTGGGCTGGCGCTTCCGGATCGTCCTCCCGATCTTCTTCTGTCTGTGGGTCGGCTTCATCGAGGCGAACGACATGGTCGGCGACCAGGGCGACAACATGTTCCGCATCGCACTGCTGCTGCTCTTCTTCGCAGACCCCGCTGCCCGGTGGTCGCTCGACGCGAAGCGACGGGCCAAGAGCGGCGACTGGTTCGCGCCGACCAGCCAGCCCGCGCTGCTGGGCACCATGTTCCACAACCTGGCTCTCGTCTCGCTCACCGCGCAGGTGTGCTTCGTGTACGCCTCGGGGGCGCTGTACAAGGCCGGCGGCGAGCCCTGGAAAGAGGGGTACGCGGTCTACAACCCGCTGCAGACGGCGCGCTTCGGCACCTGGCCGGTGCTCAGCGACCTGGTGACGGCGTGGGGGCCGATGGTGGTCGTGGCGAGCTGGGGGTCGATCATCCTCCAGGTGGCGTTCCCGCTCATGCTCCTGACGCGTCCCACCCGACTGCTCGGTCTGCTGGGCATCCTGTCGTTCCACATCGGCATCGCCGTGCTGATGGGCCTGCCGTGGTTCTCGCTCACCATGATCGCGATCGACTCGATCTTCATCCGCGATCGCACCTGGTCGCGGCTCAGCGCGGGCACGGTGCGACGCTGGAACGCCGCCAAGACCTCGGCGAAAAGCGAGGCGCCACCGGGGACTGTGGCCTGACGACAATCGGGCTCCGCGACGCGGGCGGATACAGTTGGAGGATGCCCACAGGCGAGTTCCGTCCTGGTTGTGGCAGACCTACCATGAGGTCATCCCTACTTCTCTGTGAGAGGAATGCACATGGTCGACGCCGCTGTCCGTCCGAAGACGAGTCCCGCTCACGGCTCTCCCCATGCTCCCGATGCTGCACTGCAGATCGACGTCGAGCGGATCACCGATCTGCTGCTGGGCACCTGGGCCGACACGCGTCGTGAAGCGCGCGAGCTCATCAAGGACTCGGCGTTCTGGCGAGACGACTCGCTGGGCAAGGACGAGCATCGCGAGCGCGTGCTGAGCCAGCTGCACCTTCTCGTCGACAACAAGGCCGTGCACCGCGCGTTCCCGAAGTCGCTCGGCGGCGAGGAGAACAACGGTGCGAACATCGCCGGCTTCGAGGAGCTGGTGGTCGCGGACCCGAGCCTGCAGATCAAGTCGGGCGTGCAGTGGGGGCTCTTCGGTTCCGCGATCCTGCAGCTGGGCACGGCCGAGCACCACGAGAAGTGGCTGCCGGGCGTCATGGACCTCTCGATCCCGGGCGCGTTCGCGATGACCGAGATCGGGCACGGCTCCGACGTCGCCGCGGTGGGGACCACGGCGACCTACGACCCCGAGACCGAGGAGTTCGTGATCCACACGCCGTTCCGCGGCGCGACGAAGGAGTACCTCGGCAACGCGGCGCTGCACGGCGTCGCGGCGACCGTGTTCGCCCAGCTGATCACGAACGGCGTCAATCACGGTGTGCACTGCTTCTATGTGCCGCTGCGCGGAGAGGACGGCGTCGACCTTCCCGGGATCGGTCGTGAGGACGACGGCCTCAAGGGCGGCCTCAACGGCATCGACAACGGTCGGCTGTCGTTCGACCACGTGCGCATCCCGCGCACCAACCTGCTGAACCGCTACGGCGACGTCGCCGCCGACGGCTCGTACTCGAGCGCGATCGACAGCCCCGGACGTCGTTTCTTCACGATGCTCGGCACCCTGGTGCAGGGACGCGTCTCGCTCGACGGCGCCGCCTCGTGGGCATCCGCCCTCGGTCTCAAGATCGCGATCACCTACGCGACCCAGCGTCGCCAGTTCGACGGGGCCGACGGGCAGGAGGTGGTGCTGCTCGACTACGGCAAGCACCAGCGCCGACTGTTCCCGCGTCTCGCCACGACCTACGCGCAGATCTTCGCGCACGACGAGTTCCTGCAGAAGTTCGACGGCGTGTTCTCCGGTCGCATCGATACGCCCGCCGATCGCGAAGACCTCGAGACCCTGGCGGCGGCGCTCAAGCCGCTGTCGACCTGGCACGCGCTCGACACGCTGCAGGAGGCGCGCGAGGCCTGCGGCGGGGCCGGCTTCATGTTCGAGAACCGCCTCGTCGGGCTCCGTGCCGACCTCGACATCTACGTGACGTTCGAGGGCGACAACAATGTGCTGCTGCAGCTCGTGGGCAAGCGACTGCTCACCGACTACGCCAAGCAGTTCACCGGCAAGGATGCTGCGGCGCTGGCGAAGTTCGCGGTCGGGATGACCGCGGGCAAGGTGTTCCACGGCGCGGGACTGCGTCAGTTCGGCCAGTCGGTCGTCGACCTCGGGCAGGTCTCGCGCTCGGTCGAGAACGGACTCCGTGAGGAGCAGCAGCATCAGCTGCTGGCCGAACGCGTGCAGCAGATGGTGGCCGATGTCGCCGGTCGTCTCCGGCCCGCAGGCAAGGACAAGGTGCTCGGCGCGCGGCTCTTCAACGAGAACCAGGCCGAGCTGATCGAGGCGGCGCGGGCCCACGGCGAGCTGCTGCAGTGGGAGGCGTTCACCGACGCCGTGCGTCGCGTCGACGACCCCGACACCAAGAAGGTGCTCACCTGGCTGCGTGATCTTTTCGGTCTGCAGCTGATCGAGAAGCACCTGGCGTGGCACCTCATCAACGGACGCCTGTCCACGCAGCGGGCGGCCGCCGTCTCGAGCTACATCGACCGTCTGTGCGCGCGTCTGCGCCCCTACGTCCTCGATCTCGTCGACGCGTTCGGGTACGAGCCCGAGCACGTGCGTGCGCCGATCGCCTCGGGCGCGGAGAAGCAGCGTCAGGATGAGGCTCGCGCGTACTACGCCGACCTCGCGGCATCCGGAGAGGCGCCGGTGCAGGAGAAGGCGCTGAAGAAGTCGAAGCGCTGACGCCGCTTTCGCCTCTTCTCCAACTCGGGCCGGGATCGCGTGATCCCGGCCCGAGTCGTGCGGTCAGGTGGCACTGAGGGACGCGCGAGTAGTGTCGAGCTGGCCCACCCGAACCGACCCGAGGAGTCCGCGATGACCCGTGTTCACGCCTATGCCGCACCCAGCGAAGCCGCACCGCTCGAGAAGACCGTCATCGAGCGTCGGGAGCTCGGTCCGCACGACATCCTGATCGACATCGCGTTCGCCGGCATCTGCCACTCCGACATCCACACCGTGCGCGGCGAGTGGGGCCCGCAGCAGTACCCGCTGGCACCGGGGCACGAGATCGCCGGAACCGTCGCTGCCGTCGGGGACGACGTCACGAAGCACTCCGTCGGAGACCGCGTCGGCGTCGGATGCCTGGTCAACTCGTGCGGCGAGTGCCGCAGCTGCCTGCAGGGCGACGAGCAGTTCTGCGCCAACGGGGCGATCTTCACGTACGGCAGCATCGACCGCGACGGCAGCGTCACGCAGGGCGGCTACTCGGAGCAGGTCGTCGTGACCGAGTCGTTCGTCGTGCGCATCCCCGACGCACTCGCACTCGATGTGGCTGCGCCGCTGCTGTGCGCCGGCATCACCACGTACTCGCCGCTTCGGCACTGGAACGTCGGCCCGGGCTCGCGAGTGGCCGTCGTCGGGCTCGGCGGACTCGGACACATGGGAGTGCAGATCGCGCACGCGCTCGGCGCCGAGGTGACGGTGCTGTCGCAGACGCTGAACAAGAAGGACGACGGGCTGCGGCTCGGCGCCGACCACTACTTCGCGACCGGCGATGCCGGAACCTTCGACGCGCTGCAGAACTCCTTCGACGTCATCCTGAACACGGTCAGCGCTCCCGTGGACCTGCGCGCGTACCTCGGGATGCTCGATGTGGGCGGATCGATGGTGTGCGTCGGCGCTCCGGCCGAGCCTCTGGCCGTCAACGTCTCGTCGCTCATCGGCGGCCGGCGATCGCTCGCCGGTTCGAACATCGGCGGCATCGCCGAGACGCAGGAGATGCTCGACTTCTGCGCCGAGAAGGGCATCGCCGCGGAGATCGAGGTCATCTCGGCCGCGCAGATCAACGAGGCATATGAGCGTGTGCTCGCGTCTGACGTGCGCTACCGCTTCGTGATCGACGGCTCGACCTTCGCGGACTGAGAGCGGGTCGGACGCGAGCGCTCCCGGTGAGGGGCACGCTTCTTCGGGGGAGCGCGTGCGGGGGCCGCTGAGGGTGTCGGTGAGCTGACTCCGTCGGGACGGCCTACGGGGTGTTTTTCGGGATGCTGGGACAGTGGTCTGGTGTTCCGGAATATGCTTCTGATCTGGTCGAATAGTGGCGGGTTTCGGGGTG
>NZ_JABXGD010000008.1 GCF_022627955.1 Microbacterium sp. C5A9
ACTACGGCGACACCACCACCGCCACCCTCACCACCCCCGGCCACACCTGGCACACCCTCGGACTCCCCCAATTCACCCCCACCCCCACCAGCCACACCTACACACAACCCGGCGACTACCCCACCACCCTCACCACCACCTACACCGTCGACATCAACCTCGGCACCGAATGGACCACCCTCCCCCAACAACTCACCACCACCAGCACACCCCACACCATCCACATCCTCGAAGCCCACACCGCCCTCATCACCCACACCTGCACCGAAAACCCCCACGGAACCGGCTGCTGAACCGGGTGGCCTGCGGGCACCGGAGACCGTGCGCTGACACCGCGTTCCGCCGGTCCTGGACCCTGGTCCCACCGGGGTCGAAATCGATCTCCCGCGCGGGGAATTACACGCCCCGCCTCGCGTTGTAAAGGGAGGTAACGGGTCGGACCACAGCGCTATGCTGAAAAGACTCGCGTGCCCGGTGCACATCACTCTCCTTCCGTAATGACGCGGACATCGATGCTGCTTTCCGGGTGCTCTCGAACTGTCTGAGAAGGGCTTCACCGTGTCGGAACTGCAGTGGGAAGAAATCGATCGGCGCGCGGTGGACACCGCTCGTCTGCTGGCCGCGGACGCCGTCGAGAAGGTCGGCAACGGACACCCCGGCACCGCGATGAGCCTCGCCCCGGCGGCCTACCTGCTCTACCAGCGCGTGCTGCGCCACGACCCGACCGACACCGACTGGCTCGGCCGTGACCGCTTCATCCTCTCGGTCGGACACTCCTCCCTCACGCAGTACGTGCAGCTCTACCTCGGCGGATTCGGCCTCGAGCTCGACGACCTCAAGGCGCTCCGCACCTGGGGCTCGCTGACCCCCGGACACCCCGAGTACGGCCACACCAAGGGCGTCGAGATCACCACCGGCCCGCTCGGCCAGGGTCTCGCCTCCGCCGTCGGCTTCGCATACGCCGCCCGCTACGAGCGCGGCCTGTTCGACCCCGAGGCCGCAGCGGGAACGAGCCCGTTCGACCACTTCGTCTATGTGATCGCCGGCGACGGCGACCTGCAGGAGGGCGTCACCAGCGAGGCGTCGTCGCTCGCCGGTCACCAGGAGCTCGGCAACCTCATCGCGATCTACGACTCCAACCAGATCTCCATCGAGGACGACACGAACGTCGCCTTCACCGAGGACGTCGCGAAGCGCTACGAGGCATACGGCTGGCAGGTCCAGACCGTCGACTGGAAGAAGACGGGCGAGTACGTCGAAGACGTCGCCGAGCTGCACGCCGCCATCGAGGCCGCGAAGGGCGAGACGTCCAAGCCCTCGCTCATCATCCTCAAGACGATCATCGGCTGGCCCTCGCCGGGCAAGCAGAACTCCGGCAAGATCCACGGCTCCGCGCTCGGTGGCGACGAGCTCGCCGCGACCAAGAAGGTCCTCGGCTTCGACGCCGACGAGCACTTCGCCGTCGCTGACGACGTGATCGCGCACACCCGCGGCCTCGCGGACCGCGCCGCCGAGACCCGTGCCGCATGGCAGAAGTCGTTCGACGCATGGGCGGCGGCCAACCCCGAGCGCAAGGCTCTGCTCGACCGCCTCGAGGCACAGGAGCTGCCTGCCGACATCACGTCGGCCCTGCCCGTGTTCGAGAGCGGCAAGGATGTGTCGACCCGCGCGGCGTCCGGACAGGTCATCAACGCCCTCGCCGCCGAGCTGCCCGAGCTGTGGGGCGGTTCGGCCGACCTCGCCGAGTCGAACCTCACCACGATCAAGGACGCGAAGTCCTTCATCCCGGCGGAGTGGTCGACGCACGAGTGGTCCGGCGACCCTTACGGCCGGGTGCTGCACTTCGGCATCCGCGAGCACGCCATGGGCGCGATCGTCAACGGCATCGTGCTGCATGGCCCGACGCGCGCCTTCGGCGGCACGTTCCTGATCTTCAGCGACTACATGCGTCCTCCGGTGCGTCTGGCCGCGCTGATGAACGTGCCCAGCATCTTCGTGTGGACGCACGACTCCGTCGCCCTCGGCGAAGACGGCCCGACCCACCAGCCGGTCGAGCAGATCGCGACGCTCCGCGCCATCCCCAACTTCACCCTGGTGCGCCCGGCGGACGCCAACGAGACCTCGGCCGCATGGCTCGAGATCCTGCGCCGCCACGAAGGGCCTGCAGGCATCGCCCTGACCCGTCAGAACATCCCGGTGTTCGAGCGCGGCCAGGGTTCCGCAGACGGTGACGTCTTCGCCTCGACCGACGGCGTCTCGAAGGGCGCATACGTGCTCGCCGAGGCTCCGAACGGCACCCCCGACGTGATCGTCATCGCGACGGGTTCCGAGGTGCAGCTCGCTGTCGACGCCCGTGCGGCACTGGCAGAGGAAGGCATCAACGTCCGCGTCGTCTCCGCTCCGTCGCTCGAGTGGTTCGACGAGCAGGACGAGGCGTACCGCGAGTCGGTTCTGCCGAAGGCCGTCACGGCCCGCGTCTCGGTCGAGGCGGGTTCCGTCCTCAGCTGGCGCGGAATCGTCGGCGACCGCGGGCGTTCGGTCGGCATCGACCACTTCGGCGCCTCCGCCGACTACAAGACCCTGTTCCAGAAGTTCGGCATCACCACCGAGGCCGTCATCGCGGCCGCACGCGAGACCATCAAGGAGAACGCATGAGCACCCCCACCGCAGACCTCGCCGCAGCCGGAGTCAGCATCTGGCTCGACGACCTGTCCCGCACCCGCATCTCCTCCGGCAACCTCGCCGAGCTGATCGAGACCCGCAACGTCGTCGGCGTCACCACGAACCCGACGATCTTCGCCAACGCGATCACCGACAAGAACAACACGTCGTACGACGCGCAGGTCACCGAGCTGGCCGCCTCCGGCGCCACCGCGGAAGAGGCCGTGTTCGCCGCAACGACGCAGGATGTCGCCGCTGCCCTCGACGTCTTCCGCCCCGTGTGGGAGAAGTCGGGCCACGTCGACGGACGCGTCTCGATCGAGGTCTCCCCCGACCTCGCGCACGACACGGAGGGAACTGTCGCACAGGCCAAGCAGCTGTGGGCCAAGGTCGACCGCCCGAACCTCCTCGTGAAGATCCCCGCGACGAAGGCCGGTCTGCCGGCCATCACCGAGGCCATCGCGTCGGGCATCAGCGTCAACGTCACCCTGATCTTCAGCCTGGAGCGCTACGCCGAGGTCATCGACGCATACCTGACCGGGCTCGAGCGGGCGCACAGCGCCGACTTCGACCTGTCGAGCATCCACTCGGTGGCTTCGTTCTTCGTGTCGCGCGTCGACACCGAGACCGACAAGCGCCTCTCGGCGATCGGCACCGACGAGGCCGAAGCCCTCAAGAGCAAGGCCGGGCTCGCCAACGCGCGTCTCGCCTACGAGCTCTACGAGCAGAAGTTCGCCGAGAAGCGCGCTCAGGACCTCATCAAGCTCGGCGCGAACGCCCAGCGCCCGCTGTGGGCCTCGACCGGCGTGAAGGACCCGGCGCTGCCGGACACCCTCTACGTCACCGAGCTCGTCGCGAAGGACGTCGTCAACACGATGCCCGAGAAGACGCTCGAGGCCACCTTCGACCACGGCGTCGTCACCGGAGACACCATCACGGGTGGCTACGAGGACGCGCGTGCCGTGTTCGCGGGCCTCGCCGATCTCGGGATCGACTTCACCGACGTGACCCAGGTGCTCGAGGACGAAGGCGTCGCCAAGTTCATCGATTCCTGGCACGACCTGCTCACCCAGGTGCGCGAAGGGCTCGAGGCGCAGCGATGACATTCGCGATCCACGCCTCGGGCGCGGCGCGAGCGGCGATCGATGAGACCGTGCCGGCACTCGTGCACGATCTCATCGCCTCGCGCGTCACGGGTGGCGACGCCACCCTGTGGGGCCCCGAGGCCGAGGCCGAGGCGACGAACCGCCTCGGCTGGGTCGAGGCCGTGTCAGTCTCGCGCCCGCTGGTCGCAGAGATCTCCGCCCTGCGCGACGAGCTGCAGGCCAAGGGCATCACGCGCGTCGTCCTCGCGGGCATGGGCGGCTCGTCGCTCGCCCCCGAGGTGATCGCGCAGACGAGCGGCGTGCCGCTGACGATCCTCGATTCCACCGCTCCCGGACAGGTGCTCGCCGCTCTCGACGAGGGTCTCGAGAACACCGTCCTCGTGGTCTCCTCGAAGTCCGGTTCCACGGTCGAGACGGACTCGCAGCGCCGCACCTTCGAAGCCGCGTTCCGTGACGTCGGCATCGACCCGATCGAGCGCATCGTCGTGGTCACCGACCCCGGTTCCCCGCTCGACGCGTCGGCTCGGGAGGCGGGATACCGCGTCTTCACCGCCGACCCGAACGTCGGCGGACGCTACTCGGCGCTCACGGCCTTCGGGCTGGTGCCGTCGGGACTCGCGGGTGCCGACATCGACGAACTCCTGAACGAGGCCGAGGCCTCGCTCCTCGAGGTCGCCGTGGACTCGGCGGACAACCCCGCACTGCGTCTCGCCGCGGCGATCGCTGCGACCACGCCCCGCCGTGACAAGCTCGGTCTGATCACCGACGGGACCCACATCAACGGCCTGCCCGACTGGATCGAGCAGCTGATCGCGGAATCGACGGGCAAGGCCGGCACCGGCATCCTCCCCGTCGTGCTCCTCCCGGTCTCTCCGGAACTCGACTCGAAGCCGGCCGACCTGCAGATCGTGCGTCTGGTCGACGACGCGAACGAGTTCCACCTGCGCGAACGCCATGCGGGCGAGATCCTCGTCAGCGGATCGCTCGGCGCACAGCTCATCGTCTGGGAGTACGCCACGGCGATCGCGGGCTATCTTCTCGGGATCAACCCGTTCGACCAGCCCGACGTCGAGTCGGCGAAGGTCGCCGCGCGCGGCCTCCTCGACGCACGCCCGGCTCCGACCGCTCCGGCATTCGTCGAGAACGGCGTCGAGGTGCGCGTCTCCGATCCGGCTCTCGCCGCGTCGGGAACCGTCGAAGGAGTGCTCGACGCGCTCTGGGCGCGCCTCGCCGACGACGGCTATGTGTCGATCCAGGCATATGTGAACCGTCTCGACGTGCCGCAGCTGCAGGGCATCCGCGAACTCGTGGCAGCCGACTCCGGCCGGCCCACGACCTTCGGGTGGGGACCCCGCTTCCTGCACTCGACCGGCCAGTATCACAAGGGCGGCCCCGCACAGGGCGTCTTCCTGCAGATCCTGGAGCGCACGGACGTGGATCTCGAGATCCCTGAGCGACCGTTCACCTTCGGTCAGCTCATCGAGGCTCAGGCCGCCGGCGACGCCGGTGTCCTCGCCGACCACGGCCGACCGGTCGTGTCACTGACGATCGCCGACTCCTCGGCTGACGTCCTCACCCTCTTCGAAGCAGCACAGAAGTAACAGCCAGGAGAATCCCCCACCGATGTCTGTTCCCATCTCGCGCGGGCACAACCCGCTGCGTGACCCCGATGATCGCCGGCTGAACCGAATCGCAGGGCCCAGCGCCCTGGTGATCTTCGGCGTCACCGGTGACCTGTCACGCAAGAAGCTCATGCCCGCGGTCTACGACCTCGCCAACCGCGGTCTCCTGCCGCCCGGATTCGCACTCGTCGGGTTCGCCCGACGCGACTGGGAGGACCAGGACTTCGCTCAGGTCGTCTACGACGCCGTCAAGCAGTACGCGCGCACGCCTTTCCGCGAGGAGACGTGGGCGCAGCTGCTCCAGGGCATCCGCTTCGTCAGCGGCGAGTTCGACAACCCCGACTCGTTCCGCAAGCTCCGCGAGACGGTCGATCAGCTGGATGTCGAGCGCGGCACGATGGGGAACCACGCGTTCTACCTGTCGATCCCGCCGAAGGACTTCCCGCTCGTCGCCAAGCAGCTGAAGGACTCGGGCCTGGTCGGAGCGAACGACGACGATGACGAGCGCTGGCGTCGTGTCGTGATCGAGAAGCCGTTCGGGCATGACCTTGAGTCGGCCCGCGAGCTGAATGCCGCTCTCGAGGTGGCGTTCTCGGCGGACTCGATCTTCCGCATCGACCACTACCTCGGCAAGGAGACGGTCCAGAACATCCTGGCGCTGCGCTTCGCGAACGAGCTCTACGAGCCGATCTGGAACCGCAACTACGTCGACCACGTGCAGATCACGATGGCCGAGGACATCGGCGTCGGCGGCCGCGCCGGTTACTACGACGGCGTCGGCGCCGCACGCGACGTCATCCAGAACCACCTGCTCCAGCTCCTCGCCCTCACCGCCATGGAAGAGCCGATCTCGCTCTCCGCCGAGCACCTGCGTGCCGAGAAGGAGAAGGTCCTCGCCGCGGTGCACGTGCCCGATGACCTGTCCCTCGCGACAGCACGGGGGCAGTATGCCGGGGGCTGGCAGGGTGGCGAGCAGGTCACCGGCTTCCTCGACGAGGAGGGCATGAACCCGCAGTCGGCCACCGAGACGTATGCCGCGATCAAGCTCGAGATCGACACGCGCCGCTGGTCGGGAGTGCCGTTCTACCTGCGCACCGGCAAGCGTCTCGGCCGTCGCGTGACCGAGGTCGCCGTCGTGTTCAAGAAGGCGCCGGAGCACCTCTTCGGCCGTTCCAACACCTCCGAGCTCGGACAGAACGCGCTCGTGATCCGCGTGCAGCCGGATGAGGGAGTGACCATCCGCTTCGGGTCGAAGGTGCCGGGCAACGGCACCAACGTCCGCGACGTCACGATGGACTTCGGCTACGGACACGCGTTCACCGAGGCGAGCCCCGAGGCATACGAGCGTCTGATCCTCGATGTCCTCCTGGGCGACCCGCCGCTGTTCCCGCGGCATGAAGAGGTCGAGCTCTCGTGGAAGATCCTCGACCCTGTAGAGAAGTTCTGGGCTGCCGAAGGTGGCCCGGTCGACCAGTACGCACCCGGCTCGTGGGGTCCGGCATCCGCCGACGACCTCCTTGCCCGTGACGGACGAGTCTGGAGACGCCCGTGATCATCGACCTTCCCGACACGACCGTCAGTCAGGTCGCCAAGCAGCTCGTCAAGGTGCGCGAGGACGGCGGCGCCGTCGCTCTCGGCCGCGTGCTGACGCTGATCATCTCCGCACGCAACGGCGTCGCGGAAGCGGCCATCGACGCAGCGAACGACGCGTCCCGCGAGCATCCGATGCGCGTCATCGTGCTGACGACCGGCGATGGCGACGCCCGCCTCGACGCGCAGATCCGTGTCGGCGGCGACGCCGGCGCAAGCGAGGTCGTCGTCCTCCACGCCTACGGCGACGCCGCGAGCAACGAGGAGAGCCTCGTCACCGGACTGCTGCTTCCCGACGCCCCGGTCGTCGCATGGTGGCCCGAGGATGCGCCGACCTCTCCCGCCAACTCGCCGCTGGGGAAGATCGCCCAGCGACGGATCACGGATGCGGCCACGGCGGCGGACGTCCGCGACCGGCTCGCGCTGCTCGGAGAGACGCACGCCCCGGGAGACACCGACCTCGCATGGACGCGCCTGACGCACTGGCGCGAGCAGCTCGCGGCAGTGCTCGACCAGCCGCCGTTCGAAGAGGTCACCGCCGTCGAGGTGCGCGGCGGGTCGGCATCGCCGTCCACCGCTCTGCTCGCCGCCTGGCTGCAGATGGCCCTCGACGTGCAGGTCACCTGGCACTACGAGGACGCGGAGCACTGGCAGGAGGGCATCAAGTCGGTTCGCCTGACGCGTGCGTCGGGAGACATCCTCCTGGAGCGTCCGGAGCCGGGCGTCGCGGTGCTCACGCAGCCCGATCAGCCCGATCACGACCTGCACCTGCCGCGTCGCACTCTGCGCGAGTGCCTCGCTGAGGAGCTGCGTCGCCTCGACCCCGATGTCCTGTACGGTCGAGTGATCACCGAGGGCTGGGAAAAGCTGGGCCCGCCCGAGACAGGAGAATGATGTCGACGCAGCCGACGCCCGCAGAGAAGCGAGTCGTGGTCGAGAGCACGCCCGGCGCCCTGGCGGCGCGGGTCGCTGACCGGTTCCTCACCCGGTTGCGCGCACGCACGCGCAACGGCCGCATCGCCCACGTCGCCCTCACGGGCGGCTCCATGGGCGGTGCGGTGCTGCGTGCGACCCTCGAGGACCCGCGTTCGGATGACATCGACTGGTCGCTGGTCCATTTCTGGTGGGGAGACGAGCGCTTCGTCGCCCGGACCGACGCCGACCGCAATGCGGTGCAGTCGCGGGCGGCTCTGCTCGATCACATCCCGGTGCCTCCGGAGAACGTGCATGAGGTCGCGGCGGCCGGTGAGGGCCTCACTCTCGACGAGGCTGCCGCGGCATACGCCGACGAGCTCGCCCGTTTCGGAACCGACGAGCACCCGTGGCCGTCGTTCGCCGTGTGCTTCCTCGGGGTCGGCCCCGACGGTCACATCGCCTCGCTGTTCCCGGACAGGCAGGAAGTCACGGTGACCGATGTCGCCGCCCTCCCGGTCCGCAACTCGCCGAAGCCGCCGCCCGAGCGCGTCACGCTCACACGACCGGTGCTCAACGCCTCCAAGCGCGTCTGGCTCGTGCTCACCGGGGCAGACAAGGCCTCGGCGCTCGGCCTGGCTCTCGCGGGGGCCAGCTACACCAGCGTGCCCGTGGCAGGGGCGAAGGGCCGCAAGCGCACCGTGTTCTTCGTCGACGAGGCCGCAGCATCCGAGGTCTCCCCCGACCTCATCGATCAGTCGTACTGACCGATTCCGCACGCGAGACGCCGAGCGCCTGATCAGGCCTCGGCGTTTTCGCTGCGCCCGTCAGGCGTCGGCGTCCTTCGTGTGGCCTTCGGCCGGTGCATCGCTGCCACGGGTGATGCCGAGGTCCTGACTGTCGCTGAGCACCTGCGGGTGATATCTCGCGAGGCCGACGACACCCCAGACTGCGATCGCGCCGGCGATGCCGAAGATGACCAGCACCCACGGCGGGGCCGCAGCGGCCTCTCCGAGGATCGTCATGCCGATCAGGACCGCGATCAGCGGGTCGACGACGGTCAGTCCGGCGATGACGAGGTCGGGCGGGCCCGAACTGTATGCGGTCTGCACGAAGTAGGCGCCCACGGCCGCGGCCGCGATCAGGGCGATCACGCACACGATCGTGATCCACTCGAAGTTGCCGGCCTGGACGCGCTTGATGACGACCTTGGCGAGCGTGGCGACGAAGCCGTAGAGGATGCCCGCGCCGATGACGTAGAAGAGCGCGCGCATCCGGTGTCGGAGGATGAGCCAGCACGCGCCGAGGACGATGATCACGACCAGGAGGATCGCCAGGATCGTGAAGAGCTCGGTGTCGGTCACGTCCTTCTCGGTCGCGAAGATCGCGGCGAAAAAGACGAAGAGGAAGATGCCGCCCACACACGCCACGATCGCCGTGATCGACTGCCGGGTCGGCGTGTGGCCCGAGATGCGCGCATTCAGCAGCGTCGTCATGACCAGAGCGATGGCTCCCAGGGGCTGCACGACGATGAGCGGCGCCTGCACCAGCGCGGCGAGCTGGCAGACGATCGCAAGGCCCAGCATCAGCGTGCCGGCGATCCAGGACGGTCGCGTGAGAAGCGCTCTGACCTGCGCGAAGGTCAGCCCGCTCGTGCCGGCCGAACCGCTCAGCCGCTCGACCTTCTCGACACCACGGTGCTGATATTGCGCTCCCAGCGACATGAAGACGGCGCCGGCGAGGGCGAGAGGGATGCCGAGGAGCAGCCCGGGGTTCTGGAAGGCACCGACCAGCTGCTCGGTGACGTCTTCCGCCCCGGTCATCCATACGGAAATGCTCACCCTACGACCCTACCCGGCGACATGCGCCGAGTAGGGTTATGGCGTGGCTGTACTTCCGATTCGCATCATGGGCGACCCCGTCCTGCACTCCCCCGCTTCCGTCGTCGAGGAGATCACCGACGACATCCGAACCCTCGTCGCCGACATGTTCGAGACCATGGACATCGCACCGGGTGTCGGTCTCGCGGCGCCGCAGGTCGGCGTCCCGCTGCGCCTATACACCTACTCCTACGTCGATGACGACGACCAGCCGTGGCGCGGCGTGATCATCAACCCCGAACTGTGGATGGTCCCGCTCGAACCGGGTGCGCCCGACGACGACCTCGAGTCCGAAGGGTGCCTGTCGTTCCCGGGCGAGCGCTTCGCGCTGAGACGGTCGGAGCGCGTGCAGGTCACCGGCACCGATCTCGACGGCCACCCCGTGGACATCGCCGTCGACGGATGGCGTGCACGCATCATGCAGCACGAGTTCGACCACCTCGACGGCATCCTCTACATCGATCGTCTCTCGGACGGCGACTGGAAGACGGTGCAGAAGATCGCCAAGAAGCGCGGCTGGGGCCGTCCGGGCGCCAGCTGGATGCCGGGCGTCGACGACCTGGAAGGCTGACCTTACCTTTCAGCCCAGTCACAGGCTCTTCCGAGTTGCATCACAGACTCGGACACGGCTAGCGTGCTGGAGGCGGGCTTCTCTGTGCCCGCGCACCAAGAGGCTCTGGAGGGGAACATCATGATGAAACTGCGCACGCGACGCGCACTGGCACTCGCAGGTGCTGCTGTGGCGCTGTCGGTCGCTCTGACCGGCTGTAGCGCACTCGACGGGATCCTGGGCGGCGGCTCGGGAGATGCCGACCGCGACGAGGAGACCGGCCAGGTCACCGAGAGCGCCAACATCGACATCTTCTCGCTGAAGCTCGGCGACTGCACGATGGACAGCGGCACGGGACAGCTCGAAGACATCGATGTCGTGCCGTGCGACCAGCCGCACGACATGGAGGTCTACCACGAGATCACGATGGAGGACGGCGAGTTCTCCGAGGAGTCCGTGGATGCTGCCTCCGAGGAGTGCATCGGCGATGCCTACACGACGTTCGTCGGTGTCGGCTACCAGGACTCCGCTCTGCAGGTGACCACGATCACCCCGACCCAGCAGACCTGGGACGAGCTGAACGACCGCGTCATCCAGTGCATCATCTTCGACGAGGCAGGACAGACCACCGGATCCCTCAAGGGCGCCGCGCGCTGATCTGACAGACGATCCAGAAGGGGACTCCGCCACCGGGCGGGGTCCCCTTCTGCGTCCGACGGAGAACACGTCGGATGAGGAGTCGTCCCCCATTGGTCCGGGAAAGGGAAAACCCCCGACCTTCAGATGAAGATCGGGGGTATTGGCTCCCCGGCTTGGACTCGAACCAAGAACCTGCCGGTTAACAGCCGGCTGCTCTGCCAATTGAGCTACCGAGGAATGTGCTCCGCTGCGCGGGCAACTCGTCAATCCTAGCAAACTCCCGCAGGTGCTCGTGACATCGGCCGCACATCGGGCGTGTCGCTCGCCGACTCGATCACGGCTGCGAATCGGCCTCGGCGTTCGGGGCCCAGAGCAGGTCCTTCCCGACCCCGCGAGCGACGACGTGACCCGAGCGGAGCATCAGCGTCTCGGCGTTGAGCTCGCGGATGAAATCGGCGTCGTTGGTCACCAGCAGCGCCCCCATCCCCTCCTCCTTGCGACGGCGGGTGATGGCGTCGAAGACGACAGGACGGACCTCGAGGTCGAGATTCGCGAGGATCTCATCGGCGATGAGGACGCGCGGTTCGAGCACGAAAGACCTCGCGATCGCGACGCGCTGTCGCATGCCGGCGCTGAGCTCATAGGGGAACTTCGCGGCGAGTCCGAGCGGCAGGTGCAGTTCGTCGAGCAGGGTCGCGATGCGGATGGAGAGGGCCTTGGCGTTGACGCGCTTCTCACGGATCAGGATCGGCTCGGCGATGACCTCGTTGACGGTCAGCTGCGGTGGCAGGTCGGCACCCGCTCCCTGAGGGACGAAGCCCGTGCGGTACGTGAGGACACGATGCTTGCGTCCCGGACGACGCACGTCGACTCCGCACACCTGGGCACTGCCGCCGACGACGCGCACTGACGCATCGGTCGACCCGGCGAGAGCGGCCACGAGCGTGGACTTCCCCGAGCCCGTCGGTCCCGCGACGCAGATGAGCCCGCCGGGCGCGAGAGAGAACGTGACGCCGTCGATCGCGCGGGTCGGACCGCTGTGCCCGATCCGGTCGATCACCAGGTCGGAGCAGTCGATCGCGTTGGTGGATTCGTGCCGGACAGACATGTTCCCATCCTGCACTGCGGCGGCGGGTGCGCCTCGTTACGACTCGGTGAACCGCTGACGCTCGACATCGATGTCGCGCAGTCTCATGCGCAGTGCACGGCCGCCGTCGGAGTCGGCGGGCACCCGCTGCACCGCACCGAGCAGCTCCTGCTTCTCATGCTCGAGACCACGCAGGATCAGGCGGCGGGCGAGATCTGTCGTCGAGACGACGGCTCCCTCTTCGTTCCGTGCCGGGAAAGGGGTCATCAGCAGCTCGCCCGCAAGCGAGCGATACGGCTCGCGCACGGAGTTCACGGCCTCGGTCACCCACCCCGCGCGCGTGCGGTCCGGAGCGGAAGCCACGGCCTCACGCACGGCGTCGAGCCCGGGCGTGCGGAACGGCTGCTCCAGTGCGCGGGTGAGCAGGATCTGGTCGATGCGGTGACCGTACTGGAGCGCCCCCATCAGCGCATCGCGCTCGACGGCGACGTCCGCCGTGCGCGGCAGGCTCGCCAGCGTGACGGGGGCGACGGCCGAGCCGCCGGCGTGCTGCGCCTCACTCGCGGCGTCGCGCCTGCTCGGCTCCTGCCTGCCGCTCTGCGACGCGCCCCGTGCCGCGCGCTCGACCTCGCCGTGCACCTCAGTCGGGTCCATGCCCAGTCGGCGCGCCAGCACGCGCTCATACCCCGGACGCAGGAGGCGGTCGCGGATCTCGGCGACGATCGGCGCCGCGGCGCGCAACGCACCCACGCGCCCCTCGACCGTGGAGAGGTCGAAGCCGCCGAGCTTGCGGTCGATCGCGAACTCGAACATCGGCTGCTTGGTCTCCATGAGCGACCGCACGGCCGAGTCTCCGCGCTGCAGGCGCAGGTCGCACGGGTCGAGACCGTCGGGCGCCACGGCGACGAAGGTCTGCGCGTTGAAGCGGTCGTCCTCGGTGAATGCGCGCAGCGCCGCCTTCTGGCCCGCCTCGTCGCCGTCGAAGGTGAAGACGACCTCGCCGGATGCGTTGTCGTCGCCCATGACGCGGCGAAGCACCTTGATGTGGTCGGTGCCGAATGCGGTTCCACAGGTCGCGATCGCCGTGGTCAGTCCGGCCAGGTGACACGCCATCACGTCGGTGTATCCCTCGACGACGACGACCCGGCGAGGATCGCCGCGCGCGATGTCGCGCTTGGCGAGGTCGAGGCCGTACAGCACCTGCGCCTTCTTGTAGATCGGCGTCTCCGGGGTGTTCAGATACTTCGGCCCCTGGTCGTCGTCGAAGAGCTTGCGCGCGCCGAAGCCGATCGTCTGACCGGACACGTCGCGGATGGGCCACACCAGCCGGCCACGGAAGCGGTCGTACACTCCGCGCTGTCCCGTCGAGACGAGCCCCGCGGTGCTGAGCTCCTCGCGGGTGAATCCCTGCGCCGTCAGCGCCTTGAGCATCCCGTCCCACCCGCGGGGGGCGAAGCCGACCCCGAAGTGGGCCGCGGCACCGGCATCGAAGCCGCGCTCGCCCAGAAAGCGTCGCCCTGCCTCGGCATCCGGCGTGAGCAGCTGCGAGCGGAAGAACTCCGCCGCCGCGGTGTTCGCCGCATAGAGGCGACTGCGACCGCTCGTCTCCGGCGCCGATCCCCCGTCTTCGTAGTGCAGCGAGTAGCCGATGCGTCCGGCAAGCCTCTCGACGGCCTCGGTGAAGCTGACGTGATCCATCTCCCGCAGGAACGAGTAGACGTCGCCGGATTCTCCGCAACCGAAGCAGTGGTAGTAGCCGACCTGCGGTCGGACGTGAAAGCTCGGGCTCTTCTCGTCATGGAACGGGCATAGGCCCTTGAGCGATCCGACACCGGCGGACTTCAGCGAGACCCGCTCTCCGACGATGTCGGCGATGTTCGTGCGGGCTTTGACCTCGTCGACGTCTGCCTGGCGGATGCGGGGCATCAGCCGGCCCCTTCGACGACCGCCTGCCGCGGCGTGTGCACGCGTGCTCCGGGGCGCGCATGACGCGGATTCCAGATGCCGACCTCCGCGGGGTCGATCTCTCCCACGAGCCGGTTGTGCCAGTCGATCGCGCTCTGGTCGGTGAGACTCGCGATCTGGTCGACCACCACGCGCGCGCGCTCAGTATCGCTGGTCGCCGCGACGAAGTCCGCCGAGAAGGCGGGCTCGAGCACGTCGGCGCCCGCAGACCACAGCGCGTCTGTCGACCAGAGCGCGTCGGCGAGTCGGGTGAGAACGCGGCGCTGCTCCTTGTAGACGCCCTTGCGTGCGTCGATCGTCACGATCGCCTGCCCCATGATCCCCTTGAGCACGGCGATCTCGGCTTCGATGACGCGGGGGACGACGACGTGCGCGTTGTACCGCACGAGCACGGGGCCGGCGTAGGCCTCGCGCGTCGCCGACACGGCGGCACGGGCGAATCGGCCGATGAAGTCGCTCGTGAGGTTCTTGAGCCGCGCGAGGTCGTGCCGCGACCGGTCGAACGACTTCAACCACATCGGCTGCGAGGCCAGGCGGTACAGAGCGTCGGCGAGCTCATCGCGGGTGAAGTCGTAGCCGACCCACTGCTGGATGCGGTCGATCAGCGAATCGTGCGCCCGCGGGTCGGAGAGCTGAGCCACGTCGACGTAGCCGTTGACGATCGCGTCCTCGAAGTCGTGCACCGAGTAGCCGATGTCGTCGGAGAGGTCCATGATCTCGGCTTCGATGCAGCGGAGGCGACCGGTCGCTCCCTCGCGCATCCACCGGAACACCGCCTCGTCCTCGGGGTACACGCCGAACTTGAGGCGTCCGCCCGGATCGGGCACCGGGCTGTCGACCGTCCAGGGGTACTTGCACGTCGCATCGAGACTGGCTCTGGTGAGGTTCAGGCCGACCGACTGGCCGGAATCGTCGATGACCTTCGCCTCGAGCCGCGTGAGGATGCGCAGCGACTGTGCGTTCCCCTCGAACCCGCCGATGTCCGCCGCCCACTCGTTGAGCGCCCGCTCGCCATTGTGACCGAAGGGCGGGTGTCCGAGGTCGTGGCTGAGGCAGGCCGTGTCGACCACATCGGCCGAGACGCCGAGCGCCGTGGCCAGCTCACGACCGACCTGCGCGACCTCGAGCGAGTGCGTGAGGCGGTTACGGGCGAAATCCGCGGTGCTCGCGGGGCTCAGCACCTGGGTCTTCGCGGCGAGACGCCGGAGGGCCGCGGTGTGCAGCACGCGCGCGCGATCGCGGGCGAAGTCGTCGCGTTCGGAACGGTGGGTCTCGGCGAAGAAGCGCTCGGCATCGCGAGGGTCATACCCATCGGTGCGCCCCGCGGACGCCCCTGACTGCAGATCAGCCACCACTGTTCTCGATCTCCGCCCCTCGCATCATCTCCGACGCCGACGCCGCGAGCTCGCGCGACTCCAGCCACTTGTCCGGCAGCGCCGGGCGCTTCGGGCGGCCCGACCGGCCGCGCTGCCCCTCGGCATCTGCACCCGGGTACGGAGCGTCGTGGTCGAGGCGTCCGAGCAGGTCGTCGATCTCGGCGAGGCTGGAGGCCGTGGCGAGACCCGTGCGGATGTCTCCACCGACCGGATAGCCCTTGAAGTACCACGCGACGTGCTTGCGCACGTCACGGCAGCCGCGATCCTCGTCCTCGAAGAACTCGACGAGGAGCTCGGCGTGACGGCGGAAGGCATCGGCGACGAATCCCAGGGTCGCGTCGACGGGATGCGACTCGGCACCGAACGCGGCGGCCAGTTCGCCGAACAGCCAGGGGCGTCCCAGGCATCCGCGTCCGACGACCACTCCGTCGCAGTCGGTCTGCTGCATCATGCGCACCGCGTCGTCGGCCGACCAGATGTCTCCGTTGCCGAGCACCGGAACGCTCGTCACGGCCTGCTTGAGCTCGCCGATCGCGTTCCAGTCGGCGTGACCCGAGTAGAACTCGCTGGCGGTGCGCGCGTGCAGAGCGATCGACGCGACACCCGCATCCTCGGCGGCGCGTCCCGCGTCGAGGAACGTGAGGTGGTCAGGATCGATGCCCTTGCGCATCTTCACGGTCAGGGGGATGTCTCCCGCGGCCTTGACCGCCTGCGTGACGATGTCCGAGAACAGCGAGCTCTTCCACGGCAGCGCCGCTCCCCCGCCCTTGCGGGTCACCTTGGGAACCGGGCATCCGAAGTTCAGGTCGATGTGGTCGGCGTGGTCCTCGGCGACGATGATGCGCACCGCCTCGGCGATCGTGTGCGGATCGACGCCGTACAGCTGGATCGAGCGCGGCGTCTCGGACTCGTGGTGCCGGATGAGCCGCATGGTCGTCTCGTTGCGCTCGACCAGAGCACGAGACGTGATCATCTCGCTGACGTACAGTCCTGCGCCGTACTCGCGGCAGAGCCGACGGAAGGCGGTGTTCGTGATCCCGGCCATGGGTGCCAGGACCACCGGCACGTCGAGGGCGATCGGACCGATGCGGAGGGTACGGGCGGGGGTGGTGGCGAGAGTCATGTCCTCTCCATTCTCCCAGACACGGAGCCCGTCGCGGCGCATCGATCTAAGCTGTGAACATGACCGATCCCGCTGTCCGTTCCATCCCCTTCACCGACGCCGACGGCACGGAGAAGACGCTCGACGATCTCGGTGCCGACGTGGTGCTCGTGGTGAACGTCGCCTCGAAGTGCGGACTCACACCGCAGTACGAACAGCTCGAAGAGCTGCAGCGTCTGTACGGCGACCGCGGGTTCAGCGTCGTCGGGTTCCCCTGCAACCAGTTCTTCGGCCAGGAGCCGGGCTCGGTCGATCAGATCCTGGAGTTCTGCTCCACGACGTACGGCGTCACCTTCCCGATCACTGACAAGGTGAAGGTCAACGGAAAGAACGCCACCGACCTCTACAAGACGCTGAAGCAGACCCCGGATGCCGGCGGCAAGGCCGGCCGCGTCGAGTGGAACTTCGAGAAGTTCCTCGTCCTGCCCGACGGAGAGGTGATCCGGTTCCGGCCGAAGCAGAAGCCGAACGACCCCGCGATCGTCGGCGCCATCGAGGCCGCGCTCGCCCGCTAGAAGGCGTGGCCGACCCCGCGACGCCTGGACTGCGCATGCACGACGAGCAGCCGCTGACCGGCGGACATGCGAGCGGCCAGGTCACCAGGGTCGGCGACACGGTGCGCAAGGCCTGGAGTCCGTCGACGCCGAACGTGCATGCGCTCATGCGTCACGTGCGCGCGCGGGGCGTCGATCTTGCCGAGCCCCTCGGGCGCGATGACCGGGGACGGCAGGTCGTGGAGTACGTCCCCGGCACCCTCGCGATGGACGCGGGGCCGCTCTCGCACGACCAGCTGCGCCGTGTCGGCACGATGGTCAGGGCCATCCACGACGCGACCGCGGATTTCACCTCGCGCGATGCCGCGTGGGAGACCGCCATCGCGGCTCCGGGTGCCGACCTCGTGTGCCACAACGACCTGGCGCCCTGGAACCTGGTCCTCGGAGAGCGGTGGGTCTTCATCGACTGGGATGCCGCAGCACCCAGCACGCGCCTGTGGGATCTCGCCTATGCGGCACAGGCCTTCACACTCTCCCGCGTCCAGGTGCCGCCTGAGGATGCAGGACGCGACCTGCGTGCCTTCGCCGACGGGTACGGCGCCGACCGCGCGCTGCGGCTCCTGCTGCCCGAGGCGATGCGCGAGCGCGCCGCGGCGATGCGCGATCTGCTCGCCGCCTCGCACGAGCAGGGCCGCGAACCGTGGGCGTCGATGTTCGCCGACGGCCACGGCTCGCACTGGAGTGCCGTCGTGGACTACGTCGGCACACACCGCGATGTCTGGCTCGCCGCGCTCACTCCGGCGCCGCTGCAGGGCGACGCCTGAGATCTCAGACCGCAGCCTCTTCGAGGTCGCTGTCCGCCTGCCCCCGCTTGGCCCAGAGATCGCGCAGCACGTTCTCGAACGCGGCGGGCGGCTGCGCGCCGCTGATGCCGTACTGGCCGTCGATGACGAAGAACGGCACGCCCTGGATGCCGTAGGCCTGAGCCTGCGCCTGGTCCTGTCGGACGTCGGCGAGATGACGCGACGAGACCAGAGCGTCGCGCGTGTCGTCGGGGTTGAGCCCCACCTCGACCGCGAGGGCGACCAGGTCGTCGATACGGCCGACGTGCTTGCCCTCGGTGAAGTAGGCGGACATCAGCCGCTCCTCCATCTCGTGCTGCACTCCCTGCGCCTTCGCGAAGTGGAGGAGCTCGTGGGCCTTCACGGTGTTCGTGTGCTGCAGAAGGTCGAACCGGTACTCGAGACCGGCGTTCTCCGCGACGCCCGTGACGTGCGAGAGCATCTGCTCCACCTGATCGCGGGGCATTCCCTTGTGCCCGGCGAGGAAGTCGATCTCATCGCCGTCGAAGTCGACGGGGGTGTCGGGCGAGAGCTCGAACGAGTGGAAGGTGATGTCCACCTGGGGGACGTCATCGTCGCCGGCGACGGCTTCGAGCCCCTTCTCGAGGTTGCGCTTGCCGATGTAGCACCAGGGGCAGGCGATGTCGGACCAGATGTCGATCGAGATGGCTTCACTCACACTCACATCCAACCGCATGAGCCTGTGCGCTATTCCGTCGGTAGGATTCTCGGATGCTCTGCGCCGACGACCCGCTGCCGTTCAGCCCCTCAAGGGTGCTGATCGCCGGGGTGACCGGGTCGGGCAAGACCACGCTCGCCCGGCGCATCGCGGCGCTCTGGGATCTGCGGCACGTCGAGATCGATGCGCTGTTCCACGGCGAGGGATGGACCCCGCGCCCGACGTTCCTCGACGATGTACGAGCGTTCGCCGCGGAGGACCGCTGGATCACCGAGTGGCAGTACACGAGCAGAGGCACCGACCGGATCCTGGCCCCGCGTGCGCAGCTGGTGATCTGGTTGGACTACCCGTTCCCGCTGGTCCGCCGTCGGCTCCTCCGGCGGACGATCGGACGCCGCCTCTTCCGCACGCCGCTCTGGAACGGCAATGTGGAGCCGGCTCTGTGGCGACGCGACGCCTGGACCGGTGACAACGACATCCTGCGCTGGCAGAAGGACACGCGCCACAAGTGGGAGAGACGCATGCCGCACATCATGGCAGAGCATCCCCACCTGCCCGTGGTGCGTCTGACGCATCCGAGGCAGGTCGACAGGTGGCTGACGGTGGCGCGACAGGACACGGACCGATGACCGCTCGGATGCTGACGGCCGACGATCCGCTGCCGCTCCGCCCCGAGCGGGTGCTCATCGCCGGGATCACAGGATCAGGGAAGACGACGCTCGCCGCCCGGCTCGCGAGCCTCTGGGATCTCGATCGCCACGAGATGGACGCCCTGCATCACGGGCCGCAGTGGACGCCCCGGCCCGCGTTCCTCGACGACGTCAGGTCGTTCGCGGCGACGGATCGCTGGATCACCGAATGGCAGTACACGAGCAAGGGGACCGACGAGATCATGACGCCGCGGGCACAGCTCGTGATCTGGCTCGACTACCCCTGGCCGATCGTGCGCACGCGGCTGCTGCGCCGCACGCTGAGCCGCAGCATCCTGCGGACGCGCATGTACAACGGGAATGTCGAGAAACCGCTCTGGCGTCTGCTGACGACACGTGACCCCTCGCGCAGCATCCTCGCCTGGCAGACGAAGACCCGACGATTCTGGACCACGCAGATGCCGCTGAAGACGGAGCGGTTCCCGCATCTGACGATCGTCAGGCTGCGCCACCCGCGTGAGACGGAGCGATGGCTGCGGGCTCAGGCAGGCGCATCCGGTGTGTCGACGGCCCCGCCGAAACGGCGATCCCGCGACACGTAGACGCCGATCGCCCGCCACAGCTCCTCACGCGAGAAGTCGGGCCAGAGAGTGTCGAGGAAGACCATCTCGGCGTAGGCCGACTGCCACAGGAGGAAGTTCGAGGTGCGCTGCTCCCCCGAGCTGCGCAGGAACAGATCGACGTCGGGCATGTCCGAGACGTAGAGATTGCGCCGGATCATCTTCTCGCTGATCGCCGCGGGCTTGACCCGACCGGCAGCGACATCCGCGGCGATGGAGCGCATCGCATCGACCAGTTCGACCCGCCCGCCGTAGTTCACGCACATCGTGAGCGTGAGCACGTCGTTGTCGCGGGTGAGCTGCTCGGCGTACTGCAGCTCCTTGATCACGCTGCCCCAGAGCCGCGGCTTGCGGCCGGCCCAGCGCACGCGCACGCCCCACTCGTTGAGCTGGTCCCGACGACGATGCAGCACGTCGCGGTTGTATCCCATGAGGAAGCGGACTTCTTCCGGTGAGCGTGCCCAGTTCTCCGTCGAGAACGCGTAGACGGAGAGATGCTTCACGCCGGCCTGGATCGCCCCGGCCACGACGTCGAGAAGAACCTCCTCGCCGGCCTTGTGCCCTTCGACGCGGTTCAGCCCCCGCCGGTTGGCCCAACGGCCGTTGCCGTCCATGACGATCGCGACGTGCTCGGGAACGACGGGGAACTCAGGTGGGTGGACGCCCGTCCAGTCGAGCGGGCGATACGCCACGGCATCCTTGTGCGTATAGGGCTTGGGACTCACCGTGCTCCTTCTCGGGGTTCATCGGCCACGAGGTGCGCGAGCGAGCGGATGCCGCGCTCCAGATGCCATTGGGCGTAGGCGGCGACGAGGCCGGAGGCCGCCGCCGTGTCGGCATGCGGAGCCGCGTCGATGACATCCCACTCGCCGGCCATGAGCGAGCGCAGCAGCGACAGGGTCCGGTCGGCCACCCGCGGGCTTCCGGCCGGTGCGCAGTTCACGCACACCGCGCCACCGAGCTGTCCGACGAAATGCGCGTGGGGCCCGGGAGCAGCGCAACGGGCGCAGTCGCCGAGCGATGGCGCCCACCCCGACAGCGCCATGACGCGAAGCAGATACGAATCGAGGATGCTGCGCGGCGAGTGCTCGCCCCGAGACAGCGCGCGCAGACCGCCCACGAGCAGGAGGTACTGCTGGGGTGTCGCCTCGGAGTCGCTGAGTCGGTCGGCGGTCTCGACCATGGCGTTGGCCGAGGTGAACCGGTCGTAGTGCGCCGCGATGTCGGATCCGTACGAGCCGAGCGACTCGGCCTGCTGCACGATGTCGAGCGAACGCCCCTGGTAGAGCTGCACGTCGGCGACCATGAACGGCTCGAGACGGGAGCCGAACTTCGACGATGTGCGCCGCACTCCCTTGGCGACCGCACGGATCTTGCCGTGCCCGCGCGAGAGCATCGTGACGATGCGATCCGCCTCCCCCAGTTTGTGGGTGCGCAGGATCACCGCTTCGTCTCGGTAGGTGGGCACTCCTCGATTATCCTCCGTGCGGGAGAATGGAGGGGTGACCGAACCGCTCTTCATCATTCCGCTCTGGGCGGACCTGCTCGGCGTCGGCCTCGGCGGGGTGCAGGGCGCGATGTTCGCCTCGGGCTTCCAGGGCCAGCGACGGCTCGACTGGCTCGGCGTCGCGATCATCGGGATCATGATCGGCATGGGCGGAGGTCTCATCCGCGACATCCTCCTCGGCCAGACCCCCGCGACCCTGCAGAACAACTGGTATCTGCTCACGGCGACCGGAGCATCGCTGCTCGGCATGCTGCTGGCCGGCCTCTTCGATCGACTCAACAGGGTCATCGTCGTGCTCGACGCCGTGGTCATCGGCATGTTCGGCGCCTTCGGCACCAGCAAGGCCATCGCGTTCGGCATCCCTCCGGTGCCCGCGGTCTTCATCGGGGCGTGCGCCGCGGTCGGCGGCGGCGTTCTGCGAGACATGCTGATGGGACTGCCGACCGCGATCATGCACGTCGGTTCGCTCTACGCCGTGGCCGCAGGAGCAGGGTGCACGTTCATCGTGATCGCGAACGCCTTCGGCATGCCCATCCCGCTCGCCGCAGTGCTCGGCATCGTCGTCACCGCGATCATCCGCGTGCTCGCCGTGAGCTTCGACGTGTCGCTGCCCGAGCAGCGGCGCCTCTACCGCCGCAAGGTCGCCGCCGAGACCGGTGTCATCCCGATCATCAAGCCCTGACGCCGCCGGTCGTGGAGCGATCACCCGTCGGCTCGCCGGCGCTCACTCGGTGCGGGTCTCCGCACCGAGACCCCGGTCGTCGAGCGAGGAGCGAAGCGCCGAGACGAGACGTGGTGACGCGCGCGGCGTCCCTCACCGTGCCTCGTCTCGGTCGGCTCCGCCGTCCTCGCTCGACGATCGGGAGCGAGCATCCGATCAGACCGCGGCGAGCTCCTGCTGGCGGGTGCGGATCGATCGGTTGACGCCCGAGACGATCGCCTTCAGCGAGGCCGTCGAGATGTCGCCGTCGATGCCGACGCCCCACAGGCGCTGGTCGCCGATCTGCAGCTCGACGTAGGCCGCGGCCTGCGCGTCGCCGCCGGCGCTGAGAGCGTGCTCGACGTAGTCGTAGAGCGTGATGTCGAAGCCCTGACCGCGCAGCACCTCGATGAACGCGGCGATCGGGCCGTTGCCGTTGCCGGCGACCGCGACCTGCTGGTCATCGTCGCGCAGGGTCACATCGAGCACCACATCGCCCGACATGTCGCTGCGGGTCTGCGTCGAGAGCAGCTCGAACCGGCCCCACTTGGCGTCGGTGTCGGTAGCGGGGAGGTACTCGTCGTTGAAGATCGACCAGATCTGCTCGCTGGTGACCTCGCCGCCCTCGGCATCGGTCTTCGTCTGCACGACACCCGAGAACTCGATCTGCAGCTTGCGCGGCAGGTCGATCGCGTGGTCCGCCTTCAGCAGGTACGCCACACCCCCCTTGCCGGACTGCGAGTTCACGCGGATCACGGCCTCGTACGAGCGACCGAGGTCCTTGGGGTCGACCGGCAGGTACGGCACGGCCCACTCGATGTCGTCGACCGTGACGCCCTCGGCCTCGGCCCGGGCGGCCATCGCCTCGAAGCCCTTCTTGATCGCGTCCTGGTGCGAGCCGCTGAACGCCGTGAAGACCAGGTCTCCGGCCCACGGGCTGCGCTCGGGCACCGGCAGCTGATTGCAGTACTCGACCGTGCGCTTGACCTGGTCGATGTCGCTGAAGTCGATCTGCGGATCGATGCCCTGCGTGAACAGGTTGATGCCCAGGGCGACGATGTCGACGTTGCCCGTGCGCTCACCGTTGCCGAAGAGGCAGCCCTCGATGCGGTCGGCGCCTGCCATGTAGCCGAGCTCGGCCGCGGCGATCGCGGTGCCGCGGTCATTGTGCGGGTGCAGCGACAGGATGACGTTCTCGCGGTGGGCGAGGTTGCGACTCATCCACTCGATCGAGTCGGCGTAGACGTTCGGCGAAGCCATCTCGACGGTCGCCGGCAGGTTGATGATCACCTTGCGGTCGGGCGTGGGCTCGAAGATCTCGATCACCTGGTTGCAGACGTCGACGGCGAACTCGAGCTCGGTGCCCGTGTAGCTCTCGGGTGAGTACTCGTAGTAGACCTGCGTGTCGGGGATCGTCTTCTCGTACTGACGGCACAGGCGCGCGCCCTCGAGCGCGATGTCGATGATGCCCTGCTTGTCGGTGCGGAACACGACCTCGCGCTGCAGCACGCTCGTCGAGTTGTACAGGTGCACGATCGCCTGCTTGGCCCCGGCGATCGACTCGTAAGTCCGGGCGATCAGGTGCTCGCGCGCCTGGGTCAGCACCTGGATCGTGACGTCGTCGGGGATCAGGTTCTCCTCGATGAGCTGGCGGACGAAGTCGAAGTCCGTCTGGCTCGCCGAGGGGAAGCCGACCTCGATCTCCTTGTACCCCATGCTGACGAGCAGCTCGAACATGACGCGCTTGCGCTCCGGCGACATCGGGTCGATGAGCGCCTGGTTCCCGTCGCGCAGGTCGACGGCGCACCACCGGGGGGCCTCGGTGATGCGGGCATCCGGCCAGGTGCGATCAGGCAGGTTGACGGTGATCTGCTCGTGGAACGGCCGGTACTTGTGGATCGGCATCGCGGACGGGCGCTGAGTGTTCTGCATGATGGGGCTTCTTCTCTTCGTCAGAAATATGAACGGGCCAACACAAGCGCCGCGACGAGGAAGGCCCTAGCTTTAGGACTCGTCGCGGCAGCTAAGAAGAAGCAGACCGCCGAAAGGCATGCGGCCATGTTAGCAGGGTGCGGCCCCGGGTCGACACGGCGAGACGATCGGGGCGCGCGCGACACTAGGGAGTATGAAGATCTCGCGCACTCTCGCGTCTGCCTCCGCCACAGTCGCTGTGACCGCCCTTCTCGTGCTGTCAGGCTGTTCGACGGATGCAGGCTCCTCCCCCGCCCCGACGAGCTCACCGGCGGGGCTTCCTGCGACTGCGCCGGTCGTCGCTCCGCCCGAGGGTCCGGTGACCGCGGCCGGCACGGTGATCGATGCAGCCGGTGACGTCGAGATCTGCCTCGGCATCGTGATGGAGTCGGACCCGCCGCAGTGCGTCGGCGTCCCCGTCGACGGGTGGACGTGGGATCAGGTCGACGGCAGCGAGACGAGCGGTCAGGTCAGGTGGGGCTCTTACGCCGCGCGGGGTGTGTATGACGGCGAGCGATTCACGCTCACGGATACCCCGATGCTTCTCGCCCTGTACGACCCGATGCCGAGCGAGGACCCTACGGGAGGAGTGGACGGGCGCAACGAAGAACGCGAGTTGTCTCGGGTGCAGGACGAGGTGTTCGCGTGGCTCGGCACCGACGCGTTGACAGCGTGGCCTGAGCGGGGCTACGTCTGGGTGCAGGTCGTCTGGGACGACGGCACACTGCAGGATGCCGTCGATACCGCATACGGACAGGGCGTCGTCATCGTCACGTCCGCCCTCCGGACGGTCGGCTAGCCCGCGCGGCGATCAGGGAATGAGCGCGAGCTTGCCGCCCGGATGCCCTTCTGCGAGCAGGGCGAGCGCCGCCGGCGCCTCGTCCAGCGGGAACGTCCGCGCCACGGGTACGACCAGATCGCCGTTCTGCGCCAGTGCCACGAGCTCGCCGCGGATCTGATCGCGGAAGCGCGCGCTCGCAGGCTGAGAGCCCGCGATGGCGAGGATGCCCTCGGCGGCGGCACGAGCGGGAGCGGCGATCGTCACGATGCGGCTCCTGTCGGCGACGAGCTCGAGCGAGACGTCGATCGCCTCATCCGTCCCCACGGCGTCGAGCGAGACGACGACATCCTCTCCTGCCAGAGCGCGCACGCGGTCGGCGAGACCAGGGCCGTAGCGCACCGGGACTCCACCGAAGTCGCGCACGACCTGCGCACGCGCCTCGCTCGCCGTCCCGATCACGGTGATCCCGCGGAGTGCGGCCTGCTGCAGCAGACTGACGCCGACCGCGCCAGACGCGCCGTGGAGCAGGACCGTCTCCCCCGGCGCCGCACGGGTCACGGACAGCATCTCGGCCGCCGTGGTTCCGGCGAGGAGCAGGTTCGCCGCCTCGGCATGCGTGAGAGTCGTGGGCTTGGCGAAAGCCTTCTCGGCCGGCAGGGTGAGCTGCGTGGCATACCCCCCGCGGACGCGGAACGCGACGACCTCATCACCGATCGACACCTCGCCGGAGCCGATGCGCGTGTCGGGTCCGATCGCGGTGACGACTCCGGAGATCTCGTATCCGATCGGGACGGGCAGCTCGACACCGGGCCGGGGCGTCGCGACGTGCTTGGCGTCAGCGGGGTTCACTCCCGCCGCGTGGACGCGGACCGTCACCTCGCCCGTCTGCGGCGCCGGCACCTCCGCCTGGACGAGGTCCCACGAGTCGGGACCTCCCCAGGTGGTGGCGATCCATCGTGCGGCGACGGTCATGGGCGATCCCGCATCTCAGAGCACGCAGCGCAGATTGTCCGCCGCGCCGGAGACGTTCGCCCAGCCGTTGGCGGGAGCCGTCGCGAGAACCGTCGTGACCTTCCTCGCCTGAGCGGATCCGCTCGAGCGCGCATCGGCGATGGACCTCGTGACGAAGCTCGACGGGATCGTGTGCGTCGAGCACGTCGTCCAGCTGAGCTTGGCCCCGGTCAGCGAGCCGCCGGTGAAGGCGCACACCTGTCCGTTGGCGCACGAGCCGACGGCCGCGCGCAGAGCGATGTCGCCGCGAGCGGGCACCGTGAGCGCCATGCCCAGCTCGGGCCACACCGCGTGGTTCCTGTCGACGATGACCCCGCCGGGCACCTCGTCCATCACTTCGACGATCAGGCTCGCGACCTCTTCATCGCCGAAGCCCTCGGCCTGCGCGGCACCGCCCAGCGTTCCGGCGGCGAGAACGCCCAGCACGATCGCGACGGCGACGCGACGCGCTCTCATCGGATCAGGCTCTCGTCGAGATCCCACAGCGTGTACGAGACGACAGCGCCGGCGTCGATCAGATCGGTGTCCTCGAGGTTCGTGCGCTCGATGCCGATGATGCGGCCGGTGTCGATCGACATCAGCACGACGTCGCTCGCCGCTCCGTCATCCGACACGACCCGCAGGCCCGCTGCCGGACGGCCGAGGCGATCGACCGTCGACCCCAGCCCCTCGGCATCGCCCGTGGCCTCGAGGATCCCGAGCAGCTGCGACTGCTGCGGGTTGGTCAGCGTCCACTGCTGGAGCATCGTCGTCATGGCCGTGAGCACCTCGGCTCCCGTGGGGTCCGCCGGCATCCCGAACGCCGAGAGGGCCGCCTCGACCTCCTGTTCGCTGCTGCCGAAGGCGTCGGGAACCGCGGTCGCGAACTGGCCGGGCTCGATCGGCAGATCGACCGAGATCTGTCCCGAGCTGCTCACCTCTGCACCCATGTTCGCCGTCGCATCGGCCGGATCGTAAGGCACACCGAGGATGCTCGTCATATGACCGGAGAGGTCGGGCTCCCACTGCAGTACGGTCAGCTGCGGCACCACCTCTGTCTCGCCGGTGCTCCCGTTGATGTCGAATGCCCAGTTCGCGGATCGCACGACTCGCTCCGGGGCGATCGGACCGTCACTCGCTGCCAGCGACTCCTGCGCGCTCTCCACCGTGGCAGCTGCGCTCTCGGCGGATGAGAAGTCGAGAGGGTCGAGCCCCTCGGCGACCGCCTCACCCTGCGGCACGAGAACCGCGACAGCCACGACGGCGGCTGCGGCGGCCGCGGCGAGGCCGGAGGCCCATCCGACGGCGACGGCGCGGCGTCGTCGAGGAGCGCGCGAGGTGCGGATGATCCTGTCGCGCACCATCAGTGCGGCGGCGCCGGGATGCGCATCCCGCGGGGTCCGGGCGGGATCCGCCTCCGTCAACACCCGATCCAGCAGCGCGTGGTCGCCCATCGCCGTCACCCCGCCTCCTCCAGTCCGAGCGCCGTGCGCAGCTTCTGCTGTGCGCGACGCAGCGTCTTCCTCACTCGGATCTTCGGGCTGCGCAGCATCTCAGCGATCTCCCCCACCGCGAGCCCATCCCAGTATGTCAGCATGATGATACGCCGCTCAGTCCTGGATAGGACACCCAAAGCTGTGAGGACGCGCACCCGCATGGTGAGGTCAGCGGCACCCTCGGCGCCGGACATCCCCCGATGCACCGCGTCGAGCGCCGTCCGCCGCGTGACCGCACGAGCGGTTCTCGACCGCAGCACCCGGTCGGCGGCGCGCAGAAGCCACAGACGGTCCATCGGCCTCGCCGGGTCGAGGCGCGACCAGGCGTGGAGGAAGATCTCCGACACGATCTCCGTCACTTCGGTGTCGTCGTCGACGACGCCCTCGACGTGATGGCGCACGCGCGCCCAGTTCGCATCGAAGAGCGCACTGAAGGCGTGATCCTTCTGCTTCTCGGCGTCGTCGCCGCGGGTGCTCATCTCTGTCGTCCGGTGGAGCACCCGACCCGCTCAGCGTGTCGGTTCCCCATCTCAGAAGCCGAGTCGACCGAGCTGCTTCGGGTCGCGCTGCCATTCCTTGGCGACCTTGACGTGCAGCCCCAGGAAGACCCGCGTGCCCAGCAGCTCCTCGATGCCGACACGCGCCCGACGGCCCACATCGGCCAGCCGCTTGCCCTTGTGCCCGATGATGATCGCCTTCTGGCTGTCGCGCTCGACCACGATCGAGGCATGCACGTCGGTGAGGTCGCTGTCCTCTCGCGGTGCGATGTCGTCGATCACCACGGCGATGGAGTGCGGGAGCTCATCCCGGACGCCGTCGAGCGCCGCTTCGCGGATCATCTCGGCGATGCGGTCCTCTTCGGACTCGTCCGTCGTGACGCCCTCGCCGTACAGCGCAGGGCCCTCAGGCATGAGCGAGAGGACCTCGTCCGCGAGGACCTCGAGCTGGTCGCGGGTCAGCGCCGACAGGGGGATGACCGCTGCCCAGTCCTCACGCAGAGCATCGACCTCCATGAGCCGTTCGGTGATCTCATCGCGACCGGCGGCATCGGTCTTCGTCACGATCGCCACCTTCTTCGCGCGCGGATACCCGTCGAGCGAGGCGGCGATACGTCGGTCGCCGGGGCCCACCTTCTCGGTGGCCGGCACGCAGAAGCCGATGACGTCGACGTCGCCGAGCACCTGCTCCACGAGATCGTTCAGGCGCTCGCCGAGCAGAGTGCGCGGCTTGTGGATGCCCGGGGTGTCGACGATCACGAGCTGACCCTCCGGCCGGTTCACGATGCCTCGGATGGCACGCCGTGTGGTCTGGGGCTTCTCGCTGGTGATGGCGATCTTCTCGCCGACGAGCGCGTTCGTGAGGGTCGACTTGCCGACGTTGGGTCGTCCCACGAAGGTCACGAACCCGCTTCGCATCTGCTCAGTCATCGTCCTGGTCTCCTTCGTGCCCTGCTCCTGCAGGATCGTTCACGGCTCGTTCGACGAACACCGTCGCGATGCCGCGTCCGCGTCCTCTCGACGCGCCTCCCGTCAGGGTCAATCCCTCGACGGTCGCCATGGCTCCCGGCTGAGGAACCTGGCCCAGGGCCTTGCCCAGCAGACCGCCGATGGAGTCGACGTCGTCGTCCTCGAGCTCGAGTCCGAACAGGTCGCCGACATCCTCCAGCGAGAGTCGGGCGCTCACGCGGTATCGTCCGTCGCCGAGTTCGACGACTTCTGCTGCCACTCGATCGTACTCGTCGGAGATCTCGCCGACGAGCTCCTCGATGAGGTCCTCGAGAGTCACCAGGCCCGAGATGCCACCGTGCTCGTCGATCACGAGACACACGTGCACCGCGTCGCGCTTCATCTGCTGCAGGAGCGTCTCGGCGCGCATGGACTCGGGCACGAAGGTCGCGGGGCGCGAGATCGGGCGGATGGATGCCGCGCGCCAGGCGCTCTCATCGCGATACGCGAACTGCACGAGGTCCTTCAGATACAGCACGCCGACCACGTCATCGGCGTCGTCGTCCACCACGGGCATCCGCGACACCCCGCGCTGCAGGAACAGCGTCATCGCCTCGTCGGTCGTGGCCGTCGCGTCGACCGTGACCATCTCGGTGCGCGGCACCATGACGGCGCGGACGAACTGATCGGTGAAGTCGAACACCGAGTGGATGAGGTCGCGGTCGTCGGCCTCGATGAGGTCGTTCGACGCGGCCTCGTCGACCATGCTGAGCAGCTGCTCCTCAGAGGTGAACGAGCTGCGACCTGTGCCGGGCGTCACCCGGTTGCCGAGGAGCACGAGGCCCTGCGCGATCGGACCGAGGAAGATCCGCAGGCCGCGGACGATCGGAGCGTTCGCCCGAAGGATGCGGTCGGCATGTTGACGGCCGAACGACCGCGGACTCGCTCCGACGAGCACGAACGTGATGCCGGTCATCAGCACGGCGGCGGCGAGCATCGCCCACCAGATGTTGTCGAAGAGGATGCTGAACGCCACGGTCACGAGCACGGCGGCCGCGGTCTCGGCGAGCACGCGGATGAAGGAGACCGAGTTGACGTGCGCATCCGGGTCGACGGCGATCCGCGCCAGCTGACGGGCGTTGCGCCCCTCTGCTCCCATCTCCGCGATGTCGGAGCGCGAGGTGACGCCGAAGGCCGCGTCGATGGCTGCCATGAGGCCGCCGAAGGCGACAAGCAGCACCGCCCCCGCGAGGAGGAGACCCGCGGTCATCGTCGACGTTCGACGGCAGCGAAGCCCTGGATGAGCTCCTTCTGCAGTCCGAACATCTCACGCTCCTCGTCGGGCTCTGCATGGTCGAATCCCAGCAGGTGCAGCAGTCCGTGCGTGGCGAGCAGGATGAGCTCGTCCATCAGCGTGTGTCCGGCCGCCTGCGCCTGGGTCTCGGCGACCTGCGGGCACAGGACGATGTCTCCGAGCAGTCCGGGGGCGGTCGGGCGGTCCTCGGTGCCGGGCCGCAGCTCGTCCATGGGGAAGCTGAGCACATCGGTGGGGCCGGGCTCATCCATCCACTGCACGTGCAGCGCCTCCATGGCACCCTCGTCGACGAGGACGATGGCGACCTCGGCATCGGGGCTGACGTGCAGCTGGGCGAGGTTGAAGTCCGTCAGGCGCTGGAGCACGGTCTCGTCGACGTCGATGGCCGACTCGTTGTTGATCTCGATCATTTCTGTGCTCGTTTCATCAGGAGAGGCCTCGTTTCGGCATGCGGTCCCTGGGGCCCGGTCGCTGTGCTCCCCGGCGCTCGGCGCGGTTGGCGAACTCCGCCGCCTGCTCGCGCTCGAAGCGCTGCGCGGTGCGGCGTTCGTCGTACTCGCTGTATGCGTCGACGATGCGTCCGACGAGCGAGTGCCGCACCACGTCGTCGCTGGTGAGACGAGCGAAGTGGATGTCGTCGATGCCGTCGAGCACCCGTGTCACGAGACGGAGTCCGGACGAGCCCTGCGGCAGGTCCACCTGGGTGATGTCGCCTGTGACGACCATCTTCGATCCGAAGCCCAGGCGGGTCAGGAACATCTTCATCTGCTCGGGGGTCGTGTTCTGCGCCTCGTCGAGCACCACGAACGAGTCGTTGAGCGTGCGGCCGCGCATGTAGGCCAACGGCGCGACCTCGATGGTCCCCGTCGCCATGAGGCGAGGCACGATCTCCGGATCCATCATCTCGTTGAGCGCGTCGTAGAGCGGGCGCAGGTACGGGTCGATCTTGTCGGTGAGCGTGCCGGGCAGGAACCCGAGCCGCTCCCCCGCCTCCACGGCGGGACGCGTGAGGATGATCCGCGTGACCTCCTTGCGCTGCAGCGCCTGCACGGCCTTCGCCATCGCGAGGTACGTCTTGCCGGTGCCCGCAGGACCGATTCCGAACACGATCGTGTTCTCCTCGATCGCGTCGACGTACTCCTTCTGACCGAGCGTCTTCGGTCGGATGACCTTGCCGCGCGTCGACAGGATCGCCTCGCCGAGCACCTCGCTCGGGCGCGGTCCACCGTCGGTGCGCAGCAGGCGCGCCGAGCTGGTGACGTCGCTGGGGGCCAGGTCGTGACCGGCCTTCGTCATGGTGAGCAGTTCGTCGACGAGGCTCTTGGCCTTCTCCACCGCGTCGGCGGCGCCGGTCAGCGTGATCTCGTTGCCGCGCACGAGCACCTGCACCTCGCGGTGCTCCTTCTCGAGCATCCGGAGCAGACGGTCCTGCGGACCCAGCAGCTGCACCATCGCGACGCCGTCGGCGTAGACGCGTTCGGTGATGATGTCTTGATCGTCAGAAGCCAACGAGCTTGTTCTCCTCGATATTGCCGAGCACATGGGCGTGCACGTGGAACACGGACTGCGCGGCGCTCGCGCCGTTGTTGAAGATGAGGCGGTACTCGCCGTTCGCGTGGTCATCGGCGAGCTGCTTGGCTGCCGACACCATCTCGGCGAGCAGACCGGGGTCTCCCGCCGCGAGTTCCGTGACGTCGCGGTACTGCTCGGTCTTCGGGATCACCAGCGCGTGCAGCGGCGCCTGCGGATCGATGTCGCGGATGGCGAAGACCCGACCGGTGTCCAGGAGGATCTCACCCGGGATGTCGCCACTGAGTATGCGCGTGAAGATCGAGGGCTCTGCCATGGTCTCAGTCTACCGATCGGGCGGCTCGGAAGGCTCGAGCCGCGTCACCAGCGCCCGAGAGCCACAGACAGCACCGCGATGGCGGCGGGACCCGCCGTCGACGTGCGCAGCACGGTGTCACCGAGCAGCACGCGCTCGGCGCCCGCTTCCACCAGCCGCGCGATCTCCTCATCGGAGATCCCGCCCTCGGGCCCGACGACCAGCACGACATCCCGACCGTCGGACTCCAGCTGCGAGATCCGCGTGGATGCGGTGGGATCGAGCAGCAGGACACGCTGCTGCGCGGCGCGTGCCGCGAGCTGCTTCGTCGTCACGGGTGCCGCCACCTCTGGCACCCACGCGCGATGCGCCTGCTTGGCCGCCTCGCGGACGATGCTCGCCCAGCGCTCCCGGCCCTTGACGGCCTTCGCACCCTCCCAGCGCGAGACGCTGCGACTCGCCTGCCACGGAACCACCTCGTCGACACCGAGCTCACAGGCCGCCTGCACCGCGAGCTCGTCGCGGTCGCCCTTCGCGAGGGCCTGCACCAGCACGATCCGCGGGGTCGGCGCGGGAGCGACGGCCCGTTCGGAGACGCGCACGTCGACGCGCGCGGGCGTCACCTCTTCGGCGACGCCGGTGAGCCAGACCCCGGCGCCGTCTCCGACGGTGACCGCCTCGCCGACCCGCAGGCGACGGACCACCGCCGCATGCTTGGCCTCGGACCCGGTCAGCGTGACGACGTCGCCGATGGCGGTGTCCGACGCGGACTCGACGAGGAAGTGCAGTGCCATGGGATGCCGATCAGTGCGAGCGGAAGCGATCGCGGAACTTCGAGAACAGTCCCTGCTGGAACTGCGCCAGCTGGGGCTCGGGCGCCTTGGTCTTCTTGGCGAAGTCCTCGATGAGCCGGCGCTGTGCGGAGTCGATCTTGGTGGGGGTCAGCACCTGCACTCCGACGCGGAGGTCGCCGCGCTGGCTGCCGCGCAGCGGCGTGATCCCACGCCCCTTGATCGTGAGGACGTCACCCGACTGCACGCCGGGACGGATCTCGAGATCGACCTCGCCGTCGAGCCCCTGGATCGTCGTCTCGGTGCCGAGGATCGCGTCGGTCATCGCGACCTCGAGCGTCGCCAGCAGGTCGTCGCCGTCGCGGCTGAACGCCGGATGGGGGTTGACGGTGACCTCGACGTACAGGTCGCCGTTGGGGCCACCGGCCTTGCCGACCTCGCCGGAGCCGGGAAGCTGCAGGCGCAGGCCCGTCTCGACACCGGCGGGGATGTCGAGCGACACCGTGCGACGCGAACGCACTCGGCCCTGGCCACCGCACGTGCCACACGGATACGGGATCGTCGTGCCGTATCCCTCGCACGTGCCGCACGGCTGCGAGGTCACGACGTTGCCGAGCAGGCTGCGCACCTGACGCTGCACGTGGCCCGATCCGCCGCAGATGTCGCAGGTCACCGGCGAGGTGCCCTCCTGACAGCACGAGCCGTTGCAGGTCTCGCACAGCACGGCGGTGTCGACCTCGATGTCGCGGTGTGCGCCGAAGACGACATCGCCGAGATCGAGGGTGACCCGCACGAGCGCATCCTGACCGCGCTCACGCCGCGAGCGCGGACGTGCTCCACGCCCTCCGCCCTGCCCTGCTCCGAAGAACGTCTCGAAGATGTCGCCGAACCCGCCGAATCCGCCGAAGTTGCCGGCAGCGCCGTCGCCTCCTCCCATGTCGTACCGGCGACGCGACTCGTCGTCGCTCAGCACGTCATAGGCGTGGGTGACGAGCTTGAATCGCTCGGCCGCATCCTCACCCGGATTCACGTCCGGGTGGAGCTGCCGTGCGAGTCGTCGGTATGCCTTCTTGATCTCGTCGGTGGAAGCGTCGCGGGAGACGCCGAGTACCTCGTAGTGATCCGCCACAATGGCCCTTCTGCGTGTCGTGTCAGGTCGCCCGCGTCAGCGAGCGGCCTCGTCTTCGTCGAGCATCCGCGACAGGTAGCGGGCCACAGCCCGCGCCGCCGCGAGGTTGCTCGGATAGTCCATGCGGGTCGGCCCCATCACGCCGACTCGAGCTGTGCCGCTGGGGGCGGCGTAGTTGCTCGCGACGATCGAGGCCTCACCCAGTCCGAACGAGGCGTTCTCGGTGCCGATGCTCGCCGCGAGTCCGTGCGAGTCGGTCTCCATCTCGCTCATCAGCCGCAGCAGGGTCACCTGCTCCTCGATCGCCTCGAGCAGCGGATGGATGCTGCCGCGGAAGTCCTGCTCGCGCCGGGCGAGCGTGGCGGCACCGGCCATCACGAGCCGCTCCTGCCGGAACTGACCGAGCTCGTCGATGATGATCGTCGCGAGCGCGCGGAGCACCTGATCGTTCGCATGCTCGTCGGCCGCGAGGAGGGACTGCAGGCGGTCGGCTGCATCGCTCACGGCACGCCCGGTGATCAGAGCCGACAGGCGTGCGCGGAGCACCGCCATGTCGGTCTCGTCGACCACAGCCGGCAACGGGGCCATGCGCTGTGACACGCCGCCGGCGTCGGTGACGAGGACGATGAGCAGGCGCGTCGGCGCGAGCGCGACGAGCTCGATGTGGGTGAGGTTCGCGCGGGCGAACGAGGGGTACTGCGCGAGCGCGACCTGACCGGTGAGCTGCGTGAGGACCCTGACCGTGCGGACCATGAGGTCGTCGAGGTCGGCGGGATCCGTGAGGAACGACTCGATGGCCGTGCGCTGCGCTCCCGAGAGCGGGCGCAGCTGGGCGAGGTGATCGACGAAGACCCGATAGCCCTTGTCGGTGGGCACGCGGCCGGACGACGTGTGCGGGGCCGCGATCAGCTCCTCGTCTTCGAGCAGCGCCATGTCGTTGCGGATGGTCGCGGCCGACACGCCGAACGAATAGCGATCGACGATGGATCGGCTGCCCACGGGCTCATGCGTCTCGACGTAGTCCTGCACGATCGCGCGGAGGACCTGGAGGCCTCGTTCGCTGACCATCGCATCTCCTCCCTCTGGCACTCACCGGCTACGAGTGCCAATTCTACCCGTCGAGGGGCGCACCGTGCTGATCCCCCTACGATGAGCACCATGAGTGTCGCGCCGCAGGCCACCGTGTCCACCGGAACCGTGCGCGGCGAGGCGCTCGACGGAGTCGACCGCTACCTCGGCATCCCGTACGCCGCCGCCCCCTTCGGAGCGAACCGCTTCCGCGCACCGCGCACCGCCGCCGCGTGGGACGGCGTGCGCGACGCCACGGCGTTCGGGCCGACCGCGCCGCAGCATCCGTATCCCGGCGCGATCGGAGATCTCCTGGGCTCGGTCGAGATCCCCGGCGACGACATCCTCACCGTCAACGTCTGGGCTCCGCACGATGCCGACGGCGCTCCGGTCGTCCTCTGGATCCACGGGGGCGCCCTCGAGCGCGGCACCGCGGCCATCCCCCTGTACGACGGCGCCGCCTTCGCGCGTGCGGGGATCGTCTTCACCTCGATCAACTACCGCCTCGGATCCGAGGGCTTCTCCGTGCTGAAGGACGCCCCCAGGAACCTCGGGCTCCAGGATGCTGCGGCGGGCCTCGAGTGGGTGCATCGCGAGATCGCCGCGTTCGGCGGCGACCCCGGCCGGATCACGGTCATGGGCGAATCGGCGGGCGGGGCGATCGTCGCCGGTCTGCTCGCGAACACGTCGTCACGCGCACTGATCGCTCGCGCGATCATCGAGTCCGGACCCCTCGAGGCGCAGAGCGTCGCGAAGGCGGGTCGGGTCACGAATCGCCTGGCGAAGCTGCTCGGCGTCCCGGCCGACCGGGCCGGGTTCGCGCAGCTGTCGCCCGAGAGGCTGCTGCACGCGCGGCGTCGTCAGGCCGCCGGCTCGTCACCGCTCGGCGGGGCAGCGGGATTCCAGTTCGCGGTCGACCCCGAGTCCCTCCCCCGCTCACCGCACGAGATCATCGCCGACACCGACGTCCCCCTTCTCATCGGGAGCAACACCGACGAATACCGCCTGTGGTTCCCGCCTGCGGATCTGGCGGCGATCAGCGGACTGAAGCTGCTGCTCGCGCGCCTGGCGCTGCGGATTCCGCGACGAGCCGTCACGGCCTACCGAGCTGCCTTCCCCGGCGCCTCCACCGGTGAGATCTTCGGCCAGCTCGCCACCGACCTCCTGCTGCGCGCGCCGCTCACCCGCGTCGCCCGAGCGCGCGCCGCTCACCCGCGTCGCCCGAGCGCGCACCGCACCCACCTACGTGTACGAGTTCGCTTGGGAGAGCCCGGTCCGCGACCTGCGCGCGGCGCACGCGCTCGAGCTGGGCTTCGTGTTCGACCGGCTGCGCGATCCGGAGGCTCAGCGTCTCGCGGGCGCCGACGCGCCGCAGGCCCTCGCCGACGAGATGCACGCCGCCTGGATCTCGTTCATCACGACCGGCGACCCCGGATGGCCCGTCTTCGGGCCGGGGCGGCTCACGCGTCTCTTCGACACCCGGACCTCGACCGTCGCCCAGCGGCGCACCGAGGCGCTGGACCTGCTCACCCCGCGGGCGTAGACGCTCAGCCCGACACCTGCTCTCACCCGACGCTGGGGGCGAGACGGTCAGTCCGTGAGCTCGCGCACGACGGCGTCGGCGAGGAGGCGCCCGCGAAGCGTGAGCTGCACCCGACCGCGCACCGCCGCGACGGGATCGACGAGGCCGTCGGCGATCAGCCCGGCGACACGGGAGCGCTTGTCGGCCCGGAGGTCGTCCACGGCGATCCCCTCGCGAATGCGGCTGAGCAGCAGGATGCGCTCGAGCATCCGCGACTCGTCATCGGGGCGTTCGGTCCCCGCGGCGGGCGACTCCCCCGCCGCGAGGCGCTGCGCATAGGCCGCGGGGTGCTTGACGTTCCACCAGCGGAGTCCTGCGACATGGCTGTGGGCGCCGGGTCCGAACCCCCACCAGTCGCTCCCCCGCCAGTAGGCGAGATTGTGGCGCGAGCGCTGCTGCTCGGAGCGCGACCAGTTGCTCACCTCGTACCAGTCGAAACCGGCCGCCGCGAGGCGGGCGTCGGCGAGCTCGTACATGTCGGCCTGGAGATCGTCGTCGGGAGTAGGCACCTCGCCGCGGCAAATCTGCCTGGCGAGCTTCGTGCCGTCTTCGATGATCAGCGCGTACGCCGAGATGTGGTCCGACTCGAGGGCGAGCGCCGCGTCGAGCGAGGCCTCCCAGTCGGCGAGCGACTCGCCGGGTGCCCCGTAGATGAGGTCGACGCTGACCGCGAGGCCCGCATCCTTCGCGGCAGCGACGGCGGTGTCGACGTTCTCGGGCCGATGCGTGCGATCCAGCGCGGCGAGCACATGGGGAACCGCCGACTGCATGCCTATCGAGAGCCGCGTGACCCCCGCATCGGCGAGGATGCGCGCGACATCGGGAGTGACCGTGTCGGGATTCGCCTCGACCGTGACCTCGGCGCCCTCGGCCAGGCCGAACGCGTCGGTCGCGGCCCCGAGCATGCGGGCGAGATCGCCGGCCGGCAGCAGCGTGGGGGTGCCTCCGCCGAAGAACACGGTGTCCATCGGTCGCAGCGCTCCGGCGTCGGCGAGCACCTCTCTGGCGAGGTCGATCTCGGTGAGGAGGGTCGAGGCGTAGTCCTCCTGCTTCGCACCGCGCAGCTCACCGGACGTGTAGGTGTTGAAGTCGCAGTAGCCGCAGCGCACGCGGCAGAAGGGGATGTGCAGGTAGGCCGAGAACGGCACCTCGGGATCCAGCGGAAGATCGGCGGGAAGACGACCGTCGGCCGGGGCCGGGTCGCCGAGCGGCAGAGGACCGGCCATCAGAGGGCTGAGTTCATCAGAGCGGCGTCGCGTACAGCGGCGAGATCGCGCGCAGGTAGCGGGCGAACAGCTCGCGGCGACGGCGCTTCACGAGAGCGGGCACGGTGCGATACAGCAGCGAGTTCGGCGCGTCGAAGGCGCGCACCGTGAACCACACCTCGTCGTTGTCCTCGCGCCAGTCGATGTCGAACGACTCTTCGCCCCGTACGACCGAACCGCCGACGGTGCCGAGCACGAATCCGATGCGGCGCTTCTCCTCGGTCACGGAGATGACGCGCAGTTCCGCGTCGGCTCTCATGCCGGCCACCCGGCCGTGCAGGCGCAGAGTCATCCCGGGGCCCGCGAATGGGGTCCCCTCGGCGTCGAAACGCTGCTCGACGTCGTTCTTGCTCGGGGCGATCGGGGTGCCCTCCGCGTCGAAGCTCACACCGGCGTAGGCCGGTCCGGGTGCCGGGCGCACATCGTCGACGCTGAGTCCCGAGGCGCGCTGCGCCGTCCAGGTCAGAAGAGATTCGCCCGCGGTCTGGAACCGCTCGAGTCCGCTGCCGATGCGCCAGGAGTTCTCCGCCGGGATGCTGCGCTCCGGCGGATACTGCATCAGATCGGGGGCGTGGGTCGCACCCACGGCCGCATAGTCCACCGTGTCGTCTCGGAAAGTCCCGCGCCGCATGAGAGCCAGCCTACTTGGCATTACCTGGACGATCACTCACCCCGGGTTCCCGAACCTGCCTGCACCGGTCGATCTCCGACTCGACGCTCGAGATGTACCGACGGAACACCCCGCGCTGCATGGCGCGGAGAACCGGCGTCAGCAGCCGCCATCGCAGGGTCGAGGGGCGCGAGATCGATCGCGCGGTGAACCGGCCGTCTTCGAGAACGAACGATTCCTCTCCGTAGATCGGGTGCCCCGGGCGAGTCTCGTAGCCGAATCCGTGCTCGTCGGCCCACACCACGCGGATCGGCTCCGCGAAGTGCATCCCGAGCACGGTCGTGCCGAGGCGCCCCTCCTGCCCGGCGACGGGCTCGCCCCCTGGCGTCTCGAAACCGGCGCGCCTCTTGAACTCCCACGAGGTGATGAGCGCGCCGACGGCTGTCTGCGCGTATTCCGGCACCGCCACCGAGCGCTCGGCGCCGCGCATCCCCTTCGGGAGGTCTCCGAGCGGATGCCGTGTCAGGCCGCGCTCGTACCGCGGCAGCGTCACGCTACTTCTTGTCCTTGCCTTCGACGTCGCCCGAGAGCGCGGCGATGAACGCCTCCTGGGGGACCTCGACGCGACCGACCATCTTCATGCGCTTCTTGCCCTCCTTCTGCTTCTCGAGGAGCTTGCGCTTGCGGGTGATGTCACCGCCGTAGCACTTGGCCAGAACGTCCTTGCGGATCGCGCGGATGGTCTCGCGGGCGATGATGCGCGCGCCGATGGCCGCCTGGATCGGCACCTCGAACTGCTGGCGCGGGATGAGCTTGCGCAGACGCTCGGCCATCATCGTGCCGTACGCGTATGCCTTGTCGCGGTGGACGATCGAGCTGAATGCGTCGACCTTCTCGCCCTGCAGCAGGATGTCGACCTTCACGAGATCCGCCTCCTGCTGGCCGGCGGGCTCGTAGTCGAGCGAGGCATAGCCCTGCGTCTTCGACTTGAGCTGATCGAAGAAGTCGAACACGATCTCACCGAGCGGCATCATGTACCGCAGCTCGACGCGCTCCTCCGAGAAGTACTCCATCCCGAGCAGCGAGCCGCGTCGGGACTGGCAGAGCTCCATGACCGTACCCACGTAGTCCTTGGGCAGCAGGATCGCCGTCTTCACCATGGGCTCCGCCACCGAGCCGATGCGCCCGTCGGGGTACTCGCTCGGGTTGGTCACGGTCACGGTCTCGCCGGTGTCGCTGGTGAGGACCTCGTAGATCACGCTGGGCGCGGTGGTGATGAGGTCGAGGCCGAACTCGCGCTCGAGGCGCTCGGTGATGATCTCGAGGTGCAGGAGTCCGAGGAAGCCGCAGCGGAATCCGAATCCGAGCGCGACCGAGGTCTCGGGCTCGTACTGGAGCGACGCGTCGGAGAGCTTGAGCTTGTCGAGCGCCTCACGCAGCTCCGCGTAGTCGCTGCCGTCGATCGGATAGATGCCGGAGAACACCATCGGCTTGGGGTCGGTGTAGCCCGCGAGGGCCTCTGACGCGGGCTTGCGCGCCGCCGTGATCGTGTCACCGACCTTCGACAGACGCACGTCCTTCACACCGGTGATGAGATAGCCGACCTCTCCGACGCCGAGTCCCTTCGTGGGGATCGGCTCGGGGCTCGACACGCCGACCTCGAGCGCGTCATGGTTCGCGCCCGTCGACATCATCTGGATGCGCTCGCGCGGCGAGAGACTGCCGTCGACCATGCGGACGTAGGTGACCACCCCGCGGTAGGCGTCGTAGACCGAGTCGAAGATCATGGCTCGGGCGGGGGCATCCGCATCGCCCACCGGGGCCGGGATCTCCTGCACCAGGCGGTCGAGCAGCGCCTCGACGCCCACACCGGTCTTGCCCGAGACGCGCAGCACGTCCTCCGGCTTGCCGCCGATGAGGGATGCCAGTTCCTTGGCGTACTTCTCGGGGTCGGCCGCCGGCAGGTCGATCTTGTTGAGGACCGGGATGATGTGCAGGTCGTTCTCGAGAGCCAGGTAGAGGTTCGCGAGCGTCTGAGCCTCGATGCCCTGGGCGGCGTCGACGAGCAGGATCGCCCCCTCGCAGGCGGCGAGCGACCGGGAGACCTCGTAGGTGAAGTCGACGTGCCCCGGCGTGTCGATCATGTTGAGCGCGAACGTCTCGCCCTCGAGCTCCCAGGGCATGCGGACCGCCTGGGACTTGATCGTGATACCGCGCTCGCGCTCGATGTCCATGCGGTCCAGATACTGGGCGCGCATGTCGCGATCCGAGACCACGCCGGTGATCTGGAGCATGCGGTCGGCGAGGGTCGACTTGCCGTGGTCGATGTGCGCGATGATGCAGAAATTGCGGATCTTCGTCGCAGGCGTCGCGGCAGGCTGAAGCGGAGTGAGGGCGCGTGGTGACATGTCCCGTCGATTCTACGGGGCGTGATGGTCAATGCCCGATTCGGTGGAAGCGGTGATATCCCGATTCGACCGCGATGGTGATAACCTGCCGAGGTTGCCCGGGAGCCATCCGTGACACCGGATCCCGTGAGCGATAAGACTCCGTCACACACCATGCGGCGAGTCGATTCGCGCAGATCGGCAGACGGTGCACGGCCGTCTCCCTCCGGCTCAGAGTTGCGTCGGCTGTTCCCGAGCGCGTCTGAAAAAGAGAGAGAATCAACACCTTGATCAAGTATCTCGTGCGCCGAGCACTGGGCTGGCTGCTGATGATCGTGGTCGCGACCAACGTGACCTACTTCCTGGCGTGGTCGTTCCTCGACCCCCGGAGCAACTATGTCGGGCGCCGCCCGCCGCTCTCCCCCGAGGAGATCACGCGGATGCTCGAGCCGTTCAACCTGAGCGACACGGTTCCGCTCCTCGAGCGGTGGTGGACCTGGTTCAGCGGCATCCTCTTCCGCTGGGACTGGGGGCAGAGCCCGGTCGGCCAGTCGGTGAACGACCAGATCGCATACCGCATGTGGGTCTCGGGCGAGCTGGTCATCGGCGCGACCATCCTGGGTGCCGTGCTCGGCATCGGGCTCGGCGTCTACACCGCCTCTCGCCAGTACAAGCTCGGCGACCGGATCGGTCAGGCGACGTCGATCGTGACGATGAACATCCCCATCGTCGTCGCGGCGCTCGGAATCGTGCTCCTCGCCATCGCCTTCAACGAGTGGGCGGGTGTGCGCGTCTTCTACGTGACCGGCGCCGGCAGCAAGGGTGTGGAGGGCTTCTTCCCCTACATCATCGACAAGCTCCAGCATCTGACGCTTCCCACGATCGCCCTCGTCCTCACGGGCTACGCGAACTACCACCTGCTGCAGCGCTCCCTCCTGCTCGACAACATCAAGGCCGACTACGTGCGCACGGCGCGTGCCAAGGGCCTCACGAAGCAGCAGGCGATCCGCAAGCACGCCCTGCGTCCGTCGCTCATCCCGGTCGCGACGCAGCTCGCGTTCACGATCCCGACGGTCTTCACCGGCGCCATCCTGACCGAGTCGATCTTCGGCTGGAACGGCATGGGCAAGTACTTCATCGACACGATCTCGAAGAACGACGTCCACGGCGTCGTGGCGGTCGCCGCCTTCGGTGCGGTCCTGACCGCAATCGGCGCGATCCTCGCGGACATCGCCGTCGTCGCCCTCGACCCGCGAGTGAGAGTGAGCTGACATGAGCTCGGAAATGATCGATCCCACGCTGCACACCGCCGAGCAGCCGGCTCCCGTGGCCGTGCAGCGCAAGCGGATGTCGACCTTCGCGCTGTACTACCGGCGATTCATGCGCAACAAGCCGGCCGTCTTCGGCGTCATCGTGTTCCTCGCGCTCGTGCTCTTCTCGATCGTGGGCCCCCTGGTGGCACGGTACGACCACATCTACCTCGACTTCCTCAATCTCGGCACGCCGCCGTCGGGTGAGCACTGGTTCGGCACCACCCCCGCAGGAAACGACCTGTTCGCGCAGGTGTCCATCGGGCTCCAGCGCTCGCTCATGATCGCCGTCACGGTCTCCGTCGGAACCACCGCGCTCTCCGCCGTGGTCGGCACCGCCGCGGCGTACTTCGGCGGGCGGACCGAGAAGTTCACGCTGCTTCTCATCCACTTCCTCATGGTCATCCCCACCTTCCTGATCCTCGCCCTGGTGTCGAACACCGCGGGAGGCGACTGGCGGGTCATCGCCCTGGCACTCATCTTCATCGGCTGGTTCTTCCAGGCGAGGGTGATCTGGACCATGGCGCTGTCGCTGCGCGAGCGCGAGTACGTCGAGGCCGCGCGCTACATGGGCGTGCGCGGCATGACCATCGTCATGCGCCACCTGCTCCCCAACATCGGCTCGCTCCTCGTCATCAACTTCACCCTCGGCGTCGTCGCGGCCGTGATGACGGAGACCGGCCTGTCGTTCATCGGCTTCGGGGTGAAGATCCCCGACGTGTCGCTCGGCTCGCTCATCGGCAGCGGCGCCAACAGCATCACCAGCGCCCCGTGGCTGTTCTACTTCCCCGCCGCCGCACTGGTGCTGCTCACCGTCTCGATGGCACTCGTCGCCGACGGACTGCGCGACGCGCTCGATCCCACCTCAGCGGCAGGAGGCCGCGCATGACCACCATCTCCTCTTCCCCCGTCCTCTCCGTCCGCGACCTTCGGGTCAGCTTCCCCTCCGAGGCCGGACGCGTCGACGCCGTGCGCGGCGTCTCGTTCGACCTCGAGGCCGGCAAGACCCTCGGCATCGTCGGTGAATCCGGATCGGGCAAGTCCGTCACGTCGCTCGCGATCATCGGCCTGCTCGACGACAACGCCAAGGTCACAGGATCCATCGTCTTCGACGGCGAGGAGCTGCTCGGCAAGAGCGACAAGCAGATGTCGATGATCCGCGGCAACGGCATGACCATGGTCTTCCAGGACCCGCTGACCTCGCTCACGCCGGTCTTCACCATCGGCGACCAGCTGATCGAGGCGCTGACCGTGCACCGGAACCTCTCGAAGAAGGAGTCGTGGGACCGCTCGGTCGAGCTGCTCTCGCTCGTGGGCATCCCCGAGCCCGAGAAGCGCATGAAGTCGTTCCCGCACGAGTTCTCCGGCGGCATGCGTCAGCGAGTCGTCATCGCCATCGCGATGGCGAACAACCCGAAGCTCATCATCTGCGACGAGCCGACCACCGCTCTCGACGTGACGATCCAGGCCCAGATCCTCGATCTCATCGAGAAGGCGCAGGGCGAGACCGGTGCGGCCGTCATCATGATCACGCACGACATGGGCGTGGTGGCGCGCACGGCCGACGACGTCATCGTCATGTACGCGGGCAAGCCCGTCGAGCACGCCGAGGCCCGCGAGCTCTTCCACCGCACGCGGATGCCGTACTCGATCGGCCTGCTCGGCGCGATCCCTCGCGTCGACAAGGCCGAGAAGCAGCCGCTGGTGCCGATCAAGGGCAACCCGCCCCTGCTCATCGACCTGCCGCACGCCTGCCCGTTCGCCGACCGCTGCCCGATCGTGGTCGACGCCTGCCGCGCATCCGAGCCGGAGCTCCTTCCCGTGGCCACCGGAACCGACGCCGCGCACACCGCTGCGTGCTTCCGCGCCGCGGAGATCGAGGACGGCGGACTCATCGGCGGACTTCCCGTCTATCCGGTCGCCGAGATCCCCCAGAGCGCCCTGACCCTGACTCCCCGCGAAGAGCGACCGGTCACGCTCGAGGTGCGCAACCTCACCAAGACCTTCCCGCTCATGAAGGGCGCGATCTTCAAGCGCAAGGTCGGCGAGGTGCACGCGGTCAAGGGCATCAGCTTCGACGTCCGCGAGGGCGAGACGATGGCCATCGTCGGAGAGTCCGGTTCGGGCAAGACCACGACTCTGCTGCAGATCATGGACTTCGCGAAGCAGGACGACGGCGACATCGTCGTCGCCGGCACGAGTGTGGGCGACATCACGAGCGGAGCGCAGGAGAGGGCGCTGAGACGCGACATCCAGATCGTGTTCCAGGACCCGATGGGAGCGCTCGATCCCCGCATGACGGTGAGTGCGATCATCGCGGAGCCCATGATCGCGATCGGCGTCAGCCGCGCAGACGCCCACGTGCGCGTGCAGGAGCTGATGGATCTGGTCGGGCTGAACCCCGCCCACCTCGATCGATTCCCCGGCGCGTTCTCGGGCGGCCAGCGACAGCGCATCGGCATCGCCCGCGCGCTGTCGACGAACCCGAAGATCGTCGTGCTCGACGAGCCCGTCTCCGCGCTCGACGTGTCGATCCAGGCCGGTGTGATCAACCTGCTCGACGAGCTCAAGGTCAAGCTCGGCCTGTCGTACCTCTTCGTCGCGCACGACCTGTCCGTGGTGCGCCACATCGCCGACCGCGTCGCCGTGATGTACCTGGGCGAGTTCGTCGAGCACGGAGACGTCGACGAGGTGTTCGACAACCCGCAGCATCCGTACACGAAGGCGCTGCTCTCGGCGATCCCGGTCCCTGACCCCGACATCGAGCGCGGCAGGCAGCGGATCATCTTCGACGCCAAGACCATGACCACGCAGCCGCTGGCCTCCTGACCCCGCCCCGCGACGAATCGCTCCGGTTAAGGTCGTGTAACAGTATGGCGATAAAGCTCTGCATCGCGAGTGTTTGCGACGACGGCGAACTAACCTCCCCTTTATGACACGCCGAAAGGCGAAAGGAGCACCATGAAAGGCACCACCAAGCTGACGGGCGTCATCGCCCTCAGTGGGGCCCTCGCACTCGTGATCAGCGGCTGTGCGTCGGGCACTGGAGACAGCGGAACCGATGGCGGCAACGAGCCCCAGGAGACGAAGGCGTCGGACTACAACCCGCAGCCCCGCGAGAACCTGCAGGAAGGAGGCGAGGTCAACTTCGGCATCAACGAGGTCACGCCGCAGATGAACGCGTTCAACGGCAACGGCAGCGCGGACACCCAGCGACTCGCTTCCTGGTACACCCCGCAGGTCTTCCTCATGGACCCGGACGGCACCGTCTCGGCCAACCCCGCCTACCTCGACTCGTGGGACATCAGCGAGAAGGACGGCAAGACCGTCGTCACGATGAAGGTCAACGAGAAGGCCACCTGGAACGACGGCACCCCGATCGACTACACCGCGTTCGAGGCCACCTGGAAGGCGAACAGCGGCGAGGACGAGGCCTATGAGGCCAACGCCACCGACGGCTACAAGGAGATCGAGTCGGTCACGGCCGGCGAGACCGACAAGGACGTCATCGTCACCTTCAAGGGCGAGTTCGCCTGGCCGAAGATGCCGTTCCTCACCGGAATCATGCACCCGGCGGTCAACACGCCGGAGATCTTCAACACCGCCTTCATCGAGGACCCGCACCCCGAGTGGGGCGCCGGCCCGTACAAGCTGACCGACTACGACGTGAACGGCCAGTCCGTCACGTTCGAGCCGAACGAGAAGTGGTGGGGCAACGCACCTCTGCTCGACAAGGTCACCTTCACCGGTCTCGACGCCTCGGCCTCGATCAACGCCTTCAAGAACGGCGAGATCGACATGGTCGGCACGAACACGAAGGACCGCCTCGCACAGGTCGCCGACATGGAAGACGTCACGACCTACCGCTCGCAGCAGACCGCGAAGACCATCGTGATCCTCGACGGCGAGAAGCCGCAGCTGTCGGATCCCGCCGTCCGCGAGGCCTTCTTCATGGCGATCGACATCGATCAGCAGAAGCAGATCGCCTGGAACGGACTCGACTACGAGGAGGCTCCGGCCGGCTCGCTGAACCTGTACGACTTCCAGGACGGCTACAGTGACTCGTTCGCCGAGGCCGGTCTGAAGTTCGACGTCGACGGTGCCAAGAAGCTGCTCGATGACGCCGGCTGGACCGAGGGCGAAGACGGCATCCGCGAGAAGGACGGCGAGAAGCTGTCCGTCGTCTTCCCGGTGCACAGCGACGACCCGACCCAGGAGGCGCTCGCCAAGGCGCTGCAGCAGCAGCAGAAGGCGATCGGCATCGACCTGACCATCGAGAAGCGCGCACCCGCGGACTTCTCGACCGACTTCACGACGAAGAACTGGGACGCGTTCTCGCTGCGCTTCACGGACTCCGACCCGTTCGGCCCGCTGTGGTTCTGCCAGCTGTACTGCTCTGACAGCAGCCTGAACCTCTCGGGCACCGGCACGCCGGAGATCGACGAGAAGATCAAGGACGAGGTCGAGTCGCAGACGACGGCCGAGGACTGGACCGCCGCCACGATGAAGCTCGAGCCGGAGATCATCAAGGAGACCTGGGGCGTCATCCCGCTCTACAACGGTCCCTCGATCTTCACGGTCAAGGACGGCCTGGCCAACCTGACGCCGGAGCCCTACGTGGGCCTTGACCTCTTCGGGGTCACCCCCGTCGAGAACGTCGGCTGGGAGAAGTAAGCACTTCTTCCTCTGAGAGCGGGGTCGGTGGTTCATCCACCGGCCCCGCTTTCGTATGCTGAACCCGTGACCGTCCAGATCGTCCTCGTGCACGGCATCCGCACGTCAGCGACGATGTGGAGGTCTCAGCTGGCGTTCCTCGATGCTGCCGGCATTCCCGCCACGGCGGTGGATCTGCCCGGCCACGGCACGCGGGTGCAGGAGGATTTCACCCTGCACGAGGCCCTGCACACGATCGACGCGGCCGTTCGCGACGCGGCGACCCGCGGGCCGGTGCTGCTCGTCGGTCACTCGATGGGCGGGCTGCTGACCCTGGCCTACACCGGAGGGGCGCAGACGCCGCCGGTGGCCGGACTCATCGCCGCCTCCTGCACCTCGCTCCCCCGCGGCACCGGCCTCGCGGCCTATCGAGTGATCGCGAGGGCCGTCGACCGTTTGCCGGACCGCGGTATGTGGCTCACGGAGCGCATCCTGGAGGCGACGATCCCCGAGGACACGCGTGCCGACTTCGCCGCCGGAGGCTACGCGCTCGACACGCAGGACACTGCTCTGCGAAACCTCGCCACCCTCGATCTCGCAACAGCCGTCGCCCGCATCGACGTGCCGCTGTGGTTCGTCAACGGCCAGTACGATCAGCTGCGCCTGAACGAAGCCCTGTTCCGGCGTCTCGCCCCGCGCGCCGAGCTGATCGTCGTGCCGCGGACGACGCATCTCGTGACGGCCATGCGACCGGACGTGTTCAATGCCGTGCTCCGTCTGGGCATCGCCACGATCGAGGCCGACGCGACACTCAGCGACCAGGCTGACGCGCGCGAGCCGTGAGCAGTCCTCCGATCACCGACAGCACCGCGGCCGTGGCGAACACCAGCCAGAAGCCACCCACGAGCGCGACGAGACCGGCGCCGAGAACCGGGCCGATGAGCTGCCCCAGCGCGGCGGTGACATTCACCACCCCGAGGTCGCGCGCGTGGTCCTGCTCGTCGGGCAGCAGATCGGCGGCGAACGCCAGACCGACCGTGGAGAAGGCCCCGTAGCCGAGCCCCATCAGGGCCGCGGCCACCATCGTCGCCTCGAACGTCGGGACGAGGGTGATGACGACTCCCGAGCAGGCCTGAACCATGGTCGCGGCGACCGCCAGTCCCCGGCGACGTCCCGTGCGGTCCGACAGGATGCCGGTGATCACCGACGCGAGCACGACGAAGAGCGTGTACACGACGATGAGCAGCAGCAGATTGTCCTGCGCCTCGACCTCACCCTGCTGAAGGCCATGCAGCAGGAAGAAGAGGAAGAGCGAGGTACCGAGGGCATTGCCGATGTTCGTCACCAGGCGGCCGGAGAGCATCCAGGCGAAGTCTCGGTCCCGCAGCGACGACAGGGCCTGCCGCACCCGCCGAGGCGCGCGCGGCACGTCGAGAGCGGGATCGTCCGGAAGGAGAAGCGATGCCGCCGTGCCGATCGCCGCGATCAGGACCGCCAGGAGCAGGTAGCCGTCGCGGATGCCGAGGCCGAGCAGCACCACCAGACCGACGCCCAGCACGATGCCGACCGCCTGACTCGATCCGACGGCGGCCGACGCCGCGCCGCGCTGCCCCGGCGGGAGCTGGTCGGCGATCAGAGCGCCGAATGCCGCCGAGGCGACGGCCACGCCCACCGAGACCCCTACCCAGGCCAGGCCCACCGCCCAGGGCCCTTCGGCGAAACCGGTGGCCACGAGACACACGGCGGTGAGCCAGACCGCGCCCAGCGCCCACGGTCGTCGTCGTCTGCGACCAGGGCGAGCGCGGTCCGAGAGCGCTCCGGCCACGGGGCCGGCCACGATGCCGGCCAGCCCGCCGATGCCGAGCACGAGGCCCGATGACACCACTCCCCTGATCCAGTCGTCCTGTGGCGTGTCGAGCTGCAGCGGCAGAAGCAGCTGGACGGGCGTGAGCTGCACGGTCCACACCGCCAGCCAGGCGAGGGTGAACAGCGTCATCCACCGCGCGCCGACGCGGCCCCGCGCGTTCATCGGACTCCTGCGGTGCGCAAGCAGCGGATCATGTGGCTCCTCGACGTCGACGTCACTCCCGGTCGGCCGCGTCTGCTCCGGCTGAGATGATTGTGCACCTCCGATGCCGTTTAGGGCGAACGACCCGACTGCTGGTAGAGTTGCTTCTTGGCTTGCGTGTGGGTTCTTCCCTCACGACCGCCGCGCGGAAGCCCTCTTCTTCCACCGGCACTCCGATCAACTCCTGTACAGAAAGTGTCCACACGTGGCAAACATCAAGTCGCAGATCAAGCGCAACAAGACCAACGACAAGGCGCACGAGCGCAACAAGGCCGTCAAGAGCGAGCTGAAGACGCACATCCGCGCGACCCGCGCCGCTGTCGTCTCGGGCGACAAGGCTGCTGCCGAGGCCGCCCTGAAGACCGCTGCCCGCAAGCTCGACAAGGCCGTCAGCAAGGGTGTCATCCACCAGAACCAGGCTGCCAACAAGAAGTCGGCCATCGCCAAGCAGGTCGCCGCTCTCTGAGCGCTCCGCGCTCGCAGATCTGGCCCGCAAGGGTGTGAAGAGCCCGTCCCGTTCGCGGGGCGGGCTCTTTCGTGTCCGTGCTTACTCGCCGAACGGCTGGCGGGTCGCGATGACGGTCAGCATCCGCTCGAGAGCGAAGATCGGGTCACGCGCGGCGCCCTTGACCTCGGCGTCCGCTCGCGCGGTCGCCTGGATCGCCAGACCCAGGGAGCGCTCGTTCCAGCCGGCGAGATCCCGACGCGCGCGGTCGACCTGCCAGTCCTTCATGCCGAGGCGCTGCGCCAGCTGACGACTGGGTTCACGGTTGCCGGCCACGCGCGCCATCGTGCGCAGCTTCATCGCGAAGGCCGCGACCATCGGCACTGGATCAGCTCCCGACGCGAGAGCATGGCGCAGCGCCACGAGTGCCTCGCCGTAACGACCGGCGATCGCCGTGTCGGCGACGACGAACGCCGAGACCTCGACGCGCCCGCCGTAGTACTTCGTGACGACCTCTTCGGTGATGTCGCCCTCGACGTCTCCGATCAGCTGCTGACATGCTGCGGCGAGTTCGGTGAGGTCGTCGGCGAATGCCGAGACCAGCGCGCGCAGCGCAGGCGGAGCGATGCGCTTCCTGGCGGCGGCGAACTCCCCCGCGGCGAAGTCGACCCGGTCGCCGTCGCGCTTGATCGCCGGGGTCGCGATCTCGATCCCGCCTCCGTTGCCCGCCCTGAGCGCATCGAGGAGCTTCTTGCCGCGGACGGATGCGCCGGTGTGTCGGAGGATGACGGTCGCCCCCTCCTGTGGGTGGTCGAGGTACGACACCGCCTCCTGCAGGAACGCGTCGGAGCACTTCTCGACCCCGGACACGCGGACGAGTCGCGGCTCGCCGAACAGAGACGGTGACGTGAGCGCGAGCAGCGTGCCCGGCGCGTAGTCGTCGGCGCGGACGTCAGTCACCTCGAGCGCCGGGTCCTCCGTGCGCAGATAGTCGCGCACCCCGGCGATCGCACGCTCGGCGCAGACCTCTTCGGGGCCGAACACGAGCACGAGAGGAGCCGGACGGGGCTCGCGCCAGGAGACCTGCGCGATCTTCGTCGCCTTCGCGCCGCCACGGGACGCTCCGCCACGAGCCGGGGTACGCGAAGCTGCCATCGCTCCAGCCTACCGGCGGGGTCGGACACGTCGGTGCCTGCCGCGACTACCTCTCGGTCCACACCTGCAGCTCGCCGTCGCGCTCGGAGAGCAGGATGCGCCCCCGCAGGTCGGTCCGCAGCACGTGCGCTCCGATCCCCTGCAGGATCGCCAGGATCTCGTCGCGCGGATGCCCGTACTCGTTGTCCTCCCCGACGCTGATGAGCGCGGCAGCGGGTCTGATCGCCTCATACAGACCCGCGTCCTGATCCGCGCTGCCGTGGTGAGCGACCTTCACCACGTCGAACGTGCCACGGATGTGCGCGGAGCGCAGAACCATCCGCTGGGCCTCGGCCGACAGATCCCCCAGGAAGAGGGAGCGCGGAACTCCTCCCCCGCCGACCTCGAGAACGACACTCAGGTCGTTGCCCGGCGGGAACGCCATCACCCCGCGCCCCGGCCACAGCAGCTTCCATGCCGCCGCACCGAGCTCGCCCCGCATGCCCGCGACGACCGGCGAGACCGTCGCACCTCCGTCGGCCAGACGGCCGAGCAGCCCCTCGTCTGCACTCTCCCCGGTCGGTCCGTGCACGACCTCGTCCACACGACCCTGCAGCGCCTCGACACCGCCGACATGATCGAGATCGAAATGGGTGAGGACGAGAAGGTCGATCCTGTCGATCCCGAGCGACCTCAGGCACTCGGCCAGCGGTTCGGGTTCGGGGCCTGTGTCGATCAGCGCCACCTCGCCCTCGGAGCGGACGACGAGAGCATCGCCCTGTCCGACATCACAGGCCGCGATCGACCAGCCGTCCGGCGTGGTCGAACTCGCCAGAGGACCATCGAGCAGCAGGCGCGCGCCGAACGCAGCGACACTGACCGCGACGACAACCCCTGCGAGGGCTCGGAGACGGCGGCCGCCCGGACGGGGACCCCCACCGATCAGGACGATCGCGACGGCAGCGCTCACTGCGCCGACGACCGTGGCGCTCAGGATTCCCGACGGCATCGCGATCTGCCCGAGCGGCACAGCAGCACTCACCTCTGCCGTCGCCGCGATCCATGACGCGGGGAGCCAGGCGGAGGCCGCCAGCAGATCAGCCACGGGCGGTAGTGGGGCGGCGAGGCATGCCAGCATCCCGATCACGGTCGCGATGGGCGCAGCGGGAGCGGCCAGCAGATTCGCCGGGAGTCCGATCAGGGACTGCTGCTCGGCGAACAGCGCGATGATCGGACCGCATGCGAGTTGCGCAGCCAGCGGCACCGCGATCCCGAGTGCCAGCGGAGCCGGCAGCCAGCGACGCATCCCTCGCGCCAGGTGAGGTGCGAGCAGGATCAGGGCGCCGGAGGCCGCGACGGAGAGCGCGAAGCCGGGACTCGCGGCCAGCCAGGGATCGACGAGGAGGATGCCCGTCGCACTCAGCGCGAGCATCCCTGCACCGGCACTCGGGCGCCCGAGCATCAACGCCATCATCGCGACGCCCGCCATCACGCCGGCGCGGATCACGCTCGGCTCGGGAGTGACGAGCACGATGAATCCGCTCAGCGCGACCGCGGCGACGGACACCCGGGTGCGTCGTCCCCCACCGCACAGGGCAGTCAGCGCGAATGCCGCACCGACGACGATCGCACAGTTCGCCCCGCTGACCGCGGTCAGGTGGCTGAGGCCGCTGGCCTTCATCTGCTCGGTGAGCTCTGCCGACACCGCGCGCGTATCGCCGACCGCGAGTCCGGGGAGAAGACCGGCCCCGGGCTCGGGAAGACGCGCGGATCGATCGATGAAGACGCTCCGCAGGCCTGCGGCGACCGCGAACACCCCGGATGCCGGAACCTCGACCGATGCGGTACTCGCGAACACCACGAGCGCAGACCTCTCCCCCGGATCCGTCGCAGCTGCCTCGCCCTGCACCCTGATTGTCGCACCGAGATCGAACCCGTCGACCGGGTCGATGCCGACCCGTACCGGGGCGGATGCCGCCCGCACCGACCCCGGCGACCCGATCCCGGTCAGCTGCACCTCCATCCACAGCCGCCCGTCCCGACCGACGGATGCCGACGACGTGACCTCCCCCGTCGCCTCGACCACCCGCCCATCCCACGACGCCGCGCTGTCGCGGGCGGGGAGCATCGTGATGACCGTGAGGGACACGGCGGCCATCACCGCGAGCACCACGAGCACGAGAGCCACGCGCGACCCCTCCGGCCGGTATCGGCGACACAGGACCGTCCCCACCGCGATCGCTGCGACACCACTCGCGAGCGCAGCCCACCCCGCAGCGGCCGGCACGAACACGCACCCCAGCGCGACAGCCCACACTCCCCCGGCGACAGGCAGGAGACGCAGATCCCGCGTCACCCGAGCCCCCGGTCACGGATCTGGAAGAACAGAGTTCCGCACAGACACTTCGCCTCGATACGCTGACACATCCGGCCACCGTAACGACGGCCGGCAATCGCTGAGGTCCGGGGTGTCAACGCACGTGGAGAACCACGCGGCTGCCAGTGGATGTGCAGGGCCGCACATGCGCGTCACCGTGCACTCTGATCGAACTTCGCGCGGCGGCGACGCCCGTCTATGGACTCGGAGTCGACTCCGCGTCCGCCCCCGCAGCGGTGCTTCCTTCGATCTCGCGAAGGCGTTTCAGCTGCGCCCACGGCCAGAAGGCGATCCATGCGACGGAGACGATTGAGGCGCCCATGAGCATCGAAGCGATATCCATGCGATCGACGATACGGACTCGGTGCGGTCACGAGCATCCCCCGAGCGACGGACCTCTGCATGGCTCCGCACCGCGCTGGAGACCGCCCACCCTGGACACCCATGGATCAACGACCTCGTGCGGTCCCGTTGACCAGCGCGCGACTTCCCGCTCCATGGCCGGTGAAGCATGACCGCCTCGCCGAGCGATGCGCGACACGTGCCGACTCGACGCAGCCGTCCGCTCCACGGCATCCCGTCGTACGCTGGTGCCATGGAGCGGACGCTGCGCAATCTGGTGATCGTGCTCGGCGACCAGCTCGACCTCGAGGCCAGTGGGTTCGACGGGTTCGATCCGCTTCGTGATGCGGTGTGGATGGCCGAGGTCGCCGAAGAATCCACTCACGTCTGGAGCAGCAAACCGCGCACGGCCCTGTTCCTGTCGGCCATGCGCCACTGCGCCGCCGAGATGCGCATCGCTGGACGTGCGGTCCACTACATGTCGCTCGACGACCCCGACAACCGCGGCACGCTCGCCGATCAGCTCGCCGCAGACATCACGCGGCTGGCTCCGGCATCGCTTCTGATGACCGCGCCCGGCGAGTGGCGGGTGCTCGAGTCAGTACGACAGGTGGCGATGGATGCCAGCATCGCGCTCGAGATCCGAGAGGACCGTCACTTCTTGTGCACGGTGCGCGAGTTCGCCGCTCACACGCACGAGCGCAACACGCTTCGGATGGAGTACTTCTACCGGGAGCAACGTCGGCGCTTCGGGATCCTCATGACCCCGGATGGGAAGCCCGAGGGCGGTGTGTGGAACTTCGATGCCGACAACCGCAGGGCCTTCCCCGCACAGGGACCCGGGATGGTGCCGCCGAGAGCCGTGTTCGAGCCGGATGAGATGACCCGAGACGTTCTCGCGCTCGTCGCCGAGCGCTTCGCCGACCACCCCGGTCGCCTCGACACCTTCGCGTGGCCGGTCACCCGCGCGCAGGCGCTCGAATCGCTCGCGCTCTTCATCGACGAGCGCCTCCCGTGGTTCGGAGACTCGCAAGACGCCCTGTGGCCCGGTGAGCCCTGGCTGTGGCACGCTCACCTCTCTGCTGCCATGAACCTCAAGCTTCTCCACCCGCGTGAGGTCGTCGCTGCGGCCGAGGCCGCGTACCGCGACGGACGCGCACCACTGGAATCCACCGAGGGCTTCATCCGGCAGATTCTCGGGTGGCGCGAGTACGTCCGCGGAATCTACTGGACTCAGATGCCGGGGTACGCCCGCCGCAACGCGTTGGACGCTCATGAGCCGCTGCCGGACTGGTATTGGACGGGCGACACCTCGATGGCATGCATGGCCGATGCGATCGGCGCCACACTGGAGAACGGTTACGCCCATCACATCCAGCGGCTGATGGTGACCGGTCTCTACGCCCTGCTTCTCGGCGTCGAACCGTCAGAAGTGCACGCCTGGTATCTCGCGGTCTACGTCGACGCGGTCGAGTGGGTGGAGTTGCCCAACACCCTCGGAATGAGCCAGTTCGCTGACGGAGGGCTGATGGGGAGCAAGCCCTACGCGGCATCGGGTGCGTACATCTCTCACATGAGCCCGTACTGTCGCACCTGCCGATTCGATCCGAAGAAACGCGTCGGTGACGATGCCTGCCCGATCACCACTCTCTATTGGGATTTTCTGATGCGCCACCACGAGACCCTCGCCGCGAACCCTCGCATGGCCCTGCAGCTGCGCAACGTCGATCGGATCGACGACGACGAACGCGAGGCGATCGGCCTGCGCGCATCGGCGATCCGCCGAGGGGAGGTGGTCGCGAATGCATGATGTGATCGTGATCGGCGCCGGACTCGCGGGGCTTCGCTGCGCCGTGCTGCTCGCCGCACGCAGGCTCGATGTCGTCGTCCTCGAGGCCGGGGATGCCGTCGGAGGACGCCAGCGCACCGACACCGTCGACGGCTTCCGGCTGGATCGCGGCTTCCAGGTGCTCAATCCGGCCTACCCGGCGCTCCGCCGCAGCGTCGATCTCGGCGCGCTCGCTCTGGGGAGCTTCCCCGTCGGTGTGCGGGTGCGCACGACGCACGGCATGGCCGAACTCCGGCATCCGGTCCGGCATCCGCTGTCGGTCGCCACCTCGCTGCGCAGCGGTCTGGTGAGCGGTCGGGATGCCGTCGCGCTGGCACGGTGGGCAACGCCCGCATTGCTGCGGCCGCTCTCGCGTCTCGCTCGAAACGATGTCACCATGCGCGAGGGGTGGGATGCCGCGGGGCTCCGCGGACCGCTCCGCACCGCTGTGCTCGAGCCCTTCCTCGCCGGGGTACTGGCCGAGAGCCACGGCGAGACGTCGAACGCGTTCGCCAGACTGCTCGTGCGCTACTTCGCTCTCGGCCGACCGGGCCTGCCCGCCCAAGGAATCGCTGCGGTCCCGGAGCAGCTCGCCGCGCACGCTCGCACGGCGGGCGCAGACATCCGTCTCGGCGCCCGCGCCGAACGTGTATCGGTGCTCGGACAGGGCATGTGCGTGGATGTGACCGACGGCGACTCCGTCCGCGCCTCTCGGGTGGTCGTCGCGGTCGACCCTGATGCCGTCACCGACCTCACCGGGCTCGACAGACCGGCGACGAACGGGTTGCAGACGTGGTGGTTCGCCGCCGCAGAACCTCCGACCGTATCCGCACTGCTCACCGTGGACGGGCGAGGGCGAGGGCGAGGCCCGGTCGTGAACACCGTGGTGATGACGCACACAGTGCCCTCCTACGCGCCGGCCGGAAGCCACCTCATCGCCGCGACCTGCCTGCTGCCGCGGGGCGGCGATCCCGCCGAGGAGAATGACGTCCGCCGCCACCTGGCTGAGATCTGGGGTGCTGACGTCAGCGCGTGGGAGCTCATCCGGCGCGACGACGTCGTCGACGCGCTCCCGGCCCAGCCGGCACCCCTGAGCGCCCCGCGATCACCGCGCTACGCCGAGCGTCTGTACGTCGCCGGGGACCACCGGGACACCGCGTCGATTCAGGGTGCCCTCGCGTCCGGCGAACGTGCCGCGCGCGCGGTCCTGACTGACGAGGGACGCTCCTCACCGAGATGATCGACGCTTCGTGGGCGAGGCGATGTGCTGCCGCACACGTGTCCCCCGAATGGCCGATACCGGACGCTTCGGTCATACGCGAGGATGGTCTTTTCTGAGGATTGCGAGCGACAGGTGGGGCGCGATGAGGGGCTCTCGGTGACGGCATCCGATCAGTCGGTCGATGGGCTGTCCGATCTGGCAGAACTCATCTCGCACGAGCAGGAGTTCAGCGATGATCGGATCGATCCCACGGTGCGCAGGAGACGCCGCCGACGTGGGCTCATCATCACCGCCGTCTGCATCGTCCTGCTGCTGGCCGTGACCGGAGGCTACATCGGGTGGGCACTCACGGCCCCGGTGAACCCGCCGGCGGTGACTACCCGCGCCCCGCAGGTGCCGGTCGGCACCGCCGCCGTCGTCGCCACGCCACCTGCCGCGGCATCGGCGATCAGCATCGCCGGCGCCGACGCCTATCTCGGCGAGGGGGCGGACGGCACGTGGTCGGCGTCCGGGACGGGCGAAGCGCTGCCGATCGCGAGCATCACCAAGCTCATCACCGCCCTCGTCATCCTCGACGCGTCGCCGCTCACGTCCGCCGATGACCCCGGGCCGACCATCACCTTCGGCAAGGCGGACCATGACCTGTACGACATGTACTACGTGCAGGGAGCGACGATCGCTCCGATGCCCACCGGCACCTCGATGTCGCTGCACGATGCCCTGGCCGCCATGCTCATCCCCTCCGCGAGCAACTACGCCGACGCACTGTCGTCGCGGATCTTCGGATCGCAGACCGCGTTCCTCAGCACGACGCGCGACTGGCTCGCATCTCACGGACTCACCGGGACGACGGTCGCGGAGCCCACGGGCATCAGTCCGCGCAACACGAGCACGCCCGCCGACCTGCTGGCCATCGCCAAGCTCGCCGCCGCGCATCCGGCGATCGCTCAGATCGTCGCGACCCCGGCGGTCTCGATCCCCGGTGCCGGCCGGCTGTACAACACCAACGGTCTTCTCGGCACCGCCGGGATCACGGGGCTGAAGACGGGGAACCTCGGCGAGGGGACGCACAATCTGCTCTACACGGCGACGCTCGACGTGGGCGCGGCCGCTCCGCTCGCGGTCACCGGCGTCGTCCTCGGAGGAGCGTCGCGCGAGTCGGTGAACGCCACCGTGGTCGCTGCACTCGAGGGCATCCGCTCCGGTTTCCACCAGGTGCCCGTCGCGACCGATGGCCAGGAGATCGGATCCATCTCGACGCCGTGGGGATCCGCCGCGACGCTGGTCATCGGCGAGAGCGCGTCGATCTTCACGTGGTCGGATACGCCGATCGAGCTGACGATGGACATCGAGACCCCGCCGACGTACAGCGATGGCTCGGTCGTGGGCAGTGTCACCTGGACGGCCGGGCCGAACGCCGTCACCGTTCCCGTGACGATCTCGGGAAGCATCGACCCGCCCACCGAGTGGTGGCGACTCACTCACCCGTCCGAGCTCGGCTCCGTGACCGGAGCCGAGGACTGAGGCAGCTCGGCGGGAGTCGCGGATGACGGGATCACGAGTCACACGCGCACCGCATCGCGGATCCCCGCCAGAAGCTTCTCTCCGATCCCCGGCACCGCGAGCAGGTCATCGACCGACTGGAAGCGGCCGTTCTCCTCACGCCACGCGATGATGCGTTCCGCCAGCGCCGGACCGATGCGAGGTAGGGTCTCGAGCGCGGCCTGATCTGCGGCGTTGAGATCGACCCGGTCGTCCGCGGGCTGGACGGCCGACGCACCGCCGACATCACCCGCCACTCCGACCACGGGCACGATGATCTGCTCGCCGTCCTCGAGTGTCCTCGCGAGGTTGACCCCCGCCAGGTCGGCGTCGTCGGTGGTGCCACCGGCGGCGGCCACGGCGTCGACCATGCGCGAATCGAGATCGAGGACGTAGAGTCCCGGATGCTCGACAGCGCCGAGCACATGCACGTAGAGCTCGCCGGAAACGGCGGATTCTTCGGCATCCGCCGTCAGCGCCACGGATTCCGTCGGAGCCGCCTGCCCTTTGAGCAGGCCGAGGCCGACCGCACCCGACAGGACGACGAGCCCCACGATCACGGCTGCGCCGACACTCAACTGCAATCTGCGCGGTCGCGGGATGGTCGGCGGCGTCTCGGGCATGCCGCCACGCTAGAGCCGGGAGATCACCCCTGGAACGCCGCGTGCCGCTGCCCGTGGACAACCGGGGGCAGCGGCACGCTGTGCAGGACCGTTCAGTTCTTGACGACGATGCTGACGATCTTCGGTGCGCGAACGACGACCTTGACGATCTCGCGATCTCCGATCGATCGGATCACGCGCTCATCGGAACGGGCGAGCTCTTCGAGCTCGACCTCGCCGATGCGAGCAGACACCTCGAGCTGCGCACGCACCTTGCCGCCGACCTGCACGACTGCGGTCACCGTGTCCTCGAACAGCAGGACGGGGTCGGCGGAACGCCAGGTGACCAGACCGACCGACGGCTCGTGGCCGAGAGTCTCCCACATCTCCTCCGCGGTGTGCGGGGCGATGAGATCGAGCATCACCGCGACGGTCTCGGCGGCTTCGCGAACAGCCGGGTCGCCGGCGCCACCGGCACCGTCGATGGTCTTGCGCGTGATGTTCACCAGCTCCATCAGCCGAGCGACCAGCACGTTGAACTTCGTCTGCTCCACCAGCGCGGGCGCCTCGGACAGCAGCTTGTGCGTGGCACGTCGCAGGGCCGCGTCGCCACCGGCGAACACGACATCGACCGGGCTGGAGACCTCGTGCGCGATGCGCATCGCACGCGACAGGAACTTCTGGGCACCGGTCGTCGACACGTCCGCCCAGTCCTTGTCGTCTTCCACCGGGCCGGCGAAGGCGAGACCCACGCGCAGCGCGTCGGCGCCGTGGGCGTCGAGCTCCTCCTGGAAGAGCACGAGGTTGCCCTTGCTCTTCGACATCTTCTGCCCGTCGAGCAGCACCATTCCCTGGTTGATCAGGTTCGAGAACGGCTCGGTGAAGTCGATGAGCCCCATGTCGAAGAGCACCTTGGTGATGAAGCGCGCGTACAGCAGGTGCAGGATCGCGTGCTCGACACCGCCGATGTACGAGTCGACCGGAGCCCATCGAGCGGCCTGGGCCGGATCGAACGCCACGGTGTCGCTGTTCGGCGACAGGAACCGCAGGAAGTACCACGAGCTGTCGACGAACGTATCCATGGTGTCGGGGTCACGCAGCACCGGCTCGCCCGACACGGGATCGACGGTGCGCACCCAGCTCTCCGCGCCGCCCAGCGGCGAAGTGCCCTTCGGCTTCAGGTCGAGACCCTCGACGCTCGGCAGCTTCACCGGCAGCTTGTCCTCGGGGACAGCGATGATGCTTCCGTCTTCGGCGTGCAGCATCGGGATCGGGGTGCCCCAGAAGCGCTGACGCGAGATCAGCCAGTCGCGCAGACGATAGTTCTTCGCGGCGCGGCCGGTGCCCGATGCCTCGAGCTGCTCGATGGCGCGCGCGATCGCGTTGCGCTTCGAGAGCCCGTTGAGGGCGCCCGAGTTGATCATGCGGCCCTCGCCGGTGAGCGCGATGCCGGTCGATGCCGGATTCTGCTCGTCGATGGCGGCACCGGTGTCGATCGGCACGCCCTCGTCATCGACCTCGATCACGGGCATGGCACCGGTGATCGGAGCGGTCGTGTCGACCACGACCTTCACAGGCAGGTCGAAGGCGCGGGCGAAGTCCAGGTCGCGCTGGTCGTGCGCGGGAACGGCCATGACCGCGCCGTGACCGTAGTCGGCGAGCACGTAGTCGGCAGCCCAGATCGGCAGCTTCTCGCCGTTGACCGGGTTGATGGCGTAGCGCTCGAGGAACACACCGGTCTTCGGACGATCCGTCGACTGACGATCGATGTCGGTGGTCTTCTGCACGTCGCCCAGGTACTTCTCGAAGCGCTCACGCACCTCGGCCGGCGCATCGGCGGCCAGCTCGGCGGCGAGATCCCCGTCGGGGGCGACGACGAAGAACGTCGCGCCGTGCAGGGTGTCGGGGCGCGTCGAGAAGACCGTGACCGGCTCTTCGCGTCCCTCGATGCGGAAGTCGACGTCGGCGCCGACCGAGCGGCCGATCCAGTTGCGCTGCATCTGCAGCACCTTGTGCGGCCAGCGTCCCTCGAGCTGGTTGAGGTCGTCGAGCAGACGGTCCGCATAATCGGTGATGCGGAAGTACCACTGGGTCAGCTTCTTCTTGACGACCTCGTAGCCGCAGCGCTCGCACCGGCCGTCGACGACCTGCTCGTTCGCCAGCACGGTCTGGTCGTTGGGGCACCAGTTGACCGGGCTCTTCTTGCGGTACGCCAGACCGCGCTCGGACATCTTGAGGAACAGCCACTGGTTCCAGCGGTAGTACTCGGGGTCGGAGGTGTGCAGCACCCGGCTCCAGTCGAACGAGACGCCGTAGGCCTCGAAGCCGACCTTCTGCTGTGCGATGTTCTGGTACGTCCACTCGCGCGGGTCGGCGCCCTGGCGGATGGCCGCGTTCTCGGCAGGCAGGCCGAACGAGTCCCACCCGATCGGGTTCAGGACGTTGTGCCCGCGGTGGCGCCAGAAACGGGCGACGATGTCGGAGTACAGGTAGTTCTCGGCGTGCCCCATGTGCAGGTCGCCGGACGGGTACGGGAACATCGCGAGGACGTACCGACGCGGCCGGGTGTCATCGTCGCCGCCGGTGAGGAACGTGCCGTTCTCCGCCCAGTACTTCTGCCACTTGGCCTGGATGGCGTGCGCCGAGGAGGACTCCTCGTCGACGGGAGAGGTGGACAGGTTCTCAGACAACGAACGCACGACCAATCTGGAGGGAAAAGGGGATCAGTTCAGGATATCGGAAGCCCAGGCGCCGGGCATTTCCGCCCCGAGCGCGGCCAGCGGCGCTCGTGCCTTGGTCGCCACCTCCGCCACTTCGGATGCCGCGACCGACCGCCACGTGATCCCTCCGCCCGCACCGACCCGCGCACCGTGTCGATCGAGCACGATGCTGCGGATCACCATGGCCAGGTCGAGCGTCCCGTCGTCGCCGACGTAGCCGAAGCATCCGGAGTACACCCCGCGCGGCCCGCCCTCGAGCGTGTGCAGCTCGGTCATGGCCGACAGCTTCGGCGCCCCGGTCATGCTCCCCGCGGGGAACGTCGCCGCGAGGAGATCGCCGACGGTCGTTCCCTCAGCCGCTCTGCCGGTGACCGTGCTGACCAGCTGATGCACCGCCGGATAGGTCTCGACCGCCCAGAGCGCGTCGACACGGATCGACCCCGGCACGCACACCCGCGAGAGATCGTTGCGCATGAGATCGACGATCATGACGTTCTCGGCGCGCTCCTTCGGGTCCACCGCGAGCTCTGCGGCGAGCGCGACGTCTTCGGCGGCATCGCGCCCGCGCGGGCGTGTGCCCTTGATGGGGCGGGTGCGGATCACACCGTTCTCGGCCTGCAGGAACTGCTCGGGGCTGGCGCTCAGCAGCGACTCCCCCGCCATCCTGAGGAAGCCGCCATGGTGAGCCGGGGTGGCTGAGCGCAGACGCCGGTACACCGCCACGCCGTCGTGAACGCCGGGAACGGTGAAGCGCGTCGTGAGACAGAGCTGGTAGGCCGTCCCCGCTCGGATCAGCTCACGGCAGCGCTCGATGAGATGCGCATACTCCTCCGGCGTGTGGCGGGCGACGGCTGCAGCGCTCACCGGAGCGGAGGGCAGGACAGGTGCCGGCGCGGTCGATGCGACATAGCGCGCCCAGTCGTCCTGACTCTCTTCATCCGTCAGCACCCACACGCGTCCCACCGCATGGTCGAACGCGGCCATCCGGGTGATGCGCAGACCCGTGGTGACGGGCTCGTCAGTGGAGCGCGCAACCGGTGCCCCCGCGGACTGCGCCCCGCTCTCGTAGTCGAACCAGCCGACCCAGCCGCCGCGCAGAGGGGGACCCATCGGGTCCGCCGACGGGTCCGCGATGTCGAGCCGGATGTCATCGGGAGCGGCGGCGATCTCGCCCGTACCGATGTAGCTCCAGCCGTCCGTCGCGTCTGCTCCGGCATCCAGCCAGAAGAGGTCCTCGACGTCGGCCTCCAGGGCGACGAAGAGGGCGTCGGGGTCGACCGCGTGGGGCAGGACGCGAGCGGTCAGACGGTCGGGCACGTTCTCAGCCTAGGCCTCCCCCGCTCCCGTATTCTCAAGGAGTGGATGACCTGCTGCTGTGGCTGTTCGACCTGATCCAGTCGATCGACCCGGTCACGCGCACACTCATCGCCGGAGTGGCGGTGATGCTCGAGACGAGCATCCTCATCGGTCTCGTGGTTCCCGGCGACACGATCGTCATCATCGCCTCCATGGGGGTCTCCGGGCTCGTCGAGGCGATCGCGATGGTGATCGCCGTGGTCATCGGCGCTCTGATCGGCGAGAGCATCGGCTTCTGGCTCGGGCGCTGGGTCGGGCCGCACATCCGCCAGTCGTGGATCGGTCGTCGTGTGGGTGAGGCGAACTGGGTACGGGCGGAGAACTACCTCGCCCGTCGGGGCGGCATCGCGATCTTCCTCTCGCGCTTCCTGCCTGTGCTGCATTCTCTGGTGCCGCTCACCGTCGGCATGAGCCACTACTCGTATCGCCGCTTCATCGCCTGGACGACGCCGGCGTGCCTGCTCTGGGCCACCGCGTATGTCAGCATCACCTCGCTCGCCGCGGGCAGCTTCCGTGAGCTCGTCGACCGGGTCCACTTCGCCGGCTACGTCTTCGTCGGCATCATCGCCCTGTTCCTCGTGCTCGCCTTCGTGGGCAAGAAGGTCCTCGCCCGCCGCGAAGCCCGCCACCTCGAGGCCGGGGACGCCGACACGCAGAGCAGCGCGGACGTGAAAGACTGAAGCAATGGCTTCCGCACCCCCGGCGCCCCGGATCCACTGGTTCGCGCGTCTCGAACACCGCTTCCACGTGTGGCGAGAGGGACGAGCGCGCCGTAAAGGTCGCACGGCGACCATCCTCCCGTTCCCCGGATACGGCGGTCCCGGCTGGGTGCGCGTGGTCGGACGCGTGCTGATCGTCCCGCCACAGCGACGGACGAAGGACGGCGAACCCGCGAGTGTGCGGGGCTGGCGAAGCTTCGTCGGCATCCCGGTGAGCTTCGCGAAGGTCACGGTGCAGATCGGCGACGCGGTGCACCACGTCATCGCCGACCGCGGCGGCGTGATCGATTCCGTGGTCGAGTCGACGCTCGAGCCCGGATGGCAGACCTTCACGTTCTCGGTCGAGGGACAGGAGCCCGTCGAGACCACGGCCTTCGTCGTCTCGGAGTCCACCCGGTTCGGCATCGTGTCCGACGTCGACGACACCGTGATGGTCACCGCTCTCCCCCGCCCGTTCATCGCCGCGTGGAACTCCTTCGTCGTCGACGAGCATGCCCGCCTCCCCGTGCCCGGCATGGCCGTCCTGCTCGACCAGGTGCTGCGTGAGCATCCCGGCGCCCCCATGATCTACCTGTCGACGGGTGCCTGGAATGTGGCTCCCACACTGACGCGATTCCTCGGGCGCCACCTGTTCCCCGCCGGATCCATGCTCCTCACCGACTGGGGCCCGACGCATGACCGGTGGTTCCGCAGCGGCCGCGAGCACAAGCTCACCAACCTGCGCCGTCTGGCGGTCGAGTTCCCCGACATGAAGTGGCTGCTCATCGGCGATGACGGGCAGCACGATGAGTCGATCTACTCCCAGTTCATGGACGAGCATCCCGACTCCGTCGCCGGTGTCGCCATCCGCCGCCTCCTGCCTGCCGAGGCGGTGCTGGCCGGTGGTCGTGCCGGACGCGAGCCGCACTCCGAGGACGTCGCCCCCTGGGTGAGCGCCGAAGACGGTGCCGGCCTGCGCGACCTGCTCGGCGAAGCCGGCATCCTGCGCTGAGATGATCCTCTCCCGCTCCGAGTGGCAGAGTCGCGAGTCCGCTCACCAGGAGCGGGCGGACGCGCTCACCGCCGCGCATCGTGAGAGAGCGGCGCGCGGGCAGAAGCATCCGGTCTGGGATTTCCTCTTCACCTATTACTCCTACAAGCCGCCGCAACTGCGACGGTGGCACCCCGGAGCAGGCGTCGAACTCGCAGACGCCTCCGACCGTGCGAGCTGGCGCTGGTACTCGCCGGGCGCGACTCCCGACGGGATGGTGCCCGATGCGGCCGCCTTCGCGCGCGAGAAGCCCGATCTCGCGGCGCTGGTCGAGCGGATGCTCCGGCGCACCGCTTCTCGCCCCGGGCAGTTCGGATGCTTCGGACTGCACGAATGGGCCATGGTCTACCGCGCGGACGCGCATCGCCACCCCGTGCCTCTGCGACTCGGCCAGTCGGCGACCGACGCGGTCGTCGAGAGCCACGAGCTGCGCTGCACGCACTTCGATGCGTTCCGGTTCTTCACCCCTGAGGCCGTCCCCCGCAACCGCGCGCCGTTGAGCCGCGACGATCAGCCGCTCTTCGAGCAGCCCGGCTGCCTGCACGCCGGGATGGACCTGTACAAGTGGGCGCTGAAGCTGGGGCCGCTCGTGCCGGGTGAGCTTCTGCTCGATGCCTTCGAGCACGCACGCGACATCCGGCTGCTCGACATGCAGGCGGCCCCCTACGACCTGGCGGACTGGGGCATCGTCCCCGTGCCCATCGAGACCGCAGAGGGCAAGGCCGAGTACGTCCGCCGCCAACGGGTGTTCGCCGACCGAGGGGCACACCTCCGCTCAGCGCTGCTGGATGCGTGGCACGAAGCAGACCTGCGGGTCACCGCCGACGCCTGACCGCCCGGCATCCCCTCAGCGTTCCGAGGCGTTCCGCCCGAGCCGACCGCCCGGCACCGTCACGGCCCCGCGTCGACCGGTGCGCACTCGGTGCACAGGATCCAGTCGGCGGCCGAGGCGCTGGACGTCAGCCGCAGCGTCATGACCCGCGTCGCGGCATCGGCGAGTCGGTCTGCGGGCAGCGCGCCGGACTCGACGGCGGCGGCGACACCGCTGGCGATCTGGCCCGCCGTCTGATCGGTCGAACCGGCGATCATGAGCACGAGGTCGGTGCCCGCGTCGAGAGCGGCGATCGCGTTGGCCACCGGATCCGCATACTCGGGGATGCCGGAGGACTGGAGCATCCCGAGGTCGTCGCTGACGATGACTCCGTCGAAGCCGAGCTCTTCACGCGCGATCTCATGCCACCGCGGCGACAGCGATGCCGGCGCGGGATCGATCGACGTGTAGGCGAGGTGTCCGAACATGAGCACCGAGGCCCCCGCATCGATGCCCTGCGCGAAGGGGATCGCATCGGATGCTCGCCACTCGTCGAGAGTCTCGGCAGTGGTGGGGATCGCATGGTGCGAGTCTCCGGGTGCTGCGCCGTGTCCAGGGAAGTGCTTGAGGGTGGAAGCGAGGAACCGCTCCTGCGCGACCGTGGCAGCGACGACGCGATCGGCCGCGGATCGCGGGTCGACACCCAGCGCTCGGCCGAAGATGAAAGACGACGGGTCGGCGGTGACGTCGGCGACGGTCCCGAAGTTGACGCTGATGCCCGCCTGCGCGACGAGGGACCCGCGCGCGGAGAACGCCGCCGTCGCTTGTTCGACCGGGAGCGACTTCAGCGTCGTCGATGCGGCGAAGTCGTCGCCACCGAGTCGCGAGACGATACCGCCCTCCTGGTCGATCGCGATGAGCGGCGGGAGGTCGGGATCGGGTGCGAGAGCGGTGGTGATGGCCCTCAGTTCGGCGTCGGTCGCCGGGATGTTGCCGCCCATGAGGATGAATCCGCCCAGCCCCTGAGCCATGTAGGAGTTCAGGGCTGCGAGGTCCGTGGTGGGGATGTGCCCCATCACGACGCTGGCGGCCTGCTCGGCCGTCGTCATGGCGGCCACCATCTCGGCGGCGCGCTCTTCGGGCCCCTGCGCCGGGCTCTCCGCGGACTCGAAAAACATGCCCGGACGCGCCCCGCCATCGCCCGCGCGGACTGCGGCGTCGCTCCCCGCAGCGCCGATTGCGCTCGCAGGAGCCGTCAGCGTGGCGACGGCGACGAGTGCACCCGCCACGGCGGCCCGGACACCGCGCCGCGACATGGCCCTCAGGCTCGGAACACGTCGGCGATCGGCGTCGAGTCGTCGTCGCCTCCGTTGCCGAAGCGGATCGTTCGGCCGAAGGTCGTGGGGTTGCCGAGTGCTTCGGCGATCACCGCTGCGACATCGGCGCGCGACACCTCACCCTTGCCCTCGGGGTCGAGGAGGATGCGCCCCGTCGGCTCGTCGAAGGTGAGCGTGCCGGGGCCGAGGATGGTGCCGTCGAGTTCGGTGCCGCGCAGGTGCTCGTCGGCCGCCCACTTGGCGTCGGCGTACGGGAAGAAGTCGGAATCCTCCGGCACACCGTGGTCGGCCTTCGAGCCGATCCACGAGACCATGACGTAGCGCTTCACGTCGGCCTCGGACGCAGCGTCCATCGTGCGGATCGCTGCATCGCGGTCGACCGCATACGTGCGCTCCGCCGAGCCGCCACCCGCTCCTGCGGACCAGACCACGGCATCGTGCCCACGGATGATCTCGGCGAGCTCGCCCGTTCCGAGCTTCTCGATGTCTGCGACCAGCGCGTGCGCGCCGCCCTGCTCGACCTCGGCGACATGATCGGGATTGCGGATCACCGCCGTGACCTCGTCGCCTCGAGCGACCAGGATCGGAGCGAGCAACAGGGCGATGCGGCCGTGGCCGCCGAAGACGATGATGCGCGACATGTCCTCCACCCTACGCGCCCTGACCGACAGCGGCTCCGCGCAGGTCGACACGGTCTGCTCAGCGCGGCCCCTGCGAACTGTCGATCACGAACGCCTGCGGGTGGTCGGGCAGGTAGCGCACGACGACCGGCTCGCCCGAGGGCAGATAGGTGTCGCGGTCCGGGTAGACGGCCGGGGTGAAGAAGTTGCTCTCGATCGTGTACTCGACGCCGCTCGAGGTCGTGAAGGTCACCCAGTCGCCATCCACCGTTCCTGTCGTGGGCTGGCCGTGCTCGTGGATGTACGCGCGGGTGACGGGCACACCCGTGAGGCTCAGGATGCCGATCACCAGATTCCCGAGCATGATGACGGCGAGGATCCTGAACACGATGCGGCGAACGGTGCCCCAGACCTGCCCGCGCGTCGCATCGTCGCGATGCAGGAGCCCCTCCCGTTCTCGGATGCGGCGCAGCGATACGCCCGGCGTGCTGCGCGACGCCGACATGGCGAACAGGCCGAGGAGGGAGAAGCCCGCGATGAACACCATCACGTATCCGCGAGAGGCGGGGAAGTTCACGAGCCAGATCAGGGTGTCGAGGATGTTCATCGGTCCCGCTCCTTCTCGATCGTCACGGCCACGGTCTGCGGATCCTCCCGGCGGTAGAAGGCCCAGATCGGCGCCCCCACCTGGAAACGCGAGATCGCCTCGGGGTAGGCGAACACCGACGTCTCCGCCTCCCACGTCGACGCCCCTTCCGGGGCCATGAGCACCCGGAGCGCGAGCTCGCTCTGTCCTTCGAGCCGTCTGCCGGTGGGGCGCACCTCGAGGACGGATGCCGGCACCTGGATGCCGGTCGTCCGCGCCTTCACGAGACGCGGGGCGATGAGACCCCGATCGATGCGCCATTGCAGCATGGCCTCGTGCACGGTCGGGTCGGTCACATCCGCGAGCTCGACCGTGTCGTGATCGGTGACACCGTACCGCACGGGAACGGGCTGGCCGACCTGGAGTCCGGCCAGGTCAGCGGTGTCCAACAGCATCCTGAGTTGCCCGATGAAGTCGTCTCCGGCGGCGGGGGTGACCCGGATGAACAGGTCGTACTGCGGCATGTCGTTGACCGTCAGGCCGGTGCGGGAGATCTCGACGATGTGTCCCGCCGCGACGAGCGAGTCGCCGCGCACCTTCCGCCGACGTCCGAAGCCCGACATCGTTCCGCCGAACGTGAGGATCAGGCCCCAGGCGACGCCGATCATGATCGGAGCCCCCAGAGTGTCCTCACCGCCGAACGGCAGGATCGACTCGCGCTGATCGACGCCGAAGAGCCCTTCGCCCGTCCAGATCAGCAGCCATGCGGACAGCAGCAGCCAGACGATCAGGATCACCACACGCAGCATGCCCTCAGCGTAGCGGCCGGCGTCGGGGCCGCGTCGGACGAGGCGCCCTGGCCGGCCCGGCAGCGAATCCGGGTGGTGGACCGGATCGGGGCTCCGAGCGGAGCATCTGCTCAGACCGTGCGGAGCGCCGCCGACCTCAGCGCCGCCTGCACGCCCTTCGCTGCCGAGCGGCCGGCCCGATTCGCGCCGATGGTGCTCGCAGAGGGGCCGTAGCCCACCAGTTGGATGCGATGGTCCTTCACGGCCGTGGTTCCTCGGCCGGCACGATCGAGCTGGATCCCTCCCGACTCGCTCCTCAGGTGCAGCGGTGCCAGGTGCGCGATCGCCGGTCGGAACCCTGTCGCCCAGAGGATGACGTCGACCCGCTCGAAGGAGCCGTCCGCCCAGCGCACGCCGTCGGGTTCGATGCGCGCGAACATCGGACGCCGAGCGTCATAGGCGCCGAGCCGTTCGGCCTCGCGCTCCTGGTCCCGCAGCATGAGACCCGTGACGCTCACCACGCTCTCCGGGGGGAGCCCGCGGGCGACCCGCTGCTCGACGAGCGCGACCGCCGCGGCACCGGCCTCGGGCGTGAAGTCGTCAGTACGCCAGATCGGCGACCGCCGCGTGGCCCACAGCGTGTCGGTGATCGGTGCGAGCGCCCCGAGGAACTGTACTGCCGAGGCACCTCCCCCGACGACGAGCACGCGCGACCCGACGAAGTGCTCAGGACCCGGATAGTCGACCGTATGCAGCTGCTCGCCGAGGAACGTCTCCATGCCCGGGTAGTGAGGCAGGAAGGGATGCGTCCACGTCCCGGTCGCGTTGACGAGTGTGCGCGCACGCCACTGCCGCTCTCCCGCGGTCACGACCAGCACGCCCTCGTCGTCCTCGACCCGTTCGACCATCACCGGGCGGACGACCGGCAGCCGATGGCGACGCTCGTAGGCCGCGAAGTACTCGGGCACCGCCTGGTTCGCGCGTCGGCTGTCGAGGGGCGGCGGGGCGTCTCCCGGAAGCTCCGCGACGCCATGGACGTCGCGCATCGTCAGCGCATCCCAGCGATGCCGCCACGCCCCACCCGGCTCGGTGTCGCCGTCGAGCACGACATGCGAGATGCCGAGACGCGTCAGGTGGAAGGACGCCGACAGTCCGGCCTGCCCTGCACCGATCACGATGCTGTCGAGGAGGTTCACGAGAGGGTAAACAGGAACGACGGCACCGTTGTTCCGCACATCACGGCGCGAGCTCCGGAGGCCTCAGAGCGCGATCTGGTAGTGCGTGTACCCGGTGTGGGTGGCGACACGGTCGTACAGCGCACGGGCGGTCTCGTTGCCCTCCTGCGTCAGCCAGTACACCTTCGCGCATCCCCGTGCGGCCGCCCACTCACGGACGTGTGAGATCAGCGACCGTCCTGCGCCCGCTCCCCGTGACTCGGGATCGACGAAGAGGTCCTCGAGGTAGCAGTACTCGCCGCGACTCCAGGTCGCCGGGTGCGTGAGCCAGTGCACGATGCCCAGCGCACGACCATCGTCATCCCGAGCGATGGCCCCGTGCAGCTCCTCGTCCATCACGATCCGGGAGAAGGTCTCCGCGGTGACCTCGCCATCGATCTCGGCACCGTAGAACGTGAGATAGCCGGACCACAGGCCGGACCACTCGTCGAAGTCGTTCTCGGTGATGGGGCTGATCATCGTCATGCCCCCACACTATTCATCCGTCCACGGCGACGCGCCCGGGAGACGAGCCCCGATTGGTGTTGCGCTCGATCCGTGTAGTACTCTGTTCAAGTTGCTTCGGGAGTTCACGAAGCGATTCTGGGCCTGTGGCGCAGCTGGTAGCGCACCTGCATGGCATGCAGGGGGTCAGGGGTTCGAGTCCCCTCAGGTCCACAACGAAACCCGCGAGAGATCGCGGGTTTTCTTGTATCCGGCCCGAGCGTGCGCCGACAGTGCTCCGCGCAGACCGGCCCTCCCCCGCAGCGCCCTCCGCGCGAGAGCCCGCTGCCACATGCGGTGGGTCCAGGACACCGGACGCCAGGGGCTTGCGATCCCCCCGAGAGCCGGATAGAAAGACCAAGGCCACGGACCGTCACCTGACGGTCTCCGACTGCAGGAGGACGCTAGTGCTGGGACTGTTCCGACGACCGGAGACGACATCGACGGGGATCGCCCCGCAGAGCGAACCCGGCCTCTGGTCGCGAGGGCTCGGTCTCGCTGCGACCCGCAGCCTGCAGACACTCGCCGTGCTCGCGTTGGTGGCCGTGGGCGTGCTGGTCATCACCCAGCTGTCCCTCGTGTTCATCCCTGTCACGATCGCGCTGATCCTCGCCTCCGCCATCCACCCCCTCGTCGCGTTCATGCGCCGACGGGGCGTGCCGTCGATCCTCGCGACCTGGATCGCCCTGATCGGCATCCTCGCGATCCTGGGCGGCGTCGTCTGGGTCATCGTGCTGACCGTGCGCTCGCAGTGGGACGACCTCGTCGAGTCGGCGACGGACGGCATCGCGCAGGTGACGGCCTGGCTCGACACCCTCCCCTTCGACATCGCGGCGATCGACCTCGACGATCTGTGGGCCAGCGCCGGGGAGTTCCTCACCAGCGCCTCGTTCGGGCGTGGCGCTCTCGCGGGCGTGTCGGCGACGGCGAGCTTCTTCACCGGACTCGCCCTGATGATCGTCGTCCTGTTCTTCTTCCTCAAGGACGGCCCGCGCATCTGGGAGTTCCTGCTGCGCCCGTTCACCGGTGCGAGCTACGAGCGTGCTCGTCGCATCGGCGACAAGACGGTCGACGTGTTCGGCGGCTACATCCGCGGAACCTCGATCGTGGCCGCTGCGGATGCGGTCGGCATCGGCGTCAGCCTGGCGATCCTCCAGATCCCCCTGGCTCTTCCCCTCGCGGTCATCGTCTTCCTGACGGCGTTCATCCCGCTCGTCGGTGCGACGGCGGCCGGCATCCTCGCCGCCCTCGTCGCGCTCGTGACCCACGGTCCCCTCGCCGCCCTGATCGTGGTCGGCATCGTCGTGCTCGTCAATCAGCTCGAGGGCAACTTCCTGCAGCCGGTCGTCATGGCCCGATCGCTCAAGCTGCACGCGCTCGTCATCCTGCTCGCGTTGACCACCGGCACCATCCTCGGCGGGATCGTCGGTGCGGTGCTGTCGGTGCCGATCGCCGCAGTGGCATGGGGCATCATCACCGTCTGGGACGGCCCGCACACCGCGGCGCGCCCCTTCCGCAAGAAGCGGTCCGAGACCGTGTGAGACGAGCGGTGGCCGTGCGAACGGCCGCCGCTCGATACTCCTCGCGCGCGCTCCGGTCAAGCATCTGCCGACGGTGACTCCGCCTTCTTATCCTGGGGCGACATCGACAGAAGAGGAGACGACGATGTCCACACCCATTCCCCCGCTGGTCCCGCTGCCCGACGACGGTGACCCGAACGACAGCGTCCCCCGTCAGGAGGTCGACGGAGAACGCGTGCTCGACGAGGACGCCAACCCCGACGAGATCGACAGCGCCGCCGCCGACCGTCTCGCCGCCGAGAGCGGCGGCGCGGACGACACCGACGCCTGAACGACGACGCGGCAGGCTCCGAGGAGCCTGCCGCGTATGGTCACGTCGCCAGTAAAGGCGGCAGATGCGGGATGACGATGGGCCGCGTCGCGCGGCTCGGATCCTGCACCCGTGCGACCTCTGCGAGCACCTCGAAGGCATTCGCGTAGCGCACCGCGAGGGGCAGATCACGAAGCCACACCACCTCGACCTCTGTCTCCGCGTATTCGTAGACGCATGCGACCACGTGGCGAGGATCATCCGCCGCGTAGCGCAGGTCGTTGATCACCCACTCAGACGGCGTGATTCGATTGAGCACGTATCTGGGCTCTGGATCTCCGGACATTCGATGACCTCCACGACTCTCTCCCCCAAGATGAATCCTGGGCGAGAGGAGCGGATGCCGGTAGGGCCTTGACAGGTGGATGCAGTCAGGCAGTGCCGGGGCGTCAGCCGGTCGGCCGGACCGTGAGATCCGTCAGAGCCGCGTCATCGGGCAGGTCGAGCGCGGTGAGGATCGTCGTCGCGACCGAGTCGGGCGCGATGAACCGGGAGGGGTCGTATTCGCGACCCTCCTGATGATGGACCCGTTCCTGCATCGGCGTCGCCGTGCGCCCGGGATAGATCGACGTGACCCGCACCCCGTGCTCAGCTTCTTCGGCGCGCAGCGAATCGGCCAGAGCCTTCAGGCCGTGCTTCGAGGCGGCGTAGGCCGACCAGTCCGCGTGCGCGTGCAGCCCTGCGCCCGAGTTCACGAACACGACACGCCCCTTCGACATCCGCAGGAGCGGAAGAAGGAGCCGGGTGAGCTCGGCGGGACCGACGAGGTTCACAGCGAGCTGTCGCTCCCACAGCGTCGCCGGAAGGTCGGCGACCGGACCGAGGTCGACGACGCCCGCCGCATGCACGAGGGAGTCGATGCGCTCGGGCAGAGCCTGCTTCGACAGCGCCCACGACAGACGGCCGGGCTGCGCCAGGTCGCCGACGATCGTGGAGGCGCCGGGGAACGACGACGCGATCTCCCGTGCACGCCCCGCGTCGCGCGCGAGGAGGACGATCTGATCACCGCGATCGAGCAGACGGCGGGCGAGAGCCGCACCGATGCCGGAGCCGGCTCCGGTGATCAGATGGACCGCCACGTCAGACGCGATCCGAGGCAGCGGGATCCGCGGCAGCGGGATCTGCGACCTCGAAGGGAACGACGGGGCAGTCCTTCCAGAGGCGCTCGAGGCCGTAGTAGACCCGCTCCTCCTGGTGGAAGACGTGCACGATGAGGTCGCCGAAGTCGAGCAGCACCCATCGTGCCTCGGCGCGGCCCTCGCGACGGACGCGCTTGTGCCCGGACTCGATGAGCTTGTCCTCGATCTCATCGGCGATCGCGGCGACGTTGCGCTCGCTGTTTCCGGTGACGAGCAGGAAGATGTCGACGAGCGGAAGAGGCTCCGACACGTTCAGGGCGACGAGGTCTTCACCGCCCTTCGAGACGGCTGCGTCGGCTGCGAGCTGCAGCATCTCTACGGCGGTATCAGGTGACTGCATCAGATTCAGAACACATTTCCGGTGAAGGCCACGATCAGGGCGACGCCCAGCGCGAGCGCGAGACCACCCGCCACGATCGCGAGGATGAGCATGAGTTTGTTGCCCTTTTCGGGGGCCGGCGGACGGATGACCTCACCGGCGGGCTTGATGGTGCTGACCGCAGCGCTCGCTGCGATCGGCGTCGGCGAGGATGCGGGCGGAAGTTCTCCATCGATGAGGACGGCATCCACCTCCTTGCCGTCGGTCGTTCCGTGAGCGTGACCCTGCGAGCCGAGACCCTTGGGCAGCTCGTATGAGCCCGTGACGAGGATCTCGCCTGTCGACGCGACAGGCCCCGAGAGCGAGCCGTCGCCGGGTGCGGGGTTGAAGATCAGCGTGTTGCCGCCGCGGTGCTGCGATCCGGCGGAGTCCCCCACGGTGAGCAGTTCGTCGAACGACGGGGTGAACGGCTTGGCGGGCTCGGCCTCGTCGCGCAGCACACCCTGACCGAAGGTCGAGCTGACGGTGGGGCGTTCCTCTTCGGCCTCGGCGTCGGACGCCTCGTCGGTGTCGGAATCCGCACGGTCGCCGGACGGCTCGTCGGAGTCGGATCCGTCTTCCTCAGCCGAACCGGGGATCAGCACGACGTCCGATGCGTCGTCGACCCGAGCGGAGGCGCTCACCGGGGTGGCCGTGATGTCCTCGTCGTCGAGATCGTCGGCGAGGTCGTCGTCGGCGGGTGCGTCGTCGGCGGGCTCGCGGTCAGCGGGCGCATCGTCACCCGGCTCGTCATCGGCAGGTGCGTCGTCGCCGGCCGGAGCCTCTTCCGAGATCGCAGCGTCCGCGTCGGTGGGTGCGTCTGCCGGCGACTCGGAATCCGAACCGGATCGTGACCGCTCGAGTTCGCGCACCTGGCGACGGGTCAGCCTGACGCCGCCTGCGAGGTCGGCTTCGACGGGGGCCGGCGCGGCCGGGGGCGCGGTCTCTTCCGGCTCCGCGGCCGGCGGAACCGGCGGCGCGGGCGGGGCAGACGCTGCGGCAGCGGCGGCTTCCTCGGGCGTGATCACGGGCGTGGAACCGGTCAGCCGGATCTCACGCAGCTGCTTTCGCGTCAGCGGACCCTGCCCATGCTGATCCGATGTACTCATGCATTGCTCCGATACAGATGATGCTTCGCGATGTATTGAACGACTCCGTCGGGAACGAGGTACCAGACCGGCTCATCTTCGCGGACCCGTGCTCGGCACGCCGTCGACGAGATGGAGAGCGCAGGCACCTCGAGCTGGCTGACGTTGTCGCTCGGGAGGCCGTCTGTGCTCAGGATGTGACCTGGACGTGAGACCGCGACGAAGTGGGCCAACTCCCACAACTCATCATGGTCCCTCCAACTGAGAATTTGCGCCACGGCGTCCGCTCCCGTGATGAAGAACAGCTCTGCGTCGGGTCGCGCCTTCTTGAGATCGCGCAGAGTGTCGATCGTGTAGGTCGGACCCTCGCGATCCACATCCACCCGGCTGACCGTGAACTGCGGGTTGGACGCCGTGGCGATGACCGTCATCAGATAGCGGTGCTCGCTCGGCGTCACCTCGGCCTTCTGCCACGGCCGACCTGTCGGGACGAAGACGACCTCGTCGAGGTCGAAGGAGTGCGCGACCTCGCTCGCCGCGACCAGATGCCCGTGGTGGATGGGGTCGAAGGTGCCGCCCATCACACCGATGCGCGCCGGACGCGAGGTCGTGTCGTTCATAGGGGCCTAGTGGCCGTGTCCTGCCTCGTGGCCGTCCTTGCCGTGCTGCGCGGCCCACGCCTCGGCCTTCGCCGAGTGACGGTTGGCGACGTTCTTGTACGACAGCGTCACCAGACCGAGGAACGCGAACAGGATGATGGCGATCACCCCGAAGATCAGCGTCTCTGCCTGGACATTGCCGTGGTGTTCGGTCTCGGCGGCGACCATCGCGATCTGTGCGACGAGGTTCATCCTGACTCCGTTTCGTGGCTGGCGGGCGGGCGCGCGTGACGCCGCAGCGCCACCTAGTCTAGCCCTCAGCCGCGGGTCTGCCCCGCCCCACGCGCCAGCCACTTGGTGCTGGTCAGCTCGGAAAGCCCCATCGGCCCGCGCGTGTGCAGCTTCTGAGTCGAGATGCCGACCTCGGCGCCGAAGCCGAACTCGGCGCCGTCGGTGAAGCGCGTGGAGGCGTTCGCCATCACGACGGCCGAGTCCACCTCGGCGAGGAAGCGCTCCACGTTGCTCGAATCCGTCGTGATGATCGACTCCGTGTGCCCGGTGCTGTAGCGGCGGATGTGGTCGAGCGCGTCGTCGAGGGAATCGACGACCTTCATCGCGATGTCGAGGCTGAGGTACTCGGTGGCCCAGTCCTCCTCTGTCGCGGGGATCACGTTCGAGACGAGCCCTGCGACGATGTCGTCGCCGTGGATCGCGACGCCTTCGCTCTGCAGCGCGCTCGCGACCAGAGGAATGAGCCGCGGTGCAGCCTGGCGCAGCACGAGCACGGTCTCGACCGCGTTGCAGACGCTGGGGCGCTGGACCTTGGCGTTGACGACGATGTCACGAGCCCAGTCCTCGGGAGCACTCTCGTCGAGGACGATGTGCACGTTGCCCGCTCCGGTCTCGATCACGGGAACGGTGGATTCGGTGACGACCGTCTCGATGAGGCCGGCGCTGCCGCGCGGCACGAGCACATCGATGAAGCCGCGTCCGTGCATGAGCGCCTTCGCTCCGTCGCGACCGAAGTCATCCACGGTCTGGATGGCCTCCGCGGTGACGCCCGCGCCATCGAGCGCGCGACGCATCACCTCGACCAGCACGGTGTTCGACTCCTTCGCCGCGCTGCCACCGCGGAGGACGACCGCATTGCCGGATCGCAGGGCGAGAGCGGCGATGTCGACCGTCACGTTCGGGCGGGCTTCATAGATCGCGCCGACCACGCCGAAAGGCACTCTGATCTGCTCGAGCGCCACGCCGTTCGGCATCCGGTGACCGCCGACGACCCGCCCCACGGGATCGGCCAGTGCCGCCACCTGGCGAACAGCCGACGCGAGAGCAGCGACGCGCTTCTCGTCGAGCCGCAGCCGATCGATCAGAGATTCGCCGATCCCGTCGGCTCGTCCCCGATCGATGTCGCGACCGTTGGCCTCGATGATCGACGCGGCGTTCTGCTCCAGAGCCACCGCGATGGCCTCGAGCGCGCGTTCCTTATCGTCGCTCGTGAGTGCGGCGGTGGCGCGGGACGCCTCTTTCGCGCGCTCCAGGCGCACCTGCGGAGTCTGGTCGGTCATCCGCCCAGTCTAGGAGAGCGCGGGCTCGAACCAGGTGCCTATGTCAGCCCCGGAGAGCGCCTTCCCGACCAGGTCGGCGCTCGTCACGAGCACGCCGATGCCGGATGCGGCGGCGAGGCGAGCAGCGGAGACCTTCGTGGCCGCTCCCCCGGTCCCGACGCTGTTCACGACCGTCGAGCCGAACTCGAGGCCGGAGAGATCGGCATCGGGCGCGACCACGTCGATCGGTTCGGCCGCGGGGTCGGACGGCGGCTTCGTGTAGAGCGATTCGATGTCGCTCAGAAGCACCAGCGCGTCGGCCTGGGTCAGCTGCGCGACGAGCGCTCCGAGCCGGTCGTTGTCGCCGAAGCGGATCTCCTGCGTCGCGACCGTGTCGTTCTCGTTCACGATCGGCAGCACACGCAGCCCGAGCAGACGTTCCATCGCACGACGCGCGTTGCTGCGCGACGTGGGGTTCTCGAGGTCGCCCGTCGTCAGCAGCACCTGGCCCGCGACGATGTCGAAGGGCCGCAGCGCCTCCTGGTAGCGGTAGACCAGGATGTTCTGACCCACGGCCGCAGCGGCCTGCTGGGTCGCGAGATCCGTCGGTCGGGCGTCGAGCCGGAGGAACGGGATGCCGCTGGCGATCGCCCCCGACGACACGAGGATGACCTCGGCGCCGCGCGCGTGCGCGGCAGCGAGAGCCTCGACGAGGAGGGGGATGCGCCAGGACGCGTCACCGCTGATCGACGACGATCCGACCTTCACGACGATGCGCGATGCGGTCGCGAGGTCCGCGCGCGTGCGAGCAGTCACGCCTCACCCTCGTCGCGGGTGGCGAGGCGACGCGTCTCGGCTTCGGCGCGGGCCTCGGCCTTGGCATCCATGCGCTCGTAGTACTGCTCGCGACGCTCTGACGTCGTGCGACGCGAGTTCGGGGCGAGTCGCGGGTCGGTGCCTCGCGGAGCGGTCATCAGCTCGGCGGCAGAGGTCATGGTCGGCTCCCAGTCGAAGACGATGCTGTCGCCCTCACCGATGACGACCGTCGAGCCCTGCACGGCGCCCAGACGGAACAGCTCGTCCTCGACACCCAGCTTCTCGAGGCGATCCGCGAGGTAGCCGACGGCCTCCTCGTTCTGGAAGTCGGTCTGCTGCACCCAGCGCACCGGCTTCTCTCCGAGGATCCGGTACAGATCGCCGTACGTGCCGCCCTCGACACGGATCGAGAACTCCTTCTTCGATCCCCGCGGACGGATGACGACGCGCTCGCGCACGGGCTCGGCAGCGGCCAGCTCAGCGCGGTATCTGTCGACGATCTCGCCGAGCGCGAAGGTGAGCGGGCGAAGACCCTCGTGCGAGATGGTCGAGATGTCGAACACGCGGAAGCCGCGGGCTTCGAGGTCGGGACGCACGAGGTCGGCGAGATCACGAGCTTCGGGCACATCGATCTTGTTGAGCGCGATGAGCTGCGGACGCTCGAGCAGCGGAGTCTGCCCCTCGGGCACCTCGTACGCCGCGAGCTCGGCGAGGATCACGTCGAGGTCGGAGATCGGGTCTCGGCCCGGCTCGAGCGTGGCGCAGTCGAGCACGTGCAGCAGAGCCGAGCAGCGCTCGACATGACGCAGGAACTCGAGTCCGAGACCGCGGCCCTCGCTGGCGCCCTCGATGAGGCCCGGCACGTCGGCGACGGTGTAGCGGAAGTCGCCCTGCTGCACGACGCCCAGGTTGGGGTGCAGCGTGGTGAAGGGGTAGTCGGCGATCTTGGGACGCGCCGCCGAGATGGCCCCGATCAGGCTCGACTTGCCGGCGGACGGATAACCCACCAGCGCGACGTCGGCGACGGTCTTGAGCTCGAGGACGACGTCGCCCTCATAGCCCGGGGTACCCAGCAGCGCGAATCCGGGCGCCTTGCGCTTCGGGGTGGCGAGTGCGGCGTTGCCGAGACCGCCGAGTCCGCCCTTTGCGACCACGAAACGCTCGCCGGGCTCGATCATGTCGATGAGCACGTCGCCGGCCGTGTTCTTCACCACGGTGCCGACCGGCACGGGGAGCTCGAGATCCTCGCCCATGAAGCCGGCGCGGTGGTCGCCCATTCCGGGACCGCCGTTGCCGGAGCTGCGGTGCGGCGAGTGGTGGTACGAGAGAAGCGTTCCCGTCTGCGTGTCGGCGACGAGGATGACGTCTCCGCCGTCACCGCCGTTGCCCCCGTCGGGGCCGCCGAGCGGCTTGAACTTCTCGCGGTGCACCGAGACACAGCCGTTGCCGCCCTTACCCGCGCGCAAGTGCAGCGTCACGGTGTCGACGAAGCTGACCATGTCTCTCTCCTTATAAAGAAATTCGGCTCGAAGCCGAAACCCGGCATGAAGCCGAAACCCGGCCTAAAGCCGAAATTCGGGACGGGCCGAAGCCCGCCCCGAATCGGATGTCTACTGTCGTGCTGTGATCACTCAGCAGCGGCGACGATGTTGACGACCTTGCGGCCGCCCTTCGCGCCGAACTGGACCGCACCGGCGGCCAGAGCGAACAGCGTGTCGTCGCCCCCACGGCCGACGTTCACGCCGGGGTGGAAGTGCGTGCCGCGCTGGCGGACGATGATCTCGCCGGCGAGAACCTGCTGTCCTCCGAAGCGCTTGACGCCAAGTCGCTGAGCGTTGGAGTCACGACCGTTACGGGTGGAGCTTGCGCCCTTTTTGTGTGCCATGTCCTGGTCTCCTCGGTCTTACTTGATGCCGGTGATCTTGACGCGCGTGAGCTCCTGGCGGTGGCCCTGACGCTTCTTGTAGCCGGTCTTGTTCTTGTACTTCTGGATGATGATCTTCGGGCCGCGGAGGTTGCCGATGACCTCTGCCGTGACCTTGACCTTCGCCAGCGAGTCAGCGTCGGTGGTCACCGTGGCGCCGTCGACGAGCAGCACTGCGGCCAGCTCGATCTTCTCGCCCTGGGCAGCCTTGACACGGTCGAGCTGAACGATCGTGCCGACCTCGACCTTCTCCTGCCGCCCACCGGCGCGCACTACTGCGTAAACCACTTCATACCTGTTTCGTTGGGGAGCTCGGGGCTCCGAGAATCTCACGGGAAGACTGTTGCTTGCATGCGTCGCGGGCGACGGGTGCGGCTGCAAGACTCTCCGCTCCGACCGTCCAGGACGACGCGGCATGCGCACCAAGGGACTACTTTACCGGATGCAGGACACTGTGGCAAAACGTACCGCCTGGTGTGTCCGGCCATAGGCTGTCGTGATGACCGTTCTCGTGGATGACGCCCGCTGGCCCGCACACGGGCGACTCTGGGCTCATCTCGTGAGCGACGACAACCTGGACGAGCTGCACGCCTTCGCGAGATCGCACGACGTGCCTGCGCGCGCCTTCGACCTCGACCACTACGACGTCCCGGAAGAGCTCGTCCCCCGGCTCATCGCCGCCGGCGCGCATCACGTCGACGGCAAGGAGCTGGTCCGGAGGCTCATCGCCTCAGGACTGCGTATCCCCGCCCGAGACCGGCGCTGACGGCTCGGAGTTCACGGAGACCGGAGTTCCCGTGAGGGCGGCCGTCGAGACGCGACGACGACCGCGCCCCTGACCGGGTGCCTTCGGCTCCGGCAGAGCGTCGAGGACCGAATCGAGGAGAGCTTCCGCGGGCGACTTCGGGGATTTGCGGTCGGCCCCGCGCTTCTTGCGAGGCTTCTTGGGACGCTCCTGGGCGACCGGAGCCTCCGCAGGCTGGTCCGACGAGACGGACTCGGACACCGCATCCTCGGCGCTCGGAGCCCGCGTCGACGCGGCGATCTGCGCGAGTGCGGACTTCGCACCCTCGGGGATGCTGTGTGTCGTCACGGACGCCGGCGCCTGGTTCTGGGCCTGGTTGTTGTTCCCGCCGCGCTGGCGCCGGTTCGACGAGGAGTTCCCGTTCCCATTGCCGTTGCTGCTGGTTCGGTGCTTCACGACGGGATCGTGATGCACGATGACTCCGCGCCCGGCACACACCTCGCACGCCTCGCTGAAGGTCTCGAGCAGTCCGAGGCCCAGCTTCTTGCGGGTCATCTGCACGAGGCCGAGCGAGGTGACCTCGGCGACCTGGTGCTTCGTGCGGTCGCGGCTCAGGCACTCGATCAGACGACGCAGCACGAGATCGCGGTTGGACTCGAGCACCATGTCGATGAAGTCGACGACGATGATGCCGCCGATGTCGCGCAGGCGCAGCTGGCGGACGATCTCCTCAGCCGCCTCGAGGTTGTTCTTGGTGACCGTCTCCTCGAGGTTTCCCCCCGAGCCGACGAACTTGCCGGTGTTGACGTCGACGACCGTCATGGCCTCGGTGCGGTCGATCACGAGCGAGCCGCCCGAGGGAAGCCAGACCTTGCGGTCGAGAGCCTTCTCGATCTGCTCAGTGATGCGGAACGCGTCGAACGGGTCGGCGTCGTCCTCGTAGGACTCGACGCGCTCGAGGAGGTCGGGGGCGACGCTCTCGAGGTAGGCGCGGATCGTGCGCTGCGACTCCTCGCCCTGGATGAGCATCTTGGTGAAGTCCTCGTTGAAGACGTCGCGGACGATCTTGACGAGGAGGTCGGGCTCGGCGTGCAGGAGCGCGGGAGCCTGCTGGTTCTCGACCTGCGTGCGGATGTGCTCCCACTGGGTCGTGAGACGCTGCACGTCGCGCGTCAGCTGATCTTCCGTCGCGCCCTCGGCAGCGGTGCGGACGATCACGCCGGACGACTCCGGGAGGACCTCCTTGAGGATCCGCTTCAGGCGCGCACGCTCGTTGTCGGGGAGCTTGCGGCTGATGCCGTTCATCGATCCGCCGGGCACGTACACGAGGTAGCGGCCGGGAAGCGAGATCTGGCTCGTCAGGCGCGCACCCTTGTGACCCACCGGGTCCTTCGTGACCTGCACGAGGACGCGGTCGCCCGCCTTGAGCGCGAGCTCGATGCGGCGCGGCTGGTTGCCGGTCTCGACACCGTCCCAGTCGACCTCGCCCGAGTACAGCACGGCATTGCGTCCGCGCCCGATGTCGACGAACGCCGCCTCCATGCTCGGCAGCACGTTCTGCACGCGACCGAGGTAGACGTTGCCGATCAGCGACGCGTCCTGGTTGCGCGCGACGTAGTGCTCCACGAGCACGCCGTCCTCGAGGACACCGATCTGCGTGCGGCCGTTCTTGGAGCGCACGACCATCTTGCGGTCGACGGACTCGCGACGAGCGAGGAACTCCGCCTCGGTCACGACCGGACGGCGACGCCCCGCATCGCGTCCGTCACGACGACGCTGCTTCTTGGCCTCGAGTCGGGTCGACCCCTTGATCGCCTTCGGCTCGGTGATGTACTCGACGACGCGCTGACGCGGCTGGCGGGGCTCATCGCGCTGCTCGCGCTGGTCTCCCTCGTCGGATCCGCCGCGACGGCGACGGCCCCGACGACCCGATGCCGGCTCGTCCTGCTCGCGCTCGGCGATGCGGTCGAACACGCGCTCGCGACCCGGGAGGGCAGGGAGAGGGACGATCTCGGGGGCGTAGAAATGCAGCTGCGTCGAGACCTGAGACACGAAGACCTCGGGCAGCAGACCCAGCGACACCGCGGTCAGCGGCTCGGGAGCGGACGGCACCTCGGGCTTCGGCTTCTCGGCCACGGCCTTCTTGGCGGCGGGAGCATCCTCGGCGGCAGGAGCATCCTCGGCGGCAGGAGCTTCCTCGGCGGCAGAGGCGTCCTCGGCAGCAGGAGCTTCCTCGGCAGCAGGAGCTTCCTCGGCGGCAGGGGCGTCCTCGGCGGCAGGAGCATCCTCGACGGCGGGAGCGTCCTCGGCGGCAGAGGCGTCCTCGGCGGCCGGGGCGTCCTCGGCGGCCGCGGCATCCTCTGCTGCGGGCGCGTCTTCAGCGGGCGAACCCTCGACGGCCTCCGGCTCCTGCGGAGCCTCGGTCGTCACCTCTGCGGGCGCGTCAGCATCCGCAGGGAAGTCGAGGGTAGGGGCGTCGTAGTCATTGTTCTCATCGGCCATCTCTGGCTTACTCCTCGCGCGGTGCACCTGGTGCTCCGCGAATTCTCATGCGGCATCCGTGGATGCTGCGAACTCACTCGGTGTGCGTCCGGCTCATGGCTCTGGTCGCGTGGGGCATACGGCCCCGAAGTCTGCGTCGATGCCGGCCTCGACGGGGTCGAGCGATGCATCACAGGCCATTATCGCACCAACTGGCCCGGTTCACGGCATCCTGCTGTTCTCCGCGTCGTTTTCCCCGGCGCTCTCTCGCCCGATCCATAGCGATCGCTGGGATAATCCACATATGAGCGAGCAGCGCACCCGCCCCGTCGTCTACGCCGTCTGGCTGATCATCGCGAGCGTGGTCGGGTGGTTCGCCGCCTTCCAGCTGACGATCGACAAGTTCATCCAGCTCGAGAACCCCGATGCCGAACTCAGCTGCAACGTCAGCGTGATGATCCAGTGCGGCAAGAACCTGGGGTCCTGGCAGGGCGAGATCTTCGGCTTCCCCAATCCCCTGATCGGACTCACGCTCTGGACGGCACCGCTCGTCGTCGGCGTCGCGATCCTGGCAGGGGCCCGATTCCCGCGCTGGTTCTGGGGTCTGTTCGGCGCGGGCGTCACGTTCGCCTTCGGCCTCGTGTGCTGGCTCATCTGGCAGAGCCTGTACGCGCCCAACCTCGGCGTGCTGTGCCCGTGGTGCATGCTCACCTGGGCCGTGACCATCCCCACGTTCTTCTCCACGATGGTGCACCTGATGCGCAACGGCACGTTCTCACGCAGCCCGAAGGTCAGGAAGGCGGGCGCCTCGCTGATGGCCTGGGTGCCGCTGGCCACGATCCTCGCCTACGCACTCGTCATCCTGCTCGCGCAGCTGCGCGGCCTCGACCTGCTCGGCGAGGTCGTCGGGATGATCTTCTGATCGCACTGCCGACCGACGACGAAGCCCGCCCCACGCGAGAGTGGAGCGGGCTTCGTCGTCTGCGCGGCGTCCGCCGCGCACTGCAGGTCAGTCGAACCAGATCGCGAGTTCGCGCTCGGCCGACTCGACGCTGTCGGAGCCGTGCACGAGGTTCTGCTGCACCTTGAGACCCCAGTCGCGGCCGAAGTCACCGCGGATCGTCCCGGGTGCGGCGGTCGTCGGGTCGGTGGTGCCTGCGAGCGAGCGGAAGCCCTCGATCACACGGTTGCCCGCGAGGCGGATCGCCACGGACGGACCCGAGAGCATGAACTCGATGAGCGGCTCGTAGAACGGCTTGCCCTCGTGCTCGGCGTAGTGGGCGGCGAGGAGGTCACGGTCGGGCTCGACCAGGCGGATGTCGACGAGCGCATAGCCCTTCGACTCGATGCGCGCCAGGATCGCTCCGGTGAGGCCGCGAGCGACACCATCGGGCTTGACGAGGACGAGGGTTTCTTCGGTGGCCATGTCATTCACTCTCTGTCTGAGTCTCGGTCGCGGGCGCGGCAGGACGTCGTGCGTCCAATCGAGCCCCCATGATCGTCGCATACCCCCACATGCCACCGAAAATCACGACGACCAGCAGGATCGCCGGGACGAGGATCGCGGACAGGGCGATGATCACCTGGAGCACCCACCCCGCGGTGATCGCCCAGGGCTTCGTGATCATCCCGGCGACGGCGATGCAGGCGAGCCCGACGACGCCACCGCCCACGATCCCCCACCACGGCGGGATGCCCGCGGGCAGGGCCTTCAGACCGAAGACCGTGAGCCCGGCGAGGAACACCACGATCGATTCGAAGCCGAGCACGATCGGGGCGAGCTTCTGCACGAGCGTGCGCGGCGGACGAGGGGCCCGTGCCGGGACCGAGTCCGCGCTCACGCGCGCCACCCCGACTTCCAGTCCTCGTCCTCCGCGAGCGCGATCGCCTCTCCGGCGAGCACGACCGAACCGGCGATCACGACCGCGCGACGATCCGTCGACGCCGCCCACTCGCGTGCCGCATCGGCGGCATCCGCGAGCGTCGCGTGCACGGTCGCCCGATGGCCCAGCGCCTCGACGAGGTCGGCGATGACGTCCGCATCGCTGGCGCGGTCCGATTCCGGCGCGGTCGCGAACACGTGCGCGGCCGCGGGAGCGAGCTTCGCGACGATGCCGGCCGCGTCCTTGTCGGCGAGCACGCCGAGCACGACGCCCCACTCGTCGAAGTCGAAGCTGTCGTCCATCGCCTGCGCGAGCGCGGCGGCGCCGTGCGGGTTGTGCGCGGCGTCGACGATCACCGTGGGCGAGATCCCGAGCAGCTGAAGGCGTCCCGGCGATGTCGCGCCCTGCAGCCCCTCGGAGATGATGTCGTCGGCGATGCGCTGCTCTCCCCCGCCGATGAGCGACTCGACCGCGGCCACGGCCAGCGCGGCGTTGTGACCCTGGTGCGCACCGTACTGCGGCAGGTACTCCTCGAGATACTCGCCCGCGAGACCGCGGATCGAGAGGAGCTGTCCCCCGACGGCGAGCTTCTGCACGGTCAGCCCGAACTCGTCGCCCTCGAAGGCGATGGTCGCGTTCTTCTCCGCGGCCGCTCTCCGGAGCACCTCGGCGGCCTCGGCGGGCTGCTGCGCCGAGACGACGGCCGCACCCTCCTTGATGATCCCGGACTTGACCTTCGCGATCTCGGCGATCGTGCCGCCGAGACGGTCGGCGTGATCGATGTCGATGGGTGCGAAGACCGCGACGTCACCGTCGGCGGTGTTCGTCGAATCCCACTCGCCCCCCATCCCGACCTCGAGCACGAGCACGTCGACGGGCGCATCGGCGACCGCGACGAAGGCCAGGACCGTGAGCAGCTCGAAGAACGTGAGCGGCTCCTCGCCCGAGGCCTCGAGCTCGGCGTCGACGATCTCGACGAAGGGCTCGATCTCGTCCCAGGCGTCGGCGACGGCCGCATCATCGATCGGCTCGCCGTCGATCATGATCCGCTCGGTGAATCGCTCGAGATGCGGGCTCGTGAACAGGCCCGTGCGCAGTCCGTGCGCGCGCAGCAGGCTCTCGATCATGCGCGCGGTCGACGTCTTGCCGTTCGTTCCCGTGATGTGGACGACCCGATACGTCCGCTGCGGGTCGTCGAGGAAGGCGAGGATGCGGGCCGTGCGCTCCTTGCGCGGCTGCACCCATCGCTCGCCCGCTCGACTCAGCAGCGTGGAGTAGACGGCATCCGCCCGGTCGCGAGCGCTCATGACGACGCTCCTTCCTTCGCGGCGTCCCGCACGACGGCGGTGGCGTCGATCGTGACGATGATCGGTCCCTTCGACGAGCCGAGCGCGCGGGCTCCGGAGCGGAAGACTCCGTCGCCGGGGCTCGAGACGTCGTCGACCACCGCGTCCAGTCCCTCCGTCGGCTGCGCGGCGAACGCGATCGCCAGGGTCTCCCGCGAGATCAGATCGGCGTGCGCCGTCAGGGCCGCCGCGTCTTCCGGGGTCGCGTTCAGTGCCAGCACGATGCGGTCGCTGACGTCGAGGCCGGCGTTCTTGCGGGCCTCCTGCACCACGCGGATCGCGTCGCGAGCGAGCCCCTCTGCCTCGAGCTCGGGGGTCGTCTGCGTGTCGAGCAGCACGAATCCGCCCGAGGGGACGATCGCGAGCGCCTCGCCGTCGGGCCGACCGGTCGTCTCGAGTGCCAGCTCGTACTCGGTGGGTTCGAGCGCGATGCCGCCGGCCGTCACGATCCCGTCGGACTCCGACCAGTCACCCGCCTTCGCGGCCTTGATCACGGTCTGCACGTTCTTGCCCAGACGAGGACCGGCGGCCCGGGCGTTCACACTCAGCCGATGGCTGATGCCGTACTCCCCCGCCGTCGTCTCGGACTGCTGCACGAGCTCTACGGACTTGACGTTGAGCTCCTCGCGCAGGATGTCCTCGAACTGGCCGAGCGTCGACGCGAGCGGCGAGACGACCGTGAGACGGGCGAGCGGCAGACGCACGCGGAGCTTCTCCTTCTTGCGCAGGGCATTGCCGACGCTCGAGAGCTCGCGCACCGCATCCATCGCATCGCGGATCTCGTCGGCCGCAGGGAACGCGGAGTCGTCCGGCCAGTCCTGCAGGTGCACACTGCGTCCACCGGTGAGTCCCTGCCAGACCCGCTCGCTGATGAGCGGCACCAGCGGGGCGGCGACGCGGGTCAGCGTCTCGAGGACCGTGTAGAGCGTGTCGAACGCCTCCGTGCTCGAGCCCTCCCAGAACCGATCGCGCGACCGGCGGATGTACCAGTTGGTGAGCACCTCGGCGAAGTCGCGCAGACGAGCGGATGCCGTCGTGGAGTCGAGGCCCTCGAGGTCGGCACGGACCTCGCGGACGAGGTCTCCGAGACGCGCCAGGATGTAGCGGTCGAGCACGTCGGTGGAGTCCGTGCGCCACGTCGCCTCGTAGCCACCGGCCTTCGCCGCGTTCGCATACGTCGCGAAGAAGTACCAGGAGTTCCACAGCGGAAGCAGGAACTCGCGCACGCCCGAGCGGATGCCCTCTTCGGTCACCGCCAGGTTGCCGCCGCGGAGCACCGAGCTCGACATGAGGAACCAGCGCATCGCGTCGGAGCCGTCGCGGTCGAGCACCTCGGAGACGTCGGGATAGTTGCGCAGCGACTTCGACATCTTGTAGCCGTCGTTGCCGAGGACGATGCCGTGGCAGCTCACACCGGTGAACGCCGGGCGGTCGAACAGCGCGGTCGACAGCACGTGCATGACGTAGAACCAGCCGCGCGTCTGCCCGATGTACTCGACGATGAAGTCGGCGGGGGCATGCGTGTCGAACCACTCCTGGTTCTCGAACGGGTAGTGCACCTGCGCATACGGCATCGATCCCGAGTCGAACCACACGTCGAAGACGTCCTCGATGCGGCGCATCGTGCTCGCGCCGGTCGGGTCGTCGGGGTTCGGACGCGTGAGGTCGTCGATGTACGGACGGTGCAGGTCGATCTCGCCCTCGGGGTTGCGCGGCAGCGTGCCGAAGTCGCGCTCCAGGTCTTCGAGCGAGCCGTAGGCGTCGACCCGCGGGTACTCGGGGTCGTCGCTCTTCCAGATCGGGATCGGCGAGCCCCAGTAGCGGTTGCGGCTGATCGACCAGTCGCGCGCGCCCTCGAGCCACTTGCCGAACTGGCCGTGCTTGACGTTCTCGGGCACCCACGTGATCTGCTCGTTGTTCGCGAGCAGATCGTCCTTGATGTCCGTGACGCGGATGAACCAGCTCGACACGGCCTTGTAGATCAGGGGGTTCCGGCAGCGCCAGCAGTGCGGGTACGAGTGCACGTAGCTCTGCTCGCGCAGCAGGCGACCCTCGCCCCGCAGCAGGCGGATGAGCGGGGTGTTCGCATCCATCCAGAGCTGGCCGGCGACGTCGGTGACGTTCGGGAGGAACTTGCCGCCGTCGTCGAGCGACAGGATCGTGGGGATGCCGGCGGCACCGGCCACCCGCTGGTCGTCCTCACCGTAGGCCGGCGCCTGGTGGACGATGCCGGTGCCGTCGCTGATGGTGACGTAGTCGTCGACCAGGATGCGCCAGGCGTTCTCGGTGCCGTACGTCTCGGTGTCGGCGTAGTAGTCGAAGAGCCGGTCGTAGGTGACGTCCTGCAGTTCCGCGCCCCGGACCGTCGCGTCCACCGCGGCGAGCGCGTCGTCGAGGCTCTCGTAGCCGAGTTCCTTGACATAGCCGCCGAGCAGTTCGCGGGCCAGGAGGTAGCGGTGCGCGGACGCTTCGATCGCGGCATCCGTCGATCCTTCGGCGGCGTGCACGTCGGCAGCGCCTCCGGGTCCGGCGGGGAGCACGACGTACTCGATGTCCGGCCCCACGGCGAGCGCGAGGTTGGTGGGGAGGGTCCAGGGCGTGGTCGTCCAGGCCAGCGCTCGCACGGCGGTGAGCCCGAGGGCTTCGGCCTTGGCGCCCGTCAGCGGGAACGTGACGGTGACCGACGGGTCCTGCCGGTTCTGGTACACGTCGTCGTCCATGCGCAGCTCGTGCGCCGACAGCGGGGTCTCGTCGCGCCAGCAGTACGGCAGCACCCGGTATCCCTCGTAGGCGAGGCCCTTGTCGTACAGGGTCTTGAACGCCCAGAGCACGCTCTCCATGTACCCGAGGTCGAGCGTCTTGTAGCCGCGCTCGAAGTCGACCCAGCGGGCCTGACGCGTGACGTAGTCCTGCCACTCATGTGTGTACTTGAGCACCGAGTCCTTCGCCTTCGCGTTGAAGACGTCGATGCCCATCTCCTCGATCTGGCTCTTCTCGGTGATGCCGAGCTGCTTCATGGCCTCGAGCTCGGCAGGCAGACCGTGCGTGTCCCAGCCGAAGACGCGGTCGACCTTCTTGCCGATCATGGTCTGGAAGCGCGGGAAGACATCCTTCGCGTAGCCCGTGAGCAGGTGCCCGTAATGCGGGAGGCCGTTGGCGAACGGCGGGCCGTCGTAGAAGACCCATTCGTCGTCGCCTTCGCGCTGCTCGATGGAGGCGCGGAAGGTCTGGTCGGTCTCCCAGAAGTCGAGCACCTCCCGCTCGATCTCGGGGAACCGGGGGCTCGGGGCGACGGAGGCAGCCTGGTCGGCGGCGGGGCCGAAGGAGGAACGCGGGTAGGTCATGTCGTCTCGCAGGAGTCGTGGCGGATGCTGCTGCGAGGACGATCCGTCCGGATCGTCTCCGGGGAACCGCGGTACCACCTCGCGTGCCGCGCCTCACGGCGGGGCCACTCTCACTGCGGCTGTGACGGGCCTGCCCCGCTCGGTTCTACTGAGTCCACCCCGTGCGGGGCCGACCGTTCTTCCGAGAGCTCCCCGGCGATGTCCGGATCACAGCTCGTGGGTTCCATTGTACGCGCGGTGACGCGCGGGCGCCTCCCCGCCGGCGAGGCGACTGCCTGTCCGCCCCACCCCCTACCCTCGAAGCATGGCCCGCTCCCCCGAGTCCCCTGCGGCTCCCCGTGTCTCTCCCCCCGACCTTCCGCGTGAGTTCGAGTCCGCGACCGCACGGCGCGGTGCCGACCTCCTCGCGGCACGACTCGACCTCGAGGTCGCGGCGGATCTCTCCCACGCCTCTCTCGAGCAGTGCACCATCACGGCCGATGCCGACAGCGTCGATCTGACAGGGGCCACGCTCATCGACGTCGATATGACGGGTGTCCGCATCGCCTCGCTGCGGATGCGGGATGCCGGGGTGCGTCGCGTCCGCATCAGCGGCGGCCGCATCGGGACGCTCGATCTCAGCAGTGCGCGCATCGACGAGCTGGAGCTCCGCGATGTGCGGATCGACTATCTGAACCTCGGCGCCGTGCGTGCCGCGGACATCGAGATCACCGCGTGCAGCATCCGGACGATCGACATGCCCCAGGCCGAGCTCACCCGGGTCCGCTTCACCGAGACCCGCACCGATGAGGTCGACTCCCGGGGCATGCGCGCCACGCATGTCGACCTGCGCGGGCTCGACGCGTCGGCGTTCCTCGATGCGAACAGCCTCCGCGGCACGACCCTGAGCAGCTTCCAGGTGCAGGGGCTCGCCTCCGTGCTCGCCGCCGGGATCGGCATCCAGGTCACGGACTGAGCGGGCCGTTGGCCTCCAGCAGCTCCTGCGTGAACGGATGCTGCGGCGAGGCGAAGACATCCGCGACCGCGCCCTGCTCGACGATGACGCCGTCCTGCATCACCAGCACGTCGTCGGCGACGGCACCGACGACGTCGAGGTCGTGGGACACGAAGACCATGGTCAGCTGACGCTCGCGCTGCAGCCGCAGCAGGAGCTGCAGCACGCGCTCCCGCACCGAGGGATCCAGAGCCGACACGGGTTCGTCCAGCACCAGCACCTCGGGCTCGGCGGCCAGGGCCCGAGCGATCGCCGCACGCTGACGCTGCCCGCCCGAGAGGGCGATGGGTCGGCGTCTCGCGAGCGCGGGGTCGAGGTCGACTTCCGCGAGCAGTTCCGAGACGCGCGCCGCCCTGTGCCGCCGGGGCACCCCGCCCGCGGCGAGCGCCTCCCTCAGCGACCGACCGATGGTCCATCGGGGGTCGAACGCGCCGAGCGGGTTCTGGTGCACGAGCTGCACCCTGTGCTCCCCGATCCAGCGGAGCCCTCCGTCGTCCGGCTGCTCGACGCCGACGATCATCCGGGCGAGGGTCGTCTTGCCCGAGCCGGATTCGCCGACGATGCCGAGGGTGCGTCCCTCGGGCACGGCGAACGACGCTTCTCTCACCGCCGTGCTCCCGCCGAACGTCTTGCTCGCGCCCGTGACGACGAGCACGGGAGAGGCATCGCCGTCCGGGGTCGTACGCGGCTCGTGCATCGTCGCGGCGATCAGCTGCCGGGTGTAGTCGTGCTGCGGCGACTCGAGCACGTCGGCCACCGCCCCGGACTCGACCACCACACCGCCCCGCATGACCAGCACCCGATCGGCGACCCGACGCACGGCCGCGAAGTCGTGGCTGATGAAGACGACGGCGGTCCCGGCATCGGCGATCTCGCGGAGCAGCCCCAGTATCCGAGCCTGCACCGTCGCGTCGAGCGCCGTGGTCGGCTCATCCGCGATGAGGACGGCCGGCTCGGCGGCGATGGCAGACGCGATGAGGGCCCGCTGACGGAGTCCGCCGGACAGCTCGTGCGGGTACTGCCGGGCTCTGCGGTCGGCATCCGGCATCCAGACGCGATGCAGCAGCTCCTGCACCCTCTCGCGCAGCGCCGCTCGCCCCGACACGAGGCCGTGGAGGCGCAGCGGCTCGGCGATCTCCGAGCCCACCCGCTGCAGGGGATCGAGCGACACGAGAGCATCCTGCGAGACGAGGGCGATGGCGGCACCACGCAGCGCGCGCCACCGCCGTTCCCCGAACCGTGCGACGTCCGTTCCGTCGACGACGAGCCGATCGAACCTCACGCGGGCGTCTGCGGACGTCAGCCCCAGCAGCGCACGGGCGGTGAGAGACTTCCCCGCCCCGGACTCGCCCACGATGGCGACGCACTCGCCGGGCGACACCGTCATCGAGACCCCGTCGACCACCGGCGCACCGCCGAAGTCGATGCGCAGCCCCTCCAGGTCCAGCGCCGCGGTCATGACGTCCGCCCTTCGGCCCTGGCGCGCAGCACCCTGCCGACGATCGTCGCGGAGATCACCGTGAGGGTGATCGCGATGCCGGGGAAGACGGCGACCCACCAGGCCTGACCGAGCACGTTGCGTCCTCCGGCGAGCATGAGGCCCCACTCAGGGGTCGGCTCCGACGGGCCGAGTCCGAGGAAGCTGAGACCGGCCGCGGCGAGGATGCTCGATCCGATGCCGATCGTCGCGAGGACGCTGAGGGAGCCGAGCACGGCGGGCACCACATGCCGGACGAAGGCGGGAACGGGACGCACGCCGAGGATGCGCGCCGCTTCGACATGCTCCGCACTGCGCATCGTGCGCGTCTGCACTCGGGCGAGGCGGATGTACACGGGCACGGCCGCGAGTGTCACGGCGATCGCGATGTTGACCGGTCCCGGCCCGAGCACCGCCACGACGACGAGCGCGACGAGGAACTCGGGGAATGCCATCAGCACGTCATTCACTCGCATGAGCGCCGCGTCGACTCCGCGGGGCGCGAGTCCCGCGAGGGCTCCGACGAGAAGCCCGACCACGAGCGCGATGCCTGTGGCGAGGAGGCCGATGCCGACCGAGCGCCCGGCCCCGTGAACCACCCGGGAGTAGACGTCACGGCCGCTCTGGTCGGTGCCGAAGAGGTGTTCGGCGCTGGGCGGCTGCAGCGACGCACGCACATCGGTCTGCAGCGGGTCGTGCGTGGCGAGGACTCCGGGGAAGGCCGCGGCGAAGGCGAGCACCAACAGCACGGCGACCGCGCACCAGAGCAGCACGACCTGAGCGCGCCTCATCGCCCACCTCCGCGTTCGGCCCGCAGACGGGGATCGATGAGCGGATGCAGCAGCTCGATCACGAGGTTCACGGCCACGAAGACGAGGGCGCTGAGCAGGATGATGCCGGTGATCACGGGAAGATCGCGGTTGGTGATGGCCGCGAGGGTCACGCGGCCGAGACCTGCACGGGCGAACACCGTCTCGACGAGCACGGCTCCTCCGAGCACCGATCCGGTCAGATAGGCCGCCAGGGTCACCGCATTGGCGGCTCCGTGGCGCAGGCCGTGGCGCAGCGTGAACCACGAGGGACCCGCTCCTCGTGCACGCACGGTCTCGGCGAACGGCATCCGCTCGGCCTGCACGAGACCGTCGCGCAGCACCTGACTGAGCAGCGCCGCCACCGGCAGCGCCAGGGTGATCGCCGGCAGCACGATCGTCGCCGGGTTCCGGGCGCCCGACACGGGGAACCACCCGAGACCGAAGGCGAAGACGCTCAGCAGGATCAGCCCGATCCAGAACACCGGCGACGACAGGATGACGAGTTCGACGCCCGCGGCGACAGCGCGCCCGACCCGACCGCGTACGAGCAGAGCGACGGCCAGTGCGAGCAGCACGGCGATCACGAGGGCCAGCGCGGACAACTGCAGCGTCGCGCCGAGCTGGCGGCCGATGACCTCGGTCACGGGCATGCGCAGCTGGTACGACTCGCCCAGGTCTCCCCGCGCGAGCTGCCCGATGAACGCGACGTACTGCTCGAGGGGCGGACGATCGAGACCGAGTTCGGCGCGGATGCCGTCCTTGACGGCCTCGCTGACCTGCGCCTGCGGTCCGAGCATCACCGACACCGGGTCGCCGGGGACCACGCGGAACGCGAGGAACACCAGGGTCGCCGCGCCCCAGAGCACGATCACGACGGATGCCGCGAGGCCGGCGATGCGGATGAGCGCTGCCTTCACCGTTCGCGCCCTCTCGAGAGTTCCTGAGCGCCCTGCGGCCCGCGGCGCTCGCTCACGAACGATACCGCAGCGATGGACCGGAGGGCGCTCGACGACGCAGGCGTCAGCCGACGCTCACGTCGTAGAACAGCGGGCGCCCGTACAGGTCGTAGTCGAGACCGCTGACGCGCTCGCCCACCGCGGTGATGGCCGACGGGCTGTAGAGCGGCACGATGGCCGTGTACTCGGCATTCCACTCCTGCAGCTGCGTGTAGATCGCGTTGCGCTGGTCCTGATCGCTCGACGCGACGGCCTGGTCGAGCAGGGTGTCGATCTCGGGGTCCGTGACCTGCGAGGCGTTCTGGAATCCATCGGTGTGCAGGTGCGCGCGCAGGAAGTCCGGGTCGACGCCGGAGAATCCCCAGTCGGTGAGATCGAACGTCTTCGGGCCGTACTGCTCGTTGTACGCGCCGGGCTCGAGGACCTCGCGGACGACCTCGAAGCCGATCCCCGTGAGGTCGGACTGGATCGCGTTGGCGAGAGCCGCCCTGTCATCGGGGACCGGCGTCCAGGCGATCCACCGGGCGGACAGACGCTGCCCGTCCTTCATGCGGATGCCGTCGGTGTCGCGCTCGGTCCACCCGGCGTCGTCGAGCAGCGCGTTCGCCGCGCTCTGATCGAACGCCCAGGTGCCCTCGAGAGACGCGTCGTATCCGGGCGTGGTCGATCCGAGCACGCTCCACGCACGGGGGAACTGGTCGAAGAAGATCTCCTCGACCGCCGCATCGATGTCGATCCCGCGCGCGAACGCCTGGCGCACCTTCTCATCGGCGAAGACGCCGTTCTTCTCGTTGAGGTACAGCGAGTAGGGCAGTCCCGGGTACTCGATCGAGTCGACCGTGATGCCGTCGCCGAGGTCACCCGCGAGGTTCGGCGGGATGTTGCTCGCGAGATCCGCCTCGCCGCTCTGCACGACGCCCGTGCGCACGGACGCCTCCGGCTGGATCTCGACGCGCAGGGTCTCGACCGTCGGCGCCTCCTCGCCGTGCGGGCCCCAGGCGTAGTCGTCGTTGCGCGTGTAGACGAGTTCCTGATCCGGCGTGTACTCGGTCAGCTCGTACGGACCGGTGCCGACCGTGACCCCGGGACCCCCGGCCTTCAGCTGGTCGGCGGAATCGGCGAGGACCGCCGGCGAGTAGAAGCCGAGCTGCGGAGTGCTCGCCGCCTGGAGGAACGGCGCATAGGGCTGGGTGAAGCTGACCTTCACCGTGTGGTCGTCGACCACCTCGGTGCCCTCGTAGAAGTCCGCGCCCAGCATGGACGCCGCCTGCGCCGACTCCGTCTCGGGGTCGACGATGCGATCGAAGTTCGCCTTGACCGCTTCGGCGTCGAACGGCTCGCCGTCGGTGAAGGTGACGTCGTCACGCAGCGTGAACGTGTACTCGGTGCTGTCGTCCGAGACCTTCCAGTCCTTCGCGAGCCACGGCACGAACGAGCCGTCGTCCTCCTGGAACACCAGGGAGTCGAGCACCGCTCGCTGCACCATCCCCGAGACGTCCAGCTGGCTGACCTGCGGGTCCATGTGGCCGGCCGACAGGTTCGCACCCTCGATCGACCAGACGAGCTCGCCGCCCTCGGACTCGGATGACGGTGCGGCGCAGGAGCTGAGAAGGAGTGCGCTCACGGCGACGGTGGCGCCGAGCGGGATCGCGCGGCGCAGGAAGGAGATGGGCATGCTGTTCCTCGGGAGGGAATGCGGGAGACGACGCGGATGCATCAGTTCTTGGACTCGATCCAATTCTAGATCCCCGCGGACGCACCGGCGCTCGCTCGGGACACGGCGGAACTCCACATCCGTGGGACGCGATTAGACTGTGGGGCACAACCCACACTCAGGCACGCTCACACAGTGCCGCATACATCGCTCGAGGAGACCTCCATGTCCGTGATTCCCGACAAGCCCGTGCTCGAAGGCCTCGAAGCGAAGTGGGGAGAGACGTGGTCCGAGCAGGGGACCTACCTGTTCGATCGTCTCCGCGCCGCGCAGTCCGGCCGTGAGGGTGTCTACTCGATCGACACTCCTCCGCCGACGGCATCCGGCAGCCTGCACATCGGTCACGTGTTCTCGTACACGCACACCGACGTCAAGGCGCGATTCGAGCGCATGCGCGGCAAGACCGTCTTCTACCCGATGGGCTGGGACGACAACGGTCTGCCCACCGAGCGCCGCGTCCAGAACTACTACGGCGTGCGCTGCGACCCGACGCTTCCCTACCAGGACGACTTCACGCCGCCGTTCGAGGGCGGCGACAACAAGTCCAGCCGCGCCGCCGACCAGGTGCCGATCAGCCGTCGCAACTTCATCGAGCTGTGCGAGCGCCTCACGATCGAAGACGAGAAGCAGTTCGAGGCTCTCTTCCGCCAGCTCGGCCTCAGCGTCGACTGGACGCAGACGTATCGCACGATCTCCGACGACACGATCCGGCAGAGCCAGCTGGCTTTCCTGCGCAACCTCGAGCGCGGCGAGGCCTGCCAGTCCCTCGCGCCGACCCTGTGGGACATCGACTTCCGCTCCGCCATCGCGCAGGCCGAACTCGAGGACCGCGACCAGCAGGCCGCGTACCACACCATCGACTTCCCGTTCGCGGACGGCTCGGGCTCGATCACGATCGAGACGACGCGTCCCGAACTGCTGCCGGCCTGCATCGCGATCGTGACGCACCCCGAGGGGCCGCACAAGGATCTGATCGGCACGAAGGTGCGCACGCCGTTCTTCGGCGCCGAGATCGAGATCCACGGCCACCACCTCGCCCAGCCCGACAAGGGCACGGGCGCCGCCATGGTCTGCACCTTCGGCGACGTGACCGACATCATCTGGTGGCGCGAGCTGCGCACCGCCGCCGGGGCGGATCTCCCGAACATGACCACGATCGGCCTCGACGGCCGTTTCCTGCCGTCCGCGCCCTCGATCGTCGCGAACGCCGAGGCCATCGAGTGGTACGAGACGGAGCTCGCAGGCAAGACCGTGTTCTCCGCCCGCAAGGCGATCGTCGAGAAGCTGCAGGAGACCGGCGACATGACCGCGGTCGGCAAGCCTTTCAACCACGCGGTGAAGTTCTTCGAGAAGGGCGACCGTCCGCTCGAGATCGTGTCGACGCGGCAGTGGTACATCCGCAACGGCGCCCGCGATGCGAAGCTCCGTGACGAGCTGCTCGCACACGGCACCGAGCTCGCGTGGCATCCGGAGTTCATGCGCGTGCGCTACGAGAACTGGGTCGGCGGGCTCACCGGAGACTGGCTGGTGTCGCGCCAGCGCTTCTTCGGCGTGCCGATCCCGCTCTGGTACGGACTCGACGAGAACGGCGACCGCGACTACGACCGCGTGCTCGCCCCCGACCACGCGTCGCTCCCCATCGACCCGACCACCGACGTTCCGGCGGGATACACCGAAGACCAGCGGGGTGCAGCCGGCGGCTTCGAAGCCGAGGCGGACATCCTCGACACCTGGGCGACCTCGTCGCTGACGCCTCAGCTCGCCGGCGGATGGCAGCGCGATGAGGAGCTGTGGCAGCTCACGGCTCCGTTCGACCTGCGTCCGCAGGGTCAGGACATCATCCGCACCTGGCTCTTCTCGACCATGCTGCGCTCGACTCTCGAAGACGGCCGCTCACCGTGGCGGAATGCCGCGATCTCCGGCTTCATCGTCGACCCCGACCGCAAGAAGATGTCGAAGTCGAAGGGCAACGTCGTGACCCCGGCCGACATCCTCGAGACCCACGGGTCGGATGCGGTCCGCTACTGGGCCGCGTCCAGCCGTCTGGGCATGGACGCTGCCTTCGACCCGCAGAACCCGACGCAGGTCAAGATCGGCCGCCGCCTCGCGATCAAGGTGCTCAACGCGGCGAAGTTCGTGCTGTCGTTCCCGGTGCCCGAGGGCGCACAGGTCACCCACGCGCTCGACGCATCGATGCTGACGGCCCTCGACGCCGTGATCGTCGAGGCCACCAGGGCGTTCGAGAACTACGACCAGGCGAAGGCACTCGAAGTCACCGAGGCGTTCTTCTGGACGTTCTGCGACGACTACCTCGAGCTCGTGAAGGAGCGCGCGTACAACCAGAACGACACCGGTCAGGCGTCCGCGGCCCTCGCGCTGCGCCTGGCACTGTCGACACTGCTGCGTCTGCTCGCCCCGATCATCTCGTTCGCGACCGAGGAGGTGTGGTCGTGGTTCGAAGAGGGCTCCGTGCACACCGCCTCGTGGCCCGAGCCCCTCGGCATCGAGGGCGACACGGCGGTGCTGTCGGCGGCGAGCGAGGCGCTGATCGGCATCCGTCGCGCCAAGACCGAGGCGAAGGCCTCCCAGAAGACGCCGGTCTCGCGTGCGGCCATCGCCGCTCCGGCGGCCAAGCTCGAGTCGCTGCGAGCCGCGGCCGACGACCTCCGTGCCGTGGGCCGCATCGCCGAGCTCGAGTTCACGGAGGCCGAGGAGTTCGCCGTCACCGCGATCGAGCTCGCCCCGGTCGAGGGCGCCTGATGCAGCTGGGCACGCGCTGGGCCGCCGGCGCCGAGCCGCCGGCATCCGTGCCGGCGCTTCTGCGACCGGCGATCGCCGAGGTCGAGTCGCGCGGCCTCGTCGGCCACTGGACGCTCACGTGGCTCGAAGGCCGCGCGATCGCCGAGCTCGATGCGGGCTGGGAGGTCGTGCAGACCTCGACCGGTGACGTGATCGCCCGCCCGTTCCAGGACTGATCCGGTCCGCCGCAGTCCCTGACGAGACCCTCCGCTGCCCTCGGCGACGGAGGGTCTCGGTCGTCCGGCGACGCCGGTGATTAGGCTCGAGCCATGACCGACGCCTCGAACCCGCTGCTCCAGCCGTCAGAACTGCCCTACGGGCTCCCCGACTACAGCGCGATCAGACCCGATCACTATCTGCCCGCCTTCCGGACGGCATTCGACGAGCACCTCCGCGAGATCGCACGCATCACGATGGTGCGTTCCATGCCGACGTTCGAGAACACGATCGAGGCGATCGAACGGTCGGGAGAGATGCTCGATCGCGTGGCCCACGCGTTCTACACGGTGAGTTCGGCCGATGCGACGCCCGAGATCCAAGCGGTCGACGAGCAGCTCGCGCCCCTGATGGCCGCCCACACCGACGCCATCGCTCTCGACGCGGCACTGTACTGGCGAGTGCAGCAGGTGCATGCGCAGCTCGCGGACCTCGACCTCGACGACGAGCAGCGATACCTCGTCGAACGCCACCACCGGGAGATGACCCACGCGGGCGCCGGCCTCGATGACGACGCCAAGCGCCGTCTCACCGCACTCAATCAGCAGCTGTCGACCCTCAGCACCGCGTTCGAACGCAATCTCCTGAACGACACGAACGACCTCGCGGTCGTGTTCGACTCCGCTGACGAACTCGCCGGGCTCAGCTCGGGCGAGCTCTCGGCCGCATCCCGCTCCGCCGCAGAACGCGGTCTCGACGGGAAGTTCCTCGTCTCGCTGCCGCTGTTCACCGGCCACCCCTCCCTCGCACAGCTGCGGGACCGCGAGTCACGGCGGCGCATCATGGATGCATCGCGCGCGCGGGCGTCGCGGGACAACGCGAACGACAACGGCCCGGTGCTGCGCGAGATCGCGCGGCTCCGCGCCGAGCGCGCAGCGATCCTCGGCTACGACTCGCACGCGGCCTACGTCACGGCAGACGAGACGGCGAGGACTCCCGAGGCTGTCGAACGGATGCTGCGCGAGCTCGCCGCACCGTCGGCACGCAACGCGCGCGCCGAGAGAGACGCACTGCGGGCCATCGTCGACGAGACGGAGGACACGCCGTTCACGGTCGAGGCCCACGACTGGGCGTTCTACACCGAGAAGGTGCGCACCGCCCGGTATTCGATCGACACCGGGGCGCTGCGCCCCTGGTTCGAGGCCGAGCGGGTCCTGCAGGACGGCGTGTTCTTCGCCGCCACGCAGCTCTACGGCGTGACCTTCACCGAACGCGCCGACCTCACCGCCTACCACCCTGGTGCGCGCGTCTTCGAGGTGCACGACGCCGACGGGACGGCGGTCGGTCTGTACGTGCTCGATCTGTACACCCGCGATTCGAAGCGCGGCGGCGCCTGGATGAATCCGCTCGTCAGCCAGTCGCGCCTGCGTGGCACGCTGCCCGTGGTCGTCAACAACCTCAACGTCGCGCTCCCCGGCGACGGGGAGCCGACGCTGCTGACGCTCGACGAGGTCACCACCCTGTTCCATGAGTTCGGTCACGCCCTGCACGGTCTGTTCGCCGTGGTGACGTATCCGCACTTCTCCGGCACCAACGTGTTCCGCGACTTCGTCGAGTTCCCCAGTCAGGTCAACGAGATGTGGATCCTCTGGCCCGAGGTGCTGGACAACTACGCCCGCCACCACGAGACGGGCGAGCCGCTCGACGCCGCGATCGTCGAGCGGCTCCGCGCGACGGAGACCTTCAACCAGGGTCACGACACGAGCGAGTACCTCGCTGCGGCCTGGCTCGATCAGGCGTGGCACCGCGGAGGACCCGACGCCGCGATCGACGATGTCGCGGCCTTCGAAGCCGCGGCGCTCGCCGACATCGGCCTGGACGACCCCGCCGTGCCGACACGCTACTCTTCGACCTACTTCGCACACGTGTTCTCCGGCGGGTACAGCGCGGGTTACTACTCCTACATCTGGAGCGAGGTGCTCGACGCCGACACCGTCGACTGGTTCCGGGAGAACGGCGGCCTCACACGCGAGAACGGCGACCGGTTCCGTGCACGCCTGCTGGGAGTCGGCGGGTCGAAGGACCCGCTCGACGCCTACCGTGACTTCCGCGGGCGCGATGCCGAGATCGCTCCCCTGCTGAAGAGGCGCGGGCTCGACCGGTGAGCGGTCACTAGTCGCCGGAGAGCGGTGCCGGGACGCTGAGGGCGTGGAGTCCGTGCCCCAGAATCCTCGTCTCGCCACCGGGAAGCTCGAGGTCGCCGACCGCACCGACAGGCACGCGGATGGTGAGATCGAGCTCTCCGTCTCGCCGCACCCAGTCGATCGACGCCTCGCCGTAGGGCGTTCGGTGCGTCGCACCGGCCGAGGTGAACGAGCCCCCGGGCCTCGGTGCGAAGCGGATCCTCCGGTAGCCCGGTTCGCCGGGCGCGAGACCCGCCACCCGTCGATGCATCCAGTCTGCGACCGCGCCCAGGGCGTAGTGGTTGAACGAGGTCATGTCGCCGGGATTCACCGTGCCGTCCGGCAGCATCGAGTCCCACCGCTCCCAGATGGTGGTCGCACCCATGGCGACGGTGTAGAGCCACGACGGGTTCTCGTCGGCCTCCAGCAGTCGGTAGGCCGCGGCGTCGTGACCGCCCAGCGACAGCGCATCCGAGATGACGTTCGTGCCCGCGAATCCGGTCGCGACGCGCCCGTCGTTCTCCTGCACGAGTTCAGCGAGCCGACGCGTCCCCGCCTTCGCGGCAGCGTCGTCGGGCCACAGGTCGAACACGGTGATGAGGGCGAGCGCGGTCTGCGTCACCACGACCGGGCTCCCGTCCGCATCGAGGAAGCGGGCTCGGAACGCTGCGGCCGCGCGGACGGCCAGATCGTCGAGACGGTCGACCTCCCGCTCCTCGCCGAGCACCCGGCCGATCGCGGTGAGCCGCCGCAGGCTGTGGACCAGGTAGGCGCTGGCCACGAGCGACGACGGAGTCACGGCCTGCATCGGGCTCTCCGGAGGCGCGGACGGATCGAGCCAGTCCCCGAGCTGGAAGCCGCCGTCGACGATCAGCGAGTCACCGGCGCCCGCGAGGGACTCGGCGATCCACGCCAACCCGCTTCTCCACTGACGTCGCAGCACGGCCGTGTCGCCGGTCCGCTCATGAAGCGTGTCCGGCGCGAGTACCGCGACGTCGCTCCACACCGCCATCGGCGACGCCGGGAAGCTGCTCCACGGCTCGAGGGCGACGAACGGCACCCAGAGCGGCACGGTGCCGAGGTCGTCCTGTTCGTCCGCGAGATCCTGCAACCAGGACCCCAGCATCCCCGTCACGTCGTAGAGGAACGCCGCGGTAGGGGCGAACACCTGCAGGTCACCCGTCCATCCGAGTCGCTCATCGCGCTGCGGGCAGTCGGTGGGGATGCTGACGAAGTTGGACCGCAGGCTCCAGACCGCGTTCTCGTGCAGACGATTCACTGCGGCGTGCGACGACCGGAACCACCCCGTGCGCTCCATGTCGGTGTGCAGCACCCGCGAGACGACATCGCCATCGGCGATCTCGCCCGGCCACCCGCTGATCTCCACGTAGCGGAACCCGTGGATCGTTCCTCGCGGCTCCCACTCCATCGAGGTGTCGGAGAGCACGACGCGATCCTCGGCACGGGCATGGCGCAGCGTCCTGGTGTAGATGTCGCCGTCCTGCAGCACCTCCGCATGGCGGATGACGATCTCCGTTCCGCGCGAGGCGGGCAGGCGCAGCCGCAGGCGCCCGGAGTGATTCTGACCGAAGTCCAGAAGCACCCGGCCCTCCTCGCGAATCTCGGTGCGCACGGGCGGGAGCTCGGCCGTGCAGCGCACCGGCGGTGCCTCCGCACCGACGAGCACACTCGTGTCCGCGGAGGATACCGAGACGGGCGTCCAGTCCTCATCCGTCCACCCCGGCGTCGACCACGACGGGTCGTGGCGGGTCAGATCCACGCTCTCCCCCGCATACAGGCCGCTCGAGAGCACAGGGCCGAAGCCCGCCTGCCAGGTCGCGTCCGATCCATGGATGTGGAAGGTGCCGTCGTCGAACAGAACCTCGAGCTGCACGAAGGCCGAGAGGTCGTCACCGTAGACGTCCCAGCGTCCGCCTTCGAAGCCGAGGTGCCCGCGCCACCAGCCATCCGACAGCCAGACGCCGATCGCGTTGTCCCCGGGAACGAGCATGTCCGTCACATCGAACGTCGCCACGGGCAGCCTGTGCCGGTAGCTCGTCCACCCCGGCGTGAGCTCCTCGTCTCCGACGCGCACGCCGTTGATCTCCGCTTCGGCGAGGCCATGGGCGGTCAACCGCAACCGGGCCCACGCCACGCCGCCCTCGAGGTGCAGATCGGTGCGCACTCGCGACGGGCGACGCTCCTCGGGCGCGGATGTCTCCGGCCACGATCCGCCGATGAACTCCGCCTGCCAGTCCGCGGCATCGAAGAGCCCTGCCTCGACCCAGCCGGCCTCGCTCCAGGGACTCCACTCCGTACCGTCGGACACGGCGACCCTCACGGCGACCCGCTCGCGCGACGAGAGGGGGCTGTCGGGCCAGGGGACCAGGATCTGCGCGGACTCCGTCCGCTCGAACACGCTCGTCGTGGTCTCGCCACCCGGAACGCTGCGAGTGAGCTCGAGTCGATACGCCCGCTGCGCGTATCCCCGCGGGGCATCCGACAGCGTCCAGCTGATCCTCGGAGCGCGGTGCACGATGCCCAGGCGTCCGTCGGCGTGGTGCTCGAGAGTCGGACGCTGCGGTGCGGGAACGGAAGTGATCATGTCGAGTCGCCCGCCGCTCAGGAGACGCCGGCCGTGGCGGACTCGGCGGCTTCAGCGCTCTCGACGGTGCGTGCGCGCGGCAGCCGCGGAATCCACAGCAGGCCGATCAGACCCGCGACCACCGTCGTCACGATCAGCAGGACGAACATCGAACTGGCGCCCGCGGTGATGATCATCGGGGTGAACAGGGCGACGACGGCCGCGACGACACGGGTGGCCGCGATGGCGATCCCCTGTGCGGTGCTGCGGTGGAGGGTCGGGAACAGCTCCTGAGCCCAGACCTTGAACATCGGCTCACCGGCGATCGCTCCGCCGAGAGCGTAGAACACGCCCATCGCGACGAGCGTGGAGACGGAGACCCCGGCGAGGACGGGGATGAGGAACCCGATGACAGACAGCGCGAGCCCGATGACGAATCCGAGCATGCGGTACTTCGTGTCGACGAGGCGCATGAGCGTGAGATTCCCGATGAGGGACACGCCGATACCGATGAGCCCGAAGAGGTTCGCGGTGGAGACATCGGTTCCCGCCGCGTTGACGTACAGGTATGCCGAGAACTGCCCGTTCGTGTTCGCGGGGATGTTCGCGATCGCGTAGAAGAGCGTCAGCGCGACGAGCGGCACGAGGAACCCCGAAGCCAACAGCGCCTTCGCGCCACCCGACGATGCCGCCGACGCCTCTGCGCCTGTTGCGGTGACGATCGTGCCGGTACGCGCGCGCTGCCATTCTCCGGACTCGGGAAGACCGGCGCGCGCGACGATGGTGAGGAGTGCGATCGCGGCGAGGATGCCGTACAGGATGCGCGCACCGGTGCCGCCCATGCCGCCCACCAGGACGCCGATGAAGACCACGGCGAGGACTCCGGCCATCCAGAGGATGTGGGAGAAGGCGACCATCTTGCCCTTGCTGCCTTCCGGAGCACTCTCGGCGATCATCGCCATCGAGGCCGGCAGGTCGGCGCCGGCGGCGAGGCCGACCAGCAGCATGCCGAGGTAGAGCGCGCCTGTGGCCGGTGCGAGCGCGAGTACCAGCGCACCGATCGCGAACATCGCCACCGTGACCGTGAACACGCGGCGACGCCCGAAGCGATCGCTGAGGAATCCACCGGCCAGGGCGCCGACGGCGATCGTGAAGGTGAGGATCGCGGACAACTGCCCGAAGACGTCCGCCCCGAAGCCGAACTCCTGCTGGAAGAGCAGCAGACCTGTGCCCGTGCCGGCGATCGCCGCCGCGTCGAGGAACGATGCCATGCCGGCGACGATGGCGATCCACCAGGCGCGGCCTTTGGTCAGCGATGTGTTCACGATTCTCCTTTGAAGCCGCAAGCAAGACTGCGGTGAAACGATTCAAGCACTCCGACTGTAACAGCAGGAGTCACGAATCCCAAAGTCCCTCAGGTTTTGAGCTCGCGTCGCGCGCGCGCCCGAGCGCTCGCTGCCGGGAGCGCCGCCGCGCGGCGGCGCGACCCGCGGGGGTCTACGGCGCGATCTCGCGACAGCACGAACCCCGGCATCGGTCGGCGCGCAGCCGCATCCACCGGTCGGCGACGACGATGTCGGAGCCGAACACCCGCCAGGGAATGGGCAGCGAGCTTACGCGCTCTTGCGCTTGCGCTCCATCACGATCGTGGGAGGCGCACCTTCGTCGACGGCCGCGCGGGTCACGATGACCTTCGCGACGTCTTCGGCCGAGGGGATCTCGAACATGATGGGGCCGAGCACGTCCTCGAGGATCGCGCGGAGGCCTCGTGCGCCGGTCTTCCGCTCGACCGCGAGGTCGGCGATGGACCGGAGGGCGTCCTCCTCGAACTCGAGCTGGACGCCGTCGAGCTCGAACATGCGCTGATACTGCTTGACGAGCGCATTGCGAGGGCCGGTGAGGATGTCGATGAGAGCATCCTGGTCGAGCGGCGAGACGTTCGTGACCACCGGGAGGCGACCGATGAACTCGGGGATGAGTCCGAATTTGTGCAGGTCCTCCGGGAGCACCTCGCTGAACAGGTCGAGGTCCTTGCCCTTGTCGTGCAGCGGTGCGCCGAAGCCGATGCCGTGCTTGCCGACGCGTGCCGAGACGATGTCCTCGAGGCCCGCGAAGGCGCCCGCGACGATGAACAGCACGTTGGACGTGTCGATCTGCAGGAACTCCTGATGAGGGTGCTTGCGTCCACCCTGGGGCGGCACCGAGGCGACCGTGCCCTCGATGATCTTGAGCAGCGCCTGCTGCACGCCCTCGCCCGAGACGTCGCGGGTGATCGACGGGTTCTCGGCCTTGCGTGCGATCTTGTCGACCTCGTCGATGTAGATGATCCCCTGTTCGGCGCGCTTGACGTCGTAGTCCGCCGCCTGAATGAGCTTGAGCAGGATGTTCTCGACGTCCTCACCGACATAACCGGCCTCGGTCAGCGCCGTGGCGTCGGCGACCGCGAACGGAACGTTCAGGCGCTTCGCGAGCGTCTGGGCCAGATACGTCTTGCCGCAGCCGGTGGGACCGATGAGCAGGATGTTGCTCTTGGCGATCTCGACGCTCTCGGCCTTCTGCTCGGCCGTCTGCAGAGTGCCGTGCGCGCGGATTCGCTTGTAGTGGTTGTAGACCGCGACGGACAGGGCCTTCTTCGCGGGTTCTTGACCGACGACGTACTCCTCGAGGAAGGAGAAGATCTCTCGGGGCTTGGGCAGCTCGAAGTCCGCGCTCCCCTCGGCGGAGGACTCGGCCATCCGCTCTTCGATGATCTCGTTGCACAGTTCGACGCATTCGTCGCAGATGTACACACCGGGTCCAGCGATGAGCTGCTGCACCTGCTTCTGGCTCTTTCCGCAGAACGAGCACTTGAACAGGTCAGCGCTTTCACCGATACGGGCCATGCGCGTCCTCCTAGGGGGATCCAGAGATCGTCTACTGAGCCTAACCGCTGCATCCGACACCGGGACGCATTGGCGCGGCGCGCGCATCTCGAGTCGATATCGACTCGCAGACGGACAGGCCCGCCCACGCGAGGCGTGGGCGGGCCTGTCGAGAACGTGCTGTCAGACCATGCTCTTGGTGTGCCACACGGTCTTGATCTCGGTGAAGGCGGCGATCCGCTCGGGCGATGCCGTCACCTCACCGGGGGTCAGGACGCGCTTCAGTGTCTCGGCGGCGGCGATCTGCATGTCGACCCAGTCCAGGGCCCCCGCTCCGGCGAGGTCGAGCGCGTTCACGTCCTGGTGCGACGCGAGCCACGGCGCCATCTCGGCGGGCGATCCGGTGAGGACGTTGACCACTCCCCCGGGCACGTCGCTGGTCGCGAGCACCTCGGCGAGACTGATGGCCGACAGCGGATGACGCTCGCTCGCGATCACGACGACGGTGTTCCCGGCGACGAGCGCGGGCGCCACCACGGAGACGAGGCCGAGCAGAGCGGAGTCCTGCGGCGCGACGATCGCGACGACTCCGGTCGGCTCCGGCACCGAGATGTTGAAGTACGGCCCGGAGACCGGGTTCGCGTTCCCCGCGACCTGCGCGTACTTGTCGCACCACCCGGCGTACCAGACCCAGAGGTCGATCGCGTCATCCACCTGAGTCGCGGCAGCGGTTGCCGACACGCCCTCCTGCGCGGAGATCTCGTCGATGAACTGCGCGCGGCGCCCCTCGAGGACCTCGGCGATGCGGTACAGCACCTGGCCGCGGTTGTAGGCGGTCGCTCCCGACCAGCCCTTCACCGCCGCGCGGGCCGCCACGACCGCATCCCGCGCATCCTTGCGGGACGCCTGCGCGGCGTTCGCGAGGAACGCGCCCTTGGCCGAGAGCACCTCGTACGTACGCCCCGATTCGCTGCGCGGAAAGGCGCCGCCGATCGCGAGCTTGTAGGTCTTCGGAACACTGAGTCGGTCATTGGCACTGTGTCGCTTGCTCATGCTGATGCCCCCTTCAGGTAGGCGGTGAGACCCTGGCGTCCGCCTTCGCGGCCGTATCCGGACTCCTTGTATCCGCCGAACGGGCTCGACGGGTCGAATCGGTTGAACGTGTTGGCCCACACGACGCCGGCGCGGAGGCGATCGGCCACCGCGAGGATGCGCGATCCCTTGTCCGACCAGATGCCGGCGGAGAGACCGTATGGCGTGTTGTTGGCCTTGGCGATCGCCTCGGCGGGCGTGCGGAACGTCAGGACCGAGAGAACGGGTCCGAAGACCTCATCGCGGGCGATGCGATGGGAGGCCTCGACACCGGTGAAGATCGTCGGAGCGAACCAGAATCCCTTCTCGGGGATCGCGCAGTCCGCCGTCCAGCGCTCCGCGCCCTCGGCCTCGCCGATGTCGCTGAGCTCGCGGATGCGGGCCAGCTGCGCGGCCGAGTTGATCGCACCGATGTCGGTGTTCTTGTCGAGCGGGTCGCCGAGACGCAGTGTCGACAGGCGGCTCTTGAGTCGGTCGATGACCTCGTCGTGGATCGACTCCTGCACGAGCAGCCGACTGCCGGCGCAGCACACGTGACCCTGATTGAAGAAGATGCCGTTCACGATGCCCTCGATCGCCTGATCGATGGGCGCGTCGTCGAACACGATGTTCGCGGCCTTGCCGCCGAGTTCGAGCGTGAGCTTCTTCCTGGTGCCGGCGACCGCGCGGGCGATGTCGCGTCCGACGCCGGTCGACCCGGTGAAGGCCACCTTGTCGACGTCCGGATGCCGCACGAGCGCGGCACCGGTCGAACCGGCTCCGGTCACGATGTTGACCACACCTGCCGGAAGGTCGGCCTGCTGCAGGATCTCCGCGAAGATCAGCGCCGTCAGCGGCGTGGTCTCGGCGGGCTTGAGCACGACGGTGTTGCCGGCGGCCAGCGCGGGAGCGAGCTTCCACGCGAGCATGAGCAGCGGGAAGTTCCACGGGATCACCTGACCCGCCACGCCGAGCGCGCGCGGGTTCGCGCCGAGCCCGGCGTAGTCGAGCTTGTCGGCCCAGCCGGCGTAGTAGAAGAACCAGGACGCGACCAGCGGCACGTCGACGTCTCGGCTCTCCTTGATCGGCTTGCCGTTGTCGAGGCTCTCGGCGACCGCGAGCTCACGGGCGCGCTCCTGCACGAGGCGGGCGATGCGGAAGAGGTACTTGCCCCGATCGCGGCCGCTCATCGTCGACCAGGTCTTGTCGTAGGCGCGGCGCGCAGCGGCGACGGCACGGTCGACGTCCTCGTCACTCGCCGAGGCGATCTCGGCGATGCGCGTCTCGTCGGCAGGCGAGATGGTGGTGAAGCTCGCACCCGAGCCGTCGACGAACTCGCCGTCGATGAACAGGCCGTAGCTGTCCTTGAGGTTCAGGACGGCCTTCGACTCCGGTGCCGGAGCGTATTCCAGGAATGACATGTACGGGGCTCCTAGTCGATCGTGACGTAGTCGGGGCCGGAGTAGTGGCCGGTGGTGAGCTTCTGACGCTGCAGCAGCACGTCGTTCAGGAGGCTCGACGCGCCGAAGCGGAAGAGGTGCGGCTGGAGCCACTCCTCGCCCACCGTCTCGGCGACCGTGACGAGGTACTTCACGGCATCCTTCGACGAGCGGATGCCGCCGGCCGGCTTCACGCCGATGCGCTGCCCCGTGCCACGGTGCCAGTCGCGCACCGTCTCGAGCATGAGCAGGGTGGTCGGCAGCGTCGCCGCCGGCTGCACCTTGCCCGTCGAGGTCTTGATGAAGTCGCCGCCGGCGAGGATGCCGAGCCACGAGGCACGCTTGATGTTGTCGTATGTGTTCAGCTCGCCGGTCTCGAGGATGACCTTGAGCGAGGCGTAGGAGCCGTCGGCTCGGCGGCAGGCTTCCTTGACCTGGGCGATCTGATCGAAGACCAGGCCATAGCGTCCGGAGAGGAAGGCACCTCGGTCGATCACCATGTCGATCTCGTCGGCACCGGCGGCCACGGCCTCGGCGGTGTCGGCGAGCTTGATCGCCAGAGACGAGCGCCCGCTCGGGAACGCGGTCGCCACCGCGGCGACGGAGATGAGCCCGTCATCGGGATCGCCGTGCAGGCCGCCGAGCGCCTCGACCGCATCGCCGACCATGTCGCCGTAGACGCAGACGGCGGCGACCTTCGGGGTCGACGGGTCGGCGGCATCGGGGTTCTTCGCCTTCGCGACGAGAGACCGCACCTTGCCCGGCGTATCCGAGCCCTCGAGCGTCGTGAGGTCGATCAGCCTGATGATCGTGTCGAGGGCCCAGGCCTTCGACGTCGTCTTGATCGATCGCGTGCCGAGGCCGGCAGCACGCTGCTCGAGCCCGACGGCGTCGACTCCGGGAAGGCCATGCAGGAAGCGGCGGAGTGTGGCGTCGTCCGGCTCACCGCCGAGGACCTCCACCGCCGATCTGCGGCTGAGTTCTTGGGTCGTCATCGTTCCTCCAACAATGCTCGTGCTGTGTTCTCATCTGTCACCAGGACGCTGCACAGGCCGCTTGTCACGACTGTACGCGCGATGTCATGTTTGGCGTCACCGGCGGTGACGAAGACCGCTCGGCTCGCTCCGCGAAGGCGGCCGAGGTCGACGCCGACCGTGCGCGCGTCGAGCTGCGGGTCGACGATGTTGCCGTCCGCGTCGATGTATCGACCGAGCACGTCGCCCACGGCTCCGCGCCGCGACAGCTCCTCGACATCGGATGCCGACAGGTAGCCGTTCTCGACGTGGGCCGAGCTCGCGTCGCACGGGCCCGCCGTGAACAGGAACGCCTGCGCCTCCGCGGCCTCTTCGAGCACGGCCGCGACGGTGCGGTCGGCCTCGATGGCCTGCTTGGTCTCGACGCGTTCGAGGATGGCGGGGCTGGGCAGCAGCGAGACCTGACCCGAGGCCCGCTGTGCGATCGTGACGGCGAGTCCGGCTGCGCCGCCCGACCTGCGATTGAGGCTCACTCCCCCGTTGAGCTGCACGACGGTGACTCCGGTCGCCCACCCGTCGGGGAGCGCCTCGGCGACGGCGCGCAGCGTGCGACCCCAGCTCACCCCGAGCGTGCGCGGCACCGGCCGCATGGCCGTGAGGTAGTCGGCGGCCGCCTGTGCGACGCGCTCGAGTGTTCCGTCGTCACCCTCGGGGGCGGGAACGACCACCGCGGCCGAGAGACCGTGTCGATCGACGAGTTCGCGCTCGAGTCCCAGCCGACGCGCACGCGGGTGGATGATCTCGATCCTGACGATGCCGCGCTCGCGCGCCTGGATGAGCAGGCGCCCGACCTTCCAACGGGAGAGGCCCAGGAGCGCTCCGATCTCGTCCTGCGTCTTCTCCTCGTCGTAGTACAACTCGGCGACGCGGACCATCGTCAGCTCGTCATCCACAGCATCCTCCTCGTTCTCCAGAGTACGCGCGCAACGGATTTCGCGCATCCGCGTGCTCATATGAGCAATAGTACGAGGTGATCCGCACATCTGCCGGAATGACGAAAGGACGCCGGCCCGGGGGCCGACGTCCTCTCAGATCCGAATGGTCACATGCGCTTGCGCGAGGTGAGCACCTGGTCGACGATGCCGTAGTCCAGCGCCTCGGCGGCGGACAGGATCTTGTCGCGGTCGATGTCGCGGTTGACCTGCTCCACGGGCTTGCCCGTGTGACGGGCCATCGCCTCCTCGAGCCAGGTGCGCATGCGGAGGATCTCCGCCGCCTGGATCTCGATGTCGGATGCCTGACCGTGTCCGGCCTCGCCCATCGCCGGCTGGTGCATGAGCACGCGGGCGTTGGGCAGAGCGAGACGCTTGCCGGGGTGCCCGGCAGCGAGCAGCACGGATGCGGCGGATGCCGCCTGGCCGAGCACGACGGTCTGGATCTGCGGCGCGACGTACTGCATCGTGTCGTAGATGGCCGTCATGGCGGTGAACGAACCACCGGGCGAGTTGATGTACATGGTGATGTCGCGCTCGGAGTCCTGGCTCTCGAGAACGAGCAGCTGGGCCATGACGTCGTCGGCCGACGCGTCGTCGACCTGCACGCCGAGGAAGATCACTCGATCCTCGAACAGCTTGTTGTAGGGGTCCTGACGCTTGAAGCCGTACGCGGTGCGCTCCTCGAACTGAGGGAGCACGTAGCGGCTGGAGGGCAGGTTGCCGGCAGAGCGGAAGGTGGGTGCGTACATGAGAGTCCTTTCGCTTTCCGTTACTTGGTGTTGTCCTGGTCGGTTCCGCCGCCGCCGACGACGTCGGTGGCCGAGTCGCGGATGTGGTCGACGAAGCCGTACTCGAGAGCCTCGTCGGCGGTGAACCAGCGGTCGCGGTCACCGTCGGCGTTGATCTGCTCGACGGACTTGCCGGTCTGCGAGGCGGTGATCTCGGCGAGACGGTTCTTCATCGAGGTGATGAGCTGCGCCTGCGTCTGGATGTCGCTCGAGGTGCCGCCGAATCCGCCGTGGGGCTGGTGCAGCAGAACGCGGGCGTTCGGGGTGATGTAGCGCTTGCCCTTGGTGCCGGCGGTCAGCAGCAGCTGGCCCATCGATGCCGCCATGCCGATGCCGACGGTGACGATGTCGTTCGGGACGAACTGCATCGTGTCGTAGATCGCCATGCCCGCGGTGATCGATCCACCGGGCGAGTTGATGTAGAGGTAGATGTCCTTCTCGGAGTCCTCTGCGGCGAGAAGGAGGATCTTCGCGCAGATCTCGTTGGCGTTCTCGTCGCGCACCTCCGATCCCAGCCAGATGATGCGGTCCTTCAACAGCCTGTCGAAGACGCTCGTAGCGAGGAGGGGTTCTGCAGCCATGTCAGCTCCTGATTCCGTGTTTCAGTGATTCGAATCTACCGGCGACAACGCGGCGCCCAGGCCGTGTTCGCCGTCGGCATATCAGCCGTCGAGTTCCGCGATCTCGTGGGCGTACGCGGTCATGGAGCGGTGGTACCGCGGCAGATGCGGCACCAGGGCCAGCAGCGCGACCGAGAGTCCCTGCGCCGGCTTCCCCGAGCTCGCGAGGATCAGCGCGTGCACGGTCGCGAGCGCGTCCCGATACGGGCCGTCGGCCGAGCGCTCCTGCTCTGCGCGGATCACCGCGAGCGCCTCGTCGTACTCACCGAGGTTGCGCAGCGAGCTGGCCAGCTGGATCACGCACTGCGGACGGTGCTCGTCGTCGAGGCCCAGCGAGAGAGCGCGCCGGTACAACTCGACGGCCTCGGCCGGCAGGCCGGCGGAGTCCCGCGCCCCACCCCTCTCGAACTCCGCGCGGGCGTCGTCCTCACCGCGCTCGGCGGCAAGAGCATCGATGCGGGCGATCGTCGACTCCCCGACCTCCTCGCCGGATGCATCGGCCCACACCTCGTCGATGCGGTCGTCCCAGGTCATGTTCGTGTCGTCACTCATGTCGTTCCCTCCTCCACGAGAAAGGGGCGGATGCCTCAGCATCCGCCCCTCTCATCGAGATCGTGTTCGATCACTCAGCCTTGTCGGCCGCCTTCTTGGCCGGCGCCTTCTTGGCAGCGGGCTTCTTGGCCGGAGCCTCAGCGTCGTCGGCCTTCTTCGCGGGAGCCTTCTTCGCAGCGGGCTTCTTCGCAGCGGGCTTCTCGTCGCCCTCGGCGTCGTCGGCCTTCTTCGCAGCGGCCTTCTTGGCGGGAGCCTTCTTGGCCGGCTTCTCCTCGGCAGGAGCCTCGGTCTCAGCGGCCTCAGCCTCGTCATCGGTCACGACGAAGTCGGACAGATCGACGGCCTTGCCGTTGGTGTCGACGACCTTGACCTTGCCGAGCGCGATCGCGAGCGCCTTGTTGCGGGCGACCTCGCCGACGAGCGCGGGCAGCTGGTTCGACGACTGCAGCGCCTCGACGAACTCCTGCGGCGCCATGCCGTACTGCGACGCGGACTGGATGAGGTACTGCGAGAGCTCCTCCTGCGAGACCTGCACGTCGGCCTGCTCGGCGATCGTGTCGAGCAGGACCTGCGTGCGGAACTGCTTCTCGCTGGCCTCGGTGACCTCGGCGCGGTGCACGTCGTCCTCGAGGCGGTTCTCGCCCTCGAGGTGGTTGTGCACCTCGTCCTCGATGAGCTGCGGCGGGACGGGGATCTCGATCTGCTCGAGCAGCGTCTCGACGAGCTTGTCGCGAGCGGCGGAGCCCTGCGTGAAGACGCCCTGCTGGGCGACGCGCTCGGCGAGGCTCTCGCGGAGCTCTGCGATCGTGTCGAACTCGCTGGCGATCTGCGCGAAGTCGTCGTCGGCCTCGGGAAGCTCGCGCTCCTTGACGGCCTTGACGCTCACGGAGACCTCGGCCTCGGAGCCGGCGTGGTCGCCGCCCACGAGTGCCGAGCGGAAGGTGGTGTCCTCACCGGCGGTGAGCGACTCGATCGCATCGTCGATGCCCTCGAGCAGCTCGCCGGAGCCGACCTCGTACGAGACGCCCTCGGCGCGGTCGATCTCGGCGCCGTCGATCGTGGCGACGAGGTCGAGCTCGACGAAGTCACCCTTCGCCGCGGGGCGGTCGACGGGGACGAGCGTGCCGAACCGGGCACGGAGCTTCTCGATCTCCTCGTCGAGGGCGGCGTCGTCAGCCTCGACGGCGTCGACAGTCAGGGTGATGCCGTCGTACGCGGGGATCTCGATCTCGGGGCGGACGTCCACCTCGATGTCGACCAGGAGGTCTCCCGAGAAGTCCTTCTCGTTCGGCCACTGGGTGATCTCGGCGGCCGGACGGCCGACGATGCGCAGCTTGTGCTCGGCACTCGCCTCGCGGAAGAACTTGTCGAGGCCCTCGTTGACCGCGTGCTCGATGACCGCTCCGCGGCCGATGCGCTGGTCGATGATCGGAGCCGGGACCTTGCCCTTGCGGAAGCCGGGGATCTGGACGTCCTGAGCGATGTGCTCATAGGCGTGCGAGATGCTGGGCTTGAGGTCGTCGGGGGTGACCGTGATGCTGAGCTTGACCCGGGTCGGGGTGAGCTTCTCGACGGTGCTGTTCGCCATGCTGGTGTGTTCTCCTTGTGGTTTCCGCGCTGAATCGCGGCTGTCAGGCCGTTCGAGCCGTGTCGGGGCGACAGGAGTTGAACCTGCGACCTCCCGCTCCCAAAGCGGGCGCTCTACCAAACTGAGCTACGCCCCGGGGAATCTGCACGCAGATTCAGCCCCACCGAGTCTAACGGACATGAGCACGTCCGACAGTCCGCTATGATCGATGAGTCGGCACAGTTCCTCCGGGTTCACCGCCGACAACGGGGCTGTAGCTTAGTGGTAAAGCCTCTGTCTTCCAAACAGATGATGCGAGTTCGATTCTCGTCAGCCCCTCCACTCGAGAAAGGCCCCCGCGATGCGGGGGCCTTTCTGCTTTCCGGACCACCCGTCTCGACGGATCTGCTGCTCGCCGTCCCGGCGGATCTGACTAGAGTCGTGATACGCAGGTTCCCCACGGAGGTCCCCGCATGACTGCACCCGTCGACGTGGTCCGAGCCGGAGCCGGCGGCCACACTCTCCCCGTGCGCTTCGCGAGCACGGGCGACGAGTCTCGGCGTCGTCGGCGTCCGCGCGCCGGGCTCATCCGAGGCGCGGTCGCCGTGCTCGTCGCGGCTGTCGCGATCGGAACGCTTCAGATCACCGCCAACCTCGCCTACGACGACGCGCGCGCCGGGTTCGATGACGCGCTGACCTCGACCGGGAGCACGCAGACGCTGGTGCAGGAGGAGGTCGACGCGCTCGCATCCGCCGTCGAGATCGCCGATCAGCTGGTGCAGACCGACACGGGCGCGCTCGCGAGCCCCGCCGCCCGAGAGACACTCGCCAGCGAGGCCGCGGACGCCGGCGGGACGATCGCTCCCGCGACAGACCTCATCGATCGAGATCTCCCTGTCGCGGAGACGAAGCCTCTCCCCTTCTGGCAGCTCTTCGCCGCGACGGGCGAGCTCACGGATCAGACTCGCGATCTCGACGAGCTGGCAGCCGACCTCGACGGTGCGTCGCCCGCGATCACCGCGACGCAGACACGCCTCACCGAGGCGGGGATCGCACTTCTCTCCTCCGCCGCCGCGGCGGCTCCTGCTTTCGAAGCAGCGCACCCGTCCGCGAGGAACGACGCGGTGATCGCGCTGAGAGACGCCGCAGCGGTATCCTCCCGTACGACGGTCCTGGACGAGTCGGCCGTCGGCTCCCTGGCGGCGATGCAGGACGCCGCGGTCCAGGTCGTGTCGACCGAGCAGCAGGAGCTCGCCGAGAAGGCGGGACCGCTGCAGGGCGCCCGCCTCGAGATCGAGGCCTTCGCGCGCTCGCTGGCACCCGGGGTGCTGCTGGAGTTCGACTGGAACCCGATCGTGAACGGCGCCGGATACAACGGCAGCATGGGCGGTCTCACCCGCTGGTGGTGGGACGACCCCGATCGCGCGACGATCGAACTGTCGAACTCGGTTGCAGAGCAGTGGCCGGCTGAGCGGAGCAGAGCGCTCGTCGCCCACGAGGTCGGCCACGCGATCAGCGTGAAGTGCGAGGACATGTACGACTCGTCGACGCAGGACAGCATCGAGAAGTGGGCGACCGCGTGGGCCATCAGCATGGGGTTCACCGACGATGCGAACGGCGTGTGGGCGTACGGATACCCGCCGCAGTCCTACATCGACGCCGCCTACGGCTGCCGGTGACAGCGGCCGTGAGAACAGCGTGCTGGGCACGGAAGAGGCCGCCGCGAACGGATCGCGGCGGCCTCTTCGTCGTTCAGATCGAGGTCACTGACCCCGACGCTCGCGCAGCTGGGTGAGCGCGTCCTCGAGGAGCTGGACGGCTTCCTCGTCGGTACGACGCTCCTTCACATACGCGAGGTGGGTCTTGTACGGCTCGGTCTTGGCGAGTGCAGGAGGATTCTCCTTGTCGCGACCGGCCGGCAGCCCGGACTGCGGGTGATCGATGGTCTCGGGGATCTCCTCTTCGGGAAGACCCGCCGCGAAGTAGCGGACCGTCTCGTTGCCGAGACCGTCCCAGTAGGACACCGCGATGCGGTCGGCGTGGTAGCCGTGGTCCTGCTCGCCCATGGGGCCGGAACCGACACGGGTCCCTCGGATCGCATTGCCGCCGGTAGCCATCAGATCACCTCGAACTTCGTGATGAGACCGAGCGCGACGATCGCCACGAACCACGCCAGGGCGAGGATGACCGTGAATCGATTGAGGTTGCGCTCTGCGAGGCCGGAGGATCCGACCGCCGATGTCATGCCTCCGCCGAACATGTCGGACAGGCCGCCACCGCGACCCTTGTGGAGCAGGATGAGGAGAGTCAGCAGGACGCTGGTGATACCCAGCACCACCTGCAGGACGAACTCGAGAATTTCCACGAGGAAGAGCCTTTCGCTGGGGCAGGATTGCCCCGGTAACGGTCAAGTATACGGTGCGGCGGGGCCGGAGCCCCGCCGCACGCGCTCACACGCCGACGTGCTTCTCGAAGCGGATGATCGCCGCGAACTCGTCGACCACGAGGCTCGCGCCTCCGACGAGTGCACCGTCGACATCGGGCTCACGCATGAAGCTGGCGATGTTCGCCGACTTGACCGACCCGCCGTAGAGGACGCGGGTGCGCGCCGCCGCCTCGTCGCCGAGGACCTTCGCGATCACACCGCGCAGCGCGGCGCAGACGTCCTGCGCCTGCTGGGGCGTGGCGGCCTGACCCGAGCCGATGGCCCAGACGGGCTCGTACGCCACGACGATGTCGGCATCCTTCGACAGCCCCTGCAGGGCGGCCTCCAGCTGGCTCTCCGGCACGGCGCTGGCGCCGAACTTCTCGAGGTCCTCTGCGGTCTCGCCGACGCAGATGACCGGCGACAGACCGTGCTTCAGCGCGGCCTTCGTCTTGGCAGCGACGACCTCATCCGACTCCGCGTGGTACTCACGACGCTCGGAGTGGCCGATGATGACGTACTTCGCGTCGAGCTTGGCGAGGAACGCACCCGACACCTCACCGGTGTAGGCACCGGAGTCGTGAGCCGAGATGTCCTGCGCACCCAGCGCGAACGGGATCTTGTCCGCGTCGATCAGCGTCTGCACGCTGCGGATGTCGGTGAACGGCGGGAACACCGCGACCTCGACGGAGCCGTCCTCGTGCTTGGCGTCCTTCAGCGTCCAGTGCAGCTTCTGCACGAACGCGACCGCCTGCAGGTGGTCGAGGTTCATCTTCCAGTTTCCCGCGATCAGCGGGGTACGGGCGTTCATGCCCATCCGAGCACCTCCAGGCCGGGTAGTTTCTTGCCCTCGAGGAACTCGAGGCTGGCGCCGCCACCGGTCGAGATGTGACCGAAGCGATCGTCGGCGAATCCGAGCTGACGCACCGCCGCGGCGGAGTCCCCGCCGCCGACGACGCTCAGGCCGTCGACCTCGGTGAGCGCCTGTGCGACGGTCTTGGTGCCGTGCGCGAACGCCGGGAACTCGAACACACCCATCGGGCCGTTCCAGAACACCGTCTTCGATCCGCGGATGACCTCCGCGAACCGGGCCGCGGTCTCGGGGCCGATGTCGAGCCCGATGCCGGATGCGCCGAACGCGGTGCTCTCGATCGCGTCGGCGGACGTGACCTCATGGTCGGCATCCGCCGAGAACGACGATGCCACCACGACATCGGTCGGGAGCACGAGCTCCACGCCGCGCTTCTCGGCTTCGGCGATGTAGCCGCGGACGGTCTCGAGCTGGTCCTCTTCGAGAAGGCTGGACGCCACGGCGTGACCCTGTGCCTTCAGGAAGGTGAACAGCATGCCGCCGCCGACGAGGATGCGGTCGACGCGCGGGAGCAGGTGCGAGATCACACCGAGCTTGTCGCTCACCTTGGATCCGCCGAGGACGACCGCGTACGGACGCTCGGGGTTCTCGGTGAGACGGTCGAGCACGTCGAGCTCCGCGGCGATGAGCAGGCCCGCGGCGGACGGCAGCAGTTCGGCGAGGTCGTAGACGCTCGCCTGCTTGCGATGCACGACGCCGAAGCCGTCGGAGACGAGCACGTCGCCGAGTTCTGCGAGCTGAGCCGCGAAGGCGCCGCGCTCGGCGTCATCCTTCGAGGTCTCCCCCGGGTTGAACCGCAGGTTCTCGATGACGACGATGCCGCCGTCCTCCAGCGAAGCCACGGCCTCCTGAGCCGACTCGCCGACCGTGTCGCGAGCGAACGCGACCGGCTTGCCGAGCAGCTCCGACAGTCGCTGCGCGACCGGCTCGAGGCTGTACTGCGGGTCGGGCGCACCGTCGGGGCGTCCGAGGTGCGAGCACACGACGACGCGGGCGCCCGCGTTGATCAGTGCGTTGAGGGTCGGCAGCGAGGCGCGGACACGGCCATCGTCCGTGATGATCCCATCCCGCAGGGGGACGTTGAGATCACAACGGACGATGACGCGCTTGCCCTCGAGCGACCCCAGTGAATCCAGGGTGCGCAGAGTCATGGGAGGTGTCTCAGAGACGCTCTGCCACGTACTCGGTCAGGTCGACGAGACGGTTGGAGTAGCCCCACTCGTTGTCGTACCAGCTGGAGACCTTGACCAGGTTGCCGCTGACGTTGGTCAGGGTGGCGTCGAAGATCGACGAGTGCGGGTTGTGCACGATGTCGCTCGAGACGATCTGGTCTTCGTTGTACTGCAGGAAGCCGGCGAGGCGACCCTCGGCGGCGGCCTTCTTGTACGCCTCGTTGACCTCGTCGACCGTGAGGTTCTCGCGGTCGGTGATCAGCGTGAGGTCGACGATCGAGCCGGTCGGGACCGGAACGCGGTACGACGAGCCGCTGAGCTTGCCCTGCAGCTCGGGCAGGACCTCACCGATCGCCTTGGCGGCACCGGTGGAGGCCGGGGTGATGTTGATCGCGGCGGCACGGGCACGGCGCAGGTCGCTGTGCGGGCCGTCCTGCAGGTTCTGGTCCGCGGTGTAGGCGTGGGCCGTCATCATGAAGCCGCGGTCGATGCCGAAGGCGTCGTTGAAGACCTGTGCCAGCGGTGCGAGGCAGTTGGTCGTGCAGGACGCGTTGGAGATGATGTGATCCGTCTCCGGGTTGTACGTGTCCTCGTTCACGCCCATGACGAAGGTGCCGTCGACGCCGGTGCCCGGAGCCGAGATGAGGACCTTCTTGGCGCCTGCCTCGATGTGCTTCTTGGCGAGGTCGGCCTTGGTGAAGAAGCCGGTCGACTCGATGACGATGTCGACACCCAGCTCGCCCCACGGAAGGCCGGCGGGGTCGCGCTCCGCGAAAGCCTTGATCGTCTTGCCGTTGACCGTGATGCTCTCGTCGTCGTAGCTGATGTCAGCGTCGAGGACGCCGCCCACGGAGTCGTACTTCAGAAGGTGGGCAAGGGTCTTGTTGTCGGTGAGGTCGTTGACCGCGACGATCTCGATGTCCGCTCCCTGCGCGAGAGCCGCGCGGAAGTAGTTGCGTCCGATGCGGCCGAAGCCGTTGATACCGATCTTGACAGACACTCAGGTCTCCCTGTTTCTCGTGCGCGGTGCGCAGCAAAAGTGCATACGCGATGCGCGGGGGTTTTTGGCTGAGATGGCGTCCCGACGAGACTGAGCCCGTCGGGACGCGACCCGATTACGACAGTACCAGCAGGCCGTTCGTCTTCTCGCGGGCGACCTCGAACCGCTGGGCGACGTTCTCCCAGTTGGCGATGTTCCAGGCGGCCTTGACGTAGTCGGCCTTGACGTTCAGGTAGTCGAGGTAGAAGGCGTGCTCCCACATGTCGAGCTGGAACAGCGGCACGGTTCCCTGAGCCGTGTTCGACTGCTGGTCGAACAGCTGCTGGATGATCAGTCGCTGACCGATCGAGTCCCAGCTGAGCACCGACCAGCCGGAGCCTTGGATGCCGAGCGCGTTGGCGGTGAAGTGCGCCTGGAACTTCTCGAACGAGCCGAAGAACTCGTCGATGGCGGCCTTGAGCTCGCCCTCGGGCTGTCCGCCGCCGGTCGGCGACAGGTTGGTCCAGAAGATGGAGTGGTTGACGTGGCCGCCGAGGTTGAACGCGAGGTCCTTCTCGAGCTTGTTCACGTTGGCCAGGTTGCCGGTCTCACGAGCCTCGGCGAGCTGCTCGAGTGCCGTGTTCGCGCCCGCGACGTAGGTCGCGTGGTGCTTGTCGTGGTGCAGCTCCATGATCTTGCCGCTGATGTGCGGCTCCAGTGCTGCGAAGTCGTACGGGAGGTCGGGGAGCGTGTAGGTCGCCATATCGCTTTCATCCAATCCGCGCCGCGCCGCGGCGCTTGCCGATCCTCCGCGCCACCGAAGTGCGGTGCGGAGCGGACTTAACTCATCCTAGTGACGACAACGCGTCGTCGACCCTGATCCTTCCCCGATATGACGAAGCGAGGCGACCCCTTGACAGGGATCGCCTCGCTGGTGTCTGCGGACGTCTCAGACGTCGAGTCCGGCGGGGACGGCGGCCTCCGTACCGGGGATGCCCTCCTGCTGCGCACGCTTGTCGGCCATCGCCAGAAGGCGACGGATGCGACCGGCCACTGCATCCTTGGTCATCGGCGGTTCGGCGTGGTGGCCGAGCTCGTCGAGGCTGGCGTCTCGGTGTGCGAGGCGCAGCTCGCCTGCGACCTTGAGGTGGTCGGGCACGTCGTCTGCGAGGATCTCGAGGGCGCGCTCGACGCGGGCGCACGCGGCGACCGCCGCCTGCGCGGAACGGCGCAGGTTGGCGTCGTCGAAGTTGACCAGGCGGTTCACACCGGCGCGCACCTCGCGACGCTGGCGCATCTCCTCCCAGGCGACAGCGGTCTTCTGCGCGCCCATCTCGCTGAGGATCGTGCGGATCGCCTCGCCCTCGCGCACCACGACGCGCGGCATGCCGCGCACCTCACGGGCCTTGGCGGCGACGCCCAGACGATGCGCGGCACCCACGAGGGCCATCGCCGCCTCCGAGGATGGGCACGACACCTCGAGCATCGCGGAGCGGCCGGGCTCACTGAGGGTTCCGGCGGCGAGGAACGCACCTCGCCACAGTCCGGCGATCTCGGCGCGAGAGCCGGTCGTCAGGCGGTTGGGGAGGCCGCGCACCGGACGGCGACGCTGGTCGAGGAGCCCCGTCTGGCGCGCGAGGGTCTCGCCCGCGGCGATCACGCGGACCGCCCACCGCGCGCCGTCGTTCGCGGTGCTCGACTGCACCTGGGCGATCTCCGGGCGCACGCCGTAGATCTCAGCGAGGTCGCGGGCGACGCGCTGGGCGAGCACTTCTGCATCCACCTCGGCCTCGACGGCGACCCGGCCGGCGATCGAGTGCAACCCACCGGCGAACCGGAGGATCGATGTGACCTCCGCGACGCGCACCGTGGGGGGTGCATTGCGGATGCTGACTAGCTCAGCCTTGACGTCGGTGGTTAGTGCCACGACACTCCTCTACGCTCACGCGCCGGATCGCGACGCAAACCTCCAGCTTACTCGGATGGAGGCGGTTGCTACTCCCGGCCGAGGTCCCGATGCCGCACGTTGACGGCCACTCCGGGCACCGCTGCGAGGCGGCGCGCGAGCTCCTCGGTCATCGCGACCGAACGATGCTTGCCGCCGGTGCAGCCGATCGCCACCGTCGAATGACTCTTGTTCTCGCGCTGATATCCCTCGAGGACGGGCGTCAGAGCGGCGGCGTAGGCGTCGAGGAACTCGGCCGCGCCCTCGCGAGACAGCACGTAGTCGCGCACCGACTCGTCCTGACCGGTCAGCCCACGCAGCTCCTCGTTCCAGAACGGGTTGGGGAGGAATCTCATGTCCGCCACGAGATCCACATCGGTCGGGAGCCCGTACTTGAAGCCGAAGCTCATCAGCGTCACCCGATGACGCGCGGCGCCCTCTTCGGAGAACAGCTCCGACACCTGCGTGGCGAGCTGGTGGATGTTGAGCGACGACGTGTCGATCACGAGATCCGCCGCCTCGCGGATCGGTGCGAGCTTCGAACGCTCCGTGCGGATGCCGTCGAGAAGCGTGCCGTCTCCCTGGAGGGGCTGTGGTCGGCGGACGGCCTCGAAACGGCGCACGAGCACATCGTCCGACGCGTCGAGGAAGAGGATCCGGATCGACCCGCGCGAGCGCAGCGCACGAGTCACGCCGGGGAAGTCGTCGAAGAGATTGCGCCCTCGGACATCGACCACCGCGGCGATCTTCGGGAGCGACGTGCCGCCCATGTCGGTGAGGTCGAGGAGAGGACGGAGGATCTGCGGCGGCAGGTTGTCGACGACGTACCACCCGAGGTCCTCGAGCGCGTTCGCGACCGTCGTGCGTCCTGCGCCCGACATGCCCGTGACGATGAGGAACTCGCCTTTGTCCCCGTCAGCCATGGTTGACTCCTTCTCCCCCGCTACGCCAAGCCTAGCGACTGCGCGCTACCGCGTGGACAGATGCGAGTGGATGTTCCGCGCGAGGACTGGACCGATCCCCTGAACCTCCTCGATCTCCGCCGGGGCGGCCGACTTGAGAGCCGTGACCGAGCCGAAGTGCTTGAGCAGGACCTTGATGCGGGCGGCTCCGAGCCCCGGGACCTCGGCGAGGACCGTGGTGATGTCACCCTTGCGCCGCTTGCGCTGATGGGTGATGGCGAATCGGTGCGCCTCATCACGCAGGCGCTGGAGGAGATAGAGGGATTCGCTGGTGCGCGGCAGGATCACGGGGAAGTCCTCCCCGGGCAGCCAGATCTCCTCGAGCCGCTTCGCGATGCCGCAGACGGCGATCTCGGTGTGTCCCGCATCGCGGAGGGCCCGTGCGGCGGCCTCGACCTGCGGCTGACCGCCGTCGACGAGCAGCAGCTGGGGCGGGTAGGCGAAACGCGGCTTGCGCTTGACCTCGGCCACGACCCCCTCCGCGAGTGCGTCCTCGACCGCCTGCTCCTCGGGATCCTGCTCCTCGGGGCGGTCGAGATAGGCGAGACGACGCCGGAGAACCTGATACATCGAGTCCGTGTCGTCGGTGGTCTCCGCGATGTTGAACGAGCGGTACTGGTCTTTTCGCGGCAGCCCGTCTTCGAACACCACCATCGACGCGACGACGTTCGTGCCGCCGAGGTGCGAGATGTCGAAGCACTCGATGCGCAGGGGCGCCTCACTCATGCCGAGAGCATCCTGCAGGTCGGTCAGAGCCTGGGTGCGCGCGACGTAGTCGCTCGTCCGACGGGTCTTGTAGCGGATCAGCGCCTGCTGCGCGTTGAGCGTGGCGGTGCGCATGAGATCGGCGCGCTGACCGCGCTGGGCGACCGCGATCTCGACCTTCTTGCCGCGTCGTTCACGCAACCAGACCTCGAGATCGGCAGCGTCGTCCGGCAGCGTCGGCACGATGATCCGCCGGGGCACATCCTGCGCATCGCCGTACGCTCGCTGGAGCACCTGATCGACGAGATCGGCCGAGGAGATGTCGATCTCCTTCTCGATCGTCATCGCACGGACTCCGCGCACGCGTCCGCCGCGGATCACGAAATGCTGCACGGCGGCGGCGAGCTCGTCCTCCGCGATCCCGAACAGATCGGCATCCTCGTCGCTCGCCAGCACCAGCGCGCTCTTGCCGAGCACGGCCTCGATCGCGGAGAGCTTGTCGCGGTACTTGGCCGCCGCCTCGTAGTCCATCGCCGCCGAGGCCGCGAGCATCCGTCGGGTCAGCTCTCGCGTGAACCGCTCATCGCCCCCGGCCATGAACGCGACGAAGTCGTCGACCATGGCGCGATGCTCCTCGATCGTCACGGTCATCGAGCAGGGGCCGCCGCACTTGCCGATCTGCCCGGGGAAGCAGGGCCGTCCCGTCTGCATCGCCCGCTTGTAGCTCGAGTCGCTGCACGTGCGGATGGGGAACGCCTTGACCATCAGGTCGATCGTCTCGTGCACCGCCCACACCTTGGGGTACGGGCCGAAGTACCGTGCGCCGGGGATCTTGCGGTTCCTGGTCACGATCACCCTCGGCGCTTCGTCGCCGAGGGTGACGGCCATGAACGGATAGGACTTATCGTCCTTGTATCGCACGTTGAAGGGCGGATCGAACTCCTTGATCCACATGTACTCCAGCTGCAGGGAGTCGACGTCGGTCGGCACGACGGTCCACTCGACGGACGATGCCGTCGTCACCATCCGACGGGTGCGCTCGTGCAGGGTGCGCAGCGGGGCGAAGTAGTTCGACAGACGCTGACGGAGGTTCTTCGCCTTGCCCACGTAGAGCACACGCCCGTCGGCGTCCCTGAACCGATACACGCCCGGGTTGGTCGGTATCTCACCCGCCCGCGGCTTGTACGGGAGCACGTCGGCCATCAGCTGGCCTTCCGCGCGGAGCGCCCCTCATCCAGGATCTCGGCGAGGAACTGGCCGGTGTGACTCTCCTCGACCCGGGCGATCTGCTCGGGTGTGCCGGTGGCGAGGATCTCGCCTCCGCCCGAACCGCCCTCGGGACCGAGATCGATGACCCAGTCCGCCGACTTGATCACGTCGAGGTTGTGCTCGATCACGATGACCGAGTTGCCCTTGTCGACGAGTCCGTTGAGCACCTCGAGCAGCTTGCGGACGTCTTCGAAGTGAAGGCCCGTGGTCGGCTCGTCGAGCACGTAGATGCTGCGGCCGTTGCTGCGGCGCTGGAGCTCGGTCGCGAGCTTGACGCGCTGCGCCTCGCCTCCCGACAGGGTCGTCGCAGACTGGCCGAGGCGCACGTATCCGAGACCCACGTCGACCAGCGTCTTCATGTAGCGGTGGATCGCCTGGATGGGCTCGAAGAACTCCGCAGCCTCGGCGATCGGCATCTCGAGGACCTCGGCGATGTTCTTGCCCTTGTAGTGCACGGCGAGCGTGTCGCGGTTGTAGCGCTTTCCGTGGCAGACCTCGCAGTCGACGTACACGTCGGGCAGGAAGTTCATCTCGATCTTGATCGTGCCGTCGCCCGAGCAGGCGTCGCAGCGCCCGCCCTTGACGTTGAAGCTGAACCGCCCCGGCTGGTAGCCGCGGACCTTCGCCTCGGGCGTCTCGCTGAACAGCGAGCGGATCCTGTCGAAGACTCCGGTGTAGGTCGCGGGGTTCGATCGCGGCGTGCGACCGATCGGCGCCTGGTCGACGTGCACGACCTTGTCGAGGTTGTCGAGGCCGGACACGCGGGTGTGCTTGCCGGGAACCGTGCGTGCACCGTTGAGGCGCGACGCGAGCACCTGGTAGAGGATGTCGTTGACCAGGGAGGACTTGCCCGAGCCGCTGACACCCGTGACGGCCGTCAGGACGCCGAGCGGGAAGTCGACGCTCACGTTCTTGAGGTTGTTCTCCCGCGCACCGACGACGCTGATCTTGCGCTTCTTGTCGAGCTTGCGGCGCTTCGTCGGCGTCGGGATCTCCCGGACCCCCGAGAGGTACTCCCCCGTCATCGAGGCCGGCTCGTTCAGCAGAGCAGAGTATGGCCCCGAGTGCACGACCTCGCCGCCGTTCACACCGGCCCCCGGTCCGATGTCGACGACCCAGTCGGCCGCCTCGATCGTCTCCTCGTCGTGCTCGACCACGATGAGGGTGTTGCCCAGATCGCGCAGCTTCAGCAGAGTGTCGATGAGGCGTCGGTTGTCGCGCTGGTGAAGGCCGATCGACGGCTCGTCGAGGACGTACAGGACGCCGGTGAGGCCGGAGCCGATCTGCGTGGCCAGGCGGATGCGCTGCGCCTCGCCTCCCGACAGCGAGCCCGCGGAGCGGCTGAGGTTGAGGTACGACAGACCGACCTGCAGCAGGAAGTCGAGCCGAAGACGGATCTCGCGGAGCACCTGAGCGGCGATCTTCGCCTCGCGGTCGGTGAGGACCAGGGTCTCCATGAATGCGCGGGCGTCGACGAGGCTGAGGTGCGAGACCTCGGCGATCGAGTGCCCGTGCACCTGCACCGCGAGCACCTCGGGCTTCAGCCTGTTGCCGTCGCACACGGGGCACGGCACCTCGCGCAGGTACTCACCCCAGCGCGCCCGCTGGGTGTCGGACTCGGCCTGCGCGTACTGGCGCTCGATGTAGGGCACGACGCCCTCGAACCCCGACGCGTAGCGCATCTCCCGGCCGTACCGGTTCTTGAACTTGACCGTCACCTTGTAGTTGTCGCCGCGGAGGATCGCGTCCTGCACATCGACCCGCAGATCCTGCCACGGGGTGTCGAGCGAGAAGTTGAGGTCGGCGGCCAGCCCCTCGAGCAGGCGCTCGTAGTACTGGAAGAGGCCCTTGCCCTGGGTGGTCCAGGGGATGATCGCGCCTTCGCGGATCGAGAGCTCTTCGTCGCCGAGCATCAGGTCGACGTCGACCGACATGCGCGTGCCGAGTCCGGAGCAGGCCGGGCAGGCGCCGAACGGTGCGTTGAACGAGAAGGTGCGGGGCTCGATCTCGGTGAGCGTGAGCGCGTGGCCGTTCGGGCACGCGAGCTTCTCGGAGAACGACTGCCAGGCGTCGTCGCCCTCTTCATCGACGAAGTTCACCTGCACGACGCCGCCGGCGAGTCCGAGCGCCGTCTCGACCGAGTCGGTGACACGGCCGAGGATGTCGTCGGCCGCCACGAGGCGATCGACGACGACCGCGATGTCGTGCTTGTAGCTCTTCTTCAGCGTGGGCGGCTCGGCGAGCTGGATCAGGTCGCCGTCGACGATGGCACGCGAGTATCCCTTGGCGCCGAGCTCGCGGAACAGGTCGACGAACTCGCCCTTCTTCTGGGAGACGATCGGCGCGACGATCTGATAGCGCGTGCGGTCGGGAAGCCCCATGAGCTGATCGGCGATCTGCTGCACGGTCTGCCGCTGGATGCGCTCACCGCACTCCGGGCAGTGCGGGATGCCGATTCGCGCCCAGAGCAGGCGCATGTAGTCGTAGATCTCGGTGATCGTGCCGACCGTCGAGCGCGGGTTGCGGTTGGTCGACTTCTGATCGATCGACACCGCCGGGCTCAGCCCCTCGATGAAGTCGACGTCCGGTCGGTCGACCTGGCCCAGGAACTGCCGCGCGTACGCGCTCAGCGACTCGACGTAGCGACGCTGCCCTTCGGCGAAGATCGTGTCGAACGCGAGACTGGACTTTCCGGAACCGGACAGGCCGGTGAACACGACGAGCGAGTCGCGTGGGATGTCGATGTCGACGTTCTTGAGATTGTGGACGCGGGCACCGCGAACACTGAGTTTTCCTGGGGTTGCAACCGGGACGATAGGCACCGATCAAGTCTACGAGGGGCCACGGACATTGGCTCCGTGAGGCCTCACAGGAAGAGGTCCGTGTTCAGCGGGTGCCGCGATTGGCGCCGACGATCAGCAGCACCGCAGCCGCTACGACGGCTCCCGCGGATGCGGCGACGGCCCACGGCAGCGCCGGCGTCGCGCCCGCCGTGCCGAGCATGACGGCGACGGTCACCGGCTGCGCGATCGCCTGCACGACGAGAACACGCACCGCGCTGCGCCGCAGGGCACCGAGCACGATGCGCGACCCCCGCGGAACGACCAGGGCGAGCGAGGTGAGCACGTGCAGGAGGTGCACCACGAGCACGGCCAGCATCGCCCGACCGAGATCGGGTTCGGAGGTGAGCATCCCGATCACGATGCACGCGATCGCGCCCCATGCGCCGAACGTGGGCGGAAGCACCGCGCCGAGCAGCGCGAGGATCACCGCCGTCCACTGCCAGCCGACCAGCGGGCACAGCAGGAACGCACCGGCGGCCGCGACGGCGACGAGTGCCATCCGCAGGACCAGCCACGACACCGCGGGCGCCGTCTCGAGCGAGTCGTTCGCCGTTCTCATCGTCGGACCCCCGCGATACTCGCCAGCACAGCGGCCGGATCGTCCGCCCAGGTCACCAACTCGACCCCCGCACCCTCGAGATCCGAGAAGACGTTCTCCCTCTCTGCCAGCACGGTGCGCAGGCCGATCGTCTGCTGACGGTTCAGCCGCGTGCGGTCCAGACGGGGCAGCACATCGACGGCGATCACCCGATGACCGCTCGCGCGCCACAGCAGGGCCGTCTGCGCGGCGGCGCCCTCGAAGAACGCCGAGAGCACGAAGACGACGGAGCCGTGAGGCACGTGCGGGGTCCTGCGGAAGCTCGCGTCTTCGCGCGCCTGTCCCGTCGCGGCGATCGCGGCCTCCACGCGCGCGAGATGCCGCGATCCGCTCCCGCTCCGCAGCGAGCGTCCCCCGTTCACGAGCACGTGCAGGGCGACGCGATCGCCGTCGGCGACCGTCGCGACGGCGATCGCCCTGGCCGCCTGACGAGCATTGTCGAGAGACGTCACGCCACTGCGCTCGAAGTCGCCGCTTCCCCACATCGAGACCACCTCGCCGAGGTCCTCCGAGGTGTCCATGGCGATCACGACGGAGCCATCGCTCAGAGTGTGCGTCCGGCGCACGAGGAGATCGCCCGGCCGCCGCGCCATCCTCGCCGTCGCCCGCCAATCGACCCGCCTCAGCTCGTCGCCGGGCGCGAAGGCGTGGATGTCTCGGAAGTCTCCGCCCTGCCCCGGTCTGCGCCCCTCGTGAGCGCCGTGCAGCCCGGTCAGCCGTCGCGGAAGAGGCACGTCGTCGATGGGGATGAGCGACGGCGACACCTGCCGCCGGTCTGCCACCGTCTCGGAAGCTGCCCCCAGCACCGCCCCGTCGAACGCGAGCCCGCGGGTCGCCGCCTGCACGGGCACGCCCGGTCCCGAATGCGGCACTCGGCTGCGCGCGACGATCGGGCTCCCCCGCCCCGGCACGAACACGCGACGGGTCCGACGCTCCGACTGGACGATGACGACCTCGACCGCATCCGCATCGCTGGCGACGGTGATCGACGTGCGCAGCTCTCCGTCGCCCGCCGGCAGCGATTCCACCGTCGGCCGGGCGCCGACTCCCGTGGTCCCCCGTGCCAGGGCGAACGCACTCCAGAGCGCCGGTGGAAGCCCCATCGCGACGATGTCCGGACGGGAGAACAGCAGCCCGATCACCGCGAGGAGCACGGCGCCGCCGACCGCGACAGCCAGCGACGGGCTCCAGCGGGCATCCGTGCTCCGGTCTGTCATCCGAGCGCCCGCACGGTCGGCGGGACAGCGACCTGGCCGATGACCGATCGCACCACGTCAGCGGCGGATGCTCCCTGCGACCATGCCTGCGGGGTGAGCGTGAGACGGTGCGCCAGGACGGGCACGGCGATCCGCTTGATGTCGTCGGGACGGACGAAGTCCCGGCCGTCCAGCGCCGCCAGTGCGCGACCCAGCAGCACGAGACCGAGCGAGCCGCGCGGCGACGCCCCGACCTCGACCTGGGGCGCTCCCCGCGTCGCGCGTACGATCTCTACGCAGTATCGGGTGATGTCCTGGTCGACGTGGATGGCCTCCACCGCCGCCTGGAGCTCGGCGAGGCGGGGCGCATCGACGACGGACGGTACATGCGTGGCCTCCTCCTGCCGGAGCACGCGATTCTGCAGGATCTGCGCCTCGCCCTCCGCCTCGGGGTAGCCGATCGAGAGACGGACCATGAACCTGTCGAGCTGCGCCTCGGGGAGGGCGTACGTGCCCTCGAACTCGATCGGATTCGAGGTCGCGATGACGTGGAACGGCGCAGGCAGCGGGAAACTGTTCCCCTCGACGGTGACCTGCCGCTCGGCCATCGCCTCGAGCATCGCCGACTGCGTCTTGGGAGTGGTGCGGTTGATCTCGTCGGCGAGCAGCAGGCCGGTGAAGATCGGACCGGGGCGGAAGACGAACTCGCCGGAATCCGGTGCGTAGACGTAGGACCCCGTCACATCGCCCGGGAGCATGTCGGGGGTGCACTGGAGCCGCCGGAAGAAGAGGCCGAGCGCGGAGGCGAGGCTTCGGGCGGCCAGGGTCTTCCCCAGGCCCGGAACATCCTCGAACAGGACGTGCCCGCCGGCCAGGATCGAGGCCAGGGCGATCTCGAGGGGATCGTCCATGCCGACCACGACGGTGCGGACGGCCGTCAGAATCTGTGCTCCGGTGTCGGCGATCTCTCTGGCGGTGGTCATGTCAGCTCCTTGATCGAGGGGGCGGCGGGGTGCGATCGGGCGCAAGGCGATCGATCGCGTCGAGCGCATGCTCGATGTCGGCGATGGTGGTCCTCGGGCCGGTCAGCCGAGCCCAGAGGTCGGGACCGAGCAGCGCTGCGGCCGCCTCGCGGTGGGCGGCGTCGTCGGGGTCTACTCCCCGCCGCAGGAGGCGATGGCGCAGGATGTCGCGGACCCGCTTCGTGATCTGCTGGCCGGCGAGGCCCGTGTGCGTGTTCAGCGCCCACGACATCCGTGAGATCTCCGTCGGACGACGTTCGCGCTCGGCGGCGATGTGCGGGGCGTCGGAGCCGGGCTCGACGGGAATCGCGAGCTGCGCCAGAAGCGCGGCCGCTCCCGCGAGCATGCTCCACCCGATGACGAAGGGCCACGTGAATCCGAAGGCGATCAGAGCGAGCGCGACCGCGATCACGAGGCCTGTCGCGACGAGGCTCCCCCGGAGCGTCATCGCCACACCCCCTCGATCCGCCGGAGGGCATGCCGCGCGGTGTCGCGGTCGTGCTCGGACGCGACATGCGTTCCGAACCGCACGCGCTCGTACAGGTCCAGCAGCTGAGCGGCTTCGTCGGCGACTCCTGCCCGCAGGGTGATGATGCGGAGCACGAACTCGCCGGGCGTCTCGCTCGTCGCGCGCCGAACCCCGGCATCCGCTGCCGACTCCTCGAGACCGACCCATGCCGCCACGATCGCATCGGACGGGGCGGCCGTGTCTTCGATCGCCCGCAGTGCGCCGACGATGCCGCGCCGGATCACCGGGATGGCGACATCCGACTCCGGGGTCGCATCGATCCCCGCGAGCGCGGAGGACACTTCGGCGGCATCTCGACGTCGGAGCGGTCTGTCGCGCCACGCTCGGATCAGAGTCCGGACGATCAGCGCGAGCAGGGCGATCAGCGCGGCGCCCACGAGGACCATCAGGATGATCCCGAGGGTCTGCGCGATCGCGGCTCCGGTCGGGTCCATCTCGACGTCCTCCGGCAGCCCGGTGCCCGCAGGATCCGTCGTCGGCATCGGCTCGGCAGGGGCCGGGGTGAACAGCGAGTCGGGACGGAAGGTCGGCGCTCCCTGCACGGTCGCGGCGATCATGGCGACGGTGAAGAGCACGACGACCGCACCCACCAGCCCGACCGCTCGGACACCCCCGCCCGTGCGACGTGTCGAGTGGGGGCGCGGCATGCCCAACACCCTATGTCGCAGTCATCCCTGGATCGGACGGCGACCCGCGAAAGCCGACAACCCGTCGCGGAGGGCGGCGATCTGCTGCAGGTCCATGCCGACCGCGGCCATGACCTGCCGCGGGACGTCGAGCGCACGATCGCGCAGCGCTCGCCCGGCGTCGGTCAGCGTGATCTCGAGGCGCCGTTCATCCTGCGCGCTGCGCTGTCTGGCCACCAGTCCATCGGCCTCGAGCCGTTTCACGAGGGGCGAGGCCGTCGCCGGCTCGAGCGCGAGGTCGGCGGCGAGGTCATGGAGCGGGCGCGGCGAGCGTTCCCACAGGGCCAGCATGACCAGGTACTGCGGATGCGTGAGACCCAGCGGCTCCAGGATGGGCCGATAGATCGCCACGACGTTCCGGGCAGCCGTGACCAGGGCGAAGCAGAGCTGATTGTCCAGCTGGAGCAGATCGTCGGATGCCGTCACGGCATCGACTATACAACGGCACTAATGGTTAGTACACTAAGCAACATGGCACACCCGAAGGATCGCGCTCCTCTCCGCTCCCGGATCCGGGAGGCCGGCGGCCTGTACGCGTGGATCAACTCGAACCTCATCCGGTTCGCGGGACCCGCGTCGGTCGGTCCGTATGAGAAGACTCCCCCGCCGACCGCCACCGAACGCGCCGAGCGCGCGTGCCCGCTGTGCGGCGCCGCGATGAGTGCACACGAGATCGACCGCTCGGGCCCGAAGACACTGGTGCACTGCCCCTGACCCGCCGATGCGACCCGCGCGACCCCCGTGGTGTCAGCTCGGATGCGGAGCGTCTTCTCGCGCGACATCGAGCCAGAAGGCGAGGTCATCGTCGGTCGCGAGAGCGGCGGGCGACACATCCAGCCAGCCCGTTCCCATCGTCCGCGGCCCCATCACCGCGGTGGCGACGCCGGACCGCGTGATCAGCGTGGCACCGTGCTCCTCGTCCACCCGCACGAGGAGCACTCCGCCGTTCCGCGCTCCGACGAGGATGTGCCCGCCGAGCAGGAACGCGCGCGTGCCGAACATCCGCTTCTCCTCGACATCGGAGTCGATGGTCAGCAGCGCGCGCACGCGGTCGGCGAGTTCTTCTCCTGCCGCGTCCATCTCGTTCCTTCCGCTCTCTGACGCTCGGTGTCAGCCTCAGGCGTGCCCGGCCCGCTCCATCGCCCGCAGCTCCTTCTTCATGTCCTGCACCTCGTCGCGCAGTCGACCGGCGAGCTCGAATTTGAGCTCGGCCGCGGCGGCGAGCATCTGGTCGGACAGGTCCTGGATCACCGCCTCCAGCTGCTGAGCGCCCTCGGCCGCGATGCCCGTGCGTCGAAGGTTCGGCGTCGGCGACTTGCCCTTTCCCGTCGCGCGACCGCGGTTCGCCATCATGTCGGCCGTGTCCGCGCCCTCACGCGCCAGCACCTCGGTGATGTCGGCGATCCGTTTGCGCAGAGGCTGCGGATCGATCCCGTTCTCCGTGTTGTAGGCGATCTGCTTCTCGCGACGACGGTCGGTCTCTTCGATCGCCTTGGCCATCGAGTCGGTGATCTTGTCGGCGTACATGTGCACCTCGCCCGACACGTTTCGGGCCGCGCGTCCGATCGTCTGGATGAGAGACGTGCCGGAGCGCAGGAAGCCCTCCTTGTCGGCGTCGAGGATCGCGACGAGCGACACCTCCGGCAGATCGAGTCCCTCACGGAGGAGGTTGATTCCGACGAGCACGTCGTACACGCCGGCCCTCAGCTCGCTGAGCAGCTCGACACGACGGAGGGTGTCGACATCGGAGTGCAGGTACCGCACCCGCACTCCGTGCTCCCCCAGGAAGTCCGTGAGCTCCTCGGACATCTTCTTGGTGAGAGTGGTGACGAGCACACGCTCATCGCGCTCGACGCGCACCCTGATCTCCTCGAGCAGGTCGTCGATCTGTCCCTTGGAGGGCTTCACGATGATGTGCGGATCGACCAGGCCCGTCGGACGGATGATCTGCTCGACCACGCCGTCGGCGATGCCCATCTCGTATTTGCCGGGCGTCGCCGACAGGTACACGGTCTGCCCGATGCGGTTCTTGAACTCGTCCCAGCGCAGCGGCCGGTTGTCCATCGCGCTCGGCAGGCGGAACCCGTGGTCGACCAGTGTGCGCTTGCGCGACGCGTCGCCCTCGTACATCGCTCCGATCTGCGGCACGGTCACGTGCGACTCGTCGATCACGAGCAGGAAGTCGTCGGGGAAGAAGTCGAGCAGCGTGTGAGGCGGCTCGCCGGGCTGACGACCGTCCATGTGCCGCGAGTAGTTCTCGATCCCGGAGCAGAAGCCGAGCTGCTGCAGCATCTCGAGGTCGAAGGTCGTGCGCATCCGCAGGCGCTGGGCTTCGAGCAGCTTGCCCTGACGCTCGAACTCCGTGAGCCGCTCCTCGAGCTCATGCTCGATCGTGCCGATGGACCGCTGGATCACGTCGGTTCCCGCGACGTAGTGCGATGCGGGGAAGATCGGAACCGCATCGAGCTTCTCGATGACCTCGCCGGTGAGAGGGTGCAGGGAGTAGAGCGCCTCGATCTCATCGCCGAACAGCTCGATGCGGATCGCGTGCTCTTCGTACACCGGGATGATCTCGATCGTGTCGCCGCGCACGCGGAAGTTGCCGCGCGAGAAGTCGACGTCGTTGCGGTTGTACTGCATGGCGATGAACTGCCGGATGAGCGCGTCACGGTCGTACCGCTCCCCCACCTGCAGGGCGACCATGGCGCGAAGATATTCTTCCGGTGCGCCGAGACCGTAGATGCACGACACGGTGGAGACCACGATCACGTCGCGGCGGCTGAGCAGCGAGTTCGTGGTCGAGTGGCGGAGACGCTCGACCTCGGCGTTGATCGACGAGTCCTTCTCGATGAAGGTGTCGGTCTGCGGCACGTACGCCTCGGGCTGGTAGTAGTCGTAGTACGACACGAAGTACTCGACCGCGTTGTTGGGCATGAGCTCGCGGAACTCGTTGGCGAGCTGGGCGGCCAGGGTCTTGTTGTGCGCCAGCACGAGGGTCGGGCGCTGCACCTGCTCGACGAGCCAGGCGGTCGTCGCCGACTTTCCGGTACCCGTCGCACCGAGGAGCACGACGTCGGTCTCGCCGGCGTTGATGCGCGATGCGAGCTCGGCGATGGCCTTCGGCTGGTCGCCGGCCGGCGCGTACTCGCTGATGACCTCGAACGGACGGACACTGCGCGTGGGTTGCATACCTCCAGCGTAGGCGGGGCCACCGACATCCGGGCCGTGTCGGAGGCCCCGCCTAGAGTGGGGGCGTGATCGAGCTCATCATCGGCACCAGCCTCGCAGCGTCGGCGGGCCTCAACGCGTGGATGCCGCTGTTCCTGCTCGGTCTCGCCGATCGTCTGCTGCCCGCTGTCGAGCTGCCGCCCGCGTGGGCATGGCTGTCGAGCGATCTCGCCCTGTGGATCGTGGGGGCCCTGCTGCTCCTCGAGATCATCGCCGACAAGATCCCCGCCCTCGACTCGATGAACGACATCGTCCAGAGCATCCTGCGTCCGGCGGCCGGGGGCATCGCGTTCGGGGCGGGATCGGGCGCGCAGACCGTCGCCATCGACGATCCTGCCGCGTTCTTCGCCGACCACCAGTGGGTTCCCGTGGTCGTCGGCATCGCCGTCGCGCTCGTGGTCCACATCGTCAAGGCGACGGCGCGTGTCACCGCCAACGCGGCGACGGGCGGCCTCGCCGCCCCCGTCCTCAGCGCGGCCGAAGACGGCACGTCATTCGCTCTCGCGGCGGCCGCGATCGTCGTGCCGATCCTCGCGGCTGCGCTGCTCGTCGGTCTCGTCGTCGCCGTGATCGTCGTCGTCCGTCGGCGGGCCCGCCTGCGACGTGAGCGTCATCGCGTGGGCCGGGCGACGTGAGCTCGCCGAGGCGACGTCGAGGCTGAGGACTCAGCCCCGACCGTCGGGCGTCTTACGCAGTGCGGAGGAGGCGATCGCGGCGGCGATCGCGCACATCGCGAGGATCGCGACAATGAACCACATCCAGTCGGCTGCACCGAACACGATGCCCAGCGCCCAGCCGAACAGACTCGACCCGGCGTAGTAGCCGAAGTAGTACAGCGACGATGCCTGTGCCCGGTGATCGGAATCCGCCGCCGCCGGCGCCCACCCCGAGGCGACCGCGTGAGCCCCGAAGAAGCCTCCGGTGAAGAGCAGGAGGCCGGCGAGCACCACGAGGGTGACGGGGGCGAGCATCGCCACGGCTCCCGCTGCCATCACGGCGATCGACGCCAGGAGCACCGGGTACCGCCCCACCCGAGAGGCCAGCGTGCCCGCCCAGGGCGACGAGACGGTGCCGGCGAGATAGGCCAGGAAGAGCAGGGTGACGATCCAGACCGGAAGAGCGAACGGGGGCGCCGCGAGGTGGAACCCCAGGTAGTTGTACACCGCCACGAACGCCCCCATGAGGAGAAACCCCTGGGCGTAGAGAGCGAGCTGCGGCGCCGAGCGCAGCGGGGTCAGCAACCGGTTAGACATCCCCGACGAGGCGTGTCCGCGATGTCTCCCGGGAACGAAGCCTCGAGCCCGGGGCGTGAGCCACAGGAACAGCACGGCGGCGAGAGCGCACACGCCGGCGACCGTCCACATCCCGGCACGCCACCCGACCTGCTCGGCGACGATCCCCGACACGATGCGCCCGACCAGTCCCCCCACCGTCGTGCCTGCGATGTAGCTCCCCGCCGCCGCCGCCGCGTGACGCGCCCGCACCTCTTCGCTGAGATACGCGAGTGCCACGGCGGGCACCGCCCCGAGCGCCATGCCCTCGAGGAGACGCAGAGCCAGCAGCATCTCCAGCCCTGTGCTGAACGGCGCCAGCAGCCCCAGCGCGGTCGCCGCGAGCACGCCGATCGCCATGGCCTGAACCCGGCCCAGACGATCCGCGACCATCGACCAGGGGATGACGGCCGCGGCCAGCCCGAGCGTGGCCGCCGACACGGTGAGCGCGGCCGCCGCCGGTGCGATGCCCAGGTCGACCGACAGCGCTGGGAGGACCGCCTGGGGCGAGTAGAGCTGCGCGAAGGTCGCGATGCCGGCGAAGAAGAGTCCGACGATCAGCCGTCGGTACTCGGGGGAACCGGGCGCGTGACCGGAGAACGTCACCTCGACGTGATCCGCTCCCAGAGGGCATCCGTCTGCGCGATCGTCTCGTCGAGCGAACCCGCGGTGTCGATGATCTCGTCGGCGATGGCCAGCCGCCGCTCATCAGACACCTGGGCGTCGATCCGAGCCGCAGCCTCCGAGTCGTTCATCCCGCGCAGGTCGACGAGACGTCGCCGCCGGACCGCGGCAGGGGCATGGGCGACGACGATCAGATCCCACGGGTCGTCCACCCGCGCCTCGACGAGGAGCGGCACGTCGTACACGACCACGCTCTGAGGGTCGCGGCGCGAGGCCTCGTCGAAGCGTCGCTGCGATTCGGCGCGGACGGCGGGATGGACGATCGCATTGAGCTGTCCCAGCCGCTCCCTGTCCCCGAACACGATGGCCCCGAGCGCCGCGCGATCGAGCGAGCCGTCCTCGGCGATCACCTCTGCGCCGAACGTCTCGGCGATGGCAGCGAGAACGGGCGATCCCGGGGCCTGCACGTCACGGACGATCTGATCGGCGTCGACCACGACCGCTCCGTGCTCGGCGAGCCGGCGTGCGATGGTCGACTTCCCCGACGCGATGCCGCCGGTGAGCGCGATGAGTGGCATCCCGTCAGTCTAGGCTTCCGCGCTCCGCAGGCTCAGCGGCCGAGCAGCTGCCGACGCGAGCTGATCACCCCGGTGTCGAACCCGGCGAGATGAAGTCCTCCGTGGAATCGCGCGTGCTCGATTTTGATGCACCGATCCATGACGACGGACAGCCCCGCGTCCTCCGCGATCGCAGCGGCATCCTCGTTCCACGACCCGAGCTGCAGCCACAGCGCCCGCGCGCCGACGTCGACAGCCTCCTGCGCGACGCCCGGCAGGTCGTCGTGCCGACGGAAGACGTCGACGATGTCGGGAACCACCGGGAGGTCGGCGAGGGAGGCGTAGACCGGCTGCCCGAGGATCTCGGTCTCACGCGGATTGACGAAGTAGACGTCGTACGACGAGCTCGACAGCAGGTACGTGCCGACGAAGTACGACGCACGCGCGGGGTTGTTCGAGGCGCCGACGATCGCGACCGAGGCGGATCGCCGAAGCAGCGCGAACCGCGACTGCTGGCCGGGGCCGACCCACGTGCGCCCTGGCACCGTCGTCGCCGCGCCGGGCAGCTCGCACGCCACGGTGTCGGCGGGCGCAGGAAGCGCGCAGGATGACGCGGATCCGGTGTCGGTGGCGCTCATCGGTTCGCTCCTGTCGCGGTCGTGAGGGCCTGATCGAGGTCCCAGATGATGTCATCGGCGTCTTCGAGTCCGACCGAGATGCGGATCAGATCGGGGCGCACGCCGGCTGCCGCGAGCTGCGCCTCGGTGAGCTGGCGGTGCGTCGTGGATGCCGGGTGGATGACGAGCGTCCGCGCGTCTCCGATGTTCGCCAGATGCGAGGCGAGCTGAAGGTTCTCGATGAGCGCCTCTCCCGCCGCGCGTCCGTCGTCGGCCCTGACCCCGAAGGCGAACACCGAGCCCGGCCCGAGCGGCAGGTACTTCGCGGCTCGCTCATGGTGCGGATGCCCCGCGAGGCCCGCCCACGTCACATATTCGACGCGAGGATCGGAGTCCAACCAGTCCGCGACGATCCTGGCGTTGGCGAGATGCGCATCGATCCGCTGCGGCAGCGTCTCGATCCCCTGCAGCAGGTTGAACGCGGACTGGGGGCTCAGTGCGGGTCCGATGTCACGCAGCTGCTCCGTGCGGAGCTTGGTGAGGAACCCGTACTCGCCGAAGTTGTCCCACCATTTGATGCCGCCGTACGACTCGACAGGCTCGGTCATCTGCGGGAATCGGCCGCTTCCCCAGTCGAACGTCCCCTTCTCGATCACCACTCCCCCGAGCGTCGTTCCGTGACCACCGAGGAACTTGGTCACCGAGTGGATGACGATGTCGGCGCCGTGCTCGAGCGGACGCGCGAGGTACGGCGTGGCGAGCGTCGCGTCGACGACGAGCGGAACCCCCGCCGCGTGCGCGACCTCGGCGAGCCCCTCGATGTCAGCGATCTCGCCCGACGGGTTGCCGATCATCTCGACGTAGACGACCTTGGTCTCGGGGCGGATCGCGGCGGCGAAGTCGGCCGGGTCGGTGGAGGGGACGAACGTCGTCTCCACGCCGAAGCGGCGAAGCGTCACATCGAGCTGTGTCACCGTGCCGCCGTAGAGCTGGGCAGAGGCCACGACATGGTCACCCGCTCCGACGAGGGCCGCGAACGTGATGAACTCGGCGCTCATGCCCGACGCGGTGGCGACGGCACCGATCCCGCCCTCGAGCGAGGCCAGACGCTCCTCGAGCGCCGCCACCGTAGGGTTGCCGATGCGGGAGTAGATGTTGCCGTACTTCTGCAGAGCGAAGAGGTTGCCCGCATCCGCCGCGTCCTCGAAGACGAACGACGTGGTCTGGTAGATCGGCACCGCGCGGGCGCCGGTGGCGGCATCGGGGGTGCCGCCGGCATGCAGCGCCCTCGTCCGGAATCCGAAGCGATGTTCTTCCGTCATGATGTCCTCAGTTCAGCGTTCTCGAGCACGGCGGCGATGTCGTCGACGGCCCACGGGTTCTGCAGAGATGTGGTGTCCCCGAGCGGCACGGGCGCGCGTCCTGCCCGTCGGTCCTGTTCGGCTTCCCAGAGCTGCGCGAGCAGTCGCCGCATGATCTTGCCCGAACGGGTCTTCGGCAGGTCGGGCACGACGACGATGTGCTTCGGCTTGGCGACGGGACCGATCGCGGTCGCGACCTGTCCTCGCAGGTCCTGCACCGAGACGTCGGATCGCCCTGACGGGGTGACGAAGGCGACGACGGCCTGTCCCGTCACCGGGTCCGATACACCGGCCGTGCCCGCTTCGCCGACGGTGTCGTGCGCGACGAGAGCGGATTCGATCTCGATCGTCGAGAGTCGGTGACCCGACACGTTGACGACGTCGTCGAGGCGCCCGAGGATCCAGACGTAGCCGTCGGCGTCACGGGTGGCGCCGTCGCCCGCGACGTAGAAGCCGCCGAACTCGCCGTGCCCCGCATAGGCCGACCAGTAGGCGTCGCGGTAGCGCTGCGGGTCGCCCCAGACGGTCCTCGCCATCCCCGGCCAGGGCCGACGGATCACGAGCGTGCCCGACCGTCCCGCCGCCACCTCGTCGCCGTTGTCGTCGACGACGGCCGCGTCGATGCCGGGCAGCGGTACCGATGCCGAGCCGGGCTTGAGCGTGGTCACACCGGGCAGCGGCGCGATCATCGCCGCCCCCGTCTCGGACTGCCACCAGGTGTCGATCACGGGAAGTCGGTCGCCGCCGAAGTTCCTGCGGAACCAGATCCACGCCTCAGGGTTGATCGCCTCGCCCACGGTGCCGAGAAGGCGGAGGGTCGAGAGGTCGTGTCCTGCGGGCAGGTCGTCGCCGAACCACGTCATGAAGGTGCGGATGAGAGTGGGAGCCGTGTAGTACACGGTGACCCCGTAGCGCTCGATGATCTCGAGGTGGCGTTCACGATCCGGCGTGTCCGGCGTCCCCTCGTAGATGACCTGTGTGAGGCCGTTCGAGAGCGGGCCGTAGATCTCGTAGGTGTGCGCCGTGACCCACGCGAGATCAGCGGTGCACCAGTGCACATCGTCGTTCTTCGCATCGAAGTGCGCCCAGTGCGCCCAGCTCGCGTGCGTCAGGTAGCCGCCGGACGTGTGGACGAGCCCCTTCGGCTTCCCCGTCGTGCCCGAGGTGTAGATGATGAAGAGCGGATGCTCGGCGTCGAAGGACTGCGCCTCGTGCTCGGTGTCGGCGGTGTCGACGACATCGTGCCACCAGACGTCCCGCCCCTCCGTCCACGGCACCGGCTGCCCGGTGCGGCGGAGCACCAGGACGTGCTCGAGATCGGGCAGGTCGGCGGCCGCGACGTCGGCCGTGGACTTGACCTCGGTCGCGGTGCCGCGTCGGAACTGTCCGTCGCTCGTGACGAGGAGCTTCGCGCGCGTGTCGGAGAGACGGAATCGCACGGCTTCGGCGGAGAAACCCCCGAAGACCAGCGAGTGCACAGCACCGATCCGGGCGCAGGCGAGCGTGATCACGACGGTCTCGACGAGCACCGGCAGGTAGATCACGACGCGGTCGCCCGGCTCGATGCCGAGTGCGATCAGCGCGTTCGCGGCCTGGGACACGCGGCGCTGGAGATCCGAGTAACTGACCGAGATCCGGTCGCCGGGTTCTCCCTCGAAGTGCAGCGCGACCTTGTCACCGCGGCCCTCGGCGACGTGCCGGTCGACGCAGTTGGCGGCGACGTTGAGGCGGCCCCCGACGAACCAGCGCGCGGCGGGCACCGCACCGTCTGTCGGCGGCTCCCATTCGTGCGCCGTGTGCCACGGTTCCGCCCAGTCGAGGCGTCGAGCGGCCTGTTCCCAGAAGGCGGTCGGATCGGCGGCGGCACGCGCGTAAGCCTCGCCGGTCACGTTGGCCTGCGCGGCGAACGCGGTAGCTGCCGGGTAGCTGCGATTCTCGAGGAGTCGGGCTTCGGACACGGTCACACCCATCGACGGAGCAGGTACTTCTCGACCAGCGCCAGGATGCCGTTCGTGACGGTACCGAGAACGGCGAGCAGAACGATCGAGAGCAGGATGCGGTCCACACGACCGCTGTTCTGCGAGTCGGTCAGCAGGAATCCCAGCCCCATGGACGAGGCGATCAGCTCGGCCGCGACGAGGAACAGCCATGCCTGCGCGAGAGCGAGGCGCAGACCGGCAACGACGGAGGGTACGACCGCGGGAAGCTGCACCGTGCGGAACAGCGACCATCCGCGCAGGCTGAACGACCGCCCGGCCTCGACCAGCTGCGGGTCGACATGGCGGAGAGCCGAGGCGACCGTCGTGTACACGGGGAAGAACGCCCCGATCGCGATCAGTGTGACCTTGGATTCCTCACCGATCTGCATCCAGAGGATGAGCAGCGGCACCCAGGCGAGCGAGGGCACGGCGCGCACGGCTGCCAGCGTGGGGCTGAGCAGCACGTCGCCGATGCGGGAGAGCCCGACGATGCCTGCCGCGGCGAGACCGATCACGGATCCGATCGCGAATCCGAGCAGCACGCGCTGCACCGAGATCGCGATGTGGGTCCAGAGTTCGCCGCGCTGAGCGAGCTCGACCCCGGCGGTGAAGACCGCCCCCGGCGCCGGCAGACGGTAGGGCGGCACCATGCCGGTCGTCGTGACGACCTGCCAGGCGATCAGGATGATGACGGGGAGGAGGAATCCGCCGATGATCCGCACGGCCGGACGATCCCAGACGCGACGGGCGCCGACCTCGGCACTCCGGCGGACGCCCTTGGCGAAATCGAGAGCGTCCCTGGTGTCGGCCGGAACGACGACGCGCTGATCCGGGATGGTCACTCGTCTCCGACCGCCTTCTTCGCGAACGTGTCGTCGACGATCGTCGAGAGCGCCTCGTCGACGGCATCCGCACCGCCCTGCACATCTCCGGACTCGACCAGCACGGGAGCGATCTTCTCGAGCACCGCGATCTGATCGTCGCCGGGAACTCCGCTGACATCGAGGTTGGAACGTTCCTGGATCACCGTCGTCGCCACGTCGATGTCGATGCCGGCGACCTCCGCGAGCAGTGCGGCCGTCTCGTCGGGATTCTCCAGCGCCCACTCCCGCGCCTGCTCATACGCATCGACGACCGCCTGCGCGAGGTCGGGGTGATCGGTGATGAACTCCTCCGTGGCGTTCAGGAAGCCGTACGAGTTGAAGTCGACGTTGCGGTAGATCAGGGTGTCGCCGGATTCCACTTCAGCCGCCGCCATGATCGGGTCGAGTCCGGACCAGGCGTCGACCGAACCGCCGTCGAGCGCCGCACGACCGTCGGCGTGCTGGAGGTTCTGCACCTCGACGTCGCCGACCGAGAGACCCGCCTCGTCGAGCGCCTGGAGCAGGAAGAAGTACGGGTCGGTGCCCTTGGTCGCGGCCACCGACTTGCCGGCGAGGTCCTCCACCGAGGCGATGTCGCTGTCGGGTCCGACGACGATGGCCGCCCACTCGGGCTGCGAGTAGATGTCGATCACATGGATCGGGGATCCGTTCGCGCGGGCGAGCAGTGCAGCCGACCCCGCCGTCGAGCCGACGTCGATCGAACCCGAGCGCAGCAGCTCGTTCGCCTTGTTCGACCCCGCGGACTGGACCCATTCGACGGCCACGTCATCGCCCAGGATCTCCTCGAGGATCCCCTGGTCGCGCACGACGAGACTGAGCGGGTTGTAGGTGGCGAAGTCGATCGAGAGCGAGTCGGACGACCACTCGTCGGTGGCGGCGGCATCACCGGCGGACGAGTCCGACGCCGGGGCGTTCTCTCCCGCGACACAGCCGGTCGCCACGAGCATCATCGTCCCGGCCACGGCGATCGCGGGGATGATTCGGCGGGTGATGGTGCTCATCGGTTCTCCTCGGGGGACGTGCGGTGGTGGGTGTCGACGCCGAGACCTTCGAGCAGGTCGGCGCGAAGCTCGGCGAGGCCGCGATCGGCGCGGTCGCGGGGACGGATGCCGGGGACGACGATCGTCTGCGCGATCGACGTCTGCTCCTCGGCGGAATCGTCGCCGAGCGTGCGCAGCAGCAGCACGCGATCGGCGAGGTAGAGCGCCTCCTCCACGTCGTGCGTGACCAGGAGGATGGTGGTCGGCTCGGCCGCATGGATCTTGAGGAGCAGGTCGTGCATGCGCAGACGCGTGAGCGCGTCGAGCGCACCGAACGGCTCGTCGAGGAGGAGGACGCCGGGGTTGCGCGCGAGAGCACGGGCGAGCGAGGCGCGCTGCGCCATACCGCCCGAGACCTCGCGCGGACGCTGGTCCGCGGCATGATCGAGTCCGACCAGGTGGAGCAGCTCCTCGACGCGCACGATCCCCTCACGGCGAGGTGTGCGCCGGGGCAGCCCCAGGGCGACGTTCTGGGCGAGGGATCGCCAGGGCAGCAGCCGCGGCTCCTGGAACGCGATGGCGGTGCGCTCATCGGCGTCGGCGACCGCGGCGCCGTCGAGGCGGATGCTGCCGCGGGTCGGAGCATCCAGTCCGCCGACGAGACGGAGGAGGGTCGACTTGCCGCAGCCGGACGGACCGACGATGGCGATGATCTCGCCCGCGGTGACCTCGACATCGACACCGCGGAGCACCCGACGCGTGCCCTTCGGAAGCGGGAACGAGCGCTCGACGTCTGCCAGACTCACGGCCTGCGCTGCCCCTGAGGTCGCCGGCACGCGCGTCGACGCGTGCGAAGTCAGCAGGGAGGTCATGTTCTCATGCTGGCCGAGAGCGCGGACCGTGACGAACCGCGTCGTAATGTTCGGTCACGAAGCACGGGGCTGCGCCGGGTCCCCCGCGATGTCGCCGGGAAAAGCGGAACGGGCCGCCATCCCGAAGGATGACGGCCCGTTCCTGAGTGTGATGCTTACGCGTTGCCGCCCGAGAGCTTCTCGCGCAGAGCCGCGAGTGCCTCGTCGTCAGCGAGCGTGCCCGCACCGGTGGTGTCGCTCGAGAAGGTCTGGCCGCCGAAGTCCTCACCGGCCGCAGCCTCGGCCTCGGCCGCCTTGGTGACCTGAGCCTTGTGGGCCTCCCAGCGAGCCTGGGCTGCAGCGTACTCCTGCTCCCAAGCCTCGCGCTGAGCGTCGAAGCCTTCCTTCCACGCACCGGTCTCGGCGTCGAAGCCCTCCGGGTACTTGTACTCGCCGTTCTCGTCGTACTCGGCGAGCATGCCGTAGAGAGCCGGGTCGAACTCGGTGCCGTTGGGGTCGACCGACTCGTTGGCCTGCTTCAGCGAGAGCGAGATGCGGCGACGCTCGAGGTCGATGTCGATGACCTTGACGAACACCTCTTCGCCGACCGACACGACCTGCTCCGCGAGCTCGACGTGCTTGCTGGAGAGCTCGGAGATGTGGACGAGGCCCTCGATGCCGTCTGCGACGCGCACGAACGCACCGAACGGGACGAGCTTGGTGACCTTACCCGGCGTGACCTGTCCGATCGCGTGGGTACGGGCGAAGACCTGCCACGGGTCCTCCTGCGTCGCCTTCAGCGACAGGGAGACGCGCTCGCGGTCGAGGTCGACCTCGAGGATCTCGACGGTGACCTCCTGGCCCACCTCGACGACCTCGGAGGCGTGCTCGATGTGCTTCCAGGACAGCTCGGAGACGTGCACGAGGCCGTCCACGCCGCCCAGGTCGACGAACGCACCGAAGTTGACGATCGACGAGACGACACCCTTGCGGACCTGACCCTTGTGCAGGTTGTTGAGGAACGTCGTGCGCGACTCGGACTGCGTCTGCTCGAGCAGAGCGCGACGCGACAGGACCACGTTGTTGCGGTTCTTGTCGAGCTCGAGGATCTTCGCCTCGATCTCCTGGCCGAGGTACGGCGTGAGGTCGCGGACGCGGCGCAGCTCGATGAGCGAGGCCGGGAGGAAGCCACGGAGGCCGATGTCGACGATGAGGCCACCCTTGACGACCTCGATGACGGTGCCGGTGACGACGCCGTCGTTCTCCTTGATCTTCTCGACGTCTCCCCAGGCACGCTCATACTGAGCACGCTTCTTGGAGAGGATCAGGCGGCCTTCCTTGTCCTCCTTCTGGAGAACGAGAGCCTCGACCTCGTCGCCGACCTTGACGACCTCGTTGGGGTCGACGTCGTGCTTGATGGAGAGCTCGCGCGAGGGGATGACACCCTCGGTCTTGTAGCCGACGTCGAGCAGGACCTCGTCGCGGTCGATCTTGACGATCGTGCCTTCGATGATGTCGCCGTCGTTGAAGAACTTCAGGGTCTTCTCGACCGCGGCCAGGAAGTCCTCAGCAGATCCGATGTCGTTGATGGCGACCTGCTTGGTGGCCGGGGCGGTCGTTGCGGTAGTCATGTAGTGGGTTGTCCTTGTTGAATGGAGTCTCGGGCTGCGGGGCAACGGACGCGCACGTCCGACAGCATGCCTCACAGCGATTGATGGGGTGTTCGATGCCACGAGGGCATGCACATGCACGCCACGAGTGACACTTCAGGCTATCAGATCTCGCGCCGTGGTGGAGGTCGATGATGACGGCGCCGGGCCTGCACTGCAAGACTGAGCTCATGCCTCGCGCCGACAAGCTGCTCCTGCTCGATACCGCAAGCCTCTACTTCCGAGCGTTCTACGGGGTGCCGGACAAGGTGACGGCTCCGGACGGATCCCCGATCAACGCCGCACGCGGGCTCCTCGACATCGTCGCGAAGCTCGTCACGCTGTACGAGCCGACCCACGTCGTGGCGTGTTGGGACGACGACTGGCGCCCGCAGTGGAGAGTCGATCTGATCCCGAGCTACAAGTCGCATCGCGTGGTGGAGGTCGTGTCGTCCGGGCCCGACGTCGAGGAGGTGCCGGATCCGCTCGAGGCGCAGATCCCCCTGATCCGCGAGACACTGGGACTGCTCGGCATCCCGATCATCGGCGTCGCGGAGCACGAGGCCGACGACGTCATCGGCACCCTCGCCACCCACGCGACGATGCCCGTCGACATCGTCACGGGCGACCGCGACCTGTTCCAGCTCGTCGACGACGCGAGAGACGTGCGCGTCGTCTACACGGCCCGCGGCATGAGCAACCTCGAGATCGTCACGGATGCGGTCGTCGTGGCCAAATACGGGGTGCTGCCGAGCCAGTACGCCGACTTCGCCACCCTGCGCGGCGACGCATCGGACGGTCTGCCCGGCGTCGCGGGGGTCGGCGAGAAGACCGCGGCCACCCTGCTGCAGACGCACGGCGATCTCGCGGGCATCCGCGCGGCCGCAGAGGCCGGCGAGGGTATGAGCGCCGGCGTACGCGCCAAGGTCCTCGCGGCGACGGACTACCTCGATGTGGCGCCGACCGTCGTGGCCGTCGCGACCGATCTCGACATCGCGGCCCCCGACACCCCGCTCCGTCCGCTCGATCCGGCCGAGGTCGATGCGGCGACGGCGGTCGCGGAGACCTGGAACCTCGGCACCTCGATGACCCGCGCGATCGCCGCGGTGGCGACGACGGGCGACTGACCGCTCCGCGCGCGTCACCCGGCCCAGGCGAGAAGGCGCTCCAACCCCCAGGTCGTGATGATCCGGGAGGCCGGCACTCCGGCGCGCTCCGCGCGGGCGGCCCCGTGATCCAGCAGCGACAGCTGGCCCGGCGCATGCGCGTCGGAGTCGATGGAGAACAGGCATCCCGCCTCGAGTGCGATCGCGATGAGCTCGTCCGGCGGATCCTGCCGTTCGGGTCGCGAGTTGATCTCGACGGCCACGCCGTTCTCCGCGCACGCGGCGAACACCGCGTGCGGATCGAAGGCAGACGCCGGACGCGTGCCCCGATCGCCCTGGACGAGCCGCCCTGTGCAGTGCCCGAGCACGTTCACCCGGGGGTGCGAGACCGCCGCGATCATGCGGGCGGTCATCGGCCGCGCGTCCATGCGCAGCTTCGAATGCACGGATGCCACCACGATGTCGAGCTCGCCGAGCAGCGCGTCCTCCTGATCGAGGGCTCCGTCCTCCAGGATGTCGACCTCGATGCCGGCGAGAAGGGTGAAGCCCTCCCCCGACTCGGCCCTCACGAGCGGCATCTGCTCCCGCAGCCTCTCGGCGGACAGCCCTCGCGCGACCCTCAGCCGCGGCGAGTGGTCCGTGATCGCTTGATATTCGTGCCCGAGCGCTCGCGCCGCGGCAGCCATCACCGGGATCGGCGTCGTGCCGTCCGACCAGTCCGTGTGCGCGTGCAGGTCGCCGCGGAGCTTCCCCCTCAGGTCCGACACGATCTCCGGCTCGACCTCGCCGCGGAGCTCCACGAGGTAGTCGGGGATCTCGCCGCCCTGCGCCTGCCGGATGACGGCGAACGTCGACTCTCCGATGCCTTTGGCCGCGCGGAGGGCCGCCGGGTCCGTGCGCGTGTCGTCCGGCAGCTGCTGCAGAGCGGCTGCCGCCTGACGGAACGCCTTCGCCCGATATCTCGATGCCCGCTCACGTTCGAGCAGCGAGGCGATCTCGAGCAGCGCGGCGACCGGGTCCATGTCTGCGCCTACGCGGTGGCGAGTTCCCGGCTCACGCCGATCCATTCGTCGAGCTTCGCGGCCGCGCGCCCGTCGTCGACCGCGGCGGCAGCGCGGGCATATCCCTCGCGCAGCCGCTCGAGGATGGGGCGCTGCACCTGATTCGCATCCTGCGAGAGCTCGTACGCGACGATGCCCGCCGCGGCGTTCAGCAGGACGATGTCCCGCACCGGACCCATCTCGCCCGAGAGGGTTCGACGCAGCACCTCCGCATTGTGCTCCGGGGATCCTCCGATGAGGTCACTGAGGTCCGCGAGAGGGATGCCGAGGTCGCGCGGGTCGAGATCATGCTCGTGGATGTCACCGCGGGTGACCTCCCAGATGCGGCTGTGCCCGGTCGTCGTCAGCTCGTCGAGACCGTCGTCGCCGCGGAAGACCAGGGCTGTCGCCCCCCGAGTGCGGAACACCCCGGTGATCAGCGGCACCCGCTCGAGCTGCGCGACGCCGACCGCGTTGGCCTCGGCGCGCGCGGGGTTGCACAGCGGACCGAGCATGTTGAAGACCGTCGGCACGCCGAGCTCGGCGCGCACGGCGCCCGCGTGCTTGAACCCGGGGTGGAACGCGCCTGCCCATGCGAACGTGATGCCCGTGCGGTCGAGGATGGATGCGACCGATGCGGGGTCGAGCGTCAGCTCGAGCCCCAGCGCGCTGAGCACGTCGGACGAGCCGGACGACGAGCTCGCCGCGCGGTTGCCGTGCTTGACCACAGGCACGCCCGTCGCACCGATGATGACCGCTGCGGTGGTCGAGACGTTCACGGTCCCCACGCGGTCGCCCCCGGTGCCGACGATGTCGAGCACGTCGGGAGAGACGGGAAGGGGGACGGCCGCTTCGAGGATCGCGTCGCGGAAGCCGACGATCTCGTCGATGGTCTCCCCCTTGGCGCGCAGCGCCACGAGGAACCCCGCGAGCTGCGCCTCCGTCACGTCGCCGCGCATGATCCGGCGCATCGCCCACGTGGACTCCCAGACGCTGAGGTCACGACGCTCCAGAAGAGTGGTGAGCACATCGGACCAGGTCAGGGAATCAGCCATGTGTGCGATCCTATCGGCGCAGGGAAAACGTGCAGACTCTTCCGCACGAGTGGTCCTGAGCGCAGCATCCCCCGTTTCCCGCGGATTCACCGAGGATTCGCAGTGTTTTCTTAGGGTTGCCTAAGTCGAATCACCGCCATTCGAGGGCCGTCGGTGCGAGAATCACGCCCGAGGATCGGCCATAATGGAAGGGTGACGACCTCAGCGACGTATGCCCCGGCGGCAAGAACGATCAAGCGCCCCAACCCGGTAGCTGTCGGCACCATTGTGTGGCTCGGCAGCGAGGTGATGTTCTTCGCGGGACTCTTCGCGATCTACTTCACGCTCCGCAGCACCTCCCCCGAGCTCTGGGCCGACCGCACCGAACTGCTGAACGTTCCGTTCGCGTTCGTCAACACGGCCATCCTGGTGCTCTCCTCGTTCACGTGCCAGATGGGCGTGTTCGCGGCCGAGGACCTGCAGCCCTACCGCCTCGCCAAGGGACAGAAGAACGGCGCAGGACGCCGTCGCCTCTTCGGCTGGGGAATGGTCGAGTGGTTCTTCCTCACCTTCGCGCTCGGCTCGATCTTCGTCGCAGGCCAGGTCTGGGAGTACGCCACTCTGGTGGCTGAGGGCATGCCGATCAGCGCCGACTCCTACGCATCCGCGTTCTACCTGACGACCGGCTTCCACGCCCTCCACGTCACCGGCGGTCTCATCGCGTTCCTGCTCGTCATCGGACGCGCATACGCCGTCAAGAATTTCCGGCACAAGGAGGCGACCTCCTCGATCGTGGTGTCCTACTACTGGCACTTCGTCGACGTCGTCTGGATCGTGCTGTTCGTCGTTATCTACTTCCTGAAATAAGAGCGGAGCTGATCCCCGAGATGGCACGAGAGAAGAAGCGCCGTTCGAACGGTCGCCGCAGCCCCCTGGCAGCGGTCGCCCTCATCGGAGCAGGACTCATGATCACCGGCGCCGTGTACGCTGGCGCATCGGCCGCGTTCGCCGCGACCGACACCACGACCGCTGCGGAGAGCACGCTCACCGTCGAGGACGGCGAGAAGCTGTTCCAGGCGAACTGCGCCACCTGTCACGGTCTCGACCTGCAGGGCACCGCCAACGGCCCCAGCCTCTACGGCGTCGGCGAGCTCGCGACGGAGTTCCAGCTCTCCACGGGTCGCATGCCGCTGCAGATGCAGGGACCGCAGGCACCGCAGAAGGAGCCGCAGTTCACGGAAGACCAGATCCTCGCGATCTCGTCGTTCGTGCAGGAGTCCGCTCCCGGCCCGACCTTCCCCGACGAGCACATCCTCGACGGCGAGGGCGACGTCGCGAACGGCGCAGAGCTGTTCCGCGTCAACTGCGCCATGTGCCACAACGTGGCCGCCGCGGGTGGTGCGCTCACCGAGGGCAAGTACGCCCCGGCCCTGACCGAGACCAGCGCGCTGCACATGTACGCCGCGATGGTCACCGGCCCCCAGAACATGCCCGTCTTCGGCGACATGAACCTGTCCGACGAGGACAAGCGCGACATCATCTCGGCGCTGCTCTACCAGCAGCAGTCGGTGCAGATCGGCGGATTCTCGCTCGGTTCGCTGGGCCCCGTGTCCGAGGGCCTGTTCGTCTGGATCTTCGGGATCGGCGCGCTCGTCGCCATCACCGTGTGGATCACGGCGAAGTCCAACTGACGCTTATTCATCGAAGAGGAACGTACGAGGAGCACCATGGCACACGACGACGACTCGCAGGCTCTTGACAGGGCCTACCAGCCCTCTCCGGGGCTGGGTGTCGCAGTCAGCGATCCCGTGCAGAACCCCGGGCTGCCGCCGCACCGCGAGCGGATGACCGACAAGGACCCGCGCGCTGAGAAGGCTGCGGAGCGCACGGTCTACACCCTGTTCTATCTCTCGCTGGCAGGAAGCATCTGGGCGGTCGCCGCCTACATGCTCTTCCCCATCGAGAGCGGCGCGCTCATCGACATCCGTCAGAACAACCTCTTCATCGGTCTCGGCATCTCGCTCGCGCTCCTTGCGATCGGTATCGGTGCGATCCACTGGTCCAAGGCGCTGATGAGCGACAAGGAGCACATCGAGCACCGCCACCCCACGCGCGGCAAGGACTCGACCCGCGAAGCCGTCGTCGAGGCCTTCGCCACGGCGAACGAGGAGTCCGGCTTCGGACGTCGCACGATGATCCGCAACTCGCTGTTCGCGGCGATCGTGGCCTCGATCATCCCCGGCGTGACCCTCTTCCGCGGGCTCGCTCCGCACAGCACCCCCGACGACCCGACTGCCGGTGACCCTGTCGCTCTGCTCAAGCACACGATGTGGGAGAAGGGCGCGCGCCTGGTGCGCGACCCCGACGGCACTCCGATCCGCGCTGCGGACGTCACGCTCGGCTCGGCCTTCCACGTCATCCCGGAGGACCTCGCCGACCTCAGCCACCACGACGGCTACCTCGAGGAGAAGGCGAAGGCCATCGTGCTGATGATGCGCCTGCGCCCCGAGCAGCTCGTCGAGGCCGAGGACCGCAAGGACTGGTCGTACGACGGCATCGTCGCGTACTCGAAGGTCTGCACGCACGTCGGCTGCCCGGTGGCACTGTACGAGCAGCAGACCCACCACCTCCTCTGCCCCTGCCACCAGTCGCAGTTCGACGTCACGGATCACGCCAAGGTCATCTTCGGACCTGCCGCACGTCCGCTGCCGCAGCTGCCCATCACCGTCGACGACGAGGGCTACCTCATCGCACGCAGTGACTTCACCGAGCCCGTCGGCCCGAGCTTCTGGGAGCGCCATTGAGCACCGCAACGCTGTCCAAAGAGGACAAGGACAACAAGGCGCCTCTCGGCGGCCGATTCGTCGGCGCCGCGTCGAACTACATCGATGAGCGCACCAGCATCTCCGGCTTCGTCAAGGAGCTCGGACGCAAGATCTTCCCCGACCACTGGTCGTTCATGCTCGGCGAGATCGCGCTGTGGAGCTTCGTCGTCGTGTTCCTCTCCGGAACCTTCCTGACGTTCTTCTTCCAGGCGTCGATGGTCGAGACGCACTACACCGGCGCCTACGCCCCGATGCGCGGCATCGAGATGTCGGCGGCCCTCGAGTCGTCCCTGCACATCTCGTTCGACCTCCGCGGTGGTCTCCTGGTCCGCCAGATCCACCACTGGGCCGCTCTGGTCTTCGTCGCCGGCATCGGCGTGCACATGCTGCGCGTCTTCTTCACGGGCGCCTTCCGCAAGCCGCGCGAGCTCAACTGGGTCATCGGCTTCGTGCTGTTCATCCTCGCGATGGCCGAGGGCTTCACGGGCTACTCGCTCCCCGACGACCTGCTCTCGGGCAACGGCCTCCGCATCATCGACGGCATGATCAAGGGCTTCCCGGTCGTCGGCACCTGGATCTCGTTCCTCCTCTTCGGCGGCGAGTTCCCCGGTACCGACATCGTCGGTCGCCTCTACACGCTGCACATCCTGCTGCTGCCGCTGCTGGTCATCGGCCTGATCGTCGTGCACCTGATGCTGATGATCGTCAACAAGCACACGCAGTTCGCCGGCCCCGGCCGCACGAACGACAACGTCGTGGGCTACCCGATGATGCCGGTCTACATGTCGAAGATGGGCGGCTACCTGTTCATCGTGTTCGGCACGATCGTGCTGATCGCGACGTTCTTCCAGATCAACCCGATCTGGAACTACGGCCCCTACGACCCGTCTCCCGTGTCCGCCGGTACCCAGCCTGACTGGTACATCGGATTCGCCGACGGTGCGCTGCGACTCGCCCCGTCGAACCTCGACGTCGTGTTCCTCAACCACACCTGGTCGTTCGGGATCCTGCTGCCCGTCGCCGTGCTGGGCCTGTTCATCGTGCTCGTCGCGATCTACCCCTTCATCGAGGCGTGGGTCACGGGCGACAAGCGCGAGCACCACATCGCACAGCGTCCCCGCAACGCCGCGACCCGCACCGCCATCGGCGTGGCCGGCGTCATCTTCTACGCCGTGCTGTGGGCTGCAGCATCCTCCGACCTCATCGCGACGCACTTCATGCTGACGATGGAGGGTGTCATCCACACGCTCCAGGCGCTGCTCTTCGTCGGACCGATCCTCGGCTACTTCGTCACGAAGCGCATCGCGATCGCGCTGCAGAAGAAGGACCGCGAGATCGTGCTCCACGGGTACGAGTCCGGACGCATCGTCCGCCTTCCCGGCGGCGAGTTCATCGAGGTGCACCAGCCGGTCGACAAGTACGACCGCTGGAAGCTCATCGATGTCGACGGCTACGAGCCGCTCGTCGTGCGCCCCAACGCGAAGGGACGCATCTCGTGGACCGAGAACCTGCGGTCCTCCGTGTCTCGGTGGTTCTTCGAAGACCGTCTCGCTCCGCTCACGCAGGCAGAGGTCGAGGCCGCGGATGCGCACCAGCACCACGTCACCGCGCACAACGACGAGACAGAGGCCGCGGAGATCCAGGGCGCGCACGAGCGTGCAGGGTTCCCGGATGCGCCTCTGACCGTGGATGAGACGCACGTCGACGAGACGCCGAACACCCCCAGCACGGTCATCTCGACCGAGCCGGTGAAGAAGCCCCGCAAGAAGAAGTCGGAGGAGGGCGAGTAAGCACGCCGCTCCCCCGTCGAAAGGCCCTGTCCGTCTCGGACAGGGCCTTTCGCGTGTCCGGGCGCCTCTCATGTCGGCATGGAAGGATCGGATCATGAGCTCCGCAGTCCAACTCATCCGTTCGACCGACCTCGCCGCCGCCCCCTATGCCTACGCGGCGACCGCACCCGCCGGCTCGCGGCTGATCTTCCTCGCCGGCTCCTGCCCACTCGAAGACGACGGCACCACCACCGCCCCGGGTGACTACGCCGCGCAGGCCGCACGATGCATGGAGACGCTGCAGGAGGCGCTTCGGGCCAGCGGCGCCGCACTGACCGACGTCATCAGCACGCGTGTGCTCGTCGCGTCGACGAGCCAGGCCGACCTCGTGACCGCCTGGGATGTGATTCACGAGGGCTTCGGCTCGCACGACGTCCCGAGCACCCTCCTGGGCGTGACGGTGCTGGGCTACGATCACCAGCTCGTCGAGATCGAAGCTGTCGCCGCGATCGCGGAGGATCCCCGATGACCGCCGTGATCCGCTCAGCCGCAGCCGATGATGCGCAGATCATCCGGATGATCGAGACACAAGCCGATGCGCTCCTGACCGACAGTCTCGGCGCGCCGGAGTGGCCGCCGGCCGGAGATGCGCTCGAACGATTGGGAGCGCCCGGCTTCGTGCTGATCCTCGAGGATCCCGACGACTCCTCCCCCGTCGGCTTCGTCCATGTCCTCGATGCGGACGGACATGCCCATCTCGAGCAGCTCTCGGTGCTCCCCTCCTCGGGGCGTCAGGGATTCGGACGCCTCCTCGTCGACGCCGCGCTCCGCGAGGCGCGCGAGCGCGGCTATACGCGCATCACCCTGCGGACCTATGCGGAGGTGCCCTGGAACGCGCCGTTCTACGCGTCCTGCGGGTTTCTCGAGAGCCTGCCCGAGACGGCCTTCCAGCGCGGACTCGTCGAGACGGAGGCCGGACTGGGACTCGATCGCTACGGACGCCGCGTGCAGATGACAGCGGAGCTGTGAGGCCCCCACGCAGACTGGCAGGAACCGGTGCGCCGACGTCCGGATGACGACGGCGCACCGCGCATCGTCTCTCCTAGGCTGGCGTCATGATCGATCGTGCTGACTACTTCGCCGCCAGACTCGCGTACGAGACCGACGCCAGCGACGCCTACGCCGCGCTGTCGTCCGATGACAGCCCCGTCATCGTCGACGTGCGCTCCGAGGCCGCCTGGGCCCAGGGCCGCATCGCAGGAGCGGTGCACATGCACTACAGCGAGATCGCCGCACGCGCGCCCCAGGAGATCCCCGTCGGCGCCTCCGTCGTCGTCTACTGCTGGAGCCCCGGATGCAACGCCGGAGCCAAGGGGGCCCTGGAGTTCGCGAAGCTCGGCTACGACGTCCGCGAGATGATCGGCGGGTTCGAGTACTGGGTCCGCGAGGGCTATCCGGTCGCGGATGCCGACGGCATCCACCGACGCCCCGTGGATCCGCTCACCGGGATCGCTCGCATCCGCACCCGCGCCTGACGGACACGACGCACGAGAGAGGCCCCCGGGACGAATCCCGGGGGCCTCTCTCGTGCGTCGGTGTCTCAGCGGGCGAAGTTGCCGCGGTAGTACTCGTACACCCAGCCGACGATCGCCACGACGAAGATCGCGAGACCGATCGGGAGCAGGAAGTGACCGACGGCCAGACCGACCACGAAGACCGCAGCCGAGCCCGCGAGCACGAGCGGCCACCAGGACCACGGGCTGAACTCGCCCAGCTCGGGGTCGCCGTCGTCGATGTCGCTGGTGAGGATGTCTTCCGGCAGCTCACCGTTCTGCGCCTTGTGCGTGCGGTCCAGGTAGAACGCGATCATCGCGCCCATGAACGCTGCGAAGAACAGCGCCACGGTTCCCACCCACTCGATCCGCGCGGCGAAGTTGTCCGCCGGCGTCGCGAGGATGTGCCAGCCGGTGTAGACGACACCGACCAGGGCGAAGAAGGCGGTCAGGACCCACCAGAGGATGACGTTGTCGCGCATGGCTCAGTGGCCCTCTCGCTCGCCGGGGACGGTGGTGGTGAACTCCGCCGCCTCCGGGTGGTTCAGGTCGAATGCCGGACGCTCGCTGCGGATGCGCGGGATCGACGTGAAGTTGTGACGCGGGGGCGGGCAGGACGTCGCCCACTCGAGCGATGCGCCGTAACCCCACGGGTCGTTGACGGTGACCTTCGGCGCCTTGCGGGACGTGATCCAGACGTTCAGGAAGAACGGCAGCATCGACGCACCGAGGATGATCGCTCCGATCGTCGACACCTGGTTGCCCCAGGTCCAGCCGTCGGCCGCGGAGTAGTCCGCGTAGCGACGCACCATGCCGTCGACGCCCAGCCAGTGCTGGATGAGGAAGGTCATGTGGAAGCCGATGAAGAGCATCCAGAAGTGCACGTAGCCGAGACGCTCGTTGAGCATGCGTCCGGTCCACTTGGGCCACCAGAAGTAGAAGCCAGCGAACATCGCGAACACGACGGTTCCGAAGACGACGTAGTGGAAGTGCGCCACGACGAAGTAGGAGTCCGACAGCGCGAAGTCGAGCGGAGGAGCCGCGAGGATGACACCCGTCAGACCACCGAAGACGAACGACACGAGGAAGCCGAGGGCGAAGACCATCGGGGTCTCGAAGGTCACGGAACCTCGCCAGAGCGTTCCGATCCAGTTGAAGATCTTCACGCCCGTCGGCACCGCGATCAGCATCGTCATCAGGGCGAAGAACGGCAGCAGCACGGATCCGGTGACGTACATGTGGTGTGCCCACACGGCCACGGAGAGAGCGGCGATCGCGATCGTCGCGTAGACCAGGGTCTTGTAACCGAAGATCGGCTTGCGGCTGAAGACCGGGAAGATCTCCGAGACGATTCCGAAGAACGGCAGCGCGATGATGTACACCTCAGGGTGACCGAAGAACCAGAACAGGTGCTGCCAGAGGAGCACGCCGCCGTTCGCGGGGTCGTAGATGTGTGCGCCGAGGACGCGGTCGGCACCGGCGGCGAAGATCGCGGCGGCCAGGACCGGGAAGGCCATGAGGATCAGGAGGCTCGTGATGAGCGTGTTCCACGTGAAGATCGGCATGCGCCACATCGTCATGCCCGGAGCGCGCATCGTGATGATCGTCGTGATGAAGTTCACGGCACCGAGGATCGTTCCGAAACCGGAGATGCCGAGACCCAGCATCCAGAGGTTTCCACCGGCTCCCGGCGAGAAGGACGCGCTCGCGAGCGGCTGATAGGCGAACCAGCCGAACGAGGCAGCGCCCTGCGGCGTGAGGAACCCGGCGACGGCGATCGTCGAGCCGAAGAGGAAGAGCCAGAAGGCGAAAGCGTTCAGACGCGGGAACGCCACGTCGGGCGCGCCGATCTGGAGGGGCAGGATCGCGTTCGCGAACCCCGCGAAGAGCGGCGTCGCGAACATGAGGAGCATGATCGTGCCGTGCATCGTGAACAGCTGGTTGTACTGCTCCTTGGTCGGGATGATCTGCATCCCGGGAGCGAACAGCTCTGCGCGGATCACGAGGGCCATCACGCCGCCGAGGAGGAAGAACAGCACCGACGCGATCAGATACATGTACCCGATCGTCTTGTGGTCGGTGGAGGTGATCCACTTGACGACGATGTTGCCCTTCTGCTCGACACGCGAGGAGCTCATCAGAGCGGCCTGGCGGGCGGGCAGTGCGGACGGACGGGAGCGAGGGGCCTCGTCGGTGCGGGGTGCTTCAGTCGTCGACATGGCTTACTCCTCTCCTTCTTCGGAGTCGTTCTGCGCGGTGGTGCCGGGGTAGTTCGCCAGACGGTCGTACGCGTCGGTGATGTCGCCCGTGTTTCCGGCCTGCTCGAGCGACTCGAGGTAGGCGTCGTATTCGTCCTGTTCGACGACCTTCACGTTGAAGAGCATCATCGAGTGGTACTCGCCGCAGAGCTCGGCGCACTTACCGGCGTACTCGCCGACACGGGTCGGGATGAAGGACCAGGAGTTGTCCTTGCCGATGTACATGTCCTTCTTGTACAGGAAGTCGATGATCCAGAAGGAGTGGATGACGTCACGCGACTGGAGGTCGATCGTGACCTTCTTGTCGACGGGGAGCACCAGCGTCGGCAGCTGCTCCTGGTCGATGTTGCCGTCGGCATCGGGCTGAGCCTGGATGCCCATGGTCCACACGGCGTCGGCGTTGTCGTCCTCTTCGCCGTCGTACTGGAAGTCCCATGCCCACTGCTTCGCGATGGCGGTGATCTCGACGTCGGGGTCGTCCCACTTCGCCTCGATCGCGGTCTGATCCCGCGCCGTGAAGAAGAACATCCCGAGGACGAGGATCAGCGGCACGATCGTGTAGAAGATCTCGATCGGCATGTTGTACCGCATCTGCACCGGAAGGCCGGTCTGGCCCTTGCGGCGTCGGTACGCGATCGCGGCCCAGGCCATCAGACCCCAGGTGATGACGCCCACAGCGAGGAGGACGATCCAGGAGTTCACCCAGAGCGACGCGACACGGTCGGTCTGGTTTGTAGCGGCGGTACCGTCCTCTACGAACCCCGGGAGGTAGCCATGGAGCTCGGTGGGAGTACATCCCGCCAGGGCCACGGCTGCCGCGACTCCCACAGGGAGGGCGGCCCAACGAAGGCGGCGTTTCGAGGGCACGATGCACCTTTCAGATTGCGGACAGGGCAAACCCAAGTCTAGGGCAACCTCACACCTGATTCATGCCAACCACGCAGGTTGGCGAGGTCGAACGGATCAGTGGAAGCTGTCTCCGCAGGCGCAGCTGCCCGCGGCGTTCGGGTTGTCGATCGTGAAGCCCTGCTCCGAGATCGTGTCCTTGAAGTCGATCGATGCGCCGTCGAGGTACGGCACGCTCATGTTGTCGATGATGACCTCGACACCGTCGAAGTCGACGGTCTCGTCACCCTCGAGGAAACGCTCGTCGAAGTAGAGCTGGTAGATCAGGCCGGAGCATCCGCCGGGCTGGACGGCGACGCGCAGACGGAGGTCGTCGCGGCCTTCCTGCTCGAGGAGGTTCTTGACCTTGACGGCGGCGGCGTCGGTCAGCTTCACGCCGTGCGCCTGAGTGGTCTCTGCGGAAGTCAGTGTGGTGTCGCTCATGTCGCTCCTTGTGACGGGCCGCTCGCACGGCAGGTAGCTCGATTTTACCCCGCGTCGTCGACTGCGGGGCGGGTGGGGTCGGTGTGGACCCGATCCGCTCGGATCAGATGACGATGTCGTTCATCCGGGAGAGCAGCAGGGCCTCGGTCGTCACGGCGTGTCGGAAGGTGTCGAGGTGCAGCGACTCGTTCGGGCTGTGCGCGCGGGAGTGCGGATCCTCCACCCCCGTGACCAGGATCTGCGCGTCGGGGAACTCGCGGACGAGGTCGGCGATGAACGGGATGGATCCCCCGACGCCGAGATCGACCGGGGCCACCCCGTACCCGTCGCGCATCGCGTCGCGCGTGAGGGCCACGGCCCAGCCGCTGGTGTCGACGAGGAACCCGTTGCCGAGGTCCACATCGGAGAAGGTGAGCTCCGCACCGAACGGGGCGTTCGCGCGAAGGTGCGCCTCCAGAGCGGCGTACGCGTCCTCTCCGGACTGTCCCGGCGCGACGCGCGCGCTGATGACCACGCTCACCTCGGGCAGGAGCGTGTTCGACGCCGCCGCGACGCTCGTGGCGTCGATGCCGATCACGGTGACGGACGGCTTGTTCCAGATGCGGCTCAGGATCGTCCCGTCGCCGATCGGCGACACCCCCGCGAGGAGCCCGGCCTCATCGCGAAGCGTGTCTTCGGTGTAGTCCGGAGTCGCCGCGTCGCGCTCGACCAATCCCTCGACCGCCACGGAGCCGTCCTCGTTCCACAGCGTGGAGAGCATCCGCACCGTCGCCATCATCGCGTCGGGCACCGCCCCACCGAACATCCCGGAGTGCGATGCGTGATCGAGGGTCCGCACACGCACCGTGAACCGCGCATTTCCGCGCAGCGAGACCGTGAGCCCCGGCGTCACGGAATCCCAGTTCCCCGAGTCCGCGACCACGATCGCATCCGCACGCAGCGCGTCCTTGTTGTCGGCGAGGAACTGGGCGAACGAACGGGAGCCGTACTCCTCTTCCCCCTCGATGAACATCGCGATGCCGAGTTCGAGATCGTCGCCGATCGCCTCGGCGACGGCCCGGATCGACGCGATGTGCGCCATGATCCCCGCCTTGTCGTCGGCCGCGCCGCGACCGTACAGCCGACCGTCACGGACGGTCGGCTCGAACGGCGGGGTCTCCCAGAGGGCGTCGTCTCCGGGAGGCTGCACGTCGTGGTGGGCGTAGAGGAGGATCGTCGGCTTGCCGTTGCGTGCGGCGCGGGTCGCGAGCACGGCGGGCTGCCCCACCTCGTCGGTGCCGGGGATCGCCGCGCGCAGGATGCGGACGTCGTCGAAGACGCCCGTCCCCTCGGCGAGTGCCGCGACGGCCTCGGAGCTGCGCTCGAGCTGCGTCTGATCGAACGCGGGCCATGCCATGCCCGGAATGCGCACGAGCTGTCCCAGATCGCTCAGTGCCGCGGGGTGACCGGTCGCCACGGCTTCGAGGACGGCGGGCTCGCGATCGCTGGAGAGATTCTGGGCACCGGGCTGAGCAGGAGAAGTCATGCGAGTAATCTTAAGGTGATCCGCCTTCACCCGAACCGAGGAACCTCGTGGCCACTTCCCCCTCCACTCCTTCGACGAACGACGACGCCCCCGAGACGCCCACCGCGGGCAAGGGACGCGCGACGCCGACCCGCGCGGAGCAGGAGGCGGCACGCCGCCGTCCCCTCGTGGCCAACACCAAAGAGGCCAAGGCCGCCGCGCGCGCCGAACTGAACGAGCGACGCAACCGTGCTCAGGCCGGTCTCGCGGCCGGCGAGGAGAAGTACCTCCCGGCGCGCGACAAGGGACCGCAGCGTCGCTGGGTCCGCGACTACGTGGATGCGTCGTGGCAGCCCGCCGAGTTCGTGATGGGCGTCATGGTGCTCGTGATCCTCATCTCCCTCCTGCCGCCGAGCCTCGCCATCGCCGGATTCGCCGTTGCGGGTTGGGCGTACCTCGTGATGATGGCCTACCTGATCCTCGCGATCGGCGGCATGATCCTGCTCGGCATGCGGGTGAAGCGCAAGATCTCGGCGAAGTTCGGCAAGGAGCGCATGGAGCGCGGCCTCGGCTGGTACGCGGCGATGCGTTCGCTGCAGATGCGGTTCATGCGTCTGCCCAAGCCTCAGGTCAAGCGCGGTCAGTACCCCGACTGATCCGCATGACACGACGAAAGGCGTCCGATGCTCCGTGGAGCGTCGGACGCCTTTCTCATGCGTCGACGCCGTCTCAGCGACGGACGAGGCCGCGGTTGATCTCGCGCCCCCAGAACGGTCCCCGATAGAGGAACGCGGTGTAGCCCTGGACGAGCGTGGCGCCCGCATCGAGCCGCTCCTGCACGTCGGAGGGCGTCTCGACGCCGCCGACCGCGATCACGCAGAATTCGGAGGGCACCGCGCCTCGGACGAGGCGGAGCACCTCGAGGGAGCGCTTCTTCAGCGGAGCTCCCGAGAGTCCACCGGCGCCGGCCGCCTCGACGACCGATGCGTCGGTGATCAGACCCTCGCGACTGATGGTGGTGTTGTGCGCGATGATCCCGGCGAGTCCTTCGGCGACCGCGAGCTGCGCGATGGCGACGATCTCGTCATCGGAGAGGTCGGGAGCGATCTTGACGAGGAGCGGGGTTTCCCCCGAGGCTTCGCGCACGGCCCGCAGAAGCGGCGCCAGGGTCTCGACCGCCTGGAGCCCGCGGAGTCCGGGCGTGTTCGGCGACGAGACGTTGACCGCGAGGTAGTCCGCGAGCGGTGCGAGCGCGGTGGCCGAGGCGACGTAGTCGTCGGTCGCGTGCTCGACGTCGACCACCCGGCTCTTGCCGATGTTCACGCCGACCACCGTGTCGGGAGCGCCACGGCGGAGCTTCGCGAGGCGTCGTGCCGCGGCATGGGCCCCGCGGTTGTTGAACCCCATCCGGTTGATCACGGCGCGATCCGCGACCAGCCGGAAGAGACGAGGTCGGGGGTTGCCCTCCTGCGGGATCGCGGTGAGGGTACCGACCTCGACGTGGCCGAAGCCGAGCGCGGCGAGCCCGCGCACGCCGACCGCGTTCTTGTCGAAGCCCGCAGCGACACCGAACGGCGACGGGAAGGTGAGTCCGAGCGTCTCGACCCGCAGCGACGGATCCGGCTTCGTGACGGCACGGGTCGCCCAGGAGAAGGGCGGCGTACCGAGAACACGAATCACCGCCATGCCGGCGTGATGGGCGAACTCGGGATCGAAGCGCGACAGGACAGCGCGGAAGAGCAGCGGATACATCCCTGCCAGATTACCGCTCGACCGGCTCCCGCTTCACGTGATCCGCACGGAGGTCGGTGATGGCGCTCTCGAAGTCCTCGAGCGAGTCGAACGCCTGATAGACGCTCGCGAACCGCAGGTAGGCGACCTCGTCGAGATCGCGGAGCGGGCCGAGGATCGCCAGCCCGATCTCATTCGTGTCGAGCTGCGAGACCCCGGTCTGCCGGACCGCCTCTTCGACGCGCTGGGCGAGGATCGCGAGGTCGGCTTCCGTGACGGGTCGCCCCTGGCAGGCCTTGCGCACCCCGGAGATGACCTTCTCGCGACTGAACGGCTCCATGACCCCCGAGCGCTTGATCACGTTCAGGCTCGCGGTCTCCGTCGTCGTGAAACGACCACCGCATTCCGGACACTGGCGTCGTCGGCGGATCGACAGACCGTCGTCGCTGGTGCGGGAATCGATGACCCGAGAGTCCGAGTGACGGCAGAAGGGGCAGTGCATCTGACCGATCCTACGCGGTGAACCGCGCCTCGATCGCCTCACCGTGCGCAGGCAGCACCTCGGTGTTCGCGAGCGCGACGACGCCGTCACGGACTGCGGCGAGGGCGGCTCGGTCGTACGAGATCACCTGCTGCGGCCGCAGGAACGTGTACGCGCCCAGACCCGGTGCATACCGTGCTTGGCCGCCGGTCGGCAGCACGTGGTTGCTCCCGGCCATGTAGTCACCGAGGCTCACCGGGGTGTTCTCCCCCACGAAGACCGCTCCCGCGCTCGTGAACGAGGCGGCGGCCTGCTCGGCGTCGACGAGGTGGAGTTCGAGGTGCTCCGGCGCGTAGGCATTGCTGAAGGCGGTCGCTCCGGCGCGGTCGTCGACGAGGACGATCGCCGACTGCGGACCGTCGATCGCGGCCGCGACCCGGGATGCGTGGCGCGTCGCTGCGGTCTGACGGTCGACTTCGCGGGCGACACGCTCTGCAAGCTCTTCCGAGTCGGTGACGAGCACCGCCGAGGCCTGCTCGTCGTGTTCGGCCTGGCTCACGAGGTCGGCCGCGACCAGCCGGGCATCCGCCGCCGCGTCCGCCACCACGAGGATCTCGGTGGCGCCGGCTTCGGAATCCGTGCCGACGACGCCCGCGACAGCGCGCTTCGCCGAGGCGACGTAGTTGTTCCCCGGCCCGGAGACGACGTCGACGGGGTCGAGGCCGATGCTCTCGACGCCGTGCGCGAAGGCGCCGATGGCACCGGCGCCGCCCATCGCATAGACCTCGGTGACGCCGAGCAGACCTGCGGCCGCCAGGATCGCCGGGTGCACGCGCCCGCCCTGGTCGTGCTGAGGCGGTGAGGCGAGGGCGATCTGTTCGACGCCGGCGACCTGCGCGGGCACGACGTTCATGACCACGCTCGACGGATAGACGGCCTTTCCACCGGGAATGTAGACACCGACCCGGTGCACCGGCTGCCAGCGCTGAGTGATGACGGCTCCCGCGCCGATCTCGGTGACCCGGGGATCCGGTACCTGCGCGGCGGAGGCGAGCCGCACGCGGCGGATGGCCTCTTCGAGGGCCGCGCGGATCTCCGGCTGCAACGACTCGATCGCCTCGGCGATGTGCTCGGCCGGCACACGCAGGTCATGCCCGGTGACGCGGTCGAATCGCTCGGCCTGCTCACGCAGCGCCGTCGCCCCGCGCTGCTGCACGTCGTCGACGATGCGTGCGGCGGTGTCGAGCGCCTCGGCGCGGGCCTGGGTCGCACGCGGCACGGCCGCGAGCATGTCAGCCGGCGAGAGCTCGCGCCCCCGCAGATCGATGGTGCGCACAATCAGCCCTTCGTGATGTCTTCGATGTCGTGCAGATAGCCGATGCGGCCGTGGTCGTCGCGAACGACGTAGGCGCCGCCGCGGTCCTCGATCACGAGGACCCACGCGCTCGGCCCGATGCGGAAGAGGGCGTCGCCGCGCTCGTCGTGCACGTCGCGGTCGGTCGGGGCGAGGATCCAGAACGGCTGCGCCGCCTCGGTCTCGCGCCACGCGTCGCCGTCGGAGGAGCGGGAGTCGTCGATCGTCGGAAGCACCGTCGTCTCGGCTGCGTCGGCGTCGTGCTGATCGAACGCGTCGTGTCGATCGGCAGTGCCACGCTGATCGAGTGTCTCGTGCTGGTCGAGTGTGTCGTGCTGGGCGCTGTCCACCGAGTGCGGGGCGCCGACCTCTTGCGCCGTCGCTCCCATCAGAGACTCGATGCTGCCCGTGTCCGACACGATCTCGGGCTCCTGGTTCCAGGATCGCCGGGAGTAGGTGGGAACGTATGCCTCGTCCGACGTGGCGTTCTCGGTGCCCGTGTCTCCGCCGGAGGCGTGCGAGGCCAGCGGGACCTGTTCCGCCAGGTCGAGACGGGCGACCTCGTCGGTCGCCTGCTCCCCCGACAGCTCGGGGTCGAGTCGATTCGACCGCAGGGCGCCCGCGACCGGAGGCTCGGGGGCGGCGGTCACCGCAGACGCAGACGCGTCGGCAGCGGTCAGAACGGACTCGTCGTGGACGACAGGAGCCGCGGTCGCATCCTGGTCGGGTTCGACGACGGGAGCGGCCGCCGGATCAGCGTCCTCGTCTCGCACGGCCTCGGGTTCGATTACAGGGCGCGGACGCGCGATGACGGGACGCACGGGATTCGCGTTGCGGTGCGCGAGGGTCACGAGTCGGCCGTGGAAGTCCTCCTTGAGGCCGGGCACGAGCGGGGCGAAGACCGTGAACACGACGAGCGCGAGCGCGGCGATCAACTGCACGATGCCGTTCCAGCTGAGCACGACCACGCCGAGGTCGATGCTGACCGCGACGGAGTTCCAGAGCTCGGCGAGCCAGAAGACCGCGGACACCGAGAACGCGACAGACGCGAACTGGTCGATGCCCAGGGATCCGACGCGGCGGATGCCGTCGGGCGAGAAGCGGCGGAGGACGATGAGGAACACCGCGACCGTGGGAAGACCGATCGGAAGGATCCAATGCAGACCGCTCCCCCAGATGGAGGATTCACCGAAGTAGGGGAAGAACGAGGCGATGAACGCGACCAGCCAGCCGCCGACGATGAGGAGCTCACGCAGAGTGAACCCGAGGATGCCGTACTCCGGCGTCACCTCGTCGTCGTAGAGCACACCGTCGTCGTCGGAGAAGACCTCGTCGACGGACGCCTCGTCGACGACGGTGTCGTCGTCGGACCCCGACGGATCGGCATTCGGGAAGGGGGATTCCGCGCTCATGAGGGATGATCCTTTCGTCACGGTGCGTCGCCTGGAGGGCCCTGCACCCAACGCGTCCTGATATTACCCGGGGAGTCCGAGCGACAGCTCCGAGGAGCGTCACCCGGCGTCAGCATTCACCCCAGGCAGTTCGGGCCGAGAAGCGATTTCAGATCTCCGAACAGGTCGGCCGAGACCTTCACCGGCATCGGCACTTCGAACACCTTGGCGGTGCCGCCACGGTGCACCCGCAACATCACCTCTGTGTCGCCGGCATGGCGGCGGAGCACCTCGGCGAGGTCGTGCATCACCCGCTCCGTCGCCCGCTGTTCGGCCAGCACGAGCGCCAGTGGACCTGCGGCGTCGAACGAACCGACGTCCGGCGCGAACGCCGACTGCGCGTGGAGGTTGAGCCCGTCGTCCCGGCGGGAGACCCGTCCGCGGACCGCGAGGATCGAGTCCTGCTGCAGGATGTGCTGGAACTCGGTGTAGGTCTTGCCCATGAACATCACGGTGACCTCGCCGTTGAAGTCCTCGACGGTGATCATGCCGTACGGGTTCCCGCTCGCCTTCGCCACACGGTGCTGCACACTCGTGACGAGACCGGCGACCGTCACCTGATCGCCGTCCTGTATGTCCTCCGAGTTGTTGAGGACGTGGATCGAGATGGACGCGTGCTTCGCGAGCGGCACCTCGAGCCCCGCGAGCGGGTGATCAGAGACGTAGAGGCCGAGCATCTCCCGCTCGAACGCGAGCTTGTCCTTCTTGATCCACTCCGGTCGCGCGGGGACCTTCGCCGGCGCGACTTCGTCCATGCCGTCGTACAGGCTGTCGAAGTCGAAGCCGATCGCGCCCTGGGCCTCATTGCGCTTGCGGTCCACCGCCGCCTCGACGGCATCCTCGTGCACCTCGATGAGCGCGCGACGCGTGTCGCCCATGGAGTCGAAGGCACCTGCCTTGATCAGCGACTCGACGGTGCGCTTGTTGGAGACGTGCAACGGCACCGTGTCGAGGAAGTGATGGAACGAGGTGAACCGCTGGTCCTTGCGCGCCTTGACGATTCCGTCGACCACGTTGCTGCCGACGTTGCGGACCGCACCGAGGCCGAATCGGATGTCGTCGCCGACGGCCGCGAAGTAGTTGATGGATTCGGACACGTCGGGCGGCAGGACCTTGATGCCCATTCGACGGCACTCGTTGAGGTAGAGCGCCATCTTGTCCTTCGAGTCGCCGACGCTCGTGAGGAGCGCCGCCATGTACTCGGCGGGGTAATGCGACTTGAGGTAGGCGGTCCAGTAGGACACGAGCCCGTAGGCGGCGGAGTGCGCTTTGTTGAAGGCGTAGTCGGAGAACGGGAGCAGGATCTCCCAGAGCGCGTTGACGGCCCCGTCGGAATACCCGTTCGCGTGCATTCCCGCCTGGAAGCCCTCGAACTGCTTGTCCAGCTCGGACTTCTTCTTCTTGCCCATGGCGCGCCGGAGGATGTCGGCCTGTCCGAGTGAGAACCCGGCCACGCGCTGGGCGATCGCCATGACCTGCTCCTGATAGATGATCAGGCCGTAGGACTCGTCGAGGATGTCGGCGAGCGACTCCGTGAACTCGGGATGGATAGGCGTGATCGGCTGCATGCCGTTCTTGCGCAGCGCGTAGTTCGTGTGCGAGTTCGCTCCCATGGGGCCCGGGCGATACAGGGCGATGAGCGCCGAGATGTCACCGAAGTTGTCGGGCTTCATCAACCGCATCAGCGATCGCATCGGCCCGCCGTCGAGCTGGAAGACACCGAGCGACTCGCCCCTGCCGAGGAGGTCGTATGCCCCGCGGTCGTCGAGTTCGAGGTGCTCGAGGTCGAGCTCCTCCCCCCGGTTCGTGCGGATGTTGTCGAGGGCGTCGGAGATGATCGTGAGGTTGCGGAGCCCCAGGAAGTCCATCTTGATGAGGCCGAGCGTCTCGCACGACGGATAGTCGAACTGCGTGACGATCTGGCCGTCCTGCTCGCGCCGCATGATCGGGATGATGTCCAGCAGCGGCTCGGACGACATGATCACACCGGCGGCGTGGACGCCCCACTGCCGCTTCAGCCCCTCGAGTCCCAGCGCGCGGTCGAAGACCGTCTTCGCCTCGGGGTCGGTGTCGATCAGCGCCCGGAACTCGCTCGCCTCCTTGTAGCGGGGATGAGCCGAGTCGAACATGCCGTCGAGCGGCATGTCCTTACCCATCACGGGGGGCGGCATCGCCTTGGTCAGACGCTCGCCCATGCTGAACGGGAATCCGAGCACGCGACCGGCGTCCTTGAGCGCCTGCTTCGACTTGATGGTTCCGTAGGTGACGATTTGGGCGACGCGCTCCGAGCCGTACTTCGCGGTGACGTAGTCGATGACCTCGCCACGGCGACGGTCGTCGAAGTCGACGTCGAAGTCGGGCATGGAGACGCGATCGGGGTTGAGGAACCGCTCGAAGATGAGACCGTGCTCGAGGGGATCGAGGTCGGTGATCTTCATCGCGTAGGCGACCATGGATCCTGCACCGGAACCACGTCCGGGACCCACCCGGATGCCGTTGTCCTTGGCCCAGTTGATGAAGTCGGCGACCACGAGGAAGTAACCGGGGAAGCCCATCTGCAGGATGATGCCGGTCTCGTACTCCGCCTGCTTGCGGACCTTGTCGGGGATGCCCGCGGGATACCGGTAGTGCAGGCCCGCCTCGACCTCCTTGATGAGCCAGCTGTCCTCGGTCTCGCCGTCGGGCACGGGGAAGCGCGGCATGAAGTTCGCCGCCGTGTTGAACTCGACCTCGCAGCGCTCGGCGATGAGCAGCGTGTTGTCGCACGCCTCGGGGTGGTCGCGGAACATCTGCCGCATCTCGGCGGCGGTCTTGATGTAATACCCGTCGCCGTCGAACTTGAACCGATTCGGGTCGTCGAGCGTCGAGCCGGACTGCACGCAGAGTAGCGCCGCATGCGCATCGGCTTCGTGCTGATGCGTGTAGTGCGAGTCGTTCGTCGCGACCAGCGGGATGCCGAGGTCTTTCGACAGCCTCAGAAGATCGGTCATGACCCGCCGCTCGATGGAGAGGCCGTGGTCCATGATCTCGGCGAAGTAGTTCTCCTTGCCGAAGATGTCCTGGAACTCCGCGGCGGCGGCCCTGGCCGCGTCGTACTGCCCCAGCCTCAGGCGTGTCTGCACCTCGCCCGAGGGGCAGCCGGTCGTCGCGATCAGCCCCTTGCCGTAGGTCTGCAGCAGCTCGCGGTCCATGCGCGGCTTGAAGTAGTACCCCTCCATGCTCGACAGCGAGCTGAGTCGGAAGAGGTTGTGCATGCCCTCGGTGCTCTGGCTCCACATCGTCATGTGGGTGTACGCACCGGAACCCGAGACGTCATCACTCTTCTGATCGGGCGATCCCCACTGCACGCGCGACTTGTCGCTGCGGTGTGTACCGGGGGTGACGTACGCCTCGAGTCCGACGATGGGCTTGACGCCTGCGGCGTTCGCCGCCTTGTAGAACTCGAAGGCCGCGAACGTGTTGCCGTGATCGGTCACCGCGATGGCCGGCATGCCGTAGTCGGCGGCCGCCTGCGTCATCGCGCCGATCTTCGCCGCGCCGTCCAGCATCGAGTACTCGCTGTGGACATGCAGGTGGACGAAGGAGTCTGATGCCATGGTTCGAGTCTACTTTCGACGTCGGACACCCGAGGCCCGCAGGTCACCCTCCGGCCCGATGCGGAGCGGCTCGCTCACCGCAGATCGAGGCGCATCAGCACCCTCGGAAAGCCGTCCAGAACAGAGCCCGTGTCCGCGGCCTTCTCGAAGCCCGCGTCCTCGAACAGCTTCCGGGTGCCCACGTACGCCATCGTCAGATTCACCGTGGCACCGTCGTTGTCGACGGGATATGCCTCGACGGCGGGAGCTCCCCGTTTCTTCGCGTACGCGACGGCGCCGGAGACCAGGGCATGGGAGATGCCCTGCCTCCGATGGCCGGGACGAACGCGGATGCACCACAGCGACCAGACGTCGAGATCGTCGACATGCGGGATGAGTCTGTTCCGAGCGAAGCTCGTCTCGCGACGCGGATGCAGCGCCGCCCATCCGACAGGCTCATCGTCGAGGCGCGCGATGACGCCGGGAGGAGGGTCCAGTCGGCACAGTTCCCGCATCCGGTCGGCACGTGCCGGCCCTCGGAGCGCGACGTTCTCCTTGCTGCCGATGCGGTAGCTGAGACAGAAGCACACGTTCGACGTCGGCTTCTTGGGTCCGACCAGCGTCGCGACGTCATCGAATCCGGTCGCGGGCACCACCTCGATCGCACTCATGCGACCAGTGTGCCTCGGCGACCGGCGGGACGCCAGGGCCTTCAGTCGCCGCGCAGGACGTCCAGGGCGTGCTGGAAATCCGCCGGGTATCCGGACTCGAACTGCACCCAGTCACCCGTGGTCGGATGGGCGAAGCCCAGCCGGTGCGCGTGGAGCCACTGCCGCGAGAGACCGAGCCGTGCCGACAGTGTCGGGTCCGCACCGTAGAGCGGATCGCCCACGCACGGATGCCGGTGAGCGGCCATGTGCACGCGGATCTGATGCGTGCGCCCGGTCTCGAGATGGATCTCGAGCAGTGACGCTCCCGGGAACGCCTCGAGGGTCTCGTAGTGCGTCACCGAAGGCTTGCCGTCGGGCGTCACCGCGAACTTCCACGAGTGGTTCGGGTGGCGTCCGATCGGGGCGTCGATGGTCCCGGCCAGCGGGTCGGGGTGTCCCTGGACGACCGCGTGGTAGATCTTCTCGACGGTCCGTTCCTTGAACGCATGCTTGAGCGCCGTGTACGCGGTCTCGCTCTTCGCGACCACCATCAATCCGCTGGTGCCCACGTCGAGGCGGTGCACGACTCCCTTGCGCTCGGGTGCCCCGCTCGTCGAGATGCGGAAGCCCGCTGCGGCGAGAGCGCCGACCACGGTCGGCCCCTCCCACCCCAGGGAGGGATGAGCCGCGACTCCCGTCGGCTTGTCGACCACGACGATGTCATCATCGTCGTACACGATGCCGAGCTCGGGAACCGCGATCGGCACGATCCGCGGCTCCTCCTTCGGCTTCCACTCCACGTCGAGCCATCCGCCGCCGCGGAGGCGATCGGACTTGTCGAGCACGGCCCCGTCGAGGCGCACACCGCCGGCAGCGGCGACCTCGGCGGCGAAGGTGCGCGAGAATCCGAGCATCTTCGCGAGGGCGGCATCGACGCGCGTTCCGTCGAGCCCGTCCGGGACGGGGAGCGAGCGCGACTCCACGGTCAGCGACCGTCCGATGCGGTCGCGCCGGCCGCGGCGTCGGAGTCGCCGCGCTCACCCCTGACGTGCGGCGTCTCATCGGCGACGGCGGCGGCTTCGGCCTGCTCGTCGTTCTCGACGGGCGCGTGGTCGCGCTCGCGAGTCCCGTCGAAACGGAGGCCCACGACGACCAGGAGCGCCACCGAGATCATTCCGGTGACGATGAAGATGTCGGCGATGTTGAAGATCGCCGGCATCATCCACGGCATCGAGATCATGTCGACGACATGCCCCATGGGGAAGCCGGGCTCACGCAGGAGGCGGTCGGTGAGGTTTCCCAGCACCCCGCCGAGCAGGCATCCGAGCACGACGGCCCAGAGGCGCGACCTCAGACCGAAGGCCTTCCACACGATCACCGCGGCGACGACAGCGAGCGCGATGGTGAAGATCCACGTGACATCCGAGCCGAGCGAGAAGGCGGCACCGGGGTTGCGCACGTAGTACAGCTGAAGGAACTCACCGAGAACCGGAACGGGCTCCTGCAGGGGCAGGTTCTCGACCGTGAGGTACTTCACGAACTGATCGGCGGCCAGCACGAGCGCTGCGAGAATCGCAACGATCGTGCCGGCCGCCGACCGACGAAGGGGGGATCGTCCTGGCAAAAGGACGACCTACAGTCCGATCGCGGAAACCGGAGTCGAGTCCGTCGACGTCGACTTCTCGTCGAGGTCGCGGAGCTGACCCTCGATGTAGCCGCGCAGCTGCGAGCGGTAGTCGCGCTCGAAGTTGCGGAGCTCGGTGATGCGTGCCTCGAGCGTGTTGCGCTCGCGCTCGAGCCGTGCCGACTCCTCGCGCTGCTTGGCCTCGGCCTCGGTGCGGATGCGGTTGACCTCGCCCTCCGCGTCGGCGATGAGCTGGGCACGCTTGGCCTCACCCTCGGCGACGTGCTCGTCGTGCAGGCGCTGAGCCAGCTCGATGATGCCTGCGGTGGCGGTCGCAGAACCCGACGGAGCGGGCTCGGCCTGCGCCGCGGGAGCCGGAGTCGCCTCGGCTGCGGGGGCCGGAGCCTCGGCGGCAGCGGGGACCGGCGTCGCGCCGGACTCGAATGCGGCCAGCTTGGCCTTCAGCTCGGCGTTCTCTTCGAGGGCCTTGCGCCACTCGATGACGATCTCGTCGAGGAAGTCGTCGACCTCGTCGGGGTCGAAGCCGTCCTTGAAGCGGACGTGCTGGAACTGCTTGGTGACGACGTCATCCGGGGTAAGTGCCATGGTGGCTCCTTCGATGAGTTCGGTTGCCAGTTTCGAGAATGGCGTGGTCGAGATGTGGCGCGAACCCGGGGCGCGCACCTGGGAGCCAAGCATAGCCCCCGAGTCTGACCGTTGCGACGACGCGACACTCGAGCGCGCCGAAGTCACAGCGATGTCAGAAGAAGATCCCCACGATGTTCATCAGGATCAGCACGATCAGGATCGTGATGGAGAATCCGAAATCCAGGGAGATCGAACCGATGCGCAGCGGCGGGATGATCCGCCGGAAGAACCGGACCGGCGGATCGGTGATCGTGTACACGACCTCGGCGGCGACGAGCCCTGCACCCTTCGGACGCCACTCCCGATTGAACATCGGGATGTAGTCCAGGATGAGCCGCGCGAAGAGCACCAGAAGGTACAGCAGGAGCATCAGGTGGATGATGCTCGCGAAGACGGAGACGACCCCCACGGGTTACGAGTGGTCGAAGCCCGCAGACTCGGCGTCTGCGTGCGCGATGCCCCCGTGACCGGACACCGCGATGTTCTCCGGCGAGAGCAGGAAGACCTTCGAGGTGACGCGCTCGATACGGCCGTACAGGCCGAGCGAGAGGCCGCTCGCGAAGTCGATCAGCCGACGCGCGTCGGCGTCGCTCATCTGGGACAGGTTGATGATGACCGGCACACCCTCGCGGAAGCTCTCGGCGATGAGCTGAGCATCGCGGTACTGCTTCGGGTGCACGGTGAGGATCTCGTTCACTGCCCCTCCTGCGGGCTGACGCACGGCGACGGGACGACGCAGCGGGGTGACGGGAGCCGGAGCCGGCTCTTCGCGGTCTCGGTCACGGTCACGCTGCTGAGAGCGGGCCGGGGCCTGCGTCTCCTCCTCGTAGACCTCTTCCTCGTCTGCGAGGCCGAGATACACCATGGTCTTCTTCAGTGGGTTACCCATCGTGTCCTCCGGTTCGAACGTTTCGGGCGGGTCTGTTCACAGGTTAACCCCGGTCGGGGCGGGGGCCTGTGATTGCGGAGCCGATCCGCAGGTGTGTCGCACCGGCGGCGATCGCCTCGGCGAAGTCTCCGGTCATCCCTGCGGAGATCCAGTCCGCGGCGGGCTCGACGGCGCGCACGTCGTCTGCGACCGCGCGAAGGCGGGCGAAGGCCGACGCGGGTTCCTCATCGAGCGGCGCCACGGCCATGACGCCACGCAGGCGGAGCGACGGCAGGCCGCCGATGTGCTCGGCGAGCCGAGCCGCCTCAGCGGGTTCGACCCCTCCGCGACCGGGGTCGTCGGTGAGGTTCACCTGCACGAGGACGTCGAGGACGTCGTCGCCCTCCGCCGCACGGTGCAGGGCATCCGCAAGACGCGAGCGGTCCACCGAGTGGACGGCGTCCGCACTGCGGCGGATCGCGGAGGCCTTGTTGGTCTGCGCCTGCCCGATGAAGTGCCAGCGCACATCCTCGAGCCCCGCGAGCTCCTCGCGCTTCGCCGAGAGCTCCTGCTGGCGGTTCTCCCCCACCTCGCGGACCCCCAGAGCGCGCAGCTCCGTCACTAGCGGCGCGGGGTGGAACTTCGTCACCACGATCCTGGTCAGCTCATCGGGGTCACGCCCCGCGGCTCGCGCGGCGTCGGCGATGCGAAGATCGATCGCCGACAGCCGCGCTGCCAGGTCACTCACTTGAGGAATTCGGGGATGTCGATGTCGTCGTCGGCGAAAGCAGGCTCGATGCTCGTCTGCGTCGTGCGCTGCTGCACGGGCTCGGGCTCGCGCTTCTCGGCCGCGGGTGCGGCTTCCTCGTCGCTGGGCAGAGCGACCTCGGGCAGCGTCGCCGCCGCGGGCCGGCTGACGACCATCGGGTCGAGACGGAGCGTCGGCTCGCCGCTGTCGAAGCCCGCCGCGATCACGGTCACGCGCACCTCGTCGCCGAGCGTGTCGTCGATGACCGTACCGAAGATGATGTTCGCCTCGGGGTGCGCGGCCTCCTTGACGAGGTCGGCGGCGTCGTGGATCTCGAAGATCCCGAGGTTGGAGCCACCCTGGATCGAGAGGAGCACGCCGTGCGCACCCTCGATGCTGGCTTCGAGCAGCGGGGACTCGACCGCGAGCTCGGCGGCCTTGATGGCCCGATCGGCACCGCGCGCGGAGCCGATGCCCATGAGCGCGGAGCCCGCACCCTGCATGACCGACTTCACATCGGCGAAGTCGAGGTTGATGAGACCGGGGGTCGTGATGAGGTCCGTGATGCCCTGGACACCCGCGAGGAGCACCTGGTCGGCGGTGGCGAAGGCCTCGATCATCGAGATGCCGCGGTCGCTGATCTCGAGAAGACGGTCGTTCGGCACCACGATGAGGGTGTCGACCTCTTCCTTCAGCTTCGAGACGCCGGCTTCGGCCTGGCTCTGGCGGCGGCGTCCCTCGAAGGAGAACGGCTTCGTGACGACACCGATGGTCAGCGCGCCGATCGACTTGGCGATCCGTGCCACGACGGGAGCGCCGCCGGTTCCCGTGCCGCCACCCTCTCCGGCGGTGACGAAGACCATGTCGGCACCGGTGAGAGCCTGTTCGATCTCCTCTGCGTGGTCCTCTGCGGCGCGGCGACCCACCTCGGGGTCGGCGCCGGCGCCGAGGCCGCGGGTGAGCTCGCGTCCGACGTCGAGCTTGACGTCGGCGTCACTCATGAGCAGCGCCTGGGCGTCGGTGTTGACAGCGATGAACTCGACTCCGCGGAGACCGAGCTCGATCATGCGGTTGACGGCGTTGACGCCGCCACCGCCGACGCCGACGACCTTGATCACGGCGAGGTAGTTCTGGTTCTGGCTCATGGCCGGCCTCCGAATAATCGAGCCTGTTGTATGTGTGCGGGAAACCTGTGGGCTTGAACCTTAAACCTCAACTAGAGGTGTAAAGTATTTCCCGGTATTGGTTTCTCTTGTTCGAAGGTAAGCGCCGCGCCTGCGCGCGCACGCAGCGACACGGGCGTGTCGCCCGTTTGCCGTCGAAACGTCAGCCGATGACGACCGCGTGCGGCGATGTCACGTCGATCGACGACGCATCCGGCTTCGCGATGAGGGCCTTCGCGAGCGCCTCGCTCTTCAGAGGCGAGTTCTCGGAGCTGCCCCAGACGACGACGAGCCCGGAGCTCACGGTCAATGTGACATCGTCGCGCGTGGAAGCCCGCACGCCCGTGAGCCCGGCGCGCACATCGGCGGGAAGCGACCGGATGACGAGGCCCGCACTCTCGAAGGCATCCGAATCCGTGCCTCCCTCGATCTCGAGCAGCGGCTGCCCCGCGGGTTGGTCAGCCGTCGTCGACAGTGCCACACCGGCCGCGTCGACGAGGGTGTATCCGGCATCCGACCGGATCACCCCCACGGGCGTCCGCTCCACGATGCGCACCGTGAGATCGTGGGGCGGCTTCGCTTCGAGGGAGTACGTCTCGATCAGCGGGAAGGCGAGCAGCGCGGCCTTGATCTCGCTCGCATCGACCAGTGCCAGCGGAGTGCCGATCTGCCCCGCGAGGGCGCTCTCGACCGCTGCGGCATCGAGAGTCGTCGCACCCACCACAGTGACGCGATCGACCGCGAAGAGCGGACTGTACGCCGCTGCGGCGCTGCCGCCGACGAGCAGCACGACGGCACCGATCGCACTCAGCCAGACGATGCGGCGTCGGCGCGATCGCTGGGTGAACCGACGGATCTCGGCGCGCAGCGCCTTGCGTCGCGCCCGTGCGGCGCGCCACACATCCATGTTCGACGTCGGGCGCTCACCGGCATCCGTGTCGGAGTCCTCGAGAATCGGACGAGCGTCCGCGGCGTTGGGAGCCGATTCCGATTCGTCGTACGTGCCGCGCGCCCGCCCACGCCTGCGCGGGGCGTCGCGCGCTTCTCCCCCGGCCGCGCCCTCGGGCGCGACGGGCAGCGGAGGCGGACGACGCATCGGCTATACCCCGGTGGTCCGCAGCGACTCGAGCACCTGCGGGATGATCTGGTAGACGTTGCCGCAGCCGAGCGTGATGACGAAATCGCCGTCTCGAGCGACGGTGGCCGTGTAGTCGGCGGCCTGCTGCCAGTCGGCCACGAAGTGCACGTTGTCCGGATCATGGAACGCCCCGCTGACGAGCTCGCCGGTGACGCCGGGCACCGGGTCCTCCCGGGCGCCGTACACGTCGAGCATCACGGTGTGATCGGCGAACGTCTCGAGGACGTCGGCGAACTCCTGGTACATGTGCTGCGTACGCGAGTAGGTGTGAGGCTGCTGGATGGCGATGATGCGGCCGGAGCCGGCGATCGAGCGCATGGCCTCGAGGGCCGCACGGACCTCGGTCGGGTGGTGCGAGTAGTCGTCGTAGACGGTGACGCCTCGTTCGACCCCGTGCTGCTCGAGGCGGCGGACGGTGCCGGCGAAGCCCGCCACGGCGCGCGCGGACTCCTCGAGACCGTAGCCGAGTGCGAGGAGCACCGTGATGGCACCTGCCGCGTTGATCGCGTTGTGCACACCGGGCACCGCGAGCTGCAGTCGCACGCTGTCGGCACCGTGGGCGATCGTCGCGGCGACCGGGCCGGCGGCCACGACGTCCGACACCCGGACGTCGGCTCCCTCGGCCTGACCGAAGGTGATGACGTTCGGATGCGACAGGCCCGCGCCGACACGCAGCGCACCGGGGTCGTCGCTCGAGATCACGACCGCCTCTGTCGCCGCGTCGGCGAAGCGCACGAACGCGTCGTGGAAGGCCTCGTCCGACCCGTAGTGGTCGAGGTGATCCGGGTCGACGTTCGTGATCAGGGCGACGGCGGTGTCGTAGAGCAGGAACGTGCCGTCCGACTCGTCGGCCTCGATCACGAACAGGTCGCCCGTGCCGGTGGCGCTCGACACTCCCAGCTGCTCGATCACACCGCCGTTGACGAAGTTCGGATCCGCGTCCAGCGCCTGCAGCGCCGTCACGATCATCCCGGTCGACGTCGTCTTGCCGTGCGCACCCGCGACAGACACCAGCCTGCGCGAGCCGATCAGCCAATGCAGGGCCTGCGAACGGTGGATGACGTGCAGACCGCGCTCCTTGGCGAGGAGGAACTCGGGGTTCTCCGGCCAGATGGCACCCGTGTGGACGACGGTGTCGGCATCGCCGAGATGCGCGGCGTCGTGACCGACGTGCACCGTGGCACCGGCGGCGGCGAGAGCACGGAGGTTGTCGCTGTCGGCGCGGTCGCTTCCGGAGACGCGGATACCGGCGTCGAGGAACATCTTCGCGAGCCCGCTCATGCCGGATCCGCCGATTCCGATGAAGTGCGCGGCGGTGATCGACTCGGGGATCGGGAGGGAGAGGTCAGGTCTGATCATGTCGGGTTCAGTCTACTTTTCGCTGGGAACGTTGCGTCGTCGCGATGAGGGACGACGGCGGTGTCAGGAGGATGCGAGGGCTCGATCGACGAGCGCGATGACGTTGTCGGTACCGCTGCGGGTGCCGACCGTCTCGGCCGCCTTCGCCATCGAGGCGATGCGCTGCGGATCCTTCAGGAGCGGGATCACGTGGCGTCGCACCGCGTCGCCGTCGAACGTCGCGTCGTCGAGCAGCCGCGCCGCTCCGGCAGCGACGGCGGATGCCGCATTGAGTCGCTGCTCGCCGTTGCCCACCGAGTACGGCACGTACAGGGCGGGCAGGCCCAGTGCGCTGATCTCGCTGACAGTCGCCGCGCCCGAGCGCGAGACGATGAGGTCGGCGACCGCGAAGGCGAGGTCCATGCGGTCGACGTAGCGTCGCAGGGCATAGCCCGGGACCTCGGGATCCTCGAGCTGGCTCCGCTCGCCCGTGACGTGCAGCAGCTGCCACCCCGCGGCGAGCACATCGCCCCACGAATCGGCGAGGGCCTCGTTCAGTCGCTGGGCTCCCAGTGATCCGCCGAAGACGAGAAGCACGGGGCGCGCCGGATCGAGGCCGAAGTACGCCGCCGCCTCGTGTCGCGCGGCGGCCCGGTCGAGTTCGATGACCTCACGTCGCAGCGGCATGCCGACGACCTCGCCGCCGCGCAGCCGGGTCCCCTCGAAGGCGACGCCGGTGGCTGCCGCGCGTCGCGCGCCGAGCACGTTCGCGAGTCCGGGCTTCGCGTTCGCCTCGTGCACGACGAAAGGCACGCCCTCGCGTCGTGCGGCGATGTAGGCGGGCGCGGAGGCGTATCCGCCGAAGCCGACCACCACCTCGACGCCGTGCGCACGGATGTGGTCGCGCACCTGGGCGATCGCTCGACGGAACCGCGCGGGGAACGCCGCGGCCTGGGCGTTCGGTCGACGCGGAAAAGGGACCTTGTCGACGATGAGCAGCTCGTAGCCGCGTTCCGGGACGAGCCGGGATTCGAGTCCCTCGGCGGTCCCGAGGACCAGGACCTCGGCCTCGGGGTCGCGGGCGCGGAGTCCGTCGGCGACGGCGAGCAGGGGGTTGACGTGTCCGGCGGTTCCCCCGCCGGCGAGAAGGTACGTGGTCACCGTGTGACCTTACCCCGCCCCGCCGAGGTCGACCGCGCAGCCGCACGCGCCTCGGGCACGGGAAGCGTGCGCGCGAAAGCGAGGAGCACGCCGCAGGCGATGAGGACGGCGAGGAGCGCGGTGCCGCCCTGCGACATGAACGGCAGCGGAACGCCCATGACCGGGAACACGCCGATCACGACGCCGATGTTGAGCACCGCCTGCCCGGTGATCCAGACGGTGATGCCGCCGGCCGCGACCCGGATGAACGGGTCGGCGGTCTTGCGGATGACATGGAACGCACCGACCGTGAACAGCGTGAACAGCGCGAGCACGACGATGCAGCCGATCAGACCGAGCTCCTCGCCCACGATCGCGAAGATGAAGTCGTTTCCCGCGGCCGGAAGCCAGCCGTACTTCTCCTGCGAGTTGCCGAGACCCACGCCGAAGATCCCGCCGGAGGCCATGCCCCAGACGCCGTGGATCGACTGGTAGCAGTCGCCGGTGTACGCCGACATGTCGGAGCAGGTGGCCGTGATGCGACGCATGCGGTCCGGGCTCGTGACAGCCAGAGCGATGACCGCGACGACGCCGAGGAGGACGGGGAGGATGAAGAGTCGGAGCTTCACGCCCGAGAAGAACAGGCATCCGAGCAGCACGAGGACGAGGACCATCGCCGTGCCGAGGTCCTTTCCGGCGAGCACGGTTCCGATCGCCAGCGCCCCGACCGGGACGACCGGGATGAAGACCTGATGCCAGGTGCCGAGCATCGTGCGCTTGCGCATGAGCACATAGCCGATCCACACGGCCAGGGCGAGCTTCAGGAACTCGGAGGGCTGGAGCGTGAACCCGGCGATCTTGATCCAGTTCCTGTTGCCGCCGTCCTCGATGCCGAGCGGCGTGAAGACGAGCAGCTGGAGTGCGATCGCGCCGAACAGGGCCGGCCAGGCCATCTTCTTGAGGAAGGCGATGGGCGCCCGCGAGATCACGAACATGAGCGGGATGCCGAGAACGGCGAAGATCCCCTGACGCAGCGCACCGTCCATCGGGTTCTCCCCGCGGGAGACGGCGGTCGCGCTGGTCGCGGACAGGACCATGACGAGGCCGAAGATCGTCAGCATCAGTGCTGCCGAGGCGATCATCAGGAACTCGGTGGACACCGGGGTGAACCGGCGCCCGAGCGAGACCCGGGCGGCGAGGCCGCGACCTGAGCCGTCGGACTCAGAGCGCGGGGGGCGTGCGACCTGCGTCATCGGCGCTCCCCCGGTCTATCCAGTCCCGCACCGCTTCGGCGAAGCGGTGTCCTCGATCCGCGTAGCTGGAGAACTGATCGAAGGATGCCGCTGCGGGAGCCAGAAGAACTGTGCCCTCGCCCTCGACGATCCCTGCCGCGATCTCCACGACACGGTTCATGACCTGTCCAGTCTCACCAGCATCCACCTCGAACACCGGCACCGTCGGCGCGTGTCGCTCGAATGCCGCGACGACGTCGTCGCGCACGACGCCGATCACGACCGCGGCGCGCGCGGTCGTTCCGACCGTGGCGATGAGATCGGCGATGTCGACACCCTTGAGGTCACCGCCCACGACCCAGACCGCGCCGGGGTACGCGCGCAGCGATGAGGCCGCCGCATGCGGGTTCGTGGCTTTGGAGTCGTCGACCCAGGTGATGCCGCGATGACGCGCGATCACCTGGATGCGATGCGCGTCGAGGCGGAAATCCTGCAGCGCGGACTGGATCGCCTCGGGCGCGACGTCGAGAGAACGGGCGAGAGCGCTGGCCGCGAGGATGTTCTGGACGATGTGCGGCGCCGCGAGACCGGCCTCCTGCAGGTCGGCGACGGTGGTGAGCTCCAGCGCGCTGCGCGCCCGGTCGTCGAGGAAGGCCCGATCGACGAGCAGACCCTCGACGACGCCGAGATCGCTCGGACCGGGAGTGCCCAGGTCGAAGCCGATGGCGCGCGCGCCGTCGACCACCTCGGCCTCCTCGACCATGCGGCGCGTGGCGAGGTCTGCCTTGTTGTAGACGCACGCGACACGGGTGTTGCGATAGACGAGCGCCTTGGCGTCGCGGTACGCGGCGGCACTGCCGTGCCAGACCAGATGATCGTCTGCGAGGTTGAGGCAGACGGAGGAGTACGGATAGAGCTCCCCCTCCGGCTCGGAGAGCCCCAGATACCAGAGCTGATGGCTGGACAGCTCGACCACGAAGACGTCGAAGCCCGCCGGGTCGCGGACCGCGTCGAGAACCGGGACCCCGATGTTCCCGCAGGGCGCCGCGCGCAGGCCGCCGGCGACGAGAAGCGAGGCCGTGAGCTGGGTCGTCGTCGTCTTGCCGTTCGTGCCGGTGATGAGCACCCAGTCCGCGGGCGTGCCGTCCGGACGGACGACCTTGTCGCGAACCCGCCAGGCGAGCTCGACGTCGCCCCAGACCGCGATCCCCTCGTCCTGCGCCCACCGGATCACCGGATGCGAGGGCGAGAAGCCGGGAGAGGCGACGATCACCTCGGGCGCGAAGTCGCTGAGCACCGCCGGAACGGTCTGGAGCGAACCGAGCTCGAGGCGCGCGCCGATGACCGGGAGAAGGCGCGCGTACTCCTCTTCGGCCGATTCGCTGAGCACGAGCACGTCCGCACCCAGCTCCGCCAGCGTGTCTGCGACGGAGAACCCCGTCATCGACAGTCCCAGAACCGCGACCCGCAGGCCGGTCCAGTCGGCATTCCAGCTGGTGAGCGTCGACAGCCTCGACTCAGCCGACACGGGTCAGCCATTCGACGTAGAAGAGACCGACGGCCGACACCGCGAGCAGACCGGCGATGATCCACATGCGCACGACGATCGTGACCTCCGACCAGCCGCGCATCTCGAGGTGGTGGTGGAAGGGACTCATCAGGAAGAGGCGCTTGCCGCGCGTGATCTTGAAGTACGCACGCTGCAGGATCACCGAGCCCGAGGCGAGCACGAAGACGCCGGCGATCACGAAGAGGAGCAGCTCGGTGCGGGTGAGGATGGCCATCGCGGTGATCACGCCGCCGATGGCCATCGAGCCCACGTCGCCCATGAAGACCTTGGCCTTCGGCGCATTCCACCAGAGGAATCCTATGAGGCTGGCCCCGAACGATGCCGCGACGATCGCCAGGCTGAAGGGGTCGCGCACCTCGTAGCATCCGCTGATCGCGGCCTTCTCGACACCCTCGCCGACGCACGACTGCTTGAACTGCCAGAAGGCGATGAGGCTGTAGGCGCTCACGACCAGCACGCCTGCTCCGGCCGCGAGGCCGTCGAGACCGTCGGTGAGGTTCACGCTGTTCGACGTCGCGACGCCGATCACGGAGATCCAGAGGAGGTAGAGCGCCCAGCCGACGATCGCGGTGAACGCGAACAGGTTGAGCCAGGGGATGTCGCGGAAGAGCGAGATCGACCCGGATGCCGGTGTCTGGTCGAACTGGTTGGGGAAGTTCAGCGCGACGATGCCGAAGGGGATCATGACGAGCAGCTGGCCGATGATCTTCCGCCAGCCGGAGAGCCCGAGGCTGCGCTGACTGCGGACCTTCATGTAGTCGTCGATGAAGCCGACCACGCCGAATCCCACCATCAGCCACATCACCAGCAGCGCGGAGAGCGCGGGAGTCCCCCCGCCGACGTAGACGCCGGTGAAGTACCCGACCATCGTGCCGACGATGAAGATCACGCCGCCCATGGTCGGGGTGCCGCGTTTGGCCTCGTGGTTCGGGTTCTCGACGGCCTCGGGCGTGCGGATGACCTGCCCCCAGCCCCACTTGCGGAAGAGCCGCAGGAAGACGGGAGTCAGGAAGAGAGTGAAGGCGAGCGAGATGGCCGCCGCCATGATGAGTGACCTCACGAGAACAATTCTCCCAGACGATCGCCGAGATGCCGGAGGCCCACGGAGTTGGAGGACTTCACGAGCACGCGGTCGCCGTCGCGGAGCTCGGTGCGGAGGTACTCGAATGCCGCGTCCTGGTCAGGGAAGAAGACCGCTTCGCTGTCCCATGACCCCTCCCCGATGGCGGAGATGAAGAGCCTGCGCGCCTCCGGACCCACCACCACGATGCGCTGGATGTTCAGCCGCACCGCGAGAAGACCGATGCGGTCGTGCTCCTCGCCCGCCGTCTCGCCCAGCTCGCTCATCGCGCCGAGCACGGCGACGGTGCGCTCCTCGGGACCGGTGATCTGGGCGAGGGTGCGCAGGGCGGCGGCCATGGAGTCTGGGCTCGCGTTGTATGCGTCGTTGATGATGCGCACGCGATCGCTGCCCAGCGGCTGCATGCGCCAGCGCTCGGCGATCTCGACCGTCTCCAGCCGCGCGACGGCATCGGCAGCGGACACGCCGAGCACGCCCGCTGCCGCGATCGCGGCCAGAGCGTTGTTCACGTGGTGTGCCCCGAGCACCCGCAGTCGCAGCGGAAGCCGCTCCCCCGCGGCCTCGATCAGGCAGGTCGTGCCGGCGGCGGTGACCTCGAGATCCTGCGCCCGCACATCGGCGGCGTCGCTCTGACCGAAGCCGACCACGGTCATGCCGCGGGATTCGGCCAGACCGCGCATCGCGGAGACGCGCGGGTCGTCGACGTTGAGCACGGCTGTCCCGCTCGGGATCGCAGCGGAGACGAGTTCGGACTTCGCCTTCGCGGTCGCCTCGATGCCGCCGAAACCGCCGGCGTGCGCCATGCCCACCATCAGCACGACGACGACGTCGGGCTCGACGAGCCCGGCGAGGCGCGCGATGCTGCCCGGCGCATCCGCACCGAACTCGCTGACGAGGAAGCGTGTGTCGTGCGTGACGCGGAGCATCGTGACCGGTGCGCCGACCTCGTTGTTGTACGACGCGATCGGCGAGACCGTCTCCCCTTCGTCCGACAGGATGCGCGCCAGGAAGTTCTTGGTGGTCGTCTTGCCGTTGGAACCGGTGATGCCCACGATCTTGAGCCCGCCGCCCGCGCGCACGCGCGCGGCGACCTCGCGGGCGAGATCGGCGAGGGCCGCGACGGCATCCGCGACGACGATCTGCGAGATCTCGTCGTCGACGGGGTGCTCCACGATCGCGAGCGCCGCACCCGCCTCGAGCGCAGCGCCGACGAAACGGTGCCCGTCGGTCTCGGCGCCCGGCTTGGCGACGAAGATCGATCCGGGAGCCATCGTGCGCGAGTCGGTGTCGACGACACCGTCCACGACGGTGTCCGCGGTGGCGGGTCCGGCAAGCCTGAGCTCACCCCCGAGGACGGCGGCGATCTCAGCAAGCGACAGGGCGATCATGACGTCTCCAGGCGCGGAAGCGCCGACTATTCGAACTTGGGAAGAAGCGCGTCCATCGGAGTGGAGGATGGCATCACGCGGTAGGTCTTCATGGTCTGGGTCATCGCCTTCTGGAAGGCCGGGGCGGTAGCAGCAGACGATGTAATTCTAGTCGGCTCGTCGAGCGTCACCACGACGACGTACTGCGGGTCGTCGACCGGCGCGAAGCCCACCATGCTGGTGTAGTAGATGCCCTGCTTGTAGCCGCCGTTGCCGTCAGGCACCTGCGCCGTACCGGTCTTGCTGGTGACCCGGTAGCCCGGGACCTCGATGCGCTCGGCGTTGCCGCCCTGCACGGCAACGTTCTCGAGCATCCGGGTCAGGTCGGCGGCGGTCTGCGGCGCGATGATCTGATCGTGCTCCGGTGCGTCCGGCGTGACGACCGTGCCATCGGCAGCCGTGCACGACTCGATCAGCGAGAGGTCGATCTTCTCCCCGCCGTTCGCGATCGCCTGGTAGGCGCCGGCCACCTGCGGGGCGGTGACGGTGAAGTACTGGCCGAACGTCGTCGTGTACAGCGACTGGTTGTCCCAGTCCGCGGTCGGATGCAGTTCGCCGCCCTGCTCGTTCGGGAATCCGACGGTCGGCTCCCCGACCCCGAACCGCTGCAGGTAGTCGTAGCGCACGTCGGGGCTCACCATCGTGCCGAACTTCGACAGCGCCACGTTGGACGAGTCGATCAGCGCGCCGGCGAGCGTGTACTGGAACGCGGGGTGCACGAACGCGTCGTTGATGACGGCGCCGTTCTCGAACTTCTCGTGCGACGAGGCGGTGACGGTCGGACTGGTCATCGTCACGCCGGCGTTCTCCATGACTGCTGCGGCGGTGACGGCTTTGAACGTCGACCCCGGTTCGAAGGTGCGGGAGAACAGCATGCTCCCCCACGTGCTCGATCCGGAGGCGTCCAGGTCGTTGGGATCCATCGTCGGCCATTCCGCCGCGGCGCGGATCTTGCCCGTCTTCACCTCGACGACCGTGACGGTGCCGCCCTTGGCGCCCTGCGCCTGGGCCTCTTCCGCGATCATCTGCTGCATGTACCACTGCAGGTCGCTGTTGATCGTCAGCTGCACGGCGCCGCCGTCGACCGCATCGACCCTGGTCTCGCTGCCGGGGATGATCACGCCGTCCTTGCCCGTGCGGTAGCTCTCCTCGCCGTCGGTGGGTGCGAGGCACTGACTGTCCATCTTCTCGATGCCCGCCTGCGCCTCCCCCTCGCCGTTCAGGTACCCGATCACGTTGCCTGCCACGGCGCCGTTCGGGTACACGCGCGTCTCCCGCGCGGTGAAGTGCATGTAGGGCAGGCCCTGCGCCTTGAGGTCCTTGAGCTCGATGTGCTGCTCGGTGGTGAGCCCCTTCTTCACCTGATACCAGCGCGAGTCGGGATCGGCGGCATGCTGCGACTCGACCTCGGTGCGCAGGGTCTCGGCGTCGAGACCGGTGATCTCGGCGATGCGCTGCGCCGCCTCGGCCCAGGGGATCTCAGGGGGGTTCTTCTCGTCGTCCTCGAGGAGGAAGACGACCTGCGGATCGATGTTCCAGTCGTAGACCGTCACGCTCTCGGCGAGCACGGTGCCGTCGGCGTCGACGATCGATCCGCGCTGTCCGGGCAGCGGTGTCCCCACCGAGATGTACTTGAGCGACTCGCTGACGTGCTCATCGGCCTTCACCACCTGGATGTCGATCAGACGCACGACGAACGCGGCCAGGATCGCGAGGATGACGGCCAGCGCGACGACCGTGCGTCGCCGGGGACTCCGGGTGGCTCGTGTCGTCATGGACTGTCTCCGTCAGTTCGTGATGGTCGTGGGATCGGTCAGCGGGTCGTGGGGCTCGGGAGCCCGTCGGTGATCGCGGGCGGCAGCTCCTGAGCCGGCGGCTGCGCGGCATCCGGCGCAGCGGGCTCCTCTGCCGTGGTCGGAGCGACCGCCGGATTCTGCAGCAGCGCGTTGCTCACCGCGCCGGCGCCGTTGGGGTTGATCGTGGACACGCCCCCCGCTCCGGTGACGGCTCCGAACACGGCGCCGTCGCTGAGTCGGAGATAGGAGGGCGAGCCGGCGACGATCATGCCGAGATTCGCGGCGCTGGTCGCGAGCGACTGCGGCGAGCTCATGCCGGTCAGGTCCTCCTGCAGCGCATCTGTGCGGAGATCGAGTTCGTGCTGCTGCGACGAGAGCCCGGCGAGCACGAAGGAGTCCTGGGTGATCGCCAGCGAGAGACCGATCTGCGCGGCGCCGATCGCCATCGCTCCCGCCAGGGCGACGAGCGCATAGGCGAGCTTCGGCTTGCGGCGCACGGGCGTGCCGGTGACGGGCTGCAGGCGACGACTCGGGGCGCGGTCGCTCGAGCGGTCCGGCGGCGCAGGCAGGGCGCGCGGCTTGCGGACGGCGGCGTTGAGGCTCATGCGCTCTCCCTGATCTTCTCGGCGGCGCGCAGGCGCACGGGGATGGCCCGCGGGTTGCGGGCCCGTTCCTCGTCATCGGCGAGTTCGGCGCCGCGCGTGATGATTCTGAACCGCGGTGCGTGCTCGGGGAGCTCGACCGGGAGCCCCGGGGGCGTGGTGGAGGCGGCACCGGCGGCGAAGGCCTGCTTGACGAGTCTGTCCTCGAGCGACTGGTACGACATCACGACGATCCGTCCGCCGACGGAGAGGGCATCCATGGCCGAGGGGATCGCATCGGCCAGGACGTTGAGCTCGGCGTTGACCTCGATGCGCAGCGCCTGGAAGACACGCTTGGCGGGGTGACCTGCGCGCTGTGCCGCGGCCGGCGTGGCGGCGATGAGGATCTCGACGAGCTCGCCCGAGCGCGTGATCGGCTGCTTCTCACGGGCGGCGATGATGAATCGTGCGTAGCGCCCTGCGAGCTTCTCCTCGCCGTAGCGCTCGAAGATGCGACGGAGGTTGCCCTCGCTGTACGTGGCGACGACCTCGGCGGCGGTGACGCCCTTCGTCTGATCCATGCGCATGTCGAGCGGGGCATCCTTCGAGTACGCGAACCCGCGCTCCGCCTCGTCGAGCTGCAGGGAGGACACTCCGAGATCGAAGAGGATGCCCGCAGCGCCCTGGGCGTGCAGGCCGATCTCGTCATACACGGTGTGCACGAGAGTGATCCGGTCGGCGAAGCGCGCGAGGCGCTCCCCCGCGATCCGCAGCGCGTCGGTGTCTCGGTCGAGACCCACCAGACGGATGTTCGGGAAGCGCTCGAGCAGAGCCTCGGAATGCCCGCCCATGCCGAGCGTGGCATCGACCAGCACCGCTCCGTCGTGCTGGAGGGCGGGAGCGAGCAGCTCGATGCAGCGCTCGAGCAGTACGGGGGTGTGGATGTCGCGGAGGCTCATGATCTCTCTCGGGTGATCTCTGTATCTCGGTGACCAGGGCCCTGATCCCCCTCCGCTTCTCGACCCGGCACCGGGGAAGTGTGTCGGGGCGGGAGCGGCGGGGCATCACAGCCGTGGTCAGAACAGTCCCGGGATCACCTCCTGCTCGAGTTCGGAGTACGACTCCTCGCCGGCCGCGAGGTAGGTGTTCCAGCTCTCGGCATCCCAGATCTCGGCGTGCGCGCCGACTCCGGTGACGATGAGCTCCTTCTGCAGACCCGCGTACTGACGGAGGTGCGCGGGAATGGTGATGCGGTTCTGGCTGTCGGGCATCTCCGCACTCGCTCCGGAGAGGAACAGGCGCATGAAGTCACGCGCCTGTTTGTTCGCGAGCGGCGCCTGACGGATCCGCTCGTGCATCGCCTCGAACTCGGCCGTGCTGAAGACGTACAGGCAGCGTTCCTGCCCTCGTGTGACGACGATGCCGCCACCGAGGTCCTCGCGGAACTTCGCGGGGAGGATGACCCTGCCCTTGTCGTCCAGCTTCGGAGAATGCGTTCCCAGCAACATCAGCCATCACCCCCTCTACGTCCGGCCAACTCGAGGTGCGCCCCACTTTACTCCACTTTCCTCCACAAACCTACGGTCAATTGGCAGAAAAGCACCCCTGGGCGCCGAGAGCGCGCAGGGGAACCGCGAGATCACGCGGTGGAGAGGAGTGGAGCGTCAGTGGAGGGCGAGTGGAGGACGAGTGGAGCGAGTTGGGCCCTCTCGCCCGTCGAAGACGACGTGCGACGCATCCGAGAACGACGAAGGCCCGGATGCTCAGAGCATCCGGGCCTTCAGAAGAAGTAGTGGAGGAGGGTCAGTGACCGTCCTGCCGCCGATCCCATCGGTCGTTCATGCGATCCATGAAGGATGCGGAACTGTGCTGCTTGGCGGCACGCTCGCGAGGAGCCGCCGAGACGGGCTTGCGCACGGGAGTCACCGCCAGCATGACGCCACCCAGCATCGCCGCGAACCCGACGACGCCCACCACGACACCCCAGACGTCACCGAGGACGACGCCCACGATCAGTCCGCCGACGCCGGCGAGGAGCAGAAGTGCTCCGTACACGAGATTTCGGTAGCTGAGAGCTCGGTCGCCTGACGGCGCGCTCACGACATCGGCGTCGTTGTGCAGGAGATGGCGCTCCATCTCGTCGAGCAGACGCTGCTCCTGTTCGGAGAGTGGCATTTCATCCCCCTCGGGTATCGTCCGTCCATTCTACGCGCGGTATGTCGCCTGAGGCTAGCTGTCGGAGCCCTGATTGGCTTTACGTATGCTGGGAGTCGTGCCGTCCCCCACACTCGTCCCCGACGCCGTCGCCGAACGCCTGCACTCCTTCCTCGAGAGGATGCGCGTCGAGTCCGCAGAGTACGGCCCTGATGCCTCCGCGCTGATCGACTCGGCCGCCGACACGCTGGTGGGCGGCAAGCGACTGCGGGCCCGCTTCTGCCATGCCGGATGGCAGGGCGTCGCCCGATTCGGCGACCGCACGGCCGTCGAACCCTCCGCACTCTGGGACGTCTGCGCGTCGCTCGAGATCTTCCAGTCGGCGGCGCTGGTGCATGACGACCTCATCGACAACTCCGACACGCGTCGAGGCCGGCCGGCCGCACATCGCGCTCTGGAACGATCGCACCGCGACTCCGGCTGGTGGGGTGACGCCGCGGCTTTCGGCCGCTCCTCGGCGATCCTGCTCGGAGACCTGCTCGTCGCCTGGAGCGACGACCTGTTCGAGGACGCCGTCGCCGCACTCCCCCATGCGCCGTCCGTCCGCCGTGAGTACGCCCGGATGCGACGCGACGTCACCGTGGGCCAGTTCCTGGACATCGCCGAGGAATCCGCGTGGAGCGTGAACGCCACGGACTCGCACGTCGAGCGCGCGCTCCGGGTCGTCTCGCTCAAGTCCGCCCGATACAGCATCGAGCAGCCGCTCGTGCTCGGAGCCGCGATCGCCGATGCCGACGAAGACCAGCTCCTCGCCCTGCGCCGGTTCGGCCACCCCGTCGGCATGGCGTTCCAGCTGCGCGATGACGTGCTCGGCGTCTTCGGAGACGCGTCCGTCACCGGCAAGCCCGCCGGCGACGACCTGCGAGAGGGCAAGCGCACCGTGCTGGTCGCGCTCACGCGGCAGACGCTCGAGACCTCGACCCGGACTCTCTTCGACGAGATGCTCGGCGACCCGGAGCTCACCGCCGAACAGATCGCCTTCCTGCAGGCGACGATCTCGGCGTCGGGCGCCCTCGAGCGGGTGGAGACGATGATCTCGGACTACGCGGTGGAGGCCGACCGCGCTCTCTCCGGGGCACGACTCGACAACGCCGCCGTGGGCGGCCTTCGGGATCTCGCCCGTGCAGCGACGGTGCGAACGGCCTGAACCAGGCTCGCCGCGAGCGGCATCCCGCCCTGGGGCGCGCGGCCCGCTGCGTGAATCGCGGCCTGCGGCGTATCAGGCGAGAGTGCGGGCGAGGCGACGGACCGCGCTCTTGTGCCCGGCGAGCAGCGCGGCGATCGGCGAGCGGCCGAGCGTCTCCTCGTCGGCGAGCAGCCAGTCGACGACCTCGTCGTCGCTGAACCCCGCGTCCTGGAGAACGATGATGGTGCCGCGCAGCGACGGCAGCGGGTGGCCGTCGACGATGAAGACGGACGGCACGGCGAACACCCCGGAACGGCGGGAGCCCACGAGGTAGTGCTCGTCGATGAGCCTGCGGACGCGACCGAGGGGTTCGTCCAGCACCTCGACGAGATCGGGCATCGTGAGCCACTCGGTGGGGGTCACTCCCGCGTCGCCGATCTGCTCGGCGGTCGACGGGTTCTCGGCGGGGTGATTCTCAGACTGCGCAGACACCCTGCCACTATCTCACCTCTTGACGCTCACCGCATTTTCTTCACTCCTGCCACGTCCTTAACATGCGTCACTTCTGTTGACTTCCGTATACAGACGTGACAGCGTGGGCGGACGCCGACCAAGGGAGACCCACCTTGACAACGCACACCGCCGCGCGTCGAACGCGCTACCTCCGGCTGGGAGTCCCCGCAGCGGTTCTCGGAACCCTCTCCGGAGCCCTGGCCGCAGCGCCGGCCCCGGCAGCCGCCGCCAGCACGCCCACGGTTCAGCGGCTCGACGCGCTTCCCACCCGCGTGGTCTCCACCGAGGCGGCTCCTGCGTCGTACACCGTGCAGCCCGGCGACAGCGTCTACACGATCGCCACCAGGTTCGCGCTCCGCACCGCCGACGTGCTCGCATGGAACGGCCTGAGCTGGAGGTCCGTCATCCACCCGGGTCAGACGCTCGCCCTCACCGGAGCCTCGGCGCCCGCACCGGCTGCCACACCGGCACCGGTCGCTGCCGCCTCGCACACAGTCGTCTCCGGAGACACGGTGTTCGGAATCGCGCAGAAGTACGGCACGACGGTCGACAGCGTGCTCGCAGCCAACGGCCTCGACCGGTCGTCGGTGATCTACCCGGGTCAGACTCTCGCGGTCTCCGGCCCTGCGGCTTCTGCACCGGTCGCCCCACCGGCCCCCGCGCCGGTCGCCGCTCCGGCACCCGCAGCGACAGCGACCGGCGGAACGACGCACGCCGTCGCCGCAGGCGACACTCTCTTCGGCATCGCACAGAGGTACGGGACCACGACCGCGATCCTCCTCGCGCTCAACGGCCTGGGCCGCGACGCGATCATCTACCCGGGTCAGAGCATCCTCGTCGCCGCCGCTCCCGCTGGGCCCCCCGCTCCCGCCCCCGCCCCCGCTGCGGCGGAGCCCGCCGGTCCCCCGCCCCAGCTGTCCGCGGGCCTCGACGGGGAGCAGGCCGCCAACGCACGGTTGATCATCGCGGTGGGCCGGGACCTCGGCGTGTCGGATCGCGCGATAGCCATCGCGCTCGCGACCGCGATGGTCGAGTCCAGCCTGCGCAATGTGAACTACGGCGACCGGGATTCGCTCGGCCTGTTCCAGCAGCGACCCAGCACCGGATGGGGCACGCCCGAGCAGGCCGTCGACGCCGACCGGAGCACGCGGGTGTTCTTCGGCGGCGCCGGAGATCCGAACGGACAGCGCACCCGAGGCCTGCTCGACATCGGCGGATGGCAGGACATGCCGTTCACCGACGCCGCGCAGGCCGTGCAGATCTCGGCGTATCCCGACCGCTACGGCCAGTGGGAGACCCAGGCGTATCAGTGGCTCGCTCAGCACGGGTGACCCGCTTCCGGGTAAACGTGCAGGGTCGAGGGGCGAGCCGTTCCCGGTGCTTTCAGGCAGTCATCAATAGAATCTTGACGTGACGACCAATCAGCAGGCCGACCCCCTCATCGGGCGGCTCGTCGACGGTCGGTACCGGGTCCGCGCCCGCATCGCACGCGGAGGGATGGCCACGGTCTACGTGGCGACCGACCTCCGCCTCGAGCGGCGCATCGCGCTCAAGGTGATGCACGCGCACCTCAGCGACGATTCGGCGTTCCAGAGCAGGTTCATCCAGGAGGCTCGAGCAGCCGCGCGCCTGGCGGACCCGCACGTCGTCAACGTCTTCGACCAGGGCCAGGACGGCGAGCTGGCCTACCTGGTCATGGAGTACCTGCCCGGGATCACGCTGCGCGAGCTCCTGCGCGAGCAGAAGCGGCTCACCGTGCCGCAGACGATCACGATCATGGACGCCGTGCTCGCCGGGCTCTCGGCCGCGCACCGCGCAGGGATCGTCCATCGGGATGTGAAGCCCGAGAACGTGCTGCTCGCCGAAGACGGCCGCATCAAGATCGGCGACTTCGGTCTCGCCCGCGCGACGACGGCGAACACCGCGACCGGGCAGCAGCTGCTCGGCACCATCGCCTATCTCGCTCCCGAGCTCGTCACGCGAGGAACGGCGGATGCGCGCAGCGACATCTACGCTCTCGGCATCATGCTCTACGAGATGCTCGTCGGCGAGCAGCCCTACAAGGGCGAGCAGCCGATGCAGATCGCCTTCCAGCACGCGACCGAGTCGGTCCCCCGCCCCAGCGTCCGCAACCCGGGAGTCCCCGAGCAGCTCGACGAGCTCGTGCTCTGGGCGACCGAGAAGTCCCCCGACGAGCGTCCGGACGACGCCCAGCAGATGCTCGAGCGGCTGCGCGAGATCGAGCGCGGTCTCGGGATCGCCCCCGCGGTCGCCGCTGCCACGGCGTCTCAGCGCGCGCAGTCCGATTCGGCCGACCTCACGAAGGTCATGCCGAACACGATGGTGCTGCCGAGCTCGTCCGAGGCGCCCGCCTCAGAGACGGTCGACAACGCGACGCTGCTCCGGCGACGGTCCGCGAAACGGCGTGCTCGCGGAGCCTTCCTGCTGACTCTCGTTCTCCTGCTGGCCATGGTCGCCGGCGGAGTCGGCTGGTGGTTCGGCTCCGGACCGGGATCGCTGATCGCTGTGCCGGGGGTCGCCGGACAGACCTACGACGAAGCGGCCGCCGCGCTGACCGCCGAAGGCTTCGTGCCCGTGCGGGGCGAGGAGAACTCCATCGACGTCGCACGCGACGTGACGATCCGAACCGATCCCGACGAGGGTGCCCGACTCGACAAGGGCACCGAGATCACGGTGTTCGTCTCGGTCGGCCCGGCGTCACACGCCGTCGAGGCGCTGAACGGCAAGACGGAGCAGGAGGCGAGGGACTATCTCGCCGACATCGAGGTCAACGTGGCGGAGACTCCGCTGATCCTCTTCTCCGATGCCGAGGCCGGACGTGTGATCAACGCGTTCGTGACGCCTCGCGACGGCGCGGAGGTCTACGGGTGCGGCGACGGCTGCGAGCTGCTCGAAGACGACTCCGTCGAGCTCTACGTGTCGGCCGGCGCCTTCCCCGACGTCTCGGGGATGTCGGTCGATGAGGCCACGCGCACCCTCGCCGACAAGCAGGTCACCGTGTCCGGCGAGATCGACTACCGCTTCAGCGACGATGTCGCCAAGGACATCGTGATGGGCGTGCAGGATCGCGCCGAAGAGGGCAACCGCCGCCCGGGAGACACCGTGACGCTCATCGTGTCCAAGGGACCGGAGCTGTTCCCCGTGCCGGACGTCAAGGGCATGACCAGGGACGAGGCTGCCCAGGAGATCCGCGATGCCGGGTTCACCCCGACGTGGAACGGGATCTGGAACGCCTTCCCGAACGACTTCACAGAGGTGAGCGGTTCGGACCCGGGAAGTGGATCTCAACGCGCCAAGGGCACGGAGATCACGCTGCAGATCCGGAGCAGCGCCTTCTGACCCGTGTCCGTCGAGCCGACAGCCCGGCCGGCGACGGACCACCGTAGACGACAGAGCCGCCCTCCCCAATCGGGAAGGGCGGCTCTTCTGTGTCGTCAGCGAGCGACGGTCAGCGCTTCTCGAGCTCCTCGGCCACGAGGAACGCCAGTTCGAGCGACTGCATGTGGTTCAGACGCGGGTCGCACAGGCTCTCGTAGCGGGTGGCGAGTGCGGCTTCGTCGATGTGCTCGGAACCGCCGAGGCACTCCGTGACGTCGTCTCCTGTGAGCTCGACGTGGATGCCGCCGGGGAAGGTGCCCGCCGCGCGGTGCGCCTCGAAGAAGCCCCGGACCTCGTCGACCACGTCGTCGAAGCGACGGGTCTTGTATCCGGTCGGCGTCGTGATCCCGTTTCCGTGCATCGGGTCGGTGACCCAGAGCGGCTGCGCACCCGAGTCGCGCACGGCCTCGAGCAGCGGCGGGAGCGCGTCGCGGATCTTGCCCGCGCCCATGCGGGTGATGAACGTCAGACGTCCGGGCTCGCGGTTCGGGTCGAGCTTGTCGATCAGTTCGAGCGCCGTCTCCGGAGTCGTGGTGGGCCCGAGCTTGACGCCGATCGGGTTGCGGATCTTCGAGAAGTAGTCGACGTGGGCGCCGTCGAGCTCGCGGGTGCGCTCACCGATCCACAGGAAGTGCGCCGAGGTGTTGAACGGCGTGTCGGTGCGCGAGTCGATACGGGTCATCGGGCGCTCGTAGTCCATCAGCAGGCCCTCGTGCCCGGTGAAGAACTCGACGCGCTTGAGTTCGTCGAAGTCGGCGCCGGCCGCCTCCATGAACTTGATCGCGCGGTCGATCTCGGCGGCCATGCGCTCGTAGCGCTGGTTCGCCGGGTTCTGCGCGAAGCCCTTGTTCCAGGAGTGCACTTCGCGGAGATCGGCGAAGCCTCCCTGCGTGAACGCCCGGATGAGGTTCAGCGTCGAGGCAGCCGTGTGGTACCCCTGCAGGAGGCGACCGGGATCGGCGCGGCGCGAGCCCTCGGTGAAGTCGTAGCCGTTCACGATGTCGCCGCGGTACGCCGGCAGCGTGACGTCGCCGCGCGTCTCGGTGTCGCTCGATCGCGGCTTCGCGAACTGCCCGGCCATACGGCCCATCTTCACGATGGGCATCGAGGCGCCATAGGTCAGCACGACCGCCATCTGCAGGACGGTCTTGATCCGGTTGCGGATCTGGTCGGCGGTGGCGCCGGCGAACGTCTCGGCGCAGTCGCCACCCTGAAGCAGGAAGGCCTGCCCGGATGCCGCGCGCGCCAGGCGATCGCGGAGGTTGTCGACCTCGCCGGCGAACACCAGGGGCGGGAGCGCTGCGATCTGCGCGGAGACCTCGGCGACGCGCTCGGCGTCGCCCCACTGAGGCTGCTGCTTGATCGGGAGCGAGCGCCACGCGTCAAGCGCGTCGATGTGGTGCTGGAGCATGACTCCAGCCTAGTGCTCGCGGATCGCGCGGGACGCCCTACGGACGCCGTGTGACGCGCGACGGAAGGCGGTCCTTGACGGTCGACGCGTAGACGTCGTCGTACTGCTGCTCCCCGAGTCGCTGCAGCGCGACCATGATCTCGTCGGTGACGGATCGGAGGATGTAGCGGTCGTTCTCCATACCCGCGTATCGAGAGAAGTCGAGTGGCTCTCCGATGACGATCCCCACGCGCACCACGCGCGGAAGACGCTGACCGATCGGCATCGCCGTGTCGGTGTCGACCATGATCACCGGGATGACCGGGACCTTGGCCTCGAGCGCCATCCGTGCGAGTCCCGTGCGTCCGCGGTACAGCTTGCCGTCGGGACTGCGTGTGCCCTCGGGGTAGATGCCGAGCAGGTCGCCTCGCCCGAGAACCTGCAGCCCGGTGTTGAGCGACGCCTCGGACGCCTTTCCGCCCGACCGATCGATCGGGATCTGCCCCGTCGCCTTCATGAAGAACTTCGTCGCCCAGCCTTTGATGCCGCGCCCGGTGAAGTAGTCGCTCTTGGCGAGGAAGGACATCGACCGATCGATCATCAGCGGGAGGAAGATCGAGTCGGCGAACGACAGATGGTTGCTGGCGAGGATCGCCGCGCCGCTCGCGGGCACGTTCGCTCGCCCCACGACCCAGGGACGGAAGATCGCCTTGACCACGGGGCCGATCACGACGTACTTCATCAGCCAGTAGAACATCGAGGTGAAGTCTATCGCCGCCATCGGCATCCGCCAGCGCCGCTCGGGCAACCCCTCCGGAGCGCGACTGAGTTTCATCTTCATTGCGACCCGGTGTCATGCCCTAGACTCGTGTCCAACCCAGTGCCCGACCGGTACCGAAGGAGCTGCCGTGGTCCAGTTTGAAGTCCCCGCCGTCGTCCCCGCCGATCCCGAAGGCAACATCGCCGATCTGCTCGTGAAGCGCGTGGAGGCGACCCCCGACCGCGCTCTGTTCTCCATTCCGGAGGGCGAGGGGTGGCGCGACATCTCCGCCGCCGACTTCCAGACCGCCGTGATCGCCCTGGCCAAGGGCTTCGTCGCCGCCGGCATCCAGCCCGGCGAGAAGGTCGGTTTCCTCGCCCGCACCACCTACGAGTGGACGCTCGTCGACTTCGCGCTCTTCTATGCGGGCGCGGTCATGGTGCCGATCTACGAGACCAGCTCCCCCTCGCAGATCCAGTGGATCCTCGAGGACTCGGGTGCGATCGCCCTGCTCGTCGAATCGCCCGAGCACTTCGCGCGCGTCGACGAGGTGCGCGGCGATCTGCCGCTCATCCGCGAGATCTGGCAGCTCCACCTCGGCGCGATCAGTGCGCTGACCGCGCAGGGCGCGTCGATCCCCGACTCCGAGATCGAGCGGCTTCGCAGCATCGCCGTGGGGTCCGACATCGCGACCCTCATCTACACATCCGGCTCCACCGGGCGCCCCAAGGGCTGCGTGCTGACGCACAGCAACTTCGTCGAACTGTCGCGCAACTCGGCGAAGGCCCTCGACGCGGTGGTGCAGACGCCCGGCGCGTCGACGCTGCTCTTCATCACGACCGCACACGTGTTCGCCCGCTTCATCTCGATCCTCAACGTGCACGCGGGCGTGCGCACCGGCCATCAGCCCGACACCCGTCAGCTCCTGCCCGCGCTCGGGTCGTTCAAGCCGACCTTCCTGCTGGCTGTGCCGCGGGTCTTCGAGAAGGTCTACAACTCCGCCGAGCAGAAGGCCGAGGCAGGCGGCAAGGGCAAGATCTTCCGCGCCGCCGCCGACGTGGCGATCCAGCACTCGAAGCTCCGCGAAGAGGGCAAGAGCATCCCCGTCGGGATGAAGCTCAAGTTCGCCCTGTTCAACAAGCTCGTCTACGGCAAGCTGCGCGAGGCGATGGGCGGCCGGATCGTCTACGCCGTGTCGGGGTCGGCCCCGCTCGGCGCACGACTGGGCCACTTCTTCCACAGTCTCGGCGTGGTGATCCTCGAGGGCTACGGCCTCACCGAGACGACAGCACCGGCCACGGTGAACCTCGCCGACAAGTCCAAGATCGGCACCGTCGGGCCGGCGCTTCCCGGTGTCGGCGTCCGGCTCGCCGACGACGGCGAGATCGAGGTGCGCGGCATCAACGTCTTCAAGGAGTACTGGAACAACCCTGAGGCCACGGCCGAGGCCTTCAGCGACGGCGGCTGGTTCCACACCGGTGACATCGGCAGCTTCGACTCCGAGGGGTTCCTCACGATCACCGGCCGCAAGAAGGAGATCATCGTGACGGCGGGCGGCAAGAACGTCGCCCCCGCCGCTCTCGAGGACCCGATCCGCGCCAACCCGATCATCGGTCAGGTCGTCGTCGTCGGCGACCAGCGCCCGTTCATCTCGGCACTGATCACGCTCGATCCCGAGATGCTGCCGACCTGGCTCGGGAACAACGGTCTCGACAAGGGCATGTCGCTGGCGCAGGCGGCGAAGAGCGACGCGGTCCGCGCGGAGATCCAGAAGGCGGTGGATGCCGCCAACACCCGCGTCTCGCGTGCCGAGTCGATCCGCAAGTTCACGATCCTCGAAACCGAGTGGACCGAGGCCTCAGGTCACCTGACTCCGAAGCTGTCGATCAAGCGGAACGTGATCATGAGCGACTTCGCCGACGAGATCGCCGCGATCTACGACGAGCCGGTGTCGACCACGAACGTCGCGATCGGCGGCTGACCGGCCGACCGACAGCAGAAGGGCCCCGCCTCGGCGGGGCCCTTCTGCTGTGACGACGCTCAGAACCAGGCGCTCTCGCGCACCTCGCGCATCGCCCGCTTGCGGGTCTCCGCATCGAGGCGGGTGAGGTAGAGCTTCCCGTCGAGGTGATCGGTCTCGTGCTGCAGCGCCTGCGCGAGGAGTCCGTCGCCCTCCAGGACCACAGGCTCCCCGTCGAGATCGATGCCTTCGACGCGTGCCCAGGGGTGGCGGAGGGCATCGTGCCACAGGCCCGGCACCGAGAGGCATCCCTCGCCGGTCGGCACGGCTTCGCCACGGACCTCGGTCAGCACGGGGTTGATGATGTAGCCGATGTCGCCGTCGATGTTGTAGCTGAACGCTCGCAGCGCCACACCGATCTGCGGCGCCGCGACGCCGGCACGACCGGGCAGCTCGACGGTGTCGACGAGATCGGCGACGAGGGCGCGGACACCCTCATCAATGGTCTCGATCGGGGCGCACACGGTGCGCAGCACCGGGTCGCCGAAGACACGGATCTCGCGGACCGACATCAGGCGCCCTTCGCCCGCAGGCCCTCGACGAGCAACGCGGCGAGCTCGCGTGCCGCCACCCGCGTCTCGGGCTGGAGGTTCGCGAACACGATCGTGCCGCCTCCGGCGATCTGGGAGTCGTACGGCATCCGCACGACGTGTGCGGCACGCGTCCGGAAATGCGCTTCGAGCTCGTTCAACCGCACCAGCGGAGCACCGGGTGTCGACTGGTTGAGCACGACGACCGCCTCGCGCGCCTGCTCGGCGTACCCGTTCGTCTCCAGCCAGGTCAGCGTCTCGGATGCGAGTCGCGCCTCGTCCACGCTGAGCCCCGACACGATCACGATCTGATCGGCGAGATCGAGCGTGGCCGACATCACCGAGTGAACGATCCCCGTGCCCGTATCGGTGAGCACGAGCGAGTAGTAGTGCGCCGCGACACCGGCGACATCGCGGTAATCGCTGTCGCTGAACGCCTCGGCGATGCGCGGGTCCGAGTCGGACGCGAGCACGTCGAGCCGGGTCGCGTCGCGAGCGACGATCGCGGAGATGTCGTGGTAGCCCCGCACCTCGTCGTGGATGCGCACGAGGTCGCGTACCGACCGGGAATGCTGCGGGCGCTCCACACGATCGGCGAGGGTCCCGCGGTCGGGGTTGGCGTCCACCGCGATCACGCGATCATCCCGGGCGTCGGCCAGCGCCATGCCCAGCAGTGCGGTGATCGTCGTCTTCCCCACGCCGCCCTTGCGCGACAGCACGGGCACGAATCGCGCGCCGCCCACGAGCGGTGCGGAGATGCGCGCGGAGAGCGCCTTGCGCTCGCGGGCGCGCTTGCCGTCGCCGATGTTGATCCGACGACCGGAGATCGTGTAGAGGAAGTGACTCCACGCGCCCTCGGGTTCCGGCTTCGTCACCCGGTGCGGGTCGAGCAGGCGATCAGCCGTGAGCAGGTCGGCGGTCTCGCGCGAGGAGTCGCCGAGATCGTCGAATCGCTTGGACGACAGCTTCACCTCGGTGCGGGCGGAGCGAGTCGGCCGGGTGCCGGCCGAATCGGTGGGCTTCGGGGTGTCCACGACCGGGACCTCCGTCTTCTCGGGCACGGAACGGGCAGGGGGCACCGTGGGGATCGCCCCCGTGCGAATGGACGCGCGTGTCCTGACATCGGCCTTCGCCCGGGCGACGAATGCCTCCGCGGCAGCCGCTTCCTCGGCGATCGCATCCGCCTGGATCAATGCGGTGGGGGCGGGGGTGACGACCTCGGGCTCAGGCTCGGGCTCGGGCTCGGGCTCGGGCTCGGGCTCAGGCTCAGGCTCAGGCTCAGGCTCAGGCTCAGGCTCCGGCTCCGGCTCCGGCTCCGGCTCCGGCTCCGGCTCCGGCTCCGGCTCCGACTCCGGCTCCGGCTCCGGCTCACGCTCCGGCTCCGGCTCAGGCTCAGGCTCAGGCTCAGGCTCACGCTCAGGCTCAGGCTCACGCTCCGGCTCCGGCTCCGGCTCCGCCTCAGCGTCGACGGCTGCGGCAGCCGGCTCCGGCGGCAGCTCGATGATGATCGGCGCCATCGGGATGCTCGGGAGGTCTGCCGCACTGACCGTCTCAGCCGCCTTCGCGGCTGAGACCGGCTCGTCGACGATGAGGTCGGCGACGACCTCGCCCTCGACGACGTCGTCAGCGAGATCGTCGTCGTCGTCATCCTTCGGCAGCTGCACGCTGACCTGCGCGGTGCCGCTGAGGATGCCGATGACCGCCGTGTCCATGGACGCGGCGTCATCGAGCATTCCGCGGGACTCCTCGTCCGGCGATTCTGCTCTCTTCTTCGGGGTCACGTTGTCGCTCCAAGCCTGCGCGAGCCTCGGGTGTGCATCGAAGAATGCACGGCCCGCGCCCGCACAAGATTAGTGTGCCGGGCGGATGACGACCAAAAGGTCTCCTGCGTCGACCTGCTGAGTGGCGCCGATCGCGAGCCTCTCGACGACTCCGTCGACGGAAGCGGTGATGGCCGCCTCCATCTTCATCGCCTCGATCGACGCGACCGGCTCCCCCGCTCTGACGGCGGATCCGACCTCGACCTTGAGCGTCACCACGCCGGAGAACGGCGCGGCGACCTGTCCCGGCACAGAGGTGTCGGCCTTCTCGACCTCGTGGGCATCGACGGCGACGGAACGATCGCGGACGAACACGGGGCGCAACTGGCCGTTGAGGGTGGTCATGACCGTGCGGATGCCCTTGTCATCCGCATCGCCGATGGCTTCGAGACCGACGTACAGCTGCACGCCGCGGTCGATCTCGACGAGATGCTCCTGCCCCTGCACGAGTCCGTACAGGTAGTCGTTCGTGTCCAGCACCGACAGGTCGCCGTACTGTTCCCGCGCCTGCGTGAACTCCCGTGTCGGCCCCGGGAACAGCAGCGCGTTCAGTCGCGCTCGACGGCTCGCGCTGTCGCCCGCGAGTGCTGCTTCGTCGTCGGCCGAGATCTCGGTGAGGCCGGTGCGCACAGTGCGCCCGGCGAGGACCTTCGAGCGGAACGGCTCCGGCCATCCTCCCGGCAGGTCTCCGAGTTCGCCGGCCATGAAGCCGACGACGGAGTCGGGCACGTCGTACTTCTCCGGGTGCGCTTCGAAATCCGCGGGATCCGCCTTGACCGCGGCGAGGTGCAGGGCGAGGTCACCCACCACCTTCGACGACGGGGTCACCTTCGGCACACGTCCGAGGATGCGATCCGCCGCGGCGTACATGTCCTCGATCAGCTCGAAGTCGTCCGCGAGCCCCAGCGCCTTGGCCTGCTGCCGCAGGTTCGACAGCTGACCCCCGGGGATCTCGTGGTGGTAGACGCGTCCCGTGGGTCCGGGCAGCCCCGACTCGAATGGGGCGTACTGACGCCGCACTGCCTCCCAGTAGGGCTCGAGATCGGAGACGCCGCCCAGATCGATGCCGCTGTCGCGGTCGGTGTGCGCGAGTGCGGCGACGAGCGACGAGAGCGAGGGCTGGCTGGTGGTCCCCGACAGGGGCGCCGATGCGGCATCCACCGCGTCGACACCGACCGCACTCGCCGCGAGCAGCGTGGCGAGCTGACCGCCCGGAGTGTCGTGCGTGTGGAGGTGCACGGGCAGATCGAAGCGCTCACGAAGGGCGCTGACGAGCTTCGCCGCCGCCGCAGGGCGCAGCAGACCCGCCATGTCCTTGATCGCGATGATGTGGGCGCCCGCCGCGACGATCTGATCGGCGAGGTGCAGGTAGTAGTCGAGCGTGTAGAGATCCTCCGCGGGATCCAGCAGGTCGCCGGTGTAGCAGAGCGCGACCTCGGCGACGGCTGTTCCCGTCGCGCGCACGGCGTCGATGGCCGGGCGCATCTGCTCGACGTCGTTGAGCGCGTCGAAGATGCGGAAGATGTCCACACCGCTCGACGCCGCCTCGCGGACGAACGCCTCGGTCACCGCGGTCGGGTACGGCGTGTAGCCGACGGTGTTGCGACCGCGCAGCAGCATCTGGATAGCGACGTTCGGGAGCGCGGCGCGCAGCTTGTCGAGACGCTCCCAGGGGTCCTCGCCGAGGAAGCGCAGTGCGACGTCGTAGGTCGCACCGCCCCATGCCTCGACCGAGAGCAGGCCCGGCGTGAGCCGGGAGATGTACGGAGCGACGGCGACCAGATCCTTGGTGCGCACGCGCGTCGCCAGCAGTGACTGATGGGCGTCGCGGAACGTGGTGTCGGTGATCGCGAGAGCCGCCTGCTCGCGAAGACTCCGGGCGAATGCCTCTGGTCCGTGCTCGAGCAGTCGCTGACGCGAACCGGGGGCCGGCTCCGCATCCAGGTCGATCGTCGGCAGCTTGGTGCGGGGATCGATCACCCCGGGGTGGGATCCGTGCGGCTTGTTGACGGTGACGTCAACGAGCCAGTTGAGGATCCTCGTACCGCGATCCTTCGACGCGCGACCCTTGAGCAGCTCCGGTCGCTCGTCGATGAACGACGTGCTCACGTCACCGGCGACGAACGCCTCGTCGTCGAGCAGCGCCTGCAGGAACGGGATGTTGGTCGAGACTCCGCGGATGCGGAACTCCGCCAGCGCGCGACGGGCGCGGGCGACAGCGGCCGGGTAGTCGCGCCCGCGACACGTCAGCTTGGCGAGCATGGAGTCGAAGTGCGGACTGATCTGTGCGCCCTGATGCACGGTGCCGCCGTCGAGACGGATCCCCGCGCCTCCCGGCGAGCGATACGTGGTGATCTTCCCGGTGTCCGGACGGAAGCCCTGCGTCGGGTCCTCGGTGGTGATGCGGCACTGCAGCGCCGCGCCGCGGACATGCAGGTTCTCCTGCTGCAGGCCGAGGTCGGAGAGGGTCTGCCCCGAGGCGATCCGCATCTGGCTCTGCACGAGATCGACGTCGGTGACCTCCTCCGTCACCGTGTGCTCGACCTGGATGCGCGGGTTCATCTCGATGAAGACGACCTCGCCCGTGCGCTCCCCCGCGGTCTCGAGCAGGAACTCGACGGTGCCGGCGTTCTCGTACCCGATGGACCGGGCGAAGGCCACCGCGTATCCGTGCAGCGCGGTGCGGATGCCGTCGTCGAGGTTGGGCGCAGGAGCGATCTCGACGACCTTCTGATGGCGGCGCTGCACCGAGCAGTCGCGCTCGAACAGGTGCACGGTCTCACCGGTCTTGTCGGCGAGGATCTGCACCTCGATGTGCCGGGGCCGGACCACGGCCTGCTCGAGGAACATCCTCGGGTCCCCGAACGCGCTCGCGGCCTCGCGCATCGCCTCGGCGAGAGCGGGAGCGAGCTCCTCCGCCCGCTCCACACGACGCATCCCCCGTCCGCCGCCGCCGGCCACGGCCTTCGCGAACAGCGGGAAGCCGATGTCATCCGCCTGGGCGACGAGCTCGTCGACGTCAGCGGACGCCTCGGTGGAGCGGAGCACGGGGACCCCCGCCTCGATCGCATGCCGCTTGGCCTCGACCTTGTTGCCCGCCATCTCGAGCACGTTCGCGGGCGGGCCGATGAAGACGATGCCGTTGGCGGCCGCCTTCTCCGCGAGCTCGGGGTTCTCGGAGAGGAAGCCGTAGCCCGGGTAGATCGCGTCGGCGCCCGCCTGCTTCGCCACACGGATGATCTCGTCGACGTTGAGGTAGGCCCGCACCGGATGCCCGCGCTCGCCGATCTCGTAGGCCTCATCGGCCTTCAGCCGGTGGACGGATCCGCGGTCCTCATGCGGGAACACCGCGACGGTTCTCGCTCCGACCTCGTAGGCCGCTCGGAAGGCACGGATCGCGATCTCGCCGCGGTTCGCCACAAGGATCTTCTGGAACATGCACACCTCTGAAAGCTCGATGCACGACGTAATCGGCGTGCATGGGGCGGGGCTGAGTGTGCACCCAGCCTAGGGGAAGGTAACGTGGTGTTCGTGCACGTACTCAGCGTCAGCTCTCTCAAGGGAGGCGTCGGCAAGACGACCGTGACCCTCGGCCTGGCCTCAGCGGCCTTCGCCCGTGGTGTCCGAACGCTCGTCGTCGACCTCGACCCGCAGTCCGATGTGTCCACCGGGATGGACATCCAGGTGGCCGGTCGACTCAATGTCGCCGACGTCCTGGCCAACCCCAAGGAGAAGGTCGTCCGTCAGGCGATCACCGCCAGCGGTTGGGCGAAGGTGCACCCCGGAACCATCGACGTGCTGATCGGGAGCCCGTCAGCCATCAACTTCGACGGGCCGCACCCGAGCGTGCGCGACGTGTGGAAGCTCGAAGAGGCGCTCGCCGCCGTCGAGGCCGACTACGACCTCGTCCTCATCGACTGCGCCCCCTCGCTCAACGCCCTCACCCGCACCGCCTGGGCGGCGAGTGACCGGGTGATGGTCGTCACCGAGCCCGGGCTCTTCTCCGTGGCGGCCGCGGATCGCGCGCTGCGCGCGATCGAGGAGATCCGTCGAGGACTCTCCCCTCGCCTGCAGCCGCTGGGCATCGTCGTGAACCGCGTGCGTCCCCAGTCGATCGAGCACCAGTTCCGCATCAAAGAGCTACGAGACATGTTCGGTCCCCTCGTGCTGTCCCCTCAGCTGCCGGAGCGTACGTCGCTGCAGCAGGCGCAGGGCGCTGCGAAGCCGCTGCACATCTGGCCCGGCGACTCGGCTCAGGAACTCGCCGCCGACTTCGACTCGCTGCTCGACCGGATCATCCGCACCGGACGCATCCCGCTCCCGGAGACGGGGCCGCAGGCCTGATCCGCAGCGGACACAGAAACGGCCATCCTCGCGAGAGGGTGGCCGTTCTTCGTCGGTGCGAAGGGTGCGGAGTCGGACGACTCAGGCGGAGCGCTGGGAGCGACGTGCCGAGAGCTCGTCGACGGGATCGGGCGCCGCGGAGTCGAACGCCACGAGAGTGGACTCGACCTCGCGCAGCACCTTGCCAACCGCGATGCCGAAGACGCCCTGACCACGGCTGACGAGGTCGATGACCTCGTCGTTCGAGGTGCACAGGTACACCGAGGCGCCGTCGCTCATGAGCGTGGTTCCCGCCAGATCGCGGATGCCGGCGCGGCGCAGCTCCTCGACGGCAGTGCGGATCTGCTGCAGCGAGATCCCCGTGTCGAGAAGGCTCTTCACGAGCTTGAGCACGAGGATGTCACGGAATCCGTAGAGGCGCTGCGATCCGGAACCGCTCGCTCCGCGAACCGTCGGGACGACGAGTTCGGTGCGCGCCCAGTAGTCCAGCTGGCGGTAGGTGATCCCGGCGGCGCGAGCGGCTACCGCACCGCGGTACCCGACCTCGTCATCCATGGCCGGCAGACCGTCGGTGAAGAGGAGTTCGGGTACGAACCGCGGGTCGCCTTCACGCTCATCCGCATTCATCTGGAAATCCTCCCTGGAGCTGTTACCTCCACGCTAGAGCAGCCCCCGGGCACCGGCAATGACATCCGTGCGACGCCGAAGGTGTGTCGCAATCAGTTCGTTACGAAAGCAGACGCGAGAGCGCTTCCGTGACGAAGAGCGAGCGGACCTCGTCGATCTTCGTGGCGAGTGTGGGGGCCATCTCGCTGGCCTTCGCCCGCGACGGAGCATCCGTCCGTCGCAGCAGTGCGGACATCGCCGACTCGATGAGGGCGACCTCTCGTTCCGCCCCCTGGCGCAGGGAACGCAGGTGCCGCGGTTCGATGCCGTGGCGGTCGAGCGCGACCAGCCCACGCAGCAGGGTGACGGTCGACTCGGAGTACGTCTCCTGGGCCGTGATCACCCCGGTGCTGATCGCATCGTTGAGAAGCTGCGGGCCTGCACCGGCCGCGGAGAGGAGCTCCCCACGGCGGTAGCGGCGCGGCGTCGGCGCGATCGACGGCGGAGGGGCCAACGCGGCCGAATCGCCGTTCGCCTCTGCTTCGTCGAGCTGCTCGCGGATGACGCTGAGCGGCAGGTAGTGGTCGCGCTGCAGTGTGAGCCCGAGGCGGAGGCGCTCGATGTCGGCCTGCGAGAACTTGCGGTAGCCCGACTCGGTGCGCGAGGGCGACACGATGCCCTGGACCTCGAGGAAGCGCAGCTTGCTCGAGGTGAGCTCGGGGAACTCGGGAGTGAGCCTGGCCAGGACCTGGCCGATGCTCAGAAGGCCCGCTGACGCGGAGCGTTCACGGGCGGAGGATGCCGCCATCAGGCGTTCGCCGCGGCACGATCGGCGGGCGACGCGAAGAAGTTCAGACGGAACTTCCCCACCCGCAGCTCGGAGCCGTCGACGAGGGCGCTGCGATCGACACGCTCACCGTTCACGTAGGTGCCGTTGAGGGAGCGCTGGTCGATGATCTCGAACGCCGTGCCCGAGCGGGTGATCTCGGCGTGACGACGAGACACCGTGACGTCATCGAAGAAGATGTCGGCTTCGGGGTGGCGTCCGACCGTGGTCACATCGGTGTCGAGGAGGTAACGGGCACCTGCGAGTGCGCCGGAGCGCATCAGCAGAAGAGCCGATCCCGAGGGAAGCGCCGCGATGGCGCTCTGCTCGACATCCGTCAACTCGACCCCGAAGGGCACGAAGGAAAGATCCGAATCGTGTCCGAACGTCTGCGTCACATCGTGTCGCTGCTCGCCGGAACGGTGGATCGCGGCATCACCGGCCTGTCGGCCTTCGCTGTCTGTCACTTCTGCCCTCCTAGTCCTCCAGACTAACGGATCCGGACCGGCTCGCGGTGTGCGGGTTCTCACTCAGTCCTCGCACACCGGGAGTTCCTAAGCTGGAGGGGTGAAGACAGACGCACGACGCCTCCCCACAGCTCCGATCGCCCTCGCCGCCGCCCTGCTCGCGGCCTTCCTCGTGCTGGTCGCCCCGCTGTCGGCGTCGGCGCACGACAGCCTCACCGCGTCCTCCCCCGAGGCGGACAGCACGGTCGACACGCTGCCGTCGGAGCTGACGCTCACGTTCAGCGCGAAGCTGATCGACGGCGAGGGGGCCACCGAGGTCACCGTCACCGATGCCTCCGGCGCATCCGTGACCGACGGACCGCCGACGGTGAACGGCGCCATCGTGACGCAGCCGCTCGTCGCCGAGGCCGCGGCCGGTGCCTACAAGGTCGTTTGGAGGGTCGTCTCCAGTGATGGCCACCCGATCTCGGGGGAATTCACCTTCACCGTGACAAACTCGTCCCTCGTGGCACCCACCGCTCCGGAGGAGACCCCCACGACAGAGCCGACGCAGCCCGCGCAGACGGCCGCCCCCGCTCCCCCGTCCGCGACCGCGGCGACCGACGAGCCGGTCGCCGTCGAGGACTCGTCGGCGTCGACCGCCTGGATCTGGATCCTGGCGATCGCCGGCATCCTCATCGTCATCGTCGCCGTGGTCGTCGCGTTCGCCCTGAAGGGGCGCGGTTCGAGCCCGTCCGAGCGCTCCGCCGACCCGTCCGCCGGAGACTCCGACGCTTCGTCGGAGCGATAGGCTGGAGCCATGCCACACTACGATGTCGTCGTCCTCGGTGCCGGTCCTGGTGGATACGTCGCCGCCGTCCGCAGCGCACAGCTCGGTCTGTCCACCGCCATCATCGAAGAGAAGTACTGGGGCGGTGTCTGCCTGAACGTGGGCTGCATCCCCTCCAAGGCGCTTCTGAAGAACGCGGAGCTCGCACACACGCTCAACCACAAGGCCGACTTCTTCGGCATCTCGGGCGAGTTCACGATCGACTACGGCAAGGCGTTCGATCGCAGCCGCGTCGTCGCGGACGGCCGCGTCAAGGGCATCCACTTCCTCATGAAGAAGAACAAGGTGACCGAGTACGACGGTCGCGGCACCTTCACCGGACCGAAGGCGATCTCGGTCGCCAAGTCCGACGGGTCGACCGAAGAGGTCACCTTCGACAACGCGATCATCGCGACCGGCTCGAAGGTCCGCCTGCTGCCGGGCGTGCAGCTCAGCGACAACGTCGTGACCTACGAGGAGCAGATCCTCTCCCGCGAGCTCCCGAAGTCGATCGTCATCGTCGGCGCCGGCGCCATCGGCATGGAGTTCGCGTACGTGATGACGAACTACGGCGTCAAGGTCACGATCATCGAGTTCCTCGACCGGGCCCTCCCCAACGAGGATGCCGACGTGTCGAAGGAGATCGCGAAGCAGTACAAGAACTACGGCGTCGACATCCTCACCTCCACCAAGGTCGAGTCCGTCGTCGACAACGGCTCGTCGGTCACCGTGTCGTACACCGGCAAGGACGGCCAGCAGAGCTCCATCGAGGCCGACAAGGTGCTCATGTCGGTGGGCTTCGCCCCCAACATCGAGGGCTTCGGACTCGAGGCCACCGGCGTGAAGCTCACCGAGCGCGGCGCGATCGACATCGACGACCACATGCGCACCAACGTCGAGGGCATCTACGCCATCGGCGACGTCACCGCCAAGCTGCAGCTCGCCCATGTGGCCGAGGCGCAGGGTGTCGTCGCGGCCGAGACCATCGGCGGCGCCGAGACGCAGACGCTCGGCGACTACCGCATGATGCCCCGCGCGACGTTCTGCTCGCCGCAGGTCGCCTCGTTCGGCCTCACCGAGCAGCAGGCCAAGGACGAGGGACGCGAGATCAAGGTCGCGACCTTCCCGTTCATGGCCAACGGCAAGGCACACGGACTCGGCGAGCCCGTCGGCTTCGTCAAGCTGATCGCCGATGCCGAGCACCTCGAGCTCATCGGCGCCCACATGATCGGCCCCGACGTCTCGGAGCTTCTGCCCGAGCTCACGCTCGCGCAGAAGTGGGACCTCACCGCTCTGGAGCTGGCCCGCAACGTGCACACCCACCCGACGCTGTCGGAGGCTCTGCAGGAGGGCTTCCACGGCCTCGCCGGCCACATGATCAACTTCTGATCTCAGCTCAGGACGGAGGCCCGGCACGCTCACGCGTGGCCGGGCCTTCGTGCACCAGGGCACGGGGATGAGGACACTCGCCTCAGGACGTGGAACTCGGTTCCCACCGGAGTTCGAGCCGTGAGGGGAGCCCGAACCGCACGCTCCACCCGGGCGGCGCGACGGACGCCAGTTCGTCGGTCGTGTACGAGCGCCGGATGCTGATGAGACCGTCTTCGCGGATGAACGAGCCACGGAACACGGTCGAGGCCCCGACCCCCGTCATGGCGCCGTACAGTGCATACGCCGCTCTGCTGCGAGCGATGTCCCGGTGCACGACGACACCGCGGTCCCCGACGAGACCGACGGAGTCGCGGAGCAGGCCCTGAAGCTCCTGCGGCTCGAGGTGATGCAGGACGTGGTTGGAGTACACCACGTCGTACTGCTCGCCCTCCGCGAGGAGCTCCTCCGCGAACGCGCAGCGGTACCGCACGCCGGATCCGCCGTCGTGCCGCGTCGCCCAGCCGATGGCGCGTTCGTCGGCGTCGAGCGCCGTGATCTCGGCGGAGAGCCCGTCGCGCCGCAGCCTCGCCGCGAGCATCCGACAGACATCGCCCCCTCCGGCTCCGACATCGAGGATGCGGATGTGGCCGAGGCGGGCGCGCGGGCGGATCTCGCGACGATAGAGCAGACCCGGACGTGAGACGAGCGCGTTCACGAGTCGGAAGCGCTCGTAGGTGCGCTCGAGCATCGCGATGTCCGCATCCGGATCGTCCATGAGCTCGCGCGCATCGACCGCGCGGACAGAGAGATCGTGCCTCATTCGACGCCGGAGACGACGGTCATCAGCGCACTCTCGGCCGTCAGCCCGGGACCGAAGGCCATGGCGGCGACGCGTGACCCCGCAGCGGCCCCCTCATCGAGGATCCGCTTGATGACGAAGAGGATCGTCGCACTCGACATGTTGCCGTTCTCGCGCAGCGTCTCCCGTGCGGGACGGAGCTGGGCGTCGGTGAGGTGCAGGCGCTCCTGGATCCGGTCGAGGATGCTGCGACCACCGGGATGGATCGCCCAGTGCTCCACCGCCTCCCCCACGCGGCCTTCGTCGAAGGCCGCCGCGAGTTCGCCCTCGCCGGCGTAGAGCGGACGGAGGGCGCCGATGATCGTCTCGCCGATGATCTGAGGCACGGCCGTCGAGAGGATCATCTCGAACCCGTTGTCTCCGATCGTCCACGCCATGTCCTTCTCACCCTCGGCGGCGATCGCGGTGTGGAACCCGTCGAGGCGGACGGAGGGGGTCGTGGTCGGAAGATCGCGGGCGGTGACGACGCCGGCAGCGGCCCCATCGGCGAAGAGCGAGTTGGCGACGATGAGATCAGGATCCTCCGACGATCTCAGATGGAGTGTGCACAGCTCGACGCTGACGACCAGGACCACGGCGTCGGGATCGGCCGCGCAGAACTGACTCGCGGCACGGAGCGCGGGCATCGAGGCGTAGCACCCCATGAAACCGAGGTGGTAGCGCTGCACGGAATCCGAGAGGCCCAGCGCCCGCACGATCTCGTAGTCAGGACCCGGGGCATGGAAACCGGTGCACGACACCGTGATGACGTGCGTGACGTCGGCGGCATCGAGATCGGGGTCGGCGTCGAGGGCGCGTCGTGCCACGTCCACGAAGAGGCGAGAGGCCTCGCTCGTGTAGAGGTCGTTCCTGACCTTCGTCCCCGGCGATCGGAGAAGCCCGGTCTCGCGATCGTAGAAGACCGGCTCATCGGTGCGGGCCGTGGACGACAGCTCCTCGATGACCGTGTGGCGGGTGTCGATGCCCGAGCCGTTGAACGAGGCGCCGATGATCCGCTGCCCGAGCCTGCCGACGTCGGGCTGCGCGGCGAAGAGGTCGCGTACCTCCGCCTGCGCGAGAACTGTGTCGGGAACGATCGTCCGCAACGAGCGGAGGACGACGGAGCGGCTCATGTCTGTCACTCAAGCATGAGCGCGCATCCGCGCGGAAGGGGCTTGCGCACGGTGTGGGAAACCGAGAACACGGTGTCAGAAGCCGAGAGCACGGGCGAGCTTCGACCCGGAAGCCGCCTCGCGGCCGCCGGCCGCGAAGATCGCGAGCTCGGCGGCTGCGAAGAGAGCATCCCGACCCTCGGCATCGGCGGGTGCAGCCGGGCCGAGTTCGAACTCCCACTCCCGCCACTCCCGTTCCACGCCCTGACGCAGATCCGTCGCACGGACCCGATCGTCGACGAACTCGGCGATCACGCCGTCGGACCCGCTGAGCAGGTACGCGACACGGGTGTTCTCGATGCGCGCAAGCGGCGTGAGCTCATCCGTCGTCCAGCGGGACAGGGTCTCGACGATCGCGGCGGGGACGCCGTCACCGTCATCGAGCGGCCATCCGATCTCCAGTCGGCCATCGCCCTCTCGCGGGCCCTTGATGTGCCAGCCAGCGTCGGGGCCGCCGGTGCGGCGGCGCAGCGCGACGCCTGCCTGAGACAGGGTCGCGTCGGACGTGTCGAGATAGCGAGCGTCGAGTTCACGCAGCTCTCCCTCGGAGACGGCGTCCACGCCGGGCACACCCCTCCAATCGGGCAGGGGGGTGGAGTCGTCGACGTCGTACTTGCGCTCGACCTCGACGACCCGCGAGGGCTCGGATCCGTGCGGGGCCTCAGTCATCCGACGAGGTGAGATCCTCGAGGGACTCGTCGAACCAGTAGTCGATCTCGGTGGGACCGTCGTCGTCACCGGTGTTCTGCTCGTCGCCGCGGCGGTTGTACACCACCTGCGTCTCGCTGTAGGGGACGATCAGCTTGTCGTCCGCGTCGTCGAGGGGAATGATCTGCCCGTCCAGCGGGCCTCCGTGGAGTCGTGCGAGTGCCATGTGCTTCACCCTAGCCCCGTCCGGCTGAACGGGGCTCATGCCACGAGGATGCCGAGCATCGCCCCGATGATCATCCACGGTCCGAAGGCGATGCGCGTCGACGGATCCGCCCTGCGCAGCGACAGGAGCACCGTGGCGTGCAGCGCCCCGAGCACGAACGCCGAGGCGGCCCCCACCGCGAGCGCCTGCCACCCGTGCCAGCCGAGCACGAGTCCGACCACGGCGGCGAGTTTCACATCTCCTCCGCCCATGCCCTCACGACTGATCAGACGCAGCAGCGCATAGAACCCGCCCAGGATCAGCAGCCCTGCGCCGGCTCTCGCCGACCGGACGCCGTCGCCGGACAGAAGAGCGTCGAGGATCACGAGCACGAGGAGCGTCGCGAGGGTGGGCAGCACGATGCGGTCGGGCAGTCGATGTGTGCGGATGTCGATGACCAGGAGCGCGCAGCCCACCGCGAACAGGGCGAGGTGGACGACGATCAGTGCCAGGGCGCGGGGATCCATGCGGGAAGGGTAGAAGATGCGGGGTCGCTCGCGGAGAGCGGTGTGGATAACGACGGATCCGAGAGCGAGCGTCCGACATCCGCACCGTTCCGCGGATGTCGGACGTTCGAAATAGAGTCATCATCTCCAGTTGATTTATTCGTACATATATTCGAGGATGGATGCATGGGGATCGGGCTCGAAGCGGTGACCGCGCTCTCTCCGGTCGGCGACTCCCGCGCCGGAGAGGTTCTGCGGCTGCGCCGGGAGATCAGCCGCATGCAGCGACGTCGCAGCGAGCTTCCGATGCTCCCCCTCGACCCCGCGTTCTCCTCCCTGCTCCCCGAGCAGGGGCTCCAGACCGGCACCTCGTACACCGTCTCCCCCTCGCCGAGTCTCGTTCTCGCGCTCCTCAGCGCCGCCTCTCGCCGAGGACTGTGGTGCGCGGTGGTCGGCATGCCCACGCTGGGCGTCGAAGCGGCCGCGGCGTTCGGCATCGCACTGCCCCGGCTGATCCTCGTGCCCGAACCGGGAGACCGCTGGCTCGCCGCGACCTCCGCACTGGCCGAGGTGGTCCCACTCATCGCCGTGCAGCCGGGCAGCCGGGCACGCGATGCGGATGTGTCCCGTCTGAGCGCCCGCCTGCGGGATCGTGGCGGCACGCTTCTCGTCACCGAGTCGGCCTCAGCGGGGGTCTGGCCGCAGAGCGAGGGGACGATCCGCCTCCACGACCAGCGCTGGGAGGGCATCGGCGAAGGATGGGGGCTGATCGAGGGCTCCACGGCCACGGTGACCGCGACGACGCGGCACAGCCCTCTGCCTGCGAGTGTGCGCGTGCGCCTGCCCGGCCCTCTGGGCGCGATCGAAGAGCTGCCGGCAGAGAGCCCGGCCGCCGAGAAGATGGCCGAGCTGACCGCGCTGCCCGGTCTGCGCGATCAGGGGGGCACCGCCCGAGACCATCGACCTCTGGCGGTGGCAGGATGACCGCTCCCCTGCGCGTCCTCGTGCTGTGGTTCCCGGATTGGCCGTTGCGCGCCGCCCTGGGAGGACCCCCACCCCATGCGCCGACCGCCCTGATGCACGCGAACACCGTCGTTGCCTGCACGGCCTCGGCCCGTGAGCAGGGGGTGCGTGCGGGGCAGCGTCGCAGAGTGGCCCAGGGGCACCTCTCGTCGCTGCGGGTGCTACCCCATGACCCGGCCCGTGACGAGAGGGCGTTCCTGCCGGTGCTCCAGCTCATCGAGAAGCACGCACCCGGTGCGGCGCTGCTGCGGCCGGGACTCGCCGCCGTGCGCGCCCGCGGCATCTCCCGATATCACGACGGCGAGAGCGCCGCCGGCGAGAGCCTCATCCGGATGCTGACCGAGGCAGGCTTCCCCGAGGTGCGCGTCGGCATCGCCGACGGACCGTTCACCGCCGAACTCGCCGCCAGGGGGCCCACGGCCTGCACCGTGGTGCCGGCAGGCCGCGCCGACGACTTCCTGCGCCCCCTTCCCGTGCGGGTGCTGCGCGACGAACAGCTCGCCGGCCTGCTGGTGCGTCTCGGCGTCCGCACACTCGGCGAGTTCGCAGCACTCGACGAGATCGAGGTGCGCGATCGCTTCGGCGAACGCGGTGCTCGCCTGCACTCCCTCGCCGCCGGCGCCGACTCCCGAGGAGTGGTTCCGCGCCCACCCGACCCTGAGCTGGTGCGCTCGATCGAGTTCGAGTCTCCACTCGCGGGAGCCGATCAGGTCGCGTTCGCGGTGCGTCAGACAGCCGATTCGGTGATGCTCGCTCTCGGCGAGGCCTCCGTCGTGTGCACCGAGGTGCGCATCGACCTGACCGACGACAATGGCACGGTGTTCTCCCGCCCCTGGCTGCACCCCACCTGCTTCGACGCCGCCGACCTCGTCGACAGGGTCCGCTGGCAGCTGGAGGCGCTGGCCGCCGAGTCCGCGAAGGGCCCGGTCGACGAGGCGAGGGCGTTCGGAGGCATCACCCTGGTGCGCATCGTCCCCGTGGCGGTGGACGATGCGGCCCACCATCAGCCGGGGCTCTTCGGCTCGGGCACCGACGAGCGTCTGCACCATGCCGTGTCCCGTGTGCAGACCATGCTCGGCCACCAGGGCGTGGTCACCGCAGCCGTCTCGGGCGGTCGCTGGCTCGCCGATCGCCAGGTCCTCACCCCGTGGGGAGAACGCGCTGTCGCTCCCCGCGATCCGGCGCAGCCCTGGCCGGGCAGCCTCCCCGACCCGCTGCCCGCAGAGGTGTTCCTGCCTCCTCGACCGATCGGAGTCCGATCAGAGGGAGGCGAGACGGTGGGTGTCGACGAACGGGGGGCACTGTCCGCGGCCCCGGCGCACATCGACGGCGATGAGGTGCGGGCCTGGGCAGGCCCCTGGCCGATCCATGAGCGACGCTGGGAGTCGTCGGGCGGCAAGAAGGGGCATCGCCTTCAGATCGTCGACGGTCACGATCGCGCCTGGCTGGTCTTCTGCGCCGGAGGCCGCTGGTGGGCGGAAGGGAGGTACCGCTGATGGGCTGGCACAACCCTCCGATGACGTGGAACGAGCTGGAACGCGCTCTGAGCGGCGAGGAATCACCCCACCCGATCGGCGGGGAGCCTCCGACCATCCGCCCTGATCCCGGGCCGATCAGTACCCGCCGCACGCGCAGACCGCCGACCGCGGCGACGCGGCCCGATGACGCCGTGCCCTATGCCGAGCTGCACGCCCACTCCTCCTACTCCTTCCTCGACGGCGCCTCCTCTCCCGAGGATCTGCTGGCCGAGGCCGAACGGCTGGGGCTCACCGCCCTGGCGCTCACCGACCACGACGGCTTCTATGGGGCGGCGCGCTTCGCCGAGGTCGCCGAGCTCATGGAGGTCGAGGTGCAGACGGTGTACGGCGCCGAGCTGTCCCTCGGACTCGATGCCCCCCAGCGCGGGTCCGCCGACCCGATCGGAGATCATCTGCTCGTGATCGCCGATGGACTGGAGGGCTATCACCGGCTCTCGGGCGCCATGACCGCCGCGCACCTGCGGGGAGGAGAGAAGGGTCGCCCCGTCTACGACCTCGATGAGCTGGCGGCGACGGCCGACGGACAGTGGACGGTCCTCACGGGCTGCCGCAAGGGCGGCGTCCGTCGCGGCCTCGAGTCGGGGGACGCCCTCACGCCCCTGCGCCGGCTCGTCGACCTGTTCGGTCAGGACCATGTCGCCGTCGAGCTGTTCGACCACGGCGATCCCCTGGACACCCGGCGCAATGACGCGCTGGCGGATCTCGCTCGACGGCTGCGGCTTCCCGTGGTGGCGACCAACAACGTGCACTACGCGACCCCCGAGCGCGCATCGCTGGCCGAAGCGGTGTCCGCGGTTCGAGCCGTGCGGAGCATGGACGATCTCGACGGCTGGCTCCCTTCACACGGCGGCGCGCATCTGCGCAGCGGAGCGGAGATGGCGGCGCGCTTCCGCCGGTATCCCGGGGCGATCTCCCACGGACTCGACCTCGCGGCGGCATCCGCCTTCCCCCTTCGCCGCGCACGTCCCGCGCTGCCGAAGCAGGAGGTCCCCGAGGGGCACACTCCGATGAGCTGGCTGCGGCAGCTCGTGTGGCAGGCCGTCCCCACGAAGTACCCGGACCTGGATGCCGACGGCCATCGTCGGATCGAGCGCGAGCTCGACGTGATCGAGGAGAAGGACTTCCCCGGCTATTTCCTCATCGTGCACGGCATCGTCGCCGAGGCGAAGCGCCGTCGCATCCTCTGCCAGGGACGGGGATCGGCTGCGGCGAGCGCGGTCTGCTACCTGCTCGGGATCACCGCGGTCGATCCCATCCTGTACCGGCTGCCGTTCGAGCGGTTCCTCGCCACCACCCGGCAGGAGGAGCCCGACATCGATGTCGACTTCGATTCCGACCGTCGCGAGGAGATCATCCAGTGGGTGTATCGCGAGTACGGGCGAGAGCGCGCGGCGCAGGTCGCGAACGTCATCCAGTACCGCCCGAAGAACGCCGTGCGCGACATGGCACGGGCCCTCGGCTACTCGCCGGGGCAGCAGGACGCCTGGTCGCGGCAGGTCGACGGCTGGAGCTCGGGTCTGGAGATGGCCGAGGAGCACGACATCCCGCAGAACGTGATCGAGTATGCGGGCGAGCTGCTGAAGGCCCCTCGGCACCTCGGCATCCACTCGGGCGGCATGGTCCTCACGGCGCGACCCGTCGGCGAGGTCGTACCCGTCGAGCATGCCCGCATGGAGAACCGCACGGTGATCCAGTGGGACAAGGACGACGCGGCCTGGATGGGTCTGGTGAAGTTCGACCTCCTCGGACTCGGGATGCTGGCGGCGCTGCAGCACTGCTTCGATCTCATCCACGAGGCCACAGGCGAGGAGTGGACGCTGGAGACCCTTCCGAAGGAAGAGCCCGCCGTCTACGACATGCTCTGCAGGGCCGACTCGATCGGGGTGTTCCAGGTCGAGTCCCGTGCACAGATCGGCCTGCTCCCCCGACTGCAGCCCCGCGCGTTCTACGACCTCGCGATCCAGATCGCCCTGATCAGACCGGGTCCCATCCAGGGCGGAGCCGTGCATCCGTTCGTCCGCCGCAAGATCGCGAAGGATGCTCTGGACGAGGAGAACCGTGCGCGAGCCGCACGCGGCGAAGAGCCGGTGGTGCTCGAGATCCCCTATCCCCACAGCGACCTCGAGCCGATCCTGAAGCGGACCCTGGGCATCCCGATCTTCCAGGAGCAGCTGATCCAAATGGCGACGGCCATCGGCGACTGCACCGCCGATGAGGCCGATCTGCTGCGACGCGCCATGGGCTCCAAGCGCGGGCTCGAGAAGATCGAGAAGGTGCGTGACAAGCTCTACGCGGGCATGTCACGGCGCGGCCTGACCGCCGAGCAGTCCGACCGCATCTACGCGCAGATCCAGGCGTTCTCGAACTTCGGTTTCGCCGAATCGCACTCGCTGTCCTTCGCCCTGCTCGTCTATGCGAGCTCCTGGCTCAAGCTGCACTATCCCGCAGCCTTCCTCGCCGGTCTCCTGCGCTCGCAGCCCATGGGCTTCTACTCCGCCTCGACCCTGACCGCGGATGCTCGACGGCACGGTGTCGAGGTGCGGCGACCCGACCTGCACGCCTCGGGTGCGACGGAGACCCTCGAGCCTCTCGACGGCGGGGCTCCGCTGCGGATGCCGACGGGGCTCGACTCCTGTGCCGATCCGGCGCAGCCGCCCGTCCTGCGATTCGATCGCTCCCGCCCCGACGAGTCGGCGCAGCACCGCAGAGACGGCGCCTACGCGGTGCGTCTCGGCCTCAGCGGCGTGCGCGGGATCGGCATGCCGCTGGCGAGGAGAATCGTGTCCGAGCGCGAAGCCGAGGGTCCGTACCGCGACCTGCACGACCTGGTGCGAAGGACCGACGCGACCGCCGCACAGCTGGAGGCTCTGGCGACGGCCGGCGCCTTCGACTGTCTCGGGCTCCAGCGCCGAGAGGCGATCTGGCTGTCCGGCGCGGCAGCAGAAGACCGCGCGCAGTACCTCCCGGGGACGACCGTGGCCGTGCAGCCTCCGTTGTTCAGCGACCAGTCCAGCTACGAGCGCCTCTCCGCCGATCTCTGGTCGACCGGGGTCTCGACCGATGACCACCCGATGTCCCACTTCCGCGGTCCGCTGCGCGAGCGCGGAGTCCTGTCCTCGGCCGACCTGCAGAACCATGAGGTCGGTCGACGGGTGGAGGTGGCGGGGCTCGTCACGCATCGGCAGCGTCCGGCGACGGCAGCGGGCGTCACATTCCTCAACCTCGAAGACGAGAGCGGTCTGGTCAATGTGATCTGCTCGACCGGGGTGTGGGCGCGCTATCGTCGGGTCGCCCGCGATTCGCCGGCGCTCATCATCCGCGGCATCCTTGAGCGTTCGGCAGAGGGCGTCGTGAACGTGCTGGCCGACGCTTTCGAAGACCTCCGCACCGGGGTCACGCACCGTTCGCGCGACTTCCGGTGACCGGACGTCACCAGAAGCGCTCGGGCTCCGGAGCCGGTACGCGGTCGCTGCCACCCCAGCGTGCAGCCTGCGCCTTGGCGGACTCGACCGCGGCATCCGCGCCCAGCAGCGCCGCCTCGGCACCGGCCGCTCCACTGCCGTCACCGTCGGTGTCGACCGCGAGCGCAGTGTAGGTGGTGCGCCCGCCGATCGTCACGGTGCAGTCGACGACCCGCCCGAACCAGCGCACGAGTTCTCCTCGTGGGGCTCCCTCGCGGCGATACCGGATGCCGGTCTCGAGGTCGACGACCAGGAGCACCGCCGGCTCACCCGTCGCCTCGACGATGTGCTCGGTCACCTCGATGCGGTGACCGATCGCGATGGCGAGCTGCGCATCCAGCACGAGCTTTCTGTCCATGCCCCCACTCTATGAGTCGGCGCTCTCAGGACAACCCCAGAATCTGGAAGAAACATTCGTAGATTTCTTTGTCCCCCAAATGGCGGACAAGACGATTTAGCGATATTCTGCATTCAGTAGCGGGGGCTACCGGCTGGGGAATGGGGAATCAGCCGATGAGAGCAGCGAGTTTTTCGCCGCCTCCCCTACCGTCCGGGATGGACGGTGAGCCCTCTCGAGCGATCCATCTGGGGTGGGGGTCTCGGGAGGGCAACCAATCCCGAACGACTATCCGGTCATCTCGGCGAGCAGGGGCGCGAGCATCACCGACGCGACCCGGATCCTCTGGTCCGCGACGCCGTGCGGTATCCAGAGGACGCCTTCGTGGATGATCCCGCCACAGGTGTAGACCACATTCGGCACATACCCGCCGATCGCGTCGGGTGGCTCGATGAGCGGCCGATCCAGCACCCCGATGACGCGTGTCGGATCATCGAGATCGAGCAGGATCGCGCCGATGCCGTACGACCGCATCGGCCCGACTCCGTGCGTGAGCACCAGCCAGCCCGCCGGGGTCTCCAGAGGGGATCCGCAGTTCCCGGACTGCACCACCTCCCACAGCCCTGAAGGAGTGTGGATCGCCGTCTCCCGCGACCAGTCGAGTCCGTTCGCAGAACGCGCCACCCCTGTCGACTCTCCGTCTGCACGGCTCAGCGCCAGCCATTCGCCGTCGAATCGCCGCGGGAACAGCGCCATGCCCTTGGTGCGGGCCGGCTCGCCCGTCAGCCGGTGGATCTCGAACAGCCGGAAGTCGTCGGTCGTGAACACGCGCGACGCGATGGAATGCCCGTCGTACGCGGTGAACGTGCCGCGATACCGCGGACCGTCGGAGTCGTCGATCTTCACGAGACGGACGTCTTCCATGCCCTTGCGCTCCTCGTCCGCGACCGGGAGGAGCACGCGCGTGCTCAGCGGCTCAGTGGGCGAGAACTCCGCGCTGTATGCCGAGTCGACCGCGATCCGCATGCGATTCAGCTCATCCCGTGCACCCTCCTGCTGCAGCAGCGCCGGTCGGAGGCCGTTCACCGCCGCCTCGAACGTCGCGGCGGAGAACCGCGGCGGCAGGGACTGGACGACGGCTCGGGCGGTCTCGCCCGACCCGCCGCTGTGCACCATCGCCCGCACGAGGTGCGCTCTCGTCCAGGTCGCCTCACCGAGCGTCGCGGTATGGAGCCACCCGTCCCGCGGCAGGAAGCGCCAGGTGCGCTCCGGACCGATGATCGCCTCGCAGAACTGGATCGACGAGATGTGCCCTTCGCCGATCGACCGCACGCTCAGGAGCACACGGAGCTCTCCGGGAGCCAGGGCTGTCTGATCGGGGTGCTCGACGACGCTGGGATTGCAGAGCGCGGCTCCCTCGACGGCATACTCCGCCGAGAAGACCGCGCCGATCACGACGGCACTGTCGTCGTCGAGCGTCGGGGCGTCGACGGGCAGGACGACCTCGGCGTTCGCGCGCAGCATCGCGAGCAGATCGGGATGACGAGGGCCGAACCGCTCCAGGATCACCTTCGCCTCGGCGGCGATGTCGTCCGGCGGCAGCGCGGTCACGCGCCGCAGCACGGCCTCGGTCCTGGTGTCGCCACCCGGAGTGCTCTCCCCCGGCAGGAACAGTCGGAGCACGACGCGCTCTCCCTGGGCCGCGATCTCGACGCCCGCGTCGACGGCGAGGGCGCTCACGACACCCACCGGGCCGCGACGCGGGCGTTCTGATTCGTCCTGAGCGCCGCGATCGTCGATTCCGCTCCGCAGTTCTCGTTGCGTCCACCGGGCACGAGTCCGTCGAAGCCTGCTCCGGTCGCCTCATCGAACATGCGGATGCCGTTGTCGTTGTCGCCCTCGAACCACGCCCAGGCCCGCAGCGCCTCGTGCGCTCACCGCCTGTCCCCGGTGACGTCGAGCGCACGCGCGCAGGCATCCGCGATCGCCGCCGGCTCGATCGGCTGCTGGTCCCAGAGGGGCCCGGCCTCGCCCGCCGACCGTCCTGACGAACCGGTCACCGAGAGGTGCCCGTGCGGAGAGGTCTCCACGGCGATGAGGCCCGCGAGCATGCGGAGCCCTTCATCCCGGGTCTCGTGGCGACCGAGCGCATCCCCTCCCGCGATCAGCGCCTCGCAGAGAGCGCCGTTGGCGTATCGCAGGGTCGTCTCGGGCCAGCCGGATCCGCCGTCGGCGACGCGAGGGATCCGTGCCAGGCAGTCGATCAACAGCATGCGGGCAGCCGTCGCGTCGGGCAGCGCCACAAGGACGTCGGCCGCACCGACGGCCGCGAAGGCGCTGGCCCGGACATCGGCCGACGACCGCGCCGCTGCGCGGAGGAACGCACGCAGCGCTCGCGACCGGTGACCCGGATCGGGTGAGTATCTCGCCGTCGCCCCGAGCCCTCCGATCGCGCGACCCCACCAGTCTCCGGTCGACGGCTCGTCCGTCCACTCGCCCGCCTCCGTGCGCCGGTTGCGCACCGCGCCGCTCGCCGAGACCGCGGACTCCAGCAGGTCGAGGTACGCCGACGCCAGGAGTGCGAGACCGGGCGAGTGCACCGGCTCGCGCACGACGGCGGTGAGCGCTCGCGCCGCATCGTCGGTGCAGTAGCCGTGTTCGAGGCGCGGCTCGCGCAGGAGCGCGTGCTCGTGCACGCCGTTCGACGTCGTCAGCGCCGCGAGGTGCTCGACCGACAGCGGAGCGATCGCCGGTGCCTCGACGGCGCTCATGGGCGCGCCCCGCCGACCATGGCCAGCTCGATCGCGAGGTCACGGTACCGCTCGGCGACGCCGCCCCAGCTGGTCACGGAGCCGAGCGCGCGAGCGAGCTCCACATCCGCCAGCACGTGCGCGGGGTCGGCCAGCAGCATCCGCACCGCGGCTGCGATCTCGCCGGGGCTCCGGTGCGCGACGAGCGCTCCGCCGCCGTCCGCGAGGAGCTCGGTGGCGTGGGGGAACCGCGTCGCGATGACCGGCCTGCCCGCGGCGACCGCCTCGACGAGGACACCCGATGTCGCCTGGTCATGAGAGTCGTACGGCAGCATCACGATGTCCGCGCCGGCCACCTCCCGGGCGAGCTCATCGGGCTGCTGGTAGCGCGCCTCGATCTCGACGGACGCACTGACGCCCAGGTCGTCGGCGAGCGCCCAGAGAGAACGCCGATACTGCTCCCCGCTCTCGAGGAGCACCTTCGGATGCGTCTGGCCGAGCACACGGTACACCGGCTGCGGATCCAGGTCCTTCATCGCCGCGAGCGCCCTGATGACCCACTCGATGCCCTTGCCGGGTCCGAGGAGCCCCCAGGTGAGGAGCACCGGACGTTCGGACTGCACGACATCGATGTGGGTCGTCCACTCGTCGACCCCGTGCGGGATGAGACGCAGTCGCTCGTCGGGGACTCCGTACTGCTCCGCGAGGAGGTCCGCCGCGGTGGAGGTCATCGCGACGACGATCTCGGAGTTCTCGATGATCTGCTCCGTCACACTCCTCTGATGCGCGGTCGGCGTCGGCAGGACCGTGTGCATCACGACCACACGCGGTACGCGCAGCCGCTGCAGCAGGTCGACGATCTCGTCGCCGTCGGCCCCGCCGTAGATGCCGTACTCGTGCTGGACGATCACGACGTCGCAGTCGGCGAGCGCCTCCGCCGCGGCCTCCCGACCCGCCGGGGACCCCGGTTGCAGCATCCGGTCGACGACCCGCAGGCGCTCCGACGATACGGCCACGTCTGCGGGGACGCCGTCGTCGACGCGGACCACGATGCACCGATCACGGTCGTCCGTGGCGATCGCCGACGCGAGAGCGGCCGTGAACGTCGCGAGACCGCAGCGCGTGGGCGGATAGGTACTGAGGAATCCGAAAAGCGTCATGATGCGCATCCATCCGCGATGGATCGGGCACGGGCCCGATCCGACGACGAGACGTCTGCCGATCGGCACCTCCCGCGGAACCGCCCGAGGGAGGTCCGGTCATCGTCGGTCGATCCGCACTGCGGACGACCGACGCTGTTGTGCCCAGCGTACGCCCTCTCCCCTCTGCCGGGGCCGGTCGTCGGTTCAGCGGGCCAGACGCGCGCGCAGGGAGTCGAGAAGGAGCCCGACCCCGAGTTCGAACGTGCGATCGGCCCGCGCCGTGCCGCGTTCGGCCCCATCGAGGATCCGGCCGAGGGTGCGCGTGCCCTCCCCCGGCTCCCACACCTCGTCAGGCGAGGCCAGATCGAGCCCGAATCCGATCGCGAACGCGTCGATGATCGCGATCACCGTGAGCACCTCGTCTTCGGGGAAACCGCCCTCGATGAGTACGGTCGCGAGGTCGTCGTACGCGGTGATCACCGCCGGGTGCGTGATGGTCTTGCCGATCAGATGCGGCACGAGCTGCGGGTGATCGGCGTACATGCGACGCTGACGCCGGAGCAGCTCGAGCAGGAACCGGTCCCAGGGTTCGCCGCGGGGCTCCACCCGGTACTCCTCGATGAGCCTTCCGCGCATGAGCTCGATGATCCCGTCCATGCCGTCCACGTGGTTGTACAGCGATGAGGGCCGCACCCCCAGCCGACGGGCGATGGCGTTCACCCCGAACGGCTCGCCCGCGCGCGACAGCTCGAGGCCTGCGGCGCCGATGATCTCCGGTGACAGCAGGGGGCTCGAGGGCCTGGGCATCGCACACTCACTCTCGGTCGGCGGGACGGGCGAGAAAAAGTCTTCCCCGCGGCACCCCTCCTGTGCATAATAGTGAACACCATTCGTTGACGAACACCATTCGTTTACGGAACCGTGCCCCATCAGACGCACGCCGGCATCACCTCCGCGCACATCGCCGTGCCCTCTCCGTGGGAGCCCCATGACCGCCACAGACCTCACCACCCGAGTCCCCCTCCGACCACCCACCGCCACCGCCACCTTCGCGATAGGCATCGCGGGCTACCTCGGCGTCAACCTGTCGCCGTACATGATCACCGCGGCCCAGACCGGTCTCGGCATCGACGTGCTCGCCGCGAGCTGGCTCGTCACCGCTACCCTGCTGCTCACCGCGGTGACCGGCCTCACCATCGCCCCGCTGTGCGCAGGAGCGCATCGCCGCACCGTCGCCAGGACGGGCCTGGGGATCGCGACGCTCGGCTTCCTGACCGCGGCGCTCCTGCCGTCGCTCATGATCCCCGCCCTCCTGGTCGGTGGTGTCGGAGCCGGAGGCGCTGTCGCCGCATCCGGTGCAGCGCTCGCCGCGTTCCGCAATCCCGACCGCGTCGCCGGGTTCAACGGACTCGCGAACCGCGGCGTCATCACGATCGTGCTGGCAGTGATCCCCCTCATCGGACTCGCACCCATCGACGTCTTCGGCGCCCTCGCCCTGTTCAGCATCCTCGGACTCGTCGTCTCTGCCTGGCTTCCCGCCGCGCCCGTGGTCGATCCGCAGGCCGCCGCAGCAGTGGCCGAGGCGATGCCGATCGAGATCCCGCCGACCGGAGCTGTCCGCGTCTCTCCCGCACGATCACGCGCCGTCACCGTCGCCGGCTTCGGCCTCCTCGTCGTGTTCGCCCTGTGGGCCGTGAGCGAGGACTCGCTGTGGGCCATGGCCGGGGTCATGGGTGCGGAGCAGACGGGCCTGACGCCCGAAGGCCTCGGCATCGCGCTCAGCGGCGCGACGGCGGGCGGCCTGATCGGGTCCGTGCTGCTGATGATCGTCGGATCCCGCCTCGGACGCGCCGTCCCGCTGGCCGTGCTCCTGATCGCCGGAGGGGCACTCAAGATCGTCGAGGGGTTCACGACGGATCCGACCGCGTTCATCGTCGTGTTCGTCGCCTGGAACACCGTGTACGCGATCGCGTTCATGTACTTCGTCTCGACCTCGGCGGCCCTCGACTCCGACGGGCGCTGGTCAGGACCGCTGCTCGCCGTCTACCTGGTCGGCTCGGCCCTCACGCCCGTGATCGGAGCGGCCCTCGTCGGCGCGCTCGGCTTCCAGGGCTTCGCGGTCGCACTGGGCATCGCGAGCTTCGTGCTCGCCGTGCCCGCGAGCGCGATCGCGCTGCTCTCGACGCGCCTCGAACGCGCGACCACCACTCAGGAGATGCCCCGATGACCCGCACGCTGTACCGCAACGCCCGCTTCTTCACCGCGGATGAGGGCGGGTGGGCGGACGCCGTGATCGTCGACGGCGACTCCTTCGCCTTCGTCGGTGCCGAGGGCGACGCTCCCGCGACCGATGCCGTGGTGGATCTCGGCGGGCGCGCGGTGCTCCCCGGGTTCACGGATGCGCACACCCATCTGCTCATGATGGGCGAGGCGCTCGGCCAGGTGGGACTCACCGACGCCCGGTCGCTCGACGAGATCCAGGAACGGCTGCGGCGAGCGCGTGCGACCGCCGCAGCCGTGCTGCGCGGGCGCGGCTGGCTCTTCGATGCGATCCCGGGCGGTGCGCCCACGGCGGACATGATCGACGCCGTCGTGTCCGACATCCCGGTCTATCTCGACGCGAACGACTATCACTCCTGCTGGGTGAACTCCGCGGCGCTCACCGAGCTCGGGATCACCCGCGACACCCCCGATCCGATCGGCGGACGCATCGAGCGCGACGCCGACGGCGAGGCGACCGGGATGCTGTACGAGACCGCCGCGCAGCAGTACGCCTGGGCGCACAGGGACGCGATGACGACGGACGAGCAGCGGGATGCCGCGGTGACCCGCGTGGTCGAGTCCTATCTCGCCGCCGGTGTCACGGGCGCCGTCGACATGGCGTTCGACGACCTGGCTCTGGCGGCGCTCGGCCGAGCGGCTGATCGCGGAGCTCTTCCGCTGCGGATCGCCGCCCACTGGTTCGTGGCGAACACGGGCGACGACGAGGAGAACCTGGCGCAGGTGGCCGAGGCCGCGCGGCGTGCCCGCACGGACACGAACGGCGTCAGGGTGATCGGCATCAAGCTCGTCCTCGACGGCACGATCGACGCGTGCACGGCGGCGATGCGAGCACCGTATGCGGACGGCTCGAACGCCGCCCCCATCTGGCCCGCGGAGCGCCTGGCAGCGGTCGTGGCGGCGGCGGATGCCGCGGGGCTCCAGGTCGCGATGCACGCCATCGGCGATGAGGCGAGCACCCTGGCGCTGGACGCGGTGGAAGAGGCGATCGCGGCCAACGGCGAGCGCCCGCGGCGCCACCGCATCGAGCACCTCGAGTATGCGGCGCCCGGGACGGCCGAGCGGATGAAGCGTCTCGGAGTGACGGCATCCATGCAGCCCGTGCACGCCGACCCGGCGATCTTCACCAACTGGGCCGCGCAGCTGGGCGACCATCGGGTCGACCGTGCCTTCGCCTGGCCCGAGTACGAGGATGCCGGCACCCTGCTCGCCTTCTCGACCGATGCGCCGACGGCCCCGCACGCCGCGCTCGCGAACATGTTCGTGGCCACGACACGGGCATCCGCCCTCGACCCCGACGTACCGGCGGTGCATCCGCACTTCGCCCTGCCGCTCGACCGGGCGATCGCCCATGCGACGCGCGATGCGGCCGCATCGATCGGCGACGGCGAATGGCGGGGTCGCATCGCGGTAGGGCAGGCGGCCGACTTCATCGTGCTCGACACCGACCCGTTCGCCGCAGGACCGGAGTCGCTGCTCACGACGAGAGTGGTTCGGACCGTGATCGCCGGGCGAACGGCCTACGAGATCTGACGCCGTCGCGCGGCGCGCCCTGCGGGTGGGAGCGGAGTGATCGCCGACCGCCTCGCCGACGGAGATCACCGCTCGCCGGTTCCCCGGTGAGCGGCGATCGCGCGAGCCCGCACGGAGCCGGATCAGCCGCCGGAGGGGTTCTCCAGCGGCTTGCCGTTCTCGTCCGTCGTCTCATCCTCGAGGATCTCGTCAGTGCTCTTGTCGGAGCTCGTCGACGATTCCTCCGGGGCGCCGCCGGATGCGGTGTCCGCCTCCTCGTCGGCGCCGGGGGTTCCCTGCGTGTTCTGCAAATCGCTCATAGCCATCTCCTTCGGTCGGACCGGCGACGCTACGCGTGCGCGGCCCATCGACGGAGGGGGTTGACGCGGAGCGGATGCCGGCGCACGTCGCGCCGAGACCGGCGGTGCGGGCACGGCGGACCGGCGCGGTACGACAGAAGCGGCGACAGCACGCACGGCTAGTCTGAAGCGCGACGTGGACGACAGCCGACGGAGTCACGGGGGAATCGATGAAGGCGTCACCGAATAAGCCGACGATGGTGCTGCACAGTGCGCACAGGGATCAGTTCGACGCGCCGGACAGAGATCTCGTGTTCTACGACCAGGCCTACGACGCCGAGCAGCTCGCGCACATCACCGATGTGCACCTGTGGTCTCCCCTGGACGGGCCGATCGATCGTCTCCCGGAGATCATCACCGCGATGACGGGGTTGAAAGCGCTCAGCATCGGGCCGGGCCGGGTGCTGCCCACCGTCGTCACCCACCTGCGGCAGGGCGACCTCCCCGAGAGTGTGGAGAAGCTCTCGGTGCACATCGGGGGTCGGACCCTGGTGTGGCCGGATGTGGTGGTGCCGAACCTGAAGACCCTCTACGTCGGCGAACCCTTCCGATTCGAGAAGGAGAGCTTCCCCGCACTCCGAACGCTCTCCCTCTACCCGCAGAGATCTCTGAACAACGTGCGGCAGGCGCTCGAACTGCCGCTCGAAGAACTGAACCTGCTGAACGTGCCCACCGACGAGGAGATCTTCCGCCTCCTCGAACCGGTCGGGCTCCGCCGACTCGGCCTGATCGGCGGACGCACGCTGCCGACCCTCGCCGGGATCAGTGCGCTCCCCCGGTTGGAGTCATTGCGGCTGAAGAACCTCACCGCCCTGGGTGACATCTCGGAACTGGCTGCTCTCCAGCGACTCGAGATCGTGGACATCCAGTACTGCAAGAAGATCACCGGCATCGCCGCCATCAACGACCTCCCCCGACTGCGCAGGCTCACCCTCGTCGGCTGCGGGAACGTCGGCCTCACGACGATCGAGGCGAAGATGTCGACACTGGAATGGGTCAACACCGGCGCGACCACGTGACCGTCGGCTCGGGGCGGCCTGCGCGTGACCATCTGCCCGAGCAGGCCGCTCGGAGCCCGGAGCCGCTCAGGGGCGAATCAGCACTTTCAGCGCTTCACGCGAATCCATGAGGCGGTAGGCCTCCGCGATGTCCTCGAGGGGCAGCTCGCGGTCGAACACCCTGCCGGGATCGATGGTGCCGTCGATGACCTGCGGGATGGCCGCCTCGAGGTACGCGCGGACGGTCGCCGGTCCGCCCGTGAGCGTGGCGTTCTTGCCGAAGAGCGAGGCGAAACCGATGGCGGCGTCCTCGTACTGCGGAACGCCGACGCGGGAGATCACTCCGCCGGGGCGGACGATGCCGTACGCCTGTTCGTAGGCGGGCATGTGTCCGACGGCTTCGAGCACGACGTGCGCACCCTCTCCGTCCGTCAGGGCCAGGACCTTCGCGACGCCGTCGTCGCCGCGCTCGGCGACGACATCGGTGGCACCGAACTCGAGACCCAGATCAGTGCGCGCGGTGTGGCGTCCCATCAGGATGATCTTCTCGGCACCGAGCTGCTTCGCCGCGAGGACCGCCGAGAGCCCGACGGCTCCGTCGCCGATGACGGCGACGGTCTTTCCGGCCTCGACACCGCCGCAGACGGCTGCGTGATACCCGGTGAGGTAGACGTCCGACAGGGTGAGCAGCGAGGGCATGAGAGCTTCATCGGTGCCCGCGGGGATCGTGACGGCGGTTCCGTCGGCGTACGGGATGCGGAGCTTCTCGGCCTGGGTGGCAGACGGGGCGGCGTCGAAGAACCCGCCGTGCACGCACGAGGTCGTGATGCCGTCACGGCAGTAGGCGCAGGTGCCGTCCGACCAGGCGAAGGGAACGATGACAGTGTCGCCGATGGCGAGAGTGGCGACGTCTTCACCGATCTGCTCGACCACGCCGATGGCTTCGTGTCCCATGTGGCGGCCTTCAGGAGTCTCACCGAGATCGTGGTACGGGTGCAGATCCGACCCGCAGACGCAGGCGTACGTCACGCGGATGATCGCGTCGGTCGCCTCCTCGATGGTGGGTTCGGGAACGTCGACGACGCGGACGTCGCCGGCCGAGTACATGAGTGTTGCGCGCATGATGATGCTTCTTTCTGTGGGGGTGTCTGCGGGTGAGGGATGCCGGAGAGGTGCTCGTCCGTCCGTTCATGCGACGGGGGTGGAGTGCGGCGCGGCATCCGTGTGCGGCGAGGAGGCTGCGAGAGTGCGCCGCCGCATCAGCAGGAGACAGGCCGCCGCTGCGAGGAGCACGGTGACGACGGTGGTGATGCCGAGGGGCAGGATGCTGAGCGCGCCGGCGACACCGACGAACGGCGCGGCGATCCCGCCGAATCCGAACCGGACCATGCCGAGCAGGGACGACGCGGTTCCGGCTATCTGGGGGTAGTCGGACAGCGCGAGGGTCGTCGCCGGGGGTGCGGTGATCGCGACGCCGCTCGACAGCGCGAACAGGGAGACGATGACGGTCCACAGCGGCATCGGCGTCATCCCGGCGACGAGGAGCCCCACGGCTCCCAGCCCGGTGACGACCACGCCGGCCGCGAGGGTGCCGGGAATGCTCCACCGCTCCGCCGTGCGGCCGGCGATGTATCCGAAGATCATGTGACCGGCGGAGTTGAGACCGAACGCCGCCGCGTACCACTGCGGGGTGAGTCCGTAGATGTCCTGCAGCACGAACGTCGAGCCCGCGAGATAGGCGAACAGCGCCGCGTAGAGGAATCCCTGGTTCAGCACCGCGCCGAGGAACAGACGGTCGCGGAGAAGGGTGCGGTATGCCTGGAGAGTCTGCTCGAAACCGCCACGGGCGCGCTGCTCGACCGGAAGGGTCTCGTCGAACACGAGCAGCGTGATGATGAGGATCAGCACGCCGATGACTTCGAGGAAGACGAACAGTCCGCGCCAATCGGTGACGGTGTTCAGCAGGCCGCCCAGGAGCGGTCCGACGACGGCAGCGAACCCTCCGATGACGGTGAGCCGCCCGTAGAAGCGGATCAGAGCCTTGCCCTCGAAGACGTCGCGGCCGGCCGCGGTGGCGATGACGATGCCGACGCCGCCGGCGAGACCCTGCACGAGGCGGGCGAGGATCAGCAGCTCGATGGACGGGCTCAGCGCACACAGCATCGACGTGAGAATGTATGCCGCAATCCCGCCGAGCAGAATCCCTCGACGTCCGAACCGGTCGGACACAGGGCCCGCGACCAGCTGCCCCGCCGCGAGACCGATGAGGCACGCCGTCACCGTCAGCTGTGCCACCGACGTGACGGCTCCGAGCTCCGCGGTCAAGGCCGGCAGCGCGGGAAGGTAGAGGTCCATCGAGATCGGACCGAACACCGTCAACAGCAGGAGCACGGAAGGCAGCAGGCGTCGGGTCGCGCTCGGTGAAGTCGTGGAGGGCATGGGTTCCATGCTCCGCGCTCGCCGGTTCGCGTGGGAGTCTCTGCCGAGGGGTGTACTGACAGAGGACCCTTCCGCGACCGGACCTGGACGAGAATCGGCTGATGGCACTCATCTTCGTCACCGGCACATCGACCGGCCTGGGCCTGAGCACGGCCACGGTACTCGCAGCCGACGGGCACGACGTCGTGGTCCACGCGCGCACGGCTGCACGCATCCCGACGGGGCCGTGGTCCGGGACGGTCATCGGTGACCTCGCCGATCAGGCGCAGACCATCGACGTCGCGCATGCAGCGAACGCCTACGGTCGGTTCGACGCGGTCATCCACAACGCAGGCGCGCTCCGCGCCCCTGAGGCCGTTCCGGTCAACACGCTCGCGCCGTACATACTGACCGCCGTGATGATCACGCCCGGTCGACTGATCTACCTGAGCAGCTCCATGCATCGAGACGGATCCACCGACCTGACCGGATTGGGTTCCGGAATGGGGTCCTACAGTGACAGCAAGCTGTGGGTGACCGCCCTCAGCGCAGCAGTCGCCACTCGCTGGGAGGGCACGCGGAGTCACGCGGTCGACCCCGGCTGGGTGCCCACCCGCATGGGCGGCGCGGGTGCCCCCGACGACCTCGTCGAAGGACATCGGACGCAGGTCCGGCTGGCCACGGATCCTGACGTGACGCCTCAGACCGGCGGCTACTGGCACCACCAGCAGACGCAGAAGCCTGCAGCTGCAGTGCACGACCCCCTGTTCCAGGCCGAACTTCTCGCAACGCTGGCGGAACGCACCGGTCTCGCGCTGCCGTGATCGCGCATCGGTGACGGCATGGGGTGTGGAGGGGTGCACTGTCAGGGCATCCCACATAGGCTCTCCGTCGACCTACTCTGAGCGGTATGGACAATCGAGAAGAGGTGCGGGAGTTCTTGATGACCCGCCGGGCACGGGTGTCGCCGGAAGCCGCCGACATCCCCGCGGGATCGAACCGCCGAGTCGAAGGCCTCCGGCGCAGCGAGGTCGCCACCCTCGCAGGGGTCAGCGTCGAGTACTACTCGAAACTCGAACGGGGAGCGATCGCCGGCGCCTCCGCATCGGTGCTCGATGCGATCTCCCGGGCACTGCAGCTCTCCGATGCCGAGCACGCGCACCTGCTCGATCTTGCGCGCAACGCCGACGGCATCCCCTCCTCGGGTCGTCATCGCCGGCGCAGCACCAAGCCGGGCCCTCCGCGACCGAGTCTCGAATGGGCGCTGGCGTCCATCACCGACTCCGTCGCCGTGGTCAGGGATCAGCGGCAGAACCTCCTCGCATTCAACGACCTCGGACGTGCGTTCTACTCCCCCCTCATCGGAGACGGTGGCCGAGTGCCGAACTTCGCCCGGTTCCAGTTCCTCGACCCCGCATCCCACGACTTCTACCCCGACTGGGACAGGTTCGCAGACATGTGCGTCGCGGTGATCCGCGCCGAGGCCGGCCGCGACCCGCACGACAAGGGCATCCAAGACCTCGTCGGAGAGCTCTCCACCCGCAGCGAGCTGTTCCGCACCCTGTGGGCCGCACATAACGTCCGAGCCCACGGTTCCGGCAAGAAGCGATTCCACCATCCCGTGGTCGGGGAGCTGACGCTCGTCTACGAGGAGCTCGCGATCACCGCCGAGCCCGGCCAGGTGCTGCTCATCTACTCGGCCGAACCGGGATCCCCCTCTGCGGAGCGCTTGAAGCTTCTCGCGTCCTGGGGCGCCGACACACCGACGACCGCCGATTCCGCGACCTCCTGATCTCCTGGCCCGCGGCAGCTGACGGCGTCCTGCACTCAGGGGAGCCAGGACCAGCCACCGGCTTGCCGCACTCAGAAGTCGAACGGGCGCCATCGCCGTCGGTTCCCCTCGGCCCCTCGTACGCGAAAAAGGGAAGGGCACCTGCTCGAAGCAGGTGCCCTTCCCTTTTCTCTCGCTGTTCTGCAATCAGTATTGCCAACAGCTCTTGTGGTCGGGCTGACAGGATTTGAACCTGCGACCCCTTGACCCCCAGTCAAGTGCGCTACCAAGCTGCGCCACAGCCCGTTGTTCTGCACTCTCGCGCAGGCAACTCCCCCATCTTAGCCCCACTCGGCCGCGCTCCGCGAACCGGACGCGCGCCGGGCGTTGCGAGGTGTCGGAGGCCAGGCGTACCGTCGCGTGCATGGTGATGATCACGACAGATGTGGCGACGGCCGCCCGCTGGGACGATGTGCAGCACGCGCTCACCGGCGGCGGCGATGGGGCCAGTTGCCAGTGCATCTGGCCGATGCTGAGCAACAAGGACTGGAACGAGACGACCACTGCGCAGCGCACGGAGTTGTTCCGTCAGGAGATCGCCGAAGGTCCGCCTCCCGGACTCGTCGCCTCTGTCGACGGCGAGGCGGCCGGGTGGATCCGCATCGGGCCGCGCACGCGGCAGGCGCGCATCCCCCGTACGCGCATGATCGCCGCGGCATCCACCGAGCCGTTCGACGACGACTCCGTGTGGGCGGTGACGTGTTTCGTCGTCCGCCGCGAGCACCGAGGCTCGGGGCTGAACCTCGAGCTGCTGCGCGCCGCGGTCGACTACGCCCGCGCATCCGGAGCGCGGCTGATCGAGGGCTACCCGGTCGACACCGGCGGCGAGAAGAAGCGCACCAATGATCTCTTCCACGGCACCCTCAGCACTTTCCTGGCAGCCGGATTCACGAAGCAGGCGGAGATGAAACCCGGTCGCGCGCTCGTCACTCGAGAGTTGATCTCATGACAGGCGAGTCCGAGCTGCCCGCGTCGATGGGCACGGTGTCGAGACGCGAGCTGGCGCTGCAGGGACTGACGCGCCTCGACCAGTTCGACGGAGCATCCGAGAAGCAACTCCTCTCGATCCACGGGGTGGGGCCGAAGGCGATCCGCATCCTTCGGGATCATCTCGAAGCCGCGGGCAAGGAGCTCGCTCCATGAACGGACCACTAGCGTGGATGACATGAGCGACGAGCATCCGATCATCGAAGACCCCGAGCTCGGCACCCTCGTCCGAGCGACGACGGAGCTGGGCGACGGAACAGTCCTCACGCATGACTGGTACGCCGGCGGCACCGTCGTCGACGGCGCGCCCCTCGACCTCATGATCGAGGGGACGAACGCCGACGAGGCGCGCGGCCTGCTCCCCCACGTGCACGAGACCGTCGCGGCGCTCGGCGCCCTGCGACGACTGGCCTCGGATGCCGTCGTCGCGGCCTTCAGCGCCGGGACTCCCGAGCAGCACGAGCTCGACGATGCGGCGACCGATCTCAGCCTCGAGACCCTCGAGGCCTCCGCCGACGGCACGATCATCCTCCATCTCATCGACACCTGCGGTCAGCACTTTCCCGAGGGATACTGGCCGGCCGTCCACCTCGGCACCGACGGCCAGATCACGCAGGTGTCCGTCGAGTCCTGATCGACCCGACCCGCTGATGCCCCCCAACGAAGAGAAGGCACGACGGCGCGTCCGGCTCGATGCCTTCGCGTGGGCATTCGTGCCGTATGCGGTGGTCTCTGTGATCCATGTGGTGCTGCTCGCCATCGACAGTCCGGCGGCCGGTCCGACCAAGCTTCTGCTGATGCCGCTGCTCATGATCCCCGTGCTGGTGTCGCTCAGACGAATCACCGCACGCGCAGCGCTGGCCCTGCTCTCCCTGGCGATCGTGTTCTCCTGGCTGGGCGACGGCGCCGGGATCTTCTTCCCCGCGGCCCCCGAGGTGCCGCTCATGCTGCTCTTCTTCGGCGTCGCACATCTCGCCTACATCGCGCTCTTCGCCCGACACCTCGCGAGGCGACGCATGCCACGGTGGGCGCTCGTCTATGCCGGGTGGTGGGTGGCGATGCTCCTCGGACTCGGACCGCACACGGGCGGACTGCTGCTCGCCGTCGCGACGTACGGCGTCGTGCTGGGCGCCACCGCCGCCTTCTCGACGCGCTGCCATCCGCTGGTCGCGACGGGTGGGATCTTCTTCCTCGCCAGCGATACGCTGCTGGCGCTCCGACTCTTCCTCCCGGACTCGCTCCCCTCCTGGAGCAGCCCGGCGATCATGCTCACCTATACGATCGGGCAGGGGCTGATCATCGCCGGTTCCCTGATCACCCTGCGAAAGCGAGGCTCCTGATGGCCGATGCGGCACGCGTCGACAGCTGGCTCTGGGCTATCCGCGTCTACAAGACGCGATCCGCCGCGACGACTGCATGCCGCGCGGGGCATGTACGCGTGAACGGCGACAGGGTGAAGGCCGCCCAGCACGTGCGGATCGGCGATGAACTGCGCGTGCGCATCGCCGGGTTCGACCGGATCCTGATCGTCCGCCAGCTTCTCGTCAAACGCGTCGGCGCGCCCGTGGCGGCGCTGGCCTACGAGGATCGCACGCCGGAACGGGAACCGCAGGCAGCGCTCGGACTTCGCGACCGCGGTGCAGGGCGCCCCACCAAGCGGGAACGACGTGACATCGACCGGCTGCGCGGACGAGCATCCGGGGATGCCGGAATCTTCCCCGAGTAGCCATTCATTCATCCGAACATTTGTTCTACCCTGGAGGTATGACTACCCGCACTGATCTCGACCTCGATCTCGAGGAGCGCTGTCGGCTGCTCGATGAGTGGGTCGAGGTGCGGCGACGGATCGCGGCGCTCGAGGCGCAGGCGAGTGAGCTGCTGGTCCAGCGGATCGCGGTGCGTGAGGTGGATGTGGTGGAGAGTCCTTTTCATCGTGATGCGATTCAGCGGTCGATGATCGCCGAGTATGCGGCTGCGGGGCGGCTGAGTACGGGGTCGGTCGAGTATTCGTTCACCGACGCGCGGACGTTGTCGCGTGCTCTGCCTGCGACGCGTGCGGCGTTCGCGGTGGGGGCGATCAGCGTCGCGCATGTCCGGGAGATCGTGCGGGCGAGTGTGATCGTCAGTGAGGCGGTCGATGAGGGCAGTGTGAGTGCGGAGACCCTGGGGTTGTATGAGGCGGCGGTGCTCGTGTTCGCCGAGAGGGAGACCGCGGCGCGGACGAAGGCTCACGCCCGGCAGGTCGCGGCGACGCTGGCGGGCGTGACGCTCGTGGCTCGGCAGCGCAGGGCGGTCGAGGAGCGGTGCGTGCAGGTGCGTTCGGTCGGTGACGGGCTCGCCCTGTTGAGCGCGGTGCTGCCGGAGTGGATCGCGGAAGGGATCCTTGATCGGCTCACGCAGATGGCGCGCGAGATCGTGCACACCCGCGAGGAGCGGGAACCACACCTCCCCCCGCGAGACGACGAGGGAGAGCACACGCGCGATCTGAGCGACTTCTCACCCGACGACCCCCAGTACGAGGCGTACTTCACCAACGGCGTGATCTTCGGGGACTCCGACACGTTCACCACCGACCCCCTCGCCGGCCTGCAGGATCCGATGACCGATCCGACCAGCCCCGACATCGAACACATCCTCGGCGACCGTCGCACGATCGACCAGATCCGCGCCGATGTCCTCGCCGACCTGCTGCTCGCCGCGCCACCCAGCCCGGAGAACGGCACGGGCCTGGGGAACATCAGCGCCCGCATCCAGGTCACCGTCGCCGCGACGACGCTGACCGGCGACGATGACCGCCCGGCAGAGCTCGACGGGCACGGGCCGCTTGCCCCCGAGATCGCACGATGCCTCGCCGGATACAACACCGGGTGGACGCGCCTGTTCCTCGATCCGTCCGGGCTGATCGCGGAGACCGACACCTACACCCCGAGCGAACCCATGCGACGATTCCTGCGCGCACGAGATCAGCACTGCCGATTCCCCGGATGCCGCATGCCCGCCCACCGCTGCGACATCGACCACACCCACGACCACGCACGCGGCGGGCGGACGCGCATCGACAACCTCAGTCACCTCTGCCGACGACACCACTCACTGAAACATCCCGACATCGACGACCGACACCGCTGGACAGCTCACCAGCTACCCGACGGCACCATCACCTGGACAAGTCCCCTGCGACGCCGCTACTCCGACCCGCCACGACGACGAGTGATGTTCGTCTGACGAGCGGTCACGCCGCTCCGCCGTCGGCATCGAGCAGACCGCGAAGCCATCCGGCCGAACGTGTCTGCGCGGCGCCGGCGGCCGCGACACGCGCCTGCAGTTCCCGGTCGCTCGTCACGGCGATGACCGTCTGTCCGGCGCGCACGCGGTGCTCGACCTCCGCGACGATCGCATCGTCACCCGCCGCAGCAGCATCCACCACCGATACGACTCCGGCGGGTAGCAGCTCCTCACCGCGGTCCTCCGCACGGAGAGCCTCGATGCCGCGCGCCTGCCCCTCGACCACGAGCGCGATCTCAGGGAACCACTCCGTCCCGCCGATCTCCAGATCGGCGGCATCGAGCGCCAAGCCGTCAAGACGGGTGGCGAGGCGGGTCGCAGCTCCCGCGCGGTCCTTCCACCAGCCGTCCGGCACCGAGCCGACCACATTCGCGGCATCCACGACGAGCGCAGGGCGAACCGGCAGCAGCTTGCGCAGCTCGGGCCAGGCCCGCCCGAAACCGGGGTGCAGCGGGCGCGATTCGACCTCGTCGATGGGCACCCACTCGAGCGCCACGCTCTCAGGGTCGCTGATCACCGGCTCGAACGGCACGATGACATCGGCGATGACCGTCGTGTACGACCAGATCCCGAGGTCCAGAACGCTCGTGAACCGCGGGCGCACCGAGGCGTCGGGCACCCCCGCCTCCTCCTGCGCTTCACGGACGGCGCCCACGATGGCGGTCTCCGCCTCGTGCATCGCCCCACCGGGCAGGCCCCACGTTCCACCGAAGTGGCTCCACGCGACACGGTGCTGCAGCAGGATCCCCCGCTCCGGATCGACGGCGAGAAGACCCGCGGCCCCGAACCGCCCCCAGTACTTCTCCCCCGACGGCGCGACGACCCAGGCATCGCCGGGGTTACGCGGTCCGTCGGGGCGACGAGGCTCACCGGCAGCAGGAGGTACGACAGTCACCGTTCCAGCCTTTCACAGCATCCCGGTATCGGCACCGATCGCAGTCATACGCGGGAACGCAGACATGACGACGACCGGTGCCGGACTCGGCGGATCAGCGCTGACGCTTCTCGCGCACGCGCATGTTGACGACGATCGGGGTTCCCTCGAACGAATACAGCTCGCGCAGACGACGCTGGATGAACCGGCGGTAGCCCGGGTCGAGGAATCCGGTCGTGAAGAGCACGAACGTCGGCGGACGTGTCGACGCCTGCGTGCCGAAGAGGATGCGCGGCTGCTTGCCTCCGCGAAGCGGGTGCGGGTGCTCGGCGACCAGCTCGGCGAGGAACGCGTTGAACTTGCCCGTGGGGATACGGCGATCCCAGCTCTCGAGGGCGGTCTCGAGCGCCGGCACGAGCTTGTCGAGGTGACGCCCGGTCTTCGCCGAGATGTTCACGCGCGGTGCCCAGGCGACGTGCGCCAGGTCCTGCTCGATCTCGCGCTCGAGGTAACGCCGGCGATCGGCGTTCTCCAGGTCGTCGTCGTTCAGACGATCCCACTTGTTGAACGCCAGCACGAGCGCACGCCCGGACTCGAGCACGAGGTCGATGATGCGCACATCCTGCTCGCTGATCGTCTCGGAGACGTCGAGCACGACGACCGCGACCTCGGCCTTCTCGAGAGCGGCAGACGTACGCAGCGAGGCGTAGAAGTCCGCGCCCTGCGCCATGTGCACGCGACGACGGATGCCGGCCGTGTCCACGAGGGTCCACAGCTTGCCGCCCAGCTCGACGATCTCGTCGACCGGGTCGCGCGTGGTTCCCGCGAGGTCGTTCACGACCACCCGCTCCTCACCGGCAGCCTTGTTCAGCAGCGACGACTTACCCACGTTGGGACGCCCGAGGATCGCCACGCGACGCGGTCCGCCGATCTCGGCCTTCGCCACCGCCGAGACGTCGGGCAGCTTCTTCAGCACGGCGTCGAGCAGATCCGCGACACCGCGGCCGTGGATCGCCGACACCGGGTGCGGCTCACCGAGACCGAGGTTCCACAGCGCCGCGGCCTCAGGCTCCTGCCGCCCGTCGTCGATCTTGTTCGCGACGAGGAACACCGGCTTGCCGCTCTTGCGCAGCAGCTTCACGACGTGCTCATCGGTCGACGTCGCACCCACCATGGCGTCGACGACGAACAGCACGACGTCCGAGAGATCGATCGCGACCTCGGCCTGCGCCGCGACCGAACGGTCGATGCCCTTCGCATCGGGCTCCCACCCTCCGGTGTCGACGAGCGTGAAGCGACGGTCGGACCACTCGGCCTTGTACGTCACACGGTCTCGCGTCACACCGGGGGTGTCCTCGACGACGGCTTCGCGACGGCCGAGGATGCGGTTCACGAGCGCGGATTTGCCGACGTTCGGTCGTCCGACGATCGCCACCACCGGCAGCGCCGGCATGAACTGGATCCCGTCCTCGCCGAGCGTGATGCCGGCGAGAAGCGCCGCGTCCTCGTCGTCGAGCTCGTAGTCCGCGAGGCCCTGGCGCAGAGTCTCCGCGCGGGCCTCAGCGAGCTGCTCGTCGAGCGACTCCATCTTCTCGGCGAGCTGGTCGGGGCCGCCTTCATATTCGTCGTCAGCCATGCTGTGCTCCTCGGAGTCGTTCGATCACCGTGAGAACGGCATCGATGGTCTGGGGGAAATCGAGTTCGGTCGAGTCGACCACCTCGACGCCGTCTGCGGCATTCAGGAAATCGACGACGGTGCTGTCCGACGCGTCGCGTCGGTGCAGGGCGGCAGCCACCGCGTCGGCGTTCTCGCCGGCGAGCTCGCCGGCACGTCGCGCGGCGCGCACCTCGGGAGCCGCCGTGAGCAGGATCCGCACGGGGGCGTCGGGCGCCACCACGGTCGTGATGTCACGCCCCTCGACCACCACTGCCGGGTACGGCGCGTCGGCCACGAGCCGTCGGAACAGACGGTTCACCTGCTCGCGCACTTCGGCGACGCGGGCGACGCCGCTCACGGCATCCGAGACGCGGGGCTCGCGGATGGCCTCCGTCACGTCGACGTCGCCGACCTGCACGGTGCGGTCATCGGGGTCGAGGCCGAGACGCACCGGGAAGTCGGATGCTGCGGCGAGCACAGCATCCGCATCCGCCGTGTCGGCGCCGCGGTCGATCACGTGCCAGGCGAGCGCCCGGTACGCCGAACCCGTGTCGAGGTATCCGAAGCCGAGCGCGCGGGCGACGGCCTTGGAGACGCTCGACTTGCCGGATCCGGCGGGGCCGTCGATCGCGATGAAGTCGGCTCCGGCCGCGACGGTCTGCTCCGCACTCGTCGAAAGATCAGTCATTGCTCGTCCCCGCAATCCGCCAGCCGCGTTCCTGAAGTCCTGTGATCGCGCCGTGCAGCGCGGCCGGGTCGACGCTGATCTCGGCCAGGCCGAACTGCGCCCCCGGAGAGTGCTCGAGGCGAAGATCCTCGACGTTCACGCCGAGCTCACCGAGCTCTCCGAACAGGCGCCCCAGCTGACCGGAGGTGTCATCCACCATGACGACGAGCGTCTCGAAGCGCTGGTTCTGACCGTGCTTGCCGGGCAGGCGCTCGACGCCGTCGTTGCCCTGGCGGATCGCCTCGGCCACCACACGGCGTGAGCCCGGCGCATCGGGTGCGCGCAGAGCGTCGGACACCTGACGGAGGTCGTCGGCGAGGGCATCGAGGATCTCGACCACGGGTCGTGCGTTCGCCCCGAGGATCTGCACCCACAGCTCCGGAGCGGATGCGGCGATGCGCGTCGTGTCGCGCACGCCCTGTCCTGCCAGACGCAGAGCGCCGTCGTCGGCGCCGGCGAGGCGGCCGGCGAGAAGGCTCGCGACCACCTGGGGCACGTGCGACGTCAGCGCGACCGAGCGGTCGTGCTCCTCGGGGGTCATCTCGACCGGCGTGGCGCCGACGTCGAGCGCGAGCGCCTCGACGAGAGCGAGGTCCGACGCCTTCGTATCGTGATCACGGCACACGACCCACGGGCGACCGATGAAGAGGTCGGCGCGCGCCGAGATCGCTCCCCCGCGCTCGCGTCCCGCCAGGGGATGCGAGCCGATGTACCGGGTCAGATCGACGCCGCGACGCTGCAGCTCGCGGAACGGTTCGAGCTTCACGCTCGCGACGTCAGTCACCACCGCATCCGGGTGACGCGACAGCTCGGCCTCGATGACATCCGCGGTCACGTCCGGCGGAACGGCGACCACGATGAGCGACGGCGCGTCGCCGTCGGCGGTAGTCCGCCCTGCACCGTAGTCGACGGCGAGGCGCAGCTGCGCCGGCGAGGTGTCGGAGAGCACGACGTCGATGCCCTTGGCCCGAAGAGCGTGGCCGATGCTCGCACCGAGGAGGCCTGCTCCGACGATGCGGACGGTGCCCGAGAGACGAGTCGCGACGCGGGGCGCGACCGAGCCTGAGGCCTGCACCCGTCCGGGCGCACTCGTCGTGTCGGTCACTCGTTCTCCTGCTGCTCGCCTGGCGCCTCGGCGACACCGGAATCACGGCGCGCGAGAGTCAACAGCGCACCGAGTTCGATTTTACTCAGTTCGCGGCTCCGGCCCGCAGGGAGCGTTCCCAGGTGCAGCGGGCCGAACTGCCGTCGCACGAGTTCCGTGACCGGATGACCGACGGCCGCGAGCATCCGACGCACGATGCGGTTGCGCCCCGAGTGCAGTGTCAGCTCGACGAGACTCGACCCGCGCGACGTGTCGAGCAGACGCGCCTTGTCCGCGGCGATCGGACCGTCGTCGAGCTCGATGCCCTTCGTGAGCTTCGCGATCGTCTGAGCCGTCACGGCTCCCTCGACCTTGGCGATGTAGACCTTGGTGACGCCGAACGACGGATGCGCCAGCACGTGCGCGAGCTCGCCGTCGTTGGTGAGGATCAGCAGCCCGCTCGTCTCGGCGTCCAGTCGGCCGACGTTGTACAGACGCTCCTCATAGTCCTCGGTGAAGCGCCGCAGATCGGGGCGACCGCTCTCGTCGCGCATGCTGCTGACGACACCCGTGGGCTTGTTGAGCATCACGTAGCGCTTCGAGACGTCGAGCTGCACGGCGGTGCCGTCGACGTCGACGAGGTCGGTCTCGGGATCGATCCTCCGGCCGAGCTCGGTCACGGTCTCGCCGTTGACGCGGATGCGCCCCTCGACGATGTACTGCTCGACGACACGCCGCGACGCGACGCCCGCCGCGGCGAGCACCTTCTGGAGACGGACGCCGTCGGGCTGCGCGCCGTCTGCGGGAACGGGAGAGGTCATCGGATGGTCCCTTCGTCGAAACCGTCTGCCCCGTCATCGAGCAGCGGTGAGATCGGTGGCAGCTCATCGAGCGAGTTGATGCCGAGATGCTGCAGCAGCGTGTCGGTCGTACCGTAGTTGATCGCGCCCGTCTCCGCGTCTGCGAACAGCTCGGTGATGAGTCCCCTCGCCAGCAGTGTGCGAACGACCGAGTCGACGTTCACCGCGCGGATGGAGGCGACCTGGCTGCGGGTCACGGGCTGCTTGTAGGCGATCACGGCCAAGGTCTCGAGCGCCGCCTGCGACAGTCGGGCCGGAGCCTGTCCGCCGATGAAGTCGGCGACGAGATCGTCATGATCGTCGCGCACGTAGAGCCGCCAGCCGCCGCCGACCTCGCGCAGCTCGAACCCACGGCGCGGCCCGTGCCCCCGCCCGTCGTAGTCGTCGACGAGCGTCTCGATCGTCTGCCGCACGGCCGCCACGGGCGAGCCCACGGCGGCGGCCAGGGCGACCAGCCCGATGGGCTCGTCGATGATCAGCAGGATCGCCTCGATCCGCTCTGCGAGCGGAGCCCCGTCGGTCGTCGTCACACCGTCGGTCGTCGTCACGTCATCGGTCATAGTCAGCCCCCAGGCTTGCGAGTGTCTCGTCCGACCAGGACTCGGCCGCCCAGCGGAGCGTGAGTTCCCCGAGCGGCTCCAGCTGCTCGAAGGAGAGCGCGGCGTGTCGGTACAGCTCGAGCACCGAGATGAAGCGGGCGACCACGATCCCGGGCTCCTGCACTCCGGCGACCAGCTCACGGAAGCTCACCGACTCGGCGCTGCGGAGCAGGGTCACCACGATCGCTGCCTGCTCGCGGATGCTGACGAGCGGCGCGTGCAGGTGGTCGAGCCCGACGTGCGGCATCTCCTTCGGGGCGAAGGCCAGCAGCGCGAGCGCCGCGAAGTCGTCGGCGCTGAGCGACCAGACCAGTTCGGGAGTCTTCTTGCGGTGCTTCTCGTCGAGCCGCACCGCCCTGACATGCCGGCGACCCTCCCGATGCAGGCACCGGGCGAACCATGTCGAGACCTCTTTGAAGGCGCGGTACTGGAGCAGGCGGGCGAACAGCAGGTCACGGGCCTCGAGCAGCGCGACCGCCTCGGCATCGACCAGCTCGCCCTGCGGCAGCAGACCGGCCACCTTCATGTCGAGCAGCGTCGCGGCGACCACGAGGAACTCCGACGCCTGGTCGAGCTCCTCATCGTCGTCGAGCTCCTTGAGATACGCGATGAACTCGTTCGTGACCGCGCTGAGCGACACCTCGGTGATGTCCATCTCGTGCTTCGAGATGAGGGTGAGCAGCAGATCGAACGGGCCGTCGAAGTTCGACAGGGAGACGCGGAAACCCGATTCCTCGGTCGCAGGATCGACGGCATCCGTCGTGTCGACAGAGCTCTCGTCAGGCGACGGCGCCACGGGCGACCAGCTCCCGTGCCAGTCGCAGGTAGGCCTGCGCGGCGGCGTGCTCGGGAGCGAACTCGGTGATGGGCACACCCGACACCGACGCGTCGGGGAACTTCACGGTGCGGCCGATCACGGTCTCGAGGACGTCGTCGCCGAACGCCTCGACCACGCGCTCGAGCACCTCGCGCGAGTGCAGGGTGCGCGGGTCGTACATGGTCGCGAGCAGGCCGTCCATCGTGATCGACGGGTTCAACCGGTCGCGCACCTTGTCGATCGTCTCGATCAGCAGCGCGACGCCGCGCAGCGCGAAGAACTCGCACTCCAGCGGGATGATCACACCGTGCGCCGCGGTGAGCGCGTTGACCGTGAGCAGCCCGAGCGACGGCTGGCAGTCGATGAGGATGACGTCGTACTCCCCCGCGACCTGGCGGAGGACCCGGGCGAGGATCGTCTCCCGCGCGACCTCGTTGACGAGGTGCACCTCAGCTGCGGAGAGGTCGATGTTCGCCGGCATGACGTCGAGGCCCTCGACACCGGAGCGGACGATCGCGTCATGGGCGTCGCGCTTCGTGTCGAGCAGCAGATCGTAGATCGTCGGCACGTCGTGCGTCTGGATCCCCAGGCCGGCCGACAGCGCACCCTGCGGATCGAAGTCGACCGCGAGCACCTTGCGACCGTACTCGGCGAGCGACGCCGCGAGATTGATCGAGGTGGTCGTCTTGCCGACGCCGCCCTTCTGGTTGCAGAGGGCGATGATGCGGGCGGGCCCGTGGGACGCCAGGGGCTCAGGGGTCGGGAACCCGTGATAGGGACGACCGGTCGGTCCGAGGGGCGTCTCGTCGGCCTTCTGTGCCTTCGCCCTGGACTTCGCCGCTTTCTCAACCACCGATTCTCCTGCTCCTTCGTGCTTGGTCGATTCTAGCGGCAGGGCTCTGCACTGCGCCCCCGGCGCGCGGCGGGCCGCTCAGGTCATCCCCGAGCGGTCACCCGCCGCGCAGCGCGGCGACCGGCTCGACACGAGCGGCCCGCCGCGCCGGGTACCACCCCGACCCCCAGCCGACGACCGCGCCGAGCACAGCACCGGCGAGTGCGATCAGCGGATCCGTGACCGGCGTCCACCCCTGCACCACGGCGACCGCGATCACCGCGAAGACACCGAGGGCGGAGCCGATGAGTCCCCCGATGAAGCCGATCACGATCGACTCGACCATGAACTGGGCACCGATCTGGCGGCGGGTCGCACCGAGCGCACGGCGCAGGCCGATCTCGCCGATCCGCTCCATCACCGAGAGCAGCGTCACGTTCGCGATGCCGAGCCCGCCGGCCAGGAGAGCGATCACCCCGAGGATCAGGAACACCACGTTCACATCCGACTGCACGCTCTGGCTCAGGTCGGAGGACCCCGACGGGGCCTTGGCTTCGAGGCTCTCGGGATCGTCGGGCTGCAGAGCGAGCACCGCCTGATCCGCGACCTGCGGTCCGGCGCCCACCACGATGCGGATGTCGAGCTCCGACGGCGCGAGCAGGCCGAAGTCGGCCCGAGCGGCACCGGTCGGGATGATCACGGCGTCCTGCAGCTCGCTGCGCCGCTCCATACCGTCCACGATGCCGATCACCGCGTAGGCGACCCCGCCGATGAACACCGAGGGCTGGGAGTCCACGCGGTTGATGCCCATCCGCTCGGCAGCCCGCTCTCCGAGCACGGCGACCCGGTCTGCGCGGGAGTCGTGCCCGGCGTCGAAGAACCGGCCGGTGACGAGCCCGCCCTCGGCCGTGTCGAGCAGATCCGGGGATGCCGAGAAGAGGCGCGGCGACGCGACCGCGGCGGCCGAGGGGTCGTTCACGGGCACCGCCGTGATCGTCTCGCCCTCGGTGAGCTCCACCTCGCCGAGCAGCGTCGCGCTCTCGACACCCGCGAGAGACGTCACCCGCTCGGGCGAGTCCCACGGCAGTCGCCCGGCGGCGACGCTCTGGTTCTGCGATCCGGACTGCGCCTTGGCGGCGGTGACCACGACGCGTGTCGCCGCCGCACCGTCGAACTGGCTCGCGATCTGCGCGGCTGCCGTCTGTGCGAAGCCGATCGTCGCCACGAGCGAGGCGATGCCGAGCACCGTGCCGAGGATCGTCATGACCAGCCGCGCCGGGCGCGAGCCGATGTCCGACGTCGCCTCCGCGACCAGATCCTGGAAGGTGAAACGGTCGGCGTGCGCGATCGCCGGCACGAGCGGGGTGCCTGCGGCATCCGTCATCGCGGCCTGCGGATCTTCGTCAGTCGTGCGGCGGCTGCGCCGGAACCGGCCGATCACAGCTCGCTCAATCGGCCGTCGGAGATGCGGATGCAGCGGCGGGCACGCCGCGCGACACCGTCGTCATGGGTGATGACGATGAGCGTGAGCCCGTCTTCGTTCAGCTCCTCGAAGAGCGACATGACCTCACCCGAGGTGCGCTGGTCGAGGTTGCCCGTCGGCTCGTCCGCGAGCAGCAGCCGTGGCCCGCTGACGACCGCGCGGGCGACAGCCACTCGCTGCCGTTCGCCGCCCGAGAGCGAGTTCGGGAAGAAGTCGATCCGATGCCCGAGGCCGACCCGCGTCAGCGCCTCGCGTGCGCGTTCCTCCCGCTCGCGTCGCGGCACGCCGCTGTACAGCATCGGCAGCAGCACGTTGTCGAGCACGGTGCGCCGCGGCAGCAGGTGGAACGACTGGAACACGAATCCGATGAAGCGAGCACGCACCGCGGCCCGCTCGTCGTCGGAGAGGTCGCCCGTGAGCGAACCCGACAGCCGGTACTCGCCCACACTCGGACGATCCAGGAGGCCGAGGATGTTGAGCATGGTCGACTTGCCCGAGCCGCTGGGTCCGACGATCGAGATGTAGTCGCCCGGAGCCACCGTGAGGGTGGCTCCCTTGAGGGCCTGGACCTCGGGCGGTCCGGGGAACGATCGCGTCACATCGCGCAGCTCGACGAGCGGCACATCGGCATCGGTCTCGGACGCGGCGGGGAGGATCGACGTCTGCGCGTCGGTCACTTCCCCACCACCACGAGATCGCCTTCGTCGAGCTCGCCCTCGACCGGGGTGACCTCCACGGCGCCCTTCGCGGCGAGTCCGGTCTCGACGACGACCAGCCGCGTCTTCGCGTCCTTCCCCTCCCGGGGATCCGACTCGACGACCTCGATGCGCGATTCGCCGCCGGGGCCGGCGGTGAGCGCCGCGAGCGGGACCGAGAGCACATCGCCCTCCGTCGCGCCGACCGCGATGCGCACGCGCACGTTGCTCCCCTGCAGCTGCGAGATCTGCTCCGCGGTGAGGGGATCCGGCTCGAAGAGAACCTCCCAGCGCGCCTTGGCGTCCTTGCCCGGCTTCAGCTCGGAGACCACCGCGCGGTGCTCCGTGCCGTCGGGCAGCTCGAAGACTCCCTCGGCGCCGACCTCGAGCAGCCGTGCGTCGGCTTCCGCAGCAGCGCCCGTGAGGCGCACCGTGGCTCCGGAGACCGTCATGACGGCGCCCGAGATCGCCGTGCCGCGCTTGACGTTGACGGCGTCGACGCGTCGGGGCAGCTCGGTGAGGAAGAGCACCTCGCTCGACGGCAGATACGGCAGCACGCTCTCCCTGGCGCTCGCGAGGGACTCCTCGGCGGCGCCGACCTGCTGACGTGCGGCATCGAGTGCCGCCCGTTCCGCTCCGGTGTCCTGCGCGGCCCACAGCTGGTCCCGCTCCAGACGAGCTGTCTGCAGATCCCACTCCGCCTGCTGGACATTGGTCCCCTCGGCGCCGTTCTTCGCATCGGCGACCGCCTGCTCGGCCTGCGCCACCCGGACGTCCGCCTGCCACGTCTCGAGGCTCGAGGGTCCTGCTCCGGCCGCCGCGAGCGCCTGCTCCGCCTGAGCGACCCCGCTCTGCGCTGCGCGCACGCCCTCCTCCGCTGCTCGAACCGCGTCGTCTGCTCCCTCTTCGGGCGACGGCAGCGGGTATCCCGCCTGCGCGTAGAGCTGACCGACCGCATTCGCCGTCGTCTGGTCGAAGAGGTTCGACGCCACATCGCCGGCATCGATCCCGATGCTCACGAGGGCCTGCTTCAGCTGGATGACGTCGGGGCCGGAGACTCCGACCCGCAGCGTCCGGTACGCCGGAAGCTCGCCGGGAAGCACGATCACGGGACGACCTTCGACCTCGAGGGCGATCGAGAGCGGGTTGAGTGTGGCTCCGACCTCGGGGACGGATCCGGTCACCACGCTGCCACCGCCCGTGGTGTCGATCGTCACCTCGACCGCATCCGCGTATCCGACGTCGGCGCGGAGGGTCACATCGTTGCTGAGCGCCCCGAACTCGACAGGGACGGTCACGAGGCCGGGATCCGGCGTCTCGCTCGCCTCAGCCGGGGAGATCAGGAATCGGCCGACCAGCAGGCCGGCGACCAGGCTCACGACGGCGCAGGCCGCCACGATCCACAGCGTCCGGTTTCCGCGGAGGATCCGACGCCACCCGCTCACACGGGAGGTGTCGACCTCTTCGGTCGACGCTCCCTCTTCGGGCGCGCCATCGGAGGTCTGCTCGGAGAGGAGCTCGGCGGGAAGTTCAGTCGTCGGGGTCTCGTCGTCCTTCATGTCAGCTGTTCTGCTCGGCCGCAGCCTTGAAGGCCTCGAGGTCCGCCTTGTTGTCGGCGATGAACTTCTCCTCGATCGAGAACTGGATCTCGAGAGACTTCTTCATGTACGACAGCGACGTCCGGCACTCGAGGTCGGCGAGCGCGAGGGCGATCTCCCGCTCACCGAGCTCCTTCATCTCGGGGCTCTCGGAGGGGTCGACGAAGTCGGGCGACTCGACGTCGACCTCGGTCGTGCCGTCACCGTAGGCCGCGTCGAAGAGAGCGCTCTGCTCGTCGGAGATCGACTGCTGCGATTCCATCGGAGACGCGAACCCGGGCTCGCCGGCGTCGTCCATGCACGCCGCCCATTCGGCGTTGAGGTCCTTCAGCTCCGGGGACTCCTGAGCCTCGGTGAAGACCGCGTTCATCTTGTCGCGCAGGTCCGCGAACTCGTCGGACTGCCACGGGTCCTCACCCTCGAGCTCGTGCTGAGCCCAGCCCTGGCAGCCCGCATCCTCCCAGCTGTACTCGTAGCTGCCGTCCTCGGCGAGCTCCTCCTCCTCAGGGGGCACGCCGTAGGCGGTCTCGTAGTAGGCGGTCTGCTCCGACTCGGAGAGGGACTCCACGTACTCGGAGTTCGGGTCGACGTACTCCTCCGACTCGCCCTCCTGCATGACCTCGTTGTACGGGTTGTTGACGATCCCGTAGCCGTACTTCTCGACCCAGTCCTTCTTCTCCGGCTCCCACTCCACGTCATCGTCGGAGAAGACCATGCCACCGTTCTGAGTGTTGGGCGTGTACTCGAAGCCCTCCTCGGCCATGCACTCCGCCATCAGCTCTTCCGTCTGCAGCTGCCGTTCCTCGAACTGCTTCTGCTGCTCCTCCGGCGAGAGGTCTCCGCCGTACGCCGCCGACAGGTACTCGCTCAGCGGCGAGTCCTCGTAGGTGAGCTCGCTGTCGGCCGCGCCGGAGCAACCGGCGAGTGTGAACACCAGAGCGGTTGCGGCGACAGCCGCAAGAGGACCGGTGGTACGCATGTCTTACTCCATTCATCGCCGATGCACAGAGATCGACGCTCTCGAGTAACCCTAGGGGTCCGGGCTCGATCGCCGCGTCCCCCAAATGGCGGACGAAGATACCTCCGAAGGATGACGTCGCGGGGCCCCGGATGCGGTTATCGCGCCCGCGGGTGCGACGTCGCGTAGACGTCGCGCAGCGTGTCGACCGAGACGTGCGTGTAGATCTGGGTGGTGGCGACGGAGGCGTGGCCGAGCAGCTCCTGCACCACACGCACGTCCGCGCCGCCCTGCAGCAGGTGGGTCGCGAAGGAGTGCCGGAGCGTGTGCGGAGACACCTCTGCGGTGATCTGCGCGCGCTCGGCAGCGGCGCGGATCACGAGCCACGCGCTCTGTCGGGACAGCGGGGCTCCTCTCGCGCCGAGGAACAGCCGCGCCGACGCCCGGCCCGACGCCGCGAGCTGGGGACGCACCCGTGTCAGGTACGCGTCGACAGCGCTGCGCGCGAACGAGCCGATCGGGACGATGCGCTCCTTCGATCCCTTGCCCCGCAGCCGCAGCACGTCGCCGTGCGCCAGGTCGTCGACGTCGAGTCCCACGGCCTCGGAGACCCTGGCGCCCGTCGCGTAGAGAAGCTCGAGAAGGGCGCGGTCGCGGATCCCGATCGGCTCGTCCGACGGCGGGGCGTTCAGCAGCCGCTCCACCTGGTCGATCGTGAGCGCCTTCGGCAGACGCCGCGGCGCCTTGGGCGGACGCAGGCGCCCGCTCGGGTCGTCGGCCTCGATCCCCTCTCGCGCCAGGAAGCGATGCCAGCCGCGCACGGAGGACTGCAGGCGGGCGAGACTCGTCGCCGCCGGAGCGGGGTCGGCCCCTGACCGCTCGGCGATGAAGTGGCCGATCACGGCAGGGGTGACCTCGCCCGTGTCGGTGATGCCCGACGCGTGCAGCCAGTCCAGGTACCCGTCGAGATCGCGTCGATAGGCAGCGATCGTGTGCGCGCTGAGGCCGCGCTCGATCGTGACGTGGCGCAGATACGAGTCCAGCGCACGATCGAGCTGCACGTCAGCTCCGGTCGCGCCGACGCTGCGCGGTCGCCAGCACTCCGATCGTCAGGATGCCGTTGCGCATGCGTCCGTCGAGCACGGCGTCGACGGCGTCGCCGAGCGGCACCCATTCGACGCGGATGTCGGCTTCCTCGTCTTCGCGGTCATGAGCAGCCGCGGCCGGCGAGATGCCGGTGGCGAGGAAGAGGTGGATGACCTCGTCGTTCCCGCCCGGTGTCGTCCACGACGAGACGAGCGGCTCCCAGTGCTCGGCGACCAGGTCGGCCTCCTCCGCGAGCTCGCGCTTCGCCGCCTCGAGCGGCTCCTCGCCTGCGACGTCGAGCAGCCCGGCGGGCAGCTCCCAATCCCGGTGACGGATCGGATGCCGGTACTGCTGGATCAGCAGCACCCGGTCTTCGTCGTCGAGGGCGAGGATCGCCACGGCCCCGGTGTGCTCGACGTACTGTCGACGGATCTCGCCCTCGCCGTAGCGGACGAGATCGTCACGGACGTTCCACACCGCGCCCCGGTAGGCGAGGTCGCTGCGGAGCACCTCCGGAGCGAAGGGCTCGTCGCGCAGGCTCTCGGTCGACTCACGCATCGGCGGCGTCGACGTCGAACAGCTCGCTGGAGCGGTGACGCTCGATCGCCGCGCCGACCAAGCCACGGAACAGCGGGTGCGGGTCGGTGGGACGCGAGCGCAGCTCGGGGTGAGCCTGCGTGGCGATGTAGTACGGGTGCACATCACGGGGCAACTCGACGAACTCGACCAGGTCGAGGTCGGGGTTGAGACCCGAGAACACCAGTCCCGCCTCGGCGAGACGCCCGCGGTACGCGTTGTTGACCTCGTAGCGGTGGCGGTGGCGCTCGGATGCCTCGGGCGCGCCGTACAGCTCACGAGCCAGCGAGCCTTCGGCGAGAGCCGCCTGGTAGAGGCCGAGGCGCATGGTTCCGCCCAGGTCTCCCCCGTCGAGGATCTCGATCTGCTCGGCCATCGTCGCGATCACCGGAGCCGCGGTCTCGGGGTCGAACTCGCTCGACGAGGCGCCCTCGATGCCGGCGACATCGCGGGCGTACTCGATGACCATGCACTGCAGGCCGAGGCACAGTCCGAGGGTCGGGATGCCCTGCTCACGCGCGAACTTCAGTGCGCCGAGCTTTCCTTCGATGCCGCGGATGCCGAAGCCTCCGGGCACGCAGATGCCGTCGAGCGCTCCCAGCTGCTCCTTCGCGCCCTCGGGTGTCTCGCACAGGTCCGACGGGATCCAGCGGATGTTGACCTTCGTCTCCTGCGCGAAACCGCCGGCCTTGAGCGCCTCGGTCACGGAGAGGTAGGCGTCGGGCAGGTCGATGTACTTGCCGACCAGGCCGATCGTCACCTCGTGCTTGGGGTTGTGCACCGCGTGCAGCACCTTGCTCCAGCGCGACCAGTCCACGTCGGCTGCGGCCTTCTGGTCGAGGCCGAGGCGGCGCACGATGTACGAGTCGAGTCCCTGGTCGTTGAGCGTCGACGGGATGTCGTAGATGCTCGGCAGGTCGACCGTGTTGATGACACCCTCGGCGTCGACGTCGCACATCAGCGCGATCTTGTTGCGGTTGCTCTCGCTGACCGGACGGTCGCTGCGGAGCACGAGGGCGTCGGGCTGGATGCCGACCTGGCGGAGGGCCGCGACCGAGTGCTGGGTCGGCTTGGTCTTCTGCTCACCCGAGGCGCCCATGAAGGGCACGAGCGACACGTGCACGAAGAAGACGCTGTCGCGACCGAGCTCGTGACGCAACTGACGCGCGGACTCGAGGAACGGCTGCGACTCGATGTCGCCGACCGTGCCGCCGACCTCGGTGATGATGACGTCGGGACGGGGGTCCTCCGTCGCCTGCAGGCGCATGCGACGCTTGATCTCGTCGGTGATGTGCGGGATGACCTGCACGGTGTCGCCCAGGTACTCGCCGCGGCGCTCGCGGGCGATGACCTGCGAGTAGATCTGACCGGTCGTGACGTTGGCCGCCTGCGACAGGTTGATGTCGAGGAAGCGCTCGTAGTGGCCGATGTCGAGATCGGTCTCCGCACCGTCGTCGGTGACGAACACCTCGCCGTGCTGGAAGGGGTTCATGGTGCCCGGATCGACGTTCAGATACGGATCGAGCTTCTGCATCACGACGCGGAGTCCGCGGGCGGTGAGGAGATTACCCAGGCTCGCGGCAGTGAGCCCCTTACCCAAAGACGAAACGACACCACCAGTCACGAAGATGTGCTTGGTCGTGTCGTTCTTGGGCCCCGCAGAAGAAGAGTTCATCACGGGCTTCGATCCTATCAGGCGGTGGGAGCCCCGAGGCTGAGAAGTTCTCGGGCATGGGTGAGAGCGGCGTCGGAATCGGTCAGGCCGGAGAGCAGACGCGCCATCTCGGCCTCGCGCTCCGCCCCCTCGAGACGACGCACACTCGAGGCGGTGACTGCTCCGTCGTTCGACTTGACGACGGTGAGATGGTTGCCGGCGAAGGCCGCCACCTGAGCGAGATGCGTCACGGCGATGACCTGCGACTTCTCTGCGAGTCGGGCGAGTCGTCGCCCGACCTCGATTGCGGCGGCGCCGCCGATACCGGCGTCGACCTCGTCGAACACGAAGGTCGGCACGGGGTCGGTCCCGGCGATGACGACCTCGATGGCGAGCATCACCCGCGAGAGCTCTCCCCCGGACGCGCCCTTGGCCACGGAGCGCGGCTCGGCGCCCGGGTGCGGGGCGAGCAGGATCGCCACATCGTCGCGGCCATGGGTGGTCTCGGTGCCCGGAGCGACTGAGACCTCGAGACGGGCGTCGGGCATCGCGAGGGCGTGGAGCTCGTCGCTCACCGCGGCGCCGAGTCTGACGGCCGCAGAGGTGCGCGCCGCCGTGAGCGCATCGGCCCTCTGATCGAGCTCGGCGCGGGCGGCGTCCCGCTCGGCCTGCAGCCGTTCCAGTCGCTCGCCGTCGTCGTCGAGCTCGGCGAGGCGGGCAGATCCGGTCTGCCAGAGTTCGCGTGCTTCCTCGATCGATCCGTGCGCACGGACCAGAACGCTGAGCGCAGCGCGGCGCTCCTCCACGGCGGCCAGCTCGTGCGGACCCGTCTCGTCCAGGTCGGCGAGGTACGCGGACAGCTGTCCTGCGAGATCCGTGACGCGGTAGCCGATGTCGGCCAGCGCGTCGGCGATCTCGGTCAGCGTGGTGTCGGAGGCGCGCTCGAGCACGCGTCGCGCCTCGGCGAGGAGCGCAGTGACGTCGGGCTCCCCCTCCTCGTTCGAGAGGGCGCCGTGCGCCTGCGAGGCGGCGATCCGCAGCTCCTCGGCATTCGCGAGGCGCTCTGAGCGCGCCGAGAGCTCGGCGTCCTCCCCCGGCTCGGGAGCAGTCGCCTCGATCAGGGCGAGGGCATCGCGCAGACGCGCGGCCTCTTCGGCTCTGCGGTCGCGATTCTCGGTGATGTCGGTGATCTCGGCGTCGAGCTCACGCCATTCGGCGTATGCCCGTGCGTAGGCGTCGAGTGCGGTCGCGATCGGAGCACCGCCGAAGCGGTCGAGCGCGTCACGCTGTGCGGCGGAGGACTTCAGGCGCAGCTGCTCCGACTGTCCGTGCACGACGACGAGCTCTTCAGCGAGCGCCGAGAGCACGCCCGCGGGGGCCGCACGTCCGCCGACGCTCGCCCTGCTGCGGCCTTCGGCGTTCAGCGTGCGGGAGACGTAGAGCTCGGCGAGCCCGGCGCCGGCCGGCTCCAGCTCGCCGCCGGCGTCGGTCACGATGTCTGCGACGTCGCCCGTCTCGGGCACGACCCACACGCCGGCCACGGAGGCCTGTGCGGATCCCGCGCGCACGGCGCCGGAGTCGGCGCGCTGGCCCAGCAGCAGGCCGAGCCCGGTCACGACCATGGTCTTGCCCGCACCGGTCTCGCCGGTGATCGCCGTGAAACCCGCGCCCAGAGGCAGAACAGCATCGGCGATCACACCGAGCCCCTGCATCCGCATCTCCTCGATCATGCCGTCGCCCCCTGCCCTCGCCAGCCGGCGACCGGCAGCTGGAACTTGCGCACCAGCCGGTCCGTGAACTCGGTGGGGTGCAGGCGCGCGAGGCGCACGGGCCGCGACGAGCGCCTGACCACGACGCGTGCTCCCGGCGGCAGATCGTGCGAGCGCCGACCGTCGCACCACAGGATGCCGGATCCCGACGTGCCCTCGAGCATCTCGATCGCCACCGCCGCGTCGGGGCTGACGACGAGAGGCTTCGCGAAGAGCGCATGCGCCGACAGCGGCACGACGGCGATCGCCTCGACGCTCGGCCAGATCACGGGGCCGCCAGCCGAGAAGTTGTATGCCGTCGACCCGGTGGGGGTCGACACCACCATGCCGTCGCAGCCGAAGCTCGACAGCGGGCGCCCGTCGATCTCGAGCACGACCTCGATCATGCGCTCACGACTGGCCTTCTCGACCGTCGCCTCGTTGAGCGCGAAGGTCTCGTACACGACCGCGCCGTCGACGTCCTTGACCCGGACGGAGAGCGCCAGGCGGTCCTCGACCTCGTAGTCGCGGGCGATCACCCGACGGACGGCGTCGTCCATGTCATCGCGGTCGATCTCGGCCAGGAATCCCACATGCCCCATATTGATCCCGAGGACGGGCGCCGAGCAGCCTCGCACGAGCTCGGCCGCGCGGAGGATCGTGCCGTCGCCGCCGAGCACGATGGCGAGTTCGAGGTCGTCCTGCTGCACGGTCTCGCCCAGCACGTCGACGTCGGCGAAATGCGCGTCGACCGCACGCAGATCGGCGCTGTCGTCGGCGGCGAGCACCGGACGAGCACCGGCTCCGCGGAGCGCGTCGGTCACCCATCGCGCTGCGGCGACCGTGTCGGCGCGGCCCGCGTGGGCGACGACCAGGATGTTGCGCTCGTTCATCGTCCCCCTGCCAATGCGTTGATGCGGTCCGACCATTCTGACGGATCGCTGCCCCGGCCCGGCGCGAGGTGCACAAGATACTCCGCGTTGCCATGCGTGCCGAGGATGGGAGAGGGGAGGATGCCAAGCATTCCGAAGCCCACGTCCCACGCGCTCCACACGGTGCGCGCCACGGCATCCGCCCTGGTCGCGGGGTCGGTCACGAGCCCTCCGCGCACGGCCGTGCGACCGACCTCGAACTGCGGCTTCACGAGCAGGATGATGTCGGAGCCGGTCGGGGCCACCGCCGCGACCGCCGGAAGCACGAGTTCGAGGGAGATGAAGGACAGATCCCCGACGATGAGGTCGGGAGGAGTCGACTCGCCGGTCGACGCCGCGAGGTTCTCGGGCGTCATGTACCGGACGTTGTATCCCTCGACGCTCACGACACCGGGATCGGCGGCGATGGATGCCGCGAGCTGATCGTGACCCACGTCGACGGCCAGGACCCGGCGGGCCCCACGCTCCCGCAGCACCTGGGTGAAGCCGCCGGTCGAGGCACCCATGTCGAGAGCGAGGCGTCCTGCGACATCGATGCCGAACCCGTCGAGCGCCGCGATGAGCTTGTGCGCCGCGCGCCCGACGTAGTGATCGGCGCCGGCGACCGTGATCTCCGACGAGTCGGCGACCGTCGTCGAGGCCTTCACCACGGGACGTCCGTCGACGCTGACGAGCCCCTCGGCGACGAGAGTCGCCGCGTGGGTGCGCGAGCGAGCGAGTCCTCGGGCGGCGAGGGCGGCGTCGAGTCGCGTCATCGGGCGCCCGGCGCGTCGCGCTGGTCGACCCTGGCGCCGCTGTCGAGCCTGCGCGACAGCTCGTCGTGCAGTCCGGAGTATGCGTCCGCGCGGGCAGCGAGGGGCTGCCCCTCGATCAGGCGCAGGCGACTCCACAGACCGTCGGTCGGTGCGTTCGTCGTCTCTTCGCTCACGCTTCTACTGTACGCGGCGGCGCCGACACGTCGGCGGAGCCACGTCGGCGTTCAGACGCGGATGCTCACACCCGGTGGAACGGATCGTCGTACAGACGCTCCGGCACGCGAAGCACGAACACCGGTGTTCCCGACGCCCAGATCGCGGCCGCGCCGGCGCGCAGCAGATCGATCTGCGAGTCTCCCTCGGCGAGGATCTCGACGTCGGCGCCCACCACCCGCACCGACGCGCCGTTGACGGAATGGACGCCGTCCTTCGACGTCACCTCCGGATACGGCTGGTGCAGCTCCCGGAGGTCGCTGAGGATGTACGTCGGGCGCGATCCCTCCGGTGCCGCGAGCACGTGCTTGGGCCGATCGATGCCGGTGAGGACAAGGGCCGAGTCGATGCCCGCGCGCACCGCACCGAGGATGTCGGTGTCGAGGCGATCGCCGATGAACAGCGGCTTCTTCGCACCGAAGCGCTCGGTCGCCTCCTCGAAGATCGGCACCTCCGGCTTGCCGGCGACAGTCGCAAGGCGGCCGATCGCCGTGTGCACGGCAGACACGAGCGTGCCGTTGCCCGGTGCGACGCCCCGCTCGCGCGGGATCGTCCAGTCGGTGTTGGTGGCGATCCAGGGAATGCCGCCCTCATCTTCGGGGACCTTCAGGGCGAAGGCGGCCTCGGCGAGATCAGTCCACGCCACCTCGGGCGCGAAGCCCTGAACCACGGCATCCGGAGCATCGTCGGCGCTGCGCGTGACGGTGTACCCGGCCTTCTCCGCCTCGTCGACCAGTCCAGCGCCACCGACGATCAGCAGGGTCGCCGGCGGCGGCACGATCCCCGCCAGCAGCCGCATCGCGGCCTGCGGACTGGTGATCACGTCTGCCGGAGCCACGGAGAGTCCGAGACTCGTGAGGTGCTCGGCGACCGACGCATCCGTCCGCGAGGCGTTGTTCGTGATGTACCCAAGGCGAGCGGAGGCTGCTGCGGCGTTCAAGCTCTCGACCGCATACGGCAGCGCTCCGGGACCCGCATACACGACGCCGTCCAGATCAGCGAGGACCGCGTCCACCCCGTCGAGCGGAGTCCGAGCCGCCGCCTTCTTCGAGAACAGCCCCACTACGCCTCCTCGGGCGCATCGGATGCCGCGGGGGTGTCTCCCGCGCTGTCGCGCTCCTCGGAGTCGTCCGAATCGTCGAGGTCCTCTCCGAGCAGTTCGCGAACCTCGTCGTCGATAGACGGTTCGGGCTCGGTCTCGGTCTCGGTCTCGGGCTCGGGCTCGGGCTCGGGCTCGGGCTCGGGCTCGGGAGCAGCGTCAGCGTCAGCGTCAGCGAGGTCGACGACCTCATCATCGTCGAAGTCGCCCTCGATCAGGCCGTCCTCGATGAGGATCTCCTCGTCACCGGCCTCATCCACACCGAGAGCTTCCGCAGCGACGTCGGCACGATGCGCCCAGAACTCGGCTTCTTCAGTCCGTCCGAGATCCTCGAGGACCGCTGCACGCGCGGCGAAGAGCGCAGGGCTCCACTCGAAGGCGCGGTCCGGGTCGAGCTCGGGGATCTCGAGCTCACCGAGTGCGAGCTCGAGGTCGCCCTGGTCGAGGCGTGCCCCGGACATCGCGATGGCCAGCGACACGCGGACAGGGGTGGTGAGCGCGGTTCTGTCGACCGCGCGGCCGGTCTCGAGAGCGCGGTCCGGACGTCCGATGCCGCGCTCGCTGTCGACCATCAGTGCGATCTGGTCGTCCTTGCCGGAGATGCGACGGTACGTCCGCAGCTCCCGGAGCGCCAGGGCGAAGTCCCCCGTCGCGTAGGCGGTGATGCCGAGAGTCTCCCGTACGATCGCGATGCGGCCCGCACGACGGGATGCCGCAAGAGCGTGCTCGTGAGCGAGCTCAGGATCCTCATCGATGAGCTGCGACGCCATGGCCAGATGACGCGCGACGATGTCGGCGTTCTCCTTGCTCAGAGTCTTCAGCTCGTTGCGGGCTGACGTGTGCAGATCACGCGCGGTGACCTCATCCGGGATGTGCGGGTCGTTGAAGCGAGGACGGTCGCCCGAAGCCTGGACCGGACGCTCACGTCCCGCTCCCCCACGCTGCGGGTACGAGCGCGACGAGTCACGCGACTCACGGGGCGCGCGGTCGTCGCGGTTGTCACGGTTGTAGCCACCGGAGCGGGGGGCGCCACCGTCACGGTTGTCACGGTTGTAACCACCAGAGCGAGGAGCGCCACCATCGCGGTTGTCACGGTTGTAGCCACCCGAACGCGGGGCTCCGCCATCGCGATTGTCGCGGTTGTAGCCGCCGGAACGGGGTGCGCCGCCGTCGCGGTTGTAGCCACCGGAGCGAGGGGCTCCGCCATCGCGGTTGTCGCGGTTGTACCCGCCCGAACGCGGAGCACCGCCATCGCGGTTGTACCCGCTGGAACGCGGGGCTCCACCGTCACGGTTGTCGCGGTTGTACCCGCCCGAACGCGGGGCTCCACCATCGCGATTGTCGCGGTTGTAGCCACCAGAACGCGGGGCACCACCATCACGGTTGTCGTGGTTGTAGCCACCCGAACGCGGGGCACCACCATCACGGTTGTCACGGTTATACCCGCCGGAGCGAGGCGCGCCGCCATCGCGGTCGTACCCGCTGGAACGCGGGGCACCACCGTCACGGTTGTCACGGTTGTACCCGCCCGAACGTGGAGCACCACCGTCGCGGTTGTCACGGTTGTAGCCACCAGAACGAGGAGCGCCGCCATCGCGGTTGTCACGGTTGTAGCCACCCGAACGGGGAGCGCCACCATCGCGGTTGTATCCGCTGGACCGCGGGGCTCCACCGTCACGGCTATCGCGGTTGTAACCACCCGAACGAGGGGCACCACCATCACGGCTATCGCGGTTGTAACCACTCGAACGAGGGGCAACACTGTCACGGCTATCGCGGTTGTAGCCGCCCGAACGGGGAGCGCCACCATCGCGGCTGTAGCCACCAGAACGCGGGGCACCACCGTCGCGGCTATCGCGGCTGTAGCCACCAGAACGCGGGGCACCACCATCGCGGTTGTACCCACCGTCACGACGCGGTGCGTCGTCGCGACGCGGACCGCTGCTGCGGTTTCCCTCAGAACGTCCGCCGGAAGGTCGGTGACCGCGCGATCCATTGTCGTCGTTGCGACGCGGACGGCGCTCTTCCTCTTCCGGCATGATGCTCCCTATTGTTGTTCCTGTAAACGCAAAATGGCCACCCAACGATGGGTGGCCATTTGCTTAAAAGAAGTCCGGCGGTGTCCTACTCTCCCACAGGGTCCCCCCTGCAGTACCATCGGCGCTGTGAGGCTTAGCTT
>NZ_JABXGD010000009.1 GCF_022627955.1 Microbacterium sp. C5A9
TCTCACTTCAGAAGGTTCCGCTTGCTCATCTCATCGAGCGACCGCTGATACCCGTCCTCTTCGACGGGCTCCGAGAGGACCCATTCGACGAAAGCGGTGACGCCCTCCTGGAAGGAGACGCGCGGGGTGAATCCGAGCGTCTCGGCGAGGTGGGAGGTGTCCGCGACGTTGTGACGGATGTCCCCCAGGCGGTAGTTGCCGGAGATCCGAGTCGGCACCTCGCGCCCGAACGCGGTGAACAGCGCCGCGACCACCTCGTTCACGGTCGTCGCGACGCCGGAGCCGACGTTGAACGTCTCCCCCGCCGCCCGCGGGTCGGTGGCGGCGAGGAACGTCGCCTCGACGATGTCGTCGATGTAGACGAAGTCCCGGCTCTCTTCGCCGTCCTCGAAGATGTTGATCTCCTTGCCCTGACGGATGAGCGTGGAGAAGATCGAGAGGATGCCGGTGTACGGGTTCTTGAGCGACTGACCGGGTCCGTACACGTTCTGGTACCGGACCGACGTCCCCTCGATCCCGATCGTCGGTGCGACGGTCATGACCAGGGATTCCTGCATCTGCTTCGTGATGCCGTACACGGAGGACGGATGCAGAAGCGCATTCTCATCGGTCGGGACGAGGCGCAGCGGCCCCTCTCCTTGCACGTGCACGTCAAAGTCTCCCGACGCCATGTCGGCATCCGCACGATGGCCGGGGTACACCTGGCGCCCGTCCTCGGTGAGGTACGCGCCTTCGCCGTAGATCGATCTCGACGACGCGATCACGACACGGCGGACGGCGTGCTCCTCGTTGGCGAGGATGTCGAGGAGCTTGGCCGTGCCTCCGACGTTCGCCTCCACGTAGCGGTCGATCTCGTACATCGACTGCCCCGTGCCGGTCTCCGCGGCCAGGTGGACGACGATCGTCGCCCCGGAGAGCGCTGCGCGCAGGTCGTCCTTCGAGGCGACCGTACCCACGATCACATCCGCGATCCCGTCGAGCGAGCGCAGCAGGGGCGAGGTCTGCTCCGGCGTGTCCCCGTGCACCTGGGGGATCAGCGAGTCGAGCACCGTGACACGGTGGCCGTCACGAGCGAACCGCGCTGCGAGCCGGGTGCCGATGAAGCCTGCACCACCGGTGATGAGCACGTGTTCGGACATACGGGAGCCTCCTGCAGGTGTATCGACGCGGCGATCCGGCGCGCCGGTCTGTGATCAGACGGCGAAGATATGCGCCAGCGTCGATTGTAGCCCAGCGCGATTCCCGTGCCGGATGACACCGGGGAGCTCCGTCACGGCGTGCAGACGCGACATGACCCGCGCCCGAGCGGTCACACGGGTGCGACGCCACCCCTTCTCGTCCGCGAGGCCACGGGCGATCGCGAAGTACGCCCGCTCGTCGCGGAAGCGCCGCCCGTCGAGCAGCGTCTTCTGAGAGGCGCTCGACCCGTGGCGACGGTACGAGAAGGCGAGCTCGGGCACGTATGCGAGCGAACCGCCCTCGAAGGCGATGTCCATGAGCAGCGCCAGATCCTGGATGATCGGCAGCCCATCGCGGAAGTCGATCCGCTGGAGCGTCTCGGTCCGGAAGGTGAGCGACGGCCAGTAGAGCCAGTCGCCGCGGATGAGGCTGGTCGCCATGCGTTCCCCGGCGAGGAGAGCGATTCCCTTGCCGCCCCGAGGCGCGAGCAGGCCCTGCTTCACGCGGTCGACGAGCGGCCGGATCACGGTTCCGTTCTCGTCGATCACCTCGACACCGGGCTGGATGACGTCGACCTCGGGGAGGCGGGCGATCACCCGTTTCACGAGGCCGACGTAGTTCGGGTGGAGCAGGTCGTCGCAGCCGAGGATCGTGATGTGCGAAGTCGTCGCGCGACGGATCGCCTCGCGGTAGTTCTCGGTGATGCCGAGGTTCTTCTCGTTCCGGATGTAGCTGATCCGCTCGTCATCGATGCCTGCGAAGTACTCCGGCACCGACTCGTCGGGATAGCAGTCGTCGATCACGATCAGACGCCAGTCCCCGTCGCGCTGCGCGCGCACCGAGTCGACGGTCTCCCTGAGGAGCGCGGGGTCGCCCCAGAACGGTACGAAGATCTCCAGGGTCATGCTCTTCCCTCCTCACGATCGCGGATACCGCGGTCGTCTCTCGTCGCGCTCATCCGCACAGCACGACCTTGTACAGCACCGCGTCCCCGACCTCGTCGACCTTCTCGACGGCCTGGGACGATCGCAGTCGGTCAAGACCCTTGTACGGGTGCTTGCCGTCGTTGACCTCCTGGGTGCCGAAGTCGAGAACGTACTCCACTCCGAGGTCGTCGATCGCGGCGCACACCTCCGCCGAGCCCGGCTTCGCCGAGTCGAGTCGGTCGAGGAGCACGGACATCTCCTCGGTGATGTCCATCAGCGTGTGCGGCATGACCACCGGACGATCGGCGATCGCGTAGGCCAGGGCGGTTCCGGTCCAGGGGCTGCCGAGGATCACCGCGTCCTCCGGTACCTCGTCGTCGAGACGCTCGATGAGGGCGAGCTCATCCGAGGTCAGCAACGGTGACTCGTCGGTGGTCGCGAAGGCCCCCTGAGCGCTCGCCACGGCCTGACGCATCGTGCCGACCTGCGGGACCACGACGAGGACGAGCAGGACGACAGCCGCCAGCGACGCGCGGCGGAGACCCGTACGACGGATGCGGCGCGTGCTCCAGCGTGTCGCGGCGGCCCAGAGGGTCGCGCCGCCGACGGCCGCGAGCGGGACCCAGGCGATCGCGAGCAGAGCCGCGAGTCGCGGGGCGTTGTTGTACCACGCGCCTGTCAGGATGTCCCGCTGCACCAGGTAGGGCAGACCCGAGACGACGATGTACAGCCCCGCAGCCGCGGCGAAGAAGCCGACCGCCATCCAGTCGGTCGCCGATCGGCGACGGAGGCAGACGACGAGACCGGCGATCGCGAGCGCCGCCACGACCAGGTTGACGGGGCCGAACCAGACGGATGCGGTGAGGACCTCGCCGACCGCCTGCCCGACGGTCTCGGTCGGCAGCCACGACCGCGCGTCGACAGGAGGCCGGAGGACGTACCACGCGACCAGCGCGATGATCGAGTAGGCCGCCGCACAGACCGAGGAGACGATCTTCGCGCGCGTTGATGCCCGCGAGGCGAGCAGTCGGATCCAGAGCACCAGAAGCACCACTGTCGTGAAGACGAGCAGCGCCACGAACCCACCGGGATGCGCGATCGCGATCGCCGGCACCGAGCCCAGCGCGCCGACCACGAACGGCCAGCGCTCGCTCCACGACGCTCGCGCGCTGGCGGCGATGACGAAGGCGATCGGCACCCCGATCATGCTCAGCGACATCATGTAGGGGAAGAGCACGCCGTAGTCGACGAGCAGCAGCGGGAATGCCGGGATCGCGACGCTGATCGCGGCGCCCGCCACCATCTGCGGAGCCGAGGATCCCGCGAGCATCCGGGTCAGGAGCAGGATCGACACCGGCCACGCGAACGCCGCGAAGAAGATCATCACGGCATTGGAGACGATCGGGATGCTCACGCCCGTGAGCTGCACGACGAGCGAGGCCACAGCGTGCCAGCCGGACGGGTAGAACGGCAGTCCTCCGGTCGCGGCGGAGGTCATCGAGCCGATCGTGAGCGGCGACACCGACCCGGTGTCGAGCGCGTAGCGGATGGCGTTGAGGTGGAAGATGTTGTCGAAGGTCTGCGAGATGTTCTCGGGCGTGCCGATCACGACGATCAGCTGCACCACCACGACGGCGACGGCGCCGCCGATCGCGAGGAGTGCGGTCCGACCGAGACGGTCGCCGATGCGGAGCGCGGATGTCGAGAACCACGGCATGAACCGCAGGACCGTCGCGATCACGGCGATGACCGCGGTGACGGCGATGACCGGCACGAGGCCCCACCCGAGACCGACGAAGGGAGCCGCGAGGGCGGCGAGAACGATGACGGTCGTTCCGGCCGGCACCGCGAGCGCCCAGGCGACGTGCCCCCGGGCGCCGAGCAGCAGGGAGATGAGGAGCCCCGGGACGAGGACGATCGCTGCGGTGGCGAGCACGGCCAGACCGAGGTCGATCCATACCATGTGCGCAGCACCTCTCTCATCCTCGCAACCGGATGTCGGTCGCCGGCGTCGATCCTATCGAGGATCGCCTGGGCGACCGCCGACACACCGCACGCGGGCACGATGAGCTCGACGACTGGACGAGAACCTATGATTGGTGAGGCGTTCCACCCGAACCGGACGTCTGACGGAGGTGACGAGAACGCCGTGTCTCACACATCAGTACCCGATGAGCTGCGACTCACGCAGCCCGGCGGGAGTACCGGACTGCTCGACGTGTTCCGGCGGCGGTACCTTCTCAGCCTGATCGTCCGCAAAGAGGTGGGCATCCGGTATCGGGGCTCGGTGCTCGGATGGCTGTGGTCGTATGTCAAGCCGCTGATCCAGTTCCTCGTCTTCTTCTTCGCCCTCGGCGTCTTCCTCCGTCTGAACGACAGCATCGAGTACTACCCGCTCTACCTGCTGTCGGGCATCACCGCGGTGACCTTCTTCAACGAGTCCTTCTCGAACGCCACGAGGTCGCTGGTCGACAACGCCGCGCTGATCAAGAAGATCTACTTCCCGCGGCAGATGTTCCCGGTCGCGAGCACGATGGTCGCCGCCATCAACACGGTCCCCCAGATCATCGTCGTGGTGGTGATCGCCCTCTTCTTCGGATGGACGCCGACGTTCATCGGGATCGGCGCCCTCCTTCTCGGCCTCGTCATCATCGCGCTGCTGGCCACGGGGCTCGGCCTCCTCTTCGGCGCGATCAACGTCACCTTCCGCGACGCGCAGAGCTTCGTCGAGATCATCGTGATGGTGTCGGTGTGGGCGTCGCCCGTCATGTACCAGTGGCAGATGGTGGCGTCCAAGGTTCCCGAGTGGCTGTTCCAGCTGTACGCGCTGAACCCGATCACGGGTGCCGTCGAGCTGTTCCACTACGGCATCTGGCATGCACTCGACCCGGCCAACGCGGCCCCGCTGCCGTCGCTGTGGCTGCACTCGCTCATCGCTCTCGCAGTGTCCATCGTCATCCTGATCATCGGCGAGATCGTGTTCCGCCGTCTGGAGGGTCGCTTTGCCCAGGATCTCTGACGCGCCTCGCATCCTCGTCGAGGACGTGCACAAGCACTTCAAGCTCCGTCACACGCACTCCATCAAGGAGACGTTCGTGGCGGCCGTGCGGCGCAAGCCGCTCACCACCGACTTCCAGGCCCTGGACGGCGTCTCCTTCGAGATCGGCGAAGGAGAGGCCGTGGCGCTGCTCGGCTTCAACGGATCCGGCAAGTCGACGATGCTCAAGCTGATCTCGGGGGTGCTGCGCCCGGATGAGGGCCAGGTGCGCACCAGGGGCCGTGTGGCCGGTCTGATCGAGGTCGGAGCGGGCTTCCATCCCGACCTCTCAGGTCGCGAGAACATCTTCCTGAACGCCGCGATCCTCGGCATGTCCAAGCAGGAGACGAAGGATCAGTTCGACTCGATCGTCGAGTTCAGCGAGATCGAGAAGTTCATCGACACCGAGGTGAAGCACTACTCGTCCGGCATGTTCCTCCGGCTCGCCTTCTCCGTCGCGATCCACACGCACGTCGACGTGCTGCTCATCGACGAGATCCTCTCCGTGGGTGACGAGCCGTTCCAGCGCAAGTGCCTCGCCCGCATCCGCGAGCTGCACGCCCAGGGCAAGACCCTCGTGGTCGTGAGTCACGACCTGAACATGGTCTCCGACCTCTGCGAGCGGGGAATCCTGCTCCAGGACGGGAAGATCCGCTACGACGGGCCGAGCAAGGACGCCGTCGAGCTCATGCGCGTGTGAGGCGACGCGGGTCTCACAGATCCGCGTGCAGCCCCCACACCCGCTCGGCGGCTCCGAGCCAGGAGAACGCGCGAGAGCGATCTGCTGCCAGGACGCTGAGCCGACGCGCCCCGCTCCCGAGCGCGTCCACGACGGCATCCGGGATCTCCGCGGGGTCGACGATCGCGCCGCCGTCGGCGATGACATCGCGGTGCATCCCGCTCTCGACGGCGATCACCGGGACTCCGAGCGTCATCGCCTCGACGACGCGCCAGGGCCACGCGAACAGATCACTCGTGGCGACGAGCGCGGACGCCCCGGCGAACACCGCCGCGCGGTCGTCGCGCGACAGAGCACCGCGCATGTGCGCACGCGATTCCGGCAGACCGGCGGCCACCGCGATCTCGGCGAGTCGCGGCTCCGCGCCCTCTGCGACATCCAGCACCACCGCCTCGGCTCCGGCCGCGACCGCTGCGCGGAAGCCGGCTTCGAGACTGCGCTCCGACCCGGTCAGGACGATGTAGCCGCTCGGGAGCGACAGAGCGGCACGTCGCGCCGCCGCGTCGAGAGGCACGACGAAGCCCGATGGCGCGGCGCCCGCGATCACGCGGATCCGATCGCCGAGCTTGGTGGTCTCGCCGAGCCTCGCGGCCATCGCATGCGACGGCACGACGACGGCATCCGCGTGCTTCACCGCACGCTTCAGCATCGCCCGCTGCCACGCGACCGCCGACTTCGAGAGGGACTCCGGCGCATCCCACGCCAGCAGATCCCAGGTCGTGACGGTGGTCTGGTCATGATCGTGCAGCCGGTCGTGGCGGACCAGCGGCGCCATCAGGGTGGACGAGTGGATGAGCCCGCCGCCGACCCCCTGGGTCAGGCCGAGCTGCCAGGATGCCGCGAGCTCGCGGCGCGCGAGGGGCAGTCTGCGCACCTCGACGAGACCCTCGATCGACGGCTCGGACGCGGCGGGGACGATCGCCTCGACCACGCATCCCGACGGCGCCGTCCGGACGAGCCCCGAAGCGAGCTCGACGGACGCCGCGGCCTGGTCGGCGTCGACGACATGCGCCAGCTGATCGAGGACAACACGCAGCCGAGCACTCATGCGACAACAGTAGTCGTCGGCGACCTCGGATCCTCGCAGCGCGACCGCGCGTGACCCGGATTCGCCGCTCACACGCACGTCCTCGCCTCGCTTCGTGCTTGAATGCTCAGATGAGTGACGGACGCCTCCCGGTGCGACGCCGGTGGCTGCGATGGTCCATCGGTGCGGTCCTGACCCTGATCGTGCTGGCGATCGGGTGGGTCACCGTGCGCGGCATCGGAGCGGTCAACGATCTGCAGGAGGTCGCGTCGACCTCGCCAGAGCTCAAGGCGGCCATCGGCGAGGGCGACCTCGACCGAGCGGCCTCACTCGCGTCGGGGATCGCGCACCATGCCGACTCCGCCCACGGCCTCACGTCCGACCCCGTCTGGCATGCCTTCGGAATCATCCCCTGGCTCGGACCCAACTTCACCGCGGTCAGCGAGGTGGCGGAGATCGTGGACTCCGTCGCCGAGGACGCGCTCGTGCCCGTGCTCGACGTCGCCGACGACCTGGACCTCGCGAGCCTCGGGTTCTCGGGCGGCGCCATAGATCTTGCTCCGTTCACCGGTATCGAGCCGTCGCTCGCCGAGGCGAGCGCGACGCTGACGGTGGCCGAGTCCCAGGCGCTGCGCATCGACGCGGACGGCACCCTGCCTCCCCTCGCCGAGGCGGTGCGCGAGATGCGCGCGACGGTGACGCAGGCGGCGACGGTCGTCGGCTCCCTGCACGGTGCGGCCGTTCTGCTCCCGAGCATGCTCGGGGCGGAGGGGCCCAGGAATTACGTGATCGCCATGCAGAACAACGCGGAGCTGCGCTCGTCCGGCGGCATCATCGGCGCGATCGCCCTCCTGCACGCGGAGGGAGGTCGGATCAGTCTGATCCAGCAGGCCTCCACACTCGACTTCCCCGTCCTCGACGAGGCGCTCCCGCTCAGCGAGTCGACCATCGCGCTCTTCGAGGATCGTCCCGGCCGATATCTGCAGAACATCACCAGCATCCCCGACTTCACCGAGGCCGCCCCGCTGATCGCCTCCCGCTGGGAGCAGCGGTTCGGCACGCCGGTCGACGGTGTCATCGCGGTGGACTCGGTCATGACCGAGCACCTGCTGGCGGTCACGGGACCGCTCTCCTTCGGTCCGTTCACCGCCGACGAGGACAACGTCGTGAGCATCCTCCTGTCGGAGATCTATGCCGCTGTCCCCGACCCGGCCGTGCAGGACCAGGTGTTCGCGCAGGCCGCCAGCGCGGTGTTCGGCGCGGCTCTCACGGGCGGCGACCCGAAGCAGCTCCTCGGCGCCCTCTCGGCCTCGGCGGAGGAGAACCGCATCCGCATCTGGAGCGTGCACGACGACGAGGAGCAGGTGCTCGCCGCGACCACGCTCGGCGGTGCGCTGCCGACCGACGACACCGAGACCCACGTCGGCGTCCTGGTGAACGACGCGACCGGCGGCAAGATGGACTACTACGCGGATGCCGCCATCACCACCGCGGTCGGCGTGTGCGACGGCGAGCCGACGACGCAGATCCGCGTGACCTGGACGAACGGCGTCACCGCCGAGACGGCGGGCACGCTCTCGTCGTATGTCACCGGCGGAGGGTTCTACGGCGTGCCGCCCGGCTCCCTGCGCACCCTCGTCATGGTCTACGGACCCGAGGGAGCCACCCCGTCGCACATCGACCGCGACGGGACGGAGGAGACGGTGCAGACCGCGCTCCTCGGCGACCGCACGGCCGTGCAGCACGATGTGCTTCTCGCGCCCGGGGAATCCACCACGATCACGGTCGAATACACCGGCGAGGGTGCCGGTGAACGCCTCACGACGGTCGAGCACACGCCCCTGGTCGGCACCCCGGAGATCACCCGCGAAGAACTGCGTTGCGCATCGTGACTTTGCTCTCGCGATGATGTAGTGTCATCCCCACTGGGGAATATCTGGGCTCAGTGATTCTGTCGTGGGGACAGAATGAGCCCACACAGTCGGACGCAGGGGTGTGTCCGAATGTGATTCCGCGTGTATTTCTGGGGAGAATCATGCTGAAGAAACTGGCTGCAATCAGCCTTACCGCTGGCGTACTGGTGCTGATGGCACCCGCTGTCGCCTCTGCCGCACCGGCCGACTCCGATTCCTATGCGGAGACGCCGCGCGTCGCCGTCGGTGATCCGATCATCGACATCTGCGAAGTATCGACCGTCGTCTTCGGCGCAGGGTACTTCCAGCCGTCTGAGAACGTCGGCGTCTCGGTGTCGGGTTTCGACGCCGGAGCCTCGGCGGTGTCGGGCAACACGGCTGCTTCTGACGGCAGCATGATGGTCACGTTCCGTCCGCCCGCTGACGGGGAGGGTTCGTACTCCCTCGCCTTCGCGGGAACGCGTTCGTACACGGCGACGATCACCGTGTCCCACGGACACGACTCGGCCGTGAGCTGTGACCACGATCCGGCTGTGGCAGCAGCCGGAAGCGAGCTTCCGCTCACCGGCGGGGGGCTCGAGCTGGCTCTGACCGGCGCAGAGGTCTCCCCCTGGATCCTCGGTGGCGGCGCAGCCGCTGTCGTGGCGGGTGGCGCTCTCGTCGCCACAGGAATCGTGCGCCGCAACAAGCAGCGCGCCTAGGTCAGGCTCCCGCCGTGTGCGGGGGTCGGCTGGACGACGGTGATCCCTCCCCCTCCGATCACCGTCGTCTGGCGACTCCGGTGACTCACCGGAGGCCCACGGTCGCGCCCTTACTCTCGAGGAGCGGCCGTGGGCTTGTTCATGCACGGCGCACGATCACCCAGCCATCGCGGTGATCCGTCACCGCCCACCGCATGCCTCAGGTCGGCTCTCTCAGGGAGGGCGATCAGGGAGTGGGATCAGGCGTCGGCGTCGGCCGGTGCAGCGCCTGCTGGATCATCGAGTGGATGTAGGCGTAGTCGGGGCTGAGCTCCTCCACGCCGTTGTCCGGCGTGAGCTCGATCGTCGTGACCTCCTGCTCCTTCGCCTTCGTCATCAGCTCGAAGAACTCGGGAAGCTTGTCCTGAGGCAGATCCGTGCTGATCAGGGCGGTGCCGGCAGCAGCGACCTCGTTGAACCGCGTGAGCACGGTCTGCGGTGTGAACTGCGCGAGGATCGCCTCCTGCAGCTCCCGTTGGCGCTTCATCCGGTCCCAATCGCTGGTCGTGTAGCGCGAACGCGCGTACCACTGCGCGGTGTCGCCGTCCATCACCTGCGTACCGGGCTCGATCCACCCGATCGCCCAGGCGTCCACGTCGTAGGGGTCCGTGCCGTCCGGCGGCCCTCCCTTGGGGAGGCGCTCGGTCGCGGTGATCGTGACACCTCCGAGGGCGTCGACGAGCGCGGCGAAGCCGTGCATGTCGACGAACACGTAGTACGGGATCTCGATGCCGAGCACACCCTCGGCGGCGTCCTTCGTCGCCTCGATGCCCGGGTCGGATCCGTTGGCCACCGCGTCCGGATAGAGGCCGGTTCCGTTGTCCTCGCGGCAGATCTCCGCAGCGTTGCGGATGTGGTTCATCCACCCGTTCCATCCGCACGCACTCGACTGATGTCCTTCGAACCCGTTCGGGTACAGCGCCTGCATCGGGCTGCCCTCGCTGAACGGGGCGTGCGGCAGCTCGCGCGGGATTCCCGTGATCGTCACGGCCCCGGTCGACGCGTTGACCGACACCACCGAGATGCTGTCGTAGCGCATGGAATCGCGCCCCTCGCCGCTGTCCGCGCCGAGGAGGAGGATGTTGTAGTAGCCGTCACTGGGCGGCAGGCTCGGCCCGCTCTGCCCGAAGATCGTGCTGATCGTGTTCCTCGCGGAGCCGACGATCGACGCCGCATACGCGGTGCCGGTGCCGACGAGGCCGAAGATCAGGAGCGCGACGAGCGGGATCGCCAGCCGCGACAGCCCTGGCACCTTGACCAGCCGGACGAGGCGAAGGGTGTCGAAGGTGAGGACGAGCCACAGCACGACATACGCGATCAGCAGCACCTGGATCAGGGTCAGGACGGCAGCGGAGAAGAACCCGCCTCCCACCGTGAGCCAGAGGAAGAACGGACGAGCGAAGAGCCCGAGTCCCGCGGCCACGATCACGAGCAGCCATGCGACCAACGTGGCTCCGAGACCGAATCGGCCCAGCCGTCGGTGGCCCGCGAGCACCTGCGCGGAACCGGGGACGAGCACGTTCAGCAGCACCAGCCACCAGCCTCGCTTGGTCATCATCCCGCCGTCCGAGGAATCGGGATGACGCAGCGGTCTCGTCTCGATGAGAGGTCGCGCCGCACCACGCGGCGGCGCGAGGGTCACAGCGACCCCTTCAGCCGTTCGTTCTTCTCCTCGACCTGGGCCTCCAGGTCCAGGGCGTAGGCCTCGACCCGGTCGGCGAGGTCGTCGTCGGACGTACCCAGAATCCGAGCGGCGAGGAGTCCTGCGTTCTTCGCGCCGCCGATCGACACCGTCGCCACGGGGATGCCGGCCGGCATCTGGACGATGGACAGCAGCGAGTCCATCCCGTCGAGATAGGCCAGCGGGACCGGGACGCCGATCACCGGCAGCGGCGTCATCGAGGCGAGCATCCCCGGCAGGTGCGCTGCTCCCCCGGCTCCCGCGATGATCACCCGCACGCCGCGACCGCGCGCTTCGCGTGCATACTGCATGAGCTTGTCAGGCGTGCGGTGAGCCGACACGACCTCCACCTCATGCGGAATGGCGAAGTCCGTCAGCGCCTGCGAGGCGTCGCTCATCACTCGCCAGTCGGAGTCGGATCCCATGACGACCCCGACGAGGGGCGCAGCGGAGGAGTGCAAAGGCTCAGTCACCCACTCAGGCTACGGTCTGGTGCTGGGAGAAACCCCGAACGGCACGCCTCTCGTTCCAGCCCGTCGCTTCTCAATCGAAGTGGGCCGCGGCGGCACGTGCCACGTACACGGCGTCATCGAGGTCGTCTCCCGAGACGTTCACGTGTCCGACCTTGCGGCCGGGACGCGGATCCTTGCCGTAGGTGTGGATCTTCGCCGCCGGATGCTCGGCCATCGCGCCCGCGAATCGCTCCCCGAGCGACCCCTCGCGAGGTCCGCCGAGGATGTTCACCATGACCGACCACTGCGACCGAGGAGCGGTGTCGCCGAGCGGCAGATCCGCGACGGCCCGCAGATGCTGCTCGAACTGCCCGGTCACTGCGCCGTCCTGACTCCAGTGACCGCTGTTGTGCGGCCGCATGGCGAGTTCGTTCACGAGGATGCGCTCGTCGTCGGTCTCGAACAGCTCGACCGCGAGCATCCCGGTGACTCCCAGGCCCTCGGCGATGGAGCGCCCGATGCCCTCGGCCACCTGAACGAGCCGATCGGCTGCCGCCGGCGCCGGCGCGATCACCTCGGCGCACACTCCGTCGCGCTGCACGGTCTCGACCACGGGATACGCGACGATCTCGCCGCTCGGTCGGCGCGCGACCTGCTGCGCGAGTTCGCGCACGAACGGCACCAGTTCCTCGACGAGCAGAGCTTCTCCGTCGCCGAGAGCGGCGAGCCAGTCCTGCGCGTCGTCCGCCGAGCGCACGACGCGCACGCCCTTGCCGTCGTAGCCGCCGCGAGGCGTCTTGACGACTCCCCTGCCGTCGTGGTCGTCGAGGAACGCCTGCAGCTCGGTGCCGTCGTGCACGGCCGCCCAGTCGGGCTGCGGGACGCCGAGTTCAGCGAGCCGGGCGCGCATGACGAGCTTGTCCTGAGCGAACTGCAGGGCGTCGGGACCGGGATGCACCGCCACACCGTCCGCCACCAGGGCGCGCAGCACGGCCTGGGGAACGTGCTCATGATCGAACGTGACGACGTCGACATCCTTCACGAAGGCACGGACCACCTCGATGTCGCGATAGTCGCCGACCGCGGTCGCGGCGAGATCCGCCGACATCCCCTCGCCTTCGGCCAGCACCCTGAGGTCGAGACCCAACTCGACCGCCGGGGCGATCATCATCCTGGCCAGCTGGCCGCCACCGATCACGCCAACGCGCAGCGCCATGTGCGCCTCCATTCGTCCCGACCATTCTCCCGTATCCGCGCGCGTGTCGCTCGCACGCCCCGTCGACAGCGGCCCTCGGAGGTCAGAAGCCGCCGGAGGCGTCCTGGCCGGACTGCGCATCGCGGTGCGCGAGGATCTGGCTCACCTCGATCTGATCCGCCAACGCCTCGTGGACCAACGTCACGTTGGGCACGTTCGCGAGACGCAGCGGCGCATCGACCCCGTTCGACAGGGTGATGGTCCCGACACCCCACATCCGCTGCACGATGCCGCGGCGCACGCCGATCGTGTATCCCCGGATGTGCGACATCTCCCGACGGTTGCGGGAGCCGAGACCGTGATTCACGATCACCCGGCGCGTCGTCACGGTGGTCGACCGCGAGAACCAGATCGCGTAGGGAACGACCACGAGCAGCAGCAGCGCCGCTCCCGCCGCGGCGAGCAGCATCCAGTTCTCGAACGGAGCGGGAAGGTTGTCGAAGAAGAAGGCCGTCGCTCCGAACACCGCGATCAGCACGAGAGCGGACCAGAACAGCCTGCGGGCATGACCACGGAACCGAGCGATGAGCAGCTCTTCGGTGGGCACGCCTGGTGGCGGCATCGTGGGCCGACCACCGAGGGTCACGGGCTGGGTCACCCCTCCATTGTGCCCGCCGCCGCCGACAACGCCATCTGCGCGCCGGGCGTGTCAGGCTCCCGTCGGCCTGACATGCACGACATCCCCCGCGGAGACAGCGTGCAGAGCATCGCCCTCTCTGACGACGAGACGCCCCTCGGAGTCCAGCGAGACGGCCGTCCCCTCGAGCGCCCGATCACCCGGAAGCAGCACCCTCACCTGCTGCCCGAGGGTGCCGCAGCGCGCGCTCACGGCCGCGTGCAGGCCGCTGATCCCAGCGTCGCCGGTCGCGACCAGGCCGACGAGCGCCTGATCGAGTCCCTCCAGGTATCGAGCCAGCAGTCGGTCGACCTGCACATCGATCCCGAGCACGGCGAACGACGTCGCGGTCGGAACCGGGAGCTGTGCCGCGGTCATGGTCGTGTTGACGCCGGTGCCGACGATGACGGCGTCGCCGGTGGCCTCCGCGAGGATGCCGCAGATCTTCCGACCGTCGACGAGCACATCGTTGGGCCACTTGACGGACACCGTATGCGCCTCGGCCTGATCAGCGACCGCCTCCGCCATGGCGAGACCCGCGGCGAGCGGGATCCAGCCGCGGGCCTCCGCGACGACCGGAAGCCGACGCAGCAGCACAGAGACAGCGAGCGCGGTGCCTGCGGGCGCAGTCCACTGGCGGTCGAGTCGTCCGCGGCCCGCCGTCTGATCGTCGGTCAGCAGGACCGACAGGTGCGGCCACGCGTCGACGTCTGCCGCCAGCTCTCGGAGCATCGCATTCGTCGAACCCGCCTCCGCGATCACCTCGACGCGTGCGGCGATCGATCGCAGATGCGGAAGCTCGACCATCACAGCTCCTCGTCGGCGACTTCTTCGTCGTCGTCATCCTCGTCGCCGCGCACCGCGCCGACCTCATTCGCATGCCAGTGGTCCCACTCGTTCATGAGGTGCCCGATGGCCGCGTGGAACTTCTCGGTCGCGACCCCCTGTGTCGTGTCGCCGAAGTAATGCTGGACCCACATCCGGAGTCGCGCCGTCGCGGCCACGTCGGCGCGGACGCGTTCGACCTCGGTGATGATCTCGCCCGCGGCATCCGCGTCGAGCCACTCGCAGTCCGACAGATACCCGTTGGTGTCGACGGAGGCGCGGTCGTCCGTCGGGCGCGTGATCAGAAGCGGCTTCCCGACGGCGAGACGGTCGTAGACCATCGCCGAGATGTCGACCACGGCGACATCGGCGGCCGCGAGCTGCCAGCCGAGCTCGGCACCGTGGTCGTAGACGTGCGTCGCGCGGGGGTCGCGGTCGTTCGCCGCGGCGATCGACGCGATGATACGTCGGTGCGCGGCGCCGTACTCGGGGTCCACCACTCCGCTCCGGGGGTGGGGGCGATAGATGACCCGGTGCTTTCCCGAGGCGAGGAGAGCCGAGACGAGGGCCTCGCCGTGGGTCGCGATGGAACCGTAGTGCGCACTGGGGCGATCGCCCTCCCACGTCGGCGCGTACAGCACGACGATGCGATCATCCGGCGTGTACGGCAGGACGCCAGAGTAGTGGTCCGCCTGCGGTCGACCGATCTCCAGCGTCCGCTTGTCGATGTCGTAGTCCCACAGCGTCCGCGAGAGCCGATCGCGTGCGGCCTGGCCAGCGACGAAGGCGTAGTCGTAGGCCTTGTACTGGTTGGTGGTCATGTACATCTTGTCGGACTCGCCGTGGTTGATGAACACGTGCCAGCGCCGTCCGTAGCGGAACATCTGGAAGTTGCGGGTGTTCTGGTTCACGTAGAGCACGACACGGATGTCCTGCGTGGCGATGAAGCGCTCGAGGTCGCGCACAGTGGGGACGAATGCCACGGGCGGGGCGTCCTCGTCGAGAAGCTTGTCCGCCCCCGTCGCCGACCGCGCGAGCACGACCACGGGCCAGTGCTTCGCGAGCTCGGCGAGCGGCCGGTACCACTGACGCATCTGATACATGTTCACGGCGCCGTCGGCGAAGTACACCGCGACCTGATATCGACCCGGTTCATGCGGTTCATCCGCCGCCAGACGACGCCGCACCCGCTGGACCGCGGTGCGCGAGGCGAGCGCCCGCTTCAGCAGACGGTAGGCCTTCTTCGCATCCGACACAGCACCCATCTCTCCAGGATACCGAGCGCCCGGCCGCCTCCCGTCGAATCAGCGAACGTCCGACGAGCGCATGCCATGATCGTCATGTGCCCCACGACGATTCGCCCGCTCCCGAGACCGGGGTGTCCTTCGTCATGCCTGTCCTGAACGAGCGGGCGTATCTGGAGCACGCCGTCGCCTCGGTGCTGGCGCAGGAACTGACCATCCCCGCGGAACTCGTGCTGGCGCTCGGGCCCTCCTCCGACGGCACCACGCAGCTCGCCCGGCGTCTGGCTGCGGAGGACGGGCGGATCCGTCTCGTCGACAATCCCGCCGCGCACATCCCGGTCGGGCTCAATGCCGCGATCCGCGCGAGCCGGTACGCCACCATCATCCGCGTCGACGCGCACTCGGAGCTCTCTGCCGGGTACGCCGCGCGCGCCCTCGAGACGCTCGAACGCACGGACTCGGCCAACGTGGGCGGGGTCATGCATGCCGAGGGACGCACGCCGTTCCAGAAGGCGGTCGCGCGGCTCTACAACTCCCCTGTGGGCCTCGGCGGCGGCGCGTATCACGGTGGCACCCAGGAGGGCGAGGCCGAGTCGGCATATCTCGGCGTGATGCGTCGTGACGTGCTCGACGAGGTCGGTCTCTTCGACGAGACGATCCGCCGGGGCGAGGACTGGGAACTCAACCTCCGCATCCGGCAGGCGGGGTACCGGGTGTGGTTCGACCCTCGACTGTCGGTGACCTACTGGCCTCGGGAGAGCTGGATCCGCCTCGCCCGCCAGTTCCGCGCGACCGGCGCATGGCGTGGGGAACTCGTCAGGCGGTTCGGGCGACGGAACGGCATCCGCTACTTCGCTCCCCCCGCGCTCGTCGTCCTCGTCGTGGCCGCGTTGGTGACCGGCATCCTCCAGCTGACCGGCCTCGTCAGCGGATGGCTCTCCCTCGCACTCTCCCTGATCGTGCACCTGCCGATCGTGCTCTACGTCGTGCTGGTCGTCGCGGTGGCGGGCATGCGCGGCGGCGGCGGCCCACGTCAGCGCCTCTGGACCCTCATCGTGCTCCCCACCATGCATCTGTCGTGGGGGCTGGGATTCCTCGGCGGTGTGCTGCGCGGCGCCCGTGACACGGTCGACGCGTCGCGGCTCGGCACGCAGAACACTCCGCTTCCCTGATCTGCGCTTCCCTGATCCTGCGCTGCGCTTCTACCGGTGGGGTCTAACGCGTGAGGTAGCCCTGATCGAGGATGCGAGCCACGACCCGCTCAGAGGCGTTCCCGTCGTCACGCCTGTTGAACTGGGCTCGCCACGCCGAATATCGCTCAGCGAAGGTCTGCTCGTGCGTCTCGTCGGCCAGAGCCGCCACGAGCTCGTCCTGCGTGTGCACGAGAGGCCCGGGCGCACGGCTGGCCAGATCGAAGTAGAAGCCTCGCAGCTCTCCGCGGTAATGGTCGAGGTCGGGGACGAGGAAGTACATCGGCTTGCCGGTGACGCTGAAGTCGAACATCACGGAGGAGTAGTCGGTGATCAGGGCGTCGGCGGTGAGCAGCAGCTGCGCCGTCTCCGGGAATCCGGTCACATCGATGACGCGGGCCCCTGCGCGGTCTCGGCCCGTGTCGATCGTCCGCGAATGCCCGCGCACCAGCACGACCGAATCCGTCTGCTGCGCGAGTCGCTCGGGGTCGATGAAGTCCACCATCTCCTTGCGGTCGTCCCGCCAGGTCGGCGCGTAGAGCAGCACGTGCTCGCCCTCGGCGATGCCGAGCGCCGCCCGGATCGCTGAGGCATCTCCCGTGACCAGCGAGTCGTTGCGCGGGTAGCCCTCGACCCAGATCGGCCGGCCGAAGAAGGCGTACGCCTTGCGGAGGATGCGCTCTGCATAGGTGTTCTGCGCGAGAAGAACGTCCCACCGGCGCGATTCCTTCACGACCGCCGCCATGCGCCGCGGATCGAAGCCCGGGCGATGCAGAGCCAGACGCTTGAGCGGTGTGCCGTGCCATGTCTGCACGACCTTCTGGCCGGGTTTGCGCACGAAACGCCGCCTCAACCAGTCGTTCACGATCAGGAGCCGAGCGGCGGCACGGGCCCGCCACCACTCCGGGCTGCCCTCGACCACCGCGACGGCGCCCTCCGGCACCTCGACCGAGAGGTCGACGACGCTCCAGTACCGCACGACGTCCGGGGCCGCCGCGGCGAGCGCGCGGTCGATCGCTCGGGGGTTGCAGCCGACGCTGCGCCCATAGAAGCTCTCGAAGAACACGGCGTTCTCGGTCCCGCCCGGGTGCGAGACGTAGCGTCCTTCGAGGGTCGCCTGCCCCTCGGCCGTCTCGTAGACGGGGTCGATGGGCGCCGCGATCTGCGCGGTCGTGGAGTCCACGGCGATGCGGACGCCGTCGAGCACGACGGGTGCGACGGACAGGTCGTCGAGTTCGGCGCCGGGGATGCGGATCTCATACGCGCCGGCGGGCAGGGGCAGCTCCGGTCCGCCCCATCGTGCCGCTCGCAGAGGGAACGTCGCCTTCCAGGTCTTGCCGCCGCCTGACACGCGCGCAGTCACGCGGGCACGAGGTCCCACGAGCTCGGCGGCACGGGGACGGGGTCCTGTCCCCGCGATGATCAGCGTCTCTGCCGTCTCATCGATACGGGCCGTGGTCATGCTGCTCCCTTCGGCGCGGGGATCCCCCGCGCGCGGATCGTCTCGTACACCCGTCGGGTGTTGCGTCCGTCGCGGAACGCATGCATCTCCGCGCTGAGCGTAGCGGACCTCGCGGAAGCGTCTGCGAACGCCACGTCGTCGTCGAGCAGCTGCGCGAGCCGTGCGAGCAGCGCTCCCCAGTCGGCCGCGGGGTCCTCGCCCGCCACGTCCTGAAAGCGTCCGTAGAACCCGCGAGTCCGCGCGTACTCGTCCGCGTCGGGAGCGAGGAAGAGCACCGGCATCGCGATCAGCCCGACGTCGTACGCGAGCGACGAGTAGTCGGTCACGAGCACGTCGACCGCGGGGAGCACGGGCGTCACGTCGGGAAGCACGTCGGACCCCAGCGTCCGCACCCGATCCGTGGGCAGAGGCGGTGCGTACCCGCCCGCGCCGAGCGGGTGCGAGCGGACGAGCAGGATCGCATCGTGCTCGTCGAGCACCGCGACGATCCGCTCCCACTGCTGCGCTGACGGCACCGCGGGATCCGGGGATCCGTCGCGCCATGTCGGCGCGTAGAGGATCGTCCGTGCACTCCCCGGCAGAGAGCCGACGGCGTCGCGGAGGCGTGCGCGGGCCGTGTCGCGGCGGTCGTGGCTCGACCCGGCCGAGAGCACATCGACACGGGGCTCCCCTGTCACGACGACCCGGTCATCGCCGAGAGCGAACGCCGACTCGAGGCGTCCTCGCGCACGGTGCGATGCCGCCGGGAGCACCCGAATGCGCTGTGCCGTGGCCCGGTACAGCAGCGCGACGACTCGGCGCAGCATCGGCGCTCCCGGGACGTCGGGGACCTGGACCGTCGCCGGTGAATCCAGGCCGATGCGCTTGAGCGGGATCCCGTGCCAGAGCTGCACCACGAACGCGCCGGAGTTCGCGTACCGGTTCACATCTCCCAGACCGTGAGTGACGACGAGCACTCCGGCGCGGGCGGTCGCCCACCATCCGCGCAGTCCGGACTTCGGGACCGTGCGGATGCCGAGTTCGGCCGCATCTCGCTCTTCCCGTTCCGACGATGTGAGCCACAGGGTGTCGTGTCCGTGTTCGGCGGCGACACGCTGCAGAGCCAGGGCACCGTCCCCGATACCCGCGCCGCACCCGAAGACCCAGCGATCACCACGCGGGACGAGGGCCGTTCCGACGCGTCCGGCGAGGTAGAGCGGGATCCTGAGCAGCTTGGCCGCATTGCCGGAGCCGAAGGAGAAGGACGCCACCCCGCGAGCCTATCGCGGGGTGGCGTCCTTCTCGGCGCACTCGTCGTGACTGTCGTCAGCCGGCGAGCGTCCCCAGGGTCACATCGATCTCGTACTCCTTGCCGCCACGGATGTACGTGACGGTGGCGTCGCTGCCGCCGGCCGCCGCGCGGACCTGCGCGGTGAGGTCGGTGGCGCTCGTGACGGGCACTCCGTTGAACGCCGTCACGACGTCGTTCGCCTTGAGGCCCGCCGCCGCCGCAGCACCTCCGTCGGACACGTTCGCGATCAGCGCGCCGGCGACCTCGGCGTTCTCCGCGCTCGCGGCATCCTGCACCGAGGCGCCGAGCAGACCATGGCTCGCGGCACCGTCGGCGATGATCTCCTGCGACACGCGCTTCGCGACGTTCGAGGGGATCGCGAAGCCGATGCCGATCGAGCCCGACTCCTCGGAGCTGCCCGAGCTCGCGATGGCCACGTTGATGCCGATGAGCTCACCCTTGCTGTTGACGAGGGCACCGCCGGAGTTTCCGTGGTTGATGGCGGCATCGGTCTGAATGACGGCGATCGAGATCGACTCCGACGTCTGCTGCGAGGTGTTGCCGGGAAGGTCGAACTGGAACGGACCCTCACCCTGCCCGTTCTCCGGAGACTCCTCCTGCTGAGGGGCATCCTCCGACGACGAGTCGGGCAGCGCGGACGACGCGATCTGGATGCTGCGGTTGAGCGCGCTGACGATGCCGGTGGTGACCGAGTTCGACAGGCCCAGCGGCGCGCCGAGCGCCACCGCGGTGTCACCGACGTTGAGGTCGGAGGAGTCCGCGAAGTCCATCGGCGTGAGGTCCGTCGCATCCGTGAGCTTGATCACGGCGAGGTCGTAGAGCGGATCCGTACCGACCACCGTTGCCGAGAAGATGCGACCGTCGGAGGTCGTGACGCGGATCGTGGGGTCGGCGACCGCGCCGCCGAGCGTGACGACGTGGGTGTTCGTCAGCACGTATCCGTCGTCGCTGATGATGACGCCCGAGCCGCTGCCCGCTTCGCTCGACCCTGCGACCTCGATCGTGACCACCGACGGGAGCGCGGCGGTCGCCACCGCGGTCGTCTCGTTCACCGACCCGGGGTTGTTCACCGTCACGGTCTCGGGCCCCTGGGCGACGCCGGTCGAGTTCTGGTTCGAGATGCCGTTGAGGATCGCCCCGCCGCCGAAGCCGGCGACACCGCCGACGAGAGCCGCAGCGACCACGATCGCGGCGAACTTCACTCCGGCGCGAGGCTTCTCCTTGACCTTGGGGGCACCGGGTGTCGGCTCGCCGCCGACGCCGGGCTGCGCCGCGGTGTGGATGCCGAATGCGGCCCCGGGGGCGCTGGCGGTCGCTGCGCCGGGGGCCTGCGGTGCCGCGTACGGCGACTCGGGGCGCGGCGGAGTGCCGACCGGGTGCTGCGCGGCGGGAGGCGACGTGAAGGTCTGCGGGACCTCGTGCCCCTGACCGACGTTCGCGGCGGCGCGAGGGGTCTCAGCGGCTGCCTGGGTCGTCGAACGGTCGACGACCTCTGCTGCCTCGGTGGACGGCACGGCGTCGTGCGACGCGGGTACCGAGTGGTCCTGGGTGCTGTCTTCGTTCATGGTGTGCTCCTTCAACAACGCCCCTTCAGAGTGACGTGTGTATCTGTGCGTTTCGTATGGCGAAGATGAGTTTCACCTATGGCCTTAGCCTGTTCTTCATGAGTGTCATCCCCGGCGCATGGCGGCGCACGGCAGCGGGAGCCGGTCTGCTCGCATCCGACGGAACCGTCGCGCCCACCATCTTCGCAGAGATGTCAGCAGCTGCGGCCAGAACCGGCGCGATCAATCTCGGACAGGGGTTTCCGGACGAGGACGGACCCACCGAGGTGCTCGAGGCGGCTCGGGCCGCGATCGCCGCCGGCGCCAACCAGTACCCACCCGGGCGGGGCGTCCCCGATCTGCTCGCGGCGATCAGCGAGCATCAGCGACGCTTCTACGGACTCGAGGTCGACGCCGCGACGGAGGTGATCGTGACGGCGGGCGCGACCGAGGCTCTGACCGCGACGATCCTCGCGCTGATCGATGGGCCGGACGACGAGGTCGTCGTGTTCGAGCCGTACTACGACTCGTATGCGGCGGCGGTGGCGTTGGCGGGTGCTCGGCTGCGCACCGTCCCGCTGCGGGCCCCCGACTTCCAGCCCGACCTCGATCGCCTCGCTGCGACCGTCACCGATCGCACCCGCATCATCCTGGTCAATGATCCGCACAACCCCACCGGCGCCGTGTTCGACCACGAGGTCCTCGCGGAGGTGGTCCGACTCGCTGAGAAGCACGATGCGGTGATCGTCACCGACGAGGTCTACGAGCACCTGGCCTTCCGTGCCCCGCACACCCCGATCGCCACACTGCCGGGGGCAGCCGCACGCACGCTGACGATCTCGTCTGCCGGCAAGACGTTCTCGACCACGGGGTGGAAGATCGGCTGGGTGCACGGCCCGGCGGCCCTCATCACCGCCGTCCTCACGGTCAAGCAGTACCTGACATACGTCAACGGCTCGCCCCTGCAGCCGGCCGTCGCCGTCGGATTGCGGCTCGGCGACGAGTACTTCACCGGGGCGGCGTCGCTGCTCGCCCGCAAACACGAGATCCTCGGAGCCGGCCTGACCGCGGCGGGGTTCACGGTGCTCGCTCCGCAGGGCGGCTACTTCACGGTCGCCGATGCGACGGCGCTGGGCGGATCGGACACCGCCGCGTTCTGTCGCGCCCTTCCCGAACGGGCGGGAGTCGTCGCGATCCCGCTGTCGGCCTTCGTCTCGGAAGCCCATCGGGGCGATGTCGCCGGACTCGTGCGATTCGCGGCGTGCAAGCGCGTCGAGGTGCTCGAGGAGGCGGCGCAGCGCCTGGCGGCCAGCTTCTGAAGCGCACGGACGTCGTCAGCGCGGGACCACCGCGTACCGCCGCACACGGAGCGACGGGTTGCTCTCGCGCACGCGATCGATCGCCGAGCGCTCGACGGATGCCACCGCGATGCCCTCGCTCAGGCCCACGCCCGCGATCACGACGCCCTGCGGGTCGATGATCTGCGAGTGCCCCACGCCGACGGGGGCCGGGTGGTCCGCCGCGACCACATACGCCGTGCTCTCGATCGCCCGAGCCGCGAGGAGCGTGGTCCAGTGGTGCTCCTTGAGGGGGCCGCGCACCCACTCGGCGGGGACGACCAGCACATCGGCTCCGGCGTCGACCAGCGTGCGCGCCACCTCGGGGAAGCGCAGGTCATAACAGGTGAGGAGGCCGAAGCGGATGCCGGCGACCTCGAAGGTGGCGGCGCCGAGGTCGCCCGCCGCGATCCACTCCGACTCCGTCTGGCCGAAGGCGTCGTAGAGATGCTGCTTCCGGTAGGTCGCGAGGACGCCATCCCCGCGCACGGCGACGACCGTGTTGTGCACGTGGCGCGCGTCGGAGGCAGTCTCGACGAGACCCGCGACGATCACGACCCCGTGATCCGCCGCGAGCGCCGTGAGCGTCGACACGAAGTCGCCCTCGAGCGTCTCCGCATTAGCCGCGAGGGTCTCGTCCAGGGGATCGACGAAGTAGCTCGAGTACTCGGGGAACACGATGAGGCGAGCGCCGCGCGACGCGGCATCCGCGGTCATCGCGGCGATCCGGTCGCGGTTGTCCTCTCGCGACGCCGTGGGCGCGAACTGGCAGACGGCGACGGGAACGGCTGCGGACACGGTCTCGGTCATGCCCTCATCCTTGCGCATCGGGCGGACGGCGGCCTCGATTCGCGCACTCCCGATTCACGTGTTAGGCTATTCAACGTGCCGCGGGGTGGAGCAGTTCGGTAGCTCGCCGGGCTCATAACCCGGAGGTCGCAGGTTCAAATCCTGTCCCCGCAACGAGAATGCGACACACGAAAGGCCCCTGATCGGGAGAAATCCAGATCAGGGGCCTTTCGCATGTCCGCACGACACCGGCGCGTGGACATCTCCCGTGTCTGCTGCGGCCTCGGCCCCCACGGCGGCGCGTGGCCCTCCTCCGGAGACGACTGATGCCGCCCCTCGGGAGGGGCGGCATCAGTCACTGCAGGGGTGGCTACTCCCCCGAGTCCGCTTCCAGTCCGAGCAGCGTGTTCACGGCATCCGTGAGTCGCTTGTCGGCCTCGGCGAACTTGGTGAGGTCACCTTCCTTGAGGGCGGCCTCACGGTCGGTGAGCGCCTGCTGTGCGGCGGCGAGCGCCTCGGCTTCTGCATCCGTCGGCACGGTCGGCTCGGTGGGCACCTCACCGGTGTCGGGATCCGGCTCGGTCGGTTCGACCTGATCGTCTCCACCTGTCGCTCCGGAGTCGCCGCCGAAGAGGGTGTCGAGCGCCGCGGTGAGCGTGTCCTCGAATGCGACCTTGTCACCGAAGGCCACGAGGACCTTCTGCAGTCGCGGCAGCTTGGTCCCCTCGGACGACTGCACGTAGACCGGCTGCACGTAGAGAAGACCGCCACCGACGGGCAGTGTCAGCAGGTTTCCGTAGAGCACCTCCGACTCACCCTGCTGGAGCAGGTTGAGCTGCGGCACCACGGCCGTGTCGGAGTTGTACGTGTTCTGCACCTGACCGGGACCGGGCACTGTGGTGTCGGTGTCGATCTCGAGCATCCTGAGCTGCCCGTACCCCTCGGCCTTGACGCCGGCCTCGGACCCTGCGTCCGAGTCGACGGCGAGATAGCCCATCAGAACATCTCGGTTGCCGCCGCTCCCCGTCGCCGACGGGATGAACGTCGAGAACATCGAGAACCGGGGCGAATCCTGACCCGGCATCTGCATCGTCAGGTAGTACGGAGGCTGGAGCACCGCGTCGCTGCGCGGGTCGTTGGGCGTCTGCCAGCGGTTGTCCTGCTGGGCGAACGAACCGGCGGTGTCGATGTGGTAGATCCCGAGGACGTCGCGCTGGACCTTGAAGAGGTCGGTCGGGTAGCGCACGTGGCTCATCAGGTCCGACGACATGTCGCTGACCGGCTTGAGCGTCGTCGGGTAGATGTTCTGCCAGCTCTGCAGCACGGGATCCTCGTCGTCCCAGGCGTACAGCGTCACCGATCCGTCGTAGGCGTCGACCGTGGCCTTGACCGAGTTGCGGATGTAGTTGATCTCGTCGATCGCAAGGGTCGGCGAGGGGATGTTCGAGTCGGCGATCGCCTCGGACAGGCTCACGCTCGTCGAGTAGGGATACGTCGAGCTCGTGGTGTACCCGTCGATGATCCAGACCACACGCCCGTCGACGACACTCGGGTACGGGTCGCTGTCGAGCTCGAGGTACGGCGCCACCTTCTGCACGCGCGTCTTCGGGTCGCGGTCGTAGAGGATCTGCGACTCGTCGTTCACCAGGTTGGAGAAGAGGATCTGCTCGGACTGGAACTTGAGCGCGTAGAGGAGCTTGGTGAACGTGTTGCCGATCGCCGGCCCGCCGTCGCCCTCGAACGTGGTCTTGGTCTCGGTAGACCCGTCCTTGCCTCGCGGGTAGTCGATCTCGACGGGGTCAGTGCCGTCCGGAGATCCGACGATCGAGTACTCGGGCGAGTTCTCGCCGAAGTAGACGCGAGGTTCGAACTCCTCCTGCTCGGTGAGGAATCCGGCGGACGGGATGCCGCGCTCGAGGAAGACGGGCTCGCCGTCGGGCGTGCGCTGGTTTCCCGCTGCGACGACGAGTCCGTAGCCGTGCGTGTAGACGGCTGCGCGGTTGTTCCAGTTGGTGACGTCGACGCCCTCCATGTCGAGGTCGCGCACGGAGACGACGGTGTCCTGCATCTCGCCGTCGATCTCATAGCGGTCGACGTCGAGGTTCTCCTGGAACTGGTAGTAGCCGCGGTACTGCTCGAGCTGGCGCACCGCAGGGCTGATGACGGCGGGGTCGACGATGCGGATGGATGCGGTCGTCTCCGCGTCCTCGCGCAGCTGACCCGCTTCGGCGTCGGTCTCGGCCTCGAACGGCGTGGTCTCGAGGTTCGCGACGCCGTAGGCCTCCTTCGTGCCGTCGATGTTCTTCTGATAGAACTCGGCCTGGTAGGCGTTCTGGTTCGGGCGCACCTGGAAGGTGGTCACGGCCCACGGGAATCCGACCCCGACGACCAGCGACGCGACGATGAGCAGAGCGGTCGCCGCGAGCGGGAAGCGCCAGCGGCCGATGACGGCCGTGACGAAGAACAGGATCGCCACGATCGCGGCGATGATCGCGAGGATCGCGAGACCCGGGATGGTCGCGTTGACACCCGTGTACGCGGGGCCGACGATCCGGTCGTCCTGCGCGACGAGCGTCTTGTAGCGGTCGAGCCACAGGCTGGCCGCCTGCACGAGCAGGTACAGACCGGCGATGACCGCGAGCTGGATGCGGGCCGGCTTCGAGATGCGCAGCTCGCCCTGGCCGATGCGGACCGAGCCGTAGAGGTACGACACCAGTGCGGTCACGATCAGCGTGAGCAGGAGCACGGCAGACACGAAGGCGAGCAGGATCGAGTAGAACGGCATCGCGAACATGTAGAACCCGGTGTCCAGGCCGAACTGCGGGTCGAGGGTGTCGGTGGCGACGCCGTTGGCCCACAGCCACACCGTCTTCCACTGGCTCGCGGCCGAGAAGCCGGCGAACAGACCGAAGAAGATCGGCATGCCCCACATCGCGAGGCGGCGGAGCGGCTCGATGACCTCCTGGTACCGGTCGAGCTGCGAGCTGAGCCGCACGTAGACCGGCCGCAGACGGTACGCCAGCTGTATCGCGACGAACAGCGGCACGGCCATGCCGAGGAACCCGACGACGAACATCACCGCCGTGGCGAACCACTGGGTGGTGAGAACTCCCGCGAAGCCCACCTGGTCGAACCAGAGGAATTCGGTGTAGAACGACGCGAAGACGAAGAAGACGGCGATCAGCGCGGCGATGATCGCCAACGAGATGCCGAAGATTCTTCGCGAGGTTCGGGGAGTGGCCGGGTTCGGTGCAGAAGTCGAGGTCACCGTTCCATCCTAGGCATCCCTTACTGTGCTGCGGCTGTCATCCCGGTCACGGCGAGGTCACGACGTCGCAGCTGGGAAGGGAATCGACGTCGCCGCCGTCGGCGATCACCTCGAGAGCCGCGAGCGAGTCGTCGAGCGTGGCGGTGCTGATCACGGTGAGCCCGTCGGGTACATGACCGGTCACCTCGTCGCAGTTCGACTCCGGTGCGAGGAAGAAGTCCGCCCCCGCATCGCGCGCGCCGTAGAGCTTCTGACGGATGCCGCCGATGGGGCCGACCGTTCCGTCAGCCTCGATCGTCCCCGTGCCCGCGATGTTCTCGCCGCCGTTGAGTTCGCCCGGCGTCAGGGTGTCGACGATGCCCAGGGCGAACATCATCCCCGCGCTGGGACCGCCCACGTTGTCGAGCTGGAGGGTGACGTCGATCTCGAAGTCGTAGTCGGTGCGCAGGGTGACGCCGATCAGCCAGGTCGTCACGTCGCCCTCGACCTGCTTCTCGGGCGTGACCTCGACGGTCTTCTCCTCGCCGCCGCGCAGCACCGTGAGCATGACGGGGTCGCCCCCGGCATCCTGGATCGCCTGACGCAGCTGCTTGGCCGAGTCCACCGGAGTCCCGCCGATCGCGGTCACGATGTCATCGGGCTCGAGAGCGCCCTGCGCCGGAGAGTCCTCGAGCACATCGACGACCGCGACCTGCGCGCCCGTGTCGTAGTCGAGCGCGTTCAGGGCCGCGGCGGTCGCCTCGTGCTGCGAGTCGACCATGAGCGTCGCGTTCCGCTCGTCGCGCTGCTCGGTGGTGACGCCCTCGGGGAAGACCGAGTCGAGCGGGACGACGGCGCGGGAGCGGTCCATCCAGGCGAGGGCCAGCTCGAACCAGCTCGGTGTGCGCTCCCGGTTGCCCACGACCTGCACGGTGGTGAGGTCGAGCGTGCCAGCGGTCTCGAAGGTCTCCGTGCCCTCGATGCTGATCAGCGGGACCTGCTCGCCCTCGGCATCGGCAGCAGTGCCGAGCGTGTCGTACACGGGCCCCGGCCGCTGGATCACGTACGGCGTCGGCAGGAAGGTCAGGACCACGAGCGCGACCAGGGCGACGACCAGCGCCCAGACTCCGAGTCCGAGCCTCACGGGCCGGGTTCGATCCACAGGGTTCCTCCGTCGTTCGCGGGCGGCGTACAGCTATCTGTCCGCGTTCGGGGTCCCGCGGCCGCTCCTGTGACTAGCGTAGAGGCCACGGCTTCAGACGTGCTGAGAGGCGACAGCGATGGCAGACAACGATCCGACCCCCGAGGACTTCGAGGAGTTCCTCCGACGAATGATGTCCGGCCAGGGAGCCGGCGACATCGACCCCGAGGCGCTGCGCAACGCGCTCTCCGGGATGGACGGGCTCCAGCTCGACCCGGCCATGATGCAGACGATCATGGCGCAGCTGCAGGGAGCCTTCGGCGGCGACGCCTGGGAGAACTCTCTGCGACAGGCGCTGCACATCGCGAACCGCGACGGCCTCGGCATCACCGACGGCTCGCGCACATCGCTGACCGATTCCTTCGCGCTCGCGAACCTCTGGCTCGGAGAGGCGACGACCATCTCGGAGCTCGCGGAGCCGCCCAGGGCGATGACCCGCGGCGAATGGGTCGAGGCGACCCTGCCGGTGTGGAAGGAGATCGCGGAGCCCGTGTCGACGAGCATCGCCGACGCGCTCACCAGCGCGCTGGACACCCAGGTGCCCGAAGACATGCGCGGCCTCGTGCAGGGAGCGGGCAAGCTCATGCGCGGTCTCGGCGGATCCGTGTTCGCCGCCCAGTTCGGACAGGTGCTCGGCAATCTCTCGCTCGAGGTCGTGTCGGGCGGCGATGTCGGCATCCCGGTGCTCCCGGCCGGGACCGCCGCGGTGATCCCGCAGAACCTCACCGCCTTCGGCGAGGGTCTCGAGATCCCCGAAGACCAGATCACCCTCTATCTCGCGACACGCGAACTCGCCTACGCGCGCCTGTACCGCCATGCCAAGTGGCTGCATCTGCACGTGATGGCGCAGATCACCGACTTCGCGCGCGGAGTCACGGTCGATGTCGATGCGCTCGAGGACGTCGCGAGCCGGCTCGATCCCTCGAACCCCGAGGAGCTGCGCGCGGCGATCGAGGGCGGTGCGCTGCTTCCCACGCAGAGCGAGGCTCAGAGCGAGGCTCTGGCGCGGCTCGAGAACCTCGTCGCCACGATCGACGGCTGGGTCGACGTGGTCACGGCGCAGGCGACATCGCGCCTTCCCGACGGCGCACGCATCGCCGAGGCGGCACGCCGCCGACGCGCGGTGGGGGGACCTGCCGAAGACGCGCTGGGCGCGCTCGTCGGGCTCAAGCTGCGTCCACGCCGCCTGCGGGAGGCCTCCGCGATGTGGCAGGCGGTGACCGACGCCGTCGGCACCGCGGGACGCGACGCCCTCTGGGACTACCCGGATCTGATGCCGACCGCGGAGGACATCGACGACCCGTCGGCGCTCGTCGCACGTCTGCAGGCCACGGCACGCGGCGAGCAGCCTGTCGCCGACGAGTTCGATGAGGCCCTCGCCCGCCTGCTCGACGGCGACGACTTCTCCGGAGACGGCTCCGGCGCGACGGATGCCGACACGGACACCGACACCGATCCGAGCGATCAGGGCGAAGAGGACGGGCCCGGGGGCGACCGCCCCGTGTGATCCGACGACGGCGACGCGGGAGTTCTCCACGGATGCTGCGCCGGCGCCCACCGCGCACGGCCGAGTCCGCAGAATCGAGGGATGTCTCCGCTGACGCCCAGGATCCTCACCCGACTCGACCCCGACGTACCGCTGCTGTGGCGTGACGGGGAGACGCTGCAGATCGGCATCGAGGGGACTCTGCGCATCCCCGCGTCGGCCCCCTGGGTCGAGCTTCTCGTCGGCAGGATGGCGGCGGGCTTCCGTCGCGGAGCCTTCGATGTGGTGGCGCACTCCGTGGGTGCGCCCCGCGGTGAAGCGCGGATGCTCCTCGCCCGTCTCGAGCCGCTGCTCGTCGACGACTCTCCCCCGCCGCGGGCCGCATGGGTGGAGAGCATCGACGTGCTCGACGCGCGGTGCGAGTTCCGGCTGCGCGAGGCGCTCTCCGACGAAGGAGTCGCGCTCGGCACACGGACCACCGCCGAGGACATCGGCGTGATCCTCGTCGAGGGGGCCGCTGCGGCGCTGCAGTTCGCCCGCTACCTCCGCGAGGACACTCCGCATCTTCCCGTGTCGCTGGAGCGGGGGCGCACCACGGTCGGCCCTCTCGTCGTGCCCGGAGAGTCGCCCTGCCTCTCCTGTCGCGACGCCCACGAACGCGATCGAGACCCCGCGTGGCCGCGCATGCACGCGCAGCTCATCGGCAGGCCCGCGGGCCCCCTGAGCGTGGCACGCATCGCGGATGCCGCGCGACTCGCCGCGAAACTCCTTCTCGCGGATTCGGCGGCAGGCTCGTTCGTCGAGGTCAGCGCCGACGGCCACCACGCGTGGCGTTCGGTGACGTTTCACGAAGAATGCCGGTGCCGCGAGCTGTCGTCCCTATCTCCGCGAGGAACCGCGACGGAGCCCGATCCCCTCGTCCCGCCGACCGCGACCACGACAGTGCGAGGGTACGCGCAGCGCGCGTGACGCCGACGTAGGCGAGACGTCTCTCCTCGTCGATCGCCTCGAAGCTGGTGGCATACGAGATCGGCAGCGCTCCCTCCGCCCAGCCGGCGAGATGGACGTGCGGCCACTCGAGGCCCTTCGCCGCGTGCAGGGTCGACAGGGTCACCGTGCGCATCGTGGGCTCGTGCTGATCCTTCGCGCGGGCCATCAGCGCATCGCTGAAGCTGCGGAGGTTCTCGTCCGGCCCGGCCTCCTCGGCGAGACGCAGAATCGCTCGGCGTGCCTCCCAGCCGTCACGCTGAGCACCGCCGGCGGCCGGCGGCTCCTCGGTCAGGCCCAGCTCGCGGAGCACCCGCTGGACGCCGGGGAGGAATCCGTGCTCGGTCGGCGCCACCGCAGCGGCGCGCAACGCGAGGATCGCCTGGCGCACCTCGGGCATCGCGAAGAAGCGCGTGCCGCCGAGCACCGATGTCGCGATGCCCTCGGCGGCGAGAGCCTGCTGCAGAACAGCGGACTGCGCGTGGGCGCGGTACAGCACGGCGATGTCGGCGGGCGACGCTCCGGCCTCGATGCGGGCGGAGACGGCCGTGGCGATGCCCGCGGCCTCGTCGTGCTCGCTGTCGTACGCGGTCACGGTCGGCGCCTCGGCGTTGAAGGTCTCGCGCGCCGGCACGAGCTCGAGGGCTCCCGGGCGATCGTGCATCAGGGCGTTGGCCGCCTCGAGGATCGGCGCCTGCGACCGGTAGTTCGTCTCCAGTCTCACCACGGTGGCATCCGGATGGCGTCGCTCGAACTCCAGGAGGAAGCGCTGCTCCGCTCCCGCGAACGAGTAGATCGTCTGGCTCGCATCACCGACGACGCAGATGTCTCGGCGATCGCCGAGCCAGAGCTCCAGCAGGCGGTTCTGCAGCGGCGAGACGTCCTGGAACTCGTCGACGGTGAAATGGCGGTACTGCTCGTGGACGGATGCCGCCACGCGAGGCTCCGCCTCGAGCATGCCCGCGCACGCGAGCAGCACGTCTTCGAAGTCGAGCTGATGCCGCTCGTCCTTGAGCGCCTCGTATCGCTGCTGCAGCTCGACGAGCTGGGTCTGATCGATGCCCGTCACCGCGCGACCGAGTGCCGCGTGCTGATCGATCGAGAGCATCGAGACCTTGCGCCACTCGATCTCCGAGGCGATGTCGCGGAGCGTGGCCGTGCTCGGACGCATCCGCATCGCGTCGGCGGCCTGGCCCAGCATCCGGACCTTGTTGTCGATGATCGACGGAGCAGGAGACCCGGCGAGCGTCGGCCAGAAGAAGTTCAGCTGTGCGAGCGCCGCCGCGTGGAACGTCCGCGCAGCGACCCCCTCGACTCCGAGCGCCCTGAGTCGGCCGCGGAGTTCTCCGGCGGCCTTGGCGGTGAAGGTCACGGCCATCACCCGCGAGGGCGAGTACGCGCCGGTGTCGACTCCGTGTGCGATGCGGTGCGTGATCACACGGGTCTTGCCGGTCCCCGCTCCGGCGAGCACGGCCACGGGTCCGCGCAGCACCGATGCCGCCTCCCGCTGCCGTTCGTCGAGCGCTTCGAGTGCACTCACTCGCGATCCTCGAACCACGCCACGATCAGGGCGCGTGCGATGGATGCGGGTCCGGGGAGCCCCACAGGGCCCTCACCGGCGAGCGCCGTGGCGATCTCCGCCCGCGTGAACCATCGGACGTCGATGATCTCCTCGCCGTCCGGACGCACCTCGTCCTCGTCGACGGCGACGGCGCGGAACCCGAGCATCAGTGAGCGAGGGAAAGGCCACGGCTGCGAGGAGACGTAGTCGAGGGAGGCGAGGCGCACGCCGGCCTCCTCCTCCAGCTCGCGGTGGACGGTCGACTCCAGCGACTCCCCCGCCTCGGTGAACCCCGCGAAGCACGAGTACATCCGTCCGCCCCAGTTCGCGTTCGCCCCGAGGAGCAGACGTTCGCCGTCGGGGCTCTCGACCGCGACGATGACCGCCGGGTCGGTCCGCGGGAAGTGCTCCTTGCCGCACACGAGGCAGTGCCGCGACCATCCGGCCTGGCGAAGCTCGGTGCCGCCGCCGCAGGCGGGGCAGAACGGTGCATCCCGCAGCCACCCGGCGAGTGCGAGCGCCTCGATCAGCAGCTCCGTCTCACCGGCCGCGAGCCGGCCGCCGAGATCGCGAAGCCCGAGCCAGGTCTCGTCGGGCGCGGCATCGAGCGTGTCGGCCTCCGGCGGCAGGGCTGCCAGCAGGATCGCGGATCCCTGCTCATCGCGTCCCAGCAGCGCCCAGGTCGCGTCATCGATCTGGGAGGGCTCGACGCGCAGCAGGGAGACCTCGCCGACCTCGCCCCCGACGATGCGGGTCCGCCCCTGGCGGACGGCGATCACCCTGGTCGTGGCCTCAGCGCGGAGTCGATCGATGACCGCCGCTTCGGTCCTCAGATCGGCGGCGCGGTCGAGGGACGGGCGCATTGTGGTCATCGACTCCCTCTCTCACGGGCGTGGCGGAGGCGGGACCGCCCCCGAGCCGACCTACCCTAAGGGGATGGGACGCTCTCCTTTCACTCTAGCCGCGGCAGTGACGGCCGCACTGCCCGGAGCGGAGGTCACGGGCGCCCGCGCCCTGTCGTCTGCCGCGGACGGCCGATTCGACTCCGCCGTCGCCACGCTGGCGGACGGCCGCGAACTCGCCATCCGCGTCGCGGAAGACGAGGAGTCGGCGCGTGAGCTGGCCGCCGAGGCCATCGCGCTGCGCGCCCTCACCGCCGGCGCCCGTGCGATGCTGCCGTTCCGCGCACCCGGGTATGTCGGCGAGACCCGCCTGGGAGACGCACCGGCTCTGGTCACCGAGCTCCTTCCCGGGTTCCAGATCGACGCGGCGCTCGTCCCGGCCGGCCGCGGGGCGGCGGAATCGATGGGAGCGGCGATCGCGGCCGTCCATGCGCTGCCCACCTCGGTGGTCCGCAGCGCCGGGCTCCTCGCACGCTCCGCACAGGAGAGCCGCGACGAACTGGCCCGCCTGATCGACACGGCCGCAGCGACGGGTCGCGTTCCCGCCCGCCTCACCGTCCGCTGGCGTGAAGCGGTGGACGACGACGAGCTGTGGCGCTTCGAGTCGACCGTGGTCCTCGGGGGCGCGCAGGCCTCGTCGTTCGTCTTCGCGGACGAGTCCGACCGAGGCCCGGAGGTCACCGGGGTCCTGGGCTGGCACTCCCTGTCTGTCGGAGATCCCGCGATCGACCTGTCCTGGTTGTCCACCGCGCCGGATGCCGCGGCCGATGTGCACTCCGCGTACGCGCGATCGATCGATCGCGCCTCCGACCCTGCGCTCGAGATCCGGGCGCGCCTGCTCGCAGAGCTGGAGTTCGCGCGCTGGCTCGTGCACGGCGATTCCCTGCGCCGGACCGACATCGTCGACGACGCCGCCGCCCTGCTTGAGGCGCTCGCCGACGGACTGCACTCCGACGACCTCTCGGTCATCGCGTCGCGCGCTGCCGGCGTGGATTCGGCGATGGACGCCCTCGACCGGGTTCCGGCCAGCGCGGTGTCCGGAGTCGACACGTCGATGCAGACCGACGCGTACAACCCGGAAGACCTCTGGCACGCGTCGGACGATGACGCGACCGGAGACATCACCGCTGCGACCGAGGCGGCACGGCGCGCTCAGGCCGGGGCGCTGGAGACGGAGGATCTGTCGGGCGTGCGCGACTCGCTCGGCGATGCGGAGTACGGCGAGAGCGACGACGAGTCACGGGTCGCCTCGTCCTCGGCGGCGCGCACAGCGGCGAGACGGACGGAGTCCGATGACGACACCGCGTCGAGCTCGCCGGAGGACGAGGCTCAGCGGGCAGCCCGCGCGGCGCTCCAGCGCTGGAAGAGCTCGAGTTCCGAGTAGACCCTGTCACCACGGATGATCAGGTCGTCGGCGACGTAGTAGAGCGCCACGTCGATCTCCTCGAGCGGGACCCCGAACCGCCGGTGGTAGGCGAGCCGATAGAGCGCCAGCTGCAGCATCCGCTCCTCGCGCTCCTGCGGGGTGCGTGGAGCCTTGCCGGTCTTCCAGTCGACGATCTCGATGCGCCCCCCGCGGTCCGCTCGACGGTAGACGGCGTCGAGCTTGCAGATGACGATGTTGCCGGCCTCGGACGCACCCGGCGCGTCGGGCACGTCGGCGATCTCGGTCGGATGCTCGCGCACGATCCCGCTGCCGAGCGCGAAGTCGATCTCGATCTCGACCGCGATGGGCTGCAGCCCTCCCCATTCGCTGCGCTCGAACACGGCCTGCAGAGTCGACAGGTCCGCGGCGTCCGCGGCGGACACGTCCGCGCCTGCCTCTCCCCAGGACGCGTCCTCCTCATCGAGCTCCCAAAGCGCCTCGTCGACACGTGCGCCGACGCCCACCAGCTCGCTGCGCCGCTCCACCCAGGCGTGGAACAGCGTGCCCAGGCGGGTCTGCCGGTAGGGCCTCTCCGGCATGGGGCGCACGATCGAAGACAGAGTGCCGCTGAAATCGGTGACGTAGTCCTTGAACCGCGATGCGGGGACCCTGGTCGGCGGCGGAGCATCGACACCCCGCAGACGCGCGGCCCGCTCGGCGAGCAGCCGTGCGAGTTCCGGCGTCGCCACGGGGTCTTCCGCCGCCGCCTCGCGCACGGCCTGCGCCGCGGCCTCCACGACACCGCGGCGCCCGCCGAGCGGGTCGAGCGGCCACGTCAGCGTCGATCCCGGACCCTCATACGGGTTCTCATCGGGGTCGACCTCACCGATCTCCTCCAGTCCGCGGACCTCGATCGCCTCGACCAGATAGGGACTCGGCACTCGGGGTGACTTCTGTCCCGCCCAGTGCGCCCCCGTGAGCAGAAGGTCGGTGCGCGCACGGGTCACGGCGACATAGGCCAGCCGACGCTCCTCCTGCTGCTGATAAGCGCGGTAGGCGTCCTTGAACCGACGGAGCGCGCCGCCCTGCGGATTGGCCTTCGAGATGCCGCCGGAGAGCGAGGACTGCGCGAGCGCCTGACGCTTCTTGGGATCGGCTTCGTCGCCGATCGCCGCGGCGGGATCCCACTCGAAGCGCGGGAGGGCATCCCGGTCACCGCGAAGCGCGAACGGCACGACGCCGAATCCGAACCACCCCGACGTGTCGGACACGCGGCTGGGCAGTTCATCGGAGACCAGGCGGACGACGGCGACGGCGTCCCATTCGAGACCCTTGGACCCGTGGATGGTGAGCAGCTGCACGACGCCCGGCTCGGGAGGTTCGGGCCTCGGCATCAGCTCGTCGGTGCTCTCGGCCTTGTCGAGCCAGGCGAGAAGACTCGCGATGGTGCCGCGGTCGTCGGCTGCCAGGAACGCGCGGACCTCGTCGGAGAACGCCCTCAACTGGGTGGCGGCGACACGGGCAGGGCCGCGGGTCTCGTTCGCCGCGAGCTCGATGTCGAGCCTGAGCTCGAGCTCGATGAGACGGACCAGCTCGGGAATCGGCTGCGACGAGGCTCGGCGCAGCCGCTCGAGCATCTCCCCCGCCGCGCGGATGCGCGATCTTCCCTCGGGCGTGATGTCCGCGATGAGGCGATAGTCGTCCCGCACCGCTCTCACGACGTCGACAGCGTCGATGATGGAGACGGCCTCGTCGGCTCCGCGCGATGACCGCAGTCGTACGCGCACCTCTTCGGGCAGCGGCACCATGCCCGTGTCTCGTTCGGAGAGCGTGCGGCCGAGGTCGTACAGCGCTGCCATGTCTGCGACCCCCACCGCGAACCGGGGCCCCGTGAGCAGACGGATCAACGCCGACCCTGCGGTGGGGTCGTGGACGGCCCGCAAGGTCGACACGACGTCGACGACCTCCGGAGTGGCGAGGAGTCCGCCGAGCCCGAGGATGCGATGGGGAATGCCCTGAGCCGCGAGGGCTGCCGCGAACGTCTGCATGTGCTTCTTCGAGCGGAACAGGATCGCTCCGGTGTGCGGTCGCCCTGCCGACGCCGAGTCGTGGGCCGCCCGGCGCTCAGCGAACCAGGTCGCGACCTCGTCGGCCTCCGCATCGACGGTGAAGGGGAAGCGCACCTCGACCGCGCCCTCCGCCGCCCCGGGTCGGGGTTCGAGCGGAGGCACGTCGAGTCCGGGGCGCTGGAGGGGTACGAGGATGCGATTCGCGACGTCGAGGATGCCGGTGTCGTTGCGCCAGCTCGTCATGAGGCTGTAGGTCTGCGCGCCCTCGCCGGCAGATGCGAAGGCTCCGGAGAACGCGTACAGGTTGTCGGCGCTCGCTCCCCGCCAGCCGTAGATCGACTGGTGCGGGTCGCCGACCGCCATGACCGCCGAATCGCGGAAGAGCTCCGCGAGGAACTTCGTCTGGATGACGGAGGTGTCCTGGTACTCGTCGAGGAGGACGACCCTGTGCTGCTCGCGCAGGTCCGTCCGGACGTCCGGAGCGGATTCGACGATGTCGAAGGCGCCGCCGACCTGGTCCGCGAAATCGAGCACTCCGCGTCGGCCCTTCTCGGCGATGTACTCGCGCACGAGCTGCGCCAGCGTGCCCAGACCGAGCAGGTTGCCTGCGGCCTTGTCGACATCGCCGTTGCCCCGATACGACTCGAAGGCCGCAGCCTGGTCGCGCGCGATACCCACCGCACGGTCGAGGTCGACGCGGTGATCGAGCACGTCACCCGCCAGACGCTGCACCGCATCGATCACGGTACCCAGCGCGAAGTCGATCTCCTCGAGCTCGGGAAGATCCGAGCGCAGCACGACCTCGCGCGCCAGCATCCAGGATGCCGCCTGGCTGAGCATCGCCACGTCGGAATCGCGCCCGATGCGCGCGGCATGCTCGCGTACGATGCCGTCGGCGAACGCGTTGTACGTCGAGACCCGTGGCCGGATCATCAGGTCCTCGGCCGCGCGTGGGGTCGCCGGATCCCACCCGGTGGAGTAGTGCTCCGCGAGTTCGTCGAGCACCTGCCGGCGCACGACCTCGCGCTGCCGTCCGGCAGCGGCGGCGTCGACCCGCCCCAGCACGCCGGATGCCACGATCTCGGGCAGGAACGGGAGCAGACCGCGACGACCGTACTCGTCGATGACAGCCAGGCGAGCGCCGATGCGTTCGGCCAGCTCCCCTGCGGCCTTGCGGGTGAAGGTCAGTCCGAGGATCTCGTCGCGTCGCACATGGCCGTTGGCCACCAGCCACACCACCCGCCCGGACATCGTCTCGGTCTTGCCGCTGCCCGCTCCGGCCACGACCAGTGCGGGCGCGGGCGGCGCCTCGATCACACGCTGCTGCGCGGGAGTCGGCGAGGGCTGCCCGAGGGCGGCGGCGACGTCCGTCGCCGAGATGCCGAGGGTCCCCGGCCACCGTGCGGGCGCCGCCGGGTCGAGCGCACTCGCCGTCGTCTCGGACATGGTCATGCGCTCACCGCCGGGACCGTGTGGATACGGCACGGATTCACCCGCCGCTGAGTGTCGGCGCAGTGCGACTCGACCTGCGCCGTGAAGCTGGACGCCGACATGCCCCGCGCCGCCTCGCCCACTCGTCGGAGGAACGCCTCCCGCGAATCGTGGTCGAGAGTGTGCTGGTGCGCGACCCGATAGTCGCTCTTCGCGAGGGTCTTCGACACGATCACGAGGCGTGCGCCCGCGAGAGCGTCGGCCGACGCGCCTTGCACGAGCCCCTGCTGCACCGCCACCTGATACGCGGCGAGCTGCGCGTGTTCGACGACGCCGGAGTCCGATTCCGGATCGGTCCTGCCGGTCTTGAGATCGACCACGACGACACGCTCCCTCTGGGCCGCTGCGGCATCGCCCCCGCCGATCGGCTGCCACCGCTGTCCCCGGGCATGCGGGTGATCGCCCGCGCCGGGCGGATACAGCTCGACTCGGTCGATGAACCCGTGGATGACGGCCTGGTTCGCGGTGTCGTCGCCGACCGGGCGCACGCGGTCTTCGCCGGCGGTCTCGGCATCGGAGACGTCGACGGCGAACCGGAACTCCACCTCGCTCGCGAGCTCACGTCCGCCGTCGCGGCGCACGTCGCCGAGATACGTGTGCAGTCGATCGATGAAGGTGTCTGCGCGGCGTCGCTCCTTGCGACCGATCCACTCGGTCTCGAAGTCCAGCTCGGGCCAGTGCTCGGCGACGACCGCCCGCATCCGCTCGAGATCGCCGTCGGGGACCCTCTCCATCGCCTCGTGGACGATCGTCCCGATGCCCGCCGTCGGCGGCATCACCGTGTCGCCGCCCAACGCGGACACCGCCCAGTTGAGGCCGCACTCCTCGAACGACTCCATCTTCGACGGAGACACCCGCGCCCCCTCGGTCGCGAGGTCGCGCAGGGCGGCATCCGTCGAGGGCGGGGTCACGCCGTACCAGTCGTCCGGGTCGGCGCCCGGAACGCCTTCGTGCGCCAGCACCGCGAGCTGCGCGGCGGCGTGCGCACGCGCGGCCTGCGACGACGACGTCGTGAGCACTCGGCGGTGTCGGGCGACGAGCCCCCGCAGCGTGAGCGGATGGTCCGCGGAGGCGTGATGCTCGGGCGGGTCCGGGGGCGGGAGGAAGGAGAAGAACGGGCTCGGGGTCATGTCGTCGTCGTCGACCGCGGTGATGAGCAGCCGTCGCCGGGCACGGGAGATCGCGCGGACGAACAGCCGCAGCTCGTCGTGCAACGCGGCGCGTCGTCGATCGAGCGCAGCCGGCGGCTCTTCGGGCACGCCGGTGCGACGGGCCAGCACGGCATCGGCGAGACGCCAGGTCTGGAGCATCCCTCCGCGCAGGCGGACGTTCGGCCAGACTCCGTCCTGCACCCCGGCCACCACGACGGCGTCGAACTCGGTGCCGAGCGCCGTCGCGGGGGTGAGCAGTGTCACCCGCGCCGGCCGGTCGGGACTCGACAGCGAGTCCTCGGGCACCTCGCTGTCGAGGACATCGCGGACGAACACCTCGGGCCGCTCGTTCGGCGTGCGCTCGACGAACCTCTTGGCCGCACCGAACAGCGACACGAGAGCATCCAGCGCCCTCGCCGTCTCGGCGCCGCTCGCCTGGAGCGACATCTCTCGCCAGGCGACCTGCAGCCGGCGACCGTCGACGGCGCGAGACGCGTCCCACACCCGCCACAGGAGATCGTGGATCGTCTCCCCCGCATCGGCGGCGCGCGCCACGGCGGCGACCGTCTCGGCGAAGCGTGCGGCCGTGCGAGACTCCTGCGCGTCGATGAGGGTGAAATGGTCAGGGGCGGTGAGTGCCTGACGCAGGAGCTCCCTGGCCGGGGTGGATCCGCCGTGCTCGAGTTCGATGTGCCGCAGCCGCGCACGCAGCCGTCGAAGGCCGATCGCGTCCATGCCGCCGAAGGGAGTGCGCAGCGCCTCCTCCCAGTCAGAGGATTCGCGCTCGTCGGCGGGCGTCAGGCCCAGCCGGACGATGCCCACGATGTCTCGCACGACGGATTCGCTGCCGAGCGGTCGCTGCACACCGGCGGCACGTGTGGGGATCTCCCTCGCGGCCAGCTCCGCCTCGAGCTGCGACACCTGACGGGTGTCATGCGCGATGACGGCCATGCGGTCCCACGGCACCTGATCGGAGAGATGCCACTCGCGCATGACGCCTGCGATGCGGTCGAGCTCCTCATACGGCGACGGCGCGATGAAGGTCCCGACGTTCGCGTCGACGTCGTCCGCATCGAGCACGACCGGAGCCCGACGGTGGTCGACCCGGCCGGATGCCCCGATGGCCTGTGTGACGGTGCGGGTGAGCGCGGTGAGCGCCGGCGACTGACGATGCGGCTCGTCGAGGACGTGGACCTCGCCGAGCGCGGCGGCGAGCTGCGAGAACAGCTCGGGGCTCGCTCCGCGGAAGGCGCCGGAGGAGATGTCGGGGTCGCCGAACGCGAGCACCGCGACGCCGCGGTCGCGGAGCGCCCTGACCACCGCGATCCCGCCCCTGGTCAGCTCCTGCGCGTCGTCGAGCAGCACGGCCTTCAGATCGGAGAGGACTCCGAGCGCGGCGTCGTCTGCGGTGCGCAGCACCTCCCGTGCTTCGGTGAGCAGATCGGCGGCGTCGCGGTGCGCGGCGCGCGCCTGGTCGAGGACCGACCGGTACTCCACCAGGAAGTCCGCCACGGCCGACCACGCCGGATCCCCCGCGGCCCGCAGCTCGTCGGGGTGCACGCCGAGCTCGGCGCATTCCGCGATGAACGCGCGGAGCTCGGAGCGGAATCCCTTGGACGCGCGCACCGCAGGGCTCAGCGCGTCGGGCCAGGAGATCACGCCGTCTTCGGCATCGCCCTCGAGCAGGTCGGCGATGAGGCGGTCCTGATCGGCTCCGGTGAGCAGAGCAGGTGGTTCCTCGCCGTCTCGCACCATCGCGCCGCGAACGACCTGGAAGGCGAAGGACCCGAGCGATCGCGCCAGCGGCCCCGGCGTCGCCTGAGCGGTCCGCACTCCGATGCGGTCACGCAGCGCCGTCGCCGCCTGACGACTCGGGGTCAGCACGAGGACCTCTTCGGGCCGAAGGCCTGCGACGTCGAGCAGGTGCACCACGCGCTCGGTGAGCGTGCGCGTCTTCCCCGTTCCCGGCCCGCCGATGATGACCCCGGATGCCGAGACGTCGGCCCCGATCACGGCTCTCTGGGCGGCGTCCTGCGTCATACCCTCCACGCTACTGCGACGGACCGACATCGCCGGTTCCGGGCCCCGGCCGGCCGTCACCCGTCGCCTCCCCCGCTCTGTGCGCTCAGGGCGAAACCGAGCCTCCGCCCCGATCCCTCCCTGTGCGCCCGGGGTAGAGTTGGGCGCATCGGTCGCCGGTCTTGGCCGACCGAGCACTGCACCGTCTACGGGACAAACACACAGGAGTACGCGTGGAAATCCGCATCGGCATCATCAACACCGGCCGCGAGCTCAGCTTCGAGACCGCCGCGACGGCGGACGAGGTCCGCACCCAGGTCTCCACCGCGCTCGAGCAGAACACCTCGCACCTGAACTTCGCCGATGTGAAGGGCAACTCCTACGTCGTCCCCACCGCGAACCTGGCCTACATCGAGCTCGGCACCGAAGAGTCGCGTCGAGTCGGTTTCTTCGCCTGACCCGACCATGTACATCCTCCTCGCGCTCATCGGCGCGTGCGCGCTCGGCATCGCCGTCCACTTCGCGATCGGCGGTCGCGAGCTCCGCGGAGTGGCGGTGACCCCGGCCATCGCGACCGCGGCGGCCGCGGTCCTCTACACCGGGCTGCAGTGGCTCGGCGTGGGCGAGGACAGCGTGTGGCTGTGGCTGACGAGCATCCTCGGATCCGTCGTCATCGCCGCGGCGGCCACCGTGGCCATCGTCGTCCTCCGGCGCCGGTCCGACGCCGCCGCCCGGGCAGCGCTCGGGATCTGAGTACGCCGCCTCTCAGGAGGCGAGGCCCATCGCATCCATACGACGGGCGTGCGCGCCCATGAGCTCCGTGTACACGAGCTCGACGCGATCCTCGCTCATGGCGGCCAGCTCGGGCTGGCGCAGTGCCGAACGGCAGACGAGGATCGTGTCGCCGACGAGTCGACGGGCCCACATCGAGAGAAGCGAGCGCCATTCGCCGTCGCCGTCGCCGTCGATGGTCTCCTGGATGATCGCGACGATCTCGTGGCGCGCGTCGTCCTCGCTGAGGATCGCGGCGACCTTCTCGCCCGTGTCTCCGTAGCTCGAGGCGAGCGCGAAGTAGAAGTCGTCGAGCATCCCCGCCGTGATGTAGACGGCGAGAAGGGTCTCGCGGGGCCGCGCACCGATCGTCTTGCGACGGAAGGCGTCGAGGTTCTCCCGGAACGGGAGCATGAGCTGGGTCGGATCGTCGCCGCGCTCGGCGATCAGCTCGACGATCGCGCGGTGCTTGGTGAGGGCCGCACCCGCCGCGCGCGACAACGACTCCTTCTCGGAGAGCTCCGGTGTCGCGCGGATCAGCCGCGTGAGCGTCTCGAAGTAGCCGAGCTGCAGGTAGGCCGCCTGCCCGAGGAAGCGAGTGAGTTCGGGGGCGAGCTCGGCGAAGTCCACGCGCGTCGCGGTGCCCTGCTCGCCACGACTGCGCAGCGCCAGTGTGCGCCGCGGCGTCCTCCGCTTCCAGAACCAGTTGACCACGGGTTCACACTACCCGGGACGGCGAGCACTTCCCGGCGTTCGCGACGCGCTCGGGTAGGCTGTCGGTGTCCCCGCCGTCGGAGCGGGGCCCGCGCCTGTGGCACATGAGACGGCGTGGATCCGTGAAACAGGGCGATCATCGAAGGTCGCCGGACAGGCATCTGAACATTGACAACCTTCGCTGATCTCGGAATCGATCAGGACATCGTCGACGCACTCGCCTCCAAGGGCATCGTCGACGCGTTCCCCATTCAGGAGCAGACCATCCCCCTCGGCCTCCCCGGCCAGGACATCATCGGCCAGGCCAAGACCGGAACCGGTAAGACCTTCGGCTTCGGCATCCCCGTCGTGCAGCGCCTCGGGCTGAACCCCGAGCACGGCGTCAAGGCGCTGATCGTCGTCCCCACCCGCGAGCTCGCGGTGCAGGTGTACGAGGACATCGATCTGCTCACCAGCAACCGCTCGACCAGCGTCGTCGCGATCTACGGCGGCAAGGCCTACGAGGGTCAGATCGACCAGCTCAAGGCCGGCGCGCAGATCGTCGTCGGAACCCCCGGCCGTCTGATCGACCTCGCGGGCCAGCGTCTGCTCGACCTCTCGAACGCGACCGAGGTCGTCCTCGACGAGGCCGACAAGATGCTCGACCTCGGCTTCCTCGCCGACATCGAGAAGATCTTCCAGAAGGTCCCCGCCGTGCGGCACACGCAGCTCTTCTCGGCGACCATGCCCGGTCCGATCGTCGCGCTCGCGCGGCGCTTCATGTCGAACCCCATCCACATCCGTGCGAGCGACCCCGATGAGGGCCTCACGCAGGCGAACATCAAGCACCTCGTCTACCGTGCGCACTCGCTCGACAAGGACGAGGTCATCGCGCGCATCCTGCAGGCCGAGGGCCGTGGCAAGACCGTGATCTTCACCCGCACCAAGCGTGCGGCGCAGCGCCTCGTCGACGAGCTCGGCGACCGCGGCTTCAACGTCGGCGGCGTGCACGGCGACATGGGCCAGGATCAGCGCGAGCGTTCGATGGCCGCGTTCAAGGCGGGCAAGAAGGACGTGCTGGTCGCGACCGACGTCGCCGCCCGCGGCATCGACGTCGACGACGTGACCCACGTGATCAACCACACGATCCCCGATGAGGACAAGACGTACCTGCACCGTGCTGGCCGCACCGGCCGTGCGGGCAAGACCGGCATCGCCGTCACGTTCGTCGACTGGGAGGACCTGCACAAGTGGGCCCTCATCAACCGCGCTCTCGAGTTCGGTCAGCCCGAGCCCGTCGAGACGTACTCGTCGAGCCCCCACCTGTACGAGGACCTCGACATCCCCGCCGGCACCAAGGGTCGGCTCGTGAGCGCACCCAAGGCCGAGAAGCCGGCACGCGCACCGCGACCGGAGCGCGCCGCCGACGTGGCCGCCGAGGGCACCGGCGAGGGCGGCACCCGTCGCCGTCGTCGCCGTCGCGGGGGCTCGGAGCAGGTCGGATCGACCTTCGCCGAGGGGACGACCGAGACCTCGACCTCCGACTCCTCGGCCCCCGCCGCCGACCGCAGCGCGGAGGGCGCCGGAACGCATGACGGCGCGGGCAAGGAGCACCACGACGGCAAGCCGGCTCCTGCACGCCGCCGCCGTCGTCGCCGTGGCGGCTCGGGTGCGACGGGAGCAGCGCCGGTCACCGGAGCCTGACACCCACCACGAACTCCGAGAAGGGGCGGATGCTGCTGCGGCGGCATCCGCCCCTTCCGCGTCCGGTCAGGCGTAGGCGGGTGCGGACCCCGTCGCCCGGTCGATCAGTCGCGCGACCATCTCGTCCGCCGTGGTGTTCTCTCCCGGGAGATTGGGCTTGCCGGCCCCGTGGTAGTCGCTCGACCCCGTGACGATCAGGTCGTGCTCGGCGGCCAGAGCGTGCAGCGCTCGCTTGCCGGCTTCGGTGTTCTCACGATGGTCGATCTCGAATCCACCGAGTCCCGCCGCGATGAGTCTCTCGATGAACGGCACCGGCATCATCCGATCACGCCCCGCGGTCACCGGGTGCGCGATGATCGCCACTCCCCCGGCATCGGCGATGAGCCGCACGGCGGTGAGGGGGTCGGGCGCGTAGTGCGGCTCGTAGTACCCCTCGCGCGGATGGAGGATGCCGTCGAACGCCTCCGTGCGATCGCGGACGATGCCGCGCGCCACGAGGGCGTCGGCGATGTGAGGTCGACCGACCGTCGCGTCCAGGGTGGTCTGTGCGACCACGTCGTCCCAGACGAGGTCGTAGTCGCGGCCGATGTTGCGCACGATCCGCTCCGCCCGGCCTATGCGGTCGCCGCGGATCCGCTCCGTCTCGGCGCGCAGCGCGTCGTCGAGCGGGTCGAAGAGGTACCCCAGCACGTGAACGCTGCGCCACTCGTGCTTGGCCGAGAGCTCCATCCCCGGGATGAAGGTCATGCCGAGCGCGGTGGTCTGGCGCGCGGCCTCCTCCCATCCCGTGGTCCGGTCGTGGTCGGTGAGCGCGAGGGTGCGGACCCCGTGTGCGTGAGCCTGGCGCACGACCTCAGCCGGCGTCTCCGTGCCGTCCGAGTGGTTGGAATGCAGGTGCAGGTCGGAGGGTCCAGCGAAGGGGTGGGATCGAGCGACGGCCATCCTCCGAGAGTACCCACGCCCGGACGCCCCGGGGGCGCGCGCCGAGGCAGGGTCTTCACAGCGAGGGCTTCTAGGCTGGACGGGATGCTTCGACTTCTGGGGATTCTCTTCACCGTGCTGCTCGCGATCGCCACGGCGATCGTCGTGTGGCCGCAGTTCTTCCACCTGGAGCAGACCTACCCGTTCGCGCAGATCGTCGCGGCTCGTGGCGTCGTCCTCGCGGCCTTCCTCGTGGTCGCGCTGCTCGCGCTGCTGCTGCTGTTCGCCCGGCCGCTGCGCGGGTTCGCCGCGTCGGTGCTCATCGTCGCACTGCTCGGCGCCGGTGCGACCGGCGTGATCGGGATGCTGCGCGGATTCGGTTCCGGCTCGCTGCCCGCCGCGACAGACACCAGCGTGCGCGTGCTGAGCTGGAACACCGCGGGCGACAAGGTCTCCGCGCCGCAGATCGCGCAGCAGATCCTCGATCAGGGCGCCGACATCGTGGCGCTGCCCGAGACCACCGAGGCGGTCGGTGAGGAGATCGCGGTGATGCTGCGCGAACAGGGACACCCGATGTGGGTGCATCATGTGCAGTTCCAGCCCGATGTCGTGGATGGACCGAAATCGTGGCACACGACGGTCCTCGTCTCGCCCGATCTCGGCGAGTACTCGGTGATCGAGTCATCGGAGGACGGGTCGAACAACACGGGCTCGGTGCCCAGCGCCGTGCTCATGCCGGTCGACGGCTCGGGCCCGACGATCGTCGCCGTGCACGCCGTGGCGCCGCGGGTCGAGGACATGGCGCAGTGGAGCAGCGACCTGCGCTGGATCGCGGATCAGTGCCCGGAGGGCGACTTCCTTCTGGCCGGGGACTTCAACGCGACCGTGGATCACATGGCCGGCCTCGGTGTCGAAGGCGGCGACATGGGCTATTGCCGCGACGTCGCCTCGCGGACAGGCAACGGATACAGCGGGACCTGGCCCAGCTCGTTGCCCGCCCTGCTCAGCACGCCGATCGACCATGTCATGGCATCCCCGAACTGGACTCCGACCGGCTCGGTCGTGATCGACGACGCCGGTGGGAGCGACCACCGCGGCCTGATCGTCCAGCTCGAGCCGGCCGGCTGACCCCGCGCGCACCGCGCGCAGGTGACAGACTGGAGGGATGAGCACCGCAGAGCGCGACACGATCGCAGAACCCGCCGTCGAGACCCCCGTCGAGAGCAGCACGACCAACCGCAAGCAGCCCTTCCCCCAGGGCTTCCTCGACACGATCTCCACCGGCTGGGCTGAGCGGACGGAGACTCTTCCCGAGCCCCGCGCGCAGGCACCGTTCGCGGCCGAGCGCCGGGCGGCCGTCTCCGCGGCCTTCCCCGGCAAGCGACTCGTGATCCCGGCCGGGTCGCTCAAGCAGCGCAGCAACGACACGGACTACGTGTTCCGCGCGCACTCCGCGTTCGCGCACCTCACCGGCTGGGCGTCCGACTCCGAGCCCGACTCGATCCTCGTCTTCGAGCCCACGGCCGACGGTCACGACGTCACCCTGTACTTCCGCGAGCGCGCAGACCGCACGACCACCGAGTTCTACGCGGACGCCACTGTCGGGGAGTTCTGGATCGGCCCGCGCCCGTCCCTCGCGGGCGTCGCCGCCGACCTCGCCGTCGCCACCGATCACCTCGACCGGTTCGCGCCCGTCGACGGAGAGCTCGTCCTCGATGAGGACGAGCACCTGACGCGCGTCGTCTCGGAGCTTCGCCTCGTGAAGGACGACTACGAGATCGCCGAGATGCGCCGCGCCGTCGACATCACGGCGCAGGGCTTCGACGACGTCATCCGCTCGCTTCCCGACGCCGTCGCCCACGCCCGCGGCGAGCGCGTCGTCGAGGGTGTCTTCCACCGCCGCGCCCGCGAAGACGGGAACGGCGAGGGCTACGACACGATCGCCGCGTCCGGCCCGCACGCGTGCTACCTGCACTGGACTCGGAACGACGGCACGGTCGTCCCCGGCGACTTGATCCTCGTGGACGCCGGCGTCGAGGCCGACAGCTATTACACCGCGGACATCACCCGCACCCTCCCCGTCTCCGGAACCTTCACCGAGGTCCAGCGCCGCATCTACGAGACGGTGCGGGAGGCGGCGGATGCCGCGTTCGCCGCCGCGCGGGTCGGAGTGCGCTTCCGTGAGGTGCACGAGGCCGCCATGCGGGTCATCGCGGCGCGCGTCGCCGAGTGGGGTCTGCTGCCCGTGACCGCTGACGAGGCCCTCGACGGCGACTCCGGCGGTCAGCACCGGCGTTACATGGTGCACGGCACCTCGCACCACCTCGGCATCGACGTGCACGACTGCGCGCAGGCGCGCCGCGAGATGTACTACGACGGCATCCTCGCGCCGGGCATGGTCTTCACGATCGAGCCGGGACTGTACTTCCAGATCGACGACCTCACGGTTCCCGCGGAGTACCGGGGCATCGGCGTGCGCATCGAGGACGACATCCTGATGACGGCCGACGGTCCGGTCAACCTCTCGGCGGGCATCCCGCGCACGGCCGACGAGGTGGAGGCCTGGATCGCACGGGTGCAGAGCTGACCGCGCCGACCGCATGAGGGTGAGCTCGAGCTCACCGAGGCGGGGGCTGGGCGAGCGATCGGCCGGCGGGCGGCCCCCCGCGGGTTACCCGCGGGGGGGAGGGGGCGGCGGTGTCGGGGCTGAAGCCCCGGGGGGTCTCGGGGCGGCCCGCGTGCGGGCCCCCCCGCGCCGCCCGCACGGGGCAGGGCCGGACCCCGCCGGGGCGCCCCCCGGGCGCCTGCCGCCCCGCCGCCCGCCTCTCGGCGATTAGCCTACGAGGGCGAGTCGGCGACGATCTCGGCCTTGAACCCCTGGGGGTTCTCGAGCCACCCCGCGTAGTGGTCGGGACCACCGGCATGCGGATAGCGATCCTGGTACAGCGGTTGCCATCCGTGCGCCGGAGCCGCTGTCATCACGGCGTCGACCTCGGCGCGCGTCCCACCCCGGAACGCGAGATGGTTGACCCCGGGTCGACGCCGGTCATGCACGGCGGATGACAGGTTCGGCGAGGAGGTGAGAGTGACATACGCGCTCCCCGCCTCCCAGGTGCGGCCATCGGGCCACTCGGCGGTGAGGTCGAACCCCAGTCGTGCGAGCAGCCACCCCCAGCTGTCCGCGTCCCGGTCGAGTTCCGGCACCCAGATCTCGACGTGATGCAGTCCCCGCACGCGCTCAGCCCTGCGCCGTATCGACGAACTCCGCGACGAAGGGAGCCAGCGATGCGCCGATCTCGGATGCCGGTCGCTTGCGTCCCTTGATCTCGAACGTGTGACCTGCGCCGTCGATCCAGATGACACGCGCATCCTGACACGTCGCGACCACCTCCTCGAACTGCGACACCGGCTGGATGAAGGGATCGTTCGTCCCCTCGATGAACAGCTGCGGGACGGTGATCGCGGGAAGATGCTCCGCGCGCGGCTTCTCGGGCTTCCCCGGGGCGTGCAGCGGGTAGCCGAGATAGGCGAGACCGTCGACGACGAGCCCTTCCGCCACCGCCAGGGACGCCATGCGGCCGCCGTAGGACTTGCCGGTGGCCCAGATCGAGGCGTCCGGGTCCTGTTCGCGCGCGAAGGCGACGACCGCGCGCCAGGTCGCCGTCGCATGCGTCGCCGGACCCGGCATCCGCCGCCCCTGTTCGACGTAGGGGAAGTTGAAGCGCAGCGTCGCGAACCCGCGAGCGCCGAGGGCGTCGGCGAAACCGGTCAGGAACGGATGGTCTTTGCCCGTTCCCGCGCCGTGCGCGATGATCACGGTCGCACCGCCTGTGCCCGCGGTCCACTCCGCCGAGACGGTCAGGGTGCCGGTGGGCAGGTCGACGGCGATGTCCGCCATCAGGCGCGGAGGTACGGGATAGCGAACGGCACCCGCATGACCTTGCCGGCAGCGGCCTTGACCATGCCCATGATCACGAGGACGACGTGCAGCAGGGACACGGCGAAGTAGATCGTGATCGGGATCCCGATCGGATAGAAGCCGCTGGACGGCGAGTCGGACGTCAGTGTGAAGAGGACTACGAAGTGCGTGATGAGGAGCCCGGTCGACGCGAGAAGGTAGGTGAGCCCCCAGTTCAACGCCGCGCGCGCATTCTCACGAGCGACTCCGCCGAAACGACGGGATGCTCCTCCGCTCACCGCCATCGCGATGCCCGAGGCCAGGCCGCCCACGAACGGGAACGGGATGAAGATCAGCAGGCCGAGAGCCCAGGGCAGCAGTCCACGCGGGGGCGTCGCGACCGGGTACGCACCGGCCGGATACCCCGGCGGCGGATACGCCGGGGCCTGCGGCGGCGCGTACGTGGGCGCCTGCTGCGACGGCGCGGCGTATCCGGGAGCGTGCGGGGGCGCGTAGGTCGGAGCCGGCTGCGGCGCCACATACCCGGGAGGCTGCGGCGGCGCATACCCGGCAGGAGCCTGCGGGGGCGCGGCATACCCGGGCGACTGCGGCGGCGCGTACCCGGGAGCCTGCGGCGGCGCGACGGAATCCGGAGCGAACGGCGGCGCGAACGGACCCGCGGGTGGAGCAGGCGGGACCGGCGGCACCGTGGGCTTCTCCGCCCCTGAGTCGTGGAGAGGATCGTTCATCAGACGGTCCCCGCGGGCCGCGGCGGGATGCCAGGCGCTCCGGGATCTGCGGGCGGCGCGGGCTCAGCAGGCGGCGCGGGGTCCGCAGGCGGCGCGACGGGGTCGGCGGGCCGCGGCGGGACGACGGGCTCCTGCGGAGTCGCCTCGCCCCCTCCGAGCGGAGGCGTCGGCGCTGCACCGGGTTCCGCGTCGCTGCCCGGCGTCGGCTCCTCGGGCACAGGCGGTGCGGTGGGCGCACTCGGGGTGCCGGGGGTGATCCGCTCGCCGTACCGCGGCGGCTCATCGAGGTTCACCGGAGGGCGCGCCGGAGCGGGCGTGGCCGCACCCAGCGCCGCACGCGCCTTGGCGAGCGAGACCGCCTGCACACGTACCTCGTAGTGATCGGCCGCGAACTGGGTGACGCTCGCAAAGTCGCGCCGACGGCGGACGATCGCGTACGTCACGAGGCTGAGCAGCATTCCGAGGGCGACGCCGATGAAGACGAATCCGACGAACAGCTGGATCGGGACCTCGGGGTTCCCGATCACGAGGATCGCGGAGAGGAAGAGCCCGATGAGAACACCGTTGATGGCGCCGGAGCGGGCGGCCGCGGCGTAGCCGAGGCGTCCGGTGATGCGCTCGACCGTGCGGACGCTCTGCCCGACGATCGCGATGTCGCGCGCAGGCACCTCTTGAGCGATCAGTTTGGACACCGTCTTCTGCGCGCCCTCGTAATCGCGGGTGGAGGCGACGATCTCGCCCTCATCGCGGCTGTCAGCTGGACGGTTCAGCATGCTCATCCCGCCATTGTTCCATGCCTGCCGATGCACGGCCCGTGAGCCGCACCCCCAGGAGCCGCCTGGCCCGTGCGCGAGGCCTTCTCGCAGGCCCCGCGCACTACGCTGGACGGGTGAGCACACAACGGGTATTCGCCGCGCGCCTGGCAGGCTGCGCCGTCTTCGACCCCGTGGGCGACCGGCTCGGCAAGGTCCGGGATGTCGTCATCGTGTATCGAAGTACGGCGGCGCCGCGCGTCATCGGTCTCGTCGTCGAGATCCCCGGCCGCAGGCACGTCTTCCTCTCGATCGGCCGCGTCACCTCGATCCGTGCGGGCCAGGTCATCACCACCGGACTCATCAACGTGCGGCGGTTCTCACCGCGTGCCGGCGAGGTGCGGGTGCTGGCCGAGCTGCTGGGGCGCAGGGTCGACCTCGTCGACGGCAGCGGCAACGCCGTGATCGAAGACGTCGCGATCGAGCCGAACCGGCTCGGAGAATGGGCGATCAGTCAGCTCTTCCTGCGCCGTCCCAAGACCAGCGCCTCGCCGTTCGCGAAGGGTCCCACCACGTTCGCCGCCTGGAGCGAGGTGTCCGAGCAGCGCTCCCCCGGCGAGGCCCAGTCCGCCGAGCAGCTCGTCGCGTCGTACTCGGAGCTGCACGCGGCCGACCTCGCGAACACGCTGCTCGATCTGCCGCAGCAGCGCATGATCGAGGTCGCGGAGGAGCTCTCCGACGACCGCCTCGCCGACGCCCTCGAAGAGATGCCCGAAGACGAGCAGGTGCACATCCTCGACCGTCTCGGCGATGAGCGCGCCGCCGACATCCTCGACCAGATGGAGCCCGACGACGCGGCCGACCTGCTCGCGCAGCTCCCCCCGAGCCGGCTGGAGCAGCTTCTGGAGCTCATGGAGCCCGAAGAGGCCGAGGACGTGCGGATGCTGCTCCGCTACGGCCCCGACACGGCCGGTGGCCTCATGACGCCCGAGCCGATCATCCTGTCCGCGGATGCGACGGTCGCCGAGGCGCTCGCCCTCATCCGGCGCCACGAACTGCATCCCGCTCTCGCCGCGGCCGTGTTCGTCACGCTCCCCCCGTTCGAGACCCCCACGGGTCGCCTGCTCGGAATGGTGCACTTCCAGCGCATGCTGCGCTATCCCCCGCACGAGCGACTCGGCGCGATCGTCGACGACAGCCTCGAGCCGGTGGCCGTCACGGCGTCCGCGGCCGAGGTGGCGAGGATGCTGGCGAGCTACGACCTCGTGTCGCTCCCGGTGATCGACGCCGCACATCGCCTCGTCGGCGCGATCAGCATCGACGACGTGCTCGACTACCTGCTGCCGGATGACTGGCGGACGCACGACGACGATGCACCGACCATCCCGGGGAAGGTGAGCTGATGGCCCGTTCCCGCTCCCGCTCCCCTCAGCTCGACGCCCCGCTCGGTCGGGGATCGTCGCGACAGCGATCGACCTCGCGCGATCGCTTCGGACGGTTCACCGAGTGGGTGGCCCGCGCGATGGGCACCCCGGCCTTCCTGCTCATCCTCACGCTGTTCTGCGTGCTCTGGATCTGCTGGAACACGCTGCTGCCCGACCACCTGCGCTTCGACGACGCGGCGCTCGGCTTCACGGCTCTCACGCTGATGCTGTCCCTGCAGGCGTCGTACGCCGCGCCACTGATCCTGCTCGCACAGAATCGCCAGGACGACCGCGACCGCGTGCAGATCGAGCAGGATCGCCAGCGCGCCGAGCGCAACCTCGCCGACACGGAGTACCTCGCACGCGAGATCGTCGCGCTGCGCATGTCTCTCGAGGAGCGCAACAACCAGGTCGTGACGCGCGACGTGCTGCGTCACGAGCTCAAGGCCCTTCTCGCCGAACTCGGCGAACCCGACGACGAGCCACGTGAGTCGCCGCGGTCCGGCCCCCGATCGACATCGTGAGCTCCACCGACGCCGTCCGGGCGGCCGTCGCCGCTGTCACCGACCCCGAGCTGCGACGCCCCATCGGCGACCTCGACATGGTCAGGGACATCTCCGTCACCGACGGAAGGGCCGACGTGTCGATCGTCCTCACGATCGTGGGCTGCCCTGCGGCATCCCGCATCGAATCAGACGTGCGCGCCGCAGCCGCATCCGTCCCCGGTGTGACAGACGTGCAGGTCGACGTCGGGGTGATGACCCCCGCCGAACGCAAGGCCCTGACCGAGAAGCTCCGGGACGGTCGCGCACCGCGCCAGATGCCCTTCGGCCCCGACTCGCTCACCCGGGTCGTCCTCGTCTCGAGCGGCAAGGGCGGCGTGGGCAAGTCGACGGTCACCGCGAACCTGGCGGTCGCGCTCGCAGAGCAGGGTCTCGCGGTCGGTCTCGTCGATGCGGACGTGCACGGTTTCTCGATCCCGGGGCTGCTCGGCATCCCTGCGGGCACACAGCCGACCCGGATCGACGACCTCATGCTCCCGCCGGTCGCCCACGGCGTGAAGACCATCTCGATCGGCATGTTCCTGCGCGACGGCGAGGCGGTCGTCGCCTGGCGCGGTCCGATGCTCCACCGCACGGTGCAGCAGTTCCTCACCGACGTCTTCTTCGGCGACCTCGACGTGCTGCTGATCGACATGCCTCCCGGCACCGGCGACATCGCGATCTCGATCGGCCAGCTGCTGCCGCACGCCGAGGTGCTGGTGGTCACGACGCCTCAGGCAGCGGCATCCGACGTCGCCATCCGCAGCGGACTGGTCGCGCGCCAGACCGGGCAGCGCGTGATCGGCGTGATCGAGAACATGGGCCCCTTCACCCTCCCCGGCGGAACGGTGATCGATCTCTTCGGGTCCGGCGGCGGGGCTGCTGTCGCCGCCGCCCTCTCGGAGACCGATCCGGTGCCCCTGCTCGCCTCGATCCCCCTCAGCCCCGCTCTGCGTGCGGGAGGTGACGACGGCACCCCGATCGTCGTCGGAGACCCCTCCGACGCGGCAGCCATGGCGATCGACGCCCTCGCCCGCACTCTCGCCGGACGCGGTCGCGGACTCTCCCGACGCCCGCTGCCCCTGTCGCTCGGGTGACGATCTGCTCCTCCGCTAGCGGCGTGCCCGGCGGCGTGTGAAGAGTCGACGCAGCACGATCACCAGCGGGATGAGCACGGCGAGCGGCGGACACAGCACGGCGCAGAAGACCAGGACCTCGCCGATCCCGAAGTCGCTCGCACCGGTGCGGCCGAGTCCGATGGCGCCGGTGCCGAACGAGTCACCCGCCACGAGGAACTCGCCGTCATAGGTGTCGAGCGGGTCCTCGCACCGCACCAGATGGGGTCCGGCGTCGACGGAGGTGAACTGCGACCGCTGTTCGAAGCCCGGCCGCGGGGTCACCCACCAGAGCACGTCGTCCCAGCGGAGAGCGGATCCCGCTCGCTGCAGAAGCGCCGAGCCGTCGGGGCCGGTGACGACACACTCCATCGTCCCCAGGGACGCGGCGCGCCCGCTCGCCCAGACTCCGGCCGTCTGACCGGAAGACAGCTCGACCGAGATCGATCCTCCGATCGCCGAGGGTTCGGCATCCTCGACGGACCGGACGATCGGCAGCACCCAGAGGGTCCAGATCAGCACCGAGACCACGGCGCAGAACGCGGCGGCGATGAACGCCGCCTGGTCCCTGGTCGTGAGCCGATCAGCGGAGGGGGCTGCGGTCACGTCGCTTCGAGGTCGAACGGCGGCGGGTTCGACACCGAAAACTCGGGGCGCACGCGCACCGGACGCACGGGAGCCACGTCCGGTTCCGCGACGACCGTGGCGGCCTGCGTGGCGGCGACGGCCGGCGAGTCCTCGAAGAGAGCATCGCGGATGATCCGACGCGGATCGTACTGTCGAGGGTCGAGCTTGCGCCAGTCGACATCGTCGACCTCCGGCCCCATCTCCTCACGCACCCGCGTCTTCGTGTCGCGCAGGAACTCTCCGGCACGCCGAGCGAGCTTCGCCACGCTCTCTGCGTAGCGAGGCAGCCGCTCAGGTCCGACGAGAAGAACAGCGACCAGCCCGATCAGCAGAATCTTCTCGAATGAGATCCCGAGTTCCATCTGACCAGGCTACCGCCGCGCCTGCCTCCTTGCCGCCCACCGAGCGCATACGCTGGGAGAACACACATGTGAGTCGGGAGAACAGGGCAATGAGCGAGAACGATGCGAACGCACGTTTCCTCCGGGAATCCATCGTCGAGCCGTCCTCGATCGCGCGTGCTCGCGCCAACGCCCTCGAGCTCGGCGCGGCGCCCATCAGCGCGGCCGTCGGCTCGCAGATCGCCGTTCTCGCCGCCGCGACCAACGCACGTTCGATCGTGGAGATCGGCACCGGCGCCGGCGTCTCCGGTCTGTGGCTCCTGAGAGGCGCCCCGCAGGCCGTCCTCACCTCCATCGACAACGAGCCCGAGCATCTCGCGGCGGCCCGTCAGTCGTTCGCCGACGCGCGGGTCCCCGCGACCCGTGCTCGCTTCATCAGCGGACGAGCGGCCGATGTCCTCCCCCGCATGAACGAGTCCTCGTACGACGTCGTCCTCGTCGATGCCGACGCGGAGAACGTCATCGAGTACGTCGAGCACGGCCTGCGCCTCGCGCGCGCAGGCGGAATCGTCCTGGTGCCGCGTGTGCTCGCGGGCGGTCGCGTCGCCGACCCCGTGCAGCGCGATGCCGTCACCTCGGCCTATCGGTCGCTCATCCAGGAGACGCAGGAATCGGCGGCCGTGCTCGCCACCGTCTCGACGTCGGGCGAGGGTCTGCTCCAGCTGATCCGCGTCGCCGAGTCCTGACTCCTCCCCCGCAGACGACGAAGGCGACGGATCGATGATCCGTCGCCTTCGTCGTCTGTCTCCGCTCGATGCGGAGGGGATGTCGATCAGGCTGGCGCCACGACGGCTGCCAGCACGTCGTGGAGTTCCTTCGCCTCTGCGTCGTTCACGGACACGACCAGGCGGCCGCCGCCTTCGAGGGGGACGCGCACGATGATGAGTCGCCCTTCCTTCACGGCCTCCATGGGTCCGTCGCCAGTCCTCGGCTTCATCGCTGCCATCGTGGGCTCCTTTTCCTCCGGTGGTATCTGACCAGTTTATCGGTTGTCACCGAACCCTGTATGTCACCCGTGAAGAAATGCATCAAGCATTAACATTCACGGCACCTGCCAGAACGTGTTGCCGAGGGCATACATGTGGTGGATCCATGCCCACTGGCCGATGAGACACGCGACCAGAACGCCGATGCGCCATGCACGCGAACGGGGCACGGCGACGGCTCCCCAGAGCGGACTCAGCGGCAGCAACAACCGGAAGGTGCTCGACTGGGGGAAGAACACCGCCAGCAGGTAGAGCAGGTAGCTGGCGCTCCAGAGGCGCAGGTCAGGACCGAGCCGTCGCACCTGCGGGCTCAGGAGCAGCGCCGACCCGGCGCCGATGACGAGCAGTACCAGGCCGACCGGCCCCAGCGCCGACGGCAGTCCCCACTGGGCGAACCAGAACTGCGAAGCCTGCACCCATCCGTCGAACGGCATGAACGCGGGGGCACCGCCCGCGATCCAGTTCCGCCGCCACGAGAGCTCGGTGGCGAGGTAGGCACCGGGATCGCCCGTCGCTATCGCCGCGATCACCTGCCAGGCGAAACCGCACACGGTGGCCAGTGCACCGGCCGCGATGATGTGCGCGATCTCGCGACCCGCGAGCGGGTCCTCGCGGCGGCGCAGCCACCGGACGATCCCGTGCAGGCCGAGGAACAGCGCGAAGGCGAGGATTCCGGGACGGGTGAACGCCATGACGGGGATGACCGCGTACAGCCACGCGTACCGGCGCCGCACCGTCAGGTCGAGGGCGAGGAAGAGCAGGAGGAGGAAGAGGGTCTCCGCGTAGCCCACCTGGAACATCGCGGCGAGAGGACCGGACGCGAAGAACACGACCGCCCACATCGCAGCCGAGCGTCCGACACGATCGCGGAGGAGCCGGTGGAGTGCGAGGCAGGCGAGATAGCCGGCGACGAAAGAGAGGAGGAAGGCGCCGGCGCCCCACGATCCGAACAGCAGGCCCAGGAGCTTGGCCGCATATGCGAACACGGGCATGAACGCCCACGCGTTCTCCGCGACCTCGCCGGAAGCCGTGAGGGGCAGTCGGCTCGGGTACCCCTCTTCCGCCACGAGCCAGTACCACTGGGCGTCCCACCCCAGGACGAAGTCGACCAGTCCCGGCTCGGCGCCGAACCGCGAGAGTGTGGTCGACTGCGCGGCCGCCGCGATCATCAGCCCGGTCGTCACCGCACGGGCAGCGAGGTAGATCAGCGCGATGCGCAGCGGCAGAGGCAGCTGCGCCCAGCGGCGCGCGACACTCAGCGCGACGTGAGCCATGCCCGCAGTCCGCGCTCGACGGCGTCGATCTGCGCGAGGGGAACCCGCTCCTCGTCATGGTGGGCGAGGTGGGGGTCGCCGGGGCCGTAGTTGACGGCCGGGATCCCGAGCGCCGAGAACCGAGCGACGTCGGTCCATCCGTACTTCGGGCGGGGCTCGGCACCCACGGCGGACACGAACTGCTGGGCGATGGGAGCGTCGAGTCCCGGGCGAGCACCCTCGGCGGAGTCCGTGATCTCGACGTCGAAGCCGGCGAGCAGGTTGCGGATGTGCGCCTCGGCGTCGGCTGCCGTCTTGCTCGGAGCGAACCGGTAGTTCACCTCGACCTCGCAGGCGTCGGGTATCACGTTGCCGGCGACCCCGCCGCTGATCCGCACGGCGCTCATGCTCTCCCGGTACAGCAGACCCTCGACCGGGACCTCCCTGGCCCGGTACTCGGCCAGACGAGCGAGGATCGGAGCCGCCCGATGGATCGCGTTCTCGCCGATCCAGGCCCGCGCCGCGTGCGCTCGGACGCCGGAGGTCCGCACGATCGCACGCATCGTGCCGTTGCATCCGCCCTCGACCTCGCCGTTCGACGGTTCGCCGAGGATCGCGAAGTCGGCCCGGAAGAGGTCAGGACGAACCGCAGCGAGAAGTGCGAGGCCGTTCTTGGACGCCTCGACCTCTTCGTTGTCGTACCACATCCAGGTGATGTCGACCGCGGGCTCGGTGAGCTCGGCGGCGAGCTTGAGCTGCACGGCGGTGCCGCTCTTCATGTCGACGGTTCCGCGACCCCACAGGTATGCGGCGCCGTCGATCTCGATGTCCCTGGTCGGCACATTGTCGTTGATCGGCACGGTGTCGATGTGACCGGCGATCGCGACCCGCTGCGCGCGGCCGAGGTTCGTGCGCGCGACGATCGTGTTGCCGTGTCGGATGACCTCGAGATGGTCATAGGCCGAGATCGCCTCCTCGATGGCATCCGCCAGGGTCTTCTCGTCACCCGAGACACTCGGGACGTCGCAGATCGCGCGGGTCAGGTCGACGGAGGAGGCTGTCAGATCGAGCACCATGCCCCCAGCCTACTTACCCGACATCTGTCCTCTCGCGTCCTTCGCGTCGCGATAGCGTGGAGTCATGACTGAGGCGCGCACCGTGTGGGGTACCGGACTTTCGACGATCGCCGGCGACGGCACCGTCCTGGATGCCTGGTTCCCCGAGGTGGCCACCGCCGAGCCGAGTGCCGGCGACGCCGCTGCCGCCCTCGCCACGCTCGAAGCGCTCGCCGGTCCCGACGAACGCCGCAACGTGACGGTGGAGACCGTGCAGCTGCGGATCGACCTGGATGCCGCGCCGGCATCGACCGTCGACGCCTATCTGCGTCTGCACGCGCTGTCGCACCTCGTGGTGCGCCCGAACGAGCTCAACCTCGACGGGATCTTCGCCCACCTGCCGAACGTCGCCTGGACGAACGCCGGTCCGGTGCACCCCGTCGACGCGGCTCGACTCCGTCCGCTCCTGCAGCGCGCGGGGATCCAGGTGCAGGGACTCGACAAGTTCCCCCGCCTCACCGACTACGTGCAGCCCGCGGGCGTGCGCATCGCCGATGCCTCGCGTGTGCGACTCGGTGCACACCTCTCCCCCGGCACCACGGTCATGCACGAGGGCTTCGTGAACTTCAACGCCGGCACGCTCGGCTCGTCGATGGTCGAGGGTCGCATCTCGCAGGGCGTCGTCGTGGGCGACGGCAGCGACATCGGCGGCGGCTCCTCGATCATGGGCACCCTCTCCGGCGGCGGAGCGCACCGCGTCTCGATCGGCTCCCGCACGCTGCTCGGCGCCAACGCGGGCATCGGCATCTCGCTCGGCGACGACTGCGTCGTCGAGGCGGGTCTGTACGTCACGGCCGGCACGAAGGTCGTCCTCGTCGACGGACCGGCGACGGCCGACGGTGGGAGGAAGACGGTCAAGGGCGCCGAGCTCTCCGGCGAGAACGGCCTCCTGTTCCGACGCAACTCCCTCAGCGGCGCGGTCGAGGCGGTGCGACGCGCGGGCGTCGGAGTCACCCTCAACGAGGCTCTGCACGCCTGAGCGACGCGCTGCCGGGCGCGTCATCCCAGACTTCTCCCGTCGACGCGTGATAGTGTCGATGTGACGCTCCTCGCACTGCGAGACGTCTGCGTCGTCGACACGCTCCCGCGCCACTTGCCTGGTTCTGGCCATTTCGAACGGCGAAACGATGCGCGATCCCGCGCCGTCGCCCACCTTCCCGCACCCGGCCCGATGGTTCGTGCGTGCACTCTCGGAGATACTTCATGACTTCCTTCCTCGACCTCGGCGTGCCCGCCGACCTCGCCGCCGTCCTCGCAAAGGACGGCAAGACGGAGGCGTTCGCGATTCAGCGCGACACCCTCCCCGATTCCCTCGCCGGCCGCGACCTCCTCGGTCGCGGACGCACCGGCAGCGGCAAGACGATCGCGTTCGCGCTCCCCCTCGTCTCGCGCCTCTCGGCCTCGTCGCGCAAGAGCCGTCCGAACCATCCGCGCGGCCTGGTGCTCGCGCCGACCCGCGAGCTCGCCACCCAGATCGCCGCGACCATCGCGCCGCTCGCCGCCGCCAAAGGACTGCGCGTCGCCACCGTCTTCGGCGGCGTCAGCCAGCGCCCGCAGGAGCAGGCGATGCGCGACGGCGTCGACATCGTCGTCGCCTGCCCCGGCCGCCTCGAAGACCTCATGAAGCAGCGCGTCGTGCAGCTCGACGCCGTCGAGGTCACCGTCCTCGATGAGGCCGACCACATGGCCGACCTCGGCTTCCTGCCTGGCGTCACCCGCATCCTCACCGCCACTCCGGCCGGTGGTCAGCGCCTGCTGTTCAGCGCGACCCTCGACCGCGGTATCGACACCCTCGCCCGTCGCTTCCTGTCGAACGCCGTGAGCCACGAGGTCGACGAAGAGAGCGTTCCGGTCGGCGAGATGACGCACCGTGTGCTCGTGGTCGACTCGACCGACAACAAGACCACGCTCGTGCGCGACCTCGCCTCGGGCACCGGTCGCCGCATCCTCTTCACGCGCACCAAGCACCAGGCCAAGAAGCTCGCGAAGCAGCTCACCGCCGCCGGGATCCCGGCGGTCGACCTGCACGGCAACCTGTCGCAGAACGCGCGTGAGCGCAACCTCGGCGCGTTCTCGTCCGACCCCGAAGACGGCGGAGTGCGCGTTCTCGTCGCGACCGACGTCGCGGCCCGCGGCGTGCACGTCGACAACGTCGATCTCGTCGTGCACGTCGACCCGCCGATGGAGCACAAGGCGTACCTGCACCGTTCCGGTCGTACCGCTCGTGCCGGCGCCGCCGGCACGGTCGTCACGGTCGTCCTGCCCGAGCAGCGTCGCGATGTGAAGGACCTCCTCCGCAAGGCGTCGATCACCGCCGCCCTCGAGCCGCTGACGTCGGATGCCGTCACCGAGCTGGTCCCGGAGCGCGCACCGCACGTGCGCCCGGCACCCGTTCAGCAGCAGCAGCAGCGTCAGGCCCCCAAGCAGCGTCCGGCCGGCGGAGAGCGGAACGGCGCAGCCAACCCGCCGTCGCGTCGCAGCCGTCGTCCCCGCTCCGGCCAGGGCGGCCAGGGTGCGCAGGCAGGATCCCGTCAGGGTGGACAGTCCCGCTCCGGTGGTCAGGGCGGACGCGGTCGCAGCTCGCAGGGTCGCTGACACACACGACGAAGCGGGTGCGTCGATGCTCAGGCATCGGCGCACCCGCTTCGTCGTCTCCGCCCGGATCAGCCCGTGGTGCGGCGCGCCTCGGCGAGGACCAGAGGGTCTGAGCATCCGCGGACAAATCCGTCCAGACGACGCCTGATCTCGAAGCCGAGCACGCGCACGCCGACCCATTCGGCGATCGGGGCGAACCACGCGGGACGGCAGGAGAAGTTGTACTTCCACACGGCGAGCGTGCCCTCAGGAGCCTCGGTGAAACGCCATCCGCCGCCGAGCTTCGCGAAGAACCACGGACCGGTCTCCATGACCATGCCGACGTTCCGCGGCGGGGCGTAGGACACGTACCGGCTCACCATCGACAGGCCGAAGCGCTGTCGGGTGAACGTCAGCACGCCCTTGGCCGCCACCTCTGCGCCGTCGAGGAAGTGCTGCTCGCTGATGAAGGGATCCCAGCGCCTGCGCACCGCTCCCGTCGTCTGCGAGACCGCGAAGGCCGTCGCCGGGTCCACCGGAACGACGGCCTCGGCGCTGACGACGGGCATCGCGCGTCGGATCAGCGGGTCTGGAAGGTGCGCTCGGGAGACCCTGTGTAGAGCTGCTGAGGGCGGCCGATCTTGGTCTGCGGGTCGAGCTGCAGCTCACGCCACTGGGCGAGCCAGCCGGGCAGGCGGCCGATCGCGAACAGCACGGTGAACATGCGAGTCGGGAAGCCCATCGCCTTGTAGATCACGCCGGTGTAGAAGTCGACGTTCGGATAGAGGCGACGCTCCTTGAAGTAGTCGTCCGCGAGAGCGATCTCCTCGAGCTCCTGCGCGAGGTCGAGCAGCGGATCCGTGACGCCGAGCTCGGCGAGAACCTCTCCGGCGGCTTCCTTGACGAGCTTGGCGCGCGGGTCGTAGTTCTTGTAGACCCGGTGGCCGAAGCCCATCAGCTTCACGCCCTCTTCCTTGTTCTTCACTCGGTCGACGAAGCGCGAGACGCTCTGCCCCGAATCACGGATCTGTCCGAGCATCGTGAGGACGGCCTCGTTCGCGCCACCGTGCAGTGGTCCCGAGAGCGCCTGGATGCCCGCGGAGATCGAGGCGAACTGGTTCGCACCGGTCGATCCGACGAGGCGCACGGTCGAGGTCGAGGCGTTCTGCTCGTGGTCCTCGTGGAGGATCAGCAGGAGCTCGAGGGCCTTGGACATGACCGGGTTGACCTGGTACTCCTCGGAGTGCACGCCGAAGTTGAGCTTGAGGAAGTTCTCGACGAAGCCGAGCGAGTTGTCCGGGTAGAGGAAGGCCTGGCCGACGCTCTTCTTGTGCGCGTACGCGGCGATGACCGGCAGCTTGGCGAGCATGCGGATCATGTTCAGCTCGACGTGCTCGGGGTTGTGCGGATCGGTCTGACCCTCGTAGTAGGTCGACAGCGCGGCCACGGCGGACGAGAGCACCGACATCGGGTGCGCCGTGTGCGGCAGTGCCGAGAAGAAGCGCTTCAGGTCTTCGTGCAGCAGCGTGTGCCGACGGATCTTCTCGTCGAACTCGGCCAGCTCTGCCGCAGAGGGCAGTTCGCCGTAGATGAGGAGCCAGGCGACCTCGAGGTAGCTGGTGTTGCCCGCGAGCTGCTCGATCGGGTAGCCGCGATACCGCAGGATGCCCTTGTCGCCGTCGATGAACGTGATCTCGGACTTGGTGGATGCGGTGTTGACGAACCCGTAGTCCAGTCCGGTGTATCCGGTCTGGCGGGTCAGCGTCGAGAAGTCGATGCTGTCGTGCCCTGCCGTGCCGCGCACGAGCGGGAACTCCGCGGTCGTCTCACCGATCGTCAGCTTCGCCGTCGCCTGCTGCTCTGCCGCTGCGCTCACGCGGGCCTCCTCGTGGATGTTCATCAAAGCCGGATGTGGCGATGTCGCGGCGCTGCGCGCCGGGCCGAATCGAGATCATCGATACACGACCGAATCGCCTTTACAGCCTAGTAGGCACACCGGCCTACTGTGACATCAGACAAAAGAACTCCCCCTGCGAGGAGGGAACCTACAGGGCCTGTTCCCGAAGTCGGCGTGCGCCCTCAGCGATCCGCTCCGTCGGTGCGGTCAGCGCCAGCCGCACGTGCCGGCTCGAGGACGCCCCGTAGAACGGACCGGGCCCCGCCAGGATGCCGAGGTCGGCGAGACGGGCGATACTCGCCCACGCCTCCTGGCCCTCCGTCGCCCAGAGGTAGAGACCCGCCTCGGAGCCGTCGATGCGGAACCCCGCGGCCTCCAGCGCCGGTCGCAGCATGTCGCGCCGCTCGCGGTACAGCTCCTTCTGCGAGGCGACGTGCTCGTCGTCGCCGAGGGCGACGGCCATCGCGTGCTGCACGGGCTCCGGCGGCATCAGGCCCAGATGCTTGCGAGCGGTGAGCAGCTCGCCGACGATGCGCGCGCATCCCGCGACGAACGCCGCCCGGTAGCCCGCCAGATTCGACTGCTTGCTCAGCGAATAGACGCTGAGCAGGTTCGCGCGGCTGCCGTCGGTGACGCGGGGATCGAGGATCGACGGGATCGGCTCGCTCGCCCAGGGACCGTCCCAGCCGAGTTCGGCGTAGCACTCGTCGCTGGCGAGCACGGCCCCGATCTCGCGTGCACGACGCACCGCGGCAGAGAGCTCGTCGACGGTCCAGGTGCGACCGTCCGGGTTCCCCGGGGTGTTGATCCAGATGAGCTTCGCGCCCTCGGGCCACTCCGCCGGGTCATCAGCCGCGAGCGGTGTGGCGCCGACGACGCGTGCTCCGACCTCGTACGTCGGATACGCGATGCGCGGATGCACGACGATGTCGCCCTCGCCCAGGCCCAGCAGAGTCGGAAGGAGGGCCACGAGCTCCTTGGAGCCGATGGTCGGGAGGACATTGGCGACAGTGAGATCCGGCACGCCCCTGCGGCGCGCGTACCAGTCGACGATGGCCTCGCGCAGCGCCGGCGTGCCGACGGTCTGCGGGTAGGCGTGCGCGTCGGTCGCCTCGGACAGGGCCTTGCGGATCAGCTCGGGCGTGGGATCGACCGGCGACCCGACCGAGAGATCGACGATCCCCTGCGGATGCTGTGCGGCGCGCTCACGGTAGGGGACGACCGCATCCCACGGATAGTCGGCCAGGTCGCGGACGCTCACGGGCTACTCGCCCTGAGGCGGCAGAGCGGCGATGATCGGGTGGTCGTGCGCGATGACGCCGACCTTTGCCGCGCCACCGGGAGAGCCCACCTCGTCGAAGAACTCGACATTGGCCTTGTAGTAGTCCTGCCACTCTTCGGGGAGGTCGTCCTCGTAGTAGATCGCCTCGACGGGGCACACGGGCTCGCAGGCGCCGCAGTCGACGCACTCGTCGGGGTGGATGTACAGCGAGCGTTCGCCCTCGTAGATGCAGTCAACGGGGCACTCGTCGATGCAGGCGCGGTCCTTGACATCGACGCACGGAAGGGCGATCACATACGTCACCCCCTCAGTCTACGGCTCGCGGCCGCCATCATCTCCCCGAGGCGCGCCCGTCGGGGTGGACGAGGCGTCTCGCGCGGTCGTCGTCTGGACCTGCAGCCGCGAGAGCGACGGCCACGCCACGGCGAGGAGCACGAGTCCCGCGACGAGATAGATCCAGATCCGACCGCTGAGGGTGTCCTGCACGACGACAGAGCCACCGGGACCGACACCGGAGATGAGCACGAGCATCCCGACCATGCCGAGCCCTGCGGCGAGTGTCGCCCCGCGATCGTGCGTGAGCGAGCGGATCGCGACGAGGATCGCCCCGCACGCCACAGCACCCACGATGAGTCCGACCGGAACAGGGCCCCACATCAGGCTGTGACCGATGGTGCCCGCGACACCGAAGACGCCGCCGACCAGGGCCGCGGCGATCCAGGAGAGCACCCGGGAGATCCATCCGATACGCACGAGACGATCCTACGCGCGACCGGTTCGCCGCCGCGCACCCGGGGCGCCGTCGCCGGCCGCCTCAGGCGGCGAGCCCGAGCAGACGGAGCAGCGCCGCGACGACTGCCGCCGCGATGACCACCACGAGGAACGACTGCCGGAGCCACAGCAGTCCCGCAGCGACGAGCAGCGCGGGAACCCGCGCGTCGACCATCACCGCCTGCCCCGCGCCCAGCGTCTGAACGGCGACGAGCGCCGCCAGCAGGGCGACGGTGAGCAGATCCGTCACGCGAGCAGGACGAGGCTCCTCGAGCAGCGTCGGCGGCACCAGGTACCCCACCGCCTTGAGGGCGAGACAGATGACGGCGGCGAGCAGCACCGCACTCCACACGCTCATGGCGCCTTCCCCTCGGCAGTCTCGGCATCGACATCTCGACCCCACCAGTCGAACCAGCCCACGACGATCGCCACGAGCGCGGCGACGAGCACGGGCAGGCCCGGCATGATGAACGGCGTGAGCGCGGCGGCCACCACGGCCGCCGCGATCCCCACGGCGATCGCCTGGCGCTCCTTGAGACGGGGCCACAGCAGGGCGAGGAAGGCGGCGGCAGCGGCCGCATCCAGCCCCCAGGTCTTCGGGTCGCCGAGCACGTCTCCCACCAGCGCGCCGATCAGGGTCGTGACGTTCCATCCGATGAAGATCCCGATGCCGGTCACCCAGAAGCCGACCCGTCGCAGTCGCGGATCCCCCTGCGAGATCGCGACGGCGGTCGATTCGTCGATCGTGAAGTGCGGGGCGACGACACGCCGAGCACGGGACGTGCCCACGATCGGCGACATGCGCATGCCGTAGGCCACGTTGCGCACCCCGAGCAGCCCGGCCGACGCGATGGCGGAGGGAAGGGCAGCCACTCCCCCCGCGGCGAAGACGCCGACGAACGCGAACTGCGAGCCGCCGGTGAACATCAGCAGGCTGAGAACGCAGGTCTGCCACACATCGAGTCCGGAGGCGACCGCGAGCGCGCCGAACGACACACCGTACGCGCTCGTCGCGAGTACGACGCCGAGCGCCTCGCGCCAGACCTCGCGCTCGGCGCTCACCGCCGAACCGTTCGATGAAGTGAACACATGGTCATCATTCTGAACACCTCAATGCGGATAGTCAAGCGAACGATCGTTTGACATGATGAACACATGGAGGAACTCCGAACCCGCATCGCACGCACCCTTCGCCGGGAGCGCGAGGCCAAAGCGCTCTCCGTCTCCGAGCTCGCCCGCCGGGCCGGAATCTCGAAGGCGACGGTCTCTCAGCTGGAGTCCGGGTACGGCAACCCGAGCGTCGAGACACTGTGGGCGCTGGGCGTCGCGCTGGACGTTCCGTTCGCGGTCCTCGTCGATCAGCAGTCCAGCGCACCCACCCTCATCCGCGCCGACGCCATCGCGGGCGTCCCGTCCGCCGCCGCGGCGTACAGCGCCACGCTTCTGTCCGCGAGCCCTCCCGGGGCGCGGCGGGACGTCTACCTGATCCAGGCCGAGCCCGGTGACCCGCGACGGTCGGAGCCTCATCACGCGGGGACGACGGAGCACGTCATCCTCGTCTCCGGTCAGGCCCGCATCGGACCGGCAGGCGATCCCGTGCTGCTGAACCCCGGCGATTACCTCTCGTATCCCGGCGACGCGCCGCACGTGTTCGAGGCGACCGAACCCGGCACCAGCGCCGTCCTCATCTCAGAACTGCGCTGACGCTCGACCTCACTCGCCCTCCCGGGCGGGCGAGGGGTCGGGGATCTCCTCCGGCTTGTAGCGCGGCAGCCGCGACGCGGGCAGGATCGCCACCGCGCTGATGCCCGCGAGGAGGAGCAGGCCCAGCCGGAGCGTGCCGAGTCGAGCCTGTTCGTTCACCGCGACCGCTGCGTCGACCTGCGCCGGCGTCGCATCGGTCAGCTCCAGGGCAGCGCGGAGATCGTCGTTGCTGACGAAGTTCACGGCGTCGAGATCGACCTGCGCCACCAGTTCCGGAGGCAGTTGGGGGTTCTCCACGACCGCCCGACCGACGCTCAGACCCAGCAGCGACACGAGCAGCGCACCGGCGAGCGCGGTTCCCACCGCAGAGGCCAGGTTCTGCGTCGTGCCACGCAGCGAGCCGACGTCCCCGGCGAGCTCTGCGGGAGCCGATGTCACGAGGACGTTGAAGACCAGGGTGACCAGCGCCCCCTGTCCGACGCCGAAGACGACCAGGCCGAGGATGGTCGGAAGGGTCTCCCAGTTGTTGTTCACCACGAACGACAGCCACACGAGCGCGACGGTCGTGAGGATGAACCCGAAGATCCCGATCACCCGCGGCGGATACCGCTTGTAGAACCGGACCACCAGCGTCGCCGTGATGAACACCGTGAGGTTGAACGGCATCATGGCCAACGAGGTGTCGAACGGCGTGCGTCCCTGCACGATCTGGATGTACAGCGGGATCGTGAAGTTCACGCACGCCTCGAGAGCGACCACGATGAACATCGCGTAGACGGCGGCCCTCTCCTTCGACGAGTCGAGCACGCTGAGGTCGATGAGCGGCACCTTGCCCTCGGCCATGCGCCTGCGCGTCCACACGAAGAAGATCTGACCGAGCACGATGCCGACGACGATGAAGATCGGGGCAGGCGACAACCCGAGCACGCTGAAGGGCGCGGCGTCCGTCGCCGCCACGGCGCCCCACCCGTTGAGGTTGTTGAAGCCGAGAGTCAGGAGCACGATCGCCGCACCGATCAGCAGCGATGCCACGAGGTCGATGCGGATCGACGCGTCGCCGCGATCACCGCGGAGAGTGAAGCTGAAGGCGAAGACGACCACGGCGATGCCGAACACGATGAAGAACATCGGACGCCATCCCACGAGCGTGCCGAGGGTACCGCCGATCAGGAAGGCGGTGACGCCCGAGATGGCGCGCGCCGATCCGATCGCACCGATCGCGGTGGCCTGCTGCGCACCGCGATAGTTCTCGGCGATCAGCGCCACGATCGAGGGCACGATGATGGCCGCCGCGGCACCGGCGACGGCCTGACCGGCGATCGCCCATCCGACACTCGGCGCCGCGATCATGAACACGGCCGATGCGGCGAAGAGACCGATCACGATGCGGAAGATGAGCACCCACCCCACCCGCTGTCCGAGCTTCGCGCCGGTCATCACGAGAGCGGCGACCGCCAGTCCGTACATGACGATCGTGGTGCTCGCGACGGTCGGCGGCACACCGAACTCGCTGACGATGCCACCCAGCGAGATCGGCAGCGCTGCGACGTTGAACGACATCAGCACCTGGGCGAGGAACAGACTGACCAGAGGCATCCAGGACGCCTTGGTGGACGGGGAGACAGTGGAAGTGTGGGTCATTGCCATGTCCTCTGAATCGGGCTCTGCATGGGCTCAGCGGTGAAGGGCGTCCGGTGTGACGGGGGCCGAGGCGAAGAGGTTCAGACCGAGCGATCGCGAGAGATGTCCGATCGCGAGCTGCGACCGCACCGAGTTGCCCGCAGGGTCGAGACGCGGTGAGAATCCGGCCACCGCCCCCTTTCCCGGCGAGACCGCGACGATGCCGCCCGCCACACCGGACTTGGCCGGGAGGCCGATCTCGAAGAGCCACTCCCCCGAACGCTCGTACAGCCCCGTCGAGGCCACCACGGCGAGCGTGTCGCGGCAGACATCGGCGGACACGACGCGCTCCCCGGTCACGGGGTTCACTCCGCCGTCGGCGAGAGTCGCGCCCATCACCGCCAGGTCATGGGCGGTGACGCTGAGCGCGCACTGACGCGTGTAGACGTCGACCACCTCGTCGGGCTCCCCCTCGAGGCGGCCGTAGCTGCGCAGCAGGCGCCCGATCGCGCGGTTGCGGTCGTTCGTCTCGGCCTCGGACGAGTACACGACCCCATCGAGGCTGAGCGGTCGCCCGGCGAAGGCGGAGAGTCCGTCACGGAGGCGCTCCCACTGCTCGACGGAGGTCGTCCCGGGCATGAGCGCCGTCGTGGCGATCGCGCCGGCATTCACCATCGGGTTCATGGGGTGGCCGCCGTTCAGCTCGATCGCCATGACCGAGTTGAACGACAGGCCGGTATTGTTCACACCGACCAGCTCCCGCACTCGCGCGTGACCGTGCTCCTGGATCGCGAGCGCGTACACGAACATCTTCGAGATCGACTGGATCGAGAAGCTGTGGAGTGCGTCGCCGGCGTCGTGCAGCCCGCCGTTCGACTCGATGAGCGCGAGGCCGAAGAGCTCCGGATCGACCTCGGCGAGCACGGGGATGTAATCGGCGACGGTGCCGCTCCGCTCATCCGCATAGCGACGATGCGCCTCGCGCACGAGTTCGTCGACCCGCTCCCAGCCGGGCAGCGACCCGGTCGAGACGTTCTGCGTGATGTCGGTGAGCACAGCGGGTTCCACTCGTCCTCCTCAGGGTCGACGACGCCCCAGCCATCTTCCGCTCACCGTAGCGCCAGAGACGGCCCCCTGCCTAGGGCAGGGAGCCGTCTCTGTGACTCTCGAGCGCCGCCGCGCGAGCGGCTGCGTCGGTCAGTCGATCAGTACCAGTTCGTCGCCTGCGAGTGCCCCCACGCGCTGCAGGGGGTGCCGTAGACCGACGAGATGTATCCGAGACCCCAGGAGATCTGGGTCGCCGCGTTCGTCTGCCAGTCGCTGCCGGCGGACGCCATCTTGCTGCCGGGGAGCGCCTGCGGGATACCCGTCGCCCCGCCGGAGGAGTTGTAGGCCTGGTAGTTCCAGCCCGATTCCTTCGTCCACAGCGAGTTCAGGCAGGAGAACTGGTCGTCGCCCCAGCCGTACTGGCTCGACGCCATGCTGCGGGCGGTGGCCTTCGCTCCGTCGACGGTGTTCGCCTGCGCCAGCGCCTCTGCGGCCGCCGCGGCCTCGGCCGCCGCCTGCTCGGCTGCGGCCTTGGCCTGCTGGGCCGCGTCGTACGACGACTGCAGTGCCGCCGTCTCGGCGACGACCGCCTCGGTTCCGGTGACGGTGTATGCCGTCAGGCTCGTGAGCTCGCGGTCGCTCAGCGCGTCGCGATCAGCGAGCTGCCCGATCCAGGCGGTGAGGTCCTGCGTCTCGACCGCCGCAGGAGCGCCCGCGAGGTCCAATCCGGATGCTGCGACCTCTGCCGACTTCGCATCGGCGGCCGCGATCGCGTCCTTGGCGAGCTTGATGGTGATCGCCGAGTCGTCGACGGTCTTGTGCAGTGGGTCCGCACCGGTGACCAGTGCCGTCACATGGTCGACGGCATCGGGCAGCTCGGCACCCGCGGCCGGCGCCGCGACGATTCCGACGGTCAGGGCGAGGCCGATGACACCACCGGTCACCGAGCCGAGGACCCACCGGGACCGGCGGGAGTTCACCGCGGCTCGAGCGGATGCCGCGTCGGAGGCGCGCCGAAGCGCACGGGAGTTATGAAGCATGAATCGACTTTCGGGTCGTCGTACGCCCGTCACAGGACCCTCATCGGGAGTCGGCCCCAGGCGCAAGGTAACGATTCTGCAACATCTGACCTGGGTGAAACATGAGAAAGGGGTCCTGCACCGCTCTCAGGCGATGCAGGACCCCTTCTCGAAGGCGGCCGTGGTGGCACTCAGGCGTTGGCGTCCTGGCGCTTCAGACGGGCGGTCTCGCGTGCACGCGTGTTCGCGTCGAGGTTGACCTTGCGGATGCGGACGACCTCGGGCGTGACCTCGACGCATTCGTCGTCACGCGCGAACTCGAGGCTCTCCTCGAGCGTCAGCTGGCGCGGGGGCGTCATCGACTCGAAGGTGTCGGAGCTCGCCGCACGCATGTTGGTGAGCTTCTTCTCCTTGGTGATGTTCACGTCCATGTCGTCGGCGCGCGAGTTCTCGCCGATGACCATGCCCTCGTAGACCTCCTGCGTGGGCTGCACGAAGAACGACATGCGCTCCTGCAGGGCGATCATCGCGAACGGGGTGACGACACCCTGGCGGTCGGCGACGATCGATCCGTTCTGACGGGTCGTGATGGATCCCGCCCACGGCTCGTAGCCGTGGGAGATCGCGTTGGCGATACCGGTACCGCGCGTCGTGGTGAGGAACTCGCTGCGGAAGCCGATCAGACCGCGCGACGGGACGATGAACTCCATGCGCACCCATCCGGTGCCGTGGTTGGTCATGTTCTCCATGCGGCCCTTGCGGTTCGCGAGAAGCTGGGTGATCGCGCCGAGGTGCTCCTCCGGCGTGTCGATCGTCAGGTGCTCGAAGGGCTCGTAGGTCTTGCCGTCGATCTTCTTCGTGACCACCTGCGGCTTGCCGACGGTGAGTTCGAAGCCCTCACGACGCATGTTCTCGACGAGGATCGCCAGAGCCAGCTCGCCGCGACCCTGCACCTCCCACGCGTCGGGGCGTCCGATGTCGACGACCTTGAGCGAGACGTTGCCGATCAGCTCCTTGTCGAGACGGTCCTTGACCATGCGCGCGGTGAGCTTGTGCCCCTTGACCTTGCCCATGAGCGGCGACGTGTTCGTGCCGATCGTCATGGAGATGGCGGGGTCGTCGACCGTGATGGCGGGAAGCGGGCGGACGTCTTCGGGGTCGGCGATGGTCTCACCGATCGTGATGTTCTCGAAGCCGGCGATGGCGACGATGTCGCCGGGGCCTGCCGAGTCGGCCGGGTAGCGCTCGAGCGCACGGGTCTTCAGCAGCTCGGTGATGCGCGCGTTGCTGGTGGTGCCGTCGGCGCGGACCCACGCCACGGTCTGACCCTTCTTCAGCGTGCCGTTGAAGACGCGCAGCAGGGCGAGGCGGCCGAGGAACGGGCTGGAGTCGAGGTTCGTGACCCAGGCCTGCAGCGGGTGCTCGTCGTCGTACGCCGGGGCGGGGACGTGCTCGAGGATCGCCTCGAAGAGCGGCTCGAGGTCGTCGTTGTCGGGCAGCGAGCCGTCGGCAGGACGGTTCTGCGAGGCGGCGCCGGCGCGACCGGATGCGTAGACGACGGGAACGTCGAGCAGTGCGTCGACGTCGAGGTCGGGCACATCGTCGACGAGGTCGGATGCGAGACCGAGCAGCAGATCGTGCGCCTCTTCCTCGACCTCGGCGATACGGGCGTCGGGACGGTCGGTCTTGTTGACCAGCAGGATGACGGGCAGCTTCGACTCGAGCGCCTTGCGCAGCACGAATCGCGTCTGCGGCAGCGGTCCCTCGCTGGCGTCGACGAGCAGCACGACGCCGTCGACCATCGACAGGCCGCGCTCGACCTCACCGCCGAAGTCGGCGTGGCCCGGGGTGTCGATCACGTTGATCGTGATCTCCTTGCCCTGAGCGTGCTTGCCCTTGTAGGTGATCGCCGTGTTCTTGGCGAGGATCGTGATGCCCTTCTCGCGCTCGAGATCGTTCGAGTCCATCGCGCGCTCGTCGACGTGGGCGTGTTCACCGAACGAGCCGGTCTGGCGGAGCATCGCGTCGACGAGGGTGGTCTTACCGTGGTCGACGTGCGCGACGATTGCGACGTTACGGAGGTCAGAGCGAAGGGCGTGCGCCATGCAAGTGTCCTAAAGAGTGTGGGTTTTTGCCGGGAAGCCGACATTCCAGGTTACCGTACGTGCACGGCGGGTTCCTGAGCAGTCGAAGTACGATCGGGATCGTGACCTCGCCGTTCGCCGAATCCGCCCCGTCGCGCACCCGACTGTGGTGGGAGATCGCGATCGTGCTGGCCCTCGGTCTGGGTCAGTCCGCGATCTATGCGATCGTGCAGCTGGCCTACCGACTGACCGATGACACGCCCCTCGCCGATCAGACGGCGACGCTGAACCCGTCGCGCAGCGATCGCGAGATCTTCGACCTGATCTACCAGGTCCTCTCGATCGGCTTCTCGCTCGTGCCGGTGCTGCTCGTGTGCTTCCTGCTCTGGCAGTCGTCCCGTCCGCACCTGGGGAGGCTCGGTCTCGACGGCACCAAGACGGCATCCGACATCGGACGGGGCGTGCTCCTCGTCGCCGTGATCGGCATACCCGGGCTGGGGCTCTACCTCGCCGGGCGGGCACTCGGTCTGTTCGTCGCGGTCAATCCCGCGGGGCTCGACGCCCACTGGTGGACGGTGCCGATCCTGCTGCTCGCGGCGGCGCGAGCGGCGCTGCAGGAGGAGTTCGTCGTACTCGGCTACCTCTTCGCACGGCTCAGGCAGCTGGGATGGAGTCCCTGGACGATCATCATCACGACGTCGCTGCTGCGTGCGAGCTATCACCTGTATCAGGGGCCCGGCGCCTTCATCGGCAATCTCGCGATGGGTCTACTGTTCGGCTGGCTCTTCCAGCGCAGTGGTCGGCTGATGCCGTTCCTGGTCGCGCACTTCCTGATCGACGCGACCGTGTTCGTCGGCTACCCCTGGGCGGCGAGTGCGTTCCCCGCGCTGTTCGGCCTTCCGGACTGACACGGCGCGCAGCACACCCAGGCGTTCAGCCGTTGGCGATGAGTACGGATGCCACGGCCCAGAGCACGATGACCCCGAGCGCGATGAGCGCCTGCGAGTCCCAGGTGCGGCGGATCGGAGCATCCGCCGTGCGGGGCGCGGCCTCCCACCGATCGCGGATCTCGGTGAGATCGCGAAGACCGCTCGGCGCCTTGGCCTCCTCGTCGCCGCGGGCCGGACGACGCACCGGACGAGCTCGCGCGGGACCTCCGTAGCACGAGACATCGGAGCCGTCGTCGAGGGAGAAGAGCAGCTGCCAGCGGAGGTCGATGTCGCGCACTCGGCTCCAGCCGAACGACGTGCGGCGCAGCATGTTCTGGACGACCGCGCCCTCGCCGTCGACGCGCACGGCCGACACGAACGCGATCTCGTAGACCACCCAGAGCCCGAGAAGGACCCACGGGGCGAGCAGGAGCATCTGTCCCCAGCCGGCTCGCACGACGGCGTCACCGAGAAGGAAGATCGCGAGCAGCGAGCACAGGACCAGGGAGACAGGCCCGGAGGCCGCACGGAATGTCCGTGCGGCCTCCGGTCGAGGGTCGGCGCTCACTCTCAGTGACCGCCGAGGGTGATCGACGCACCCGGGATCGCCTTGAGCAGACGATCCGTGTACTCCTGCTGGGGGTTCGCGAAGATCTCGTCGACAGTGCCCTGCTCGACGATCTTGCCCTTCTCCATGACGCACACGAGGTCGCTCGACACGCGGACGACAGCGAGGTCGTGCGTGATGAACAGATACGTGAGTCCGAGCTCCGACTGCAGCTCGGCGAGCAGCTGCAGCACCTGATCCTGCACCAGCACGTCGAGTGCCGAGACGGCCTCGTCGAGCACGATGATGTCGGGCTTGAGCGCGAGCGCACGCGCGATGGCCACACGCTGACGCTGTCCGCCCGAGAGCTCGTTCGGGTACCGGGTCGCGAGCACGCGCGGCAGCGAGACCTGGTCGAGGAGCTCCTCGACGCGCTCGCGACGCGATGCACGGTCGCCGACGCCGTGGATCTGCATCGGCTCGGCGATCGTGTTGCCGATGTTGCGCAGCGGGTCGAGCGAGCCGTACGGGTCCTGGAAGACCGGCTGCATGCGCCGACGCAGACCGAACGCCTGCGCGTTCGACAGCCTCGACACGTCCTGGCCGTCGATCTCGATGGTGCCGCTGGTGGGCTCCTCGAGCTTGAGGACCATCTTCGCGACCGTGGACTTGCCCGAACCCGACTCGCCCACGAGGGCGAGGGTCTTGCCGCGGGGGATCTCGAAGGACACGTCGTCGACCGCACGGAACGCTTCGCTGCGGAAGTTCCCCTGACGGATCTTGTAGTCCTTGGTGAGCCCCGCGACGCGGACCGTCGGCGGAATGGCCGCGAGGTCCTCGAGCGTCTCGATGCCCCGGTCCTCGACCACGGCCTGGATGCGCTGCGACGCCACGCTGGGCGCAGCGGCGACGAGACGCTTCGTGTACGGGTGCTGCGGATCCTCGAGGATCTGCCGGCTCGGTCCCGCCTCGACGATGTTCCCGCCGTTCATCACGATGATCTTGTCCGCGCGCTCGGCCGCGAGGCCGAGGTCGTGCGTGATCAGGAGCACCGAGGTGCCCTTGTCTCGCGTGAGCGAGGCCATGTGATCGAGGATCACCCGCTGCACCGTGACGTCGAGAGCCGAGGTCGGCTCATCGGCGATGAGCAGCTTCGGGTCGGCCGCGAGGCCCATCCCGATCAGCGCACGCTGACGCATGCCGCCCGAGAACTGGTGCGGGAACTGGTGCAGACGCTTCTCGGCGTCGGCGAGCCCGGCCTGCTGCAGGACCTCGATCGTCCGCGCCTTGGCGGCGTCCCGGCCCTGGGCGATCCCGTTCGCGCGGATCGCCTCCTTCACCTGGAAGCCGATGCTCCACACGGGGTTCAGATTCGACATCGGGTCCTGCGGGACGAAGCCGATGTCCCGCCCGCGCACCGCCTCGATCTGACGACGGCTCAGCGTCGTGAGCTCGCGACCGTCGAGGGTGATCGACCCTGCCGTGACATGACCCGTGCCCGGAAGCAGGTTCACGATCGCCGTGGCCGTCGTGGACTTGCCGGAACCCGACTCCCCCACGATCGCGACGGTCTCGCCGGGCATGATGTCGAAGCTCACTCCGTGGAGAACCTCGCGCAGACCTTCCTGCGTGCGGAACGCGACGGTGAGGTCGCGAACGCTCAGCAGCGGGACCTGTTCGGTGATGCGCTCGCTCATCGGCGTGCCCTCGCCTTCGGGTCGAGGGCGTCTCGGATGAGCTCGCCCAGGGTGACGAACGCCAGCACCGCGAGGGTCAGGGCGATCGACGGATAGATGAGCGCCATCGGGGCGACGCGCAGCGAGGCCTGAGCCTTCGCGATGTCGTTACCCCACGACATGACGTCGCTGCCGAGACCGACTCCGAGGAACGACAGGGTCGCCTCGGCGACGATCGCTGCGGCGAGGCCGAGCGTCGACACCACGAGCAGCGGTGCGATCGCGTTCGGGACGACGTGGTTCAGGAGGATCTTGAACTTCGACTGACCGAGCGCCTGCGACGCCATCACGAAGTCGGCCTGCCGCACCCGGAGCACCTCGGCTCGCACGACGCGCGCCGTCGATGCCCAGGCGAACGCGCCGATGGCGAATGCGAGTGTCCACACCGAGCGGGCATCGCGGAACACGGTCATCACGACGACGGCCGCGAGGATGTACGGGATCGCGAAGAAGATGTCGCCGATGCGAGACAGCAGGCCGTCGAGCCAGCCGCCGTAGAAACCGGCGAGAGCACCCATGATCAGGCCGAGGACCGACGAGATCACGGTGGCGATCAGGCCGACCGCCAGCGAGGTCTGCGATCCCCACACGATACGCGCGTAGATGTCACAGCCCTGGAACGTGAACCCGAGCGGATGCCCCGCTGCCGGTCCGCCGTTGCTGTTGGCCAGCTGGCAGTCGGCGTTCGGCGGCGTCGCGGTGAACAGAGTCGGCCACAGCGCCATCACGAGGAAGAAGACCGCGAGGGCGATCGAGAACCAGAACAGAGGACGACGACGCAGGTCGAACCAGGCGTCCCTCCACAGGTTGCTGGGCTTGTCCGAGATGCGAACGGCATCGACGGCGATCGACTCGGTCTCGACCGGGGCGACGTAGTGCTTCTGGTTGGTGGGATCAGGCATAGCGAATCCTCGGGTCGAGCAGACCGTAGAGCAGGTCGATGAGAAGGTTCACCAACACGTACAGGATGACGAACACCGTCACGAACGAGACGACCGTGGGTCCCTCGCCGCGCTGGATCGCCTGGAACAGCGTGTTGCCGACACCGGGCACGTTGAAGATGCCCTCTGTGACGGTCGCTCCCACGAGAAGCACGCCGAAGTTCGTCGCGGAGTTGGTGATAACGGGGATCAGCGAGTTGCGCAGCACGTGCACGGGAAGCACGCGGTTGCGCGACAGTCCCTTGCTGTACGCGGTGCGCACCCAGTCCTGGTTGAGCGTGTCGATGACGGAGCTGCGCATCAGGCGCATGCTGACCGCATATAGGCTGAACCCCAGGACGATCGCCGGTAGCCACAGACCGCCCCAGTCGTTGTCCGCTCCGACCGTCGGCTTGAACCAGCCGAGCTGGATCGCCAGGAAGTACTGGGCGAGGAACGCGACGACGAAGATCGGGATCGCGATCGCGACGAGGGCGATGACGAGCGACACGTTGTCGAACAGCTTGCCCTTGCGCAGCGCCGAGATCGTTCCGATGATGATCGCCAGCACGAACTCGATCGCGATCGCCATGACGGCGAGGCGTCCGGTGACGGGGAGCGTCGCGGCGAGGACCGCCGAGACCGGGCGACCCGAGTAGGTCGTGCCGAGGTCTCCCTGGAACACACCGGTGATGTAGTACCAGTACTGCACGATGAACGGGTCGTTCAGGTGGTACTGCTCGCGCAGCTGCTCGAGGACCGCGGGGTTGGGGGTCTTGTCGCCGAACAGGGCGAGGATCGGATCGCCGGGCATGGCGAACACGAGGAAGTAAATGAGCAGGGTGGCTCCGAAGAAGACCGGGATCACCTGCAGAAGACGTCTCAGAATGTAACCGAGCATCCGCTTGTCCCTTCTTTGAGGGGAAAGAAAGTGAGGCGAACACAGCCTATGAGGCGGTGACGAAGAATCGTCACCGCCTCACAGGTGAAGTGCCGTCAGACTTTACTCGCCGGCCTTCGTGATCTCGTAGTACAGCGGAACCGAGTTCCAGCCGAACGTCACGTTGTCGACGTTCTCGCTGAAGCCACCGGTCACGTTCGAGTACCACAGCGGGATCGCGGGAAGGTCCTGGAACAGGACCTCCTGCGCCTTGGTGAAGTCCTCGATCTGCGCGTCGGCGTCGGGGTTGCTGATACCGGCCTTGATGAGGTCGTCGAACTCGGGGTTCGAGTAGTCACCGTCGTTGGAGCCTGCACCGGTCGCGTAGAGCGGTCCGAGGAAGTTGTACAGACCCGGGTAGTCGGCCTGCCATCCCGAACGTGCGGCGGTGGTGATCGTGCGGTCGTTCACCTTGGTGCGCAGGTCCTGGAAGGTCGGGTACGGGTCGCCCGAAGCCTCGATGCCGAGCGTGTTCTTGATGCTGTTGCTCACCGCGTCGACCCAGGCGTCGTGCCCGCCGTCGGCGTTGTACGCGATCTTGAACTCGCCGTCCCACGGGGCGATGGCGTCGGCCTCGGCCCACAGCTCCTTCGCCTTCTCGGGGTCGAAGTCGAGGACCTCGCTGCCGGGAACCGAGTCGGACCAGCCGTCGATGACCGGCGACGTGAAGTCGGAGGCCGGGGTGCGCGAGCCCGAGAAGATGGTCTCGGTGATCTCTTCGCGGTTGATCGCCATCGAGAGCGCCTGACGACGCAGCTGGCCCTCTTCGCCGCTGAAGTGCGGGAGGAACTGGCCGATGGTGAACGACTGGAAGACAGCCGAAGGCTGGTTCACGGCGCGGTCGCCGAGCTCGTCGGTGAAGACGGCGAGCGAGTTGGTCGGGATCGCGTCGATGACGTCGACCTCGTTCGAGAGCAGGTCGGCGTACGCCGCTTCCTGCGTCGCGTAGAACTTGATCGTCAGGCCGCCGTTGGCTGCCTTGCGGCCGCCGTCGTAGTCGTCGTTGCGGACGAGGTCGATCTGCACGTCGTGCTGCCACGCGTCGTCGCCGTCGATCATGTACGGGCCGTTGCCGATCGGGTTCTGACCGAATGCGTCCATGTCCTCGAAAGCGACATCGGGCAGCGGGTAGAACGCCGAGTAGCCGAGACGCAGAGCGAAGTCGGACGCGGGCTTGTTCAGCGCGATCGTGAAGGTGTAGTCATCGACCTGCTGCAGACCGGTGAGCTCCGAGTCCTCCTCGTAGCTGAAGCCCTCGATGTCTTCGAAGAAGTAGCTGGAGAGGTGGCCGTTCGAGAGCTTCGCGCCCTCGTTCCACGCCTTGATGAAGTTGTCGGCGGTGACTTCTTCACCGTCGGTGAAGGTCAGGCCTTCCTTGATCTTGACGGTGAGGTTCTGAGGGTCTTCGGTCGTGATCTCCTCAGCCACGTCGTTGACGGGCTTGCCGTCGGCGTCGTAGTAGATCAGACCGGCGAAGATCTCGTCGAGGATCTTTCCGCCACCCACCTCGTTGGTGTTGGTGGGGATGAGCGGGTTCTCCGGCTCCGATCCGTTCGTCGTGATGATGGCATCCGCGTTGACATCGCCGCCGGCGCTGCCGCTGTCGTCGTTGCCGTTGCCACCGCTCGCGCAGCCCGCGAGCGCCAGGGCGCCGATCGCGAACAGCGCGGTGCCCGCAAGGGCGATCTTGTTGCGCTTCACTAGTGTCCTCCTGTGGACGGGTATTCATCAGACTGCGCGCTCATCATCGAACGCGTAGGGATAGTTGAGCGTAACCCGGGTCTCAGCGGTCGACGCACTCGGCTAATGAACTGTTACTCAGTGGTGACCATCTGTAATCTCGCGGAAACATGCGGAAATGCACGGAAACGAGCGACGGCGCCGCATCCGGGTGGGACACGACGCCGCCTCTCGGCGCTGGCCGACTCAGGCGAAGGCCTCGATCGGCGGGCAGGCGCACACCAGATTCCGGTCGCCGTAGGCCTGGTCGATGCGACGCACCGGCGGCCAGTACTTGCCCGCGACGAGGGCGTGCACCGGGTAGGCGGCGTCCTCGCGCGTGTAGGCGTGGTTCCACTCCCCCGCGATCAGCGAGACCGCGGTGTGCGGCGCATGGACGAGAGGGTTGTCGTCGGCAGGCCACCGGCCGGCGGCGACGGCATCAGCCTCGGCCTTGATCATGATCATCGCCTCGATGAACCGCTCGATCTCTCCGAGATCCTCCGACTCCGTGGGCTCGACCATCAGCGTCCCCGCCACGGGGAACGACATGGTGGGCGCGTGGAAGCCGTAGTCGATGAGGCGCTTCGCGACGTCGTCGACCGTGATGCCGGTCGCCTCCTTGAGAGGACGCAGGTCGAGGATGCACTCGTGCGCGACCCGTCCGTTCTCACCCGCGTACAGCACCGGATAGTGCTCGCCGAGGCGAGCGGCGATGTAGTTCGCCGACAGCACCGCGGCAGCGGTCGCGTGCCGGAGCCCGTCGGCACCCATCATGCGCACATACGCCCAGGAGATCGGGAGGATGCCCGCCGACCCGTAGGGAGCCGCCGAGACCGGACCGCCCTCGAAGACGAATCCCCCGGCGTGCTCGGCCCGCTGCGCGAGCGGATGCGAGGGCAGGAAGGGTGCGAGGTGCGCCTTCGCGGCGACGGGTCCCACTCCGGGTCCCCCACCGCCGTGCGGGATCGCGAACGTCTTGTGGAGGTTCAGGTGCGAGACGTCGCCGCCCAGATCTCCGAACCGGGCGTAGCCCAGGAGCGCGTTGAGGTTCGCGCCGTCGACGTACACCTGACCGCCCGCGCCGTGCACGGCGGACGTGATCTCGACCACGTCCTGCTCGTAGACGCCGTGCGTCGACGGGTACGTGATCATCAGCGCCGACAGCTCGGAGGCATGGGCGTCGATCTTGGCGCGGAGGTCGGCCAGGTCGACGTTCCCGAGCTCGTCGCACGCGACGACCACGACCTTCATGCCCGCGAGGACGGCGGATGCCGCGTTCGTGCCGTGCGCCGACGACGGGATCAGGCACACCGTGCGCTGATCGTCGCCGTTCGCCAGGTGGTAGCCGCGGATCGCGAGGAGACCGGCGAGCTCGCCCTGCGAGCCCGCGTTGGGCTGCAGCGACACCGCGTCGTACCCGGTCACCTCGGCCAGCCAGGCCTCGAGCTGGTCGACGAGGTCGAGATACCCGGCCACGTCGGATGCCGGGGCGAACGGGTGGATGCCCGCGAACTCCGGCCACGTGATCGACGCCATCTCGGTGGCGGCGTTAAGCTTCATGGTGCAGGAGCCGAGCGGGATCATGCCGCGGTCGAGCGCGTAGTCGCGATCCGCGAGGCTCTTCAGGTACCGCATCATGGCGGTCTCGCTGCGGTGCGCGTGGAACACCGGGTGGGTGAGGTACTCGTCCTGCCGGTGGAGAGCCTCGGGCAGGGCGCCGGCCGCGCCGATGCCGAAGAATCCGAATGCGCGCTCGCGCTTGCCGCCGAACACCTGGGCGACGCGGTGGAGGTCGGCGACCGTGGTCGTCTCGTCGACGGCGATGTTCACGGTGTCGGCATCGTTCGCGCGCAGCAGGATGCCGTCGGCATGAGCCGCCTCGACGATCTCGGCGGCGCGCCCGGGCACGCGAGCGCGGATCGTGTCGAAGAACGCGTCGTGCACGACCTCGACACCCGCGTCCGTGAGCCAGTCACGCAGCAGCGCGGCCTTCGCCGCTGCCTCCGCGGCGATCGCACGGAGCCCTTCGGGGCCGTGGTACACGGCGTACATCGATGCCATGACGGCGAGGAGCACCTGGGCGGTGCAGATGTTGCTCGTCGCCTTCTCGCGGCGGATGTGCTGCTCGCGCGTCTGCAGCGACAGTCGGTACGCGGGCCTGCCGTCGGCGTCGACCGAGACGCCGACGAGACGACCGGGAAGCTGACGCTCGAGACCTGCACGAACCGCCATGTAGCCCGCGTGCGGGCCGCCGAATCCCATCGGCACGCCGAAGCGTTGAGTCGTACCGACCGCCACGTCGGCACCGAGCGACCCGGGCGACGCGATGAGCGTCAGCGCGAGCAGATCGGCGGCGACCACCGCGAGACCGCCTGCGACGTGTGCCGCGTCGATCACGGCGCTCGGATCCCAGACGCGTCCCGACGCCGCGGGATACTGCACGAACACGCCGAACAGCTCGGCGGGCAGCTCCTCGCCTGCGGCGAAGTCGACGGTCACGAGCTCGATGCCGACCGCCTCGGCGCGCGCCGCGAGGAGCGCCGCCGTCTGCGGGAAGGCGTCCGCGTCGACCGCGAACACGTTCGAGCCGGTCTTCGACGCACGACGGGCGAGCAGCATCCCCTCGACGACCGCCGTGGATTCGTCGAGCATCGACGCGTTGGCGGTGGAGAGCCCCGTGAGCTCAGCCACCATCGTCTGGAAGTTGATGAGCGCCTCGAGACGCCCCTGCGAGATCTCCGGCTGGTACGGCGTGTACGCCGTGTACCACGACGGGTTCTCGAGCACGTTGCGCTGGATCACCTGGGGGGTGATGGTTCCGTAGTACCCGAGACCGATCATCGGCCGGTTCACCGTGTTGCGCGCGGCCAGCGCACGCAGCTCGGCGAGGGCCTCGGTCTCGCTGGCGGCGCGCGGGATCACGGAGTCATCGTTCGCGGCGGTGTAGATCGAGGCGGGCACCGCCTGGCGCATCAGCGCCTCGACAGGGCTCCAGTCCTCGAGATCCGACGCGACGCCCAGCGCGTCGAGCATCTGACGCTGGGCGGCTGCGGTGGTTCCGATGTGACGATCGGCGAAAGAGGTCACGGGTGGATCAGCCCTCCGTCAGAGCGACGTACGCGTCGCGGTCCATCAGTCCCTCGAGGGCACCGTCGGCGACGGAGACCTTGATGAGCCAGCCGCCCGCGAACGGCTCGGCGTTGACGAGCGAGGGGTCGTCGACGACGGCGTCGTTGATCTCGACGACCGTGCCGGTGACCGGCGCGTAGAGCTCGCCGACGGACTTGGTCGACTCGATCTCGCCCACGACGGAACCCGCGGTGATCTCGGTGCCGACGGCGGGGAGTTCGACGAAGACCACGTCGCCGAGCTTCTCGGCCGCATAGTCGGTGATGCCGATGGTCGCGGTGCCGCCGTCAGCGGCGATCCATTCGTGCTCGTCGGTGTAGTGGAGCGCGTTGAGGTCGGTCATTTGGTCCTCCGATAGAAAGGCAGGGCGGTCACGGTCGCGGGGATGCTGGTCCCCCGCACATCAAGGAATACTGCGGTTCCCTCCGCAGCGGAAGACGGCGTCACGTACGCCATCGCGATCGGGTGTCCGAGCGTCGGGCTGAGCGCGCCGCTGGTGATCTCGCCGAGCACCGCGCCGTCCGCATCGACGACCGAGTACCCGGCGCGACCCGCGCGCTTCCCCTCGGCGACGAGGCCGACGAGCACGGGGGCGTCAGGGGCGGCGTCCAGGCCGTCCTTCCCGACGAAGGACTCCTTCGCGGCGACCACGACGCGGCCGAGTCCCGCCTGCACCGGCTTGGTGTCGAGGGTCAGCTCATGTCCGTACAGCGGCATCCCCGCCTCCAGACGGAGGGTGTCGCGGGCCGCGAGCCCCGCCGGGACGAGGCCGTGCGGCGCGCCGGCCGTGAGCACCGCATCCCACAGGTCGGCCGCGTCGTCGGCCGCGACGAGAAGCTCGAAGCCGTCTTCGCCGGTGTACCCGGTGCGGGCGAGCAGCAGCGGACGATCGCGGAAGCTCGCCGAGGCCCAGGCGTAGTACTTCTGCACGTCCCACGGGATGCTGACGTCGGCGATGCCCGCGGTCGCGGCGACGATCGCCTCGGCCTGCGGCCCCTGGACGGCGATCAGGGCGTACTCGTCGGAGACGTCGGCGACGACGACGTCGAACGAGCCGGTGCGGGCGCCGAAGGCCTCGCGCACGGCATCCCGGTTTCCGGCGTTCGAGATGACGAGGAAGTCATCGTCCTCGAGGCGGTAGACGATGACGTCGTCGATGATGCCGCCGGTCTCGGCGAGCAGGAGCGAGTACTTGGCCTTGCCGACCGCGAGAGCGGACAGGCGTCCGGCGAGCGCATGGTCGAGGAACGCCGAGGCGTCCGCGCCGCGCACGGTGAACTCGGCCATGTGCGAGATGTCGAAGATCCCGGCGGCATCGCGCACGGCATGGTGCTCGGCGAGGTCCGACGTGTAGCGCACCGGCATCTGCCAGCCGCCGAAGTCGGTGAACGATGCGCCGAGCGCCTCATGGCGAGTGCGGAGCGGGGTATAGCGAGGGTCGGACATGGAGTTCTCCCGGGCTGGGTCGGGCGGAACAGCGACGACGCCGTTCCTCGGAACTCCCCCTCTGTCATGGGCCTGAGAGCTTCGCCCAGAGACTGGGCTTTCACCGTCGGCGGATCACGTGCGCTACAGCATCGCTCGTTCTCGCTTTTCAGAGTGGCCGGAACCGCGCGGTACGCGTACCTGAGAGATTGGCGGGGAGGCTTGCTCCTTCGGTGCCCGGCTGCATTCGCCGGGGCTCTCCCGCGTGGGTCATTCGGCCTGTCTTCAGTTGTGGCATCAGTCTAGCCGGTCGCCTGTGTCCGTCGAGGCACGCGTTCCGGTCGCGCTCCCGTCGCTCGGTGCGACCGAGCGCGGCGGGAAGCGCGACCGGAGCGGATGCTCAGAAACCGGCGAGCTCGGCGCGCACCTCATCACGCAGGCGACCCAGGTTCTCGGGTTCGGGTGCCGCCCCCAGAAGAGTCTTCGTGTACTCGTGCTGCGGGTTGAGGATCACCTCGTCGGCGGGGCCGCGCTCGACCACGTCGCCCTTGTAGAGCACCATGATCTCGTCGCTGAAATGCCGAGCCGTCGCGAGGTCGTGCGTGATGTAGAGGACGCCGAGATCGTCCTCGCGCTGCAGATCCGCCAGCAGGTTCAGCACCCCGAGTCGGATCGACACGTCGAGCATCGACACCGGCTCGTCGGCGACGATGAATCGCGCGCCGGGCGCGAGCGCCCGGGCGATCGCCACACGCTGGCGCTGACCGCCGGAGAGCTCGTGCGGGCGTCGGTCGGCGAAGCTCTCCCCCGGCGACAGCCGCACGCGTTCGAGGAGCTCGATCGCACGCTCGCGCACCTGCGCACCCGACAGCGAGGGATGGTGCAGGCGGATCGGCCGCTCGAGGTGGTGGAGGATCGAATGGAAGGGGTTGAGCGACGCGAACGGGTCCTGGAACACCATCTGCACCTGCGAGCGGTAGCGCTCGACGGCGCGTCCGCGCGTGCCCGTCTCGTGGCCGTCGAGCAGGATCTGGCCGCTCGTCGGAGTCTCGAGCTTCATGAGCATCCGGGCGATGGTCGACTTGCCCGATCCGGACTCGCCGACCAGAGCGATCGTCCTGCCGGACTCGAGGGTGAACGACACGTCCTTCACGGCATGCAGGGTCGACGTCTTCAGACCGGAGCGCAGAGTGAAGTCCTTGACGAGGTGGCGTGCCTCCAGCGTCGCGATGCTCATCGGACCTCCTCCTGACTGGGCTGGTTTCCGGTGCGGACGAAGTCGCCACGCTCGCCGGTGAGACTCGGGAAGCTCGAGAGCAGTCTCTTCGTGTACTCGTGCTGCGGCGTGCGGTAGATCTCCTCGGCCGTGCCCTCCTCGACGATCTGCCCCTGGAGCATGACCGCGATCCGGTCGCTGATCTCGATCAGCATCGGCAGGTCGTGCGTGATGAAGATCACGGCGAAGCCGAGCCTCTCGCGCAGCCGCATGATCTCGCGGATGATGCCCCGCTGCACCACGACGTCGAGCGCGGTGGTGGGCTCGTCCATGATCATCACCTGCGGATCCAGCGCGAGCGCCATGGCGATCATCATGCGCTGACGCATGCCTCCCGAGAGCTCATGCGGGAAGCTCGTCAGTCTCGCCGGATCGACCCCGACCAGGGTCAGCAGCTCCTCGGCGCGCGCCTGCTTGTCCTTCTTCGACATGCCGGGACGATGCGTGTCGAAGATGTCGAAGATCTGCGCCCGGACGCTGATCACGGGGTTGAGCGAGTTCATCGCTCCCTGGAAGACCATCGAGATCTTGTCCCAGCGGAAGGCGCGGAGGCCGTCTCCGTCGAGCGCGACGACGTCGATGTCACTGCCGTCGCGGTCGTGGAACACGATCTCGCCGCTCGTCATGAGCGCCGGGGCCTTGAGCAGACGGTTCATCCCGTAGGCGAGCGTGGTCTTGCCGCACCCCGATTCACCCGCGAGTCCGAGGATCTCACCCCGGTTCAGAGTGAGAGTGACGTCGCGAACCGCCTTCACGGGCGGGTCCACCTCGTACTCGATCGACACGTTCCGCGCGGAGAGCACGGCATCCGGAGCGCTCACGCGGCGACCCCCTTCGTCTTGGCGGCCTTGCGCACGCGACGCGCGGCGTCTGGTGCATTGCGCAGCTTGGGGTTGATGACTTCGTCGATCGCGAAGTTGATGAGGGCGAGGCCCGCACCGAGGAGGGCGATCATGATGCCGGGCGGCACGAACCACCACCAGGCACCGCGACCGAGCGCCTGGCCGGACTGCGCGTCGTTGAGGATCGTGCCCCACGTGATCGACGAGTTCGGTCCGAGGCCCAGGTACGACAGCCCCGCTTCGCCGAGGATCGCGAAGATGATCGCGAAGAGGAACTGCGCCGTGAGCAGCGGCAGCAGGTTCGGCATGATCTCGACGAGGATGACGCGGAACGACCGCTCCCCCGCGACCTTCGACGCGTAGACGTAGTCGCGCGTCCGCAGCGAGCGCGTCTGCAGTCGCAGCACGTACGCCGCACCGGCCCACGAGGTGATGCCGAGGACGAACGCGACCAGCTGCCAGCTGCGCTGCGGCACGAACGAGGCGATGACCATCACGAGGGGCAGGCCGGGGATCACGATCATCACGTTGGTGAGCAGGGCGAGAGCATCCTCCCGCCATCCGCCGAGGTATCCGGCGAGGACGCCGAACACCAGCGACAGGACGATCGCGATGCCGCCGGCGACCACGCCCACGAGAAGGGACCCCTGTGCGCCGATCGCGAGCTGCGCGAACATGTCGTTGCCGAGCTTGGTGGTTCCGAGCAGATGCTCCGGCGACGGCGGCAGCAGAGCCGGGTTGTCGGTGCTGCGCGGGTTCTGCGAGAAGATCGGCGCGATGATCGCGAACAGCACGATCGACAGCACGAGGATCGCGCCGACGACGAACTTCGGCGACGTGATGGGGAGCACGCGCCGTCGCTTGCGTCCGCGCTGAGTCGCCAGCGAGATGGTGCTCGCGGGCTGGGTCGTGGGCTGATCCCTGGTGATCAGCGCTGTGTTCTCGGTGTCAGACATTCTGGCGAGCCCTCGGGTCGATGAAGCCATAGACGAGGTCCATGATGAAGTTGGCGGCGAGCACCGTGATCGTGATGACGAGGAAGAGTCCCTGCATCAGCGCGTAGTCGTTGTTCGTGACCGCCTGGAACATCAGCTTGCCGATGCCCGGATAGGTGAACACCTGCTCCATCACGATGGACCCGGCGACGACGAATCCGAGCGTGATCGAGAACCCTGCGATCGACGGGATCGCGGCGTTGCGCGCGGCGTAGGTCGTCATGATGCGTCGGGGGCGGAGCCCCTTGGCCTCGGCGGTCAGGACGTAGTCCTCGGCCATGGTCTGCACCATCATGTTGCGCATCCCGAACATCCAGCCGCCCACCGAGGAGATCACGATGGTGAGTGCGGGGAGGATGGCGTGCGAGAGCGCGTTCGTGAAGAACGCCCACGTCGGCTCGGGGCCGTCGGGGAACTCGAAGACGTCGTAGCCGCCGAAGATCGGGAACCAGCCGAGGCCGACGGCGAAGATCGAGACGAGCAGCAGCGCCATCCAGAAATAGGGGATCGACTGCAGCACGGTCGTCGCGGGGATGAGGTGGTCGACCCAGGTCCCCCGCTTCCACCCCGCCCAGGCGCCGAGTACGACGCCCAGGATGAAGGAGATGACGGTCACCGTGCCGACGAGGACGAGGGTCCACGGCAGCGCCTGGCTGATCAGCTCGCTCACGGGGGTGGGGAACTTCGTCACCGAGATGCCCAGGTCGCCCTGGAGCATCCGCCCCCAGTACGCGATGTACTGCTCCCAGAGAGAGGAGTCATCACCGCCGAGGAGCAGCTTGATGTTGCGGATCGTGGTCTCGGAGACCTCGCCACCCGCCCGCTGCATCTTGGCGATCATGATGTCCGCCGGGTTCCCCGGCATGAGCCGGGGAAGCAGGAAGTTGAGTGAGATCGCGGCCCACAGCGTGAACGCGTAGAACCCGATTCTTCGTGCATAGAACTTCATGTCACAGACCGTGCTTCCTGCTCCCCCGACTCCATTCGCTACTTGACCGGCTGCAGCTGCGTCAGGATGTATCCCGCCGCGATCGCGCCCCAGGACGGCGGGAAGGCGTAGAGATCGTCCTCCGTCGGCCAGCCCGTGAAGTCCTTCGTGTTGTAGAAGGTCTGCGTCGCGTTGACGACGAGCGGGATGTACGGCAGGTCGCGCACGATCTCGGTCTGAATGGTGCCGTACAGGGCCTGCTTCTCGGCCTCGTCGTCCGTGCTGACCGCCGCCTGGATCGCCTGATCGACGACCGGGTTGCTGTAGCGGCTGAAGTTCCAGCGTCCTGCGGGCACCTCGGTGCCGACGGGAGCGGTCGATTCGACCGTCGTTCCGCCGAACCAGTCACGGTAGATCTGGAACGGGTCCGCCACGGAGGTGCCGATGACACCGCCGACGATGAGCTGGTAGTCGCCGCCCTGGCGGGCGTCGGAGAACTCCTGCCACTGCACGGTCGAGGCGGTGACCTTGATGCCGGCCGCCTCCGCCTGCTCGGCGATCAGCTTCGCGGCGTCGTTGTAGTCCGTCCATCCGTCGACCGAGATCAGGCTGAGCTCGACGGGCACTCCGTCCTTCTCGTAGATGCCGCTGGACCCCTTGGTGTAGCCGGCCGCCTCGAGGATCGAGCCTGCCTCGGCAGCATCCGCCTCCTGCGGGCTGACCTCGTTGGCCGGGTCGGCGAGCCACTTCTCATCGCGAGGGAGCAGCGTGAAGGCCGGCGAGATGTCGCCGGTGAGTCCGACGAACGCCTTGTCCTTGATGGCGGCGCGGTCGATCGCGACGTTCAGCGCCTGCCGCACGGCGACGTCGGTCTGCGGTCCGGCACAGCCCAGCTCGGCGTTCGAGCAGGTGTAGAGCACGGTCGGGTCCTGCGGGGTGTTGATCCACTCGATCGCTCCGTTGCCCGTGACATCGTCGGGGTTCGGGATGAACATCCCGGTCCAGTCGAGCTGTCCGGCCGCGAGCAGGTCCTGTGCGGTCTGGTTGTTGTCCACCGCGATGTACTGGACCTTCTTGACGCCGAGCTCGTCGGCGCCGCGGAAGTTCTCGTTCGCGACGAGGGTGTAGGACTCGCTCGTCGTCTTGTCGACGACGTACGGGCCGGACCCCACGGGCTCCTCGTTCGCGAAGTTCGCGAAGTCGGTGACATCGGCCCAGATGTGCTCGGGGAGGATGTAGGTCGAGCCGAGGCGCTGGAACTCGGTCGTGTACTGGGCGGTCGCGTAGGTGAGCACGACCGTGGTGTCGTCGGTCGCCTCCGCCGAGACGAGACCGTTGCCCTCGGGGTTGTTCGCCTCATAGCCGAAGGAGAAGGCGACATCGGCGGCCGTGAGCGGCTCGCCGTCGCTCCAGGTGAGGTCCGGCTTGATGGTGATCGTGATCACCGTGCCGTCCTCGTTGTACTCGTACGAGTCGCCGATGAGTCCGACGGGATCGGAGTCCGCGGTCTTGTTGAAGAAGAACAGCGGTTCGTAGATGGGGCCGAGGGCTCCGTGGAGCACCGTCGGCGCGAACGGGTTGTAGTTCGCGGTGATCGGGGTCTGGCTGCCCGCCCAGACGCGAAGCGCGCGGTCGCCGTCGCCACCGCTCCCCTCGCTGCTGCCGCCTGCGCCACAGGCGGTCAAACCCAGGGCGAGGACGGATGCCCCCGCCACAGCGGTGAGCGCGATCTTGCGCCTTCCGTTACGGATCATTCTGTATTTCCTCTCGGTGCTGCACTGCAGGAGGGATCTCCGGATGGAGCCGGGCCCCGGATGGGACCCGTGACAGACCCCCGGGAAAGGGATTTGTTAGGACAGTAACCTAACAAATCCCTTTCCGGGCGACAAGCGTTCGGAACGCTCATCTATAACGTTTCGGCCTCGGCAACCGGGGCGTCACACAGGTGCAGTAAGGGTCGCGATGACACTAAGATCGATCTCGGAGGTTAAGGTACCAATGACTCAAAGCTCGGGCATCGATGTCGCCGTCTCCACGGTGATCCTCACGCTGCGTCGCACCGCCGACGGCTCAGCGGTGCTCGCGCTGCCGCTCGTGCTGCGCACTCGCGAGCCGTTCGCCGACCAGTGGGCGCTGCCCGGCGGATGGCTCACCGCCGCCGAGTCGCCCGTCGACGCCGCGGCCAGGACCCTCGCCGAGACCACCGGTCTGACTCCGAGCTACCTCGAGCAGCTCTACGCCTTCGGAGCCGTCGACCGCTCCCCCACGCGCGTGGTGTCGATCGTGTACTGGGCGCTGCTGCGCCAGGACGACGTCGACGCGCAGAGCGCGGCGCACCGCGCCTCGGGCCGAGCACCCGAGAACGTTCGCTGGTTCGATCTCGACGAGCTGCCCCCGCTCGCCTTCGACCACGGCAAGATCGTCGACTACGCCCTGTGGCGACTGCGCAGCAAGGTCGGCTACAGCCGGGTCGCGCACGGATTCCTTCCCGCCGAGTTCACCCTCGCCGACCTCCGAGAAGCCTACGAGGCGATCCTCGGCAAGCATCTGGATCCGGCCAACTTCCGGCGCCAGGTCGAATCTGCGGGCAATCTGCTCCCCACCGATCAGTTCCGCACCGGCAGCCACCGCCCTGCCCGCCTCTACCGCTACAACACCGATGTCGAGCTGGCCGATCACGGTCCTCTCGGCCCCGAGGAAACGAGCACCCGATGAGCATCACCTTCGTTCCGAATCCGTCGATCCTGCCGCCCGACGCATCCGTCGACCACGCGATCCAGTCGATCGTGTCGGGCGCATCGACCGACGCGACCTGCACCACCGACCTCGCAGCGGGCCCCTGGGACTTCGACGCGCGTCCCGGATACGGCCCCGGCTCCTCGATGGGCGATGTCATCCCGACGGGCTCGCCCCGGCAGGGCGAACTCCCCGCGGCCTACCGCGAGGCGAGCGAGGACGAGCTCGACGCGCGCATCCGGGCCGCGAAGGCGACCCTGGGCGACCGCGCCGTGATCCTCGGGCACTTCTACCAGCGCGAGGAGGTCGTGCGCCACGCCGACTATGTCGGCGACTCGTTCCAGCTCGCCACGGCGGCGAAGGATCGGGCGGACGCCGAGGCGATCATCTTCTGCGGCGTGCACTTCATGGCGGAGACGGCCGACCTGCTCTCCGGCCCCGAGCAGGCCGTGATCCTGCCGAACCTCGCAGCCGGCTGCTCGATGGCCGACATGGCCGACATCGACCAGGTGGAGGACTGCTGGGAGCAGCTCGCCGAGGTGCTGGGCGATCTCGAGGCCCGGGATGCCGCGGGCCGGGTGCCGGTGATCCCCGTGACGTACATGAACTCCTCCGCCGCGATCAAGGGCTTCGTCGGCAGGCACGGCGGCATCGTCTGCACGTCGTCGAACGCGCAGACCGTGCTCGAGTGGGCCTTCGAACGAGGACAGCGAGTGCTGTTCTTCCCCGACCAGCACCTCGGACGCAACACGGCCAAGGCGATGGGTGTGCCGCTGGAGCAGATGCCGATGTGGAATCCCCGCAAGGCGCTCGGCGGCTCCACGGCATCCGACCTAGTCGACTCCCGCGTCATCCTGTGGCACGGGTTCTGCTCGGTGCACCGCCGCTTCACCGTCGCGCAGATCGATCAGGCGCGCGCCGAGCACCCGGGCGCGCGGGTGATCGTGCACCCCGAGTGCCCCATGGATGTGGTCGACGCCGCCGACGAGGCGGGCTCGACCGACTACATCCGCCGGGCGATCGCCGCGGCGACCGAACCCACGACCTTCGCGATCGGCACCGAGATCAACCTCGTGCGCCGCCTGGCCGCGCAGTTCCCGCAGCACGAGATCTTCTGCCTCGATCCCGTCGTCTGCCCCTGCTCGACGATGTACCGGATCCACCCGGGATACCTGGCCTGGGTGCTCGAGGAGCTCGTCGCGGGGCGCACGCCGAACCGCATCACGGTGACCCCCGATGTCGCGGATCCCGCCCGCGTCGCACTGGAGCGGATGCTCGCAGCCAGGCCCCCGGTGACGGCGGGCACGCGATGAACCTGATCGTCGTCGGCTCCGGCATCGCCGGGCTCTCCGCAGCGCTGCACGCCCACGAGCGGGGACATTCGGTGACCGTGGTGACCAAGGGATCGCTCGGCGACGGATGCACGGGATACGCGCAGGGCGGCGTCGCCGGTCTGTACGGTCCCGACGACTCTCCCGCGCTGCATGCGGCGGACACTCTGACCGCTGCGGCGGGTCTCGCGGATCCCGCGGCGGTCGAGATCCTCGTCGACGGCGCCGCCGAGCGGATCGCCGAGCTGATCGCGCGCGGAGTCGCCTTCGACCGTTCCGCCGACGGCTCCCTCCTCCGCGGCCGCGAGGCCGCGCACAGTCGCGCACGCATCGTGCACGCCGGGGGCGACGCGACGGGGGCCGCGATCGCGGGGACACTCGTCGCGGCCACTCGCGCGTCGGACGTCAGCGTCGTGGAGAACGCGTTCCTCCTCGATCTGGTCGTGACCGACGGCACCGCCCGCGGCGTCCGGCTGCTGATCGACGACGTCTCGACGGTCCTCGAGGCGGATGCCGTGGTGCTCGCGACCGGCGGCGCCGGTCATCTCTACTCCCACACCACCAATCCCGAGGGCACGACCGGTGACGGGATCGCCGCGGCGATCCGCGCCGGTGCCGCCGTCGCGGATCTCGAGTTCGTGCAGTTCCACCCGACGATCCTGGCGGCGGGTCCCGCGTTCCTCGTGTCCGAAGCCGTCCGCGGCGAGGGCGCGACGCTCATCGACGACGAGGGACGCCGCTTCACCCTCGAGAGCCACCCCGACGGAGAGCTCGCCCCGCGCGATGTCGTCGCCCGGGCCATCGCCCGCCGCGCCGCGGAGCAGGGCTCGCCGGTGCGACTCGACGCCACGATGCTCGGAGCCGAGACGCTTCGACGCCGTTTCCCGACGATCGATCGAGTCACACGCCAACGCGGTTTCGACTGGTCCACGACCCCGATCCCCGTCACTCCCGCGGCGCATTACCTCATGGGCGGCATCGTCACCGACACCGACGGGCGCACGACGATCCCCGGCCTCTTCGCCGTGGGCGAGACGGCGCGCACCGGCGTGCACGGGGCGAACCGGCTCGCCTCCAACTCGCTCCTCGAGGGCGCTGTCTTCGGAGCCCGTGCCGCTGCGGCGCTCGCGCTGCCCTGGCCCGCCGCATCCGACACGCGCCCGGTCGCGCCGCCCGCACCTGTCTCCGCTGCGCGCAACACGCATGCCGTGCCGTTCACCCGCGCCGCGCTGCAACGACTGATGTGGGACGAGGTCGGCCTCCTCCGCAGCGCCGAGGGCATCCGTCGCGCGTGCGACACGATCGCGGTCTGGGCGGCGCAGCCCCTCCCCCTGCAGAGCATCGCCGACCACGAGGACGCCAACCTCCTCACGCTCGCCGCCGCGACGGCGACCGCCGCGCTCGCACGCACCGAGTCCGTGGGATCGCACCATCTCGAATCCGCCATCGCCCCCGTCTTGGAGACCGTCTGATGCTCACCCCCGCCATCATCACCCGCGTCGTCGGCGCAGCACTCGAAGAGGACGCACCCTGGGGCGATCTCACCAGCTCCACCCTGCTGCCCGCCGATGCGACGGCGACAGCCGATCTCGTCGCACGCGAGCCCGGTGTGTTCAGCGGCGGCGAGGTCTTCACGGCGGCATTCGCCCTCACCGACCCGACCCTGCGGATCGACGTGCACGTCGGAGACGGCGACGAGTTCGTCGCAGGAGACGTCCTCGCCTCGGTGACGGGCACCGCACGCAGCATCCTGACCGCCGAGCGGATCGCGCTGAACTTCACCCAGCGGATGAGCGGGATCGCCACGGTCACGGCCGCATATGTGCACGCGGTCGCCTCGACGCACGCCAGGATCGCCGACACCCGCAAGACCACACCGGGTCTGCGCGCCGTCGAACGCCACGCCGTGGTCAGCGGGGGCGGGCACAACCACCGGTACTCGCTGTCCGACGCCGTGATGGCGAAGGACAACCACCTGGCGGTGCTGCAGCGCTCCGGAGCCGACCTGGCGACCGCCCTCCGCGAAGCCCTGTCCCGCCTGCCGCACACGACCCACGTGGTGGTCGAGGTCGACCGCCTCGATCAGATCGCAGACGTCCTCGCCGGCGGCGCGCACACCGTCCTGCTCGACAACTTCACACTCGACGAGCTCCGCGCCGGCGTCGCCGTGATCGCCGGTCGCGCCCAGGTCGAGGCCTCGGGCGGCGTGAGCCTCGAGACGGTCCGCGACATCGCCGCGACCGGCGTCGACGTGATCTCGGTCGGCGCCCTCACCCACTCGTCGCGGGCCCTGGATCTCGGCCTGGACGTCCGGATCGACTGAGCCATGATCTACCTCGACCATGCCGCGACGGCCCCGGTGCGCCGCGAGGTGCTGGAGGCGATGACGCCGTACCTCACGTCGGTGTTCGGCAATCCGTCGAGCCATCACACGGTCGGCGAGGCCGCGGCGAGCGCACTCGAGGACGCCCGTTCGCGCGTGGCACGGGTGCTCGGCATGCGCACCGGCGACATCGTGTTCACCGCAGGGGGCACCGAGGCGAACAACCTCGCGGTGAAGGGCATCGTCCTGGCCGCACTCGCCGAGGGACGCCGCCATCTCATCGTGTCGCCGATCGAGCACGAGTCGATCCTCGAGTCGGCCGAGTATCTGCGCCGCTTCCACGGCGTCGAGGTGTCGCACGTGCCCGTGGACCGGCGAGGGCGGATCACCCCGGACTCGCTGCACACCGTGATGCGCGACGACACGTCTCTCATCGCTCTCGGGCACGCCAACAACGAGATCGGCACGATCCAGGACCTCCCCGCCCTCACGGGCGTCGCGCGGAAGGCGGGTGTGCCGGTGCACATGGATGCCGTGCAGTCGGCGGGGTGGCTCGCACTGGCGGGATCAGGAGCCGATGCCATCGCGATCGCCGGGCACAAGCTCGGGGCACCCAAGGGCATCGGCGCCCTCGCTGTGCGCGGCCGCGTGCCGATGGAGCCGCTGCTGCACGGTGGCGGTCAGGAGCGCGGGCGCCGCTCCGGCACCGAGAACGTCGCGGGCGCCGTCGGGCTCGCGACCGCGCTCGAGCTCGCCGAGTCCGAGCGCGAGGCCGTCGCGGCCCGTGTGGGGGTCGCGACGCGACGGTTCATCGACGCCGTGTGCGCACTCGTACCCGGCGCCGAGCTCACGGGCGATCCGGTCGAGCGGCTGCCCGGTACGGCGTCTTTCACCCTCGGGGGCGTCAGCGGTGAGGCCGTGCTGCTGGAGCTGGAGCGTCGGGGTGTCGTCTCCTCGAGCGGCTCCGCCTGCGCTGCCGGCAGCGACGAGCCCTCGCACGTGCTGCTCGCCTGCGGCATCGATCCCGTCGTCGCTCAGACCGCCGTGCGCTTCACCTTCGGCCGCGAACCGCTGCCGGACGACGCGCCCGAACGCCTCGCGGCCCTCGTCGCCGACTCCGTCCGCAGCGTCGGCGACATGTGACGCAGGGCGCGTCCCGCGTCGACATCCCGGCCCTAGACTCGGCTCGTGACCGCTGCATCCCCCCTCGTGACCGTCATCGTTCCCGGACGCGACATCGCCGGGTTCGCACCGGACGCACTCGACTCGCTGCGCGCGCAGACCGAACGGCGCTGGCACGCGATCCTCGTCGACGACGGCTCCCGCGACGAGACGGGCGCGATCTTCCGTGCGGCGGCGGAGGACGACCCGCGGTTCCGGCACATCGCGCACGAGGCGTCGCGCGGACTCGGCGCGGCGCGCAACGTCGCGCTGGATCTCGTGGACACCCCGCTGGTCGGCTTCCTCGACGGCGACGACGAACTGACCCCCACCGCTCTCGAGAGGCTCACGAACACCCTCGCCGAGACGGGCAGCGACTTCGTCGCGGGCGCGTATGTGCGCACGCGGTTCGACGGCGAGCGCTATGTCCCGGGGCGCGTGCAGCCGTGGGTGTCCGCGGCCACAGACCCGGAGCGGCTCGCGACGACGATCCATGAGCATCCGCACGCCGGCTCCAACATCGTCGCCTGGTCGAAGATCAGCCGTCTCGAGCTCTGGGACGATCTGCGCTTCCCCGAAGGGGTCGCCTACGAGGACCAGATCGTCGCCCAGACCATGTACACGCGTGCTCGCGCCTTCGACGTGATCCCCGATGTGGTGGTGCGCTGGCGGCTGCGGGCCGACGGGACGTCGATCACGCAGGGCAAGGCGCAGCTCCCCGTGCTGCGCGACTACATCGGCGCGCTGCGCGGCGGCATCCGGATCCTGCACGCGGCGGGCGCTGCCGAGGCCGTGAGCGCCCGACTCGAACTGATCCTGGCGATGGATCTGCCCCCGCTCGTCGACATCGCCCGCACGCACCCCGATCCCGAGTACGCGGCACTCGTGTCGTCCTTCGTCGCCGAGCTGGAGGCTCTGCCCGAGTTCGATCGCGCACGACCCGACCCCCGCATCACGGCCGCGCTGGCCTGGTGAGAGACCGCCTCAGGAGCTTCATGAACGACCAGCACCTCCCCGACGACTACCTCGCCGGGCTCTTCTCCCTCGCCGGACGCACCGCCGTGATCACGGGCGGCAGCTCCGGCATCGGCCGGGGTATCGCCACCGCTCTCGCCCGGGCGGGCGCCTCGACCGTCATCGTGGCGCGGGGCGAATCGCGGATCGCCGAGACCGTGCACGAGCTGACGGATGCCGGATGCACCGCGGCCGGCATCGTCGGCGACCTCGGCACCCGCGCCGGCATCCATGCCGTGGCCGACGCGGTCGTCGCCCCCTTCGGCGAGCCCGACATCGTCGTGCACTCGGCAGGGATCAACATCCGCCCGCCGTTCGCCGAGATCACGGAGGCGGACTGGGATGCGACGATGACCGTGAACGCCCTCGCGCCGTTCCTGCTCGGGCAGAGGTTCGCCACCGGGATGGCGCAGCGTGGATACGGGCGACTGATCCACATCACCTCGCAGCAGGCGCACCGCGCCTTCGTCGGCAGCGGTGTCTACGGCGCCTCCAAGGGAGCCGTCGAGTCGCTCATGCGCTCCGAGGCCGAAGCGTGGGGCGGCACCGGGGTGACGAGCAACTCGCTCGTCCCCGGCTTCGTGCTGACGCCCCTGAACGCGCGCCTGCAGGAGGACCCTGCGCAGATCTCCGCGCTCGCCGCTCGCACGATGATCGGCAGGAACGGCCTCCCCTCCGACTTCGCGAGCGCTGCCGTGTTCCTCGCGGGTGCGGGATCGTCGTACGTCACGGGACAGTCGATCTTCATCGACGGCGGAATGTCGGTCCACTGACCGTCTGCGCCCTCGTACCCCGCCGTGCGTGATGCGTCGCGGTGACGGTCATGCCTCCGCGGGGTAGACGCGCGCATCGGGCCGCGACGCGTCCAGCAGGGGAACGGGCGCGGTGAGAGCCGCGACGGCATCAGCGCCCGCTGAGTCCTCGGGGGCGCGATCGGCGCGGCGGTGCGAGAGGGCGGCCGCGACTCCCCCGGTGACCGCGTCTTCGATCACGGCCTCGGTGTCGATCACCCGTGAGGCGGCGACCTGCTGCGCGGCGAGCTCGGCGTAGAGCCCCCCGTGCGCGAGAAGCTGCGCGTGCGTGCCCGACTCGACGATCTGCCCGGCCTCGAGGACGTGGATGGTGTCCGCGCCGATCACCGTCGAGAGACGATGCGCGATGGTCAGCGTGGTGCGCCCCTTGGCCGCCTCGTCGAGGGCTTCCTGCACGACTCGCTCCGAGACCGTGTCCAGAGCGGAGGTCGCCTCGTCGAGCAGCAGCACCGGCGGGTCCTTGAGCAGCACCCGCGCGATCGCGATGCGCTGCTTCTCGCCGCCCGAGAGCCGATATCCGCGTTCACCGACAACGGTGTCGTAGCCGTCCTCGAAGCCCGCGATGATGTGGTGGATGTTCGCCGCGGTGCACGCCGCGATCATCTCCTGTTCTGTGGCGCCGGGCTTGGCGTACAGCAGGTTCTCGCGGATCGTCGCGTGGAAGAGATAGGTCTCCTGCGACACGATCCCGACGTTGTCGATGATCGACTCCTGCGTGAGGGCGCGCACGTCCTCACCGGCGAACAGCACCGCACCGCCGCGCACCTCGTACAGACGTGGAGCGAGATAGAGCACGGTGGTCTTGCCGGCTCCCGAGGGACCGACGAACGCCACGTGCTGCCCCGGCTCGGCGACGAAGGAGACCCCGTGCAGAGTGGGGCGCGCGTCGGGTGCCGCGTCGGGATACCGGAAGACCACGTCGCGGAACTCGATGCGGCCGCGAGGCCCCGGCGCGGCCTCGACCGAGATGGCGTCCGGGGCGTCGCGGATCTCGGGAACCAGATCGAGGTACTCGAAGATCCGGGCGAACAGCGCGGACGAGGTCTGCAGGTCGAGTGACACGCGCATGAGGCCCATGAGCGGCTGGAGCAGCCGTGCCTGCACGGTCGTGAACGCCACGACGGTGCCGGCCGTGATCGCCCCGCTGCCACCCGCGATCAGGTATCCCGAGACGAGGTAGATGACGGCGGGAACGCTCGCCATGAGCACCTGCACGACGGCGAAGAACCCCTGTCCGCTCATGGCCCGTCGCACCTGCAGGGTCACCTGGTTGCGGTTCTCCGCCTGATAGCGCGCGGATTCGGTGCGCTGCCGATTGAACGCCTTCGACAGCAGCATCCCCGAGACGCTGAGCGTCTCCTGCGTGATCGAGGTGAGTTCGGAGAGCGACTCCTGGGTCTCGCCCGCGATGCGCGCCCGCACCTGGCCGACGCGGCGCTGCACGATGATGAGGAAGGGCATCAGCACCACGGCGATCAGGGTCAGCCGCCAGTCGATCAGGATCATCGCGACGAGCGAGGCGATGACGGTCACGACATTTCCCAGGATGCTGGTGACGGTGTTCGTCAGCACCCCGGAGACCCCGCCGACGTCGTTCTGGAGCCTCGACTGGATGACGCCGGTCTTCGTGCGGGTGAAGAACCCGAGCTCCATCGCCTGCAGATGCTCGAACAGCCGGACGCGGAGGTCACCCGTGACGCTGTTGCCGACGGTCGATGTGAACCAGGTCTGCGCCACCCCGAGCACGGCGGAGAGCAGGAAGAGGCCGACCATCGCCGAGACCAGCCAGATCAGCAGCTGGATCTGCGGGCCGCCCCCGGCGACGGGGAAGAGCGCATCGTCGAAGATGCGCTGCACGATGAGGGGCGGGATCACCGCGATGCCCGCGCCGAGCACGACGAGGACGCCGGTGATGACGATGCGCCACTTGTAGGGCCTGAACAGGGCGATCACTCTCGCTCCGAGACCGCTGATCCGAGGCGCGTCGGCATTCAGCCGCCGCTGCGTGTCCTCATCGACGCGGCGGAATCCGCCGTGCATCCCACCCATGCTCATCCCGTCAGCGTAGCCAGCACCGCCGACGCTGCGGTCCGATCCGGTGCAACTGGCTCCGCCGACAGCGGATTCACCCGAATCCGGAATGAAATGTCCGAACCTGTGGTTACGCTGAATGTTCCTCGCGCACTCGCGCGCTCCCTCCCTCTTCTTTCTGTGCCTAGGAGGCCGCATGTCTGCCGTCGACACCGGTTCGATCACCACGCCGCCCGCCACAGCTCCCGGCGAGATCCCCCGCAGCGACATGCGCGTGATCTGGCTGCTGCTGGTGGCGGCGTTCGTCGCGATCCTCAACGAGACCACGATGGGGATCGCGATCCCGCACCTCAACGCCGACCTCGGCATCCCGCCCGAGCTCGGGCAGTGGCTGACGAGCGCGTTCATGCTGACGATGGCCGTCGTGATCCCGACCACCGGGTTCATCCTGCAGCGCTTCACCACACGCCAGGTCTTCATCGCGGCGATGACCGCGTTCTCGATCGGCACGCTCGTGGCGATGGTCGCGCCCGGTTTCGAGGTCCTCCTCGCCGGCCGCGTGATCCAGGCTGCGGGCACCGGGATCATGATGCCGCTGCTCATGACCACGATCATGAACGTCGTCCCGCCGCAGTCGCGCGGTCGCATGATGGGCCGCGTCGGTCTCGTCATCTCGCTCGCTCCGGCGATCGGCCCGACGCTCGCCGGCGCCGTGCTCGAGACGCTCAACTGGCGAGCCCTGTTCGCCATCGTCCTGCCGATCGCCATCGTGTCGCTGCTCATGGGTGCGAAGTGGATGACGAACCTCGGTGAGACCCGCGCCGTTCCGCTCGACGTCGTCTCGATCCCCCTCGCGGCGCTCGGCTTCGGCGGCATCGTCTTCGGTCTGAGCCAGTTCGGCGGACACGGGGGCTCCGGCGAGGTCGTCGGCGTGTCGTCGCTCGTCGTCGGCGCCGTCGCGCTCGCGCTCTTCGTCTGGCGTCAGATCGTGCTGCAGCGCATCGACGACGCGCTCCTCGACCTGCGCGTCTTCCGCTCGGTCAACTTCACGTTCTCCGTCATCATCATGACGATCCTCGCCCTGTCGATGTTCGGCACGCTGACCCTGCTCCCCCAGTACCTCCAGAACGTCGCGGGGCTCAACGCGCTCCAGTCAGGGCTCATCCTGCTGCCCGGCTCGGTGCTGATGGGTCTGCTGGGTCCGATCATGGGTCGCGTCTACGACGCACGAGGCACGCGTCCGCTGTTGATACCGGGGACGATCCTCGTGTCGGCGGCGCTGTTCTACTACTCGACCGTGGGCGAGCACACCGTGTGGTGGGTGCTGATCATCGTCCAGGCGGTGATGTCGGTCGGTCTCGCGATGTCGTTCACTCCGCTGTTCTCCGCCTCGCTCGGCTCGCTGCAGCGCTCGCTCTACTCTCACGGATCCGCGGTGCTCAACACGCTCCAGCAGGTCGGTGGCGCCGCCGGCGTGGCCGTGCTCACCGTGACCTACTCGGCGATCCTCCACGCGGGAGAGGCCGAGGGTCTCGAGACTGCGGCGGCGGGTGCGCCGGGCGCACGCATGGCCTTCCTCATCGCTGCGATCATCTCGCTGGCTGCCGTCGCACTGAGTGCGTTCGTCCGCAAGCCGGCGGATGACGTCGCCGGAGGCACGCACGGCGGCCACTGATCGCCGGGCGGCGTCTGACCGCTACTGCGTCTGAGACGCGGGAATGTGGCAGACGCCGCCGCTGCAGTAACCGACGGCGGCGTCTTCGAGCAGGTTCAGAGCGTCCGGAAGCGGCTGGAGCACGACGGGTGCTTCCTGCTCGACGGAGTCCTGTGTCTTGGCCATCATTAGATGCTACGCCTGCTGCGCACGGATGGCGTCGAAATCCGACACGCCGATCGACAGCGAAACGACAGGCCCGCTCCCCTACGGTTGACGGGTGCTCACACGACTCCTCGCCCGACTGTATTGGACGTTCAGCCGCTGGACCCTCACCGCAGAGGGAACCCCCACACGCCCGACGATCCTGATCGGTGCGCCCCACACCTCGAACTGGGATTTCGTCCTCATGCTCGCCATCGCCTGGCGCCTCCGCATCGAGGTGCATTGGCTCGGCAAGAGCAGTCTGTTCCGCGGATGGCGGGGACCGATCATGCGGAGCCTGGGCGGTATCCCCGTCGATCGATCCGACCCCGCCCGTGTCGTGAACGATGTCGTGGCGCAGGTCCACTCCGGCGACGTCTTCGGTCTCGTGATCACTCCGGACGGCACCCGCGGCGGCAACGAGTACTGGAAGTCGGGGTTCTACCGCATCGCTCGCGAGACGGGCATGCCGGTCACGCTCGGATTCGTCGACCGCACCACGATGACGACGGGCCTCGGGCCGACGCTCGATCTCACGGGAGACGTCGCGGCCGACATGGATCGGATCCGTGCGTTCTACGCCGACAAGTCAGGGCTTCGTCCGGAGCGACGCACGGTGCCCCGTCTGCGCGAGGAGAAGGGCGCCGACGAGAGCTGACTCTCGTCGATCACTCGGTGCTCGCGGCGTCGACCTCCGCGCGCGCTGCGGAGCGCGCATAGTCGAGGTCCTCGTCCGACAGCGTCTCGGTCATGCCGACCACGGCTCCCGTGATCGTGCGGATCTCTTCGCGCACGCCCTCGCCGAGGTGCGGCGCGGTATCGCCGAGCACATCGACACGGGCCTCCAGCGACAGCTCGGACCACCACTCGCGAATCGGGGGCAGTGTCATCGCGATCTCCTTCTCGGGCACCGCACAAGTGTCTGGACAGCATCGGAGAGCGCCCGGGAGACTGGGCGGATGAGATCTGACGACCCCGCGACACCGTCTGCGGAGCACGACGACCGCCTCGACGGACGAGATGAGACGCGCAATGAGCGTGCCGACCGCAACTGGGAGGAGCTCCTGCAGGAGCTCCGCGTGATGCAGACCGGAACGCAGATCCTCACCGGATTCCTTCTCGCTGTGGCCTTCACCCCGCGATTCGAGGACATGGACGAGTTCCAGCGGGACGTGTACGTCGTCCTCGTCGCGCTCGCGGCACTCGCCACGATCCTCGCGCTCGCTCCTGTCGGCATGCATCGAGCGCTGTTCGGCAGCAGCCGCAAGCCGGAGCTGGTCCTGGTGGCCGCACGGATCGTGAAGATCGATCTCGTGGCCATCTCCGCACTCACGATCGGCGTCACGACTCTGATCATCGACTTCACCGTCGATCGCGCCGCGGGGCTCATCGCGCTCGTGTCCTCCCTGGTGGGGGTCCTTCTTCTCTGGCTCGTGCTCCCTCGGCTGGTGCGTCGGGAGGCAGACCGGCGGCGGGAGGTCGACCGCGGCTGACCTCCCCCCGCGCGTCGGGCGTCAGCGACCCGCCGGGCTCCGGTTCTCGGCGCTGACCATCCAGGCGAACTGCTCGAGGCTCTCGATGACGGCGTGCAGGATGTCGGCGGAGGTCGGGTCCTCGTCGTCGACGGCGTCGTGCACCTCGCGGATGGTACCGACGACCCCGTCCAGGCGCGCGGTGATCAGGTCGATCGTGTCGGTCGTCGACACCTCGCCCGCGGGGAAGGCCGGAAGCGATGTCGTCTCGACGATCGTGTCCGTGCGGCCGTCGGGCACAGCGTGAAGGGCGCGCATCCGCTCGGCGACCGTGTCGCTGAAGGTGCGTGCGGCGTCGATGATCTCGTCGAGCTGGCGATGCGTGTCGCGGAAGTTGCGGCCGACGACGTTCCAGTGCGCCTGCTTGCCCTGGAGCGAGAGCTCGATGAGATCGACGAGCACGATCTGGAGATTCGCCGCCAGCGTCGCGGATGCGGTGAAGCCCTTCTCGGCGTTCTGCCGCCTGGTCGTCTTGGCTCCGCGCTTCGACGCGCCCGCGGTCTTCGACTTCGTGTTCTCAGCCATGGCTGTCCTCCTCGTGTTCGACTTGCGACCGTACGCCCGCGGGCAGCGGAGACCGAGGGGGTTGACAGTGCAGGGCCCCACGCCCGATCGTTGCGCAGGTGATGACCACAGACAGCATGAACGCACACCGCGAGAGCACGAACGATCCCCGAGACCGCACCGCATCCGCCGACGACACCGAGTCCGACGTGGTGATCGCGAGGATCACAGAAGCGGATGCCGGTGAGGTGCTCACCCTGCAGCGCGCGGCGTTCGTCTCGGAGGCCCAGATCTACGGCTCCGCCGATATGCCCCCGCTCACGCAGACGCTCACCGAGGTCGAGGCCGAGCTGCGCGCGGGCGACGGGTTGACCGCGCGGCTGCGGGGGCGGCTCGTGGGGGCGATCCGGTATGTCGAGGACGACGGGGTGCTGCTGATCGGCCGCATCGCCATCGCTCCCGACATGCAGGGCGAGGGCATCGGCCGCCACCTTCTCGAGGCGGCCGAGCGGTCGTCGTCGGCAGAGGTCGCCGAGCTGTTCACCGGCAGCCTGAGCGAGGCGAACATCCGCCTGTACGAGGCCTGCGGCTACCGGGAGGCGGAGCGAGTGCCTCAGGGAGACGGCACCGATCAGGTGTTCCTGAGAAAACCTCTGCATCAGGTGGGAGACCCCTCCGAACCGGGCGCGTCGGGTTGAAACGCATCCGCGGGTGAGGAATCGTGGCCCGGACACGCCGCACCCGCGTCGTGACCGCAACCGGAAGGAGAGTCTCGTGCTCACCCTCACCGATAACGCCACCGCAATCGTGAACACCCTCGTCAGCCGTCAGACCGACGCCACCGACGCAGGGCTCCGCATCCACTCCACACCCGCACCAGGACCCGACGGAGGCGCGCGCCTCGCCGTCCTGGTCACCCCCGACCCCGAACCCGCCGACCAGGTGGTGGAGGTCTCGGGGACGCGTCTCTTCCTCGATGAGACGGCTGCCGCCGCGCTCGACGACAAGGTTCTGGATGCCGGCGTGGACGACGAAGGCTCGGTGTCCTTCGCCGTGCTCCCGAAGGTCGCCTGACGAAGACTTCCCGGATGCCGCGGCTCGTTCGAGCCGCGGCATCCGTGCGTCCGGGGCGTCTCCGCATCCGGCTCGCGTAGGTTAGAACCAGAGCCGCGATCGTCGTGGCCCGAGAAGGACCGTTCACGCGCATGAAGTTGGCACTGCTCCGTCGCTACGTCGTCCTCGCCGAGACGCTGCACTTCCCCCGAGCCGCGAAGGAGCTGGGTATCCCCCTCGCTTCGCTGTACACCTCCCTCGACAAGCTGGAAGCCGAAGTCGGCCACACCCTGATCAACCGTGAGGGAACCCCGAGACTGACGAGCGTCGGCACGCTGTTCCTCGACGAGGCCCGGGCCACGGTGGCTGCTGCTCCTCCGCCCGCGGCGAAGACCGTGGCACCGGCCGGAGGCAAGGCGAAGGCGTCGAAAGGCAAGGGGCGGGCTCCCGTCGTGAAGGGGCAGCCGAAGCCGTACAAGAAGCGTCAGGGTCGCTGACCCTCAGCGCTCGACGACGGTCAGAGCTCGGCGACCTGCCCGTCCACGACGCTCCATCGACGATTCGTCTCCACGGCGTCGAGCATCCGGCGATCGTGCGTGACGAGAAGAAGCGTCCCGGTGTACGACTCCAGCGCCTGCTCCAACTGCTCGATCGCGGGCAGGTCCAGGTGGTTCGTGGGTTCATCGAGCACCAGCAGGTTGACCCCTCGAGCCTGCAGCAGCGCCAGCGCAGCCCGGGTGCGCTCGCCCGGCGAGAGCTCATCGACGGGTCGCGTCACGTGGTCGGCTCTGAGGCCGAACTTCGCGAGCAGGGTGCGCACCTCGGCCGAGGCCATCTCGGGGACCAGTGCCTCGAAGGCGTCGGCGAGAGCGGCCTCGCCGACCAGGAGCGAACGGGCCTGGTCGATCTCACCGATCTGCACGCTGCTGCCGAGCGCTGATGTGCCGTCGACGGGCTGCTGTCGGCCGAGAAGCCCTCGAAGCAGAGTCGACTTCCCGGCGCCGTTCGGCCCCGTGATGCCGATCCGATCCCCCGCGTCGACCTGGAGGGACACCGGCCCCATGCTGAACGAGCCCTGCCGGAACGTCGCGGCGTTCAGCGTCGAGACGACGCTGCTCGAGCGTGGCGCCGAGCCGATCGTGAACTCGAGCTGCCACTCCTTGCGGGGTTCCTCGACCTCGTCGAGACGAGCGATGCGACTCTCCATCTGGCGGACCTTCTGCGCCTGCTTCTCGCTCGACTCCATCGACGCCTTGCGCTTGATCTTGTCGTTGTCCGGCGCCTTCTTCATCGCGTTGCGCACGCCCTGGCTCGACCACTCGCGCTGAGTCCGCGCACGCGCGACGAGGTCGGCCTTCTTCTCGGCGAACTCGTCGTACTTCTCGCGCAGGTGACGCCGCACGACGGCCCGCTCCTCGATGTACGCGTCGTAGCCGCCGCCGTACAGCCGATGCGAGTTCTGGGCGAGGTCGAGCTCGAGAACGCGCGTGACGCTGCGCGCCAGGAACTCTCGATCATGGCTGACGAGAACGACGCCGCCGCGGAGCCCCCGCACGAAGGATTCCAATCGATCGAGCCCGTCGAGGTCGAGATCATTGGTCGGCTCGTCGAGGAAGACGATGTCGAAGCGCGAGAGCAGCAGCGCGGCGAGTCCGACGCGGGCGGCCTGGCCACCGGACAGTCCGACCATGAGTGCATCCGCCGCGACCCCGCCGCCACTCGGCAGGCCGAGATCGTCCAGCACCGCGGGAATGCGCTCGTCGAGGTCGGCCGCACCGCTCGCGAGCCAGCGATCGAGTGCGACCGAGTAGGTGTCGGCCGGGTCCGTGCCCGCGGGCGCGAGGGAAGGATCGCCGAGCGCGGCCGCCGCGGCATCCATCTCCCGGGTCGCTTCCGCACATCCTGTGCGGCGCGCGATGTACTCGGCGACCGTCTCGCCCTCGACGCGCTCGTGCTCCTGCGGCAGCCAGCCGACGAAGGCGTCGGTCGGGGCCAGCGAGACCGATCCCTCCGCGGGCGCGAGCACACCCGCGAGGATCCGCAGCAGGGTGGACTTGCCCGCTCCGTTCGCGCCGACGACGCCGATGACATCGCCGGGTGCGACCGTCAGGTCGAGGCCTTCGAAAAGGATGCGGTGACCGTAGCCACCTGCCAGGTTCTGGGCGACGAGCGTTGCGGTCATCAGACAATCCTCTCAGCCCCGCGACGTCGCCCGCACCCATGACCACGGTTCGCACACGCTCCGCGCGGCTCGCCGGCGTGTCACGATCGCCGACCGATAGCGTCGGGGGCATGCATCGACGCCATGCTCCACTCCTTGTGGTTCTCGCCACCACCGCTGCGCTGCTGTCTGCCTGCGCCCCTGAGCCCGCTCCCGGCGCGTCGACCCCCGTTCCGAGTCGGTCGGAGACGGCGAGCGCCACGCCCACTCCAGCGTCCGAGCCGCACCTCGTGGTCACGATCGACGGGCTCGAGCTGGTCGACGGCGAGAGACGCGAATCGGTGGATTTCGAGGATGGGGCTGCTGTTCTGGCGCTGTTGGAGACCGCGACGGGCGAGGCGCCCACGATGGCTGAGTTCGAGGATCCGCCAGGGTACGAGACCGATCTCGTCCGCTACGAATGGGACGGCATCAGCGTCGTGACCGAGGAGGGCGGCGAGGGTGCGTCCTCCCACATCGCCGTCGACGCAGTGACTGCGGGCGGTGTTCCGATCTCCTCGCAGGAGGGCCTGACGATCGGATCGACCCGCGATGAGGTCGTCGCCGCGCAGGGATGGGATGTCTGGGACGAGGACGGTGACGGCGTCGCCGAGTACCTCGGCGTGGGTGAGCAGGAGGTTCCCGGCACGACCTCGCTGAGCCGCCCCGGAGAGACCGGCATCCGATACGTGATGTTCTCGCTCGCCGATGATGTCGTGACGACGATCAACGCCCCGGCCAACGACTTCAGCGATCTCTGAGCCGGGCCATCACCTCAGCCGCCATCGGAGAAAGACGCGGGCCTGCCTCAGAGCTCGACCGTGTCGTGCGTGGCGACCGCGAACCTCTGCCCCGGGTACCGCAGTCCCGCGAAGTACATGTTCGTGTGCGCGACGATCTGCTCGCCCGAGATCGCCACTCCGTCCCACTCGGTGTCGACCGTCGTGTGCGCATCGCTCACGAGCGTGACGTCGTATCCCTCGGCAGCCGCGCGCTGCATGGTGGTGCGCACGCAGAAGTCCGACTGCGCGCCGGTGATCACGAGACGCGTCGCGCCGAGATCGTCGAGCGTCTGTCGCAGCGTCGTGTCCGCGAACGAGTCCCGGTAGCTCTTGCGCACCAGGGCTTCGCCCTCGGCTCGACGCAGCGGTTCCGCGAGCTCCCACGCGGGAGTGCCCACACCGACCGGATCGTGATGCACCCAGACGACGGGGACCCCGGCAGCGCGAGCGCGATCGACGAGTGCCGCGGCGCGCACGAGCACGCCCTCCTCGTCGTAGCATCCCGGAGTCACCCCGGCCTGCAGGTCGATCGCGAGGACGACAGTGCGCTCCGGCGACGCCACCGGCGTCAGTCCCAGTCCAGGTATTCCTCGATGATCACGCCGGTCTCGATCGGGTGATGCATCGGGAAGAGGTGATCGCCGGCGATGGTCTTGATGCTCGATCGGTCGGGGATGGTCGCGTGCAGCGCCTCGGCGTTCGCGGCCGGGGTGTCGGTGTCTTCCGTCCCCTGCACGATCAGCACCGGGATCGCCGGGGCGACCGCGATGTCGACGTCTTCAACGCCCAGCAGCAGCAGACCGTTCGCACGATCGGCATGCGCGGCGACCAGGGCCCGGGCGACGGTTCCGCCGAAGCCGTGTCCGCCGACCCAGGTGTCGTCGATGCCGACGTGGTCGATCACGGCGACGACGTCCTCGACGCGCTCGTCGAGCGTCGCCTCATCGGCGCGGTGGCCGATGCGCAGCACATGGAAGCCCGCCTCCTCGGCGAGGTAGTGGGCCGCGACACCCAGCACGTCGGCCGCGAGCCCCTGCTCCTGGATCAGCACCAGCTTGACCGGTCCGTCGCCCTCATCCACGAAGGGGATGGCGCGGCCTTCGGGCTCGAAGATCTGGGTCTCGGTCATGGGCGTGGTTCTCCTCGTGCCGTCGCGGTGGTGGAGAGGCGGGATCTGCTCAGGAGCTGAGCACGTCGACCGCCTCGGCATCCAGCGTATCCCGCCGCCCCTCCATTCGCGCCGCGGGCGCGGGCTGACCTCCGATGCCCTGTTCGGCGAGCGATCGTGCCGACGCGTGGAGCGACCTCACGAAGCGAGCCGGATCAGCCCCGCCTTCGTCGATCGAAATCCGCACGTACCCAGATAGAACGCCGCGAGGTCCGGCTCGAAGTCGACGTGCAGCCATTCACAGCCGAGCGACCGGGCTGTCGCGACTGCGACCTCGATCAGACGTCGTCCGATCCCTTCGCCCTGGCGCGCAGGCAGCACTGTCGTGTCGATGACGAAGGCGTGCACACCACCGTCGCCGACCACGTTGACGAATCCGATCAGACCGGATTCGTCTTCGGCAGTCACCCAACAGAGGCTGTACCTCGTCAGACGCGCGGTCCAGGGCACGACTGCCGTCGAGTCGGAACCGAACGCGCGATGATGGAGCTCTGACAGTGCCTGATCGTCGATCTTTGGCGAGACCCGATACTCAACCACCATTACGCCGTGATCCCGCGCGTGCCATGATGCCGAGCTCCTCGATGACGTCCTCCTCGGTCCGCCATCGGCCCGGGGCAGCTTTGCGACCCGCGGGAAACCTGCACGCGCGCGGCTGTCATCCGGAATGCGCGCTGTGATCCCCGAGGTCGGGTTTCGCCCGCAGCGCGTCGGCGATCTCCTCTTCCGGACGCGGCGCGATGGTCTCGTCGAGTTCGAGTTCCGGCACTGACGGCTCGTCCGGCGCGGGTATGTGCTCGTGGTGGTCGGACATGGCGGATTCCTTTCGGTCGGCGACACGCACAGCGTACGCGGCTATATCTGCCGTTTCAGCCCGACGTGGGCGGTCTGGTATCCGAGTCGCGCATAGAAGGCGCGAGTCCGCTCCCGTGCCTCGTCGGTGGTGACCTGAGCCAGCCGCGCCCCGCGTGCACGACCGAACTCGTGCGCCCACTCCAGCATCGCCGCGCCCAGGCCCTGAGAGCGTTCGCCTGGCGCGACCCGCAGTCCCTCGATCTGCAGTCGAGTCGAACCACCGCGGGAGAGGCCCGGGATCACGGTGAGCTGCATGGTGGCGACGATGCGGTCGGCACTGTCGCGGACGACCCCCAGATAGTGGGATCCGTCTCGAGCGACCGCGCGGAAGGCCGCCTCATATCGCTCGAGTTCGACGCTCTCACGGTCCGCGCCGAACGGATCGTCGAACAGCAGCGCCGCGATGGCCCCGATGTCATCGCGGTTCGCACGCTCGAGCCGGAAGGTCCGCCCTGCAACCTGCAGTCGTCCACGCACCGAGGACCGCGCATCCGCCTGCAGCCTGGCGACGAGCAGGTCGAGCCATGAGCCGACGTTGGCCCGGGCCTCAGCCGTGTCGGGATAACGGCATCTGAGGTGCAGACCGGACTCGTCGAGGATGAACCACAGCATGACGCCGTCGGTGTCGGTCGCCGCGCTGACGTACTGGGCGTCGAGCCCGACCGAGTCGATCCGCACGGGCAGCCGGCGCAGGTCCAGCCAGGAGATCGCGAACATCCCGGGAGCCACGGGCATGCCGCCCCACGGAGCCAGTACGTCTGCGAGCGGCCAGGCACCGAGTTGCACCGCCTCCTTCACGGCCGCCGCCGCTGCCTGCGGTTCGGCGAGGTCCGACTCGAGGACCGAGTTCGTGATGAACCAGCCGACCGAGTCATGCCAGTTGTCCTCGAAGCGGCTGTGCACGGGGAACACGGCTCGCAGCGGGGCATCCGCACGCTCCCGGGTCACCGCGGTCATGGCGACCACCGCGCGTGCGAGCGTCGAGACGCCGTCGTCACGCGCTTGCGCAGCGAACGCCGCGGCGTCGTCGACATCGAACACATCGCGCACCTCCACGCGCTCGCGATGCGGTTCGGGCGCGCCGAGAGACAGAGGGAACTGCGGCATCACACCACCGCTGCCCTCGATGATGTCGTCCCATCGCTGACGCACGTGGTCGGGTGCGGCATCCCGGTCCAGCAGCGCCTGGGTGTGTTCGACGAAGGCCGGCGCAGGACCCCTCACCGGTGCCGCGCCTCCCCTCCCCGTGTCGAGCGCGGACAGCAGGTCGCGCGCGATCACCAGCATCGACCACATGTCGACGTGCGCGTGATCTGCTGCGATCACGACGGTGAGCCCCGCGGCGGTCTCCAACACGCACAGCCGGTGCGAAGGGCGCCTGTAGGGCGAACAGGCCTCGTCGAGGATGTCCCGCAACGCGTCGTTGACCGCCTGACCGGGGGCCACCTCATGCTCGACCCAGCTTCCGGGGCCGATCTCGATCTCGTGGAGCACCGGATCGCCCTCAGCACCGGGTGCGAAGGCGGTTCTCAGCGTGCCGTGACGGGCGATGACGGCCAACCAGGCCTCGGCGATCGACTCACGACGCGTCGGTGCGGGCAGCCGGAACGAGAGCGCCATCCACGAGCCGGGCCTGTCGCCGGCCCCGACATGGAGTCGCTGATCGAACGACACGGGCAGGCGACGTCCGAGTGCAGACGCGCTCACGTCGTACCCCCAGAGCCGTCCGAACGGGAGGCGGAGGTGCGTGACGTTGGTCAGTCGCATGGGTAGCACCATATCGTCCGGATAATCTGGTGCTCGACACGACTGCCCGAGCAGAGTCGATCCGTCATCGATCGAGGAGCCTGATGCCCACATTCGAGGTGCCCGGAGCCGAGCTGGCCGTCGCCCTGAGCGATGAAGGCGGGCACCCGGTCGTCCAGCTGCACGGGCTCACGTCGAGCCGGGCCCGAGATCGGGTGCTGAATCTCGACCTCGGTCGAGGACTCAGCGGGACTCGACTGCTCCGCTACGACGCCCGCGGCCATGGCCGGTCGACCGGACGGAAGGTGCCTGAGGACTATCGCTGGGACAACCTCGCCGACGATCTTCTGCGAGTGCTCGACCACTGGTTCCCCGGCGAACGCGTCCACGGAGTCGGCCCCTCCATGGGCGCCGCGACACTCCTGCATGCGGCGTCGATCGAACCGGCCCGTTTCAGCGGACTCACGCTCATGGTGCCGCCCACGGCGTGGGAGAGCAGATCGGCCCAGGCTGCGATCTACCGAGCCGCGGCTGCGCTCATCGAATCCGACGGAGTGGACGCGTTCCTCTCGGCCGCCCGTGGATCGACGCCGCCGCCGGCCACCGTCGGCGCGCCGGAGACCCGGCCCGACGTCGCCGACGCTCTCCTGCCGTCGCTGTTCCGCGGCGCAGGACTCAGCGACCTGCCCGCCCCGGAGTCCGTCGCGCGAATCGATGTGCCGACGACGATCCTGGCGTGGGTGGACGATCCAGGCCACCCCCTGTCGACCGCGGAATCACTCGCCGCACTGCTCCCGAACACGACGCTGACGGTCGCCCGCACGCCGGAGGATGTCGACGCGTGGCCTGAGGTCTTGCGTCGGGACGTCGAGCGTCGCGGCGACATCGGCTGCCGATCGCGCAGTGATATCTTCATGCCGTGAGGCCAGAGTTCGGGGATGCCGCAGACGCGACCTTCGTCGTGACCATCGTCGTGGACATGCCGATCACCAAGCTCCATGCGCTGGACGTCATCGCTTTCGTGGCGGACAGTGCCATCCGAGACGCACGCACCGCGTCTCCTCGGGTACCGCTATCGCCCGACGCCTGGGCAGAGGTGCAGATACCACGCTTTGCCGATCCGCCGCCGATCGCCATCGATGTCTGCTCTGACGCAAGCATCGACGTCGCGCGCGCCGCCGCCGACCGCCTTGAGGAGGCATTGGTGCAGGTCGGCTGGACCGTGCGTGCTCGACGCAGCGACGAGATCTGATTCGCGACGCGCGGCTTCGTACGGGCCGCCCCGATCTCCTCGGCTCCCGCGCAGGACCCCGCCTCAGTTGTTGAAGCGGAACTCCACTACGTCGCCGTCCTGCATGACGTAGTCCTTGCCCTCGAGGCGGGCCTTGCCCTTGGCGCGGGCTTCGACGACCGAGCCGGTCTCGACGAGGTCGTCGAACGAGACGATCTCGGCCTTGATGAAGCCCTTCTCGAAATCGGTGTGGATCACACCGGCGGCCTGCGGGGCCTTGGATCCCTTGGGGATCGTCCAGGCGCGAGCCTCTTTCGGGCCGGCCGTGAGGTAGGTCTGCAGGCCGAGGGTGTCGAACCCGATGCGGGCGAGCTGGTCGAGACCCGACTCGTCCTGACCGGTCGAGGCCAGAAGCTCGGCGGCGTCTTCGGGGTCGAGGTCGATCAGCTCGGACTCGATCTTCGCGTCGAGGAAGATCGCCTTGGCCGGGGCGACCAGGGCGGCGAGTTCCGCCTTGCGAGCGTCATCGGTGAGCACACCCTCGTCGACGTTGAAGACGAAGATCACCGGCTTGGCCGTCAGCAGACCCAGTTCGCGGATCGGCGTCAGGTCGATGCCCGCCACCGACAGCAGCACGCCGCGCTCCAGCGCATCCTTCGCCGCCTGCGCGGTCTCGAGCACGACCGGCTCGATCTTCTTGCCGCGGACTTCCTTCTCGTAGCGCGAGATCGCCCTGTCGACCGTCTCGAGGTCGGCGAGCATCAGCTCGGCGTTGATGGTCTCCATGTCGGATGCCGGGTTCACCGCACCGTCGACGTGCACGACGTCGTCGTCCGCGAAACCGCGCACGACCTGCGCGATGGCGTCGGCCTCGCGGATGTTCGCGAGGAACTTGTTGCCGAGCCCCTCGCCTTCACTGGCACCGCGCACGATGCCGGCGATGTCGACGAACGACACGGCGGCTGGCAGGATGCGCTCGCTGCCGAAGATCTCGGCGAGCTTGTCGAGACGCGGGTCGGGCAGATTCACCACCCCGACGTTGGGCTCGATGGTCGCGAACGGGTAGTTCGCCGCGAGCACGTCGTTCTTGGTCAGAGCGTTGAAGAGGGTGGACTTGCCGACATTGGGCAGGCCGACGATACCGATAGTGAGAGCCACGGGGGTCGAGTCTACCGGGCGCGGCTGTCGCTCCCCTGCGTGACGAGCGCGAGGACATCGCGCAGCGAGCGGCATTCGTGATGCGGCACGTCGTCGCGAGGCGCGACGCTCGCATCCCGGTTGACCCAGACCGCGCGCATTCCGACGCTCGCGGCTCCGACGACATCGGCCGAGAAGCTGTCCCCCACGTGCGCCGCCTGCGCCGCACGGATGCCGAGTCGATCGAGCGCGTGACGGAAGATCTCCGCCTCCGGCTTGACCACGCCGATGTCGCCCGAGGCGATCACGACGTCGAACCGATCGTCGATCCCCGCCGCCGCGAGCTTGGCACGCTGCGACCGGGCGGGGCCGTTCGTGATGAGCCCCAGAGCCACCTGATCCGAGCGCAGGGCATCGAGGACCTCCAGCGACTCGTCGAACAGCGTGAAGGTGGCCCGCTCCTCGCGCAGATGTATCTCTACCGCCTCGTCCACGAGGGTCGGGTCGTCCTGCCCGAAGCGCTCGAGAGTGCGCTGCCAGATGTCCCGCGGCAGCGCGTCGCCGGAGAGCTCTCCGCGCATCCACCGCTCCCCCTGGTCGGCCCAGCAGTCCCGCCAGGCCGAGGTGTTGGCCGTCAGGATGCCGTCGGCCGACAGCCCGTGCCGTTCGGCGAGCGCGACGGCGGTGCGGCGCACGGCCTCAGCCGCCCCCTCGCGCACGAGCGTGCCGTCGAGATCGAAGAAGACGGCCGCCAGGGGCTCACTCATCGCGCACGGCACGGAAGGCATGCGTGACGTAGGGCAGATCGATGGTGCCGTCGACGAGGCCGATCTCGTCGAAGAGCGCATCCATCCCTCGGACGATCGCCGCGCGTTCGTCGGCCGGGGCCGTGATCAGATAGCTGCGCGAGAGCGCCATCTGGTGCAGCTGCGTCCTCGTCATCGGCCGGCTCCACTCCCAGCGTCGCGTCTCGACGCGGGTGAAGGGCGCCGCGATGCGGGGTCCTTCGGAACCGGGACCGTTCACCATGTTCTCCGCCGGACTGCTGTGCATGATGTCGGTCAGCCGCCGTACCCAGTCCGACCGCTCGTCGCGGATGTTCCAGATCAGTCCCAGCACTCCGCCGGGTCGGACGACACGACCCAGTTCACGCGATGCGGCGACCGGCTCCACCCAATGCCACGCCTGGCCGAGAACGGCTGCGTCGACGCTCGCGTCGGGCAGCGGCATGCGCTCTGCGGATCCCTGGAAGGTCGGGATCCCCGGCACGCTCCGCCGGAGTGCGTCGAGCATCTCGGGATCGGGATCGACGGCGACGACCTGCGCGCCCGGAGCGTGCGCGAGAACGCCGGTGAGCTTGCCGGTGCCGGCGCCGACGTCGACGATCCGGCGGGAGCCCTCCGGCATCGGATCCAGCATCCACGCGACGGCGTCGAACGGGTAGTCGGGCCGTCCGGCCTCGTAGTTCGCGGCCTCTGCGCCGAACGATGTCGCCCTGTCCACACTCATATGGCCAGCCTACGGCGCGTCCTCCTCACGCGGCCGAAGCCTCAGGGGGAGAGTGGAGAGGTGCCCCTGGACTTCACCGCTATCGACTTCGAGACGGCGAACTCCAGCCCCGCCTCGGCGTGCTCCGTCGGACTGGTGCGAGTGCGCGACGGTCAGGTCGTCGCGACCGCCGGGTGGCTGATCCGACCGCCCGCAGGGCACGACGAGTTCCAGGAGTGGAACACGCGCATCCACGGCATCCGCGCGCAGGACGTGCTCACCGCCGCGTCCTGGGCGGACCAGTTCGACGGCCTCTGCGCGTTCGCCGGAGCAGACGTGCTCGTCGCCCACAACGCGGGCTTCGATCTGAACGTCCTCCGGCGGGCATCCGAGGCCACCGGCGGCGACTGCCCTCCCTATCGGTCTCTGTGCAGCCTGCAGGTGGCACGGAAGACCTACGACCTCGAGTCGTACCGCCTCCCGAAGGCGGCCGAGGCCGCGGGATTCACCGGCTTCTCGCATCACGATGCGCTCGCTGACGCCCTCGCCTGCGCGCACATCGTCATCGATGCCGCACGTCGGGTCGGCGCGGCCGACGTGTTCGAGCTCGCCGGCGCCCTGAACATCAGGGTGACCGAGCCCGTGATCGCGACGCCGGAGCGCGCGGTCGCCTGAGCGCGCGTCCGACGGATGTCCGTGGCCCCGGGCATCATGGACCGCATGGATGCTCTGACGATCGTTCTCCTGCTCGCGGCACTGCTGGTCGGCGCCGTCGCGGGGTGGTTCCTCCACGCCGGGCGCGGGGCAGCCGATCTGGCGCGCGCGCAGGCCGAACTCGCGGCCGCACGCGACGACCGCGACAGGCAGTACGACCTGTATCGCGACGCGGTGGAGCACGCACGACACGAGCAGCGCGCCGAGGCGCAGCGCGTGCAGCAGCAGAACGCGGTGCTCACCGCTCTGGCACCCGTGCGCGAGAGCCTGCAGCAGATGCAGCAGAAGGTCACGGCGATCGAGCAGGAGCGGCATTCGCAGTTCGGCTCGCTCGCCGAGCAGCTCCGGAGGGCCCAGCAGTCCGATGAGGCGCTGCGCGCGACGACCGAGTCGCTGGCCGGCGCGCTGCGCTCCACGGCGAGCCGCGGCGTCTGGGGCGAGACCCAGCTGCGCCGGGTCGTCGAAGCCGCCGGTCTGATCCGCCACGTGGACTTCGATCTGCAGTCGACCATCACCTCCGATCGCGGTCAGGGGCGGCCGGACATGGTCGTGCGGCTCGCCGGGGGCACCTCGATCGCCGTGGATGCGAAGGTCCCGCTCGACGCCTATCTCGAGGCATCGGCGCTTCCGATCGGCGACGCCCACGAACCGCAGCGGCGCGCCCATATGCAGAAGCATGTGAAGGCGGTGCGTGCGCACATCGACGCTCTCGCCAAGAAGGCGTACTGGACGGGACTCGACGCGAGCCCCGAGTTCGTCATCTGCTTCCTGCCGAGCGAGTCGCTGCTGGCCTCCGCCATCGACGAGGATCCGACGCTGCTCGACTACGCGTTCGGCAAGCGCGTCGCACTCGCCTCACCGGTCAACCTGTGGGCGGTGCTCAAGACCGTCGCCTACACCTGGACGCAGCAGGAGGTCTCCACCGAGGCGAGGGCGCTGCTGAACCTCGGCACGCAGCTGTACGACCGGCTCGGCGTGCTCGCGGGGCACGCCGACGATCTCCGACGGGCGCTGGAGCGCACCGTCGACAGCTACAACCGCTTCGCGGGTTCGCTCGAGAGCCGTGTTCTCGTGACGGCACGACAGTTCCCGGGGATCGATCCGTCGGCACTCGACGCCGCTCCCCCGGCGATCACCGCACAGACGCGTCGCTTCACGGCAGACGAGCTGGTAGGACCGAGCGCTGACGAGGCTGGGCACGACGCGGCGCGCCGAGCACGTCACGACGGTGCAGCACCGCTTCGCGCGGATGTGGGAGACGTGCGCTCCCGGTTGCAGAACGGCGACTGATCAGGCGATGCCGGGCACGCCGCTGAGCAGCAGGATCACCAGCCCGCTCGTCACGACGAACGCCCCGATCATCCACCACGCGCTGAGCTCGTGACCTTCGGCACGACGAACCCGGAAGAGGACGTCGGCGCGACGAGCCGGATCCGCGATCGCGGGAGTCGTGGCCGCGGGTGCGATGGGGGTCCCGGTCGCGAGCGGCACACCCGCCTCATCCACGTTGACCCGCAGGATGCGGCCGGTGGCCGTCGTCACGATCTTGGTCGGTGCGGCTGTGGAGCCACTCGTGTGCTGCGTTGTCATCGGTCTGCCCTCCTGTGCCTGCGGTGCCTGGCGGCTCCGTCGACGGCGACAAATCCAGTGACAATTGTGACACGAGTGACCGGAAAAGCACGGCACAGCGCTCCGAGCAGGGGTACCGGGTCGGTAACGATGCCCTCTCCGCCTCAGCGCGACAGGGTCAGAGCCACTTCGAGACGAGGTGCTCCGACGCGATCCGGCGCAGCGTTCCCGATGCGCCGCGCAGCACGACGCTCTCGGTGTAGATGTACCCGCCCTCGCGGCGCACGCCGTCGACGAGCTGACCGTCGGTGACGCCGGTCGCGACGAAGATCGTGTTGTCTCCGCGCACCAGATCGTCGGCCTCGTAGACCCTGTCCATGTCGAGTCCCGCATCGATGCCGCGCTGGCGCTCATCGTCATCGCGCGGCCAGAGACGGCCCTGGATGTGACCGCCGAGAGCCTTGATCGCACACGCGGTCACGATGCCCTCCGGGCTGCCGCCCACGCCCACGCACATGTCGGTGCGAGCACCGTGCCTGGCGGCGTTGATGCCGCCGGCGACGTCGCCGTCGCTCATGAGACGCGTGCCCGCGCCGGCATCCCTGATCTCCTGGATCAGCTTCTCGTGTCGCGGACGATTGAGCACCGACACCACGAGCTCGTCGACCGGCTTGTCGAGCGCGCCGGCGAGCTTGCGGATGTTCTCGCCGATCGGCAGACGGATGTCGACGACGCCGACACCCGCAGGCCCCGTGACCAGCTTGTCCATGTAGAAGACGCTCGACGCATCGAGCATCGAACCCCGGTCGGACACCGCGATCACGGAGAGCGCGTTCTGTCGGCCGGCCGCGGTGAGCGACGTGCCGTCGATCGGGTCGACCGCGATGTCGCACTGCGGACCGGTGCCGGTTCCCACGACCTCGCCGTTGAAGAGCATGGGAGCGTTGTCCTTCTCGCCCTCTCCGATCACGACCCGCCCCTGGAAGGCGACGGTGCCGAGGAAGGCGCGCATCGCGTCGACCGCCGCGCCGTCGGCTGCCTCCTTCGCCCCACGTCCGATGAAGGGCACGGCGCGGATCGCAGCCGCCTCGGTCGCACGCACCAGCTCCATTGCGAGATTTCGGTCGGGACGAAGAGGGCTCAGATCGGCCGTAAGACTCACCATGCGGTCAGCCTAGCCACGAGAGACGAGCCAATCGCCACTTTTCGGTGCTCGATGAACGAAGGAATCGCGATTCTTAACGTGGGGGTATGCGAGCCTCGCTCACGAGCCCGCTCGGACAGCATCCACCCACGCTCCCCGATAGAGTGACTGCTGTCCCGGCTTCACCTATCGCAGGAGTTCTCATGCCCGTCGCCACCCCTGATCAGTACGCCGAAATGCTCGACCGCGCGAAGGCCGGCGGCTTCGCGTATCCCGCATTCAACGTCTCGAGCTCGCAGACGATCAACTCCGTCCTGCAGGGTCTCACCGAAGCCGGCTCCGACGGCATCATCCAGGTCACCACCGGTGGCGCCGACTACTTCGCCGGCCACACCGTCAAGGCCCGCGCGACCGGTGCGCTCGCCTTCGCGCGCTACGCGACCGAGGTCGCCAAGAACTACCCGGTCACGGTCGCGCTGCACACCGACCACTGCCCGAAGGATGCCCTCGCCGGCTTCGTCGAGCCGCTGATCGCCGCCTCGGAGGAAGAGGTCAAGGCCGGTCGCAACCCGATCTTCCAGTCGCACATGTGGGATGGCTCTGCCGTGCCGCTCGCCGAGAACATCGAGATCGCCAAGGATCTCCTCCCCCGCATGAAGAACATCAACGCCATCCTCGAGGTCGAGATCGGCGTCGTCGGCGGCGAGGAGGACGGCGTCGCACACGAGGGCTCGAACGACGCGCTCTACACGACGTTCGCCGACGTCGACCAGGCGGTCCAGGCACTCGGCCTGGGCGAGCAGGGTCGCTACATCGCCGCGCTCACCTTCGGCAACGTGCACGGCGTCTACAAGCCGGGCGGCGTCAAGCTCCGCCCCGAGCTGCTCGGCGAGATCCAGCAGCAGGTCGCCGCGAAGTACAACACCGGCGCGAAGCCCCTCGACCTCGTCTTCCACGGCGGCTCCGGCTCGACCGACGACGAGATCGCCCTCGCGGTCGCGAACGGTGTGATCAAGATGAACATCGACACGGACACGCAGTACGCGTACACCCGCGCGATCGCCGACTACATGTTCAAGAACTACGACGGCGTGCTGAAGGTCGACGGCGAGGTCGGGAACAAGAAGCAGTACGACCCGCGCGCCTGGGGCAAGGTCGCGGAGACCGCCATGGCCGCTCGCGTCGTCGAGTCGACCCGCCAGCTCGGCTCGTACGGCCAGTCGAAGAGCTGACCGGAGCCCGAATGCGAAGGAGCCCCTGACCCGCGGGTCAGGGGCTCCTTCACGTCCGGAGGGTCACTGCGGGACTGCACCGTTCAGGTACGCGACGAAGGCCGGGTCGCTCATCATCGGAATCGCGACGCAGATCGATGCGATCACGATCGTGACGACCGCGCCCGCGACCGGCACCCACCAGGCGAGCTTCCCCCGACGCAGCCTGCGGATGGCGAGATACGCGGTCACCGACCAGCCCACCGCGAGCACGAACGCCGCGATCGTGCCCCAGATGCGACCCTGCGCGTAGTTCGTGAACTCGCCGTCGATGCCGAGGACCGTCATGACCTGATTCATCGCCGTCGCGAAGTCGAGATACGACAGGCCGGTCATGATGACATTGACCAGGCCGTAGGCGAGCAGAGCCACCGTGGCGAAGCGATCGACCGGAACTCTCGGTCGCGCGGCCGGCGCATCGGGCCTCGACTGCGGCGGCGACGGAACGGCACTCGCGGGAGCCACCTCCGGGATCGGCGGCAGGCCTGCCGCCCTGCGCTGCTCCTCAGGTGTCGCGATCTCGCCGTACTGCGGCCGTTGGTCCGTCATTCCAGCATGCTAGTCGGATCGCCAGAGGGCTCCTCCCAGGGAGGCCGCCCGAACATGAGGGCGGCCCCGGAGAAGTGGGGACTCCTCGGGGCCGCGGATGACAGTGCTGGGGACACTCGCCATCCAAGCGGGCGAGGAACGCTGGGGACGTTCTCTCACCGGTAGCGCCGTTTTCACTGACGGCTACCCCTCAACGATAGGAAACCGGGTTCGCGCTCACCAGAGCGCGTTCTTCAGATAGTGAACAGCGGTCAGATATCGAGCTCGGCGCCTGCGCCCCCGCCGCCCAGGGAGTCGGCTCCCAGCTGCAGGGACAGCCGTCGAGCCGCCTGCTGGAGCGTCGCGACGAGCGACTCATCCACGACCGCGCGGTCAGCGGGCAGGGAGATCGCGAGGGATGCCGTGATCCCCGGCGCGATCACGGGCACGGCGACGCAGGAGTTGCCGACCGAGTACTCCTCGCGATCCACCGCGAAGCCCCGTGACTGCTCGAGCTGGGTCAGCAGCGTGCGACGATCGCTGATCGTGCGGGGCGTCAGCTCCTCGAGCCGATGCCGTGAGAGATAGTCCAGCCGCTCGTCGCACGCGAGGTCCGCGAGGATCTGCTTGCCGAGGGCCGTCGCATGGGCACTGGAGTCGAGCCCGACCCACAGCTCGATCCGGGGGCTGCGGACCGCGTCGACGATGTCGACGAGGTGCATCTCTCCGTCGCTGTACCGCGAGAGGTAGGCGGTGGCCCCCACCTGATCCGTGACCTCCCGCAGTGCCGCACGAACCCGGGCGAGGAACACGCCCCGGGAGTCGAGTTCCGTCCTGAAGGTCGGGAAACGCGAGCCGAGGACCAGCCCGTCGGGCTCGTTGGCGAGGTATCCCTCGTGGATCAGCGTGCGGAGGAGGTTGTACGTCGTGCCCGGTGTGAGTCCTGTGAGGGCGGCCAGGCTCTTCGCGGGCAGCGGCCGCGCCGAGTTCGCGACGATGTCGACGAGCCGCAGCGCGCGCTGCACGGATCCGATGAGGGTGGGTTCCGCCTCGGTGGCGGTCACGGTCAGGCGCTTCCGTGAGAAGCACGGCCTCCCAGAGCGCGAGCGTCGCGCTGGCCCGACGAGTCCTGCCGCAGTTCCTTGGGGAGCGAGAACATCAGGTCCTCCTCCGCCGTCTTGACCTCTTCGACGTCCTGGTAGCCGGCACCGGCCAGCGCGTCGAGGACCTCGCGCACGAGCACCTCGGGCACCGACGCACCGCTCGTGACGCCGACGGTCGCGACGCCGTCGAGCCACTCCTGCTTGACCTCTTCCGCGTAGTCGACGCGGTAGGCGGCCTTCGCTCCGTACTCGAGGGCGACCTCGACGAGGCGGACGCTGTTCGAGGAGTTCGACGACCCGACGACGATCACGAGGTCGGCGTTCGCTGCGACCTTCTTGATCGCGACCTGCCGGTTCTGCGTCGCGTAGCAGATGTCGTCGGACGGGGGATTGTGCAGATCCGGGAACCGCGTGCGCAGACGATTGACGGTCTCCATCGTCTCGTCGACCGAGAGCGTGGTCTGCGACAGCCAGACGACCTTGGACGGATCCTTCACCTGCACGGTGTCGGCCTCCGCCGGGGAGTTGACGACCGTGACGTGATCGGGCGCCTCACCGGCGGTGCCCTCGACCTCTTCGTGCCCGTCGTGGCCGATGAGCAGGATCTCGAAGTCATCGCGCGCGAAGCGGACAGCCTCGCGGTGGACCTTGGTGACCAGGGGGCAGGTCGCGTCGATGGCGTGCAGCCCGCGCTCCGACGCCGCATCGACGACGGCAGGCGAGACTCCGTGGGCGCTGAAGACGACGTGAGCCCCCTCGGGGACCTCGTCAACCTCTTCGACGAAGATCGCGCCCTTGTCTTCGAGTTCGGTCACGACGTGGATGTTGTGCACGATCTGCTTGCGCACGTAGACAGGTGCGCCGTAGCGCTCGAGCGCCTTCTCGACGGCGACGACTGCGCGATCGACGCCCGCGCAGTAGCCGCGCGGAGCGGCGAGCAGAACACGCTTGTGTCCGACGACCGGGTTATCCTGAAGCCGCCCGGTCGCCGCGCGCACTCGAGGGACACGCGGGGCAGGGAGATGTACGACAGTCGAGGTCACTCCAGAATTCTACTGCCGACAACCTGAGCAGGAGCGGAAGGTGCACTGAACGGATGACGGTCTTCGAAGCGTCGACACGCCCCGGCGAGACGCCACCGGCCGATGCGGTCGCTCCCCGCGACTCCTCCGCCGACGCTCCGACATCGGTCGCCCGCCTGAACGGGACCATCCGCGACTTCGTCGCGCGGTGGAACACCGTGTGGGTCGAAGGCGAGATCACGTCATGGAACGTCCGCGGCGGCAACATCTTCGCCCGGCTCAAGGACACGCGCTCCGACGCCCAGATCTCGATCCGGATCTGGTCGAGCGTCCGTCCGCGCATCCCGGGAGATCTGGCCGTCGGCGATCACGTGGTCGCCGCGGTCAAGGCCGACTACTTCGTCAAGGCCGGCGATTTCAGCTTCACGGTCTCGGCGATGAAGCACGTCGGACTCGGCGATCAGCTCGAGCGCCTCGAGAAGCTCCGGCTCCAGCTCCGCCAGGAGGGCCTGTTCGACGCCGCGCGAAAGAAGCGGCTGCCGTTCCTGCCCCACGTGATCGGGCTCATCACCGGCGAGAGGTCCGACGCCGAGAAGGACGTCCATCGCAATGCCGAGCTGCGCTGGCCGCAGGTGCGGTTCCGCACCGAATACGCCGCCGTGCAGGGCGACCGCTGCGTGCCGGACACGCTCGCGGCGCTCGCCCGGCTCGACGCCGACCCCGAGGTCGACGTGATCATCATCGCGCGCGGCGGCGGGGATCCGCAGACCCTGCTCGGCTTCAGCGACGAACGTCTCGTGCGGGCCGTCGCAGCTGCGACGACTCCCGTCGTCAGCGCGATCGGGCACGAGAACGATCATCCCCTGCTCGACGACGTCGCCGATCTCCGGGCCTCGACCCCGACCGACGCCGCGAAACGAGTCGTGCCCGACGTCAGCGAGCAGCGCGCTCTCATCGCTCAGCTGCGCTCGCGGGCGACCACGCGGCTGACGCAGCGGCTGTCGCACGACATCGCGCAGCTGGAGCAGCTCCGATCCCGCCCGGCACTGCGCTCCCCTGACCCGATCATCGATTCTCGATCTCAGGAGGTGTGGCTGCTGGTCTCCCGAGGACGCGACTCCCTCGCGCGGCAGCATGAGGCGGCAGGCCGCACCACCGGCGAACTCCGGGCATCGCTTCGCGCGCTCTCGCCCGCGGCCACCCTCGCTCGCGGGTATGCGATCGCGCACCTCGACGGCGGCGTGATCCTCCGCGACGCCGCCGATGCACCGGCCGGCACCGCCCTCACCATCACCGTCGACCGCGGATCGCTCGCGGTGCGCTCCGATGGCGAGATCGCCGAGGGGCCGACCCCCCGCTCCGCGTGAGCACTCCCTGCGCACCGCGTAGGATGGAGGGGTGAGTGCGCTGAACGACACCCCTGTGGACACGCTGTCGTTCGAGGCCGCTCGCGACGAGCTCGTGCAGGTCGTCTCCGAGCTCGAACAGGGCTCCCCGACGCTCGAGCAGTCGCTCGCCCTGTGGGAGCGCGGCGAGGCGCTGGCCGCCCGCTGCGAGGAGTGGCTTCTCGGCGCGAAGCGCCGCCTCGAGGCCGCTCGCGCCTCGGCATCCGACAGCTCCGACGAGGTCGAGTCGTGAACAAGCCCGCACCCATCGTCGCCGAGCTCGGACGCCCCGAGACTCCCGAGGAGACCGCCGCACGGAAGGCCGCGTCGAGCAAGGCCTACCGGTCGAGTCAGACGGTGCGCAGCCTCGTGGCCGCGCTCATCGCCACTCTCGCCATCGTCCTGGTGATCGTCTTCGCGGTCCCTCGCGGCGAGCCGGCGAGCGCCCCCACGGTCGACATGGTCGGCATCGCCGGCGATGTGGAATCCACCATGGACAGCCCGGTGATCGTGCCCGATCTCGGCGACTTCTGGCGCGTGAACGCCGCCGAGCTCACCAGCGGCGCGACCGTGGTGTGGGACGTGACCCTCGCGCCCTCCGCGGAGGACGAGCGTGGATTCATCCGCCTGGCACAGGCCTTCGACGCCGATTCGTCGTGGGCGCCGCAGCGGCTGAACGGCACCGCGCCCACCGACACGACGTCGATCGGCGGCCTCGAGTGGGATGTCTTCGAGCTGGGCGATGCCGGAGCGAAGCAGAACATCACCCACGCGATCGGCACCCAGGCGGGTGACGACTACCTGCTTCTCTACGGTTCGCGCTCGGCCGACTCCACGGCCGAACTCGCCGAGTCCCTCGTCCCCCAGATCCGTGACCTCTCGGAGTAGCCCTCATGACAGATACGCTGACGCCCGCCGCCGCCTGGAAGCAGATGCAGGAGGGCAACCGGCGATTCGTCGCCGACGCCCCCCGGCACCCGAATCAGGACGTCGCGCGCCGTAAGCACCTGGCCGCCGCCCAGCATCCCGTCGCCACGCTCTTCGGCTGTTCGGACTCGCGCCTCGCCGCCGAGATCATCTTCGACCTCGGGCTCGGCGACCTGTTCGTCGTGCGCAACGCCGGTCAGGTGATCGGCGAGTCGATCGTCGCGAGCCTCGAGTACGCCGTGGCCGTCCTCAACGTTCCCCTGATCGTCGTCCTCGCGCACGACTCGTGCGGCGCCGTGCGCGCCGCCATCGACGGAACCGCGATCGACGCCGCTCCGCTGCCCCCGCACATCTGGAAGCTGATCGCCCCGATCGTCCCCGCCGCCCGCAAGGTCCTCGTCGAGAGCGGCGGATCGACGGTCGCCGAGATCGACGCCGACCTGGTCGGCCAGGAGCACCTGCGCAACACCGTGAGCGACCTGCTGCAGTCGTCCGAAGTGATCTCCCAGGCGGTCGCCGACGGGCGTCTGGGCATCGTGGGCGCCAATTACCGTCTGGCCGAAGGCACCGCAGTGCCCGTCATCACGGTCGGAATCGACACAGACGGCATCGACACCGAGGGGCACGACCCCGCAACCAAGGAGGGTTCGGAATGACCGACACACACCAGCACGGCGGCGACGAGTCGCAGTACCGCATCGAGCACGACACCATGGGTGAGGTGCGCGTCCCCGTGAACGCGCTCTACGGTGCGCAGACGCAGCGGGCGGTCGAGAACTTCCCGATCTCGGGCAAGGGACTCGAGTCCACCCAGATCGCCGCCCTCGCGCGCATCAAGAAGGCCGCAGCTCTCGCGAACAAGGACCTCGGCACGCTCGACGGTGCCATCGCCGATGCGATCGCGCAGGCCGCGGACCAGGTCGCCTCCGGCGCCCACGACGCCGAGTTCCCGGTCGACACGTACCAGACCGGCTCGGGCACGTCGTCGAACATGAACATGAACGAGGTCCTCGCGACCCTCGCCACCCGCATCCTCGGTGCGAACGTGCACCCGAACGACCACGTGAACGCCTCGCAGTCATCGAACGACGTGTTCCCGACCTCGGTGCACATCGCGGTGACCCAGGCTCTCATCGACACGCTGATCCCTGCGCTCGACCACCTCGCGGTGGCGTTCGAGGCGAAGGCGGAGCTGTGGAAGGACGCCGTGAAGTCGGGTCGCACCCACCTCATGGACGCGACGCCGGTCACGCTGGGCCAGGAGTTCGGCGGATACGCCCGTCAGATGCGCCTCGGCATCGAGCGCGTGCAGTCCGCGCTGCCCCGCGTCGCCGAGGTCCCGCTGGGCGGCACCGCCACCGGAACCGGCATCAACACGCCCCTCGGGTTCCCGCAGAAGGTCATCGAGCTGCTCGCCGCCGAGACCGAACTCCCCATCACCGAGGCGAAGGACCACTTCGAGGCCCAGGCCAACCGCGACGGCCTCGTCGAGGCATCCGGCGCCCTGCGCACGATCGCGGTCTCGCTGACCAAGATCAACAACGACCTGCGGTGGATGGGCTCGGGCCCGAACACGGGTCTCGGCGAGCTGCACATCCCCGACCTGCAGCCCGGTTCGTCGATCATGCCCGGCAAGGTCAACCCGGTCGTCCCCGAAGCCGTGCTGATGGTGTGCGCGCGTGTCATCGGCAACGATGCGACCGTCGCGTGGGCCGGAGCGTCCGGATCGTTCGAGCTCAACGTCGCCATCCCCGTCATGGGCACCGCGGTGCTCGAGTCGATCCGTCTGCTGGCGAACGCGTCGCGCGTGCTCGCCGACAAGACCGTCGACGGCCTGCAGGCGAACCTCGACCGGGCAGCCGCGTTCGCAGGCATGAGCCCGTCGATCGTCACGCCGCTGAACAAGCTCATCGGCTACGAGGCCGCGGCGAAGATCGCCAAGCACTCGGTCGCCAAGGGCATCACCGTGCGTGACGCGGTGATCGACCTCGGCTACGTCGAGCGCGGAGACCTCACCCTCGAGCAGCTCGACGAGAAGCTCGACCTGCTCTCGATGACCCACCCGGGTTGATCGTCCGGCGCTGAGAGCGCCCCGATCCGCAGGCTCCGGCCCGCAGATCGGGGCGTTCTTCCTTTTCTGCCCTGATGCCGGAAGCTCGCGCGGCACCCGAAGCGCGTGTGACCGCGGACCGATCGGGACGGATTCGACCGAGTCGTCAGCAGCAGCGGGCACCCGGATCGGCGTCCTGGGCCGCATAGTGCCGCCGCCAGAACTCCCTCTCGCCGAGCGGCTCGCGCCCGGGGTGCCGTGCTCGCTCATGGGCGACGTACTCGGCATACCGTGACTGCCCCGTCACGCCGTTCACGTACCAGGCGACAGCCCGCCAGACCCGGCGCGCGGCATCCCTGCCGACGACGGCCATCAGTGCCCCCTCGTCGGTCGAGCGGACTCGGGCAGTGCGGCCCACTGCTTCTCGACGGCGCGCTCCTCGGCCGTCGCGAGGAGTCCGGCGGGGGCGAATCGATGAGACGGCACCTCGGGATCCTCGTGATCGACCACGGGCCCGGGACGCAGTGCCCCGATGACCTTCACGAGCGAGATCGCGATCACGATCACCGACAGCACGAGGAACGTGACCGAGAGGATGCCCTGGATCATCGTGTTGCGGACCACGGCCTCCATCGCCGCGACGCTGGTCGCCGTGCCGAAGGACGTCTCCCCCGCCGCGAGAGCGTCGCGGAACGCGACATGGTTCGCGAAGTAGCCCACCTGCGGCACGGTCGAGAAGATCTTCTGCAGGGACGCGGTGACCGTCACGACGGTCACGAAGGCGAGCGGGACGGCGACCACCCACAGCACCCGGAACGTACGCCTGCGGGCGACGATCGTGAGCACCACGGCGAGCGCGATGGCGGCGAGCAGCTGGTTCGCGATGCCGAAGAGCGGGAACAGGGTGTTGATGCCCCCGAGCGGATCCGTGACTCCCATGATGAGGACCGCTCCCCATCCGGCGACCATCACGGCCGTGCAGATCCACGCTCCCACCCGCCACGACGTGTCCTTGAAGCGCGGGATGACGTTGCCGACGGAGTCCTGCAGCATGAAACGCGCGACGCGGGTGCCGGCATCCACGGCGGTCAGGATGAACAGCGCCTCGAACATGATCGCGAAGTGATACCAGAACGCCATCATCCCGGTGCCGCCGATCCACTGCTGCATGATGTGCGCGAGACCGAGGGCGAGGGTCGGGGCGCCTCCGGTGCGCGAGACGATCGATTCCTCCCCCACTGCCTCTGCGGTGCTCGTGAGCATCTCCGGCGTCAGGTTCACCCCCGTCAGACCGAGGCTGTTCACGAACTGCACCGCGCCCTCGACCGTGCCGAGTGTCGCTGCCGGCGAGGAGTTCATCGCGAAATAGAGTCCGCGATCGATCGAGATCGCGGCCACCAGCGCCATGATCGCGACGAACGACTCCATCAGCATCCCGCCGTACCCGATGAACCGGGTCTGCTTCTCCTTCTCGATCATCTTCGGCGTCGTTCCCGACGCGATGAGGGCGTGAAAGCCGCTCAGCGCCCCGCACGCGATCGTCACGAAGAGGAAGGGGAACAGAGCGCCCGACCACACAGGCCCCGTCTCCCCCGCGGCGAACTCGCTGAACGCCGGGACGGTGATCTCGGGCCGCACGAACAGGATCGCGACGGCGAGCGCCACGATCACGCCGATCTTCATGAACGTCGAGAGATAGTCGCGGGGAGCCAGGAGCATCCACACGGGAAGCACCGCGGCGATGAAGCCGTAGACGATGATGCCCCACGCGATCGTCGTCCGGTCGAGAGTGAAGATCGCCTGGCCCCAGTCGGTCTCGGCGACCATGCCGCCGCCGATGATCGCGGCCAGGAGGAGGACGAAGCCGATGAGCGAGACCTCGGTGATCTTGCCGGGGCGGATCCAGCGCAGGTACGCGCCCATGAAGAGGGCGATCGGAATGGTCATCGCCACCGAGAAGACTCCCCAAGGGCTCTCACCCAGTGCATTCACGACCACCAGGGCGAGGATCGCCGTGATGATGATCATGATGAGGAGTGTGGCGATGATCGCCGCGGTGCCTCCGAACCGTCCGAGCTCGTCGCGGGCCATCTGTCCGAGGGACCGTCCGCCCCGGCGCATGGAGAAGAACATCACCAGGTAGTCCTGCACCGCGCCGGCGAGCACCACGCCGACGATGATCCAGATCGTGCCGGGGAGGTACCCCATCTGCGCCGCGAGCACGGGTCCCACGAGTGGTCCGGCACCGGCGATGGCGGCGAAGTGGTGACCGAACAGCACGCGCCGGTCGGTGGCGACGTAGTCCTTGCCATCGGCTTTGTACTCGGCAGGCGTCGCCCGCCGGTCATTCGGCTTGACGAGGTTCCGTTCGATGAACTTCGAGTAGAAGCGATAGAAGACGAGGTAGGTGCACACCGCGGCGAACACGAACCAGATGGCGTTCACGGTCTCGCCGCGGACGATCGCGAGCATCGTCCACGCGACGCCCCCGAGAACCGCGATCGCCACCCAGAGCACGATCTTCAGCGGCGTCCACCGCGGTTCCTCGTCCACCGCCACGGGCGGCAGCCGGTCGTCTTCCACGGTCTTCGTCGCATCGGTCATCGCGCATCACTCCATCGTCTGCGGTTGATGCCCCGAGCCTAATCCCGGGGTCGTCGAGACGGAACGCGGATCGCCGATGCGCGTCCGGGCATGCGGACAGACAGACGAGAGCGGGCAGACGAGAGCGGATGCCGCGAAGACACGGCATCCGCTCTCGGGGATCTCAGCTGAGCTCGCCGCCCTCGAGCAGCTCGGTGACCAGCGCCGCGATCGCGGAGCGCTCGGAGCGCATGAGGGTGACGTGCGCGAACAGATCGTGCCCCTTGAGGGTCTCGATCACGCTGGCGATGCCGTCATGGCGGCCGACGCGCAGGTTGTCCCGCTGTCCGACGTCATGCGTGAGGATGACCCGGGAGTTCTGCCCCATGCGGCTGAGCACCGTGAGGAGGACGTTGCGCTCGAGCGACTGCGCCTCGTCGACGATCACGAACGCGTCGTGCAGCGAGCGACCGCGGATGTGTGTGAGCGGAAGCACCTCGAGGATGCCCCGTTCGACGACCTCCTCCATGACGTTGCCCGAGACGACAGACCCGAGCGTGTCGAAGACCGCCTGACCCCACGGCCCCATCTTCTCGCCCTGATCGCCGGGGAGATATCCGAGTTCCTGACCGCCGACGGCGAACAGCGGGCGGAAGACGATGATCTTCTTCTGCTGCTGACGCTCGAGCACCGCCTCGAGTCCTGCGCAGAGGGCCAGCGCCGACTTGCCGGTTCCCGCCCGTCCGCCGAGCGAGACGATGCCGACATCGGGGTCGGTCAGCAGATCGATGGCGATCCGCTGCTCGGCCGAGCGTCCGTGCATGCCGAAGATGTCGCGGTCTCCGCGCACGAGACGGTACTCGCCGTCTCCGCTCACCCGGCCGAGCGCCGACCCCCGCTCCGAGTGGATGATCAGACCGGTGTTGACGGGAAGGCCTCGTGCGTCATCGCTGATGCCGACCTCGCTCTCGTACAGGTCGCTGATCTCGTCGCCCGAGAGGTTCAGCGTCGTGATGCCGGTCCACCCGGAGTCGACCGCCTGCTCCGCGAGGTACTCCTCGGCCCTCAGCCCGAGCGACGCCGCCTTCACGCGCATCGGGAGGTCCTTCGAGACGATGGTCACGTCCTGGCCGTCCTGCGCGAGATGCATCGCCACCGACAGGATGCGGGTGTCGTTGTCGCTGAGTCGGATGCCGGCCGGGAGCACCGAGGCGTCGGTGTTCGCGAGCTCGACGCGGAGGGTTCCTCCCTCGCCGACCTCGACAGGGAAGTCCAGCCGACCGTGCTCGATGCGCAGGTCGTCGAGGTGCCGCAGCGCCTGCCGCGCGAAGTAGCCGATCTCAGGGTCGTGGCGCTTGCCTTCGAGCTCGGTGATGACCACCACCGGCAGCACGACGGAATGCTCGGCGAACCGGAAGAACGCCTGCGGATCGCTCAGCAGGACCGACGTGTCGAGCACATAGGTCCGCAGATCCTGATCGGGATCCGCGGAAGCCGCTCGCGTCGTCGTCGTCTTACGGGTGGACTGCTGCGCGGTGCTGGTCTGCTGCGCTGTACGTGAGGTCACGACCCACTCCCGACCCGGGGAATCCCGGTTGTTCGAACGAGTCGACCAGGGGGGTCACGAGTCGCGAACCTGAGGCCGACCCGACGGGCGCCTTGCCCGATGCCTCGAAGCTACGACCAGGCGCCGACATTTCTGCGGCTCGACACGCCAGCGTTTCGTTACGAGTTCGTGAACGGGGCGTTGCCGTCGGCGTCGAGCGCCTGCGAGAGGATCTCGAGAGCCACCGCGAGCCGCGCCGGGCGCGAGGGCGAAGACGCCGGATCGATGCTCGGGCTCAGCGTCCGTAGCGACGATCCCGATCGGCGTAGTCGCGGATGGCGCGCAGGAAGTCGACCTGACGCAGATCGGGTCCGAGCGCCTCGACGAAGTAGAACTCGCTGTGCGCACTCTGCCAGAGCAGGAAGTCGCTCAGCCGCTGCTCGCCGCTGGTGCGGATCACGAGGTCGGGATCGGGCTGTCCGCCCGTGTAGAGGTGCTCGCCGATCATGTCCGGCGTCAGGTGCGCGGCGAGATCTTCGATCGTGCCACCGGACGCCTGATGCGCGGTGACGATGCTGCGCACGGCGTCGACGATCTCGTTGCGCCCGCCGTATCCCACGGCGAGGTTCACGTGCAGTCCGGTGTGATCGCGCGTGCGCTCCTGCGCATCGGCCAGCACGCGCGCCAGCTCGGGCGGCAGGATGTCGGCGCGGCCGACGTGCTTCACACGCCAGTTCCCCTCGCGCGACAGCGCCTCGGCGAGTTCCGCGATGATCTCGATGAGGTCGGCGAGCTCTGACGAGTCGCGCTTTCGCAGGTTGTCGCTCGACAGCAGATACAGGGACACGACGCGGATCCCGAGTTCGTCGCACCATCCGAGGAACTCGCGCATCTTCGCAGCACCCGCGCGGTGTCCCTCGGCGGGCGTCGAGTACCCGAGCTGCCGTGCCCAGCGGCGATTGCCGTCGATCATCATGGCGACGTGATGGGGGACGGAGGAGGGATCGAGGTGGCGGCGAAGCCTGCTGGTGTAAAGCCGGTACAGCGGCCCTCGCCCCTGGCCCTCGCGTGTCATCACCTCCCTACGCTATCGTGCCGCGCCCCGGAAGGCAGGGGAAGGATGCTCAGGATATGTACGCCTGGTGGAATGGCGCGCCGCCTAGAGTGGGCACGTGAGCGCACCCGAGTCCTCCGCACAAGATCTGCCCCAGCTGCCGCTTCTGGACGAGGCGGCGCACGACGCGCAGGTCGACATCAGGCCCACCTGGCGGGGCTGGATCCATGCCGGCACGTTCCCCGTCGCGATCGTCGCGGGCGTCGTGCTCATCGCGTTCGCTCAGGGCGGCGCCGCCAAGTGGGCTGCCGCCGTGTTCATGGCGACCTCGCTGCTCCTCTTCGGCAACTCGGCGCTGTACCACCGCTTCGACTGGAGCCCGAAGGTCAAGGTCGTCCTGAAGCGCATCGACCACGCCAACATCCTGCTGCTGATCGCCGGCACGTATACGCCGCTCGCCGTGCTGGCGCTGCCCCCGGGGAAGGGCTCTCTGCTTCTCGTCCTGGTCTGGAGCGGTGCCCTGCTCGGGATCCTGTTCCGGGTGTTCTGGATCAACGCCCCCCGGTGGCTCTACGTCGCGCTCTACCTGCTGCTCGGGTGGGCGGCGGTCATGTACATGGCCGACCTTCTCGCGGCGAACGTCGCCATGATGATCCTCGTCATCGTCGGCGGCCTGCTCTACACGGGCGGCGCCATCGTCTACGCGGTCAAGAAGCCGAACCCGTGGCCGGGCCACTTCGGCTTCCACGAGATCTTCCACGTCTGCACGGTGCTCGCGTTCCTGTGCCACTGGACCGCGTGCCTGCTCATCGCGCTCGAGCCGCTGAGCCCCTCGCTCGGGGCCTGATCGCGAGTCGGGCGACCGAAGAAGGCGTCAGCGCTTCTCCGGGTCGTCGTCGCCCTCGCGGACGACGGGCAGATCGGCATCGGTCTCGGTGGCCTCGTCGGCTGCACGAGCCGCCTCTTCGGCGTCGAGCTCCTCCCGGACCTCCTCGCGGTAGCGGACACGGCGGATGCGTCGGTTCATGTCGAGGATCAGCAGGATCACCGCGATCAGGATGAACACGACGACGGCGAACCCCACGAAGCCGGGGGTGACCAGCTCCGGAGCCACCGTCATCGAGGGCGTCGGCATCGGGGTCTCGGTCAGAGCGAGCATGGAATCTGCCTTTCACGCACAGGTCGCATAACCTGTAATGACCAGCCTAACGACCGGAAGACCCCCCTTGTGACGACCGCACAGCAGCTCGACGAACGTTATGGCCGTACCCGGCGACGGAGATGGCCGTGGATCGCGGGCATCCTGGCCGCCGCGGCACTGGTCGGCGTGCTCGGCTGGAGCGTGGTCTCCACGCAGATGAACTCGGTCGACGCCGACGACCTCGGGTTCGATCTGATCGACGAGCACAGCGTCGAGGTGCGCTTCCAGGTGACCGGTGTGCAGGGAAAGGACGTGGGCTGCGTCGTCGAGGCTCTCGACGAGGAGTTCGGTGTCGTGGGCTGGAAGGTCATCGAGATCCCCGCCGGAGACAGCCACTCGCAGACCTATTCGGCGACCGTGCCGACCGTCGGCGAGGCCACGACAGGTTTGGTGAAGGCCTGCTGGGTCGCTTAGACTCTACGCAGACAGACGACGCCCTGGCACCGTGCCGGGGCGTCTTGGCATATCCCCCGCGGACCGTCGGCGGGTACCTAACGAAGGAGCTTCGTCATGTCTACTGACGCTCAGGTTCCCTTCCTCACGCAGGAAGCCTACGACCGGCTCGTCGCCGAGCTGGAACACCTCTCGACCACGGGGCGCGACGAGATCGCCAAGCGCATCGAGGCGGCCCGCGAGGAGGGCGACCTCAAGGAGAACGGCGGATACCACGCCGCGAAGGACGAGCAGGGCAAGCAGGAGGCCCGCATCCGCACCCTCGAGGGACTGCTCAAGACCGCCAAGGTCGGCGAGGCGCCGGCCAGCCGGGGAATCGTCGAGCCCGGCACCGTCGTGACCGCGCTCGTCGCCGGCGGTGAAGAGGTCTTCCTGCTGGGCAGCCGCGAGATCGCCGCAGGCGGAAGCGACCTCGACGTGTACAGCGAGGCCAGCCCCCTCGGGCAGGCGATCCTCGGGCTCAAGGTCGGCGAGAAGTCGTCCTACGAAGCGCCGAACGGGCGCTCGATCTCGGTCGAGATCGTGAACGTCGAGACCTACACGGGCTGATCCCCGCGAGGAAATCGACAGGGGCCCCGTCCGTTCGGACGGGGCCCCTTCTCGTTCCGCGCTCTTCGAGCCGGGTCAGTCCGGGACGATCATCGGCTCGAAGCCCGCGCGGCGGAGCGTGTCGAGCGTGTGCTCGGAATGCTCGGCGCCGCGGGTCTCGACGCTGAGCTCGAGGATCACCTCGCTGATCTGCAGACCGTGCCCGTGCCTCGTGTGCATGGCCTCGATCACGTTGGCGCCCGCCTCGGCGATGAGCTCCGACACCCGTGCGAGCTGACCGGGACGGTCGGGCAGCGGGATGCGGATCGTGAGGTACCGGCCGGACGCCGCCAGCCCGTGCGAGACGACGCGCTGCAGCAGGAGCGGGTCGATGTTCCCGCCGGACAGCACGGCCATGGTCGTTCCCGTCGCCGCCACCTTGCCGGCGAGGATAGCCGCGACCCCCGCGGCTCCTGCGGGTTCGACGACGACCTTGGCCTGCTCGAGCAGGATCAGGATGGCACGCGCGAGGTCGTCGTCCGAGACGGTGACGACCTCGTCGACCAGATCCTTGATGATGTCGAACGGGATCGCTCCGGGGCGCGCCACGAGGATGCCGTCGGCGATAGTCGGCCTGGTCTCGATGTCCACCGGGTGTCCGGCGTCGAGCGAGGGCGGCACCGCTGCGGCGTTCTCGGCCTGCACCCCGATGATGCGCACGGTGCGCCCGAGCTGTGCGGCTCTCGCCTTGACCGCCGCGGCGACCCCGGCGATGAGGCCTCCGCCGCCGATCCCGAGCACGATCGTGTCGACCTCGGGCGCGTCATCGAGCAGTTCGAGCCCGAGTGTGCCCTGACCGACGACGACGTCGCGGTGATCGAACGGGTGGATGAGCATGGCCCCGGTGCGCTCAGAGAACTCCGAGGCGAGCCGGAGAGACGTCGCCACGGTCTCGCCCTCGAGCACGACCTCTGCGCCGTAGCCTCGCGTGGCGAGCAGCTTCGGCACCGGCACCCCGATGGGCATGAAGATCGTGGCGGGGATGCCGAGGGCCTGGGCCGCCAGCGCGACGCCCTGGGCGTGGTTGCCCGCCGAGGCCGCGACGACGCCTCGGGAGCGCTCCTCCGCGCTCAGCCGGGAGAGGCGATAGGCTGCACCGCGGATCTTGAACGAGCCCGTGCGCTGCAGGTTCTCCATCTTGAGCAGCACCGGTGCGCCGAGGATGTCGGACAGGGCGCGCGACGGCAGAGTCGGAGTGTGCGTGATCACCTCAGCCAGACTCTGAGCAGCGCTCTCGAACTCGGTCAGGCTGGGGACTGCGCTCATCGATTCCTCCGTCTACGTTCGCGCGGAACTGTGCTCCAGATCAGGTCTGCGTCTGGTTGGTCGCCGGTGCGCCAGGAGCCGGTGCTGACGGTCACTGCGGCGACGTTGACGAACGCCGCGAGCGGCACCGCGAACAGGGCTCCCGGGATTCCTCCCACCATCGATCCCCCGGCGACGACCAGCACGACCGCGAGAGGATGCACCTTGACGGCGGATCCCATCAGGATCGGCTGCAGGATGTGCCCCTCGAGCTGCTGGACGCCGAGGACGACGGCGAGCATCGCGAGCGCGATCCAGGGGCCGTTGTAGACGAGGGCGAGCAGCACGGCGATGGCGCCGGTCACGACGGCACCCACGATCGGGATGAACGAGCCGAGGAAGACGAGCACCGCGACCGGGATCGCCAGCGGCACACCGAGCAGAGCCGCACCGATCCCGATGCCGACCGCGTCGATCGCCGCCACGAGCATCTGGGTCCGTGCGTAGTTGACGATCGTGGCGAAGCCGTTGCTCGCCGCCGCGTCAGCGGCGGGGCGCGCAGCCCGCGGGAAGAGACGCAGCGTCCATCTCCAGATGCCTCGCCCGTCCGCCAGCAGGCAGATGAGGATGAACAGCGACAGCACCGCGCCCGTCACGACGTGCGCAGCGGTGGTGCCGACAGCGAGGGCGCCGTTGAGAAGAGCCTGCGTCTGCTCGTTGATGATCTGCAGACCCTGGTCGATGTAGCCCTGGATCTGGGTCTCGCTGAGGTGCAGGGGTCCGGTGAGGAGGAACTGACGGAACTCCTCGATCGCCTTCGCGCTGCGCTCCTGCACGTCGGGCAGTTGTGCGCGCACCTGCCAGATCACGAGCCAGAGCAGCAGTGAGACGATCGCCAGGGTCCCGATGATCGAGAGGGCGACGGCCAGCCATCGTGGGAAGCGGTGCCGCAGCATCCACTGCATCGCGGGCCACAGCAGCGCGGTGATGAGGATGCCGACCATGAGCGGGATGACGAGGAGCTTGAGCTCGATCACGAGCCAGATGATCCCCGCGACCGCGGCGGCGATGAGAAGGAGCCGCCAGGCGTAGGCCGCCGTGATGCGCAGCCCGACGGGGACCGCCTCGTCGGTCTGGGCGGCCGCGGGGCGATCCGGGGCAGCCGCGCGCGGACGGAAGAGATCTCTCAGCCGGGGACGCTGCTCTTCGCTCATCGCCCAAGTCTACGGCGCGGCCACCGGCCGTCTCGACGACCGCTCCGGTGTCGGCGTCCGGCGATACGCTGACGACGTGACCGACACCCTCAGCGCCACCCAGGCTCGACGAATCGCGCTCGCCGCACAGGGTTTCACGCGCGCTCGACCGAGCTCCGTCTCCACGCGGCACCTGCACCGCGTCATGGACAGGCTCGGGGTCCTGCAGATCGACTCGGTCAACGTGTTCGCGCGCTCGCACTACCTGCCGATGTTCTCGCGACTGGGGTCATACGACCCGGCACTGCTCGATCGGGCGTTCCACTCGCGCACGACGCACTACGTCGAGTACATGGCGCATGAAGCCACGTTCATCCCCGTCGAGGACTGGCCGCTATGGCGATTCCGGATGGACGACTTCCGTGCGCGCTGGGCAGGACCCGATTCCTGGATGAGCAGCAACGCCCGCACGCTGCAGTGGGTGCAGGACGAGCTCCGTGACCGCGGGCCGCTCCGCCCGGCGGATCTGCGAGCCGATGCTCCCCGCGAGCGCGGCACCTGGTGGGACTGGGATGACGTGAAACTCGCCCTCGAGCACCTCTGGCGCACGGGAGACGTCGCCATCAGCGGGCGTCGAGGATTCGAGCGCAGCTACGCCCTCGCCGAGCGCGTGATCCCCGATCACATCCTCTCGACGCACGTGCCTCGTGACGACGCGATCCGCGAGCTCACGCGACGCGCGGCACGGTCGTCGGGGGTGGCGACCCAGTCCGACCTCGCCGATTACCATCGCATCCGCGATCGGTCGGCGGTGGCGCGGTCCATCGCCGACCTCGCCGAGGCGGGCGAGCTCCTCCCGGTCACCGTGCGCGGATGGGATCGCGGGGGCCGGGCGCTTCCGGCATGGCGTCACCGCGAGGCGGTTCTGCCGCGCCGAGTCGATGCGGCGGCGCTGCTGACCCCGTTCGACCCCGTCGTCTGGTTCCGCGACCGGGCGCTGCGCGCCTTCGAGCTCGACTACCGCATCGAGATCTACGTCCCCGCAGAGAAGCGACGGTACGGGTACTACTCGCTGCCCGTGCTCGTCGGCGACCGGATCGTCGCCCGCGTCGACCTCAAGGCAGACCGTGCGACATCGACCCTTCAGGTGCAATCCGCCTGGTGGGAGCCTCAGGCCGAGCCCTCCGTCGATGCCGAGCGGATCGCCGCCGAGCTCGCACTCGCGGCCTCGTGGCAGGGGCTCGCGCACATCTCGGTGTCGGGGTGGGGCACAGCCGCCGACAGCCTGCACGCGGCTCTCTCCGCTCACCCCGAGGCATCGGTCCGCCGCCACGTGCACGCCAGAGAAGGCGTGACATGAGCCGCCGCACGGCGTGGACCGTGGGCAGCGTCGCCGCCGCCCTCGTGCTCGCGGGCGCAGTGCTCTGGGTGTGGCAGGCGTCGAGCGAGCACCCGTCCCCCGATGATCCGGTCTCCACCGCCGCTTCCGCCTCGCCGACGGCCTCCCGTGATCCGCAGGAGCTCGCCCAGCAGCGGCTCGACGACGCGCTCGAGGAGTGCACCTCCGAGGAGATCGTCGGAGGTGCCGTCCCCGAGGGGTGCGGCATCCGGATCCCGTGGGGGACGGAGTTCGCGGACGTCGACGGGATCCGATTCCGGATCGAGCGGATGCCCGTGCTCGAACTGACCGATGACGGTTTCGTCGCCGACGGCGGAGTGCTGGTCGCGACGGTCACGGGCACGGGACAGGACGGCGCAGCACGGACGGAGACCTATCGCACCGAGTCGTGGTCCGTCCGCGGGGATGCGACGATCACCGGAGACCGGGTCGACCTCGACATCTGGTGACGGATTGCCCCGGAGCCTCCTCCGGAGACGCGGAAGGCCCGATGCGGCGATGCGCATCGGGCCTTCGGACGTCAGAGCCTCAGGCTCAGAACTGCACGCGGGGCGGTTCGGAGATCGCGCCGCTGTCTGCCACCTCGAAGAACTCCCGCTCGGTGAAGCCGAGTCCCTTGGCGAACAGGTTGTTCGGGAAGACCTTGATCTTGGTGTTGAGCTCACGCACTCCGCCGTTGTAGAAGCGGCGAGCGGCCTGGATCTTGTCTTCGGTGTCGACGAGCGCCTGCTGCAGCTGGAGGAAGTTCTGGCTCGCCTGCAGCTGCGGATACGCCTCGGCGACCGCGAAGAGGCTGCGGAGGGCCTGCTGAAGGTGTCCTTCGGCGATTCCGGCCTCGCCGGGGCCACCGGCTGAGAGAGTCTCGGCGCGAGCACGCGTGACGTTCTCGAACACCGCCTTCTCGTGCGATGCATACCCCTTGACCGTCTCGATCAGGTTGGGGATCAGATCAGCTCGGCGCTTGAGCTGCACGGTGATGCCGCTCCATGCCTCGTCGACGCGGATCTTCAGCTGCACCAGCGAGTTGTACGTCGCCCACAGATAGATTCCGACGAGCAGAATCACACCGACGACGATCAGTACCGGCACGAGCCATTCCATCAGAGGCCCACCCTTCCTCGTGTTTGTCTCATCCTATCCGCGCAGTCTGCACGCCGACTGGGTGCGGCCCGTGCACCGGAGCGTGGTCTCACTCCCCCAGCACGCGGTCGAGGTACCGGTTGGAGAACCGTCGCTCGGGATCCAGTCGGTCGCGAAGAGCCGTGAAGTCGTCGAATCGCGGATACCTCTCGCGCAGCTGCGCGGCGTCGAGGGTATGGAGCTTGCCCCAGTGCGGCCGGCCACCGTGCTCGAGCATGATCTGCTCGACCGCTTCGAAGTAGGCCGTCGGGTCGGCTCTCCAGTAGCGGTGCACGGCGATGTAGCCGGTCGCCCGACCGTGGGCTGTCGAGAGCCAGCGATCGTCCTCCGCCGCGAAGCGGACCTCGATCGGGAACTCGATGCGCCACCCTCGTCGCTCGATCAGCTTCTGAACGGCGCGGAACGCCGGCACCACGTGCTCGGCGGGAAGCGCGTACTCCATCTCGCGGAAGCGCACGGTACGGCTCTGGGTCAGCACCCGGTGCGAACGGTCGGTGTACCGACGGTCACCCGTGAGCCTCACGGCGAGCCTGTTGAACGGCGGAGTCACGGCGGGCACCAGCTGCGCCCCCGCGCACACCACGCGGTAGACGCCGTTCGACAGCAGCGTCTCATCGATCCAGCGGCCCACGACGGGCAGCGGCTGCCGTCGGGTGGACTCCGGCACGCGGGTCTGCCGCTTCGTCAGGGCGACCTCGGTGTGCGGGAACCAGTAGAACTCGAAGTGATCGGACGAGGCGACGCGATCGTCCAGGGTCGCCAGCACGTCGTCGAGGGGCGCGGGCTCGTCGACCGCGTCGAGCACGAACGCGGGCACGCACTGCAGCGTGACCTCGACGATGATGCCGAGTGCGCCGAGACCCAGCGCCACGGCGGGAAGCAGCTCGGGGCTGTTCTCGTCGTCGATGCGGAGGAAGTCGCCGGATGCCGTGACCATCGTGACGCCCACGACCTGCGTCGCGAGACCACCGAACCCGGATCCGGTGCCGTGGGTACCGGTCGACACGGCCCCGGCGATCGACTGCCGATCGATGTCGCCGAGGTTCTCCATCGCGAGGCCGTGCGGCGCGAGCAGCGCGGGGATGCGATGGAGCCGTGTTCCCGCCAGCAGGGTGACCCGTCCCCGCTGCGGATCGGCAGAGACGAGTCCCTGCATGTCATCCAGCTCGAGCAGCACCCCCGGGGCGATCGCGATTCCCGTGAAGCTGTGGCCTGCGCCCACCGCTTTGATGCTGAGCCCGTGCGCGAGCGCGGCCACGACGGCACGCTGCACGCCTTCCGGGGAGCGCGGGCGCTCGACGCGGAGCGGTCTGACCTGCGCGGATCGCGCCCAGTTCTGCCACGTGCCGCCGATCCTCGTCACAGGAACGCCTTTCCTTCGCCGCGGTAGGTCGGCAGCTCGTCGATGACCTCGTCTCCGGAGACCAGGTGATACCGCTCGATGCGCTCGGCCGGCTCACCGCTCTTGGAGTGACGGAACCAGACCCGGTCGCCGACCCCGAGACGCGATGCGGCGCGCCCCTGCAGGGGCGTCTGCACCTCGCCGGCCGCCTCGCGGGCGAGGGTCCGCAGACCCTCCGGCCAGACCGGCAGCGGCTGCCGGGATGCCAGGGCGGGGCCGGAGGCGATCCACCCGCCGCCGAGCACCGTGGCGATGTCGACGGCAGGTCGGCGGACGACGTCGAAGGCGAAGGCCGATGCCGGAGCGGGGCGGAACGAGCGGTAGCCGTCGAACAGGTGTCCGCCGAGAAGCCCGCTGCCCGCGCTCGCCTCCGTGAGGGACTCGTCGCTGCCGGTGAACTCGAGCGAACCGGTGCCCCCGCCGTTGAGGAACTCCAGCGGCGCGACATCGACGAGAGCCGCCACGATCGCTGCGCGACGCTCTCGGAGTTCGGCGCGGGAGCGCGACTGCACGAAGCGGATCAGCGGAGCATCCGCACCCGCGTCGTCGCCCTGGCCGGCGATCTGGGCTTCATACATCTGCAGCCCGACCAGCCGGAAGCCGGGGCGCCGGACGATCTGGCGGGCGAACGCGGCGACCTCGCCCGCGCTGAACAGCGCCGATCTCCGCACCCCGATGTGCCCGAGGGTCGCCGACCGCCACGATGCGTCGGCATCGATCGCCACCCTGATCTCGGGTCTGCGCCCCGCCGGCGCGACGCTGTCGATCACGTCGAGGTGCGCCGGATCGTCGACCATCAGCGTGACGCGTCGTGCCGCCTCCTCCGAGGCGAACAGCTCTGCGAGCCCGGCGCGGTCGACCGTCGGATACCCGATCACGATGTCATCGTGCGTCTCGGCGAGCCAGAGCGCTTCGGCGAGCGTGAACGCCAGGATGCCGCGATACCCCGGGAGTGCGAGAACGGCGTCGAGCACCGATCGCACGCGGACCGACTTCGACGCCACGCGGATCGGCAGTCCCCCGGCACGCGCCAGCAGGTCCATCGCGTTGTGGCGCAGCGCATCGTGATCGATGACGGCGACGGGTGCCGGGAGATGACCGGTCGCCGCGGACAGGCGTGGCCAGTATCGGGAGGGATCCTGCCACTCCGGAGCGACGGACGAGGGTCCCCGGTCAGGGCTCAGATCAGCGGTGAGGTCGAGCACTCCCCCACCCTACGGCGTCGGTGGACCGAGGATCATGCTTTTCGAGACCGGGTCGCAGGCATGCGTCGCCCGTCGCTCGGTCCGTCGCTCGGCGGAGGTGCGCCCTCGCGCTCCGTGTACGCTGAGCCAGGGCACCGGCCGCACGCCCCCGTAGCCCAATGGCAGAGGCAGGCGACTTAAAATCGCTTCAGTCTGGGTTCGAGTCCCAGCGGGGGCACCCACGGACCGTCGGCATCAGCGTCCGAAGAGGTCGCCGATCCCCGGAATCCCGAGGTCGCCCAGCTTCTGGCCCCACTCCCCGGCAGTGTCGCCGAAGCCCGACACCGCTTCTCCGGCCGAACCGAGCACTCCTTCCGCCGCACCCGAGACTCCATCGACGGCACCGGACATGCCCTCGGCCGCGCCGGAGACGAGCTCCTCGGCTCCGAGCCCTCCCGCGATCGCCTCGAGGTCCACGCCCTGCGCCAGCGCGTCGAAGTCGACACCGAGACCGGCCGCCTGCTCGAGCAGCGGCCCGGCGACCGCGCTCGTCACCGCCCCCATCGCCACCACTCCCAGCACGCCGACGGCAGCCCCGCCCACGACACCGGCGGCGCCGACGCCGCGCACGCGTGACAGCAGCCCCCGCATCCGCCCGGGACCGGCGGCCTCGGTCCGACCGGCGGCGCGGGCGAGGTCGAAGGCGGATGCTGACGCGGGGCGCTCCTGCGGCGGCAGCTCGGCATTCATGCGCTCCTGCACCTGCGCGCGCTGCGCCGGCGTCAGGCGTGAGAACGCCTCGCGGTGGATCTCCTCGACCCGGTGCGGGTCGGCGGTCTGGAGCAGGTAGTCGTAGCGTGCGATCGCCGCGCGATCGGCGTCCGTCCCCCCACTCGGGGTCTTGGCTGCGCCCTGGGTCCGGCTTCTCGCGCCCGGGGCCGGCGGCGGGCTGTACGGGTGTCGGGCGCCGTCGCGCGCAGACGGTGTGTGGCGAGATGTCTCGGACGGGCGAGCGTCGCCCTTCTTGCCATCGAGGTCGAGAGCCTGTGAGGCCATTCCGAGCAGACGGTCCAGCATTCCCATGGTCGTGATTCCTTCGTGTGGCGTGTGAACAGCCACCGGACGCACGACCTCGGAGGGCACGGGGGTTCGACGGCTGTCCGCGGATACGGACGCCAGGTCTCCTCCACCCGAGAAGGGCCGGTGGGCCGGGACACGATCTCATGTCCGTAATGACGACGCCACCGCAGTCGGGAGTACTCCCCTTGCGAGGATCACGGTAGCGGGCCGAGCTATGAATGCGGTGCGAACCGGGCGCAGCGCTCCCCACACGACGAAAGCCCCGATCCGCAGGGATCGGGGCTTTCGAGACGAGGGGGCGCGACTACTTCGCGGCCGCAGCCTCGGCGGGCTTCTTCGCCGCGGTCTTCTTGACCGGCGGCTCCGCCTTGGCGGCGGGAGCGGCGGACGGCGCCGGAGCGTCGGCTGCCGGACGCGGACGCGCGGCGAACTCCTCGAAGACGTAGCGCGGGTTCTGCACGGTCTCGAGGTTCACGAGGTCGCGACCGAGCCACAGGTTGTTCCACCAGCCCCAGACGACGCGGAACTTGCGCTCCCACGTCGGCATCGCGAGGCCGTGATAGCCACGGTGCGCGACCCAGGCGACGAAGCCCTTGAGGGCGATCTTGCCGGACTGGAAGACGCCGTTGTAGAGGCCGAGGCCGGCGACGGCGCCGAGGTTCTTGTGGAAGTACTCCTTCGGGTCCTCACCACGCAGCACGGCCGCGAGGTTCTTCGCGAGCAGCTTCGCCTGGCGCACCGCGTGCTGGGCGTTCGGCACGCAGAAGCCTCCGACGCCGCCACCCGACAGGTCGGGAACGGCCGAGACGTCACCGGCGGCCCAGGCGCCCTCGACGAACGCCTCGGGCGTGCCGACGCGCAGGTCCGCACGGGTCTGGATACGACCGCGCTCCTCGACGGGCAGGTCGCCGCCGCGCACGACGGTCGGGTTGGCCATGACACCGGCGGTCCAGACGATGAGGTCGGTCGGGATGACCTCGCCCGTCGACAGCTCGACGTTGCCGTCGACCGCGCTGGTGAGCTGCGTGTCGAGGTGCACGTTGGCACCGCGCTTGGCGAGGTCCTTGAGGACCCACTCGCTCGTCGGCAGCGAGACCTCGGGCATGATGCGGCCCATCGCCTCGATGAGGTGGAAGTGCGTGTCCTCGAAGCTGATCTGCGGGTACTTCGCCACCAGCGACGAGGCGAGCGAGCGCAGCTCGGCGAACACCTCGATGCCGGCGAAGCCACCGCCGACCACGACGACGGAGAGCAGACGGTCACGCGCGGGTCCGGCGGGCAGCGACGCGGCCTTGTCGAAGTTCGACATCAGACGGTCACGGATCGCGACGGCCTCTTCGATCGTCTTGAGACCGATCGCGTTGTCGGCGATGCCCGGGATCGGGAACGTGCGCGAGACGGCACCGGCCGTGACGACGATCTGGTCGTACGCGAACTCGTACGGGTCACCCACGGGAGGGGTGATCGTCGCGACCTTCTCCGCGTGGTTGATACCCGTCACCTTCGCGGTGAGCACGTTCGTGCGCTTGAGGTGACGACGGTGGGCGACCACCGAGTGGCGGGCCTCGATCGAGCCGGCGGCGACCTCCGGGAGGAAGGGCTGGTACGTCATGTAGGGCAGCGGGTCGACCATGGTGACGTCGGCTTCACCCTTACGAAGGTGCTTCTCCAGCTTCCACGCCGTGTAGAAGCCTGCATAGCCTCCACCGACGATCAGAATCTTGGGCACAGTGCTGTTCTGAGGCACAGAGGGACAACTCCTAGAGTCAGGAATGTGGCGTGCGAGCGCGCGCCGATCGGATGCGCCGGGCAGCTGCGGTGACGCCAAGCGCTACCAGGATACCAGGGACTGTGAGCGCGATGAGCGGCAGGGTACCGTAGCGCAGTGAATCAGCGCTGGGAAGCAGCGGTGAACCCGCCTCCGTCGGGGCGTCTGCGGCGGGCAGCGGCGGAATCGCCACGGGCGTCACGGTGGGCACCGGCTGAGGTTCCGACTCCGCGCGGCGGAAGAGCCGCACCCATTCGGCGAGGTCGCCCATCGGGTTCGAGTCGACCGTCGGCACGTCCGAGCTGATGGCCGCCTCGGCGTCGATGAGCCCGTAGCCGTAGAGCGGGTCGGGGGTGCGCGTCATGCCCTCGACGGGGATGGCCGTGCGGATGATGCGGTTGATGACGTTCGCCGCGTCGATGTCGGGATGGGCGGATCTGATCAGGGCGGCGATGCCCGCGACGATGGGCGCCGCACCGCTGGTGCCGCTCCAGTTCACGACCTCGCCGTCTGCCGAGACCCCGCGGAGCCCCTCGCTCGGGGCGGCGATGCCGATCGTGATGCCCTGCGTCGACGCTTCCAGACTCGCGGTTCCCGTCTGGTCGACACCGCCCACCGTCAGGACTCCGGGGATGGTCGCCGGCGCACCGATGATGTTGGTCCCGCTCCCCCGGTTGCCGGCCGCGACGACGACCACCACGTCATGCTCGAAGGCGTAGAGGAACGCGTCGTCCCAGCTCTTGTCCCAGTCGAGGGTGTTGGTCGTGAAAGAGAGATTGATGATGTCGGCACCGTTGTCGACGGCCCAGCGCATGCCCTTCGCGACCTGCTCGGTGAACGGCACGCGCGCCGCCGCCCCGAACCCCACCGAGATCGACAGCAGGTTCGCCTCAGGAGCGACCCCGATCATGCCGGTGCCGTCTTCCGCCCCGCGCCCCGCGGCCAGCGACGCGACCCAGGAGCCGTGGTTGCCGTCGATCGCGCCGAGCGGAGTGCGGCCGTCGGGCGACCCCGTGCCGGAGACGTCGGTGCCGCCGACCACCGCCTGATCGAAGACTCCGGGAACACTCGCGATGCCGGTGTCGATCACCGCGATGGTCACGCCCTTTCCGCGCGTCGTCTGCCACGCATCGCGGATCCGGGCGCCGTCGAGCCAGTACTCCGATGCGCGTACAGGGTCGGCGGGGTCGTCCGGGACGGGCGGAGGCGTCGGGGTGGGAGACGCCGTCGAGCCGAGGAGCAGCACGGATGCCACGACCACCGCGATCGCGACGGCGCCACGGAGCATCCGGCGCGGCCTCATGCCGACGAGTCCTCGACCTCACGCACGGCGGCGCCCGGCTCGTCGCAGCGGCACCGCTCGGGCGACCAGGAGGACCGCGCGAGCGCCTCGTCGCCGATCGGGTTCACGCCCGGTCCGGCCGCGAGGGCGTGTCCGGCCAGTGCATGGAGGCACTTGACGCGCGTCGGCATTCCCCCCGCGGAGATCCCGTCGATCTCGCTGACGTCGCCGAACTGCGCACGATCGGCGAGGTACGCCTCATGTGCCGCGAGATAGGCGGCGGCGACGTCCGCATCGTCGGCGAGCAGCGCCGCGAGCTCGGGCATCACCTGCGTGGCCTCGAGCGTCGACATCGCCGCGGTCGCCGCCGGATGCGTCAGGTAGTAGAAGGTGGGGAAGGGCGTGCCGTCGGGCAGCCGGGGCGTGGTCGCGACGACGGTCGGGTTGCCGCACGCGCACCGCGCGGCGATGCCGACGACGCCGCGAGCGGGCCTTCCCAGCTGGGCCGACACCACGGCGAGCTCGGCGGTCGTGGGGGCGGCGAAAGGCGGGGTGGTCACCCGTCCAGCGTACGGGAGACGGCCGTGAGGATGCTCGACGCGCGCAGGCGACGAGCTCTCGGTCACTCGGCGACAGCGGCGGTGTCGCTGAGCCCTGCGGCCGTCAGACTGCGCAGCAGCTGGGGCATCCAGTCCGACGGAGTCTCCTCGAGCGTGTCGCTGACCGGAACCTGCTCCTGCGGCAGGGCTGCCGGGTCGAGGTCGTTGTCGATGAGATACACGACCTCGCCCGGTTTCACGTAATAGAGACGCTCGCGTGCCTGGGTCGTGATGTAGGCCGGATCGCTCCAGCGCTCGCGCTCGTTCTCGAGAGCGGTGATCTCGTCCTGCGAGACCTGGATGGAGTTCTCGAGCGCGGCGATCTTCTGCCGCTGGTCGATGAACGTCCCGAGCGTCGGAACGAGCACCCACGCTCCCAGCACCACGAGCGAGAGCATGATGACCGAGAACGCCGAGAGACGGATGCCGGATGCCCACTCGCGGACGTCCACTCGGCGGTCCGCGCCCGCGCGCGCGCGCGGGGACTGCGAGGCGCCGGCCGCACGCGCCGGGCGTGCCGCGCCCGGAGACGGCGAAGGAGGAGCCGGTCGTCGTGCCACGGCTCCTCCTCCGGGTTCGGCTCAGGGAGCCGGGTCAATCGTCGTCAGCTGCGCTCAGCCCTGGTAGCGGGGGAAGGCCGAACGGCCCGCGAAGACCGCGGCGTCGCCCAGTTCCTCTTCGATGCGCAGAAGCTGATTGTACTTCGCGACGCGCTCGCTGCGTGCAGGCGCACCCGCCTTGATCTGACCCGCGTTCGTGGCGACCACGAGGTCGGCGATCGTCGTGTCCTCGGTCTCGCCCGAGCGGTGCGACAGCATCGCCGTGTAGCCCGAGCGCTGTGCCAGGCTGACCGCGTCGAACGTCTCGGTGAGCGTTCCGATCTGGTTCACCTTGACGAGCAGCGAGTTGGCGACGCCGCGCTTGATGCCGTCGGCGAGACGGCTCGGGTTCGTGACGAACAGGTCGTCGCCGACGAGCTGCACCTTCGAGCCGAGCGCGTCGGTGAGGAGCTTCCAGTTGTCCCAGTCGTCCTCGGCCAGCGCGTCCTCGATCGTGACGATCGGGAAGTCGTTGACCAGTCCCTGGTAGTACTCGATCAGCTCGGGGCCGGTCCAGTCCTTGTTGTCGAGGCGGTACACGCCGTCGGAGAAGAACTCGGTGGCGGCCACGTCGAGGCCGAGAGCGATCTCGGTGCCGGGCTTGAAGCCGGCCTTCTCGATCGCTTTGACGAGGAAGTCGAGTCCCTCGCGGTTGCTGGGCAGGTCGGGGGCGAAGCCGCCCTCGTCGCCGAGGCCGGTCGCGTAGCCGGCGGCCTTCAGCTCACCGCGCAGGACGTGGTAGGTCTCGACACCCCAGCGGAGTGCCTCGGAGTAGGTCTCCGCACCGATCGGCGCGAGGAAGAACTCCTGCATGTCGATGCCGTTGTCCGCGTGCTCTCCGCCGTTGATGACGTTGAACAGCGGCACGGGGAGCACGTGCGCGTTGGGTCCGCCGAGGTAGCGGAACAGCGGCAGGTCGGCCGAGTCGGCAGCGGCCTTGGCGACGGCGAGGCTCACGCCGAGGATGGCGTTCGCACCGGTGCGCTTCTTGTTCTCGGTGCCGTCGGTCTCGATGAGGATCTCGTCGACGATGCGTTGTTCGCTCGCCTCGACGCCCTCGAGCGCCGGGCCCAGCTCGTCGATGATCGCGTCGACGGCCTTGAGGACGCCCTTTCCGCCGTAGCGGCTCTTGTCGCCGTCACGGAGCTCGTACGCCTCGAATGCGCCGGTGGATGCACCGGAGGGGACGGCGGCCCTCTGGACGACACCGTCGTCGAGGAGCACCTCCACCTCGACGGTCGGGTTTCCGCGCGAGTCGAGAATCTCGCGTGCGCCTACAGCCTCGATCAGTGCCACTGATGTGCTCCTTGCTCAGAGAAAAGGTGTGTGGAGCGTCGTCGATCCGCGCCCCAGTCTAGCCCGCTCGAGGCCGACGCCCCGGGTCGGAGTCGAACCGTCACACCACCACGGCCAGCGCCACGCCGTCCCACCCCTTGACCCCCACGGTCTGCAGAGCCGTCGCGTCGAACCGCGAATCCTCGCCCAGCATCCGCAGGCCGTCCCGCGTGCCGACGACCTTGGGGTCGGTCGAGTCCGCGCGCACGATCTCGCCTTCGCGACCGATGTTGTCGAGCACGACGACGGTGCCTGAATGCCCGAGCTTCGCGGCCCAGTCGAGGTAGATCGTGTTCGACTCCTTGTCGGCGTCGATGAAGACCAGGTCGAAGCCTCCGACCAGGGTCGGCAGCACGTCGGCGCCGCGTCCGATGCGGATGTCCACGCGGTCGCCGACGCCCGCGGCGTCGATGCTCGCCCGCGCGACGGCCGCGTTGTCGGCCTCGGCCTCGACCGTGACGACCCGACCTTCCGGCCCGACCGCCCGGGCCAGCCAGATCGTCGAGTATCCGCCGAGGGTGCCGATCTCCAGCACCCGGCGAGCGCCGCTGATGCGCGCGATCAGGTTGAGCAGTTTGCCCGAGACCGGCGCCACCTCGATGGCAGGCAGTCCGGCATCGCGCTGCGCGGCGAGCGCCGCCTCGAGCTCAGGGTCATGGCCGACGAGCAGGTCTGCGAGGTAGGCATCGGCGTTCGCCCAGGCGGCGGGAGTGGAGTCCATGCCCTCAGCCAACCGCGCAGCCCCCGGAGCGTCAAGAGGCCGAGGCGCTCCCTCCGCCGCGCGGCGCGGACAGCAGACGACCGGGCGCACCCGCGAGCTCGGGCTGGCGGCGGAACTGCCCGGTGACCGCGAGGATCACGATCGCGACGGCCGCGACGATCCATCCGGCGAGGCCGAGCGGCCCGGCGAGCGCGAGGTCGGGCTGGGACGCGGCGAAGAGCAGTACGAGTCCGCCCGCGGCGTTCAGAGATCCGTGGGCGAGCACCGCGGGCCAGATCGACGCGGAGCGCAGCCGCAGCCAGCCCAGCAGGATGCCCCAGGCGACGCACCCGCCGATCATGAACAGGACACCCGTGATGTCGGTGCGTCCGAAGTTGTATCCGAGCAGGATCACCGGGCTGTGCCAGACCCCCCAGATCGCGCCGCTGATCAGCAGCGTCGGCCACGTGCCGAGAGGTCGCAGCGCGGGGACGAGCCATCCGCGCCAGCCGAGCTCCTCGCCGAAGGCCACCACGCTGTTGAGGAGCGCCGCGACCGGGATCATCACGAGCTGGGAGATGACGACGAGCTCGACCGGGGGCATCGGCGCGCCCTCGGGCAGGAGCTGGGCGAGCTGCGCCGCGAAGCCCGCGAAGGTCAGGTCGAGCTGCACGAACCCGAGCGCGGCGGCGACGAGGACGCTGAGGCCGACGAGCAGCGGCGGAGCGAGCCAGCCGAGCACCATGAGCCAGACCACCCGCTTGGCGGGCCGCAGGGGCCAGAGCCCGAGGAACCGCACCCGCTCCCCCGCCGAGGGGACGCGCAGGGCGAACGTCACGATCACGGCGGCGACGGCGGGCGTGAACATCATCACGGGCAGCAGCAGCGCCGCGGTCGGCTCGGCGAGACCGTCACCCAGCCACAGCGGCAGAGCCACGAGCCAGGCGAGGCCGCAGGCGAGCACCACGAAGCTGACGACGGCGGCGATTCGAGTTCGGGTCATGGGGGGTTCTCCTCGGTCTCGGGTCCGGTCGGGTCGGTTCTCGGTTTCGGGTTCGGTCTCAGTCTCGGGCGGCGGCCGCGAGGACGGACGCCGCGGTCGTCGCATCGTCCACCGTGACGACGAAGACCCGACCGTCGGCGCGGGCGACCTCGAGGGCCTCCCCGGCCCGAAGGACGAATCCGCGTCGCCCGTCGGCGCCGATGCGATAGCCCCAGCCGCCGAACTCGGCGAAGGGATTCACCTGGATCGCCCGCGCGCTCGCGATCTCGGCGGCGGGGATCTCGAGTCGTGGCCACCCGGCCGTCGACCGCACGCGCAGGCCCGCGGCGCTCGCTCGCACGCGGAACGTCAGGCTGCTCGCCACCAGGACGATGAGCACCAGCGCGACCGCGGCGGTGATCCACCCGCCGGCGATCCCCTGAGCAAGCAGCAGCACGCTCAGGGCGACGACGATGAACACGGCGATGCCCAGGACGATCTGACCGCCTCTGGCCACCGTCACCGACTTCATCCACACCGCCCGTTCATGGTCGGCCAGGGGAAGGGGCGCCGCCGGAGCCGTCGGCGAGCTCGCGGAGACGGGAACCGCGGGCTGCAGGAACCATCCCGCGACGGCGAGCCCGATCATGACGACGAGGAGGACGGGCATCCACGGCGTGATGTCGGCGGCATCGGCGGCGTCGGCGAGACCGCGCTGTGCGGCGGTCGTGGCCACGGCGAGCACGGCCATCATGCCTGCCGTGCCGAGACTCACTGCTCCGAGGAGCCGCGCCGTGGTCGACCAGTGGGGCTGCGGGATCGATGCCGCCTCACCCCGCTGAGGGAGTCGGTGCGAGAAGAGTGCGATGAGTGCGAACAGCAGCACGATCCCCCCGCCGAGACCCATCAGGATCGCCAGCGGAGCCCATCGCGGGCCGAAGCCGTCTGCACCGTCGGCCCCCAGTGGATGGCGGCGGGGTCGGGCACCTCGGGCAGCCACGCCAGCACGACGAGACCGGCGAGGACGAGCAGCGCGAGCGGGATGATCACGCCCACCCACCAGAAGGCGGTGCGAGCTCTGCGGATCTCAGGGGTCATGCGTCGGTCTCCTTGATGAGGGCGGCCAGGGTGGTGGGTGAGAGCCCGAGCGATGCGGCACGGGCGACGAGGGCGGCGATGTCGTGCGAGAGCTCGGCGAGGGGCGCGGCCGAGGCCGACACGACGGCCCCCCTGCCGCGACGCAGGTCGATCAGCCCCTCGTCGCGGAGCTGCTGATACGCGCGGAGCACCGTGTGGAGGTTGATCTCGAGGGCATCCGCGAGCTCGCGGGCGGCCGGAAGCCGATCGCCCGGCGTCAGGCGGCCGGTCAGGATGTCGGCCCGCACGGACGCCGCGACCTGATCGAAGAGCGGCCGAGCACTGTCGGCGTCGATTCGTATCAGCATCCTGACCCTCAATTTCTACTAGTTCTACTGAAACTATAACAAATGTCCGAACCCTCCAGTCAACTTCCTCCCGAAGAGGACCTCGTCCACACTGACTCCATGCGCATCACCCCCCGCCGCCTCGCGATCGGCATGAGCCTGTGGGCCCCGAACCTGTTCAGCGGGATCCGTATCCGCCGCTTCGCCGAGGACTGGACGCACGCGACGGTCGAACTGCACGTCAACGTCGTCACCCGCAACTACGTGAAGACGGCATTCGGCGGCTCGATGTCGGCGATGACCGACCCCTACTTCTTCATGCTCGTGATGCACCAGCTCGGGCGCGAGTACGTGGTGTGGGACACCCGTGGCGAGATCGAGTTCGTCAAGCCCGGCCGCGGGGTGCTGACGGCGGAGTTCGAGGTCAGCAGAGAGCGCGCCGCGGAGATCCGCGAGCGCGCCCACGGCGGCGCGAAGGTGCTCGAGTGGTTCGAGACCGTGATCACCGACAGCGACGGCGACGTCGTCGCCCGCGTGCGCCGAGAGGTCTACATCCGCGAGAAGAAGCGCGTCACGGCCGCCCGCGCCTGAGCCACCGCACGACACCGGCCGTTCACCGCGACCTGGCACGATGATCGGATGCCCCTCGCGCGCCGCCTGAGACTCGTCGATGCCGTCGCCATCGGCCTCGGTTCGATGATCGGGGCCGGCGTGTTCGCGGTCTGGGCACCCGCGGTGGGCGTCGCCGGCAGCGGCATCCTCGTCGCCCTCGCGATCGCCGCGCTCGTCGCCTACTGCAACGCGACCGCGTCGGCACAGCTCGCCGCCGCACATCCTGTGGCCGGGGGCACCTACGCGTATGCCCGCGCGGAGATCGGTCCGTGGTGGGGCTTCGTGGCCGGATGGAGCTTCGTGGTCGGCAAGATCGCCAGCTGCGCGGCGATGGCGTTGACCTTCGCCGCCTACGCCGCACCCGAGGGCTGGCAGGTGCCCGTCGCGGCGACGGCCGTCGTCGGTCTCGCGGCCGTCAACTGCTTCGGCGTGACGCGCACCGCGCTGCTCACCCGCATCCTCGTCGTCTGCTCGCTGCTGGGACTCGCCGTCGTCGTCGCGATCGGCCTCGGCACGGCATCCGCCGCACACCCGACCCCGCTCCCGGATGCCACCGCCTACGGAGTGCTGCAGGGCGCGGGCCTGCTGTTCTTCGCGTTCGCGGGGTACGCACGGATCGCCACCATGGGCGAGGAGGTCGTGGACCCCGCGCGGACGATCCCCCGCGCGATCGCGCTCGCCCTCGGCGGCGCCGTCGTCGTCTACACGCTGGTCGCGATCACGGTCGTCGTGGCGCTCGGCGCCGACGTCGTCACGAGCGCAGCACCCCTCGCCGACGTGCTCTCGGCGGCCGGGTGGGCACCGCTCGCGCCGATCGTCCGGGTCACGGCGGCGGCGGCCTCGCTCGGCGCCCTGCTCGCGCTCCTCACCGGGATCGGGCGCACCACGCTCGCCATGGCGCGGGAGGCGGACCTGCCCCGCGCTCTCGCGGCGGTCGACGAGCGCTGGCAGGCGCCTCGGCGGGCCGAGATCGCGATCGCGCTCATCGTGGTCGCGATCGTGCTCGTCGCCGATCTGCGCGATGCGATCGGCTTCTCATCCTTCGGCGTGCTGCTCTACTACCTGATCGCGAACGCCGCGGCGTTCCGCCAGCACGGAGACGCCAGACGGTATCCGCGAGCCCTCCAGATCGTCGGGATTGTCGGCTGCCTGCTGCTGGTGAACACGCTGCCTGTTCTGGCCTCGGCGATCGGCACGGTCGTGGTGCTCCTCGGAGTCGCCTACCGCCTGATCCGCCTCCGGCTCACCCGCTGACCGGGGTTCGGTCGATCATGCGACAGCGGATGCGGTGCCTCCCTCAGCGCGGGGTGGGGCGACGAGAGACGAGTGCCGCCTCGGCGGCGAGACAGACGGCGGGAAGCAGCGCCTCGGCCGTGCGCCGATAGCCGAGAGCGCTCGGATGGAATCGATCCATGCTGAACATCGCATCAGGATCGTCGAAGAACATCGCACCGACCGCTCGGCGGAGATCGACGGGCCTCGCCCCTGCGGCGACAGCCGTGGCGGTCTGCGCCATAGACAGCCGACGTGACATGCCGGAGACCAGTCTCCGCAGCGGCTGAGGCACAGGCCGCAGCGCACCGAGATCGGGACAGGTGCCGACGACGACCTCGGCACCGCGGCGGCGCAGTCGCAGGATCGCATCCCGCAGATGCTGCGTCGATACCGCGACCGGCAGGCGGTGCGTGACGTCGTTGCCGCCCACCACGATCACGGCGACGTGCGGAGCGTAGTCCGCCGGCAGGGCGTCGAGCTGACCCGCCAGATCGGGCGACTCCGAGCCGACGACGGCCGCCGTGCGCAGACGGACGGGACGGCCCATGCGCCGCGCCGTGCCCTTGGCGAGGCGACCGCCGAGCGTCTGCTTGCGACGCTCGGCACCGAGGCCGGCCGCGAGCGAGTCGCCGAGCACGAGCATGTCGATCGGCTCTCCGCCGAGCGACGGCCGCCAGACCCGATCGGCATCGATCGACAGCTCGCCGAGCGGTTTTCCGATGCGACGGCGGGCGACCGCGGCCTGATGCGAGAGAGCGAACCGGATGCCGGCGGCCACAGCCATGACCGCGACACCGAGCCCGGCGAGGGCGACGACGACCTGCTGTCGACTCATGCACCGATTCGAGCCGACCCGGATGAACGCCCCGTGAACGGAGCCCTGCGGCGACTCGGGACGGAGCCGCGCAGCGACTCAGGACAGCGGCTTGAGCTCCAGCTGCGCCGTGCCGGCGGCGACCGTCGCGAACTCCGTGTATCCGTCGGCGGCCGAGCGCTCGAGCAGAGCCTTCACGTTCTTCGTGCGCCGCTCCAACCGCACCCTGGCACCGGCCGCCACGAGTCCGGCCTTGTGGGTCACGAGCTCGGCGACCGGCACGTCGGCGTCGTGGATGAGCACGACCGCCCGCTCGCCGGCATCCGTCCCCGCCGTCACGAGGTCGACCAGGCGCTCGAAGCCGAGCGAGAACCCGACCGCCGGCACCTGCTGTCCGAGGAAGCGCCCGATCATGCCGTCGTAGCGCCCTCCCCCGCCCAGCGAGTACGACACCGAGGGGTGCGCGAGCTCGAAGATGGTGCCGGTGTAGTACCCCATGCCGCGCACGAGGAACGGATCGAAGACCAGGGGGATGTCGGTCGCGTCGCGGCCGACCGCGACCGCCTCTCCGATGCCGACGAGGTGCCCGACGATCTCCTCCGGTGCGTTCTCGGGCAGCGCCTTGCGGATCTGACGCTCGCCGAACGGGTTGTACTCCATGGTCTGCGGGCGGCGCAGGAACTCCTCGAACGCATCGACGGCGGATGCGGCGGCACCGCGCTCGCGCAGTTCCGCCGCGACCCCCTCGGGGCCGATCTTGTCGAGCTTGTCGATCGTGATCAGCACACCGGGGCGCTCCTCGGCGGTGAATCCGAAGCTGTCGAGCATCCAGTCGAGCGCACGCCGGTCGTTGATGCGCACGGTCGCACCCTCGAGCCCGAGCGCATCCACGGCATCGAGCGAGGCGACCATGAGCTCGGCCTCGGCGCGTGCGGAGTCGTCGCCGATGATGTCGATGTCGCACTGCACGAACTGGCGGTATCGACCCTTCTGCGGACGCTCGGCACGCCAGACCGGACCGATCTGGATGGCGCGGAACACCCCGGGCAGCTGACCGCGGTTGCTCGCGTAGAAGCGCGCGAGCGGCACCGTGAGGTCGTAGCGCAGGCCGAGGTCTGCGAGAGCCCCCTGGTCGTCGGCCGCCTCGCGGATCGCCTCGGCATCGAGGCCGCGCCGCAGCACGTTGTAGGCGAGCTTCTCGTTGTCGCCGCCGATGCCGGCGTGCAGGCGCGAGTACTCCTCGAGGGCAGGCGTCTCGATCTCGTCGAACCCGTGCGAGCGATAGCGATCGCGGATGACGGAGAGCACGCGCTCACGGCGAGCCTTGTCGGCGGGGAGGATGTCGCGCATGCCGCGCGGCGGATTCACAGTAGCCACGCCTCCATCCTTCCAGGTCGTCGGGGTGCCCTGTGGCGTCAGGCCCCGGACTCGGTGTCGTGAACCCGGGACTCGGCGTCGCGCACGTCGGCCTCGAGGGCACGAAGCCGTTCGCGCAGTGCGCGCTCGGCATCCCATCCCTCGGCGCGGGCCACCGCGACGAGACCGAGGAGCGCCTCGCCGAGCTCGGCCTCGCTCGACGGCACCGCCGCCGTGGCGCCCCCGGTCGGAACGGCGACCGGCACACCGGCACCGGCCGCTCTGCCGACGACCTTCTGCGCCAGGGCGAGGGCGGGCATCCCCGCCGGGATGCCGTCGAGCACGCTGCGCCGTGTGCGCTTCTCGGCCGCCTTCGCGGCGTTCCAGTGCACGAGCACCGCCTCCGGCGTCGTCGCGACCTCGCCGGCGAACACGTGCGGATGCCGCCGGACCATCTTCTCGGTCAGCGTGTCGGCGACGTCGTCGATGTCGAAGGGCTCATCGGGATCCTGCGCCGCGATCGCGGCATGGAACAGCACCTGCCAGAGCAGATCTCCGAGCTCTTCGCGGAGGTCGGCGCGCGTGCCGCTCTCGACCGCCTCGATGACCTCGTGCGATTCCTCGATGAGGTACGGCACGAGGTCGCGGTGGGTGATCTGCTGCGACCAGACGCACCGCTCACGGACCTCGCGCATCGTCTCGGCGGCCGCACGAAGCGAATCGCGTTGCTGCTCTGCGGTCATTGTTCCTCCTCGTAGATGCTCATGCCGTCGCACGGGCTCATGACGTCGCAGCGCCCAGGCGTCGATACGACCGCGCACGGAGCGAGACGATCACGGCCGAGAGCACGAGCGCCAGGAGCGAGCCGACCAGCACGCCCAGGATCGCCTGGTCGCGGATGCCGTCATCCGACGCGAAAGCGAGATTCGCCAGCAGCAGCGACACCGTGAACCCGATGCCGCCCAGCGCACCCGCAGCGAGGATGTCGCCGAACGGCAGCGCGGGAGCCGCCCCGCGAGGTCTGATGCGCATGGCGAGCCATCCGAACACCGAGATTCCGACGATCTTGCCGACCGGCAGCGCCACCACGATGCCCCAGAACGCCGGCGAGAGTTCGGAGAGAGCGAGGTCGGGGATCACGACGAAGGCGGCGACGAAGGCGAAGACCGGCAGGATCACGCCGTTGACCGCGGGTTCGAGGGCATGCCGTGCACGGGCCGCGGGCACCGGCGACATCACGAGACCGAGCAGGACTCCGGCGATCGTGGCATGGATGCCGGACGACGCGACGAGCCCCCAGGCGACGACGCCGACGAGCACCATCGCGACGGCGACGGCCGGGTGCCCCTGCGCATGCAGGACCCTGCTGAGCAGCCAGAACACCGCCACGGCGACGACGGCGAGCGCGAGCAGCAGCCACTGCACGTCGTGCGCGAACAGCACGGCGATGAAGACGATGCCGATGATGTCGTCGAGGATCGCGAGCGCCAGCAGGAACACGCGCACGGTCGACGGCAGCCCGCGTCCGAACATCGCGAGCACCCCGAGCGCGAAGGCGATGTCTGTCGCGGTGGGGATCGGCCAGCCCGTGACGGTCGCCGGATCGCCGGCGATGAGCAGGTAGACCGCGATCGGCACCAGCACACCGCCCGCAGCCGCGATCGCCGGCTGCACGGCCTTGCGCGGGGAGTCGAGCTCGCCGTGCGTCAGCTCGTGCCGCAGCTCGATCGCCACGACGAGGAAGAACACCGCCAGGAGGCCGTCGGAGACCCAGTGCGAGATCGACAGATCGAGAGAGGTGCCCGGCACGGCGATGTGGAAGTCGAGGACCGCGGCGAGCGCATCGTGCGCGGGGATGTTCGCCGCCAGCAGGCCGAGCCCGGCGGCGACGAGGAGCAGGACAGCGGGGAACTGCTGCCCACGGAGGGGGTTCGCGGAGATGCGCATCGCCCCCATGGTAGTTCTCCCCCTCCCGCATCCGTCCCGTCTCGTGCGTCTCGGATCGTCATGCGTTCAGAGCACCACCCCGACCCGGGATACTCTCGAACGGTGACCCCCGAACACGCCTTCCCCGAGCCCACGAACACCGAGGCAATCCGCGTCATCGGCCGCTTCGAGGCGGGCCGCGGCATTCCGGACGCGATGCGCTCCGACGTCAGGATGCTCGGCGCGCTTCTCGGCCAGGTGCTGCGCGAATCCGGCAGCGACGATCTCTTCGAGGATGTCGAGCGGCTGCGACTCGCCACCATCCAGGCCTATGACGAGGAGACCTCCGACGCCTTCCAGCGCGCGGCGGCGATCGCCGAGTCCTTCAGCATCGCCCGCGCCGACGAGGTGGCTCGTGCCTTCACGTGCTACTTCCACCTGGTCAACCTCGCCGAGGAGCACCAACGAGTGCGCGTGCTCCGCGAGCGCGCCGGGCAGCCCGCCCCGGCGACGGGCTCCGGTTCCTCGACCCACGTGGCCGACACCGTCGCCACCGCCTACGCGCAGCTGCGCACCGAGGTCGGCGATGACGAGGCGCGTCGTCGCCTGCAGGGACTGCGCTTCCAGCCCGTCTTCACGGCGCATCCGACCGAGGCGCGACGCCGCGCCGTCTCGTCGAGCATCCGTCGACTCTCGGAGCTGCTGACGCAGCACGACGCGGCGAGCGACGGCGGGGCCGAGGAGCACCGCGCCCGGCGCCGGATGCTCGAGGAGATCGACACCCTCTGGCGCACCGCGCCCCTGCGCGCACAGAAGCCCTCGCCCACCGACGAGGTGCGCACCGTCATGAGCGTCTTCGACGAGACGCTGTTCACCACGGTCCCGCACGTGTACCGCCGTATCGACGACGCCCTCCGCGGTGAGGACTCCGGGTCGAGCGAACCCGTGGTTCCGGCGTTCGTGCGCATCGGCTCGTGGGTGGGAGGCGACCGCGACGGCAACCCGTTCGTCACCGCATCGGTGACGCGCGAGGCCTCGCAGATCGCCGCGGACCACGTGCTGCGCGGACTCGAGCGCGCCCTCGAGCGCATCGGACGCACGCTCACGCTGGATGCCGACGACACGCCCCCGAGCGCCGACGTCACCGCGCTCTGGGACCGCTTCGCCGCGGCGGAGCCGCGCATGGCCGAGGAGCTCGGAGCCCGCTCGCCCGGCGAGCCGTACCGGCGCGTCCTGCTCGCTCTCGCCCACCGTGTCGGCGCGACCCGACGCGGTGACGACCAGCGCTACACGGCACCGGAGGAGCTGCTGGCCGATCTGCGCGCCGTGCAGAGCTCACTGCGGGACGCAGGCGCTCGGCGCCACGCGTTCGGCGGCGTGCAGCACCTGATCTGGCAGGTGGAGACCTACGGCTTCCACCTGACCGAGCTCGAGGTCCGCCAGCACTCGCAGGTGCACGCCACGGCGCTCGCCGAGCTCGAGGCCGGCGACGCGATCAGCGCCCAGACCGAAGAGGTGCTCGAGGTCTTCCGCGCGATCGCCGAGATCCAGCGCGACCGGGGGCTGCGGGCCGCGGGCCGCTATGTCGTCTCCTTCACGCAGGCCGCCTCCGACCTCGCGAACGTGCATCGCCTCGCGCGGCACGCACTCGGCGACGACGCTCCCGTGCTCGACGTCGTGCCGCTGTTCGAGACGTTCGCCGACCTGCAGGCGGCGCCCGAGATCCTCGCCGAGGCCGTGACGTTCCCCGAGTTCCGCGAGCGGCTGGCCGCCACCGGCAACAAGCTCGAGGTCATGCTCGGATACTCCGACTCCTCGAAGGACGTCGGCCCGGTCGCGGCGAACCTCGCACTGTACGAGGCCCAGCAGAAGATCGCCCAGTGGGCGAAGGAGCAGGGGCTCGAGCTCACGCTCTTCCACGGCCGCGGCGGCGCCCTCGGACGCGGTGGCGGACCGGCCAACTCGGCGATCCTCGCGCAGCCGCCGCACTCGGTCGACGGCCGCTTCAAGCTCACCGAGCAGGGCGAGGTCATCTTCGCGCGCTACGGCGAGCCCGCGATCGCGATGCGTCACATCGATCAGGTGGCTGCGGCGACGCTGCTCGCCTCCTCCCCCACCGTCGAGCAGCGCACGAGCGACGCGGCCGCCCGCTTCGCGGACATCGCCGCCGTCATGGACCGCTCCTCGCGCGACCGCTTCTTCTCGCTCGTGAAGGCCGAGGGCTTCGCGCCCTGGTTCGCGACCGTCACGCCGATGGAGGAGATCGGCCTGCTCGCGCTCGGGTCTCGCCCCGCACGACGCGGCCTGTCTGTCGAGTCGCTCGAGGACCTGCGCGCCATCCCGTGGGTGTTCGCGTGGACGCAGGCCCGCATCAACCTCGCCGGCTGGTTCGGACTCGGCACGGCTCTGGCCGCGGTCGGCGACGAGGCCCGGCTCATCGAGGCGTACCGGGAGTGGCCGCTGCTTCGCACCATGATCGACAACGTCGCGATGAGCCTGGCGAAGACCGACGAGCGGATCGCCCGGGAGTACCTCGCACTCGGCGATCGCGACGACCTCGCCCAGCTCGTGCTCGACGAGATGACGCTGACGCGCGAATGGGTGATCCGCCTCACCGGCGGTGTCGGGCTGCTCGAGAACAAGCCGATCCTGCAGCGCGCCGTGCAGCTGCGCACCCCCTACGTCGACGCGCTCTCGCTGCTGCAGCTGCGCGCGCTGCGTGCCCTGCGCGATCCGGCCGCCGCCGTGGGATCGGGCTCAGACGACGAGCAGCGACGGCTGCTGCTGCTCTCCGTGAGCGGCGTCGCCGCCGGCCTGCAGAACACCGGATGAGCCCCCGTCGCTGACGGGTGCCGTGCACCGGGAGCGTGAGACGTCTCACCTCCCGGTGCCCGATAGAGTGAAAAGCTCCGCCCGATCCGGCGACCCTTCACGCGACACGATCGCCTGCTTCCCATCCCCCGTCAGAAAGCTCTCTCGCGTGACCTCTTCCTCCGCCGACTTCCACCCGCTCGCCGATTCCGTGCAGCCCGTCTTCGACACCGTGCTGGCCCGCAGCCCGCACGAGCCCGAGTTCCAGCAGGCCGTGCACGAGGTGCTGCACTCCATCGCCCCGGTGGTCGAGCGCAACCCGCAGTTCCTCGACGGCGGCATCCTCGAGCGGCTCGTCGAGCCGGAGCGGCAGATCCTCTTCCGCGTCCCCTGGGTCGACGACGCCGGACGTCTGCAGGTCAACCGCGGCTACCGCATCCAGTTCTCCTCGGTGCTCGGTCCCTACAAGGGCGGGCTCCGCTTCCACCCCTCGGTGAACCTCTCGATCATCAAGTTCCTCGGTTTCGAGCAGATCTTCAAGAACGCCCTCACCGGTCAGGGCATCGGCGGCGGCAAGGGCGGATCCGACTTCGACCCGCACGGACGGTCCGACGCGGAGATCATGCGCTTCTGCCAGTCGTTCATGAACGAGCTCTACCGCCATCTGGGCGAGCACACCGACGTCCCCGCGGGCGACATCGGCGTCGGCGGTCGCGAGATCGGCTACCTGTTCGGCCAGTACCGCAAGATCACCAACCGCCACGAGTCGGGGATGTTCACCGGCAAGGGCACGGGCTGGGGCGGCGCCGAGGTGCGCACCGAGGCCACGGGTTACGGGGCCGTGTTCTTCGCGCAGGAGATGCTGGGGGTGCACGCCGACTCGCTCGACGGCAAGCGCGTCGGCGTCTCGGGGTCGGGCAACGTCGCGATCTACGCGATCCAGAAGGCCTCCCAGCTCGGCGCGACCGCTGTGACGGCATCCGACTCCTCCGGCTACGTGGTCGATGACGCCGGCATCGACGTCGACCTCCTGCGCCAGATCAAGGAGGTCGAGCGCGCGCGCATCGTCGAGTACGCGCGCCGCCGACCCAGCGCCCGCTTCATCGAGGGCGGCAGCGTCTGGGAGGTGCCCGTCGACATCGCCGTGCCGTCGGCCACGCAGAACGAGCTCGACCTCGCCGCCGCCGAGACGCTCATCGCGAACGGTGTGCGGGCGGTGTCGGAGGGCGCGAACATGCCGTGCGTCCCCGCGGCGGTCGACGCCTTCCAGGCCGCAGGCGTGCTCTTCGCGCCCGGCAAGGCCGCGAACGCGGGCGGAGTCGCGACCTCTGCGCTCGAGATGAGCCAGAACGCCTCACGTCAGCGCTGGAGCTTCGATGCCAGCGAGAACAAGCTGCGCGAGATCATGGGCGACATCCACCGCGCCGCGTTCGACGCCGCCGAGCGCTACGACGTCGCAGGCGACTACGTCGCGGGAGCGAACATCGCCGGCTTCGAGCGGGTCGCCGGCGCGATGCTCGCCCAGGGCGTCATCTGACCCTCCCCGCTCGTCGAACACGACAGAAGAGCCGCCCTCCCTCCCGGTGGGCGGCTCTTCTGCATCGCGGTTCCTCCCGAAGCCGTCTCAGGTCTCGTCGACAGGGACCTTCACGACCTTGTTGAATCCGGTCACCGCCTGGTTCTCGTCGAAGGCGACGACCTTCTTGCGGAAGCCCCTCGTGATGACGGCCAGATAGATCACGCCGAGTGCCGTCCAGATGAGTCCGCCGGTCAGCGCATCCGCGTGGAGGTTCGCCCACAGCAGCCCCGTGAGCAGCATTCCGATGCCGGGCATGACGATGTAGTTGAACACGTCGCCCGGCGTCTTGCGGCGCCCCTTGCGCACCGCGAACCAGGCGATCACCGAGATGTTCACGAAGGTGAACGCGATGAGTGCCCCGTAGTTGATCCATGCCGCGATCAGCTCGAGGGTGAACGGGATCGCGAGCAGCGAGATCGCACCGACCAGCACGATGTTGAACGTCGGCGTGTGCGTGCGCGGGTTGATGTAGCCGAAGGCCCGCTGCGGGAGCACGTTGTTGCGTCCCATCACGAGCAGCATGCGCGAGACCGAGGCGTGCGAGGCGAGGCCCGATGCGAGGGTCGCGCAGAATCCGGCGGCGGTCAGCACCGCCATGAGCACGTCTCCACCGACGAGTCCGCCGATGATCGGCAGCGTGGAGTCCTCGACGAACTGCATGTCTCCCCCGGGCGCGAACTCGTTCCAGTCGGGGAATCGCAGCTGGGTGACGTACGCGGCGATGAGGAAGATCGCGCCGCCCAGCAGCACGGTGAGGAGGATCGCCTTCGGCATGATCTTCGGATCCTTCGCCTCTTCCGCGTACATCGTCACGGCGTCGAAGCCGATGAACGAGAAGCAGACGATCGTGGCGCCCATGAGCACCGCGCCGATCGTCGCACCGTCGTGGATGAAGGGTGCGGCGGAGGCGATCGTGGACGCGCCCTCGCCGCGCATGAGCTGCGCGACGACCATGACCACGAACACCGCCATCACGACGATCGAGAACACGAGCAGGATCATGTTCATGTTCGAGGTGCCGCGCATGGTCATGTAGATGATCGACGTGACGAGGATGCAGTAGAGCACGACCCAGATCCACCCGGGGATGTCGGGGAACAGCGCCTCGAGGTAGCTGCGGATGATGAGGCAGTTGACCATCGGCAGGAGCACGTAGTCGATGAGCGAGGTCCACCCCACCATGAATCCCAGGTTCGGGTGGATGGACTCGCGCACGTAGGTGTACGCGGACCCGGCGCTCGGGATGGCGCTGGAGATCTTGCCGTAGCTGATGGCGGTGAACACCATCACGACGAGCGCGACGAGATATGCGGCGGGAACGACGTTGTCGGTGTCGCGGGCGACCATGCCGAACGTGTCGAAGACGACCGTCGGCGTCATGTAGCCGAGACCGAGTCCTACGATCGCCCACAGGCCGAGGTTGCGCCGGAGCGTTCCTCCGCCCTGCGCCAGCGGCTTCGTCTTGGTGGCCATGTGCACTCCTTCGAGAACAGCAGCGGGGCCGGACCTCGGGTCATCCGGCTCTGTGAGCAACAGTATGGACCCGTGCTATTCCTCAGCGGAAGAGGCATTCCCATTCGAAATGCGCATTTAACATGACCGATTCGCGCGCTTTTCGAAGGCAGCGATCACCACCCTTCGCGCAGCACCCTGTCGAGCATCGCGACCACGTGGTCGGCGCTCTCGGCCGTGAGGCACAGGGGCGGTTTGATCTTGAGGACGTTCGACCGCTCCGACGTCGTCAGCACGATCACCCCGAGCTCGCGCAGCCGCTCGCAGATCGCGGCCGCCTCCGCATCCGCCGGCTCGAGAGTCTCCCTGTCGCGCACGAGCTCGACTCCGAGGTAGAGCCCCGCCCCGTGCACGGGGCCGACGAGCTCGTGCCGGTCAGCCAGCTCGCGCAGACCGTCGGCGAGACGTGTTCCGATCTCGAGGGCGTTGCGCTGCACGTCGTCGGCGATCATGGCGTCGAGCACCGCGAGCCCGACCCGGCAGCTGAGGGTGCTCCCACCCGCCGACGAGAAGAACTGCCCCTGACTGCTCAGGGCATCGGCGATCCGCTTCGACGTGATGACGCCGCCGATCGGGAACCCGTTGCCCATGGGCTTGGCGACGGTCACGATGTCGGGCACGGCGCCGGACTGCTCGAACCCCCAGAACGTCGACCCCATGCGACCGAAGCCCACCTGCACCTCGTCGGCGATGCACAGACCGCCCCGCGCGCGCACACGGTCGTAGGCGCCGGACAGGTACCCCTCGGGGAGCAGCACGCCACCCGCATTGCCGAGCACCGATTCGCACAGGAACGCGGCGACATCCCTCCCCTCGTCGGCGAGGCGATCGAGGTCGTGGTCCAGGTCGGCGAGATATCGATCGGCGGTCGCGTGCCCGCGGTAGGTGCCGCGGAAGGCATTCGGCACATCGGCGACGTGCACCCAGTCGGGCCGGGACTCGAGCGCGTGCGGATTGTCGTAGGCGCTGGTGGTGACGGCATCGCTCGCCATGGTCCAGCCGTGATACGCCTCGCGCAGCGCGACGACGGTGCGGCGACCGGTAGCCGCCTGCGCGAGGCGAAGGGCGAGATCGACGGCCTCGGAACCGCTGTTCACGAGCAGCACGGTGTCGAGCCCGCTCCCCTGCGGCATGAGAGCGACGAGACGCTCGCTGTACTCGGCGAGGTCTCGGAAAAGGAACCGGGAGTTGGTCGCGAGCGTGCGAAGCTGGCGGTCGGCCGCCGCGGCGATCGCGGGGTGCCCATGACCGAGGCCCGCGACGTTGTTGACCATGTCGACGTGGCTGCGACCGGTCGTGTCGATGAGGTGGTGACGCCAGCCGCGCTCGATCTGCGGCGGGTGCTCGTAGTAGCGCTCCTGCGCCTCGGCGAAGATGCGCTCGCGACGCGCGAGCTCATCGGCCGACTCGTCTCGTCGCGCCTGTGACGGGAGGCCCAGCAGCGGGGCCGGATCCGCAGACAGACGCGCCCAGGCGGTCACGCGCTCGGGCGTGACGAGGCGCGCGCGGTCGGAGAGCTCGTCGTGACCGGGCGCGTCGTCGCGCCGCACCGACAGGACGACGGTTCGCCTGTCGAACGACGCGGCGAGCTTGCCGATGTTCTCTCCGGCGTCGACGCGGGCGGAGCGCACCGGCTCGAGCTCGGCGGCGCGCATCTCGACGACCCAGCCGTCGTCGGTCGCGATGCGGACCCGCTCGCCCATCACCGACATCTCGCCGGCCACGGGAGCGAGCAGCCGCGATGACGGCCCCGGGGCGATGTGCAGCTCGGTCTCCACGGGCCAGGTGGCGGCGGGGTCGGCGGTGTCGACGGCGGTGCGGGTGAGGCGGAAGACGCCGTACGGCATCACCGCCACGCGGGCGCCGGCGGAGAAGGCCGTCTCGATGAGGGTGTTCTCGGCGTCGGCGAGCATCCAGCGCCCGGCATCCAGCGCGTCGGCCTCGACGCCGGCGTCGATCACGCTCAGAGGTCCGCTCACGTCGGGCAGGAAGCCGATGACCTCGCCGGAGAGCGCCGGCGCATCGAACGTCCGCGCCTCGAACCCGAGACGGCCAAGCACGTGCTCGGTCGCCTCGACGAGGGGCAGCGCCGTGGCTCCCTCGAAGATCGCCTGCTCCCCCGCGATGCGCTCGCGGGCGTAGTCGTTGTCGCCGTCGATCTCGAGCTGCCGCCAGCCACTCGCCACGAGCAGCGCGGCCCGAAGCACGATCAGCGGCCAGACGGCGAGCGCCTCGTCGCGGCTGAGCGGCGCCCCCGCGTGGAAGGCCACGACCGTGTCGACGACCCGCAGCGGCCGATCGGGCTCGTGATGCAGCATCGACGAGGCGCAGACCGCCAGCTCCGCCACGCGCCATCCGAGGCCGAGGTCGCCCAGATCCAGCACGGTGCGCGGATGCAGTCTCGCGTCGGCGCCCCGTGCCCCCATGACGTTGTCGTCGGTGAGGTCGCCGTGGATCGGCTGCACCGGAAGGGCATCGACCACCAGCGACACGGCGGCCCAGGCCTCCTCGGCGGCCGTGAGCACCCTGCGCCGCAGCACCGGCTCGCCGATCGCGGGGGCGAGTGCACGGACCTGCTCGTGAGTCACGCGCATGTCCCACATCTGTTCGCGATCGAGTCCCGGATGCTCGATCGAGGCCAGGGCGTTCACGGATGCCGCGGCGAGCGCGCCGAACTCCGCGAGCACGACAGGGGCGAGGTACCCGGCGTCGACCAGCTCCTCTCCCTCGGCGAACTCGCTGCGCCGCACCGCGAACCCACGCCACCGCTGCGTCAGCGCACCGTCGAGACCCGGCAGCACAGCGGGGACGGGCACGCCCGCCGCGCGATAGGCCTCGAGCGCCAGGTGCTGGGCATCGCGGGCCTCGTCGCCGAACACCGGATTGTCCACCCGCAGCACACTGCGTGATCCGTCCGGCTCGGTCAGCACGAAGTTCCGGTCCTGGTTGCTGCCGAGCTCGGTCGCCTCCACCTCGATGCCCCAGAGCTCACGCGCGATCAGCGCGGCATCCGCCGCGCTCACCTCGGGACGCACGAGTCCTGCGCCGGCACTCACTCGCGACCCGCCGCGCCGTCGGCGAGGTCGGCACGGGCGCCGTCGGCCTGCGCACCGTCCACCCGCACGTCGTCGGCATGCCGGGCGAGCGAGGTGCCGTAGCGCTCGGTCAGCTGCACCATCAGATCAGGGGTGTCCCGGTCGACGCCGAACACATGTCCGGGGAAGTCGAGTTCGGGCTGGGCAGCCGCGATCTCTTCGTCGCGATCGGGCGACAGCAGCTGCACCGGGTCGCCGACCGCGACCCACCCGATCGGCACGACGGTGCCGGCGGCGAGCACGGCACGCCGGTGCACGATCGCGTTCACGCGCACCTCGCAGCGATCGCCGACCAGCGCACCGTTGAAGACCCTGGCACCGGAGGCGAGGAACACCTCCTCGCCGACCGTGGCCCCGGCGATGCTCGCGAGCGTGCCCACCAGGGTGTGCGACCCGATGTGCACGGCGTTCGCCGCGGTCGCGCGGATCAGGGCGTTCTCCATCACGATGACGTGCTCTCCGATGACGATGGGGCCGCCCTCCGCCGTGATCACGGCGCCGTGCAGCACCTGGCAGTGCGGGCCGATCTCGACGTCGCCGGAGACCACGGCGGTGGGAGCGACGACGGCGGTGTCATGGATCCGGGGCCGAGCCCCGAGGTGCTCGTACAACATGACGCCAGCGTAGCGCCGTCACGGTCGCGGCGAGAGGCTCACTCCTTGGTCGCCGCGCGACCTCTCAGCAGGCCGACGACCGCGGTCGCGACGAAGAGCACGATGCCCACGACCGCCAGCCACAGCAGGCCCTCGACCAGGAAGCCGAAGACCGAGAGGCACGCCCACACCACGAGGAGGAGGATCAGAAGAATCCACATGCCTGGAGCATGCGCGCGGCGCTCCCGACAGCACACCCCGTTGACGCACGCGCCGGAAGTGAGTAGCGCACGCCCTGCTACGCTGTCGCCCATGCAATGCAGGTGACTCGATCTCCCTCCCGCCTCCGGCCGCCGTTCGGCGCGCCCACGGCATCCTCGATCGAAAGGCTCACCCATGCACTCCGCCGACCTCCCGCTCTTCGGACGCACCGCGCTCGTGACCGGCGTCTCCCGCCGACGCGGCATCGGATTCGCGACCGCGACCACCCTCGCCGCTCTCGGCGCGAACGTGTTCATCCACCATTTCCGCCCGCACGATCTCGATCACCCGTGGGGCGGCGACGACCTCGATGCGGTTCGCGCCGGCATCCGCGACGCTCTCGCATCGGGAGCCGTCATGGGCGATGCCCCGGCGGATCTGCGTGACCCCGAGAGCATCGAACCGCTGCTCGACGCGGCGACGGACCTGTCTGGCCGACTCGACATCGTCGTCTGCAATCAGGCGATGAGCGGCGGTGACGGCACGATCTTCGACATGACGGCCGACCGCCTCGACGCGCACTGGCAGGCGAACGCGCGCGCCTCGCTTCTGCTGACCGCCGGGTTCGCCCGGCGCCGTCGCCAGGAGCTCGGGGGCGACGTCACGCCGACCGCCCGGCCCGGTGACAGCATCCCCTCGCTCGGCCCGTTCGAGAAGCCCACGGGCCACGTCGTCTGGATGACGTCGGGGCAGATCCACGGAGCGATGCGCGGCGAGATCTCCTACGCGACGAGCAAGGCCGCACTGGCGGGCATCACCCGGGCGACGGCGGCCGAGCTCCTCGACGTGGGGATCGTGCTGAACACCGTCAACCCCGGGCCTGTGAACACCGGGTACCTCGATGCGGAGACGACGGATCGAGATCTGTCCGGCGTCGACGAGTGGATCTCCGGGACCCCGTTCGGTCGCGTCGGTCGCCCCGACGACCCCGCGCGGCTGATCGGCTGGCTGTGCACCGACGCCGGGTCGTGGGTGGTCGGGCAGGTGCTGACCACGGACGGCGGATTCTCGCTGTAGCGGGTCACCCGCTCACTCGGCCGTGACCGGCTCGGGGAAGATCGCGGTGAACAGCTGACCGACCCACTGGAGAAGCTCCGCATCCGGCAGGGGCTCGACGCCGACGCCGATCGCCGCGGGAACCGTGGGCATCGGCACGACGAGCGCCTCGCCGCCTGCCACCAGCTTCGCCTTCGGGTAGAGCCGCTGCAGGCGCACCTTGATCGAATCCTCGAGCCGGGCGGGCGCGATGCGGAGGTTCGACCCCATCACGACGACGTCGGAGAGCCCCGCCCGAGCGGCGCGGCGACGCAGTCGGGCGACCGCGATCAGGCCCTCGACGTCTTCCGGCGGAGTGCCGTACCGGTCGGTCAGCTCGTCGATGACCAGGTCGATCGCGTCGTCCTTCGCCGTCGCGCTCGAGGCCGCCGAGAGCTTCTGATACGCCTCGAGACGCAGCCGCTCGCTGTCGATGTAGTACTCGGGGATGCGCGCTTCCAGGGGCAGCTCGAGTCGGAGCTCCTGACCGGAGTCGACGTCCTCGCCTCGGAAGGTCGCGACGGCTTCGCCGATCATGCGGAGGTAGAGATCGAATCCCACGCCCGCGATGTGACCCGCCTGCTCGCCCCCGAGCAGGTTTCCCGCCCCACGCAGCTCGAGGTCCTTGAGCGCGACCTGCATGCCGGAGCCGAGATCGTTGTTGACCGCGATCGTCTGCAGCCGGTCGGCCGCGGTCTCACTGAGCGGCTTCATCTCGTCGTAGAGGAAGTAGGCGTAGGCGCGCTCGCGTCCTCGTCCGACACGTCCGCGCAGCTGATGGAGCTGGCTGAGGCCGTACTTGTCGGCACGGTCGATGATGATCGTGTTCGCGTTGGAGATGTCGAGACCGGTCTCGATGATCGTGGTCGAGACGAGCACATCGAACTTGCGCTCCCAGAAGTCGTCGACGACCTGCTCGAGCGCGTGCTCGCCCATCTGCCCGTGGGCCACCGCGATGCGCGCCTCCGGCACGAGCTCGGCGAGTTCGGCTGCGACGCGCTGGATGGACTGCACCCGGTTGTGCACGAAGAAGACCTGGCCCTCGCGGAGGATCTCGCGCCGGATCGCCGCGGTGATCTGCTTGTCGCTGCGCGGTCCGACGAACGACAGGATCGGATGCCGGTCCTCCGGCGGCGTCGCCAGCGTCGACATCTCGCGGATGCCGGTGACGGCCATCTCGAGCGTGCGCGGGATCGGGGTCGCGCTCATGGCGAGGATGTCGACGTTCATCTTCATCTTCTTGAGCGTGTCCTTGTGCTCGACGCCGAAGCGCTGCTCCTCGTCGATGATCATCAGCCCCAGGTCTTTGAACATGACCTGGTCGGTGAGGATGCGGTGGGTGCCGATCACCATGTCGACCGTGCCGTCGAGCAGCCCGTCGAGCGTCAGACGCGCTTCCTTGTCGGTCTGGAAGCGCGAGAGCGGCCGCACCTTGACCGGGAACCCGGCGAACCGCTCGGTGAAGGTCTCGAGGTGCTGCTTCACGAGCAGCGTGGTCGGCACGAGCATCGCGACCTGCTTGCCGTCCTGGATCGCCTTGAACGCCGCACGGACGGCGACCTCGGTCTTGCCGAAGCCGACGTCGCCCGAGAGCAGGCGATCCATCGGGATCGGCCGTTCCATGTCGGCCTTGATCTCGTCGATGGTCTGCAGCTGGTCGAGTGTCTCGGCGAACGGGAACGCCTCTTCGAGCTCACGCTGCCAGGGGGTGTCGGGTCCGAACGCATGCCCCTTGGCGCTCATCCGCGCCGAGTAGAGCTTGACGAGTTCGACCGCGATGTCGCGCACGGCCTTGCGGGCCTTGCCCTTCGCCTGCGACCAGTCGCTGCCGCCCATCTTCGACAGGGTCGGCCCCTCACCGCCGACGTACTTCGAGAGCAGGTCGAGCTGGTCGGTGGGCACGAACAGCTTGTCGCCCGGGTAGCCGCGCTTCGACGGCGCGTACTCGAGCACGAGATAGTCGCGCGTCGACTTGGTCGCGTTGCGGCCGCCGGTCGACACCTCGCGCTGCGTCATCTCGACGAACCGGCCGATGCCGTGCGTGTTGTGCACGACGAAGTCGCCCGGCTTGAGCTGCAGCGGGTCGACGACGTTCTTCCGACGCGACGCGAGCTTCTTGACGACGCGCTGGTCGCCGCCGATCGTGCGCCCGTAGAACTCGTTGTCGGTGAGGACCGCGAGCTTGGCCTCGGGGATCTGGAATCCGGCCTCGACGGATCCGGTCACGAGCGTCGCGACGCCCGTGACCGGTGCGTCGTCGAGCCTGTCGACGATGCGCGCCGCGACACCGCGATCGGAGAGGACGTCGCGTGCCCGGTCGACGAGACCGGCGCCCGCGGCGATGACGACCACGCGCCATCCCTCAGCGACCTTGGCGTCGACGAACGAGATCGCGCCGTCGACGTTCCCGTGGAACGACGGGATGACGGAGGCGTCGATGGTCTCGGCATCCTCGCCGCCCATCACGAACGGGCTCAGCCGCCACCAGACGCCGCCGCGGTCGCGCACGACCTCGCGCAATCGGGCGATCGTGAGGAAGTCACCGGCGCCGAGGTCGATCGGCGCCGAGGCACCGGAGGTCGCCGCGCTCCACGCGGCATCGAGGAACTCGCGGTTCGTCTCGCCGAGGGTGATGGCTCGGGCGCTCGAGCGCTCGGGGTCGACGACCGCGGTCGCGCTGCCCTCGGGCAGATACTCGGCGAGCGACTTGAGCGGACCGGAGACCGCCGGGAGCAGCGACTCCATGCCCTCGACGGGGATGCCCTCGGACATCTTCTCGAGCATGCCCGCGATGGCAGGGAAGCCGCCGATCAGAGCCCTCGCGCGATCGCGCACGTCGGGAGTCAGCAGCAGCTCGCGGCTGGGCGGAAGATCGACGCCGGTGACGTCGCCGGGGAGCGAGCGCTGGTCGGCGACCGAGAACGCGCGGATCTGATCGACCTCGTCGCCGAAGAACTCGACGCGGAACGGATGCTCCGAGATCGCGGGGAAGACGTCGAGGATGCCCCCGCGGACCGCGAACTCGCCTCGTCGCGACACCATGTCGACGCGGGTGTAGGCGCGCTCGACGAGCTGCTCGACGACGCGGTCGAGCTCGTGCCCCCGGGTGCCGGCACGCAGCTCGAGCGGGGCGATCTCGCCGAGATTGCCGGCGATCGGCTGCAGCGCCGCCCGCACGGACGCCACCACGACCAGCGGATGCTCTCCGGACCAGTCCGCGACACGGCGGAGGGTCTGCAGACGCTGGCCGACCGTGTCGGGGCTCGGGCTGAGCCGCTCGTGCGGGAGCGTCTCCCACGCGGGGAAGGTCAGGATCTCGGCGTCGGGGATGTACGCGCCGAGCGCCGCGGCGAGACTCTCGGCCCGCCGACCGGTCGGCACGACGGTGAGCAGCGCGGCGGGATGCCCGGCGGCGCGGCGCTTGTCGAGCAGCCCGGCGAGCGCCGGGGCGTCGAGACCGTCGACGAGGCCCAGATCGGCATCGGTCTGCGCCCAGCTGAGGGCGTCACGAAAAAGAGACGCCTCTTCCAAGGCGCGCAGAATCCCCGGAACAGTCACCGGACAAGCCTAGCCGCGGCCACCGACACCGGCCTCGACGATCGAGGGGCGCGTGCTCGCGGCCTTAGGATTCTCGGATGCACCCGGTCACCCTCACCACCGAACGCCTCGTCCTCCACGTGCCGGACGACGCGGACGTCGATGCGATCACGGCTGCGTGCCAGGACCCCGAGATCCCCCGGTGGACGACGGTGCCGAGCCCGTACTTCCGGAAGGACGCCGAGGACTACGTGCGTCTGATCGGCGAGTGGTGGGCGGACGGGAGCCAGGCGATCTGGTGCGCGTACCGCGACGGCGAGCTGGTCGCCTCGATCGGACTGCATCACATCGAGCGCCACCCGGCGGGAGGATACGCCGAGATCGGATACTGGGTGACTCCCGAGGCCCGCGGCAACGGATACCTGGTCGAGGCCGGACACGCGGTCGTCGACTGGGCCTTCCGCGAGCTCGACCTCGCACGCCTGGGCTGGCGTGCCGTGGCGGGCAACGTCCCCTCGGCCCGGGCTGCGCGTGCACTCGGGTTCCGCTACGAGGGGATGGCGCGCCAGGGCCTCACGAGTCAGCGCGGTCGCGACGACGGCTGGTTCGCAGGGCTGCTCGCGACCGACGACCGCACGCCGGTCGCCTGGCCGGTGCTCTAGGCGGATGTCCGACCCCGGTGGCAGGATGATCGCATGCCGGAGATGCCGGAAGTCCAGGGACTCACGACCTTCCTCGCCGAACGCGCGGTCGGTCGGACGATCGTCCGCACGAGCGTGGGCGCGATCGCCGCGCTGAAGACCTACGATCCGCCGAACACCGCGCTGCACGGCACGGAGATCACCGGCGCCTCCCGCCGCGGCAAGTTCATCGTGCTGTCCTGCGGTGACGATCTTCACCTCGTGTTCCACCTCGCGAAAGCGGGATGGCTGCGCTGGTACGAGAGCCTGCCGACGACGCTGATCAAGCCGGGCAAGTCGCCGATCGCGCTGCGCGTCGGTCTCGACGACGAGAGCGGGTTCGACCTGACGGAGGCCGGCACGAAGAAGTCGCTCGCCGTCTACGTCGTGCGGGCACCCGATGAGGTGCCCGGCATCGCACGGCTGGGGCCCGACCCCCTCGAGGCCTCGTTCACCCGCGAGTCGTTCGCCGAGCTGCTCCGCGGCCGGCGGACCCAGATCAAGGGCCTGCTCCGAGATCAGAGCGTCATCGCGGGCATCGGCAACGCCTACTCCGACGAGATCCTGCACGCCGCCCGCATGTCGCCCTACGCGATCGCCGACAAGCTCGGGGATGACGAGGTCGATCGTCTGTTCGCGGCGATGACGGCCACTCTGGCCGACGCCGTGAGCGAGGCATCCGGTAAGCCCCCGGCCGATCTCAAGGACGCGAAGCGGCGCGGCATGCAGGTGCACGCTCGTCGAGGCGAGGCCTGCCCGGTCTGCGGCGACACGGTGCGGAGCGTCTTCTTCGCCGACCGCTCTCTGGAGTACTGCCCCACCTGTCAGACCGGCGGGAAGGCGCTGGCCGATCGCCGCCTGTCGAGGCTTCTGAAGTAGCACTTCGACGCGGAATGAAATGCATTCGGCGCGCCTTGTACACTCAGAGCATCAACGTGCTCCGGGGTCGGTGTGAATCCGAACCGGCGGTGACAGTCCGCGAGCGTCTCGGTTCTCCGAGATGCCGATCCGGTGGAAATCCGGGACCGACGGTGATGTGAGGCGCAGCCTCACTAGTCCGGAAGGGAGGCAGCACGGTGCGCCGCCGCGCGCGCGTTCTGCCTGCGTCCCCTTCGAGGAGAATCCCGGAGCCTCAGAGAGGACCACGGATGGCAGTGAACGAGGCAGAACGCCGGGCGATGAGCCGCGCGCTCGAGCTCGCGACGCTCGGCCCGCGAGGCGTGAACCCGCAGGTCGGCGCCGTCATCCTCTCCCCCGACGGCACGGTGCTCGCCGAGGGGTGGCACCACGGCGCCGGTACGCCGCACGCCGAGGTCGATGCGCTCGCGAAGCTCGAGCCCGGAGCGGCGCACGGGGCCACGGCCGTCGTCACCCTCGAACCCTGCAACCACACCGGACGCACGGGTCCCTGCGCGGTCGCGCTCATCGAGGCAGGAATCGCCCGCGTCGTCTACGCCCTCGACGACCCCGGAGCGGTATCGGGCGGGGGCGCTGAGCGTCTTCGCGATGCCGGTGTCAGCGTCGACGCCGGCGAGCAGGCCGACGTCGCACAGCGCATCATCGACGGCTGGCTCACCGCCCAGCGCCTGGGCCGCCCGCACGTGACGGTGAAGTGGGCGCAGTCGCTCGACGGGCGTGCCGCCGCGGCCGACGGCACCAGCCAGTGGATCACCGGGCCCGACGCACGCGGCGACGTCCACCGCCGTCGCGCGGCCGCCGACGCGATCGTCGTCGGCACCGGCACCGTCCTCGCCGACGACCCCTCGCTGACCGCTCGCGACGGCGCCTCGCTCTTCGAGAGCCAGCCCGTGCCCGTCGTGATCGGCGCGCGCCCGACGCCCGACGACGCCGCGATCCGCCGCCACCCGAAGGCGCCCCTCTTCTACGACACGCGTGATCTGCACGCAGTGCTCGCCGACCTTCACCGACGCGGTGTGCAGCGGGTCTTCGTCGAAGGCGGACCCACTCTCGCGAGCGCGTTCGTCGCCGAGGGCCTCGCCGACCAGGTGCTGGCGTACATCGCGCCCGTGCTGCTCGGCGGCGGGCGCCTCGCGCTCACCGACATCGGCGTGCCGTCGATCGACGCCGCGCGCCGTCTGACGATCGACGAGTGGCTGCCGCTGGGCGACGATCTGCTCGCGATCGCCCACCCTGCGCTCGACCTGGAAGAAGGAGTCGCCTGATGTTCACCGGAATCATCGAGGAGATCGGAGAGATCACCGCGATCTCCCCCGCCGGCGACGGATGGCGGCTGACCGTGCGAGCCCCGAAGGCGGCGTCCGACGCCGTGCACGGCGAATCCATCGCCGTCTCGGGTGTGTGCCTCACGGTCGTCGACTCGACCGCGGACACCTTCGACGCAGACGTCATGAAGCAGACCCTCGACGTCGCGGCACTCGGCGCGGCATCCGTCGGCACCCGCGTCAACATCGAGAAGGCCATGCCGGTCGGCGCGCGACTCGGCGGCCACATCGTGCAGGGCCATGTCGACGGCGTCGGCAGCATCGTCGAGGTGCGCCCGGGCGCGCAGTGGAGCGTGCTGCGGGTCTCGCTGCCCGACGATCTCGCGCCGCTCGTCGTCGACAAAGGATCGATCTCGGTCGACGGGACCTCGCTCACCGTCAGCGCGGTCAGCGCGGTCGATGAGGCCGCCCCCTGGTTCGAGATCTCGCTGATCCCCGAGACCCTGGCCGCCACCACCCTCGGCTCCCGCGCGGTCGGCGACCGCGTCAACCTCGAGACCGACATCCTCGCCCGCCATGTGGAGCGTCTGCTGGCGTTCCGGGCAGCACCGGAAGGAGGCTCGCGATGAGCCTTTCCACCATCCCCGAGGCCCTCGAAGCCCTCCGTGCCGGACGCCCCGTGCTCGTCGCGGACGACGAGAACCGCGAGAACGAAGGCGATGTGATCCTCTCCGCCGAGCTCGCCACACCCGAATGGGTCGCCTGGACGGTGCGCTGGTCGTCGGGGTTCATCTGCGCTCCGATGCCGGCCGACCTCGCAGACAACCTGAACCTGCAGCCGATGGTCGCCGCGTCCGAGGACGCTCGCTCGACGGCCTACACGGTCAGCGTCGACGCCGCCGAGGGCGTCACCACGGGCATCAGCGCGCATGACCGCGCCCACACGCTGAACGTCCTCGCGGACCCCTCGTCGACGGCCACCAGCATCATCCGCCCCGGACACGTGCTGCCCCTGCGCGCGGTCGACGGCGGCGTGCGCGAACGCAGCGGCCACACCGAGGCCGCGGTCGACCTGATGAAGCTCGCGGGCCTGCGCCCCGTGGGCGCCATCGCCGAGGTCGTCGCCGAGGACGGGAGCATGATGCGCCTGCCGGGTCTCATCGAGCTCGGCGCGCGCGACGGGGTGCCGGTCATCACGATCGAGCAGCTCATCGCGCACCTCACGGAGATCGACCCCACCGGCTGGTCGCCCGAGCGCGCCAGCCGTCGGGTGAGCCTGCGCGCCGACGCCACCGTGCCCACCACGCACGGCACCTTCCGGTTCCTCGCCTACAAGGACCGCGTCACCGGCACCGACCACATCGCCGTCGTCTCGGGAGAGCCGGCAGAGACGGCCCTCGTGCGCGTCCACTCCGAGTGCCTGACCGGCGAGGCGTTCGGGTCGCTCAAGTGCGAGTGCGGCCCGCAGCTGGATGCCGCCCTCGACGCGATCGAGCAGGACGGCGGCATCGTCATCTACATGCGGGGGCACGAAGGACGAGGAATCGGCCTCATCAACAAGCTCAGGGCTTACAGCCTGCAGGAGGAGGGGCTCGACACCGTCGATGCGAACCTCGCCCTGGGGCTCCCCGCCGATGCACGCGACTACGCGGCCGCTGCCGGCATCCTCGCAGATCTGGGCGTCTCGAAGGTGCGCCTGCTGACGAACAACTCCGACAAGGTGAACCAGCTGCGCAGCCTCGGCCTCGATGTCGTCGAGCAGGTGCCGCTGATCGTCGGAGTCGGCCCGAACAACCACCAGTATCTCGAGACCAAGCGTGACCGGATGGGTCACATCATCGGTGAGGCGGAGCTGGCACAGGCTCTCGCCGACGGACGGAAGGACGACGCATGAGCGGCGCAGGAGCACCCAAGACCGAGAAGATCGACGGAAGCGGCCTGAAGGTCGTCATCGTCGCAGGCACCTGGCACGACGTCATCACCGACGGTCTGATCGCCGGAGCGCAGCGCGTGCTCGACGACGCGGAGGCCGCGTATCGACTCGTGCGGGTCCCCGGCTCGTTCGAGCTCGCCCTCGCGGCGCAGGCCGCCTTCGCCGGCGGAGCCGATGCCGTGGTCGCGCTCGGCGTGATCATCCGTGGAGGCACTCCGCACTTCGAGTACGTCTCCGCGGCGACGACCGACGGACTCACCCGCGTCGCGCTCGACGCGGGCAAGCCGGTCGGCTTCGGTGTGCTCACGCTCGACGACGAGAAGCAGGGTCTCGACCGTGCCGGTCTCGAGGGCTCGAAGGAGGACAAGGGCGCCGAGGCGGCGGATGCCGCCCTGCGCACCGCCCTGCTCCTGCGCGATCTGCGCGGCTGAGGTCAGCCTGCCCTTGGTGGCGCACGGGCTCGCGGTTCTCCTAGCGTGAGGGCATGGAGACTCTGCGCCACGTCGTTCTGTTCGTCCATCTGATCGGATTCGCCGTGCTCTTCGGCGCCTGGGCCGTGCAGGCCTTCGGCGGGAAGCGCGAGTTCACGCGTCTGATGAGCATCGGGATGACGATCGCCGCCGTCGCAGGCCTCGCCCTCGCCGCTCCCTGGGGCCTCCCCGAGGGCGTCGAGATGAACTACGCGAAGATCGGAACGAAGCTCGTCGTCCTCCTCGCGATCGGCGCACTGCTCGGCATCGGCACCGCGAAGCAGCGCAGGTCCGGCTCGGTGCCGGCGGCGATGTTCTGGCTGGTCGGCATCCTCACCGCTCTCAACGCGGGCATCGCCGCGATCTGGCGCTGACTCCGCCCGGCGCTCGTCACGCCGGATCGGCCCGGAGCGGCACGACCACGTCGCCTCCCGCTTCCTCGGTGACCCGCTCCCCCATCTGCACGAACGTCGGCTGCGCGATGAACCCGCCGGCGAAGAGGGCCTGTCCCTGAGCGAAGCCCTGCGCCCGGCGGATGTCGTCCTCAGCCACGAAGCCGAACACGTCGGCCAGCTCGGCGATGTCGCGCGGGGCGTTGACGCGCAGGAGTCCGAGGTTGTCGCACTGCGACAGCACGTTCGGGTGGATCTTCGTCGGACGCTGGGTCGAGAGCAGCAGCCAGAGACCGAACTTGCGTCCCTCGGCCGCGATCTGCACGAGCTGCTCGGTCAGCGCCCTCTCCACAGCCGTGCGCGGCTCGGGCGAGCAGAGGTTGTGCGCCTCGTCGATCACGATGAGCAGCGGGCGACGGCTCTCACGCCGCGCCCACAGCTGCTCGAGCACGGCGAGGGCCGCGACCTTGGGCTCGGCGGGGTGATCGAAACCGCCGAGATCCAGGATGGTGGCCGCGGGCCGCTCCTCGATGTCATCGACCACGGAACCGGCGCCCCTCGACCACAGATCCCACTCCAGGACCTGCAGGTTCTCCATGCGGTTCGCGAGCCGCACGCGCGCGGGGTCACCCGACTCCCGGAACTCCCGGAGCATGTCGTCGGCGTCGAACTCGGCGACGCTCGCGTCCCAGTGCAGCAGGACGTTGTACTCCTCGGCATCCGCGATCGGGTCGATCTGCAGCACCGCCGCCTTCGCCGCCGGAGACAGGTCGATGTAGCGCGCGTGGACCTTGGCACCGTCGCCGTGACCCGAACGGAACACCCGGATGTCGCTCTGCGCGATGTGCGCGGCATGCGCGGCCGGCGCGCCCGACCGCGCTTCGGCGAGCCGGATGAAGTCGGCGTTCGGGTCGAGGATCAGCATCGGGAGTTCGGTGTGCAGCAGAAGCTGCTCGAGCACGACTCCGAGGGCGTAGGTCTTGCCGCTGCCGCTCTGCCCGCACCAGAAGGTATGGCGGTTGAACCGACGCGCATCCAGACGCACCGACTCCGCGGGATCATCGGTCATCGACCCGATGGTCAGTTCGGACATGGCGTTCTCCTCAGGGGCTGCATGGGATTCAGCGTGGCCGATGTCGACGCCGCGAGCATCACACCTTCCGGGTGACGCGGGACGGCCTCGCACCCGATTCGCGACGCTCGTCTCCCGGTTCGGCAGCGTGGTGCGGCCGATGCACGCGCCGCGGACCCCATATCGCCCGGAACGGGTGACGCGGCAGCACGCCGCACCGCCGAGAGTGACACCGTGAGCGACGTGAGCACCGCGCCCGAGGAGCCTCCCCCTCCCCCGGCACTGCGGCGCGCCGCGCGGGGCTCGCGGCCACGGAGCATCCAGGTCACGATCACGCGACCGCTCGTGTTCGGCTTCGCCGTGGTCCTGGGAGGGCTCGGCGCGTACCTTCTCGGCGTCGCGGCGAGCTCGGTCGCCACGATCCTGATCTACATCGCCCTCGCCGTCTTCGTGGCCCTCGGACTCGACCCGGTCATCCGCTGGCTCGAAGCACGGGGCATGTCTCGCACGCGCGGCCTCCTCATCGTGTTCGGAGGATTCGTCGTGATCCTCGCTGCGGTGATCGCCTTCGTCCTTCCCCCGGCGCTGCGTCAGGTGGGGGCGTTCGCGAGCGCCATCCCCGCAGCCATCGCCGACTTCCGCGACTCGGACGTGTATTCGTCGTTCGAGGCTCAGGTGGGCGACGTGCTGGGCACCGCGCTCGATCAGCTCTCGACGTTCTTCGCGGATCCGGGCAACCTGCTGGCTCTCGGAGGCGGCATCCTGGCCGTCGGCTTCGGCGTGGGCAACGCGATCTCGGGTGTGATCATCGTGGTGGTGCTCACCCTGTACTTCCTCGCCTCGCTGTCGTCGATCACGTCGGCGTTCTACTCGCTCGCTCCGGCACGCGACCGCCCCCGACTGCGACAGCTCACCGAGCAGATCACGGATTCCGTGGGCGACTATCTCATCGGCATGGTGGTGCTCGCCGCGTGCAACGCCGCCTTCGCGACCCTCCTCCATCTCGTGCTCGGACTCCCGGCCCCCGCGTTCATGGGTCTCTCCGCCTTCCTCATCACGCTGATACCGCTGATCGGTCCTGTCACGTACTGGATCTTCGCGACCGTCATCGCGCTGTTCACCGATCCGGTGCTCGCGCTCATCTTCGCGGTGCTCTATCTCATCTACATGCAGTTCGAGGCGTACCTGCTGACGCCGAAGATCATGAACCGCGCGATCGCCGTGCCGGGGGCACTCGTCATCATCGGCGCACTGATCGGGGGGACTCTCCTCGGCCTCCTCGGCGCCCTGGTCTCCATACCCGTCACGGCCGCGATCCTCCTGATCATCACGCAGGTCCACGTCCCCCGTCAGAACGCGAAGGTCTGAGAACGGAGAAGCCCATGGCGACGTCGACGATCGACGACCTGCACCGACGACTGGGCGCGCTCGAGGCCGAGAACACCGCGCTGCGAGCCGGGGTCGCGCCCGCGTCTCTCGCGCCCGTGCCGCCGACCTCGGTCCCGCGGCGACGATCCCGCACGTGGGGGCGCACCCTCACGGCGACCGTCCTCATCGTGGTCGGCACAGTGCTCGCGCCCGTCGCACTCGTCTCGGCCTGGGCGAACGTGCAGCTCACGGACACCGAGCGGTTCGTCGCGAGCTATGCGGTTCTCGCGAGCGATCCGGCGGTGCAGTCGGCGGTGACCGATCAGGTCGTCGACGTCATCGGCGAGCAGGTCGACATACCGACCCTCACCGCCGACGTGATCGACGGCGTCATCGAGCTCGGCACGGGACCTGCCGCGACGCGGGCACTCGAGCTGCTGAAGGGGCCGGCAGCCCAAGGACTGCAGTCGCTCGTGGCCACCATGGTCGAGCGCTTCGTCGAATCCGAGGCGTTCGCGAACGTGTGGACCTCGGCCCTCCGCATCAGCCACTCCCAGGTCGTCTCCGCGCTGCAGAACGACCCGGAGGCCGCGATCGCGCTCGGCGCCGACGGCTCGATCGGCATCCAGCTGGCACCGATCGTCGATGCCGCGAAAGACGCGCTCGTGGACCAGGGAATCGGGTTCGCGACGTCGATCCCGGCCGTCGATCGGACCATCACCGTCGCCCAGCTCGACTCGCTCAGCACCGTCCAGCTCGGCTACCAGCTGGTGGTGGCTGCCGGGCTGTGGCTCCCCTGGATCTCGATCCTCCTGCTCGCGGCCGGGGTGCTCGCGGCCCGCCGACGGTCCACGGCGGGGATCACCGCCTCGCTGTCCCTCGGGCTCGTGATGGTGATCGTGCTCGCCGGCCTCGCCGTCGGTCGCGTGTTCTTCGACACGGCGATGCGCGCGAACGGCATCGACGCCGACGCGGGCGGCTCGATCTACGAGCGGGTGGCGGGGCCCCTGCGCGACACCGCCGTGGCGGTCCTCGTGCTCGCTCTCGTCACGGCCGCCGTGATCTGGTTCGCCGGGCCGTTCGAGGTTCCTCGACGCCTGCGCGGGGCCGTGCACGGCGGCGCGGCGACGGTCCGCGCGTCGCTCGAGCGGCGTGGCCTCAGCAGCGGACGGGTCGGGGCGTGGCTCCACTCCCGACGGACGCTGCTCCGGGCCCTCATCGCTCTCGGGAGCGCGGCCGTGGTGCTGCTCGTGCGGCCGCTCACGACCACGCTGATCCTGTGGACGCTCGCGCTGGCTCTGCTGGCCGTGCTGATCCTCGACGTCGTCGAACGCCCCCCGACGGACGAGGTCGAACCGGCGGAGGAGATCGAAACGTCGGACGAGATCGAATCGGAGGACGAGGTCGAACCGGCCTCGGCGGACGACGATGCGACGGTTCCCGCCGACGCGGCGGAGACCGGCGGACACCCGTCATGAACGCCGGCCGAGCAGGTGACATCGCCGCGCCCGTCGCCGATCCGTTCGCCGCGAGACGCGAGGCGGGACGCGCGGCGCGGGCACGGATGCCGAGGGCGATGCTGGCACCGTGGGCGCCGTCACCCGAGCGCCCCGACCCCATCTCTCTGCTGGAGGAGCAGGGGCGTTCCCGCGTGCCCGAACTCGTGCCCGTGCGGTACGCCCGCATGGCGACGTCACCGCTCGCGTTCTACCGCGGTGCCGCTCTGATCATGGCATCGGACCTGGCCGCCACCGGGCACACGGGCATCATCGCGCAGCTCTGCGGCGATGCCCATCTCTCGAACTTCGGCCTCTACCGCACGCCCGAGAGGGCACTGACGTTCGACATCAACGATTTCGACGAGACTCTCCCCGGTCCCTTCGAATGGGACGTCAAGCGACTCGCGGCGAGCTTCGCGGTCGCGTGTCGACAACGGGGGTTCCGCAGCGAGGAGCAGCGTGCGTGCACGCTCGCCGCGGCGCACGGCTACCGCTCGTCGATCCGAAGCGCCGCGAAGTCGACGGTGCTGGATGCGTGGTACGACCGCTTCGACGCCGACCGTGCACGGCGGTGGCTCCGCGAGGAGCGACGAGACGATCGCGCGGGGGACGGCGAGGTCCGTCGTCTGGACGCGGTGATCGCGAAGGCCGGCACGCGCGACCACCGGAGAGCCTTCCGCAAGCTGGTCCGCGTCGTGGACGGCGACCTGCGGATCGCGGCCGCGCCGCCGTTGATCGTGCCGGTGGAGGACATCCTGCGCGACTCCGGAGCCGTCGCCGAGGCGGAGGCCATGCACGAGGTGCTGGCGTCATATCAGAAGACGCTCATCGGCGACCGGCATCCGATCGCCGAGTACCGCTACCGGCACATGGCGCGCAAGGTCGTGGGGGTGGGAAGCGTGGGGACGCGCGCCTGGGTGATCCTGCTGAGCGGGCGGGACGACGATGATCCGCTCCTGCTGCAGGGCAAGGAGGCGCAGGCCTCCGTTCTCGAGCGGTTCCTGGGTCCGAGCGAGTTCGAGAGCCACGGCGAACGCGTCGTCCGCGGACAGCGGCTCATGCAGTCCTCCAGCGATCTCTTCCTCGGCTGGCAGTCCATCACGGCCGTCGACGGGCAGCATCGGGACTTCTACGTGCGCCAGCTGCAGGACGGCAAAGGGGGGATCGACCCTGACGCCATGACGGTGCGAGGCGCGATCCTCTACGCACGGATCTGCGGAGAGACGCTGGGCCGCGCCCACTCCCGATCCGGGGATCGGGTCGAGATCGCCGGATACCTCGGGCGAGGTTCCGCGTTCGAGACGGCGATCGCCGACTTCGCGGCCGCCTACGCCGAGCAGAATCAGAGCGACTTCGACGCCTTGACCGAGGCGCTGGCTTCAGGACGACTCCCCCGCGCACACGAGGCGGGGTGAGGCAGCCGATGCGAGCCGTCGTCGACGCGGTCTGGGACCGGCGATCCGGATACTGGCTGGTCCTCGCGCTCCTCATCGCCGCGTATGCCCTGTGCGCGGCTCAGGACACGACCGATCCGAGCCCGTGGGTGCTCGTGGTGCAGCTGGTGACCGTCGCCGTCGTGCTCCGCGTGACCGAGGCGCATCAGAAGGTGCAGCACACGGCATGGATCATCCTGTCGATCGCCGCCGCCGCGACCCTGGTCGTCGCCGTCCTGGGCCTGCGCGGCGAGGCGCTCGACATCGCGCTGTCCGCGGCATCCGCCCTCGCCTTCCTCTTCGCGCCGGCGGCGATCATCCGCCATCAGGTGCACCGACGCGGCCTCGACATCGAGGCGCTGCTCGCCGCGACCGCCGCCTACGTGCTCGTGGGCATGTTCTACGCGCACGCCTACAACCTCGTCGCTCTGCTGACGGTCGCCCCCACCTTCGGCGACCAGACGGTCGACTCGCTCTCGAGCCAGCTCTTCTTCTCGTTCACGACGCTCACCACCACCGGCTACGGCAACATGGTCCCCGCCTCACCCGGTGTCCAGGGCATCGCCGTCAGCGAAGCGATCACAGGACAGCTCTTCCTGATCACCGCGGTGGCGCGCATCATGCGCGGCGCGCGGCGGTCGTCCCGAGAAGCCACCACCGAGGAGACACCGTGAAGAAGTGGAACGTCGTCATCGTGCTCGGCGCCGCGCAGTTCGTCATGGTGCTCGACGGCACGGTCATGAACGTGTCGATCTCGACCGTCGTGAGCGACCTCGACACGTCGGTCACGGCCATGCAGGCGGCGATCACGTTCTACACCCTGACCATGGCCGCGTTCATGCTCTTCGGCGCCAAGCTCGGCGATGTGTGGGGTCGCCGCCGAGCCTTCGTCATCGGCTCGTGCGTCTATGCCCTCGGATCTCTGATCACGGCGGTGAGCCCGTCCGTCGCGTTCCTCTTCCTCGGCTGGTCGATCGTCGAGGGACTCGGCGCGGTTCTGGTGATCCCCGCGATCGCCGCCCTCGTCGCCGACAACTACCGGGGGCGCGACAGGGTCACAGCCTTCGCCGTCATCGGCGCCGTCTCGGGCGCCGCGGTCGCCGCCGGGCCGTTGATCGGCGGAGCGGTCACCACGTACTCGAGCTGGCGATTCGTGTTCGTCGCCGAAGTGGTGATCATGCTGGTCGTCGTCCTCTGCGCGCGCATCGTCACCGATTCCACGCCGCGCCAGGCCATCAGGATCGACATCGGCAGCGTGCTCCTGTCGTCGGCGGGTCTCGTGCTGATCGTGTTCGGCATGCTCCAGAGCAAGACCTGGGGATGGGTGGTTCCCCTGCACCGCCCCGAGTTCGCGGGCGTCGCGCTCGCCCCTCTCGGCATCTCGCTGACCGCCTGGTGCATCGCCGCGGGGGTCATCCTCCTCTCGCTGTTCCTCTCCTGGCAGCGCCGCCTCGTGCGCGACGGCAGATCTCCGCTCGTGCAGCCCGACCTGTTCTCGATCGTCTCCCTGCGCAGCGGGCTCTCGGTGCTCGGAGCCCAGTACGCGGTGACCGCCGGGCTGTTCTTCATGGTGCCGGTGTACCTGCAGATGACCCTCGGCCTGGACGCGCTCGAGACCGGGATCAGGATCTTCCCGCTCTCGGTCGCGCTGATCCTGTTCTCGATCGTGGGAACGGCGCTGTCCCGGCGCTGGTCGCCGCGCCGCATCGTGCGGATCGGGCAGGCGGTCCTGGTGCTCTCGGCGCTGCTGCTGCTCGGGTCGGTCACCGACGACCTGCGCGGCGTGCTGTTCGGCATCGGGATGTTCCTCACCGGAGGCGCGCTCGGACTCCTGGCGTCTCAGCTGGGCAACGTGAACATGTCGAGCGTCGGCGAGAAGGACACGAGCGAGGCCGGCGGGCTCCAGGGGGTCTTCCAGAACCTCGGATCGTCGCTCGGCACCGCACTGATCGGCTCGCTGCTGATCGGCGCCCTCTCCACGTCGTTCGCGTCGGGCGTCGCGACGAGCGGCCTCCCCGAACAGGTCAGGGAGACGGTGAGTGCAGCGACGGATCGCGGAGTCACGGTCGTGCCCGCGGCGGATGTGGCGGGCATCGGTGAGACCGCGGGACTCACCGATGCCGAGGCGCGCGAGCTCGCCGAGATCTACCGCGAGTCGCAGCTGTCGTCCCTGCGCGTCGCGTTCGTCGGACTGATTCTGATCGCCCTGCTGTCGATGCTCTTCTCGCGCGGCATCCCCGCCGAGGCCGCCGTCCGCCGACGATCCGGCGCCGACGAGAGAGTGTGATCAGCGCCGCGGGGGTGCCGTGCTCGCGCGGAGGACGAGCTCGGTGCCCACGAGGGGAGTCTGCGTGCGCTCTCCCCCGTCGAGTTCGGCGAGCAGCGCATCGACCGCCAGCGCGCCGACGCGCTCCGGATGCTGCTGCACGGTCGTCAGCGGGGGCCAGAGCTGGGCGGCATCCGGCAGGCCGTCGAAGCCGACGACGCTGACGTCGGCCGGGATGTCTCGTCCCGCTTCACGGAACGCGCGGATGACGCCGATGGCCATCTGATCGTTCGCGGCGAAGACCGCGGTGACGCCGTCATCGTCGCGCAGCCGAAGTCCCGCCTGGTAGCCGGACTCCGCCGTCCAGTCGCCCTGCAGCGGCTGGGGCACGGCGAGCCCGCGCGATTCGAGGGTGTTCCGCCAGGACTCGCGCCGACGCTCGGCGGAGTACGACTTGGCGGGGCCCGCCACGTGCCAGACGGTCTCGTGTCCGAGATCGAGCAGGTGCTCGGTCGCGAGGCGCGCTCCCTGCGCCTGATCGGTGTCGACGAAGGGATGGCCCTCACCGCGATTGGAGTCGACCAGCACGACGGGCAGACCGTCGGGGATCTCGACCTCGGCCTCATCGAGCTGATGAGCCTCGATCACGATGATGATGCCGTCGACCGCGTGCTCCTCGAGCCGACGGAAGGCACCGGCGACCGTGTCGCGTGCGCTCGACTCCACGGGGATCAGCGTGAGTGCGTACCCCATCTGCGATGCGCGCACGGCGATGGCATCGAGGGTGCGCTGATTTCCGTAGGAGCTGAACGAGAACATGATGACGCCGATGGCGCGGAACCGTCCCGAGCGCAGGGCACGTGCGGCGCTGTTCGGCCGATATCCGAGACTCTGCATGGCGTCTTCGACCCGTTCGCGCGTCGCCGCTCCCACATAGCCGCGGGCGTTGACGACGCGGGAGACGGTCTGACCGGAGACCCCGGCGGCACGCGCGACGTCCTCCATCGAGGGCTCTCTGCGCCGCTGCGGAGGCTCTGCCGACTGGTCCGAGGTCACGATCAACCATCCGTTCATATGTTGACGTTGACACACTAGCAGCGCATCGCATATGTTGACGTTGACACACGGCGCGGAGAGCGCCCGATTTCTAAGAAGGTCTCGTCAATGACGACTCACGATTCCGCAACCCGTGCGGACCACGGCATCCGCCGGCGCGAGAAGCGCGACTGGAAGGGCTGGGCGTTCGTCGGCCCCTTCATGGTCGTGTTCGCACTGGTGTTCCTCACCCCGCTCGCGTACTCGGTCTACCTGAGCTTCTTCCAGGAGAAGCTCATCGGCGGCACCGCGTTCGTCGGGTTCGACAACTACGTCCGCGCGCTCACCGACTCGCAGTTCTGGGAGGCGTTCGGCCGAGTGCTGCTGTTCCTGGTCGTGCAGGTGCCGATCATGCTGGCGCTCGCCCTCGCCGCCGCGCTCGCTCTCGACAGCGCACGTCTGCGCGGCGCCTCGTTCTTCCGCATCCTGATCTTCCTTCCCTACGCGGTGCCGGCCGTCGTGGCCGTGCTCATGTGGGGGTACATCTACGGCGACCAGTTCGGTCTCACGAGCAATCTGAACGACTTCCTCGGCAGCGACGTCTTCACCCCGTTCGCCCGCGAGTGGATCCTGGTGTCGATCGGAAACATCGTGACCTGGCAGTTCGTCGGCTACAACATGCTGATCTTCTACTCCTCGCTGAAGACGATCCCCACCGACATGTACGAGGCCGCATCCCTCGACGGCGCCGGCGCCTGGCGGACGATCTTCTCGATCAAGATCCCCAACGTCCGCGGCGCCCTCGTGATCGCGACGATCTTCTCGATCATCGGCAGCTTCCAGCTGTTCAACGAGCCGAACATCCTGCGCCCGCTCGCCCCGAACGTCATCACCACGTTCTTCACGCCCAACATGTACGCGTACAACCTGTCGTTCGCCGGGCAGCAGTTCAACTACGCCGCGACGATCGCCATCATCATGGGCGTCATCACCGCGGTGATCGCCTATGTCGTGCAACTGCGCGGCTCGAAGTCGGAGGTGCGTTGACATGGCTCTCCCCCTCGCCCGCCCCTCGCAGAAGCGCCATGATCTGATGAATCCGCGCAAGTCGAAGATCCTGCTGATCGTGATGGTCGCCTACGCGCTCTACACGCTCGTGCCGCTCGTGTGGCTGCTGTTCAGCTCCACCAAGACGCAGTCCGGTCTGTTCAGCTCCTTCGGGCTGTGGTTCTCCGACGATTTCGCGTTCTTCGACAACCTCGTCGCGACCTTCACGTACCAGGACGGCATCTTCCTGCGCTGGCTCGGCAACACCCTGCTCTACGTCGTCGTCGGCGCCGGAGGCGCGACGCTGCTGGCCACCATGGCGGGCTACGGTCTGGCGAAGTACAACTTCCCCGGTCGTCGCGCCGTGTTCGCGGTCGTCCTCGGCGCGGTCGCCGTGCCGGGCACCGCCCTCGCGGTGCCGACCTTCCTGCTCTTCAGCGAGCTGGGAATGACGAACACGCCCTGGGCCGTGATCATCCCGTCGCTCATCAGCCCGTTCGGCCTCTACCTGATCTGGGTCTTCGCATCGGAGTCCGTGCCGACCGAGCTGCTGGAAGCCGCCCGCATCGACGGCGCCGGCGAGTTCCGCACGTTCTTCACGATCTCGATGCGACTCCTCGCACCCGGCATCGTGACGGTGGCGCTGTTCACGGTCGTCGCGACCTGGAACAACTACTTCCTGCCGCTGATCATGCTCTCCGACCCGGCCTGGTACCCGCTCACGGTGGGCCTGAACCAGTGGAGCGCGCAGGCCATCGGCGCAGGATCCCAGCCGATCTACAACCTCGTGATCATGGGCTCGCTCCTGACCATCATCCCGATCGTCATCGCCTTCCTGCTGCTGCAGCGTTTCTGGCAGTCAGGTCTCACCGCAGGAAGCGTCAAGCAGTAGCTCCCTGCACCCCCTGCATCGAAAACGTCGGTCCGACGCTGGACCGCACCCCGAAAGGACACAGCAATGAAGCACCTTCCCTCTCCTGCCGCGCGGCGCACCCTGACGGTGCTCGCCGCCGGAACCGTGGCAGCGCTCGCGCTGGCCGGCTGCAGCACGGGCGACTCGGGTTCCGGCGGCGCCGCCGGTGACGGATCGTTCGACTCGGTCGAGGCAGCGCTCGAGGCCGGCGGCGAGATCACCTACTGGTCGTGGACCCCGTCCGCCGAGGCCCAGGTCGAGGCGTTCGAGAAGGAGTACCCGAACGTCAAGGTCAACGTGGTCAACGCGGGCACCAACAACGAGGAGTACACCAAGCTGCAGAACGCCATCAAGGCGGGCTCCGGCGCCCCCGACGTCGTCCAGGTCGAGTACTACGCACTCCCGCAGTTCTCTCTCACCGACGCGTTCGTCGACCTGTCGCAGTACGGCTTCGCCGACTTCGAAGACGACTACACCGCCTCGACGTGGAACTCCGTGACCGACGGCGACGCGATCTACGGTCTGCCGCAGGACTCGGGCCCCATGGCGCTCTTCTACAACAAGGCCGTCTTCGACGCCGCCGGCGTGGCCGTCCCCACCACGTGGGACGAGTACTACGAGGCTGCGAAGGCGATCCACGCCGCGAACCCGAACGCCTACATCACCAACGACACGGGCGACGCCGGCTTCGCGACCTCGATGATCTGGCAGGCCGGCGGCAAGCCGTTCGAGACCTCGGGCACCGACGTCACGATCGACCTGCAGGACGACGGGTCGAAGAAGTGGACCGAGAACTGGAACCGCCTCGTCGAGGAGGACCTGCTCGCCCCGTACAACAGCTGGAGCGACGAGTGGTTCCGCGCCCTCGGCGACGGCAGCCTCGCCACCCTGGTGATCGGCGCCTGGATGCCCGGCAACCTGATCTCCGGCGCACCCGACGGAGCCGGTGACTGGCGTGTCGCCCCGATGCCGACCTACGACGGCACGCCCGCGACCGCCGAGAACGGTGGCGGTGGCCAGGCCGTGACGAAGCAGAGCAAGAACCCCGCGCTCGCGGCCGGCTTCCTGTGGTGGCTCAACAACTCCGAGGACAGCATCTCGATCTTCCTCGAGTCGGGCGGCTTCCCGTCGACCACGGCCGAGCTGTCGAGCGAGGAGTTCCTCGCCGACGCCCCCGAGTACTTCGGCGGTCAGAAGATCAACGAGGTCCTCGCCGCCGCCGCGGACGAGGTCGTCGAGGGATGGAGCTACCTGCCCTATCAGGTGTACGCCAACAGCATCTTCGGCGACACCGTGGGCCAGTCGTACCAGAACAGCACCGACCTGAACGAGGGCCTCGTGTCCTGGCAGGACGCGCTCGAGCAGTACGGCAACGAGCAGGGCTTCGCCGTCAACAAGTAATCGCACGTCTGGTCGCGCCGACCCTCCGCCTGTCGCGGGTCGGCGCGACCTCCCCCACCGAAAGCACTCCATCGTGACCTCCTTCTCCATCGGCGAGTCCGATTTCCTCCGCGCCGGACAGCCGCACCGGGTGATCTCCGGAGCGATCCACTACTTCCGGGTGCATCCCGAACAGTGGCAGGACCGCATCCGCAAGGCCCGTCTGATGGGGCTCAACACGATCGAGACCTATGTCGCCTGGAACGCGCACGAGCCGCGCCGCGGCGAGTGGGATGCCACCGGCGCGAACGATCTCGGGCGATTCCTCGATCTGATCCAGGCCGAGGGCATGGATGCGATCGTCCGCCCCGGCCCCTACATCTGCGCCGAGTGGCACAACGGCGGCCTGCCGAACTGGCTCACGGCCGGCGACCGCCCGCTGCGCTCCTCGGACCCCGCGTTCCTCGAGGACATCAGCGCCTACCTCCGCCGCGTGTACGAGATCGTCGCACCACGACAGATCGACCGCGGCGGTCGGGTCGTGCTGGTGCAGATCGAGAACGAGTACGGCGCCTACGGCTCCGACAAGGCCTACCTCGAAGCGCTCGTCGCCCTCACCCGTGAGGCCGGGATCACCGTGCCGCTCACCACGGTCGACCAGCCCACCGATCAGATGCTCGCCGACGGCAGCCTGCCGACGCTGCACAAGACCGGCTCGTTCGGTTCCCGCAGCGCGGAACGACTGGCCACCCTGCGTGCGCATCAGCCCACCGGCCCGCTCATGTGCTCCGAATTCTGGGACGGGTGGTTCGACTGGTGGGGCGGAGTGCACCACACCACCGACGTCGCGGCCGCCGCCGCCGACCTCGACGAGCTCCTCGCCGCCGGAGCCTCCGTGAACATCTACATGTTCCACGGCGGCACGAACTTCGGACTCACGAACGGTGCCAACCACAAGGGTCGCTACCTGCCGATCGTCACGTCGTACGACTACGACGCGCCGCTCGACGAAGCCGGCAATCCGACGGAGAAGTTCTTCGCGTTCCGCGACGTCATCGCGAAGTACGCCCCGGTGCCGGATGAGCTCCCGGCCGCGGCAGAGCCCTCGCCCGTGTTCTCCGTGCCGCTCGCACCCGCGGGCGCATGGACGGATGCCGCGGCGAGCCCCGGCACCACCGAGTCGCCGGTCACCTTCGACGAGCTCGAGCACCTCAGCGCTCTCGTCCGCTACGACGTCGAGCTTCCCGGCGGCCGCGGCGGCGTGCTCGTCACCGACGAGGTCCGCGACCTCGCCTGGGCGAGCGTCGACGGGCAGCGCGTCGGCACCCTGTCGCGCACGCGCCACGACCGGGTGCTGAGCATCCCGGCGGGGCAGACGCTCAGCATCCTCGTCGAGGAGCTGGGGCGGGTGAACTACGACCACCGGCTCGGCGAGGAGAAGGGCCTGGTCGGAGTCGTCACCCTGAACGGCGAGCCGCTCACGGGCTGGCGCTCGACGCCGCTCGACGTCGCCGCGATCGCAGCGAGCATCGCGGCGGGGCCTGCGGACGTATCCGACGAGTCGACCGGCCCCTCCGCCTGGACCGCCGAGTTCGACCTCGACGCCCCGGCCGACCTGTTCCTCGACACCACGTCCTGGAGCAAGGGCTACGCGTTCGTCAACGGATTCTTCCTCGGGCGGTACTGGCGCAACGGGCCCACGCGCACGCTCTCTGTGCCGGCGCCCGCGACGACGTCGGGGGCCAACAGGCTCGTCGTCCTCGAGCTCGAGCACCTGCTCGCGCCGACGGCCGAGTTCGTCGCCGCTCTCGACCTGGGCGACACCGAGGAATAGCCGTCAGGGCGCGGCACCGACGCAGTAACGTGAGTCTGTGCCGCGCCGAAGGTTCTCCACCCCCACACCCGCCGCACGGGCGCGCTACGCCCAGCGTCGCCGGGGTCGCGTGGCGCGGGCGGACAACGACCTCACCGCCGAGCAGTGGATCTCGCTGCAGGATGCGTGGGGTGGGTGCGCCTACTGCGGAGCAACGGGAATCGCGATGCAGCGCGACTGCGTGATGCCGATCTCCCGGGGCGGGCGCTACACCGTCGAGAACGTGGTTCCCGCGTGCGGGTCGTGCAATGCGAGCAAGCGCAACGACGAGGTCACGTCCTGGCTCCGGCGCAAGCGACTCGACGAGCGCGCCTTCCTCACCCGTTACGCCGAGATCCTCGTCGCGCTGCGTCAGACCGACTGAACGGCCTCGCTACCCGCCCGTCCGACACGTCCAGACGGCAGCGGTGAGGCGCGCGGCGTCGGCCCGGGTGATGCTCTGCCAGTTGCGGCCGCCGCGCGCGAACGCCTCGAGCACGCCGGGCGGCACCGCGGCCGGCTCGACCGGACCGCCGAGCCAGTCGCATGCCCGCACGTGCACGAGGTCGACATCGCGCGCGTCGGCTGACCCGTCGTAGCGCCACGGTCCCGTGATCCGTCCCAGCGAGAAGAGCCCCGCGGCGTCGCGCGTCCAGACGAACGTGCCGTCGGCGACCGATGCGAACCGCTCGAGTCGGCGCGCCATCCGCTCCCCGTGGACCGCATCGACCGCGGTGAGCGCGTCAGTGAGGGATTCCGGCGCACCGTCGAGCCTGCCGCCCACTCCGCAGACCCCGAGCGCGAGCGCTCGCTCGACGGCGGGTCCGTCGCTGACGTCGTCGTCGCGCGAACGCATCGGGGCGCGGTAGACCGAGGGAGCATCGTCGTCGTGGCTCATGCGAGGCACGGTGCTCATGCGAGGGACACCACCGCGGCATCGATGTTCCCGCCGTCGATCATGACCGACATCATCGTGCACACCGGCTGACGGCGGCGGTCGGTCGGCGACCCCGGATTCAGCAGACGCATGCCCGACGGGGCGAGCGTGTCCCACGGGATGTGCGAGTGCCCGAACACGAGCAGGTCGATGCCCGGGAAGGCTGCGTCCATCCGCTCCTCGCGTCGCTGCTTCGGACCGGTCTCGTGCACCACCGCCATCTCGACCTCTTCGATCCTCAGCCGCGCGATCTCGGGCAGCCGCTCGCGAAGGGCAGGGCCGTCGTTGTTCCCGAAGACGCCCACGAGCAGCCGTGCCCGTGACTCGAGCAGGTCGAGGGTCGCGACGTCGATCCAGTCCCCCGCGTGCACGACGACGTCTGCGTCGTCGACCGCCCGCAGCATGGCATCCGGCAGGCGCTTCGCGCGCGCAGGCACGTGGGTGTCGGCGACGAGCAGCAGTCTCGTGGTCACCGTCTCACGCTATCTTCTCCGGCACGCCGGAAGGGCTCGGCGCTTCCCCGGGGCCGCGAGAGACGGAAGCCACGCGCGTTCCCGTTCGATGTCATACGTACACAGCAAACGCTCAGGAAGGCGTAAGATCTCCCGGTGCCTTGGTATACCGGGCCACAGAGCTAAGGAGCAGCATGAGTACGACCACAGCGCCCGCGAATCCGCGCTCGCGCGTCATCACGGCGAGCCTCGTCGGCACCACGATCGAGTTCTACGACTTCTACGCGTACGCGACCGCGGCCGTCCTCGTCTTCCCGGTGCTGTTCTTCCCGACCGGCAACGACACGACGTCGCTGCTGTCGTCATTCGCGGTCTTCGGCGCCGCGATGGTCGCCCGGCCGATCGGCGCCGTGGTCTTCGGCCACTTCGGCGACAAGTTCGGACGCAAGGCCACCCTCGTGGCATCGCTGCTCACCATGGGAATCGCGACCTTCATCATCGGCCTGCTCCCCACGTTCCAGCAGATCGGCTGGTGGGCGGCGCTGCTGCTGCTCATCCTCCGGCTCGCCCAGGGCTTCGCGCTCGGTGGCGAGTGGTCGGGGGCCGCTCTGGTCGCGACCGAGAACGCCCCGGCGGGCAAGCGCGCCTGGTACGGCACATTCCCGCAGCTCGGAGCGCCGCTCGGTTTCATCATCGCCAACTTCCTGTTCCTCGGGATCAACTGGCTGCTGCCGCACGCCGAGAACCCGGCGCTCAAGTCCGAGGCGTTCCTGTCGTGGGGCTGGCGCATCCCGTTCCTGTTCTCGGCCGTGATGGTCATCATCGGCCTGTGGGTGCGACTCAAGCTCGTCGAGTCCGACACGTTCAAGAAGGCCGAGAAGAAGGGCGCGATCCGCAAGCTGCCCCTCGCCACGGTGTTCCGCCACCACTGGAAGCAGCTGATCCTCGGCACGTTCATCATGCTGGCGACGTACGTGCTCTTCTACCTGATGACGAACTTCACGCTCGCCTACGGCACGAAGCCGGCCACGCTCGAGACCGCTTCCGCCGCCGCGCAGGCCGCAGCCGAGGCCACTGGGAAGGACTTCGACGCCTCGGCCTTCGCTGCCCAGTTCTATCCCGGCCTCGGCTTCGGCTACACCGACTTCGTGCTGATGCAGATCGTGGGCGTCGTGTTCTTCGGTGTCTTCACCCTGCTCTCCGGCCCCATCGCCGATGCGATCGGTCGCCGCAAGCTGCTGCTGTGGGTGACCGGGCTCATCATCGTGTTCGGCCTCACCTTCAACACCTTCCTGCTCCCGGCGATGGACCCGAAGTTCACGGGCGCTCTCGCGCAGGCGTTCCTCGTGTTCGGCTTCATGCTCATGGGAGCGACGTTCGGCCCCATGGGCGCGCTGCTGCCCGAGCTGTTCCCCACGAACGTGCGATACACGGGATCCGCGATCGCGTACAACGTCTCGTCGATCCTCGGCGCTGCCGTCGCACCGATCATCGCCCTGTGGCTGTGGGAGCTCGGCGGCGGCGCCCCCTGGCTGGTCGGCCTCTATCTGTCGGCCATGGGCGTCCTGACGTTCATCGCGCTGATCCTGTCGAAGGAGACGAAGGACAACGACTACGAGGAGGACCTCGGCGTCGCGGCAGCCGTCGAACTCTGACTCCCGCACGACCGCGAAGGGCGGCACCTCCTCGCGAGGTGCCGCCCTTCATCGTCCGATGCTCAGTACGCCGCGTGCACGGTACGTGCGGCGCCGTCGAGGGTCATGATCCCGCCGTACGGCACGATCCACTGCGGCCGCGTATGGCCGAAGGGCACGCCGACGCAGACCACCGCCTCGGGGTTGTACCGTGCGACCGTCTCGATCACCACGTCCCGCTGCGCTGCGCGAAGCGCGTCGGCCTCCTCTGCCGAAGGCTGGAACTCGAAGTCGCTGACCGGCGGGCGCGCCACGACGACACCGGCCACGGCGTCGAGGATCCCCCGTTCTCCGAGGCCCCGCACCCATCGGGCGACCCAGCTCGCGGCGGGACGCTCTTCACTCGTCTCCAGAAGCAGGATGCCGCCCTGCAGCGTCTCCGGGGAGGGCAGGCGGTCGGCGAGCGCCAACTGGTCGATGACCTCGAGGCAGCCACCCCACGTGCGGCCCTCGACGCGGACGTCCGGTCCGGCCCAGGTCCACTCCGGCGTCGCGATCCGTTCTCCGTATTCGCTGAGCGCTCGCGGGTCCGCCCAGCGGAGCCCGACATCCTGAGACTCCCCTGGCTCCGTGATCTCGAGGTCGCCGCCGTCGAGCAGCGCCGCGCGCAGCGACGCGAGGTGCACCGCGTCGACGGCGGGGCCCGGCCCCAGATGCACGGCGGTCGAGCCGCCGTAGTAGCCGCGGATGCTGAGACTCCACAGCCAGTTGAGGATGTTGGTGTTGTCGCTGTAGCCGACGAAGGGCTTCGGGTCGGCGAGCGCGAGCGTGGGGTCCAGATGCGGCACGACCAGGATCTGGTCGTCGCCGCCGATGGTCGCGACGATCGCGCGGATGCTCGGATCCGCGAACGCCGCATTGACGTCGGCGGCACGATCCTGCGGGCTGGCCCCGAGCTGCCGCGTGGTCGGATACTCGACCGGGATGAGTCCGGTGTGCTCCGTGAGTCGACGGAGAGCCTGCTCGTGGAGCTCCGGCGCGACCGCGGGCGCGGCGAAGGCGGGTGACAGCACGGCGATCTTGTCGCCGGCGACGGGTCTGGGTGCGGACAGCATCCTTCCAGTCTGTCATCGTGGCACCTCGGATACTCCTGGCCGGCGAACGCGCTCGGCGTCACCCTGCAGGCGGCGCATCGCCGCTTCGAAATGCGCTGAGGCGCGCACAGCCCATCCACAGAATTCTTCCGTGCACGAAGTACGGTCGAAGTACCCCTTTCAGAACGAGGTTCCGCATGTCCAGCACGGCGACGTCACGCCGACGCGGACGCGGCGCGCCGCACGACGGTCCGCGCGCCACTTTCCGCCAGCTCCTCCCCTTCCTCTTCGAGCACAAGCGCACGCTGATCGTGGTCGCCGTGCTCAGCGTGTTCGGCGCGGCGGCATCGCTCGCACAGCCCCTGCTCGTCGGGCAGGTCATCGAAGCCGTCCAGTCCGACCGCGGCCTCGGCATCCTGGTCTGGGTGCTGATCGGCCTGGTGATCGTGTCGTCGGTCCTCTCGGGCTACCAGCACTATCTGCTGCAGCGCACCGGCACCGCGATCGTGTACTCGAGCCGGCGCAGACTGATCGCGCGCATCCTGCACCTGCCGATCAGCGAGTTCGACGCGCGCCGCACCGGCGACCTCGTCTCCCGCGTCGGCACGGACACGACCCTGCTCTACGCCGTGCTCACCCAGGGCCTTGCGGATGCCGTCGGCAGCGCGATCCTCTTCGTCGGCGCACTGATCGCGATGCTCGTGATCGATCCGGTGCTGCTGCTGCTCATCGTGATCGTGATCGGAGTCTCGGTCGTCGTCGTGACCGTCCTCAGCGGACGCATCCGCACGGCGTCCACCGATCAGCAGGTCAAGGTCGGCGAGCTCGCCTCCGGAGTGGAGCGCGCCGTCGGATCCATCCGCACGGTGCGCGCCTCGGGGGCGACCGAGCGCGAGACCGAGAGCGTCTCGGCGCTGGCCTCCGACGCGTTCGGCATCGGAGTCCGCATCGCCAAGATCTCGTCGCTCGTGGTCCCCATCGCGGGGGTGGCGCTGCAGCTGTCGCTGCTCGTGGTCCTCGGCGTCGGCGGGTTCCGCGTCGCCGACGGGACGATCACGATCGCATCGCTCATCACGTTCATCCTCTTCCTGTTCATGCTCGTGATGCCGCTGGCGACCACGTTCGGCGCCATCACCTCGGTGAACCAGGCCCTGGGCGCGCTCGGACGCATCCAGGAAGTGCTCGATCTGCCGACCGAGACGCAACGGGACGCCGAGATCGCCGCCGCGGTGGAGCGCGAGGACGTCGCGGCCGACGCCCCGGCCATCGAGTTCCGTGACGTGCGGTTCCAGTACCCCGCGAACGTGGTCGCCGCACGGGAGGCCGCCGCGAAGGAGGCACGCTCCCTGCTCGCCGACGCGCACCTCGAGACCGCCGACGACCCGTCCGCCTCGGCGCCGCGCGAGGTGCTGCGCGGCGTGTCGTTCGCCGTGCCCCGCGGGTCCCGCGTGGCGCTGGTCGGCCCGAGCGGCGCGGGCAAGAGCACGATCCTGTCGCTCATCGAGCGCTTCTACGACCCGACGGGCGGCTCGATCCGGGTGAACGGCCACGACTCGCGCACCTTCCCTCGCGACGAGCTGCGCGCGCAGTTCGGGTACGTCGAGCAGGACGCCCCGACACTGGCGGGGACGCTGGCCGACAACCTGCGCCTCGCCTCACCCGACGCGTCGGACGAGCAGTGCGAGCGTGTGCTCCGCGCGGTGAACCTGGGCGAGGTTCTCGAGCGCGACCCCCTCGGTCTCGACGCTCCCGTCGGCGAGGACGGCGTCATGCTCTCGGGCGGTGAGCGCCAGCGTCTCGCGATCGCTCGCGCCCTGCTCACCGACGCGCCGATCCTGCTGCTCGACGAGTCCACGTCATCGCTCGACGGCGTCAACGAACAGCGCATGCGGGAGGCGATCGATGCGGTCTCGACCGACCGCACGCTCGTGGTGATCGCCCACCGACTCTCGACCGTCGTCGACAGCGACATCATCGTCGTGCTGCAGGACGGCACGGTGGTCGGTCAGGGAACGCACGCGGAACTGGTGGAGTCCACCCCGCTGTACCGCGATCTGGCCCGTCACCAGCTGCTCGCCTGACCGCGATCCGGCCACGACACGGAGTACGCGAAGGCGGGATGCCGGAGACCACTCAGCCATGGGTTCGTCTCTGACTTCCCGCCTTCGCGGGTCTGGGGTCACGTTCTGGAGGCCACGTGGGGGCCGAGGAGCGCCGGCTCCCCCGAACCGGCGCCCGGTCTGTCAGGCTTTGTCGAGCCGGTAGCGCAGCGACGCCAGCTCGGCGCGGAGCGCGGCCGGGACCCTGTCGCCGAAGGTGTCGTAGAACTCCTCGGTGAGGTCGGCCTCGGTCTTCCATGCCTCGGTGTCGACCGCGAAGAGCTCCTCGAGGTCGGCCTCGGGCACCTCGATGCCGTCGAGATTGAGGTCGGAGACGATCGGCAGACGTCCGATGGGGCTGTCGACCGTCGACACCTCGCCGGAGATACGACGGATGATCCAGTCGACGACACGCGAGTTGTCGCCGAATCCGGGCCACAGGAAGCGGCCGTCCGCGCCGCGACGGAACCAGTTCACCTGGAAGATGCGCGGTGCGCGGTCGAACCGCAGGCCGCGGCCCACGCTCAGCCAGTGCCCGAAGTAGTCGGCCATGTTGTAACCGCAGAACGGGAGCATCGCGAACGGGTCGCGGCGCAGCTCGCCAACGGTGCCCTCGGCCGCGGCGGTGCGCTCCGACGAGATGTTGGATCCGAGGAAGACCCCGTGCGTCCAGTCCGTCGCCTCGACGACGAGGGGCACGTTGGTCGCGCGGCGACCGCCGAAGAGGATGACGTCGAGCGGCACCGCCTCTTCCCAGTCCTCGGAGATCTGCGGGCACTGCGCGGCCGAGACCGTGAAGCGCGAGTTCGGGTGAGCCGCGGGGCGACCCGAGTCCGGCGTCCAGTCGTTGCCCTCCCAGTCGGTGAGGTGCGCGGGTGCCTGATCGGTCAGCCCCTCCCACCAGACGTCGCCGTCGGGCCGCAGCGCGACGTTGGTGAAGATCGTGTTGCCCCACAGGGTCTCGACAGCCGTCACGTTGGTCGACTCGCCCGTGCCGGGTGCGACGCCGAAGAAACCCGCTTCGGGGTTGATCGCCCACAGGCGACCGTCTTCGCCGGGACGGATCCACGCGATGTCGTCGCCCAGGGTCTCGACGCGCCACCCGGGGATGGTCGGCCGCAGCATGGCGAGGTTCGTCTTGCCGCACGCCGAGGGGAAGGCCGCAGCGACGTGGTAGGCCCTGCCCGCGGGGTCGATCACGCGGATGAGCAGCATGTGCTCGGCGAGCCAGCCCTCGTCGCGGGCGATCACCGACGCGATGCGCAGCGCGAAGCACTTCTTGGCGAGGATCGCGTTGCCGCCGTACCCGGAGCCGAACGAGTAGACCTCGAGCGTCTCGGGGAAGTGCACGATGTACTTGTCGTCGTTGCACGGCCACTCGACATCGGGCTCCCCCGCGGCGAGCGGTGCACCGACCGAGTGGACCGTCTTGACCCACGGGGCGCCGTCGGCGATCTGACGCGTGACGGCGTCGCCGACGCGGGTCATGATGCCGATGGAAGCGACGGCGTAGGCGCTGTCGGTGACCTGGACGCCGATGTGCGAGAGAGGCCCGCCGACGGGGCCCATCGAGAACGGCACGACGAACATCGTGCGTCCGCGCATCGACCCCTCGAAGATCTCGGTCATCTTCTCACGCATCTGCGCGGGGTCGGCCCAGTTGTTGGTGGGCCCCGCGTCCTCTTCGCGCTCGGACGAGATGAACGTGCGACCCTCGGTGCGCGCCACGTCGCTGGGGTGCGAGCGCGCGAGGTACGACCCGGGGCGCCACTCGGGGTTGAGCTTGATCAGCTTGCCCTCGTCGACGAGACCGCGCAGCAGCCAGTCGTTCTCGGCGCGCGATCCGTCGACCCAGTGGATCGACTCCGGCCGGGTGAGCGCGGCGATCTCGTCCACCCACGCCACCAGCTCGGCCATCGCGGGAGTGTCATACGTCGGAGCCGCTCCGAACGTGCGCACGGGTGCGACGGATGAGGTGCGAGGGGTGAAGACTTCGGCGATCGCCATGACTGCTCCTTTGAAGTAGGGGGCGTTTCATCCATCTTCCCCCGCTCAGAGGCAGACTTTCGGGCGATATGTTGCGTAAGAATCCTCATTCTTTCGATAACATCAAGGAATGGTCACCAGCGGCATCCACCTCACCACCCTCGGTCATCGCATCCGACACCATCGGCTGGAGAAGGGGTTCACGCTCGACGAGCTGGGCGCCGCGGTCGGCGTCGCCGGTTCGCAGCTGAGCCTGATCGAGAACGGCAAGCGGGAACCGAAGCTCTCGCTGCTGCAGGCCATCGCCCAGGCGACCGGCACCGAGGTCACCGACCTCATCTCGGGTGAGCCGCCGAACCGCCGCGCCGCACTGGAGATCGAGCTCGAACGAGCACAGGAGAGCCCGGTCTTCCGCCAGCTGGGCATCGCGCCGGTGCGGGTCACCAAGGGCGTGAGCGACGAGACCATCGAGTCGGTGCTGGGCCTGCACCGCGAACTCCAGAGGCGGGAGCGCGAGGCCATCGCCACGCCCGAAGAGGCCCGCCGCGCGAACACCGAGCTGCGCCTGCGCATGCGCGCGCAGCACAACTACCTCGCCGACATCGAGAAGCTCGCCGAGAAGCAGCTCCGCTCGGCCGGCCATGTGCAGGGCGCCCTGACCCATCGCACCGTGAGCATCATGGCCGAGAAGCTCGGCTTCGAGCTGATTTACGTGAACGACCTGCCGCACTCGACCCGCTCGGTCACCGACCTGGAGAACGGCCGCATCTACCTGCCCCCGGCGTCCATCCCCGGCGGGCACGGCCTGCGCTCGATGGCACTGCAGGCGATGGCGCACCGCCTGCTCGGCCACACGCCGCCCACCGACTACGCCGACTTCCTGCAGCAGCGACTCGAGATCAACTACTATGCCGCGTGCTGCCTCATGCCCGAGACCGCCTCGGTCGCGTTCCTCGCGCAGGCCAAGAAGGACCGCAACCTCGCGGTGGAGGACTTCCGCGATGCGTTCGGAGTGACGCACGAGGCCGCGGGCATGCGCATGACCAATCTGCTCACGCAGCATGTGGGCATGGCCCTGCACTTCCTGCGTGTGGACGCGACGGGAGCGATCACCCGCGTGTACGAGAACGACGACCTCCCGCTCCCGATGGACGTCACCGGAGCGGTCGAGGGTCAGCGGGTGTGCCGCAAGTTCCAGGCCCGAGGCGCCTTCACGCAGCAGAACCGCACGACCGAGCACCACCAGTACACCGACACCCCGTCGGGAACCTTCTGGTGCTCGACCCAGACCGGAGCCTCGACGGGCGGGGAGTTCTCGATCACCGTCGGCGTCCCCTTCGATGACGCCCGTTGGTGGCGCGGACGGGAGACCGTCGACCGGGCCGTGTCGACGTGCCCCGACGAGGCCTGCTGCCGCCGCCCCTCGGCCGACCTCACGGAGCGCTGGAACGGCAAGGCCTGGCCGAGCGCACGCGTGCACACGCACATGTTCTCCCCGCTCCCCCGCGGCGCCTTCCCCGGCGTCGACGACAACGAGGTCTACAACTTCCTCGGACGCCACGCGAGCGAGTGACGGCCGAGCGCCATCACCCCTCGAGGAACCGGGTGAACCGCGCGAGCGCCCCGCGCACCGCATCCGGGTCGACGCCGGGGTCGCCCGCCGCGGACGCGAACAGCTCGGGCGGCGAGCCGAGCGACGCGCTCGCGTGCGTCCAGCATCCGACCACCCGACCGTGCGCGACGATCGTCGCGCGCACCATGCCGTTCTTGCCAGGACCGACCGCCGCGAGATCCGCGGGAGCACAGACCGCAGTGCGGTCCGCATACGAGATGTAGTACTCGTCGAAGGCCCCGAGCGCGAGCACGTCATGCGCATGCGGCGCGCGGCGCGGACGCACCGCGGCGATGTACATCCCCTCCTCGATCTCCACGACCCTCCCCGCTGCGCGATCCCGTGCCTCGCGCGACTGGCCGAGCGTGAGCCCCGACCACCAGGCGAAGTCGGCCACTCCCGCCGGTCCGTGCCCGTCGATGTAGCGCACGAACAGCTCCGCCAGCGGATCGTCGGGAGATGCGTGCTCGCGGATGTGCTGCTCGACGAGCACGAAGCGCTGCTCACGGCTGACCCCGTCGCGCGCGACGACGGGCCCCTGGCAGATCAGGCCGTCGAGGGTCAGCTCGCTCAGCAGATGGATGCCGCGCTGGCCGCCCGGCGCGATGCCGATGCCGGAGAACACCTCGAACATCTCAGACCGGGTGAGACCGCCGTCGCGGAGGCGCGGCACCGTCGCCGCCACGACGGCGGCCACCGTCGCCTCGTCGATGCCGAGTTCGCGGCGTCTGCCCGCCGCCTGCTGTCGCTGCCGGGCGGCGGTCACCGAGAGCACCCACCCCAGATCGCGTGCGGGGATGATGTGCAGGGTGCCGCGCATCGTCCATGCCCGCACGAGGTCGCCCCGCCCGAAGGCGCGATCCACGCCTCGCAGGGTCGGTTCCCCGCGGGTGCGCGACGCCAGCGCCCACCGCCCTGCCGTGAAGTCCTGACTCTGCACGGCGAGCATGTGCGCCGCCGCGTCGGTCACCGACCGCGCAGGCGCCGTGAGTCGATGCGAGCGCAACCGCTCGGACAGCAGGGAGGCGGACGTCATGCCCTCATCATGCCCCGCCCCGGCGACACGCGTCGGAGGACGACGCAGGCGAGACGTCGCGCACTCAGCCGCGCAGCGTCACCTCTCGCCGCTCCGGCAGCACGACCGGGTGCGAGCCGGCCATGACCTCGAGCACGCGGATCACCTGGCACGAGTATCCGTACTCGTTGTCGTACCAGACGTAGAGCACGACATCCGTCCCGTTCGCGATGGTCGCGAGGCCGTCGACGATCCCCGCGCGGTGCGAGCCGACGAAATCGGTGGAGACCACTTCGGGGCTCTCGACGTAGTCGATCTGCTGACGCAGCTTCGAGTGCAGCGAGACCCGCCGCAGGTAGTCGTTCAGCTCGTCCTTCTCCGCCGGGCGCTCGAGGCTCAGGTGCAACACCGCCAGCGAGACGTCGGGGGTGGGCACGCGGATGGCCGACCCCGTGAGCCTGCCCTCGAGCTCGGGCAGCGCGCGGGCCACGGCCTTGGCCGCTCCCGTCTCGGTGATCACCATGTTCAGCACCGCCGAGCGACCGCGGCGATCGCCGCTGTGGAAGTTGTCGATCAGGTTCTGGTCGTTCGTGAACGAGTGCACCGTCTCGACGTGGCCGCGCACGATGCCGTAGGCCTCGTCGACCGCCTTGAGAACGGGGGTGATCGCGTTGGTGGTGCAGGACGCCGCGGTGATGATGCGGTCGTCGGGCTCGATGGTGCGGTCGTTGATGCCGTGCACGATGTTCTTCAGCGCCCCCTTCCCCGGCGCGGTGAGCAGCACGCGGGCGACGCCGGTCGATTCCAGGTGGCGGCTGAGGCCCGCCTCGTCGCGCCAGCGGCCGGTGTTGTCGACGACGATCGCCCGGTCGATCCCGTACGCGGTGTAGTCGATCGTCGAGGGGTCGTCGGAGTAGACGACCTGGATGCGCGTGCCGTTGGCGATGATCTGCTCCGCCTCCTCGTCGACGGTGACCGACCCGGCGAACCTGCCGTGCACCGAGTCGCGCAGCAGCAGGGACGCCCGCTTGACGAGGTCGTTCTCCGATCCGCGACGAACCACGATCGCGCGCAGACGGAGGCCGCTGCCGCCGCCGTTGTGAGCGACGAGGATGCGGGCGAGCAGACGTCCGATGCGGCCGAAGCCGTACAGCACCACGTCGGTGGGATCCGCTGCGACCGCCCCGATCGCGGGAGCGAGTGCCTCGGCGAGGTAGGCGTCCAGCGGCGAGTCGCTGTCGGCATGCCCCGCGGCGAGGCGTGCCAGGTCGAGCGACGATGCGCCCGGTGCGAGCTCGGCGACCGCTTCGAGCACCGCGAGCGTGTCGTCGAGGGCGAGCTGCTCGTGCCCGAGCTGGGTGACCCGATCGTGCACCTCGACGATGCCGGTGGCCGACAGGCCGAGCAGCCGGTGCCCGTGCAGCGAGGTGACGACGTCGTGATCGCGCTTGAGCGTGCCGATCAGCGGGATCATCCGCTCGGCCAGCTCCTCCTTCGCGGTCCAGTCGTCGTGGGGTGCGGCGGTTACGTTCATCTGCGTCCTTGCATGTGTGAGCGCGCCGAGGTCGCCGGCGCGCGAGATTGCCGGGTGAGCTTCGGGGGATGCCTTCCAGGGTACGCGTCGCGAGCCGGTGCTCCGAATCACCGGCCCTGCACGGCCGGGGCGGCGCTGCGCTGTCCGGCCGGCACCGGGCGCAGGCGTGCGAGTTCACGTGCGCGATAGGGAATCGTGCGAGCATCCGAGGCGTTCTCCCCCACGCACCCCGCGTCGAAAGGCATCCCGATGACAGTCCGCCCACGTCCGTCGGCCTGGCCGCCCCTGCTGATCGCGATCGGACTGGAGGTGACCGCGACGCTCTCGCTGCGCGCAGCCGAGGGATTCACGCACCCGCTCTGGCTCATCCCCGTGGTGATCGGATACGCCGCCTCGCTGTGGCTGCTCTCGATCGTCCTCGACCGCGGCATGGCGGTGGGAGTCGCCTACGGCATCTGGTCGGCCCTCGGGGTCGTGCTCACCGCGGTGATGGGCACCGTGCTCTTCGGCGAGTTCCTGGGTCCGGTGCAGATCATCGGCATCGGCACGATCGTCGTCGGGGTGCTGCTCGTCGAGCTCGGGTCGCACACCCGCGAGACGGCCGAGGTGGCGCCGTGACCTGGCTTCTCCTCGCCCTCGCGATCGCCAGCGAGGTCACCGCGACCCTCAGCCTGCGAGCATCCGAGGGACTGCGCCGCAGACGATGGATCCCCGTGATCGTCGTCGGCTACCTCGCGGCGTTCACCCTGCTCGGCACGATCCTCGCGATGGGCATGCCGGTGGGCGTCGCATACGGTGTGTGGGCGGCGGCGGGTGTCGCGATCACGGCGATCCTGGGACGGGTGATCTTCCAGGACCACTTCTCGGTGCTGATGGCGATCGGCGTCGTGCTCATCGGCGCCGGTGTGGCGATGATCGAGCTCGGCGGCTCGCACTGACCCCCGCTGCGCTCAGTTCCGGTTCAGCGCATCGATGGCCATGCGAAGGATGCCGTCGGCGTCGCGCAGCGCGTCGGAGGCTGCGTCCGCCGAGGAGCCCGTGGAGAGCATGAGGATCGCGAGCTTGACCGATCCGTCGGCATCGGCGAGAGCGCGCGCCGCCGTCGCCACGTCGGTCCCGGTGAGTTCGGTGACCGTGCGGATCGATCGCGCGTGGAGCTTCTCGTTCGTCGCGAGCAGGTCGACCATGACGCCGTGATAGGTCTTGCCGAGCTTGATCATCGACAGCGTCGTCAGCATGTTGACGACCAGCTTCTGCGCCGTGCCCGACTTGAGGCGCGTCGAGCCGGAGATGAACTCCGGCCCCGTCACGACCTCGATCGCGATGTCGGCGACCGCTCCGATCTCGGAGGCCGCGTTCGATGCGATGGCGATCGTCAGTGCGCCCTGCTCGCGGGCGGCGTGGAGCCCGCCGACGACGTACGGCGTCCGTCCCGACGCCGAGATGCCGACGACCGTGTCGAGCGCCGACAGTCCGAGCTCTCTCAGGGAGTCCCCCGCGGCGTCGGCATCGTCCTCGGCGTTCTCGACCGCCGAGCGGATCGCGGGCTCACCGCCCGCGATCAGGCCGATCACCATCGACGGATCCGTGCCGAACGTCGGCGGGCATTCGCTCGCGTCCAGCACCCCCACTCGACCGGCGGTGCCGGCTCCGATGTAGATGAGCCGTCCGCCGCGGCGGAAGCGCTCGGTGATCCCGTCGACGGCAGCGGCGATCTCCGCGCTCCGTGCGGCGACCGCATCGGGCACACGCCGATCCTCGTCGTTCATGCGATGCACCAGATCGGACGTGTCGAGGAGGTCGAGGTCGCCGCGGTCGGTGGTCGAGGCCTCTGTGCCGAGGCTCGAGAGCACATCGAGGAGGGCAGTGAGGCGAGGGTCTTCAGTCGGCACGGTGCACGAACCTTTCGTGAGGGAGATCAGTGTGCTCGGCGAGGAGTCGAGCGCCGTCGAGGGCATCGCCCCGCGGCAGTGAGATGTCGCGACCGGCTGCGGCGAGCGCACGCTCGAGCTCGGAGCGGAACCAGGCGTGGTCGGTCAGACCGCCGTGCACCGCGACCCTGGCGGAGTGCGACGACGCGGACACGGCCGAGCGCGTGAGCAGCCGTACGGCCTCGGCGGCGATCCGACGCGCGACGTCGTCGCCGGCTTCGGCGGCGTCCAGGACGACGGGGGCGAGTGAGGCGAGGCGGCGTGCGAGCGGGCCGTCCTGCGACATCCAGGACTGGATGTCGGCGGGGTCGCCGACCGCGGAGCGGAGCAGGCGGGTGAGGTCGGTGTGCTCTCCCGATCCCGAGGCGTCATGCAGCACGGCGCGGAGCGCTTCACGCCCGAGCCACGACCCGCTGCCGAAGTCGCCGAGTTCCGGTCCCCATCCGTCGATCAGGCGCGCATCCTCGGCATCGATGCCGAGGGCGGCGGCACCGGTTCCGGCGATGAGCAGCACCCCCCGGTCTCCCGCGAGTGCCCCGGCGTGCGCTGAGACGACATCGGAGGTGACGATCGAGCGGATACCGGACGCGGAGACGAGCTGACGCGCCAGGTCGGCGGCCTCTGCGGGCGCCGCCCACGCGCCGGCGGCGCCGACGGTCACGGCGCTCACCGCCGCGGGCGAGACGGAGGCGTGCCGGAGCGCCGGCAGGACGGCGG